>CAWJTG010000018.1:0-610487 GCA_963845795.1 uncultured Actinomycetota bacterium | reverse complement strand
TCCGCCCCGGCCACGAGGACGACGACGGCACCCCCGACCACGTCGAGCTCGCCCGTGCCACCGAGGAGGAGAAGGAGTCGCAGCTGCGACGGGTCCGGGAGTTCAAGGAGGCCCATGCCACCGAGGCCGAGGAGGCCCTGTCCCGGCTGCGCGAGGTCGCGACCTCGGAGGACAACGTCTTCGCCGTCCTGATGGACGCCGCCCGTGTCTGCACCCTCGGCCAGGTCACCGAGGCGTTCTTCGAGGTGGGCGGCCAGTACCGCCGCAGCGTGTGATCGACCCCCGTCCGGCACAACCTCTGGTGCAAGTCCACTGACGGACAGGCCGCCCCGCGTCCACCCGCGCGGGCGGACCGACTTCCACCAGTAGTTGTGCGGCAAACCCCGGCGGAGGAGGCGAGCACCGCCCCGGTGCTGTTGGGTCGTCCCATGAAGCGAACCGCGCTGCTCGGCGCCACGGCCGCGGTCGGGGCCGTGGCCGCCCACGACCTGCTGCAGCGTCGACACGCTGTGCTGCGGAACTTCCCGGTGGTGGGGCACGCCCGGTTCTGGCTGGAGCGGATCGGGCCGGAGCTGCGGCAGTACATCGTGGCCGGCAACGACGAGGAGCGGCCGTTCAGCCGCGACCAGCGGCGCTGGGTGTACTCCTCGGCCAAGCTGCAGAACAACTACTTCGGGTTCGGCACCGACAACGACCTCGAGCACAGCGACGGCAACGTGATCGTGCGCCACCGCACGTTCGGCGACGCCTACCCCACCCACGGCACGGTGGGGCAGGAGGCGCGGTTGCCCTCGGCGAAGGTGCTCGGCGGGCCGCGCGGGCGCCGTCACGCCTTCCGGCCGGACTCGGTGGTGAACATCTCCGCCATGAGCTACGGCTCGCTGTCGGGCAACGCCGTCGAGGCCATCAACCGCGGAGCGGCCGAGGCCGGGTGCCTGCACAACACCGGCGAGGGCGCGGTCTCGCCCTACCACCGCAACGGCGCCGACCTGGTCTTCCAGATCGGCACCGCCTACTTCGGCTGCCGTGACGACGAGGGCCGGTTCAGCCTGCCCAAGCTCAAGGAGCTCGTCGACTCGGCGCCGATCCGGGCGCTGGAGGTGAAGCTCAGCCAGGGCGCCAAGCCCGGGCTGGGCGGTGTCCTGCCGGGACCCAAGGTGTCGGCTGAGATCGCCCGGACCCGGGGCGTGCCCGAGGGCGTCGACTGCCTGAGCCCCTCGCGGCACGCCGAGTTCCACGACGTCGACTCGATGCTCGACTTCGTCGAGCTGCTGGCCGACGAGACCGGCTTGCCGGTCGGCATCAAGTCCGCGGTGGGCGACATGTCGTTCTGGGAGGACCTGGCCGACGCCATGCGCGACGGGCAGCGCGGCGTCGACTTCGTCAGCATCGACGGCGGCGAGGGCGGCACCGGCGCCTCCCCGCTGATGTTCACCGACGCCGTCTCGCTGCCCTTCCGGCTCGGGTTCTCCCGCGTCTACCGCACGTTCGCGAGCCGCGGCCTGCACGAGCAGGTCACCTTCATCGGCGCCGGCAAGCTCGGGCTGCCCGACAACGCCGTGGTCGCCTTCGCCCTCGGCGCCGACATGGTGAACGTCGCCCGCGAGGCCATGCTGGCGGTCGGCTGCGTGCAGGCGCAGAAGTGCCACACGGGTGACTGCCCGACCGGCGTGGCCACCCAGAACGCCTGGCTGGCCCGCGGCCTGGACCCGGACGACAAGGCGCCGCGCGTCACGAACTACGTCAAGACGCTGCGCCGCGACCTGCTGAAGGTCTCCGAGACCTGCGGCGTCGTGCACCCCGCCCTGATCGGACCGCAGAGCATCGAGGTCCTCGACACCCTGACGCCCGGTCGTCTGCTCGACGAGATCTACGACTACGAGCCGGGATGGGGCTTCCCCTCGGCCGACGACCGCGACACCATCGAGGCGATCATGTGCGCGGTCGAGGAGCCGGAGGCCCACGTCGCCGGGCCGCCCGAGACCTCCGAGCACGGCCGCAGCCGCGACGAGCTGGCCGGCGACGTCGAGGCCGACGCCTGACCCCAACGGCAGCGAGTCCCCCGCACATCTGCGTTCGGCTGACGGCGCCGCCGCGACGTCGTAGCGTCGCAGGCACCCCACACCCCCCACGACCCCTCAGTCCGTCCCGTCCGGTCCTCCCCAAGGGGCCGGGCGGGACGGCGTCGCCTCGGGCGCGCAGGAAGAGCGGCCGGTGCGTGGACTGGGGGGCACCACGCAACGGCCGCTCTACAGGGACTATCGGCACCGCCCGACCGCGACTTGAGGCCCGAGGGAGGTTCTTGTCGGGAGACCCCGTGGCGGCAGTGGCGGCAGCTCCCGCGACCACCCGCCGGTACCGTCGCCGGCGTGCCTCAGCTCCCCGACATCGACCGACTCCGCTCCCTGCCCGCCTACTTCGAGCAGGAGGTGCCCGACGACTACATCGACGAGAACGGGCACATGAACATCACCAAGTACTTCGAGCTCGGCGCGTGGGCGCCGTGGCTGCGGGTGGGTGAGCTCGGGGTCGACGAGGGCTACCTGAGCGAGCGGAAGCTGTCGTTCTTCACCGTCGAGCACCACATCCGCTACGTCGGCGAGCTGCGGCTGGGCGAGCGGTTCTCGGTCCGTCCCGCGTTCGTGGGCCGCACCGACAAGGCGCTGCACGGCATCTCGTTCGTCGTCGACGAGGGGCGCGGCCGGCTGGCGTGCGCGATGGAGATCATGTACGTGCACGTGTCGATGGAGTCGCGTCGCTCGGTCGCCGTGCCGGACGACGTCGCGGCCGCGCTGGACGGCGAGATCGCCCAGCGCGCATGGGCTGCCGAGCTCGCCACCGGGCTGACCCTGCGGCGGTGACGCGATGAGGGACGACCTCGGCACCGAGCTCGCGCTCGAGGCCCCGGCGCGGCGGGTGGTCTCGCTGGTGCCCTCGCTCACCGAGGCGCTGGTCTCGGCCGAGGGCGACGCCGTCGTGGGCGCCACCGAGTGGTGCACGCACCCGGCCGATCTCGACGTCACCCGGGTGCGCGGCACCAAGAACCCCGACCTGGCCGCGATCCGTGGGCTCCGGCCCGACGTCGTCGTGGCGAACAAGGAGGAGAACCGCGAGCTCGACGTGCGCCGACTGCGCGAGTCGGGGGTGGCGGTGTGGGTCACCGACATCGAGACCGTGCCGGCCGCGGTCGCGTCCATGGAGCGGCTGTTCGACGCCCTCGGCTGGACGGCGCCCGGCTGGCTCGGCGAGGCTCGCGCGCACTGGTGCGGCGACCTGCCGGCGGTGAGCCGTACCGTCGCCGTCCCGATCTGGCGCGACCCCTGGATGGTCGTCGGCGCCCGCACGTTCACCACCGACCTGCTGCGGCGGCTGGGCTGGGCCAACGTGTACGCCGGGCACGACGAGCGGTACCCGAAGGTCGACCTCGCCGACCTCGACGCGGCCGGCGCCGACGTCGTCCTGCTGCCCGACGAGCCCTACGTCTTCACCGACGACGACGGGCCCGAGGCCTTCACCCGCACCCCCACCGAGCTGGTCAGCGGACGGCTGCTCACCTGGTACGGACCGTCGCTGGTCGAGGCCGCCGGACTGCGCTGACCCCTCCCGCCGGCCGCCGGAGGAACCTACAGTGCCGTCATGGGGATGCCCGACCAGCCGGAGGTCCCTCCGCCCCCGGCCCACCAGCCACCGCCGCCGTACCAGCCGCCGCCGTTCGAGGCACCGCCCACCGCGCTGCCGCCGCCGCCGGCGTTCCCGCCACCGCCGCCCTACCAGCCGCCGTCCCCCGAGACGCCGGCCCCGACCCTGCGGGAGCCCGCGGACCCCGGTCGGGCCGGACCGGACGTGGCGTTCACCCCGGTGCGGCAGCACGGCAAGGTGCTGCGGGGCGCGCCGTGGGGGCTGCTCGTGCTCACGCTGCTCGCCGCGGCCGGCGTGGTGTTCGCCGACGCCAACCTGGTCACGGTCCTGCTGCTGGTGGCCAGCGCCGTCGGGATGATCGCCACCTGGGCGCTCGCGCTGACACGTCCGGGGCCGCGGGTCACGATCACGCGCGGCATCCTCGAGGTGCGGACCTTCGACAGCCACCGGGTCTTCGACCTCACCAGCCCCACCACCCGGCTCACGCTGGTCGGTCACCCGGACGCCCGCACCTGGCGGGTCGAGATCGACCGCCGGCGGCTGCCGCCGTACGTGATCGACGCCCGGACGGTCGACCCGGCCGAGTTCACCGCCGCGATCTGGCCCTACGTGCCGGCGGGCCCGCCGCCGGCCCTGCTTCCCCAGTCCCCCTAGGGCTTGCGGCGGCCCGCCCGGAGCCGCTCGCGCCACCGGCTGCCCAACCGGCCGTCCTCGTCGCGGCGCGACCCGAGCGTCAGATCGGCGACCCGCTCCAGCTGCGGCCGGTCGTGGTCGCCGTCGATGACCTTGCCGGTGACCCACCACATGCGCAGGCCGTCGTCGGTGACCTCGAGGGTGGCGAGGTTGTTGTCGAACCAGGGCCCCTTCAGCAGGTCCCAGCCCAAGGGGGAGGCGCGGACCTTGGCGGACCGCGCCACCAGGTGTCCGACCGGCCCGGCGAAGCCGTAGGAGGAGACCGCGGTGGCGAACCGCCACCGCCGCGCCAGCGGGTTGCGGATCGGCGAGCACACCGCCTGGAGGATGCGGCTCTGGATCGGCTCCGAGCCGCGAGCCTCCTTGCGCACCGGCGAGGCTTCGGAGACATAGCTGTGGTGGACGTCGCCGGAGAGGAAGGTGACGGTGGTGGGCGCCCGGCCCCGCTGCCCGCGCGCCACCTCGAGCGTCATCCGGGCGAGCGCCTGGAAGCCTCGCTGGAAGGCGGCCCAGTGCTCCAGGTCGACCGTGGTGCGGATCTTCTCCCCGGCGGCGGCACCCCGCTCGCCCCAGGCTCCGCCCGCCAGCGCCTCGGAGAAGGCCTCGACGTAGTGCAGACCGGGCGCGAGCAGGAACGGCAGCGACGAGCCGACCAGCAGGTGGTCGACGTCGCCGCGCATCTGCTCGTCCAGCCAGGCCATCTCGTCGTCGTCGAGGATCGAGCGGTCGTCCTCGTCGAGCACCCGGGCCGCCCGGGTGTCGACGACGACCAGCCGGGCCTGGGTGCCGAGGTCGCGCACGAAGCTCCACCGGTAGCAGGTCGGCTCCTGGTCGGCCCTCTCGGCGAAACCGTCGAAGTAGGCGCCGTGGTCGTGCCCGGCGTCGTCGACGTGCGCCTGGATCTCCTGCCAGACCTGGTCGGCCTCGCGCTCCTCGGGGGTGAGGTTGCCGAGGTGCTGGTAGACCCAGTACGACGCCAGCCCGCCGACGATCCGGTCGTGCCACCAGTCGGTGGCCTCCATCTCGTCCTTCCACGCCCGCGAGGTGTTCCAGTCGTCGCGGATGTCGTGATCGTCGAAGATCATCACGCTCGGCAGCGTGCTCAGCAGCCAGCGGTTGATGGGGTCGGACCAGGCGAGCTTGTAGAGGTGGGCGTACTCCTCGTAGTCCTTGAGCTCCTCGCCCGGCGGCGTGTCGAGGCCACGGCGCTCCTCGATGAACTGCTGCATCGCCTCGGTGGTCTCGTCGGCGTACACCTGGTCGCCGAGGAACGCCACCAGGTCGGGCCAGCGGGGCGCGCCGCCGTCCGGGTCGTCGTCGGGCTCGGTGAGGCCGGCCATCCGCAGCGCGTAGGCGCGCAGGGCGTCGACGCCGTGGGTCTTGTTGCCGGCCTCGTCGTGGCCCACCGACGTGCGGCACGACCCGAAGGCCAGCCGCAGCCGCTTGGACCGGTCGAGTGTCGGGATGATCGGGTCGGGCAGGTCGGATCCCGCCTCGGGCCACACGACCTCGCCGTCGACCTCGAGCGTGTACGGGTAGTGGGTGCCCTTCTCGAGGTCGTCGAGGCACACCAGGCCGTAGTGGTGGCCGTGCACGGTGAAGGTCGGCACCGTCGCCTCGTGCCCGTCGGTGCGGACCGTCACCCGGCCCGGCTGCTCGGTCTCCACCCACAGGCACGCCGAGGACTCGTCGACGTGACGGAGCAGGGGACCCAGGACCAACGGCACCTGCTCACTCAAGCACCTGCCCCGCTGGGGGAACCACCCACCCTGGTGGGCTCCGAGAGGGGCCTAGGTGGCCATGAACAGGATCATCTCGCGGTCGTACTGGCGGTCCGGGTGCTTGTCGGCGAGGTGGGCTTGGGCCTTCTCGACCAGGTCGTCCTCGCTCTCGCCGCGGACCTCCTCGCCGCAGGGGCAGCGCAACAGCGTTCTCTCACGGGCCATCATCGGTCTCCTTCCACCATCGGCACGAGGTCCGGCCGGGCCTCGGCCAGCAGGTCGGCGCGGTCGTCGGCGAGCACGACGCCGGCGGCGATCGCCGCGTCGGTGGCGCGCTCGTAGGCCGCGAGGTACTCCGCGGACGACGTCCAGGGGCACGGGTCGAGCGGGGTGGTGCTGCCGAACAGCCGGCACGCCACCGAGGCGCCCGGCCACGGCCGACCGGACAGCACCTCGACCGGCGCGCCCACGACCGGCGTCCGCACGCCGCCGACCGCCAGGCCGTGCTCGTCGCGCACGACGTCGTCGCCCACGACCTCCAGCGGCGCGACGGCGGGGGCGGGGACGTCGTCGCGCACCCACCGGTCCAGCGCCCGCAGCGCCGCCCGGACGACGGCCCACTGCTGCCCGCGGTTGACCTGGACCGCGCAGCCGAGCAGCTCCTCGAACTCGTCGATCAGGTAGCGGTCGGCGTGCGCCGCGCCGGCGACCTCCCAGACCCGCAGCCGCTCGCCGTCGGGCTGACGCGCGGGCAGGTAGCCGATCCGGTCGAACAGGTCGCCCTCGGTCTGCACGACGAGCACCGGCTCCGCGAGGTCGTCGCGCAGCCGCACCGGACCGGTGCCCAGCGCCGCGGTCAGGTCGATGCCGGCGTGCAGCTCGCCCAGGGGCGCGGCGACGCCGAGCCGGCTGTGCAGCAGGAACCCGTCGAAGCACCGGGCCAGCGGGTGGATGCCGTTGACGTAGGTGGTGAGCATCGCCGCCGACTGCGACTCCCCCATCGCCAGCACCCGCTCGGCGCCGACCAGGTCGCGCACCGCCGAGGCGACCTGGGTGAACAGGTCGTAGGCGAGGGCGTCGCCTGGGTGGTGCAGGCTGCCGTACCGCTCGGGGTCGGTGCCCTTGATCCCGGCGGACGGCGCGCCGTCGACCGCGACGGTCGCCGTGCCGCCCTCGACGCCCGTGCACTGCGCCGAGACCCCCGCCCAGGCGTGGCCGGCGCGGAGGATCTCCGGCGCCGCGAAGGTCCAGTCGGGGCAGGCGTCGGCACCGCTGCTGACGTTGAACCACTCGACCACGAGGGTGCCGCTGGCGCGCTCCGGCGGTGGCCGCCGCACGACCACCCGCGTCGCGTAGTCGGCGGTCGGGCCCGGCGCGACCGCGAGGCGTCCGTCGGTCGGCCAGTGGTCGGAGGTGTAGGCCCTGGCCACCCCGGCGGCGACGTACTCGGTCTCGTCGTAGCCCAGCGCGGCCAGGTCGGGCTCGGGCCGCGCCGACAGCAGGCCGTGCGGCCCGGCGGGCAGGGCGGTGAGGGTAGCGGTCACGACCGGGCCACGTCCGCGAGGTCGATGGTCTTGCGGGTGTTGGCGAGCCCGGTGATCACGACGCTGCCGATCGTCCCCTCGCGGTCGAAGACCGCCACGGTGCCGGTCATGACGCCGTCGGCCTCCACGCGGTCGACCGCGTGGAGCCCGACCTCGACGCCGCGCGGCAGCCGCGCGAGCACCACCGTGAGGTCGGTGTTGATGTGCTCGACACCGTGGGTGCCCCAGTTGCTGACGAGGCTGGCGCCGTCGGCCGTCGCGGCGACGGCCTGGAACGGCGTGAGCGGCTCTCCGCGCACCACCGGAACCGCGGTGTTCCAGGAGGTCTTGCGGCCGGCGTTCTGGTGGGCGGCGAAGTCCTGCGACCAGTCGGCCTCGCTGCGCAGCATCGGCACGTGGGGCACGTCGGTGGGGGGCGCCAGCTCCGCCGGCGGCGGCCCCGGGCGCCCCTCCGGCTCCCAGGTGCTCCCGGACGGCGTCTCGCTGGGTCGCACGAACAGCGTGGCCGAGCGCGCCACCGGCTCGTCGTCCTGGCTCAGCACGACGTCGACCAGGGCGATCCGGCCGCTCTCCCTCACGACGGTGGCGTCGAGCCGGCAGGCGCGGCGCCGGACCGGACGGAACAGGTCGACGGTGTGCTTGGCGGGCACCAGCTCGGGTCGGTGCGCGCCCGCCTGCTCCGCGGACCGGGCGAGGGCTCCGCTGACCGCGACGCCGTGCACGTGGTCGGCGCCCCAGCTGCTGATCGCCAGGTCGGTCGGCTCGAGCGTGCCGTCGGGCGCGACGGCGAAGAAGGCGTACGACACCCGCTCAGACTAGAACGTGTTGCAGTCCAGGCGGGTCAGTCGCCCGGCCACTCACCACTCCAGCGCTCGAACCCGCGGGCGGTGAGCCGCTGGAAGACCGCCTTGACGGTGGTGAAGATCATCCCCTGGATGGCGGCGGCGATGATGATCTGCTTCCAGCCGTACTCCGACTCCAGCGGCTTGGGCGGGTCGTCGGTGTCCATCGGCACCGCCTTGACCCAGATCGCCTGGAAGATCTTCTGGGCGAGGAACGCGGCCGCGAACGACCCGACGATCCCCCAGGGCTTGTAGAGCAGCTTGGCCGACTTCGAGGTGGGCTTCTCCCGCGCCGGCTTGGTCATCGCCTCCTCCGCACGAGCTTCACCACGACCACGACCAGCACCACGGCCCCGGCGGCGCCGGCCGCCACGACGAGTGCCTTGCCGGCCTGCTGCTTCTGCTGGTCGACGCGGGCGCCGAGCTGGTCGACGGTGTGGGCCAGGTCGGCGCGGGTGCGCTCGATGTCGGCCTCGATCTGCTCGATCTCGGTGGCCTCGGCGTCCTGCGGCTCACTCATGGCTGCTCCCGCCCTTCAGCGTCGCGACGTCCTCCTTGACACCGGCCACCGCCCGCTCGGGCGCGACCGGCGCGGCCTCGGCGACCTCCTTCTTGCCCAGCAGCGCAGCAACCCCGGCACCCGCCAGCACCACCACGGTGACGATGAGCGCGGCCAACCAGGCCGGCAGCGCCTCGCTGAGTCCGAGGACCGCGGTGGCCAGCAGGAGCCCGACGCCATACAGGCCCAGCACGCCGGCGATGCCGAACCCGGCGACGCCCATGATCCCGTGCTTGACCTTCTGACCGGTCTCGGCCTGGGCCAGCCGGATCTCGTCGCGCACCAGCCGGCTGGTCTGGTCGGAGAGCTGCGACATCAGCTCGCCGAGAGTCGGCTCGCCGCTGCTCGCGGTGCCGCCGGTGCTGCTTCTGTGCTCGGACACGTCTCCGCCTCCCTGGCCGCGGTGTCCCTCGACGCTAGGTGAGGGGCGCCACGGTGACCCTCACCCCTTGCGGTGTCCCCGCTCGTAGGGGGTCGTCCTACGTTCGAAACATGGCTACGAAGAACGGACCTCTGAAGTACACGACCCCCGGACTCCCCACCGCCGACGCGGAGCGGGTGGTCGAGATCCTCCAGGACCGGCTCAACGCCTGCAACGACCTCCACCTGACGCTGAAGCACGTGCACTGGAACGTCGTCGGCCCCCACTTCATCGCCGTCCACGAGATGATCGACCCGCAGGTCGACGACGTCCGCAACTTCGCCGACGACCTCGCCGAGCGCATCGCCACCCTGGGCGGCTCCCCCGTCGGCACCCCCGGCGCCCTCGTCGAGGCCCGCACCTGGGACGAGTACAGCATCGGCCGCGCCACCACGCAGGCCCACCTCGGCGCCCTCGACCAGGTCTACGTCGGGGTCGTCACCAGCTACCGCGAGGCGATCAAGGAGCTCGACGACCTCGACGTGGTCACCCAGGACCTCCTCATCGGCCAGACCGACAAGCTCGAGCTCTTCCACTGGTTCGTGCGCGCCCACCTCGAGGACAAGGGCGGCTCCCTGAGCACCGCCGGAGCCGACAGCGAGCAGGAAGCGGCCCGCGCCGCCGAGTAGCCCGCGAGTCGGCGTGCGACCTGGCGCCGACTCGGCTCTCGGCGCGCCTGGTCGCCGGTCGTAGGGTGCAGGTCATGCCTGCCCGCCGCGTCCTCCCCACCGACGAGGCCACCGACCTGCTCCGCCTGGTGCGACAGATCGCGACCGAGGAGCTGCTGCCCCGGTCCACGGCCGCCGAGGCCGAGTCCGACTTCCCACGGGACGTGTTCCGGATGCTCGGCGACACGGGCCTGCTCGGCCTGCCCTACCCGGAGGAGGACGGCGGGGGCGGCGTCTCCTACGAGGTCTACCTCCAGGTGTTGGAGGAGCTCGGCGCGGTGTGGGCGTCGGTCGGTGTCGGCGTCTCGGTGCACGCGCTGTCGTGCTTCGGGCTCGCCACCCACGGCACCGACGCCCAGCGCCGGGAGTGGCTGCCCGACCTGCTCGGCGGCGAGCTGCTGGGGGCGTACTGCCTCTCCGAGGCCGCAGCGGGCTCCGACCCGGGTGCCATGCGCACGACGGCGCGGCGCGACGGCGACGAGTACGTGATCGACGGCGCGAAGGCGTGGACGACGCACGGCGGGTTCGCCGACTTCTACAAGGTGATGGCGCGCACCTCGGGGGAGCCGGGCGACCGCGGCGGCATCTCCTGCTTCCTCGTGCCGGCCGACACGGCCGGGCTGTCGGCCGACCCGCCCGAGCGCAAGATGGGCCTCACCGGCTCGGCCACGGCCACGATGCGCTTCGACGGCGTCCGGGTGCCCGCGGAGCGTCGGCTCGGAGGGGAGGGCGACGGCCTCAAGATCGCGCTCGCCGGACTCGACGCCGGGCGGCTCGGCATCGCCTCGGTCGCCACCGGGCTCGCCCAGGGCGCGCTCGACCACGCGCTGGCCTACGCCCGCGAGCGCGAGACCTTCGGGCGCCGCATCCTCGACCACCAGGGCCTCGGCTTCCTGCTCGCCGACATGGAGGCGGCGGTGCAGTCGGCCCGCGCCACCACCCTCGCCGCCGCCCGCCTCAAGGACCTCGGACGCCCGTACTCCCGCGAGGCGTCGGTGGCCAAGCTGGTCGCCACCGACAACGCGATGAAGGTGACCACCGACGCCGTCCAGGTGCTCGGCGGCTACGGCTACACCAAGGACTTCCCCGTCGAGCGGTTCATGCGCGAGGCGAAGGTGATGCAGATCTTCGAGGGCACCAACCAGATCCAGCGGCTGGTGATCAGCCGGCACCTCGATCGCGACGCCGGCGGGGCCATCGAGCAGGCCTGAGGACCGTCGGACCGGTCACCGGCGCGCCGCCAGCACCAGCACCTCGTGGTGGCGGGTGTGCGGGAACAGGTCGACCAGCACGGCCCGCTCGGGCCGCAACGACGGCATCGCGGCCAGGTCGCGGGCCAGCGACGTCGCGTTGCAGGAGGAGTAGACGACGCGCGGCACGCCGCTCGTCTCCAGCCAGCCGGCGAGGTCGGCGCCGAGCCCGCGCCGCGGCGGGTTCACCACCACCAGGTCGGGCCGGTCGTCGCGCGCCAGCGCCCACGACGTCGCGTCGGCCGCCTCGAACGCGGCCCCGTCGGCCCCGTCGGCCCCGTCGGCCCCGTCGCCGGCGAGCCGGGCGGCGGCCACGGCCTCGTCGCTCGCCTCCACGCCGAGCACCCGCCGTCCGGGCGCGGTCAGGTGGTGCGCGAAGCCGCCGACGCCGCAGTAGAGGTCCCACACCGACGCCGGCGCCACCTCGTCGACCCACGCCGCCGCCTGCCGGTACAGCGCCTGGGCCAGCGTCGTGTTGGTCTGGAAGAACGAGCGCGGGCCGAGGTGCAGCGTCACGTCGGCGAGCCGGATCGGCAGCGTGGTGCGCTCGGTGAGCACCTCCTCGCGCTCCCCCTCCAGCAGCGCCTGGTGGCCGGGCAGCAGGTTGACGGTGAGGACGGCGACCTGGGGCGCCTCCGCGAGCAGCCACGCCAGGTGCTTGCGCAGCCGGGGAACGCCGTCGGTCGAGCGCAGCACGACCCGCACCAGGAACTCGCCGTCCGGTGACTCGGTGACGAGCAGGTGCTTGAGCTCACCGCGCCGCGTGCGCACGTCGTACGGCGTGAGCCCGGCTCGGGTGACGAGCGCGGCCAGCGTCGGCAGCAGCGCGTGCATCCGGGGGGAGTACAGCGGGCAGGTGCGGAGGTCGACGCCGTCCTGGTCGGGCCCGAGGATGCCGAGCGTCGGCTCCTCGACGGTCCCGCCCACCACCAGCTTGGCCTTGTTGCGGAACCCGGCCTCCGGCCCGGTCACCGTCGGCAGCCAGGTGCCGACCTCCGGCAGCAGGTCGCGGACCGCGCGCTCCTTCGCGCTCACCTGCTGCGGGTAGGGCGTCATCAGGTCGGTGCACGAACGACACCGGCCGGCGTCGTAGTAGTGGCACCGCACGTGGGCAGCGTAGGCAGGTGTGTCCGGGGGTCTCGACACCCGCTCGCTGGCGCTCGCGGGGCTCGACCACCGGGCTCGACCACCGGACTCGACCACCGGACTCGACCACCGGGCTCGACCACCGGGCTCGACCACCGGGCTCGACCACCGGGCTCGACCACCGGGCTCGACCACCGGGCTCGACCACCGGGCTCGACCACCGGGCTCGACCACCGGACTCGACCACCGGGAGGCCGCCGCCGGTGATCGAGCCGGGCCGAGCGCAGCGAGGCCCGTGTCGAGATCCCCGGCCCTACCGTCCCTTCCAGACCGGGTCGCGCCGCTCGGCGAAGGCGGTGGCGCCCTCCTGCGCGTCCTCGGAGACGAAGACCGGGCCCATCAGCTCCTGCTGCTTGTCCCACCCGACGTCGAGCGGCCAGTCGGAGCGGGCGATCTGCTTGGTGACGGCGACGGCGAGCGGCCCGTTGCGGGCGATCGTCGCAGCGAGCTCGAGCGCGCCGTCGAGCGCGCCGCCCTCGGGGGTCAGCCGGTTCACGAGCCCGAGGTCGGCAGCCCGTTGCGCGGTGATCGGGTCGCCGGTGAGCAGCAGCTCGAGCGCCACCGCCTGCGGGATGCGGCGGGCGAGCAGCAGCGCGGCCCCGGCGCCGGCCACCAGTGCCCGCTTCACCTCCGGCACCCCGAGCCGCGCGGTCTCAGCCGCCACCACGAGGTCACAGGCGAGCAGCAGCTCGAACCCGCCGGCCACCGCCCAGCCCTCGACGGCGCCGATGAGCGGCTTGCGCGGCGGCCGCTCGGTGATGCCGCCGAGCCCGCGGCCCTCCACCAGCGGCACGTCGCCGGTGAGGAACGCCTTGAGGTCCATGCCCGAGCAGAAGGTGCCGCCCGCGCCGGTGAGCACGCCGACCCGCAGGTCATCGCGCTCGTCCAGCTCGTCGACGGCGTCCGCGATCCCCCGCGCCACCGCGCCGTTGAGCGCGTTCTTGGCCTCCGGCCGGTTGATGGTGATCACCTGGACGCCGTCGCGGGCCTCCACCAGCACTGCGTCACTCACGGTGACTCCTTCACTGTTGACCGGGTTCGAGGGTCACGAAGAGCGCCTCGGCCTCGGCGCACAACGTCGTGCCGTGGTGCAGCGTGGCGCGAGCCCACAGCTTGCGGCCCTCGGTCCGTTCGATCTTCCCCTCGACGTCGAGGTCGGCGCCCACGGGCACCACCGCACGGAAGTCGGTCTTGAGGTACGCCGTGCGCGAGACCGGCCGGCCGCCGGTCTGCACCAGCCGGCCGAGCACCTCGTCGAACAGCATCGGGACGGCGCCGCCGTGCACCGCACCGTTGCCGCCCAACCAGTAGGGGCCGAACGTGACCCGCCCGAAGACCTGCTGCGCGTCGGCGCGTGCCACCCGCACCTTCGGCGCCATCGTCTGGCCGCGGCCGTCGAGGTCGACCCGGCGGCCGAACACGCGCTCCCGCTCCGGCACCGCGCCCTCGCGCAGCCGCGCCGTCCACTCGGTGAGCTCGATCCGCAGCGCCTCCACCTGGTCGAGGTCGGGCACCGCCTCGGCGAGCGCGTCGTGGAAGTCGCTGAGGGCGTCGACCAGGTCGCCGTAGGGCCGGCCGTAGTCGGCACCGCCGATGAGGGCGGGGCTCGCCCACGGCCGGTCCGGGGCGCGGTCGAACCCGCGGTGCGGTGCGGTCCCGTCGCCCGATCCCTGCGTCATGGGCGCGACGGTAGCCGCACCGTCGGCGCCGCGTGCCACGATGCGGACGGTGAGGGTGCTCGTGACGTCGCCCGGCGACCGCGGTGGCCGCGCCGTCGCGCCCGCTCTCGCTCGGGCAGGCCACCACGTCGTCACCCTCGGGGGCCACGACGTCCGCGCCCACGGTCCCGTCCGCGCCGCGGTCGCCGACTGCGACTCCGTCCTGCACGATCCGCGAGCGGGTGGCGCCGCCGGCACGCGGGTGGTGCTCGACGCCGCGGTCGACGCCGGCGCCCGGGTGGTGCTGGTGTCGTCGGCCGCGGTGCTCGGTCCGCGCGAGGCGCCCGACCGCCCTGCCCTGTCGGAGTGGGACCGGCCGTGCCGGTCGAGCCGACTGCTCGACGTCGAGCGCACCGCCCTCGCCACGGCGGGCGCCGACCTCGTCGTCGTGCGTCCCGCCCTCGACCCGGCGGCCGCCGCGTCCGTGCGCGGCCGGCTGCTCGACCCCGGCCCCGGCTACCCGTGGCAGCTGCTGCACGACGCCGACCTGGCCCGGTTCCTCCTCCTGACCCTCACCTCGGGCACGCCCACCGGCCTGGTGCACCTCGCGGCCCAGGGCACGGTCACGGTGGCCGAGCTCGCGGCCGCGCTGGGCCGCGGCACGGTGCGGGTGCCGGCCCGGCTCGCGCCGGCCGCCGCCCGGGTGCCGCTGCTCGACACCAGCCGGATGCACCTGCAGCTCGGCTTCACTCCCGCGGCCGACGCGGTCCAGACGACACAGGCACTGGCCGCCTCTCCCTGGCAGGATCCCGGGGCGTGACGTCGTACTTCGACCGGCGCGACCCCGCGTTCGTCGCCCGGTGGCTGCCGCTCCTCAAGCCCCCCACCCGCCTGTGGCACCGCAGCGTCGTGCGCGGACTGGAGCGGCTCCCCGACGGCGGCGCGCTGCTGGTGTCCAACCACTCCGGCGGCGCCGTGCCGATGGACGTGCCGGTGTTCGCGGCGGCGGCGTTCGACCGGTTCGGCACCGAGTACCCGCTCTACGTGCTCACCCACGACATCATGTTCCGCTCGCCGCTGGCCGGCTCGTTCCACAAGGCCGGCATGGTGCCGGCGAACCGCGAGGTGGCGCACGAGATCCTCACGCGTGGCGGCCACACCATCGTCTTCCCCGGCGGCGACAACGACGTGCACCGGCCGAGCAGCCGGGCCAACGTCATCGACTTCTTCGGCCGCACCGGCTACGTGCGCACCGCGGTCGCAGCCGGCGTCCCGATCGTCCCGATCGTGTCCATCGGCGGGCACGAGAACCAGCTGTACCTGGTGCACAGCGAGCGGCTCGGGCGGCTCTTCATGCTTGACCGGCTGTTCCGCACCGAGCGGCTGCCGATCACCCTCGGGTTCCCGTTCGGCGTCAGCGCGGTGCTCCCGCCGAACCTGCCGCTGCCCACCAAGATCGTGACCCAGGTGCTGGACCCCATCGACATCGCCGCGGAGTTCGGCGACGATCCCGACGTCGCCGCGGTCGACCGGCGGGTGCGGCGCGTCATGCAGGCCGCGCTCGACGAGCTGGCCGGCGAGCGGCGCTTCCCCGTCCTGGGCTGAGCTGCCCGACCGATCTGAAAGGACCCTCCGTTGTCCCTCCGCGAGCGGATCGACGGCACCCGGTGGCTGGTCGGCACCCTCACCCGGGCCGGACTGATCGCGCCGATCCGCCCCGACGCCTACCTGCGCATGGGGACGGCGATCCGCCGCACCGGCATGACCGCACTGGCGGGCATCTCGCTCTCCGCGGCCCGCATCCCCGACGCCACCGCGATCGTCGACGAGCGCGGCTCGCTCACGTGGAAGTCGCTGGACGAGCGGTCCGACGCCCTCGCGGTCGCGTTCTCCGGCCTCACCGGCCGCGACGGCGGGCCGCCGAAGAGCATCGCCCTGCTGGTGCGCAACCACCGCGGCTTCGTCGAGGCGCTCACCGCCTGCGCGCGCCTCGGCGCCGACGCGCTGCTGCTCAACACGGGCTTCTCCGGGCCGCAGCTGTCCGACGTCGTGGCGCGCGAGGGCATCGACGTGCTGGTGGCCGACGAGGAGTTCGAGCAGATCCTCGACGGCGTCCGGGACTCGCACCCGGAGGCGCACGTCGTCCTCGCGTGGACCGACGGGCCCGTCGAGGGCCCGACCCTCGACAAGCTGATCGACGCGAACCTCGGCCGCCGCCCCGACAAGCCGGCGAGCCCGGGCCGGATGGTGCTGCTCACCTCCGGCACCACCGGCACCCCGAAGGGCGCGCGCCGACCGAGCGGCGGGGGCGGCGGCGACCTCGCCGCGGTGCTCGACCGGGTGCCGTGGCGCTACGGCGAGACCACCGTGGTGGCCGCGCCGATGTTCCATGCCTGGGGCTTCGGCCAGCTGGTGATCGCCGCCGTCATGGGCAACACGGTGGTCACCCGCCGCCGGTTCGACCCGGAGGCCACCCTGGCGCTCATCGAGGAGCACGGGGCGCGCGGCCTCTCCGTGGTGCCGGTGATGATCGAGCGGATCGTCGACCTGCCGGCCGAGGTGCGCGAGCGCTACGACACCCGCTCGCTGCGGTTCGTCACCGCGAGCGGCTCCCGGATGCGGGCCGACGCCGTCACCGGCTTCATGGACGCCTTCGGCGACGTGATCTACAACAGCTACAACGCCACCGAGGCCGGGCAGATCGCCACCGCCACCCCCGCCGACCTGCGGGTCGCCCCCGACACCGCGGGCCGGCCGGTCGCGGGCACGGAGGTGCGCATCCTCGACGACGACGGCAACCCGGTGCCCGCCGGCGAAGTGGGTCAGCTGTTCATCCGCAACACCACGATGTTCGAGGGCTACACCTCCGGTGACACCAAGTCGTTCCGCGACGGGCTCATGGCCACCGGCGACCTCGGCCGCCTCGACGACGCCGGCCGGCTCTACGTCGTCGGCCGCGACGACGAGATGATCGTCTCCGGCGGCGAGAACGTGTACCCGCTCGAGGTCGAGCAGGTGGTCGGCGCCCACCCCGGCGTCCGCGACGCCGTCGTCGTCGGCGTCGACGACGAGAGGTTCGGCCAGCGGCTCTCGGCCTACGTCGTCCGCGAGCCCGGCACCGAGGTCACCGAGCAGGAGCTCAAGGACCACGTGAAGGGTGAGCTCGCCGGCTACAAGGTGCCCCGCGAGGTCACCTTCCTCGACGAGCTGCCCCGCAACTCCACCGGCAAGGTGATGAAGAAGGAGCTTCCAGAGCCTTCGTGAGGAGCGAACGAAGGCTCGTGGGAAGCGAAGATTGAGCGAGCCCCGCGAGTGAGGGACGAACTCGCGACGGGCGAGTCGAGATCACGCGAGGTCAACGGCCACGCTACCGACGAGCTTCGCTCAGATGATCGGGTCGAAAGGCTCGGTGCCGAGCGCCAGCCGCAGGCCCCTGATGCCCGAGTGCTTCTGGGCGAAGGCGAGCTCCTTGGAGAGGTCGCCGATGTTGTTCGAGGCGGGCAGCGGGAGCAGCCCGATGGTCGACAGCGTGCCGACGGCCCTGCCACCCGCACTCAGGAACCCCGAACCGGAGTCACCGGGGACGCCCGGGGTCACCGTGTAGAGCGGGTGGGACCAGCCGCCGTCGGCCGGGTCGTCGCCGACGCTGATGCCGGTGTGGGGCGAGAGCGGCTCGACACCGCCGCGCAGGCTGGAGTTGCCGTAGGTCCACAGCCGGTCGCCGGCCTCGGTGCCGTTGCCGTCGACACCGGTGGGGCCACCCCAGAACGGGACGCTGGGGTTGACCCGCTTCTCGAACCGCGGCGCGACCTTCACCAGCGCGAAGTCGTTGTAGTCGCAGGCGTTGGCGTTGCGGGTGCCCAGCCGGCGCATCGTCGTCCACGACGAGTAGGCGAGGGTGCCGGTGCCGACCGTGGTGCCGCCGTCGACCAGGCTGCCGCCCCGGGCGAACCGCACCTTGGTGCCGATCGGCTGGGAGGCGACGTTGCAGCCGTTGGTGTCGGTGGCCTCGCCCTTGCCGGCGCAGTGGGCGGCGTAGCCGACGTAGACGCCGCCGACGGCGTCGGTGAAGACGAAGTTGGCGGTGCACTGCGCCCCGGCGGTGTACATCATCGTGCCGGGCGTGATGGTGGCCTTCGCAGCGGGCGCCCAGCTGGTGTGGCGGGCGGCGGCCGCGGCGGATCCTGGCGTCGCGGTGGGGGCGAGGAGCAGCGCGCCGACGACGGCGAACGCGACTCCCAGAGCGGGCAGACGACGGATACTCATGTCCGGAGCAACGACGTGGCCTCGGGCGGCGTTACGTTCTTGACGCGCGTCAAAAACGCCGCCTAGCGTGCCGCCATGACGTCGCGCCCGACCACCGCCGTGATCGGAGCCGGCATCAGCGGGCTCACCGCCACCAAGATGCTGCGCGACTACGGGGTGCCCGTCACCACGTTCGAGGCCTCGGACCGGGTGGGCGGCAACTGGGCCTTCGACAACCCGAACGGGCACAGCAGCGCCTACCGCTCGCTCCACATCGACACCTCGAAGCATCAGCTGTCCTTCAAGGACTTCCCGATGCCGGAGCACTACCCGGACTTCCCCCACCACACGCTGATCAAGGAGTACCTCGACGACTACGCCGACACCTTCGGACTGCGGGAGTCGATCGAGTTCGAGAACGGCGTCGAGCAGGCGCACCGGCTCGACGACGGGGGCTGGGAGCTCACCGACCAAGCGGGCGCGGTGCGGCACTTCGACCTGCTCGTGGTGGCGAACGGGCACCACTGGGACCCGCGCTACGCCGACTTCCCGGGCGAGTTCACCGGCACCGTGCTCCACTCCCACCACTACGTCGACCCGTGGACACCGCTGCACCTCATGGACCAGCGGATCCTGGTGGTGGGCCTCGGCAACAGCGCCGCCGACATCACCGTCGAGCTCTCGCAGCGGTCGCTGCGCAACGACGTGACGCTCTCGACGCGCAGCAGCGCGTGGATCGTGCCGAAGCTGCTGTACGGCAAGGCCGCCGACATGAACTACCGCACGATCCCCCAGCTCCCGCTGAGCTGGCAGCGCAAGGTCGCGCAGTGGGGGCAGCGGTTCACGGCGTCCGACCCGACGCTCTACGGCCTGCCGGCGCCCAACCACAAGTTCTTCGAGGCCCACCCCACGCAGTCCGGCGAGCTGCCGCTGCGGCTGAAGTCGGGCGACGTGACGCCGCAGGGCAACATCGCGCGGCTCGACGGCGAGACCGTGCACTTCGAGGACGGCAGCAGCGCCGACTTCGATGTGATCGTGCAGGCCACCGGCTACAACCTCTCCTTCCCCTTCTTCGACGACTCGTTCCTCAGCGCGCCCGACAACCGGATCGACCTCTACAAGCGCATCTTCAAGCCGGGCCTGGACGACCTGCTGTTCGCGGGGTTCGCCCAGGCGACGCCGACGCTCTTCCCGTTCGTGGAGGCGCAGGCGCGCCTCATCGCCGCCTACGCGATCGGCGAGTACGCGCCGCCGTCGGAGCAGGAGATGCGGGCCACCATCGCGGCCGACGACGAGCTCTACATGGGCCACATGCTCGACCGGCCGCGGCACACCCACCAGCTCGACTACTTCGTCTACGAGCACCAGCTGCGCACCCGCGAGCTGCCGGAGGGACGGGCCCGGGCGGCGGCCTCGTCCGGGGCGGTGTCCGGGGCGGCGTCCGCGACGGTGACCGCGTGAGCGCGACGACCGCGCGCCGGCACGCACCGC
This sequence comes from uncultured Actinomycetota bacterium, assembly GCA_963845795.1. Lineage (GTDB taxonomy): Bacteria > Actinomycetota > Actinomycetes > Propionibacteriales > Nocardioidaceae > Nocardioides. Next base: position 590,610 of record CAWJTG010000018.1, on the reverse strand, counting down.
GGGGCGACGAGCGCCGGGCGGCCCTGCTCGCCTCGCTCGACTCGATCCTCCAGGAGGACGGGACGCCCCTGGACTCGGTCAACATCGCCGACATCAGCCGACGCGCCGGCGTCACGCGCTCGGCCTTCTACTTCTACTTCGAGAGCAAGGCGGCCGCCGTCGCCGCGCTGAGCGAGGAGATGTACGCCGACTCGCTGGCCGCCGCGGCCAACCTGCGCGAGGACGCCTCGCCGCGGGAGAACATCGAGGCCACGATCCGCGACCTGTTCGCCACCTGGGAGCGGCACCAGCACCTGTACCGGGCGATGCTCGACGCCCGCGCCACCAGCGAGGCGGTGCGGGCGCTGTGGGAGTCCGACCGGGAGTCGTTCGTGCCGCACCTCGCCGCCGTGATCGACGACGAGCGAGCCGCCGGACGCGCACCCGCCGGGTCGCCGTCGGCGGCACTGGCGTCGGTGCTGCTCGAGCTGAACGACCGGATGCTGGAGCGGCTCGCGCTCGGTGGCCGGCTCGACCGCGAGCAGCTGGTCGAGACCGTCGTGCACGTGTGGCTGCGCTCGATCTACGGAGGACCGGCATGAGCACCGACCCGAGGACCGTCCGCTTCGGACCGGTCGAGGCCTGGCACTGGACCGGCTCTGCAGCCCTCGAGGGCCCGGGCGGGCGTCCCGTCGTCGTGATGGCGCACGGCCTCGCCGGCACCAGGGACTCCGGGCTCGCCGCCTTCGCCGCGCCGCTCGCCGACGCCGGGTGCGACGTCGTCGCCTTCGACTACCGCGGCTTCGGCGGCTCCGACGGCGCGCCGCGGCAGACGGTGTCGATGGCCGGGCAGCTCGCCGACTACCAGCGCGTCGCCGACGCCGCCCGCACCCTCGACGGCGTCGACCCGGCCCGGCTGGTGCTGTGGGGCGTCTCGCTGGCGGGCGGGCACGTGCTCGCCGCGGCCGCCGCGCGCGACGACGTCGCGGCCGTGGTGTCGCTGACGCCGCTGGTCGACGGCGCCGCCGCCGGCCGCCACGCGCTCCAGCACCACACGCTGCGCGAGATCGCGCGGAGCACCGTGCTCGGGCTCCGCAGCCGCCTCGGGTCGGCGCGGATGATGCCGGTCGTGGCGCCGCCCGGCGAGGCGGGCGCCCTGACCCTGCCCGGCGCCCTCGATGCCTACCTCGCGATCGCCGGCCCCACCTGGCGCAACGAGGTCGACGCCGCCGTCGGCCTCGAGCTCGGCCGGTTCCGGCCCGGGCGCCTGGCCGCCGACGTCGGGGCGCCGGTACTCGTGCAGATCGCCGACTTCGACCGCAGCGCTCCCCCGCAGGCCGCCGCCAAGGCCGCCGTCGCCGCCCGCGCGGTGGTGCACCACTACCCCTGCGACCACTTCGACGTCTGGGCCGGCTCGCCCTGGCACGAGTCCGCCGTGCGTGACCAGGTGCGGTTCCTGGTCCGGGTCCTCGCTCCCGTCGGCGTCGGCTGAGGTGGCCGGAATTCACCGGCCGGCCGGTGAATTCCGCGATCTGGGGGCCGGATCGGGGCGAAAACCGCGGAGTTTCTCGGTCCAGTCCGCGAGTTCGGTGGCTGGGTCGCCGCTCGCCCGGGGGGCTCGCGTCAGGTCGAGTACGCCGTGCCGGAGCGGCTCGACCTCCTTCAGCGGGGTCAGCTCGCCGCCGGGTTCCCAGCCGTCCACGTCGACCACCCGCACCCCGAGCTCACTCAGCCCGTCAAGCCCGTCGAGCCCGAGCCCGTCGAGCAGCGCCCGGTGCTCGGCATCGACGAGCAGCAGCCGGCAGTCGGCGCGGCGGACGTCGGCCAGCAGCGCCGGGCCCTGCCGCGTGGTGTTGAGCCCCATCAGCACGTAGCCGCCGAGCGCCGCCGCGGCCATCGCCTCGAGCATCGCCGGTGAGTTGCCGAGCAGCGCGCCGACGTGAGGAGGACGGCTCGACGTCGCGGCCGGCTCGCGCAGCAGAGCGGTGACGGCGGCCGCGTGGGCCGAGGCGGCCGCCACGTGCTCGCGCCAGGTCCACGACCGCTCGCCGGCCAGCACCGCCGGCCCGCCGTCACCGGCATGCTCGCGCACCAGCTGCTGCATCGTCTCGGCCACGGCCCGCCCCTCGCTCGAAGCGCGCCAAGGTAGCAAGGGCCGGGGGTCCGGGGTGAGGTAGATCACGGTCGATACCCTCGGTCCTACGGCTCGCGCCACCCCTGCGGGCCGCCCGCACCGGCCACCACCCACCTGGCCACCGCCGACCAGAACGGATCACCACCCCGATGTCCGAGCACCCCGACGCCCTGACCCCCCACCCCTCCGCCGACGTCTTCGAGCTGGCACCCGAGCACGAGCAGGTCGTCTTCGCGAACGATCCGGCCAGCGGCCTCCGCGCGATCATCGCGATCCACTCCACGGCCCTCGGCCCCGCGCTCGGCGGCACCCGGTTCCACCCGTACCCCTCCACCGGGGCGGCGCTGGCCGACGTGCTCGACCTCTCGCGCGGCATGACCTACAAGGCCGCGCTCGCCGGGCTCGACCTCGGCGGCGGCAAGGCCGTCATCGTGGGCGACCCGCGCACGGTGAAGTCCGAGGCGCTGCTGCGGGCCTACGGCCGGTTCGTCGAGTCGCTCAACGGGCGCTACCTCACCGCGTGCGACGTCGGCACCTACTCCGAGGACATGGACCTCGTGGCTCGGGAGTCGCGGCACGTCACCGGCCGCACCGTGGCCAACGGCGGCGCCGGCGACAGCTCGGTCCTCACCGCGTACGGCGTCTTCCGCGGGCTGCTCGCGGCGGCGTTCCACACCTGGGGCACCGAGGGTCCGGGGTCCCTCGACGGCCGCACGGTCGGTGTCTCCGGCGTCGGCAAGGTCGGCCGCCACCTCGTCGGCCACCTGGTGGAGGCCGGGGCCCGCGTCGTCGTCGCCGACACCTACGCGCCCGCGATCGACCGGGTCCGCCAGGAGCACCCGGGCGTCACGGTCGTGGAGTCCACCGAGGCCCTGGTGGCCTCACCGCTCGACGTCTACGCACCCTGCGCGCTGGGGCACGCGCTCACCGACGAGGTCGTCGACGCGCTCAGCGCCACGATCGTGTGCGGCGCGGCCAACAACCAGCTCGCCCACCCCGGCATCGAGAAGGCGCTCGCCGACCGCGGCATCGTCTACGCCCCCGACTACTGCGTGAACTCCGGCGGCCTGATCCAGGTCGACGACGAGCGGCACGGCTTCAGCTTCGAACGGGCCCAGCAGCGCGCCACCGGCATCTTCGACACCACCCTCGAGGTGCTCGAGCTCGCCGTCAGCGACGGCGTGCCGCCCGCCATCGCGGCCGACCGGCTCGCCGAGCGGCGGTTGCACGAGGTCGGCCGGTTGCGCGGCCTCTGGCTCGACCGTTCCTAGTGGCGGCCCTGGAGCGCGGGCCGCTCCCCGTCGGCTTCGGCTCCGGTCGCGACCACCTGCTGCCAGCGCCGTCGCTCGGGCCACGGCACCCACGGGCGGCTGCGGGCCGGCGGCTCCTCGGGCAGGTGGGCCTCCAGTGCGGACCGGGTCAGCTCGGTCTGCCGCACCTGGCTGGCCTCGCGCAGGTCGGGCTTGCGGTTGCGTGGCGCGAGCATCGGGTTCGAGTTGATCTCCCAGACCTGCGGCCGTCCGTCGACGTAGCCCCAGTCGATGCGCCCGAACTCCACTCCGGCGAGATCGAAGACGCGGGCGACGACGTCCATGTCGGTCGGGTCGTCGAGGAACCGCTGCTCCTCCGCAGCGGTCTCCTCGGTGACCACCTCGGCCCGCTTGGTGACCCAGTGGGTGCCGAACACGACGTGGCGCGGCACGAGGCGGTCACCGATCCGGGCGACGGAGTACTTGCGGAACAGGCCGTCGTCAGAGCGGACCTCGAGCTGCTCGACCACGAGCAGGTGCTGGGCGACGCGGTCGGCGGGGTGACGGCCGCGCAGCCGGTCCAGGCGTCGCCGAAGCGTTCGCCGGTCACCGATCGGTGCGCCGACCGACCCGCTGTGCCGGTCGGCCCAGCGCAGGAAGACCGGGAAGCGGACCTGCGGCCCGAGCTCCTCGACCCGCCAGGCGCGGAAGTCGTTGATCCCCGCCTCGCGCAGCCGCGCCAGGAGGGTGTGCCGGTCGGGCCACGCGTCCGGGTCGCCGAGCACCCGGTGCCCGGGGCGCCTCAGGCCGGCGCGCAGCCGGGCGACCAGGGCGAGCTCGGCGGGCGTCAGTCGCTCGAAGTCGGTGAGAACGTGCAGGCCCGGGGTGGGGGCGGCGCCCAGGTCGAGCTCGCTGTAGCCCACGGTCGTGGCCGTGTCGGCCAGAGCGGGTTGCCACACGTCGACGAAGCTCTGGAACGTGTAGCGGTGGGGTGAGGTGGTGTAATAGCTGATCACGCCCGCATTCCCGGGCTCATCGAGAAGTGGGAGTGCACCGCGCGCAGCGACCCGTCCCGGTCGGCACGCAGCACGAGGGTGACCCGCCCGGTGCGCACCTCGGGGACGGCGGCACCGGCACGCCGCGAGCTCCAGGTGGCCGCCACCACGCACAGGTCCGGCGTCGACCACCGGGCGTCCACCTCGTCGAACTCGAACCCCTCGGTGCGCTCCCACACCTGGGCCCACTGCGTGGCGTGCAGCTCGTCGAGACCGCCGTACCTGTTGCTGACGGTGCCGAAACCCGCCGCATCCGAGGCGAACAGCGCACGCCCGCCGTCGTAGTCGCGCTCCCGCACGCACCCGGCGAACGCCCGCAGCCACGCCTCGACGTCGTCGCAGGGGATGCTCGGCACGGGGGCGACCCTAACCGCGACGGCCCGCAACGTCCGACAGGACCGCAGGGGTGCGGTCAGTCGCGCTGGGGGCGGTAGTCGGACCACTCGTCGGGGACCTCCGCCTCGTCGACGTCCTTCTTCTCGTCGCCGTGCAGCTCACTGGCGAGCGCCCCGAAGTCCGTCTCGTGAGTGCGATACTTCAGGTCGCGCGCGACCTTCGTCTGCTTGGCTTTCGCTCGGCCGCGGCCCATAAGGTCCAGCCCCCTCGCATGCGTGGCCGGGCGCCTGGGCGGCCCGGACTGATGTCGGCAGTGTCGTGGGGCCAACGCTACCTGGTGCCCGGGTGTTCCGGCACTCCGGATCGCCGAGTGCCGAGTCACACGCGGTGGGTGCCCACCAGCCGCGCGGTGCCGGCCTGGTCGGGGTCGACGTCGACCTCGCCGGCCACCCAGGCGGTCACCCCGCGCTCGGCGAGCAGCCGGACCGCCTCGTCGGCGTCATCCGGCGCCACGAGCGCCACCATGCCGACGCCGCAGTTGAGGGTGGCCTCCAGGTCGCGCTCGGGCACGTCACCGAGGTCGCGCACCAGGTCGAAGACGGCGGGCCGGGCCCAGGTGCCGCGGTCGAGGGTGGCGCGCAGCTCGAGCGGCATCACCCGAGCCAGGTTGGACGCGAGCCCGCCGCCGGTGATGTGGGCCATCGCGTGCACGGTGGCGCCGTCGGCGAGCGCCAGGCAGGCCTGGGCGTAGACGCGGGTCGGCTCGAGCAGCTCCTCGCCCAGCGTGCGCCCGAGCTCGGCGACGTCGCGGTCCAGCGCCCAGCCGGCGCCGGCCACCACGTGGCGCACCAGCGAGTAGCCGTTGGAGTGCAGGCCCGAGGAGGCCATCGCCACCACCGCATCGCCCGGTCGCACCCGGCCGGGGCCGAGCAGCCGGTCGGCCTCGACGACGCCGGTGGCGGCGCCGGCGACGTCGTACTCGTCGGGCTCCAGCAGGCCGGGGTGCTCGGCGGTCTCACCGCCGATGAGGGCGCAGCCCGCCTCGAGGCAGGCCTCCGCGATGCCCTTGACGATCGCGGCGATCCGCTCGGGCACCACTCGGCCGGTGGCGATGTAGTCGGTCATGAACAGCGGCTCGGCGCCGCAGACCACGAGGTCGTCGACGACCATGCCGACGAGGTCGAAGCCGATGGTGTCGTGCTTGTCGAGGGCCTGCGCGATCGCCACCTTGGTGCCGACGCCGTCGGTGGAGGTCGCGAGCAGGGGCCGCGTGTAGCGGGTGAGGGCGGTGGCGTCGAACAGGCCCGCGAACCCACCGATCCCGCCGATCATCTCCGGACGGCGGGCGCTGTCGACCGCCGCGCGCATCAGCTCGACGGCCTTGTCACCCGCCTCGATGTCGACGCCGGCCGCCGCGTACGCGGACTGTTCGGTCACTGCGCTCCGATCAAGGGAGGGTCACGGGTTGTTGAGCACGGGCAGCGCCTTGCCCAGCGACGGCGACTCGATCGACGTCTCGAGCAGGTGCTTGCCGAGCAGGCTCTCCTCGGGCAGCTCCACCGGGTACTCGCCGGTGAAGCAGGCCTGGCAGAGCGAGGACGCCGGCTGGCCGGTGGCCTCGATCATGCCCTCGAGCGAGATGTAGCCGAGGCTGTCGGCACCGACGCTGGCCGCGATCTCGTCGACGGCGAGCCCGTTGGCGATGAGCTCGGCGCGGGTGGCGAAGTCGATGCCGTAGAAGCAGGGCCACTTGACCGGCGGGCTCGAGATCCGCACGTGCACCTCGGCCGCCCCGGCCTCCCGCAGCAGCCGCACCTGGGCGCGCTGGGTGCTGCCGCGCACGATCGAGTCGTCGACGACGACGATCTTCTTCCCGCGGATCATGTGGGGCAGCGCGTTGAGCTTCAGCCGGATGCCGAGCTGACGCAACGTGTCGCTGGGCTGGATGAAGGTGCGCCCGACGTAGGCGTTCTTCACGAACCCCTGGCCGAACGGGATGCCGCTCTCCTCCGCGTAGCCGGACGCCGCCGGGGTCCCGGACTCCGGCACCGGCATCACCAGGTCGGCGTCGACGGGAAACTGCCGGGCGAGCTCGCGGCCCATCTCGACCCGCGCCTCGTGGACGCTGCGGCCGCTGATGGTGGCGTCGGGCCGGGCGAGGTAGACGTACTCGAAGACGCAGCCCTTGGGCTCGGCCTCGGCGAAGCGGTGCGAGCGCAGCCCGTCCTCGTCGATGGCGATGAGCTCACCGGGCTCGATCTCGCGGATCACGCTGGCGCCGATGGTGGCGAGCGCGGCGTCCTCGCTGGCCACGACCCAGCCACGCTCCAGCCGGCCGAGCACGAGCGGCCGGATGCCCTGCGGGTCGCGCGCGGCGTACAGCGTGTTCTCGTTCATCCAGACGAAGGAGAACGCGCCGCGCAGCAGCGGCAGCACCTCGAGGGCGCGCTGCTCGAGCGTGGAGTCGGGGTGGTGTGCGAGCAGCGCGGTGACCAGCCCGGTGTCGTTGGTGGACGCCTCGTGCGCCCGCACGTGGATGTCGAGCTCGTCGGACTCGTGCGGCAGGTCGGCCACGAGGCCGGCGATCTCGTGGGTGTTGATGAGGTTGCCGTTGTGGCCCAGCGCGATCGACCCGCCGAAGGTGGGCCGGAACGTCGGCTGGGCGTTCTGCCAGGTGCTCGCCCCGGTGGTGGAGTAGCGGGCGTGGCCGATGGCGAGGTGGCCGCGCAACGAGGCGAGCGTGGCCTCGTCGAAGACCTGCGAGACCAGACCCATGTCCTTGTAGACCAAGATCTGCCGGCCGTTGCTGACCGCGATGCCCGCCGACTCCTGGCCGCGGTGCTGGAGCGCGTAGAGCCCGAAGTAGGTGAGCTTGGCGACGTCCTCGCCGGGCGCCCACACGCCGAAGACGCCGCAGGCGTCCTGGGGGCCTTGGTCGTGCGGGTCGAGGGCGGCCGTGAGCCGGCCGTCACCACCCGTGCGTGCGCTGCGGAGGTAGGGCACGCGCCTACTCTAGAGAGGTGCGTCCGCCACCGCGGCATCGCCACGTCGAGGTGCCCCGGCCATCAAGCCGCGGCCCGCTCGTGCCGAGGATCAGGAAGAGGCCCCACAGGTGTGCAGAGGCACCTACCATGCCCTCAGGCCACTCGCACCCCACCGCACCGCCAACTCTTACCCGCCGCCCCACTGACCCCCCCGAGAGTCAACATGCCCTACGTCGGCGCCCCCCAGCCCCGTCCGGAGGTCACCCGCCCGGACGTGGAGGCCTCGCGCGACGCGCTGCAGCTGATCGCCGAGGGCGTCACCGCGCTGGCGGGGGTCGGCGTCGCCGTCATCAGCGTGGCGCGCGACGACGGCACGCTCGAGGTGATGGCGGTCGCCGGCGACGACAAGGCGCGCGAGGAGATGGTCAGCTCGCGGACGCCACTCAAGGTGCTGCACGAGGAGATGAGCCGCGCCGACGACTGGGGCCTGCTCAAGTTCGTGCCGCACGAGCGGGTCATGGACTCCCTCGAGGACTACGGCTGGGTGCCCGACCTCGAGCCGGTCGACGCCGAGGACGCGTGGCACCCCTACGACATGCTCTTCGCCCCGCTGCTCGACGACGACGGCGTGCTCCGCGGCCTGCTGTCGGTCGACCTGCCTGAGAACGGCCGGCGGCCCGGGATGGAGCAGCGTCGCGTCATCACCAAGTACGCCGAGCAGGCGCGGCGCGCCGTCGTGATGCTCGAGGCCCGGGAGCGGCTCGCCGAGCAGGTGCGGCTGGCGAACGCCGCGCGCGACGTCGTGCGCACCGCGAGCAGCCACGCCAACGTGGCCGAGCTGCTCGACCAGGCCGCCGACGTCGTGATCCAGGGCTTCGGTGCCCGGGGCCTCTGGCTGCAGACCTTCGGCGGCGAGGCGATCCTGACCCGCGGACCCCACGGTGGCGACCTGCCCCTGCCGGTCCAGCAGGTGGCCGTGGCGGCCGCCCACCGGCTGTGGGACGAGCAGACCGTGGGCGTGGTGGTCCCCGGCCTGGAGTCGGCCGTGCTCAGCCTGGAGGAGCTGGAGCTGGTCCAGGCCGTGCTCGAGGAGCTCGGCGTCCGCACCCTCGTGTTCGCACCGGTCGGTGCCGGCCGCGAGGTGCTCGGCTACCTCGGCGTCACCCGCACCGCCGACCAGCCCGACTGGAGTCCCGCCGAGGTGGAGGCGGTGCGCGACATCGCCCTCGACCTGGGCCGCGCGATCCTCACCACCCGCACCTCCGAGCGGGAGCGGCAGCTCGTGCAGGAGCTCCAGACGCTCGACTCCTACAAGAGCCAGCTCATCGCCACGGTGTCGCACGAGCTCAAGAGCCCGCTCACCTCGGTGCTCGGCCACCTCGAGCTCGTCGAGAGCGACCCGACGCTGAGTGAGCTCAGCCTGCGGTCGGTGGCGGCGATGCAGCGCGGCACGGCCCGGCTCACCACGATCATCGACGACCTGCTCACGCTCTCCCAGGTGGGCAGCCCCCACGAGCCGGTCATCTCCGACCTTGTCGACCTCGGCGCGGTGGCGGTCGAGGTCCTGGACCTCTACGCCGTCTCCGCCGACCCGCGCGGCGTGCGCCTGCAGCTCGACCGACCCGCCGGTGCCGACGTCCCGGTGGTGGCCCGCGGCGACCAGCGGCTGCTCGACCGGGTGCTGGGCAACCTGGTCGGCAACGCCATCAAGTACAGCCCGGACGGCGGCGACGTCGTGGTGACCCTGCTGCCCGGGGACGACGAGATCACCATGTCGGTGCGCGACCACGGACTCGGGATCTCCGAGTCGGACCGCGAGGCGCTCTTCACCGAGTTCTTCCGCTCCACCAACCCTCGGGCCCTCTCGGAGTCGGGCACCGGTCTCGGTCTCACCATCTGCGCGCGCATCGTGGCGCGACACGGCGGCCGGATCGAGGTCGAGTCGCGGATCGACGAGGGCAGCACCTTCCGGGTGGTCCTGCCGTCCGCCGCGGCCGGACCCGGGGGCTCGCGCCGGGGGCACGAGGAGCCCGAGAACGTCCTCCGGTGACCGCACCCCCGGGCAGGATCCCCTCGGCGGCCGACGAGCTCCCGCCACGTGAGCAGCTCGACGTCACCACCTGGTCCGACGTCTCCTCCCGGGACGCCCTCGGTCTGATCGTGGCCAGCGTCGCCGAGATGGTGGGCTTCGAGGCGGCCATGGTGAGCGTGGTGCGGGGCGACACCCTCTTCTCCGTCGCCGTCCACGGCTCGCCCGAGCTCCGCGCCGCGATGATCGGACTCTCGACCCCGCTCGCCATCATCCAGGCGGACTTCGACCGCGCCGAGGACTGGGGCCGGTTCAAGTACACCCCGCCGGCCGACGACGGCTCCGTCGACGCGTGGAGCTACATCTCCCCGGTGGAACGGCTCGACGCACCGGACGCCTGGGACCCCCTCGACACGCTCCAGGCACCCCTCCACGACCAGGACCACAGGCTCATCGGGGTGCTCGCGATCGACCTGCCGACCTCACGGCGACAGCCCGACGCCACCCAGCGCCGACTCATGGAGCGGTACGCGGCGCAGACCGAGCGGCTGCTCCAGATCGCCGTCGAGCGTGACGCGCTCGCCCAGCGGCTCCGGCTCGCCGAGGCAGCCCGCAAGATCATGCAGTTCGCCACCACCCAGGACGAGCTCGAGGGGGCGCTCGACGAGTGCCACGACGCGCTGCTGACGGGGTTCCGGGCCGATGCCGTGTCGGTGCGCACCTACAGCGACGGCGACTTCCCCGACGGCGGCACCGCCACGTGGCGGTACACCCCCGACCAGTCGCGGGTGGTGCGCGCCCTGGCCGCCCGGTGCTGGGCCGAACGGCGGGTCGCCGTCCTCTCGACCGAGCTGCCCGACGTCCTCACGCCCGACGAGCACGCGAAGGTCCTCGAGCTGATGACCGCCCTCGACCAGGGGGTGGTGGTCCTCGCGCCGCTCGGCGCCGGCAAGACGTGCCTGGGGCACCTGGTGCTCATCCGCCAGGACCCCACCGTGACCTTCACGCCCGAGGAGCAGGAGGCCGCGCTCGATGTCGCCCGCGACCTCGGCGGTGCCGTGATGGCCGGCCGCAACCAGGTGCGCGAGCAGCGGATGGTCGCCGAGCTGCGCCGGCTCGCGTCGTACAAGACCCAGCTGCTCTCGACGGTCTCCCACGAGCTCAAGAGCCCGCTCACCGTGATCCGCGGCCACCTCGAGCTGCTCGACGACGCCGCTGCCGGGGACGGCGCCGGCGATCCGTCCGTGGCCGCGATCACGCGGGCCGCGGGCCGGATGAGCCGGCTCGTCGACAACCTGCTCGTGCTGGCCAAGGTCGAGGACCCGCACCGCCCCGAGGGGGGCATCCCGACCGACCTGCGCCCCGTGCTGCAGAACGCGCTCGACGAGGTCGGCGACGCCGCCCGCTGGAACGACCTGACGGTGACCTGCGAGGTCCCGGACGAACCGCTGCTCGTGAGCGCCGGACCCGACGACCTCGACCAGGTGGTGGTCAACCTGGTGAGCAACGCCGTGAAGTACACCCGCCGCGGAGGCGCCGTGGCCGTGCGGGCGTTCGCCGTCGACGGGCAGGTGTCGCTCGAGGTGGAGGACGACGGCATCGGCATCGCCCAGGAGGACCAGGCGCAGCTCTTCACCGAGTTCTTCCGCTCCACCAACCCCGAGGCCACGGTGCTGCCCGGCACCGGCCTCGGCCTCGCGATCTGCGCCCGCGTGGTGGCCCGCCACGGCGGCCGGATCGAGGTCGACTCCGGCCTCGGCCGGGGCAGCACGTTCCGGGTTCTCCTGCCCGCCGCGGCGTGAGCCCGCCGGGGCGAGGCGCCTACGACCCCAGCTGACCCAGGTTGCGCAGCAGCAGTGCCTCGGCGAGCACGACCTTCTCGAAGTCGGCGAGGTGCAGGCCCTCGTTGGCGCCGTGGGCGCGGGTGTCGGGGTCCTCGACGCCGGTGACGAGCACGCTCGCCTCGGGGAAGGCCCCGAGGAACTCGGCGATGAACGGGATGGACCCGCCGACGCCCATGTCGACCGGCGCGGTGCCGTCCCAGGCCTCGGTGAACGCGGCGCGGGCGGCGTCGTAGGCGGGGCCGGTGGCGTCGATCGCGGTCGCCTCGCCGGTGTCGACCACCGACACGGTGAGGGCGGCGCCGTACGGCACGTGCTGCTCGAGGTGCTCGGTGAGCCGCGCCAGTGCGTTCTCGGTGGTGTCACCGGGGGCGATCCGCAGGCTGAGCTTGGCGCGGGCGGCCGGGGTCAGCGTGTTGCTGGCGCCGTCGACCTTGGGGGCGTCGAGCCCGGTGATGGTGAGCGCCGGCTGGGTCCAGAGCCGCTCGACCACCGGGCCGGAGCCGACCCAGGCGACGTCGGGCAGTGCGCCGGACTCGGCCCGCAGCCGATCCTCGGGGTACTCGACGTCGGCCGCCGGGCCGCGGTGCAGGCCCGTCGACGGCGACGCCGCCCTGCTCGTCGTAGAGCGTGTCGAGCAGCCGCACCAGCGTCATGATCGCGTCGGGCGCCAGCCCGCCCCACATGCCGGAGTGGACGGCGTGGGTGAGGGTGCGCACCTCGACGTCGACCCGCACCAGGCCGCGCAGGCTGGTGGTGAGCGCGGGCTCGCCGATGTCCCAGTTGCCGGAGTCGGCGATGACGATCACGTCGGAGCGCAGCGCCTCCTGGTGCTCACGCAGCAGCGCCGGGAGGGTGTCGGAGCCGACCTCCTCCTCGCCCTCGATGAACATCGTGACGCTCACCGGCAGGTCGTCGCCGAAGACCCGCAGCGCGCCGAGGTGGGCGACGATGCCGGCCTTGTCGTCGGCGGCGCCGCGGCCGTAGAGACGCCGGCCCCCGGGGCTGTCGCGCTCGGTGGGCTCGAACGGCGGGCTGTCCCAGTCGGCGTGGTCGTTCTCGGGCTGCACGTCGTGGTGGGCGTAGAGCAGCACCGTGGGCGCGCCGTCCGGGCCGGGCTTGTGGGCGATGACGGCCGGTGCGCCACCGTCCGCGCTGACGACGTCGACCGAGGCGAAGCCCTCGGCACGGAAGAGGTCGGCGACCGTCTCGGCGCTGCGCTGCACCTCCCCGGCGCGGGCGGGGTCGGCGCTCACGGACTCGATGCGGACGAGGTCCTCGAGATCGCGGCGCAGGCCGGGCAGGACGTCGGTGACGGCGGCACGGAGGTCTTTCACGAAACGTCAACCTAGATCACGGGCCTCGCGAGAGGATGCCCCCACCTCGACCGCCCGACGCAGCCGGCCGACCGACGCCCAGGGAAACCGATGTCGAACCCGTACGACCCGCACAACGCCCCCACCGAGCTTCCCGGGCCAGCAGCCGCCGGCACCCCCGCCGACACCCCCCTACCCGCAGCAGTACCCGCAGCAGTACCCCCCCAGCAGCCGCCACCCCAGCACCCGCCGCCAGTGCCCGCCGCAGTACCCGCCACCGCCGGGGGGCGGCTACGGCGCTCCGGGCTTCGGCGGGCCGCCGCCGAGGTCGAGGACCCCGCTGATCATCGGCGCGATCGTGCTGGTGCTCGTCCTGGTGGGCGCGCGGTGGGCGGGGTGCTCCTGCTCACCGGCAGCGACGGGGACGACGAGGCCTCCGACGGGTCGAGCCAGAGCGAGGAGCCGAGCGAGTCCGAGGAGCCCAGCGAGGACGCCCGCCACGGAGGACCCGGTGCAGACGTCGGAGCCCGTCGCTCCGGTCGAGCCCGACGAGCCGGAGTCGACCGACCCGGGCGCCGGCTTCGACCCGCGCCCGCGACCCGGTGGTCCGGCCTCTGGACCGGCACCTACACCTGCGGGCAGGGGGTCTCGAAGCTCGACCTGGCGATCGCGCCGAGCAGCACCGGCGACGGGACGCTGGACGCCGTCTTCGAGTTCGGCCCCACCTCCGACAACCCGGACGTGCCCGAGGGCAGCTTCTTGATGCGCGGCGTGTTCACCAGCAGCACCCTGGCCCTCAACGGCTACCAGTGGATCGAGCAGCCGCCGGGCTACGAGTTCGTCAACCTGGTCGCCACCGTCGACGGCGAGCCCGAGGCCATCGCGGGCGAGATCACCACCCGGGCTGCTCGTCGTTCAGCGTCAGCCGCACGACGGGCTGACCTACCCGAGCGGCAGGTACGGCGTCAGGTCGGCGCGCTCGCCGCTGGCGACCACCCGTCCGGAGGCGAGCGCGTCGTGCCAGCCGAGCCCGCCGGTGGCGAGCTCGAGCCAGGTGGCGCCGTCGGTCTCGACGACGGCCGGCGGCGTGCCGCGGGTGTGCCGGACGCCCGGCACCACCTGCACCGCGGCGTACGGCGGCACCCGCACCTCCACCGAGCGACCGGGCGCCCGCTGCTCGAGCAGTGCCAGGTAGTGCTTGACCAGCGCCCGGGTGTCGCCGTCGTGCCGGGCGGTCGCGAGCGCGGCCGGGGCGAGCACGCGCAGCCGGGCCGGCATCAGGCCCGCTCCCCGTCGGGTCGGCGTCGGGCCGCGTCCGGGCCGGCGTCCGGGCCGGCGTCCGGGTAGGGCTGGACGACCGTGAGGCTGAGGTAGGTGCGCCGGTCCGGGTGCGGCTCGGCGTCGCGGCTGCGGCGCGACCACCCGTCCACGAGCGCCGCGACCTCGCTCATGAGCTCCTGGGCCTCGTCGGCGGTGAGCCGCAGCGCCTGCTCGCTCACCGACCGGTGGATGCGCTCCTCGCCCTGCCGCGGCCGGTAGGCGTGGTCGACGACGTGGTGCAGCCAGGCCGCGCTGTTGCGCCGGAACACCGACGACCGCGGCCGCGCCCCCGGGCTCCTTCTCGAGCGCGGTGAGGTCGATGTCGAGGGCCTCGAGCGCGGCGACCCGCCAGACCCGGTCGCGCCGGTCGCGGGCGGCGTCCGGGTCCTCCTCCACCAGCCCGTACTTGGCGAGCTGGCGCAGGTGGAAGCTGGCCTGGTTGGCCGGCACGTCGAGCACGCGGGCGACGTCGGCGGCCCGCAGCGGGCCGGAGGCCTGCAGCTCGGCGAGGATCCGGTTGCGCAGCGGGTGGGCGATCGCGCGCAGCACCGTCGGGTCGTGGAGAGCGGGCACGCCCCCATCCTAGCGAGAATTCGCACGTTCTATTGCGCACTACTACTTGCGCACGTTATGTTGCGGATATGACCGGCTACCGCTCGCTCGCCAGCAACCGCGACTTCACCGCCCTCTGGATCGGCCAGACCGCCTCGATCCTCGGCAGCCGGATCAGCATGTTCGTGTTCCCGCTGCTCACCTACGCGCTCACCGGCTCGGCGGTGCTGGCCGCCGCCGCCGAGGCGCTGCACCTGCTCGGGCTGGCGGCCGTGCTGCTGCCCGCCGGCGTGCTCGCCGACCGGTACGACCGGCGGCTGCTCATGCGCTCGTCGTCGGGCGCCGGCGTGCTGCTCTACGCCTCGCTCGCCGTCGCGCTGCGTGGCCGACGTCGGCACCGTGCCGCACATCTTCGTGGTGGCCCTGCTCACCGGGGTGGCCACCGGGGTCTTCCTGCCCAGCCGAGACGGCCGTCCGTGCGTGCCGTCGTGGCTCGCCGACGACCTGCCCACCGCACTCGCGCAGAACCAGGGGCGCGAGCACGTCGCCGGCCTGGTCGGCGCGCCGATCGGTGGCGCGCTGTACGCCGTGACCCGGTGGCTGCCGTTCGCCGTCGACGCCGTCACCTACGCGATCTCCTTCGTGCTGCTCGGGCGGATCCGCACCGACCTCTCCGCGCCGCGGCGCCGGCGGCAGCCGGCTCGCCAGGAGCTCGTCGAGGGGGCCCGCTTCGTGCTGGGTCACCCGTTCTTCCGCACCGTGACGATCTGGGGCGCGCTCACCAACCTGGTGACCAACGCCCTGTTCTTCGTGTGCGTGCTGCGGCTGATCGAGGCCGGCACCGACCCCGTGCACCTCGGTCTGGTCGAGACCGTCGGTGGCGCGGCCGGCATCCTCGGCGCGATCGTGGCGCCCGCCGTCATCGAGCGACTGAGCACCGGCGGCCTCACGGTCGCGGTCGCGTGGAGCCAGGTGGTGCTCGTGGTGCCGCTGGCGCTGTGGAGCCACTGGGGCACGGTGGCCGCGGCGCTCGCCGTCGTCCTGCTGCTGAACCCGGCGGGCAACGCCGGCATGCAGGCCTACCGGATCTCGATGACACCGCGCGACCTGCTGGGCCGGGCGCAGTCGTTCAGCCAGTTCGTGTCGATGTCGATGATGCCGCTCGCGCCGGTGGGCGCCGGGCTGGCGCTCGCTGCGCTGGGCGGGCGTGACGCGACGCTCCTCATCGGGGCGCTGTGCGCGCTGGTGGCGCTCATCCCGACCCTGTCGCGCACGATCCGCGCGGTGCCGCGGCCCGCGGTGTGGCGCGCCGCCCTGGAGCGGCAGGACAAGATGGCGCCGTGCCCGAGGGAGACAGCGTCTGGAAGCTCGCTCGCCGGCTCGACCGCCAGCTGAGCGGCCGTCGCGTCGAGACGTCGGACTTCCGCACCCCGCGGCTCGCCACCCGCGACCTCAGCGGGCGCGAGGTGCTCGGGCACGACACCCACGGCAAGCACCTGCTCACCCGGTTCTCGGCGCCCCTCGACGGCGGCGACTCCCCGGCCGTCACCCTCCACAGCCACCTCCGTCTGGACGGGTCGTGGATCACCACCGCACCCGGCAGGCGGCTGCCGCAGCGGCTGATGCCGCACGTGCGACTGATCCTGGTCGTCGACGACGGGCAGGCGTGTCACGGCGTCAAGCTGCACGACCTCGAGCTCGCCGCCACCGCTGACGAGGTGCAGTTCGTCGGCCACCTCGGCCCGGACCCGCTGCGCGAGGACTGGGACGCCGCCGAGGCGGTGCGCCGGCTCTCGGCCGACCCGTCGCTGCCGCTGGTGACCGCCCTGCTCGACCAGCGCAACCTCGCCGGCCTCGGCAACCTGTGGGTCAACGAGCTGGCGTTCCTCACCGGCGTCAGCCCCTGGACGCCCATCGGCGACGTCGACGTCGTCCGGCTGGTCGACCGGGCCGCGACGATGCTGAAGCACTCCGCGACCGTGCCGCAGGCCTACCAGGTGACCACCGGGTCGATGTGGCCCGGCACCGACCACTGGGTCACCGGCCGGCAGAAGCGCGGCTGCCTGCGCTGCCGCACCGCCGTCCGGATGGTGCAGGAGATCCCGAACGACCCCGGCAACCGCCGCACCTGGTGGTGCCCCTCCTGCCAGCCCGGCCCCGGCCCCGAAGCACGCCGACTCGGCGCCAGGTAACACCTGAGGGACGCCGAGTCGGCGCGTGATCACGCGCCGACTCGGCGTGACCGGAGCGTCGGAGCGTCGTTGGACCAGCACCAACGCCTTCCGCCACCCCCCAGGAGCGTCACTCCGTATGCCCTCGTCTCGTCTCGGTCCCCTTCGTCTCGTAGCCGCCGGCCTGCTGGCCGGCGCCGTGCTCGCCGCCCCCGGCGGCGGCGCGCAAGCCGCCCCGGCCCCGCAGCTCGCGCCGGTCTCGCCCTACCTCGCCCGCACGCTGCCGTCGCTCACCGGATCGTCGATGGTGATGGTCCACGGCGCCTCGCTCGCCGACGCCGCCCGCGCCGTCCGCACCGTGGGCCTCGCCCGCGTCACCAGCTTCGACAAGATCGGCGTCGTCGTCGCGCGCGGCAGCAAGGCCCAGATCCAGGCGGTGCGCACCCAGCCCGGCGTCACCTACGTCGAGGGCAACCAGCCCATCGAGTTCCTCGACGACACCTCCAACACCGCCACCCGCGGCCTCGAGGCCGCGCAGACCCTCACCGGCGCCGACGGCACCGCACTGACCGGCCGCGGCGTGTCGGTGGCCGTGATCGACTCCGGCGTCGACCCGACCCACCCGGCCTTCGCCGAGGCCGACGGCGGCAGCGCCGTCGTCGCGAACCTCAAGACGCTGTGCGACCCGTTCGAGTTCGCCTGCACCGTGCAGGAGGTGCCGAACGTCGTCGACACCGACACCCTGTCGGCCGGCGGCCACGGCACCCACGTCAACGGCATCGTCGCCGGGCGCCCGACCTCCCTCGCCGACGGCACCACCCAGCGCGGCGCGGCCACCGACGCCAAGCTGGTCTCGATCTCCACCGGCGCCGGCATCGTCATCATCGGTGCCGACGCCGCCCTCAACTGGGTGCTCGAGAACCACGCCGCCCCCTGCGGCGCCGGCGTCGCGGCGGCCGAGTGCCCGCCGATCAAGGTCACCAACAACTCCTACGGCCCCTCCGGCGGCGGCGAGTTCGACCCGAACTCCGCCACCGTGAAGCTCCAGCGGGCGCTGGCGGCCGAGGGCGTCGTCACCGTCTGGGCCAACGGCAACGACGGCGGCAACGGCAGCACGAGCCTGTCGAACCCCCCGGGCATGGACCCGACCGGCGGCATCATCTCGGTCGCGTCGTACTTCGACCAGGACACCGGCACCCGAGACGGCAGTCGTCTCCGACTTCTCCTCCCGCGGCGAGGCCGGCAACCAGTCGACCTACCCCGACATCTCCGCCCCCGGCGAGGCCATCACCTCGGCCTGCCGCCCCTACCTGGCGATCTGCTCGACCGGCCTCGACCCGCGCAACGGCCCGGGCGCGCTCGACATCGGCACCTTCAACACGATCAGCGGCACCTCGATGGCCGCCCCGCACATCGCGGGCATCGTGGCGCAGCTGTTCCAGGCCGACCCGACGGCGACGCCCGCCGAGATCGAGGCGGCTCTGAAGTCCACCGCGTACAAGTACACCGACGGCGCGGCCTACGAGGCCGGCCCGCTCGGCACGACGTCCTTCGACAAGGGCTACGGCCTGGTCGACGTCGTGGCCGCGGCGCAGTCGCTGGGCTGATCACCAGCCCTCCCAGTCGCAGGGGGCCCGGGTCGTCATGGGGAGCCCGGGTCTCCTTGCCTGCCCGCACCCGGTGCCTGCCTAGGCTCGCGACATGAGTGAGCAGACGATGACCGGCCGGACCGTGCTCGTGACCGGCGCGAGCGACGGGATCGGCGCGGTGACCGCCCGCACGCTGGCGGAGCGGGGGGCGACGGTCCACGTCACCGGCCGGTCGGCCGACAAGCTCCGGCCCATCGCGAAGGCGGTCGGCACGGAGCCGCTGATCGCCGACTTCTCGAAGCTGGACGACGTCCGCCGGCTGGCCGCCGAGGTCGGCGAGCGGGTCGACACCCTCGACGTCCTGATGAACAACGCCGGCGGCACGTTCTCGCCGTCCCGCACCACCCACGACGGCCACGAGCCGAACTTCCAGATCAACCACCTGGCGCCGTTCCTGCTCACCAACCTGCTCCGCCCGAAGCTCGCAGCCGCCGGCTCCTCGCTGGTCGTCAACACCTCGAGCATCGCCAACCTGCTCGGCAAGATCGTGCTCGACGACCTCGACTACGAGCACCGCCGGGCGATCGAGTTCCCGGCCTACGGCACCGGCAAGCTGATGAACATCGTCTTCACCCGCGGCATCGCCCAGCGCTGGGCCGACGAGGGCGTCGCCTCGGTCGCCGTCCACCCCGGCCCGGTCGGCAGCTCGTTCGGCCGCGACTCGTTCGTCGTCGGCCTCCTCTACCGCACCCCGCTGAAGCGGCTCGCCACGATCACCGTCGACGACGGCGCCGCCCCCCTCATCGCCCTCGCCGAGCGCGGCCCCGACCCCGAGATCAACGGCCGCTACTACAGCCGCTTCCACGCCGACGGCCGCGAACGCAAGCAGGCCCACGACCAGAAGATCATCGACGGCCTCTGGGACCGCTCCACCGCCCTGGTCGGCCTGGACTGAGACCCCCGGGCGGCCCGGCGGGCACGAACGCATCGACACCCGCCGATGGTCGAGCAAGGCAAGCGGAGCGGAGCCGGCGGCGGTCGGCGGTGGTCGAGCAGGCAGCGAGCGGAGCCGGCGGCGGTGGTCGAGAAGGCAAGCGGAGCGGAGCCGGCGGCGGTCGGCGGCGGTCGGCGGCGGTCGGCGGTGGTCGAGCAAGGCAAGCGGAGCGGAGCCGGCGGCGGTCGGCGGTGGTCGAGCCGGGCGAGCGCCAGCGAGCCCGTGTCGAGACCCCCGCCACCGATCTCGCCAAAAACAGTTATCCACAGAACCCCACGGTTGACCGGGATTCACGCTCAAAGCCACCCAGGCACTGTCGGTGGCCGGTGCTTGAGTAGTGCCATGGCCAACGACGCACACCACCCCGGATCGGCACACCCGATCCCGGCGGCGGTCGCCCGCGCGCAGGCCGAGATCGGGTCGGTGGCCGACCACCCCACCTGGTCGATGACCCCCCACGACGTCCGCGAGACCGCCACCCGGCTCCTGCGCAGACGCGCCCAGGACGACGAGCTCCTCTCCCGCGTCATCGCCGAGGGCGAACGCAACGGTGCCTTCACCGACACCGGAGCCACCGGCGCCGCCGCCTGGATCGCCCACACCACCCACCTCACCCGCCGCGAGGCCCACCGCCACGTGAAGCTCGCCCACCACCTCACCTCCCACGACACCGTCCGCGACGCCATGACCGCCGGCCACGTCCACGCCGACCAAGCCGCCACGATCTGCACCGCGATCGACGACCTCCCCGACCAGCCCGCGCTACGCGAGCTGTGCGAGAAGGAGCTGGTCTCCCTGGCCGACCACTACGACGCCAAGGAGCTCAAGACCCACGGCCGCCGCATCCTCACCATCGTCGACCCCGACGCCGCCGACGCCCACGAAGCCGCCCTGCTGGAGGCCGAGGAGAAGCAAGCAGCACGCTCGACCTCGTTCTCGCTGTGGGAGACCGGCGACGGCAAGGTGCGCGGCAAGTTCACCCTCCCCGCCCTCGAGGGCGGCATGCTCAAGAAGGCGCTGATGGCCATCGCCGCACCCAAGCACCAGCGCGCCACCGGCGAGACCTACGACCACCAACGCCCCACCCACACCCGGCTCGGCCAAGCGTTCGCCGAGTACGTCTCCCGCTACCCCGCCGACAAGCTCCCCCACGCCGGCGGCATCAACGCCACCGTCGTGGTCACCATGGAGCTCGACACCCTCCTTGGAGGGTTGAAGGCCGCCTGCGTCGACACCGGCAGCCGCCTCTCCGCCGGTGCCGCCCGCCGCCTGGCCTGCGAGGCCGGGATCATCCCGATGGTGCTCGACGGCGCCTCACGCCCGCTCGACCTCGGCCGCACCCACCGCCTCCACACCGAACCCCAGCGCCTCGCCCTCGCCGTTACTCAGCGGCACTGCCAACACCCCACCTGCGACACCCCCGCCTGGCTCTGCCACGTCCACCACACCACCCCCTGGAGCCGACGCGGCAAGACCGACTTGCAGAACGCCCAGCTCCTCTGCCCCCGCCACCACACCCACGCCCACCGCGACCCACCCACCGCACGCATGCGGACGTGGGCTCAGCCCTCCCGGGCGGTCACCACAGCCGTCCGCAGAAGCCTCTGACCCTGGGTGGCGTCACTGGATCTGCGAACCCGGGCGCGCGCCGCTCGCCGGGGGTTCAGTGGTCAGCGTCGCGCCGACCGGGGCGGGCCCCGTGGGCCCACGAATCGGACCATTCGGTCTGAGTGGAGACGGTGCCCAGGCGGCGGCGCAGCCGGGGCGGCATCAGGCCGATGAACTGCTTCAGGTCGAACCTGTCGTCCGCGGTTCCGGGGCATGATGGTCGTTCCGGTCGCCGGCCGGGTGGACAAGGGAGACGGCTGTGGCCAACAACGAGACCAGCAGGGCGGCGACGGCGAAGAAGTCGCCCGCGAAGAAGACCACCACCAAGACGACAGCAGCAAAGAAGACGCCCGCCAAGAAGACCACCACCAAGACAACAGCAGCAAAGAAGACGCCCGCCAAGAAGACCACCAAGAAGGCAGCAGCGAAGAAGGCAGCAACCACGAAGGCCCCGGCGTCCGGTACGTCCTCGGCCCGGAACGTCGAGCAACTGATCCGGGAGACGGCCGACAGGGTGGGCCGAGAGGTGGCCGCGCAGGTCGGCGATCGGATCGAGCGGCTGGAGAAGGAAGTGAAGCGCGGGCGCAAGGCGGCCGGGAAGGCTGCCGATCGGGCGGCCTCGGTGGTTGCGGCCCTCCCGCCGGGCAAGAAGCGCAAGAAGTCCTGAGGTTCAAGCCGAGAGGTGCCCTTGCCGTGCGAGCCGGCCTCCTTGCGGCGCGCAGCCGGGTCGGGCCAGGTGTGATCGCGGACAGAGGATTGCCTGAGCACGAATGACCCTAGGGTGACGGTGTGCCCAGGCTCGACCACCTCGACAGCCAGCACGTCCGGACGACCGTCGAACGGCTCGAGGAACGCATCGCGGCGCGCTTCCCCGATCGCGGCATCGTCGCCATGGCGGGTCGGCTGCGCACACTGGTCGACGAGGTCGAGGGGAGCGCCACCGGAATCTCGATGAAGCTGCGCCGTGCGCGGTTGCTCTCACGGGCCGCGGCGGCGGTGGTGCTGGTGGCGACCGCGGTCGCCGTCGTGCTCGCGCTGCGCGACACGCTCGACGACGAGACCCTGTCGTGGCTGCCGCTGATCGAGTCGACCATCAACGACCTGGTGTTCGCCGCGCTCGCCCTGTGGTTCCTCTACTCCCTGCCCGAGCGGCTGCAGCGCGGCCGGTCACTGGCCCTCCTCCACCGGCTGCGGTCGCTGGCCCACGTGATCGACATGCACCAGCTCGCCAAGGACCCCGAGCGGATCCGCGGCGACTACGTGCCGACCCCGCGCAGCGTCGTCCCCGATCTCGACGCCCGCCAGATGGAGCACTACCTCGAGTACTGCTCGGAAATGCTCAGCCTGGTCGGCAAGGCCGCGGCCCTGGTGGCCGAGGAGTCCCGCGACGACGTCGTGCTGGACGCGGTGGGTGGGATCGAGAGCCTCACCGTCGCCCTCTCCCGCAAGATCTGGCAGAAGATCTCGTTGCTCTCCCGCGCGTCGTGAGCGGCACCCCGGACGTCAGCTGGCCGCTCGCCGCCGTGCTGGTCGCGCTGCTCGCCGCGGCCGTGGTCGTCGCCCGCGCCGGCCGCCTCGGCGTCGAGCGCGACCAGATCACCGCCGCACTGCGGTCGGTGGTGCAGCTCGCCGTCGTGTCGCTGGTGATCGCGGCGGTGCTCGACTCGCTGTGGGGGTCGTTCGCGTTCGTGGCGATGATGTACGTGGTGGCGACGGCCACCGTGGTGCGCCGTCTCGACCTCCCGTCGCGCCAGACCGGCTGGATCGCCCTTGCGATCGCCGCCGGCGCCGGACCGGTGGTGGCGCTCTGTCTCGCCTCGGGCGTGATCCCGCTCAACGGCGCCGGTGTCATCCCCATCGCAGGCATCGTCGTCGGCGACGCGATGACCGCCGCCAGCCTCACCGGCCGCCGAGCCGCGGACGAGCTGACCGCCCACCACACGACCTACGAGGCCGCGGTCGCGCTCGGGATGCCCTCCCCCGAGGCCGCCTACCTGACGCTCGAGCCGACGGCGCGTGAGGCGCTGCTGCCGGGCCTCGACCAGACCCGCACGGTCGGCCTCGTGACGCTGCCCGGCGCCTTCATCGGCGTGCTGCTCGGCGGCGGCACCCCGGTGGAGGCCGGGGCCGCACAGGTGCTCGTGCTGTTCGGGCTCATGGCCGCCCAGGCCGCCACCTGCGCCGTCCTGCTGCGGCTCGTCGCGTCGGCGCGGGTGGTGCGGCGCGACCTCGCCGCCGTCTTCCCGCGCTGAGCTCAGATCGAGTCGAGGATCTCCAGCGTGCGGGTCCAGGCGTCCGATCCGGTGTCGATGACGACGAAGTGGTCACCCTCGACCTCCACCAGCTCGGCCGTCGCGCCGGCCGCGGTGGCGGCGTCGACATAGGCCCGGGACTGGCTGATCGGCACGTTCGAGTCGCGGTCGCCGTGGACGCACCACACGGGGACGTCGAGCGGCACCTGCTGGATCGGGTCGAGGGCGGGGTCGATCGGGCCGTCGCCGAGGAAGGTGCGCACCGCCCCGCCGCCGAGCCCCTGCGCGTCCGCCGCGCGCAGGTCGAGCACGCCCGCCTGCGAGACGACGTGGGTGACGCCGACACCGCCGGCCCAGCGCGGGTCACGGGTGCGGGAGGCGGCCCAGGTGGCGAGGTGCCCGCCCGCGGAGTGACCGAGGGTCACCACCGTCGAGGTGTCGAGGTCCAGGTCGCGCAGCTTGTCGAGCCCGGCGGCGACGTCGTCGAAGGTGGCGGGGTCACCGCCCCCGCTCCCCACGCGGCGGTACTCCAGGTTCCAGGCGGCCCAGCCGGCTCCGGCCAGGCTCGTGGCGAGCGGACGGCCGAGCTCGAGGTCGTAGGCGTCGAGCCAGAAGCCGCCGTGGATCACCACCACGACGCCGCGCGGGTCGCCGTCGGGCAGGTAGAGCTCGCCGAACTGGCTCGGGTCGCCGCCGTAGTCCTGGCGGCCGTCGGGGGTGCGCACGGGCCCTCGGTCCTCCTCGCAGCCGGTCACGAACGCGACCGCCGCCGCTCCGAGCGCGGACAGGCTCAGGAACGCGCGGCGGTGCACGCGCCCCAGGGTCGCAGGCGGGTCACGGCCCGGGGGGCGGGGGTGGCGGCGGTGGGTAGGTCGGCGCCAGCGTGACGTCCGGGGTCTCGACGAACTGGTCGATGTCGCGGGTCTCGGAGTCGGGGACCGACCCGGTGACCGGGGTGCTCGAGCCGGCAGAGGTCACGAAGGTG
Organism: uncultured Actinomycetota bacterium; assembly: GCA_963845795.1. GTDB lineage: Bacteria > Actinomycetota > Actinomycetes > Propionibacteriales > Nocardioidaceae > Nocardioides. The sequence continues at coordinate 566,215 of CAWJTG010000018.1, read as the reverse complement.
CCGGTGAAGGTCCAGTTGCCCGAGGGCAGGGTGAAGGACTGGACGGCGCTCGAGGTGACGACGACCCCGGCCGCGTAGCCCGCGGGTAGCGGCGCCGTCTGGCCGCTCCCGGGGTCGACGGTGATCCTGACCCACCGGGTGGGGGTCGCGCCGGCGACGGTCACCCCGACCGTGCCCATCCGCTCGGTGAGGGCGGTGGCGGCGGTCTGGTGGCCGGGACCGCTGGCCACGACGACGCCGGAGACGGAGCCGTCGGGCCAGAACTCCCGGTTGAAGCCGGCCGGCGCCTCGGCGGTGGCGCCGTAGGTTCCCGGCTTCACCCAGAGGCTGTAGTAGCCGCTGGTCGGCAGGGTCGCCAGCGTCCGGCTGAAGCTCGGACCGGTCACCGTCACCTTCGCCTGGGTCGGCGCGGGGTGGCTGGCACCTCCGCCCGGCAAGGCGGTGGCGGTGACGCTCACCCGCAGCTCGGTCTCCACCAGCCCGATGGAGACGTTGATCGGCGAGGCCCCGGCGGTCGAGGGGACGACCACGTTGCCGCTGCAGCCGAGCGTGGCGTCCGCCGTCGGGCTGGGCAGCGTGATGGTGCCGTAGTGGTCGGCGGGCAGCGTCATCGCGATGTTCCAGCACCCGAATCGGATCTGGCCGAAGCTCGCCGAGCGGAGACCGACCGTGGCCGGGGGCGCCGCGACGTTCTCGGTGGTGCCCGCCGGGACGAGGGTGAGCTGGGCGCCGGTGAGGTCGGCAGAGGGGGTCGACGGGTTGATGCTCACGTTCACGGTGCGCTGCACGGCGCTCATCGTGAGCGACAGCGCGGGCACGGCGGCCTGGGTGTGGTCGAAGGTGAGGATCGCGCTCTCGGCGGTGCCGTAGCCGATCTTCTCGAACTTCACCACGAACCGGCCATTCGGCACCGTCCGGAACACGACGGAGCCGTCGACGCCGGTGGCGGGGATGTCGAGAGGCGCGCCGTCGGTGCCGTTCGCGGTCGTGGTCTCGCAGACCGACCCGGTGTCGGCGCACTTCACCATCCACACGTGGACGTCGCGGAGCCCGTCGGGCCGGTCGCTGCCCCGCACCGTGCCGGTGAGCCCGTTGGTGGCACGGCTGACGAAGCCCTGGAAGCTCTGGTTCGCGACGCCGACCTGGATCTCGATCTGGAACGTGGACCTGACGAGTCCGCCGCCGCTCACCTCGAGGGTGTAGAAACCGGGGAGCACGCTGGCGAAGTCGTACTGGGCGTTCGCCCCGGAGCCGGTCGGGGTCGTGACGGTGGCGACCTCGGTCGCGCCCTGCAGCAGCTTGACGGTCGCGTCGCTGACGCGGGTCCCGCCCTGGTCGTTGATGCGCGCGGTGAAGTTGACCCGGTTCACGTACATCGAGAGGTCCTGCGGCAGGTCACCGCCCGACGTCACCTCCACCAGCGTGCCCGGCAGCCCGCCCCCGGACGCGGGTGCCTGGCTCCAGCCCGGGAGCACCGTGGTGATCAGCCACCAGCCCTGGTCGATGCCCTTGATCCGGTTCGTGCCCGAGATCGCGTAGTCGCCGGCAGCGTCCGTCGTGGTGGTCAGACGCCGGGAGGCGTCGACGGCCGTGCAGGAGGTGGGCGTGACCGGGGTGGTGCACGGCGTGGCCTGGACGGTGGCGCCGGCCAGCTCGCGGAACGGGGTGGCGGCCGGGGAGTCGGCCAGCACGCCGTTGAGCGTGCCCTTGAAGGTGCCGAGCCGGGTGAGCGTGACCTCGCACGTGGTGAGCTTCCCGGCCTCGATCGTCAGCGAGGCCGACGCGGCACCGCCGTCCGGGGTGCAGGAGAGGCTGGCGGCGTCGAAGTCGAAGCCGGCCGCCTGCACGCGCACGCTGTAGTCGGTGGCGCCCGGGACCAGCTCGGGGAAGGTCACGGTGTTGCCGTCGTTGGCCGAGGTGCGCTGACCCGCCACGGCCGCACCCTTGCTCAGCGTCACCACGGCGTCGTTGACGGCCGTGGCGGTGCTGTCGACGGCGTTGACCCGGAGCGAGCCGTACTGCCGCAGCTGCAGGGACCGCGAGGGCGAGCACGTCGACGACGTCGCGGGCGTCGTGGTCGCGACCGCGCAGGTCACGGTCACGGAGTCGTTCGTGTAGCCGGGCAGCGAGGCGCTGATCGTGTAGCTGCCCGGCCGGATCCGGTTGGTGGTCGGGTAGCGGGTGTCGGTCCAGGTGAGGTCGCCGTTCGCCGCCGCCCGCACCGAGAGGGTCGCTGCCGACGTGGTGGTCGAGTCGACCGAGAAGGTGACGTTGGCGTAGTTGGGGACCGTGCCCTCGGTGGTGATGCGGGTGCCCGCCGTGTTGCCGACGAAGGTGACCCCGCTCGGCTCGAGCGTGAACGGGTTGACCCCGGCCTCGTCGAGGTCGACGTTGCGGACGATCAGCTGGTCGAAGCCGGTCTTGGTGATCCGGATCTCGCTCACCGTGTTGGAGAGCAGGTCGAGCGTCTTCCACGCGGGGAAGGAGTAGGGCCCGACGCAGGAGCCGATGCCGGACGGCGTGGAGCTGGTGCGGGTGACGACGAAGCAGCCGTCGCCCGCGGTCACCGGGTCGACGGAGCCGTTGTACGGCTGGGTGCCGGCGTAGCCCACGGGACCGACGAGCTCGACCCTGGCGCCACTCACGTCCTGGGCGCCGCCGATGTTGGTGGTGACCTTCCCGACGAGCGAGGTGACGCGACGGATCAGCGGCACGATCCGCTCGACGTCCTGGTTGTAGCCGACGACCACGGTGAAGGGGTCGGCGGCACGGGTGCCGTTGGACCCGTTGACCGTGTAGACGCCGGGCACGAGGCGCTTGAAGAAGACCACGCCCTCGGGGTTCGACGCTCCGCCCGCGGGGTCGGACGGGAAGGTCGTCGCGCCCTGCGACAGCGAGAGCGTGGCGCCGGAGACGGCCTGGAGCACGCCGCCGCTGCCGGCCGCGAGCGCGGTCAGCGTGACCCGGCCGAAGCGGTTGAGCTGGACGTTGTGCAGCAGGGTGCTGCCCGCGGGTGCGTTGAGCCGCACGACCTCGGGGTGCACGTACTCGGTGTCGGCCGGCTTCACGATGACCGTGTACTGGCCGCGCCGGGGCACCTCGATCACGTAGCGGCCGACGCCGTCCACGGAGGCGCACTGGGCCCCGGTGGTGGTGGGGGTGAAGGTGACCTCGGTGTCGGTGCAGCCGGCGTCGACTGCGGCCTGGCAGCTGCCGACGTCCGACGCGGTGACCTCGCCGGGCACCGCCCACACGCAGGTGCGGCCCTGGCCCGCCGGCAGGCCGGAGCCGGGCCGCCCGGCGGCCGCGGTGATGTTGCCCGTGATGATCGGTGCGGGTGCGAGCTGGACGGTCTCGGCCCGGGCGTTGTCGCGGAACCCGACCTGCACCCTGGTGGAGGCCGTCTCGTAGTGCGGCGCCGACACGGTGACCCGGTACAGACCGGGCACGAGCCCGTCCTCCTGGTCCTCGTCGGGCAGGAGGTACTCGGCGTCGGGCGGGAACTCGATGGTGCCGATCGGGTCACCGTTGCGGTCCTCCACCTCGTCACCCTCGGAGTCGGTGACCACCGCGCTGAGGCACGGCTCGAAGGTCACCGGGGCGACCGTGAGCTGCGGGCACTTGATGAGCTCGCCGGTGCCGGCCTCGATCACCGAGCCGGTGATCGTCGACACCCGCGGGATGACCCCGCCCTTGACCGCGGCGAGTCGCGGCTGCGCCGGCGTGGTCCTGCCGGCGAGGACCTCGAGGGTCAGCACCGAGCTCACGAAGCCGAAGTACTCGGTGGTGAGCTGGTAGATGCCGGGCGTGACGCCGGTGAAGCGGAACCCGCCCTCCTGCTTGCCGCCGGTGGCCTCGGTGCGCGACAACGAGGTGTTCTTGTAGGTGTGCGTGCCGTCGGTGAGCGTGAGCCCCGCGCCGACGATCGGAGGTCCGCCGCTGCGGACCCGCACGGTGCCGCCGACGACGCCGTAGGCCGACACCAAGGAGGCGTCGACGCGCTTGTCGCCCTGCCCCTTGCCGAGGCTGAGGTTGCGGGTCTCGGTCTGGTAGCCGGGCGCGCTCAGCGAGACGGTGTAGTCGCCGGGCGCCGTCAGGCCCGGGAGGCGGAAGGTACCCGTGAACCGGCCGGTGGTGACGGTGGTGGCGCTGCGCTCGTTGCCGTCGCTGTCGCTCACCGAGACCGTGACCCCGCCGAGCCCCTCGACCGAGCCGTCGGAGACCTTGCCCGCGATCTTGCCGCGCAGGACGGCGATGCCGGCCTGGAGGCGCATGTCGGCGGTGCCCTCCTCGGACGGGCCGAGGTCGACGAGCCGCGACTCGGTGCCGAGGCCGAAGCTGCTGACCTCGACCAGGTAGCTGGCCGGTGTCTCCAGGCCCGAGACCTCCCAGCGGCCGACCCTGCCGCGCGAGGCCGTGCTGGTGGTGATGGTGCTGGTGCCGTCGCTGACCGTGACCGTCGCGCCCCCCAGCGGCTTGCCGCTGGGGCCGCGCACCAGGCCGGAGAGGCCGCCGTCGCCGGGGAGCATCTCGATCTCGAGCGGCTCGGTGGGGTCGAAGGTGGCGGCGTCGATGACGAACCGCTGGCTCTCGTAGCCGGGCTTGGCGAAGGTGACGAGGTAGTAGCCGGGGGCCTCGACGTCGGGGATCGACCAGGTGCCGTCGTCGGTGGTGACCGCGCTGCACTGGGCGACCGCCGAGCAGGCCGGCCGCCGCTTCTTGACCGACCGCTGCTGCGGCAGCTGCAAGAGGAACGAGGCCGGTGAGGTCTTGCCGGACGAGGAGAGCTGGGCGGTGTCCGCGACCTCGCCGAAGTTCTCGGCCGTCTGGGCCTCGCCGTCGACGAGCGAGATGCCCTTCAGGGTCACGGTGACGCCCGCGGGCTTGTCGGCGGCGACGGTGCCGTTGACCTGCACCCCGCCCGGCGACGCCGAGGACTTCGCCTGGGTGACCTTCACCTTGCCGCCGCCGCCACTGCCGCCGGAGCCACTGCCGTCGCCGGACCCGCCGTCGCCGGAGCCGTCCGCGCCACCGGACCCGCCGTCGGCGGACTCGGCGACCTCTTTGTCCTTGCCGAACTTCTCGGTGACCTGCGGCACCAGCACGAGCACCGCGGCCACCCAGATCGCGACCACGGCCACCACGGCGACGGCCTTCATGAGGCCGCTGCCGAGCAGGGCGCGCTGCTGGGCGCTGCCACGGACCTGGCGCACGATCTCGGGGGTCGAGGCGACGACGTTCCAGGAGTGCGTGATCGGACCGCCGATGCGCCGTGGCCGGGTGGCGACCAGGCGTCCGCGGATCCGCTCCTCGCCGCCGGGCGGCACCGTCACCTGGCGCTTCGCGAGCCGGACGAGCAGGCCCTTGGTGGCGGAGCCCTCGAGGTCGACGGTGGCCGGCGTCGAGCCGGCGTTGCGCAGGGTGACCCGGATCCGCTGGCTGCGCACGAGGCGCGCCTGCTCGGGACTGGCGTCGACGCTGAGCTGGGCGCGCGGGTTGACCACGATCGAGGTCTCGCCGAGGCCGGTGGCCGCACCCGACGCGCGACCGGTGGCGGGCACGACCGACTGCACCGTGACGGCGAGCGGGTACTCGGCCGGCAGCGTGCCGGCGGTCGGGGCGATGCGGATCGAGACCTGCTCGGACTCCCCGGGCGCGAGCACGCGGGTGCGCACCGGCCCGGGCAGCCAGGCCTGGTCGACGCCGACGGCGAGCACGAGGAGCTCGCGGGACTCGCTCGCGGTGTTGGTGACGGTGATCGGGACCGCGGACGCCGAGCCCGCACCGACGCGCAGCAGCGGCGGCAGCGCGACCAGCGGAGCCGGTTCCGGGCCGGGCGCGAACCCGTTGGGTCGGTCAGTCATCGGACACCCTCACGTGGACGTTGTCGGGCGTGTCGCTCGGACCGATCTGCACGGTCGCGGTGCCGAGCGGGATGCCGCCGCGGGTGCGCCGGACCTGCACGACGTAGGCCTCGGGAGCGTCGATGTCGCCGAAGGTGTAGCGGCCGGTGCCGTTGGTCTGGGTGGTGGCGTAGACGACCGCGGGGTAGTCGGTGGCCCGGAACAGCTGCACGACGTAGCCGGCGCCCACGGGCGTGCCGTTGCTCCGCACGAGTCCGGAGATGCTGGCTGCCTGGGCGAGCTCGACGCTGTAGTCGGTGTCGACGCCGGCGACGATCTCGATGATGCTCGAGGTCGGGCGCACGCCGGACCGGGTGACGCTCACCGTGTAGGTGCCCGGGGGCACCTCCTCGAGGTGGTAGTCGCCCTTGAGCGTGGTGGGCAGGGACGCGGTGATGACGCTGAAGCTGGTCTCGCCGGAGGTGAGCGAGACCGTGACCTCGCCGACGTCGCCGACGCCGACCTGGGAGATGGTGCCCGACAGTGACCCGGTGGCCGACTGCATCACGGTCTGGATGCCGTTGGACGTGACGGTGGCTCCGACGGACTGGTCGGTGAGCCGGCCCGAGGCGTCGAGCGCCACCGACACGGTCTGCGAGGCGAGGTCGTCGCGGGAGAACGTGATCGTGTAGGTGCCGGGGAGCGCGAGACCCGACACCGACCAGTCGCCGATGTCGCCGCTGCCGGCGGCCCGGGTGGCCGCGGCGCCGGCCGCCGGGCTGCGCCCCGGTGAGCTCTGCGTCGCCGTCTGCACGATCTGCGAGCCGTCGGTGACGGTGACCGTGACGCCCCCGAGCTTCCGGCCGCCGACCATCGTGGTCCGGCCGCTCAGCGAGCCGGCCGAGGCACCCATGCTCACGGCCACGCCGGTGAGCTTCTGGGCGTCGGAGAGCGTGAGGCTCAGCGCCTGGGAGGCGAAGTCGTCCTTGGTGGCCACCAGCGTGTAGGTGGCGGGGGTGGGCAGCTGGCGCAGCGTGAAGCTGCCGTCCTTCAGCGACACCGAGCTGACCGAGCTCTCGCCGGAGGTGGCGGTGAGGGTGACGCCCTCGAGCGGCGTCCCGTCGGAGACCACGCTGCCGCTGATGAGCCCGTCGCCCTTGCGCAGGTTGAGCTCCACGCCCTTGCGCGCCTCACCGGCCGAGACGTCGACGCGCTGGGTGGCGGTGGCGTAGCCCTCCTTGGTGACCACGACGTCGTACTCGCTGGGCGAGGGCACGCCGGCGAAGGCGAACCGACCGTCGGTGCCGACCGGCACGGTGTCGACGATGGCACCGTCGTCGTCGGGGTCGCCGATGGCGCCCGCACCCCCCTGACCGCCGGGGCTGTTCGGGTCGGTGGCGATGGTGGGGGCCGGGATGCGCAGCGACACGCTCGCGTCCTCGACCTCGTCGCCGTTGACGACGCCGGCGACCGTGGCGGGGGTGCCGCCGAGGCTGACGTCGAGGCCCGCGACCCGGTTGCGCTCCTCGACCTTGATCACCTCGCCGTTCTCGGCGTCGAGTGCGGCGGGGTACCAGAGCGGCTCGAACCCGGCGCCGCGGTAGGTGACCTTGTAGTCGCCCGCGCTGAGGCCGTTGATGCGGTAGGTGCCGTTGGCGCCGGTGGCGAGGGAGGCCACCGGGTCGACGAGGTCGTCGGCGTTGTAGACGTCGACGGCGACGCCCTTCACCGCGCGGCCGCTGGTGAGCTCGCGGACCGTGCCCGACAGGGCCGACGAGCCGCCGGTCTGCGCCTGCTCGCGGGCCGCGGCGATCTCGAGGGCGAGGTTCCGATCCTGCGCCGACTGCCCGACGATGCGCGACAGCGCGAGGGTGATCACGATGGCGAACACGGTGATCGCGGCGAGCAGGCCCACCAGGCCGATCGGGCCGCGCGAGAGCATCGCCCTCTGCAGCACGGTGGCCACGGCGGCCGGCTGCGCCTCGGGGTCCGGCGGCGCGAACGGGTCGGACTTCTTGCGCCCGGGCGCCTCGAGCGAGGGCCCGGATCCCGCCGTGCCCCTGGCCTGGCCCTCGACGAGGTGCACGTTGAGCTGGCGTACCGCGGGTGCGCCGGCGAACGGGCGCTTGCCCTTGATCCGCAGGTCGGCGACGACGTGCTCGCCCGGGGAGAGCTCGATCTGCCGCGGGTCGAAGCGCGTCTTGAGCTTGTTCTCGCTGTCGTCGGCGGCCAGCCATCCCACCACCGGGGTGTTGCCGGCGTTCTCGATGAGCAGGCTGAACCGGCCGGTGCGTCCCATCGTCAGCGACAGCGGGTCGAGCCGCACCCTGCTGTTCGGCGCCTCGGGGACGACGAGCACGAGCTCCTCGACGACGCTGCGCTCGGGTGGGGTGAGCTCGCGGACCTGCACCGCCATCCGGCGCTCGCCCGCGGCCAGGCCGGCAGGCACGGTGACGGTCGCGGTGACCACCCGGGTCTCGTCGGGGAACAGCGAGACGCGCTGCTCCTCGATCTCCACCCAGCTCGGGTCGGCGCCGAGCACGCGCACGGTGTAGCCACCGATGACGGTGCCGGGGTTGGTGATCGTGATCGACAGCTGCTGCGGGACGCCCGGGATGACGTCGAGCCGCTCGGGGGACAGGGAGACGCGCATGTCAGCCACGCACCCGTCGCAGCCGGAGGTCCTGCTTCTCGTCCTCGCCGGAGCCGATCCGCACCAGGGCGGTGGTGGCCCGGAAGCCCTCCATGGAGACGGTCACCGAGTACCACCCGGGCTTCAGGCCACGGAAGAGGTAGCCACCGCGCGGGAGCGTGGCGCTCTTGCCGCTGGACGTCGTGGTGGCGGTGACGTGCCCGTTGGTCGCGGTCACGGTGGCGCCGACGTGCAATGCCCCGGTCGGGTCCGTCACCGCTCCGGTCACCGACCCGAGCTGGCGCGACATCGTGAAGTCGACCTTCGAGGCCGGGCCGTCGGTGTCGAGGGCGACCGGACGGGTCTCGTCGTCGTAGCCCGGGTGGCTGAACGTCACCGTGTAGCTGCCGGGTACGGGCAGGCCGTTGATCGCGAAGCTGCCGACATCACCGGTGGTGAGCGTGGTGGTGGTGAGGGGGGCGCCGTCCTCGGCGGCGGGCGCGCCGCCGACGGTCACGGTGACGCCGCCGAGCCCGCTGCCGCCGGGGGCGCGGACGACGCCGCGGATGGTGCCGGTGCCCTGCGCCAGCACGATGTTGGTGTTGGTGTCGCTCTCACCGGCGTCGAGGGACACGAAGGCGGTGGTGGTGCCGTGGTCGGTGCCGGTCACGGTGATCACGTAGGTGCCGGGCGTCGGGAGGTTCTGGAACGAGAAGGCACCGGTGGTGCCCGACGTCGGGGTGACCACCGAGACCGGGGAGCCGGCCACCGTGGTGGTGACCGTGACGCCGCCCAGCGGGCCGTCCTGGTCGCGCACGACGCCGCTGATGACGCCGCCGTCGGCGCTCAGCAGCACGGTCGGCTGGATCCGGTTCTCGCCGCCGTCGAGGCGCTGGGTGACGGTGGTGACCCGGTATCCGGGGGCGACGAAGCTGATCTCGTAGCTGCCGGGGGCGGTCAGGCCGGGCAGCTGGTAGGCGCCGGACCCGTCGGTGCTGTCGCGGGCCGCGACCGTGCGGTCGCCGGAGCTGCTGAGCAGACGCGCCACCACCTCGGTGGGCACCGAGCCCGGGTTGGCGACGTCGCCCGGGTCGACCTTCCCGGACAGGCTGGCCTCCTTGCCGGTGACGACGACGTCGACGCCGTCGCTGCTCGACTGCGCCTCGACCGGCACCTCCTCGGCCTTGCCGGGGGCGGGCGCCCCGGTACCGGCCCGGTACCAGACCGGGGTGAAGCCCTCGGCGGTGAACTTCAGGATGTAGGAGCGGGGGAAGAGGGCCGCGAGCGTGTAGGTGCCGTCGGCCTGGGTGGCGCCGGAGCTGACCCGCTCCACCTTCCCCTCGGCACCGGTACGGAAGGCCTCCACCAGGATCCGGCCGACCGGCGTGCCGTCGCTGCGCGCCGTCACGGTGCCGCTGATCTCGCCGCCGGAGCCCGGCGGCATCAGGCCGTCCTTCGGCAGGGTGCCGGGGGGCTGCGCGTCGGCGCCGCCGCCGGCACCCCCGCCCTCCTCACCGCCACCGGAGCCGCCGGAGCCATCGGCGCCGCCACCGTCGGAGTCCGCGCCCGCCTCGTCGGTGAAGAACGACGCGGGGGCGGTCTTGGTGATGGGGTCGCCCTTGAACACCTGGCCGAGACCGAGCAGGAACGCGGCCGCCCACAACCCGACGATGCAGGCGAGCACGAGGAAGGTGAGCAGGCCGCGGGCGACCATGGGCCGCTGGCGCAGCTGGAGCGTGGTGGAGTCGAGGAGCTCGGGCTCGGGTTCGGCCTCGACGCGCTCGGCGGCGGCGGGGCCGAGGAGGCCGGCGCGGCGGGCGACGAGGTCGATCGTGACGGTGCGGTCGAGCTCGGCGCCGGCGATCATCCGCGGGCCGCGCACCACCGTCATGACCCGGACGCTGGTGCCGGGCTCGACACGGCAGGAGTCCGGTGCGATCCGCACCGAGACGCCGTCGTCGGCCGGGCTGACGCTCAGGTCGACGTCGAGCGGCACGTTGCCGCGGTTGGTCACCTCGAGCACGAACCGGCCCGAGCGGCGGGCCCGGATCATGCGGGGGTGGCGCTGCAGGGTCAGCGAGGGACGGGCGCCGACCTCGAGGTCGAGGTCGGCGTGCTCGACGGCGCCGGTGGTGTGCGAGACCACCTCGACGGTGAGCGGGTGGGTGCCCGCGGGCTGGGTCTCCGGCAGGTCGAGGGAGACCGCGATGCGGCCCTCGGCGTCCGGGAAGAGCGGCAGCATGGCCGGCTCGGACCGGACCGGCGCACTGCCCGCGCCGATCACGCGCGCCGAGACGCCGTCGATGATGGTCCCGGTGTTGACGACGGTGACCAGGATCTCCGGGGAGGTTCCGGGGTCGGCGAGAACCTGACGGCTCTCGGTGGAGACCCGCATCCTCTCGCCCCCGTACGTTGCTCGGCGCCGTCCTCTCCGGCACCTCCCTGCCCGTACCCGGCACCGAACGCAGGACCTCGTGTCCGTGCCGAGTCAGGACCTTCGGAATATATGGACGGGGCGCGGCGCCCGCAGGCGAATGGGGAAACTTTGACCCGGGCCGCCGCCGTCGGGGGTGAGCCTGTCGATACGCCTGCGGGCACCGCTCGGGGCGGCTAGTTTGCACAGACGCGCGCGATGCCGCTCCTGGCGCGCGAAGTCCGCGAGTCCCGAGGGTCGAGGGGTGACATCCGTGTTCATCAGCCACGTGGACGCCGCTCTGGAGAAGCTGATCCGCACCCGGTTGGGTCTGACCGACGACCTGTGCGACGTCGCCTTCGAGGTGCCGTCGGGCACCTGGTCCGCGCAGCTGACCAGGATCACGGTCAACCTCTACCTCTACGACGTCTCACGCAGCGCCCAGCCGTCGCGCTCCCAGACCCGGCCGAACGCGACCGGCGAGGGTCAGCCGGCGATGTTCCGACGGCCGCAGCCGATGATCCAGCTCAGCTACATGGTGAGCGCCTGGGCCGGGAGCCCGCGCGACGAGCACCAGCTGCTCGGTGACCTCACCAGCCTGCTCGCCGGCCTCGAGCAGATCCCGGCCGACCTCATCTCCGACGACCTCTCCTCCTCGGTGCAGATCGCGCTCGGCGACGAGCGCAACACCGGTCGCGAGCTCTGGCAGGGGGCCGGTGGCTCGCTGCGGCCCGCGCTCTTCCTGCGCGCCACCGTCGCCGCCGACACCTTCGACTGGGAGCAGCAGGCCCCCGCGGTCGACCGCATCAGCGCGATGGCCGAGCGGATGGCCGACGCCTCGGAGAGCCGGCGTGACTGAACGCGGTCCCCGCATCGCCCGGGTCGCAGCGGCCCTGGCCGCCACCGCCGCCCTCGCGAGCGGCTGCGGCCTGTTCGGTGGCGACGACGAGACCGACGCGACTCCCGTCTACGACATCGAGCCCGGCCAGTGCTTCCTCGGACCCGACGAGGTCAAGGCGCAGATCAAGGACCTCGAGGAGGTCGCCTGCGACGAGGCCCACGACCGCGAGGCCTATGCCGTGGTCACCTACGAGGCCCCGGAGGGCAAGTCGTCCGACCAGTTCCCCGGCGACGAGGAGCTCACCAGGTTCGCGCAGGGCGCGTGCGCGGCCGAGTTCAAGACCTACGTCGGCGTCGACTACGCGGACTCCCAGTACTTCTTCACCTATTTGCTCCCGTCGCCCCGCAGCTGGGAGGACGATGACCGCGAGGTGCTCTGCCTGGTGATCGGGACCGGCGAGCCGCTCTCCACGTCCGTCAAGGACAGCAGGCAGTAACCAGCCGGCCCGCACGAGCCGGCCGAACGAGGAGGTGCCGTGCCCCAAGCCGTCACGACGGGCGCACTGCTGCAGTGCAGCTTCGGCATCGCGCCGTCGTCGTTCACCGCCATCGGCCTGGTCTCGATCGGCGGCATGCCCGTCGGCACCATCAAGGACAGCGTCCCGATGCTGAACATCAAGCCGTTCGGCATGTGCACCACGCCGTCCAACCCCCAGGTCGCGGCCCTCACCGCCGCCGCGCTCGGCGTCCTCACGCCGGCGCCGTGCCTCCCGATGACCGGCACCCCGTGGTCGCCGGCCGCTCCGCTCACCTCGGTCGCCGGCATGCCGATCCTGGCGCAGGGCTCCACCTGCCAGTGCATGTGGGGCGGCGTCATCCAGGTGAGCTTCCCCGGCCAGGTGCAGGTCACCACCGGCTGAGCACTCCGACTCACCCGGATTCGGCGCGGGCCCTGATTTGACCCAGCGACTTTTCCCGTTTCGCAAACAGGGGTGGTGCGACGGGAGCACGATGCAGAGGTCCGTGCAGCGATCGTTGCTGCCACATATCTGCAGAAGTGAGTGACCATGCCTACCTACACCGCTCCAGGCGTGTACATCGAAGAGGTTGTTTCCTCTCAGAAGGTGCTGTCCGCCGCCCCGACGGCCGTTGCCGCGTTCGTCGGCTTCACCGAGCGCGCTCCGCTCGACGACCCGAACGACCCGCAGGGCCTGGCCCCGCGGCTCGTGACCAGCTGGAACCAGTTCGAGGCGCTCTACGGTGGCTTCGCCAAGGGCTGCATGCTGCCGCTCTCGGTGTACGGCTACTTCGCCAACGGCGGCAGCCTGGCCTACATCTGCCGGGTTCCGAACACCGAGCCCGCCGGCGAGCCCGCCCGCGCCGCGCTGCCCGCCAGCGACCGCGCGCTCGGTCTGCCGGTCGCGGTGGAAAGCGTCGAGCCCGACGCGAACATCTCGATCGCCATCGAGACCGAGGACGCCGGCGACGACGCCGACGGTCCCTCGAACTTCACCCTGATCGTGCTCGAGCGCGGTGAGCCGGTGGAGACCTTCGAGAACCTCGACCTGTCCTCGGGCGCCAACGGCGTGGCCACCAAGGTGAACAAGACCTCCACGAAGGTGAAGGTCGAGCTGAAGCTCGAGGAGGACGCCGACCTGGCGAACCAGCTCGAGCTGGTCAAGCCCGGCGTCTACGACCTCGAGAAGGCCGACCCCAAGCCGGTCCCCGTCAACGGCCGCAAGTTCGCCGGATCCGAGTCCGCCCGCAACGGCATCAACGGCCTGGCCGTCGCCGAGGACGTCACCATGGTGATCGTCCCCGACCTGGTCACCGCCGCCACCAAGGAGGACGGCACCGTCGACCTCGGCCTCTGGAAGGCCGTGCAGACCGCGCTCATCTCCCACTGCGAGCAGAACGGCAACCGCATGGCGGTGCTCGACGCTCCTCCGGGGCTCAACGTCCAGCAGATCAAGGAGTGGCGCTCCGAGGTCGCGATGTACGACTCGGCCTACGCCGCGCTGTACTACCCCTGGATCAAGGTCGAGAACCCGATCGGCCAGAACGGCGACGCCGAGATGCTGATCCCGCCGTCCGGCCACATCGCCGGCGTGTGGGCCCGCACCGACGACACCCGCGGCGTGTGGAAGGCCCCGGCCAACGACACCATGCGCGGCGTCCTCGACATCGAGCGCAGCGTCACCCAGAACGAGCAGTCCCTGCTCAACCCGATCGGGATCAACTGCATCCGCCCGTTCGGCACCCGCGGCATCCGCATCTGGGGTGCTCGCACCCTGAGCTCGGACACCGACTGGAACTACATCAACGTCCGGCGCCTCTTCAACATGGTCGAGGCGACCATCCTCAGCGGCACCCAGTGGGCGGTCTTCGAGCCCAACGACGTGACGCTGTGGGAGGGCGTGCAGCGCACCGTCAGCGGGTTCCTCCGGGGCCTCTGGACGGCCGGCGCCTTGTTCGGCACGAGCGCCGACGAAGCGTTCTACGTCAAGTGCGACGCCGAGACCAACCCGCCGGAGTCGATCGACGCCGGCATGCTCGTGGTCGAGGTCGGCATCGCTCCTGTGAAGCCCGCGGAGTTCGTGGTCTTCCGCATCAGCCAGAAGAAGCAGTCGGCGTCCTGACGGCCCCGGCCGCAGACACCGACCAGACAACGAACAGAGGAAGCTGAGCAATGCCGAACGACCTCATCGCAACCGACCCGATCGTCTCGCAGAACTTCTTCCTGGAGTTCGACGGCGTGTCCATCATCCTGGCCTCGGTCTCCGGGCTCGACGTCGAGTACGACATCGTCTCGACCCAGCAGACCGGCATGAGCGGGAAGACCCAGATGGTGAAGACCCGTGGCAGCGTGCAGAAGGCCGCGGACCTCTCCATCGGTCGCATGGCCCCGATGGACGCCATGTCCGACCCGATCTGGAAGTGGTTCCACGACATCCAGAAGAAGGGCTTCGCCGGGAAGGACCGCACCAGCAACCGCAAGAACGGCTCGATCGTGATGTACGACAGCACGATGGCCGAGGTGGGACGTTTCAACTTCTTCAACGGCTGGCCGGCCAAGATCTCGACCGACCAGCTGAGCACGGAGTCGAACGACGCCGTCAAGGAGACCATCACCCTCGTCATTGAGAGGCTCGAGCGGGTCAAGTGACCGATCTCCGCACCACGTACGACTTCACCCTGCCGCGAGGGTACGTCGACGACGAGGGACGCCTGCACCGCACGGGCACGATGCGGCTCGCCACAGCTCGCGACGAGCTGGAGCCGCTGCGTGACCCGACGGTGCAGGGTCCCGACGACCCCAGGTTGACCATCCTCGTGCTGACGAGGGTGGTCACCGCCCTGGGGGACCTCGAGCTGATCACCAGCCGTGACATCGAGGGACTCTTCGCGGTGGACCTGGCGTTCCTCCAGGACTTCTACGGCGTCATCAACTTCGGCAACCAGGCCGAGTTCGAGGCGCTGGTGCAGGCTCAGGCGTCGGCCGACCTGGTGGGCAGTGCGCCCGCCAGGCCGGCGGCGTCGGCTGCGCCGGAGTCGGAGGAGCCGACCCAGGCGTCGAGTGACGAGGGGGCTGCTCCCCCGGCATCCCCGCAGGCCAACGGCGACTCCTCGGAGTCTCGGGGCCTGCGGCACGCCGTGGAGGAGCTGCCCCGCCGGACGTCGTGAGGGCAGCGCTGACTCGCCGATGATGCGCTATCCGACCGACGCCCTCTGGCAGGAGATCGCCTACCTCGCCTACCACCTCCACTGGCCGCTCCCGGACCTCCTGGACCTCGAGCACATGGACCGGGTGAGGATGGTGCGGGCGGTGGTCTCACTGAACGACCGAGCTTGGGAGGCGGTGCGCGAGTATGGCCAGTAACAGTGGTGCCGGGAGCAGCAGCAGCGGGAGCCTCGCGGCGAGCGAGAGCCCGCTCGGCGGCGACCTCCCCGCAGCCAACCGATTCCTGTTCGAGCTCGACGGCGCCGAGATCGGCGTCTTCAAGGAGGTCCACGGCCTCGAGGTCACCGTCGGCGTCCACGAGTTCTCCGAGGGCGGCCAGAACAGCTTCACCCACCGCGTGCCCGGCCGGATGACCTGGCCGCACGTGGTCTTCAAGCGCGGCCTCACCGACAGCAACGCGCTGTTCGACTGGCTGGCCAAGAGCTCCGGCGAGGGCTTCGCCACTGCCGGCAACAAGCTGACCCGCTCCACCGGGGCGGTCACCGCCATGGACACCAGCGGCAACCGGCTGCGCACCTGGGAGTTCATCGACGTGTTCCCGATCCGTTGGAAGGGGCCGGACTTCAACGTCGAGAGCCAGAACCCGCTGGACGAGGAGCTCGAGATCGCCCACCACGGCTTCCGCGCCCGGACCCAGACCACGGCGACGAGCTGACCTGCTCTTCTCGAGCCACTCCTATGACCGATACCGCGATCCCCACCGACCCGGCCGACCGCACGCGGGTCGGCCGTGCGGTGGGTGCGCGGTTGCGGCGCCCCGGTCCGCCGATCGGCAGGCCGCTCCCGAGCCGCGTGGGCAGCCTCGCCTCCTCGGTGCAGCGCTTCGCCGCCGCCACCTCCCGGCCCGTCGAGGTCCGCGCGGCCCTGCGCGGGCCCGGCCAGGTCGGCGGCACCAACACCCGTCCGCCGCGCTGGTGGACGCCGACCGCCCCGTCGGCCGAGGACGGCGCCCCCTCGGCTCCGGCGGTGCGCGCCGCGTCCCCGTCGACGGCGTCGGCCCCGTCGCCCCCCGGGTCGCCGTCGCGGCCGTCCTGGCTCGCGGCCTCCCGCAGCGTCGACGTCGCCGCGCTGGGGTCCCCCCGGCTACCACGGGCCTCGCGCAGCGTGGAGAACGAGCAGACCTACACACCCGGCGGGATGCTCGGCAACCTCACCTCCAGCGAGGTGCGGGTCGCCCGGCACGCCGAGGTCACCGCCAGCGGCCCGATGCTGACCCAGGCCGACCGCCAGAAGCTCAGCGCCGGCATCCGCCGCAAGGTCGTGTCGGCGGCCGGCCCCACGACCACCGGGATCCCCGGGACCTCCGGGACCTCCTGGAGCCCCGCCGCCCCTCCCGCGACCGTCCCGCCCCGCACGCCGGCGCCCGGTCGAGCCCGCCCGCAGGCCGCGGCACCGACCGCACCGACCGCACCGACCGCACCGCCGCGGGGCCGGGTACCGGGCCGGCGCCGCCCGCACCACCGTCCGCGTCGACCTCGGCCACCCCGCCACCGAGCGGTGGCGCCGCTGCACCGAGCGCTTCGCTCGCTGCCCCGCCTCCGCCTCCGCCCCCGCCGCCGCCGCCGGCAGCCCGGCGGTCCCGCCGGCGCCGACCACCCCCGCCGCGCCGTGGCAGCTGGCCGGACCGCCCACCCGGTTCGCCACCGCACTGCGCCGCGCACCCACGCTGCGCCGCCTCGCCACCGGGACCGCCGGGACCACCGGCACCGGCCACCCCGCCGGAACCACCCGGACCACCCTGCGCAGCGGCGGTCCCGGACCACGGGTACTCGGTGCCCGCAGCCCGGTCCGCACCGCCACCATGGGGTTGCTGCACGGGTCGCCGACCCGTCCCGGCGGTCCGGTGCCGATGCCGGCCGCACCGACAGCCGCACCGGCAGCCGCCTCGGCGTCGCCTCGGCGCCGCCTCAGCTCCGCGCTCGGCTCCCGCTGCTCCCGCTGCTCCGGCTGCTCCGGCTGCTCCGGCTGCTCCGGCTGCTCCCGCTGCTCCCGCTGCTCCGGCTGCTCCCGCTGCTCCGGCTGGTCGGACCGCACCGACTGCCTCGGCCCCAGCGACTCCCTCGACTCACGGCGTTCCGGCGACGCCCACCGCTCCGACCGGCCCGAGTACCGCCGCGAGGGGGCCCGTTCCGGCTCCGATCGCACCGGCGAGCGTCGCGGCGCCGCCGACGCCGTTGGCCCTCGCCTTCGGCGGCACGCTGCGCCGGTCCTGGCGCAGCAGCGGCGTCATCGCACCGGCCACCGACGTCACGCGAGCGGCGCCCGCACCCAAGCCCGGCTCGATCGGCGCCGGAGCGACGGCGACTCCTGCCGCGACGACGGGTCCGACTCCGGCAGCGGGTCCG
Organism: uncultured Actinomycetota bacterium; assembly: GCA_963845795.1. Lineage (GTDB taxonomy): Bacteria > Actinomycetota > Actinomycetes > Propionibacteriales > Nocardioidaceae > Nocardioides. Next base: position 548,400 of record CAWJTG010000018.1, on the reverse strand, counting down.
CCCGCGACCCCGCGCCCCCCGGCAGCCGCACCTCGCTCCGCCGCCATCCCGTCCGCCGTACCCCGCTCCGCCGCCACCCCGTCCGCCGGCCCGTCCGCCGCCGGCCCGTCCGCCGCCACGCCATCCGCACCCGGCCCGGCTCCGGCGCCGGTGCGACGGCTCTACTCGCCCGGCCCGTCGGCCCCGGCACGGCCACAGGAACCGGTCCCGACACCGGCAGCCGCCGGTGCCCGGGCCACGACTCCGAGCGGGTCCGCTGCTCGTGACGACCTCGCACCCCCGACGCCGGTGGGCGCCGTTGCGATGCCCGACCAGATCGTGCTGCGGCGCACCGCTGGACACGGCCGCCGGGCTGCGGCCCTGGCCAGCGGTTTCGGCGGTGACACCCCGATCCAGCCGGCCTCGGTCACCGCTCTGCGCGGCGGCCCCGCCACCACGCCCGGGCTCCCAGGTCCGCCGGGCGCGGGGGTCGCCCCGGCGGCCACCGGGTGGTCACGCACCAGCACCGCGCCCGGCGCCCCGGCGGCTCCCGGTGCACCCACCGCGCGGACCGGGTCGAGCCCTGCCAGCCCGTCCAGCCCGGCCCCGGTGCTGCGCCGCTCGCCGTCGCCGCCGGCGTCGCCGTCCTCCGCACCGTCCGGTCCGGGACGACTGCCGGCCCCGCCACCGGGATTCGCCTCCGGCGCCTGGGCTCCGTTGCCGGCCGGCCCGCCCGCCCCGCGCTCCGGACGGGTCGCGCGCGCCACCGCTCCGGGCGCCCCCGGCTCACCGTCGTCGCAGCCGTTCCCGGCCCCCGGGTCCGCCCCGACCGCCCCCGGCCGCGTCGCCGCGTCTGCCGACGCCGGTGCCACGACCGCGACCGCGGCCGGTGCACCGTCGACCTCGATCCTGCGCCGCCTCACCGTGGCCCCGCCGCGGGTCAGCATGAACCCGGCGGCGAGCCCCTCGGCTCCGGCGGTCCCCGACGCCGTCCGGCGGCAGACCTCGACCCCGGCCGTCCCCGCCGCACGTCAGTCCTCGCCGGCTCCGGCGCGGAGCACCGCCCCCACCGCCGGCGGGTCGCTCTTCGAGCGGTCCGCACACCTGTTCGACGCCCTCGACCAGGCCGCCGGCACCGTCATCAGGCGCAGATACGAGCCCCCAGGAGGGAGCAACACCATGGCCGAGTCCTCGCTGGTACCGGCTCCCGGCGGCTTCGCCCTCCCGGCGCTCGGGCAGAACCCGGTCGACAACGACGACCCGGCCACCGCCGAGTCCGAGCGGGTCCGGTTCGACCGACTCGTCGACGCCGTGGTCGACCGGATCGAACAGCACGTCGTCGACGAGCTGGAACGGCGCGGACGGCGCCAGGACTGGAAGGTGTTCTGATGGCCGACCTCGAGAAGGCCTACCTCGAGATCGAGGGAGGCGAGCAGGTGCCGTGCCTCTACAACCCGGAGTCCCTCAGCGTCGGGCGCCGCAACAGCTGGGTGTCCAACCCGATGCCGGGCAAGGGCGTGCCCACGCTGCAGTACGCCGGAGCGGCCGGTGGCTGGATGAAGCTCGACCTCACCTTCGACACCACCGACACCGGCAAGGCGGTCACCGCGCACACCGGGAAGATCCTCAAGCTGATGGAGGTCGACCCCAACCTGCCCGGCACCGACCAGACGACGAACAACGCCCGGCCGCCGACGGTCACCTTCCACTGGGGCGACCTGCACTCGTTCGCCTCCGTGGTGGCCGACCTGCGGCTCACCTTCACCTACTTCTCGTCCTCCGGGGTGCCGCTGCGGGCGAGCATGCAGCTCGAGCTGCGGCAGTACAAGGAGTCCGACGCCTTCGGCCCGCAGAACCCGACATCGGGCACCCCCAAGCCGAGCCGCACCCACCGGATCCAGCCGGGCGAGACCCTCGACCGGATCAGCGCCCGCTACTACGGCGACTCCACCCGGTGGCGGATGCTCGCCTCGGCCAACGGCCTCGAGGACCCGCTCGCGCTGCGACCCGGCACCGTCATCGACATCCCGCGGTTGGACTCCTGATGCCCGCCGCCATCCAGCAGACGGCCCCCGTCTTCAAGATCGACGGCTCCGACTTCGCCGCCGCGGACCTCGGGAAGCTGACCGGCGTGCGCGTCGAGCGCGGCTACTGCACCGTCAGCCGAGCGACGCTGCGGTTCGCGGACGCCGGGTTCGCCATCTCCACGTCGGGCACCTTCGCGATCGGAAAAAGTGTCTCCGTGACCGAGCGCGAGTCCAAGCAGGTGCTCTTCGAGGGCGAGATCACCTCGGTGTCGCTCGAGCAGGGGCACGACTACATCCCGGAGCTGGTCGTGGTCGCAGACGACCACCTGCACCGGCTCGCCCGCACCTCGATCACCGCGACCTACCTGCAGATGAAGGCCAGCGACGTCATCCAGAAGGCCGCCTCGTCAGCGGGTCTGTCGACCGACATCGCCGCGACGACCGTCGTTTTCGACTACCTCATCCAGGGCGGCACCGCGCTCGCCTACATCGACCAGCTGGCGACCCGCGCCGGGATGGTGTGGTGGTGCGAGTACCCGAGGAAGCTGAAGGTCGCCAAGCCGGACAGCGGGAGCGGGCCGAAGGTCGACTTCGACCTCGCCGACGACGCCCTCGGGGTGCGGACCTTCTCGGTGCGCGCGTCGGCTCGCAACATCTCCTCGGTCACGGTCACGGGGTGGGACCTGAAGCAGACCGAGAAGGTCGTCGGGACCGCCACCACCAACCGCACGAAGGAATCGACCTTCGTCGACCTCGCGAAGGCCGAGAGCTTCGGGACGTCGAAGCTCACCCGTTCCGACCTCGCCCCGCTGACCCAGAAGGAGGCGACCACGCTGGCGGAGGCGATCAACAAGGACGCCGCCTCCCAGTCGGTCACGGCTCGGGGCACCGGCCCCGGCGACGGCCGGCTCGAGCCCGGGACGAAGGTCGCGGTGCAGAACGCGGGTCCGGCCTCCGGCACCTACCTCGTCACCGAGGTCGAGCACCGCTACGACCGGACCGGGTTCACCACCACCTTCGTCGCGGGCTCGTTCCGCCGCGAGGGCCTCGTCGACCTGCTCGCGGCACCGACGTCCGAGCCCGGCTTCACCCTCGACAACGTGATCACCGGCGTCGTCACCAACATCGACGACCCCGACAAGCTGGGCCGGGTCAAGGTGAAGTTCCCCTCGATCGCCGAGGAGCCGGAGTCCGAGTGGGCGCGCGTCGTCACCGTCGGCGGCGGACCCGACCGCGGCGCCCTGTTCCTCCCGGAGGTCAACGACGAGGTCCTGGTGGCGTTCGAGCGCGGCGACACCCGACGCCCGATCGTGCTGGGTGGGCTGTTCAGCACCAAGAACGGGTTCCCCGGGGACAACCCCGTGAAGGATGGGCTGGTCGACGTACGCCGTCTCACCTCGCGCGTCGGCCACCTCGTCGAGCTCTGCGACAGGTCGGGCGAGGAGTATGTGCTCATCCAGCACGGCAAGAAGAAGCACTCGGTCAAGTTCGAGAACGACAAGGTCGACATCACCGCCGACTCGGTGCCGATCAAGATGTCGAACGGCCAGGCCTTCATCGAGCTCAAGGCCAACGGCGACATCGTGATCGACGGCAAGAACATCACGATCAAGGGCCAGATGGACGTGAAGGTCGAGGGACTGAACGTCCAGGCCAAGGCGCAGGCGAACGCCGGGCTCGAGGGCGGCGCCGCGCTCGCTCTGAAGGGCAACGCCTCCGCCGACCTCCAGGCCGGCGGCGTCCTCAACCTCAAGGGCGCGAAGGTGGGGATCAACGGATGACGCAGCTTCCCGCAGCCCGCTCGGTCGGCGACGACGACTCCTTCGTCGGCCGCGGCTTCAGCTGGCCCCTCGAGGTCGACCACACCGGCGCCATCCGCCTCACCGACGGGATCCCCGACCTCGACCGCTCGATCCGCATCGTGCTGATGACGGCGCCCGGCGAGCGGCTGATGCGGCCGCAGTTCGGCTGCCGGATCTGGGAGCTGCTGTTCGAGCCGGTGACCGCGAACCTGCTCGGCCTCATCGCCGAGGCCGTCCGCGACGCCCTCGCCCAGTGGGAGCCGCGCATCGTCGTCGACGACGTGAGCGCCGAGGCCGACCCCGAGCAGGGCTCCCTGGTGCACATCGCCATCGCCTACCGGGTGCGGGCGACCAACGACCGGCGCAACCTGGTGTACCCGTTCTACGTCATCCCGCACGACGCCGAGTGAGGACCTGACCATGCCGCTGCCCACGCCAGGACTCGACGACCGCACCTTCCAGGACATCGTCGACGAGGCCAAGCGCCTCATCCCCCGCTACTGCCCCGAGTGGACCAACCACAACGTCTCCGACCCCGGCGTCGCGCTCATCGAGCTGTTCGCCTGGATGAGCGAGATGGTGCTGTACCGGGTCAACCAGGTGCCCGAGCGGCTCTACACGCACTTCCTCAACATGGTGGGCATCGAGCCGTTCCCGCCGTCGGTGGCCCGCGCCGACCTGACGTTCTGGCTCTCCTCCGCGCTCGAGACCGTGGTCGTGGTGCCCCGCGGCACCGAGGTGGCCACCACCACCGCCGGCATCGAGGAGTCGCCCGTCGTCTTCAGCACCACCGAGGACCTCGCCATCGCACCGCCGCGCCTGGACGCCGCGATGACGGTCAGCGACGGCGGCCGCCGCACCGAGGACGTGTGGGACGAGCTGCGGTTCAACCAGGCCGGCGTCGCGTGCTTCGCCTCGGCCGACCTGAGCCCGGGCGACACCTTCAACCTCGGCTTCCGCGACAGCCTGGCCGGCGTCGTGCTGCGCGTCGACATCGTCGCGCAGGCCGAGGGCATCGGCGTCGACCCGACCGCGCCGCCGCTGGCGTGGGAGGTCTGGAACGGCGACGGCTGGATCCAGTGCCAGGTCTTCGCCGACACCACCGGTGGCCTCAACCGGGCCGGGTCGATCACGCTGCTGGTGCCGATCGAGCACGAGCCCCTCAGCGTCGGCAACCTGGCCGCCTACTGGCTGCGGGCCCGGCTGCTCGTGCCGCTGCCCGGCCACCCCACCTACAAGGCCTCGCCGAAGGTGCGCGAGGTCACCGCCGTCGCCCTGGGCGGCACCGTCGACGCCGAGCACGCCGAGACGGTCCTCGGCGAGCAGATCGGCCGCAGCGACGGCTCGCCGGCGCAGGCCTTCGACGTCACCCACCGGCCCGTCCTGCCGCGGGCCTCCGACGAGACCGTCGAGGTCGTGCACGGCGACCGGGTCGAGCCCTGGACCGAGGTCGAGGACTTCTCGGCCTCCGGGCCGCAGGACAAGCACATCGTCTGGGACTCGAGCACCGGCACGGTCCGGTTCGGTCCGAGCATCCGCTACCCCGACGGGACGGTCCGCCAGCACGGCGCGATCCCGCAGGACGGCGCCTTCGTGCGGGTCACCGGCTACCGGTCCGGCGGTGGCCGGCGCGGCAACGTCGGCACCCGCACGCTGTCGGTGATGCGCTCGGCGGTCCCCTACGTGAGTGGCGTGGTGAACCTCGGCCCGGCCGCCGGCGGTGTCGATGCCGAGAGCGTCGCCGAGGCCAAGCAGCGGGCACCCCTCACGCTGCGGACCGGGCGGCGCGCCGTCACCACCGGCGACTACGAGCGGCTGACGCTCGAGGCCTCCGCGGAGGTCGCGCGCACCCGGTGTCAGAGCGCGCAGCGCGGCAACGGTGCGGTCCGGCTCCTCGTCGTCCCGCGGGTCCGGGGGGAGGCCACCGCCCACCAGCTCGACGACTTCGCCCTCGCACCCGAGCTGGTCGCCACCGTCAAGGGTCAGCTCGACGAGCACCGGGTGATCGGCACGGCCGTGGAGATCAGCACGCCCTACTACCAGGGCATCTCGGTGGCGGCCCTCGTGCACGCGGCACCCGGCCGGCCCGCCGCCCTGGTGCGCCAGCGGGCCGAGGAGACCATCGCGCGCTTCGTGAACCCGCTCGTCGGGGGCTCGGAGGGCACGGGTTGGCCGTTCTCGACCGACCTCAACGCCGCCACCGTCACCCAGCTGCTGGAGACCGTGGAGGGGGTGGAGCGGGTCGAGGAGGCGCTGCTCTTCGAGTACGACCTGCGCTCCGGTCGCCGGCTCGGCTCGGCCAAGGACGTCATCCGGCTCGACGAGCAGTCACTGTTCCTCTCGGCCGCCCACCAAGTGGTCGTGCGATGACCGTGACCAAGCTGACCCCGATCACCTCCTCGCTGATGCCCGCGCGCACGCGGCCGCGCCGCGATCCCGACTGGATGCTGCAGCAGCTGCCGGTGACGATGGCCGGCGAGGAGTTCTTCGGCCGGTTCGTGCGGATCTTCCAGACGATCGGCACGACACTGTTCGACGACGCCGACAACATCGACCACGTCCTCGACATCACGGTCGCCCCGGTCGAGATGGTGCGCTGGCTCGCCTCCTGGATCGGGATGACCAGTCTCGACGAATCGCTGCCGGAGGACCTGCAGCGCCGTATCGTCAGCAGTGCGGCCCGCACCCTCGCATGGCGCGGCACCGCCCGCGGGCTGCGGACGTACCTCGAGCTCGTCACCGGCACCCCCGTGCAGGTCGAGGAGGGTGGGGGCATCTGGGAGGCCGGGGAGGCGCCCGTCGACACCGCGTGGGTCAAGCTGCACCTGGACTCGACCGGGACGCTGGGTGAATCCGAGCTCGTGGCCGCCGTCCGTGACGAGGTCCCGGCGCACGTCCGGGCCGAGGTCCTGGTCGGAGGGCGCGTGGTGTGGAGCACCGAGCGGGCCGCCGAGTCGACCCCGGAGAGACGACCCGAGGAGGGCCAGTGAGCGACACGATGACCGGCGGCGCGGTCGAGCGCGTGCCCGACCCCCTGAAGGACCCGTTGCCGCCGTCCGAGGACGGGACGGCGACGACCCAGCTGCCGGTCCAGCAGCCGAACGGTCAGCCGACGAACCAGACTGGCGGTGCGCCGACCGCGCGCACCTCGGCGCCCCGCGTCGACCCGCCCCCGTCGGCCGCGTCGGTGCCGATCGCGCAGCGCCACGAGAGCATCACGTGCCCCGAGTGCGGCACCGTGGCCGAGGTGCAGCTGACCCGGCGCGAGTCGACCGACTTCTGCGCCAAGTGCGACTTCCCGCTGTTCTGGACGCCGTCGTCCATCCAGCTCGGCGAGGGCGCCACCGACGGCGCCACGCTGCGACGACTCCCCGGCACCGCCGGCAAGCAGACCGTCGCCTCCACCGCGTGCCCGCACTGCTACGAGGCCAACCCGATCACCTCGGACAGCTGCTTCCGCTGCGGTCTGCCGATGGTCGTCGCCGCCGCGCCTGCGCCGCCGCCCGTGGTCTACACGCCCCCGCCGCCTGCCCCCGAGCCGCGCAAGCTCCCGTGGCTGCTCATCGCCTTCGTGGGCATCACGGCGGCGGTGTTCGTGGCGCTCGTCATCTGGTTCGTGCTCATCCGGGGCTGACCGGTCCGGCCAGGCACGGAGCGGGTTAGGCCATCGCGGCGGGGAGCGTCGCGGCCCAGGTGGCGCGCAGCTCGAGCAGGTTGACCGCGAACTGGTCGGTGACCACCAGGTCGTCGCCGCCGGTGCTGCCGAGATCGGTCACCGCGACGCCGTGCCGCGCGGCGAGGTCGTGGAGCCGGGCGACGTCGCCCTCGGCCACGGTGACGAGCACGCGCGCCGTGGACTCGGAGAACAGGTCGACGAAGGGGTCGCCCGGCAGGGTGACCGTCGCGCCGACCATCCGGTGCAGGCACGCCTCCACGAGCGCCTGGGCGAGGCCGCCGTCGGCGAGGTCGTGGGCGCTGGCGAGGAGGCCGACCCCCTCGTGCAGCAGCGCCGCCAGCGAACGCTCGGCCTCGAGGTCGACGACGGGCGGGCGGCCGCCGAGGTGGCCGTGCACCACGTGCGCCCACTCCGAGCCGCTCAGCTCCTCCCGGGTGGTGCCGAGCAGCAGCACCCGGTCGCCCGACGGCTCGGATCCTGCCGGGTCCGCGGCGCCGAAGCCCGACGGCGTCCGCCGGGTCACGTCGTCGATGACGCCGAGTACGGCGACGACCGGTGTGGGCAGGATCGCCGTCTCGCCGGTCTGGTTGTAGAGGCTCACGTTGCCGCCGGTGACCGGCACGCCGAGCACGGCACAGGCGTCCTTGAGCCCGCGGCACGCCTCGGCGAACTGCCACATCACCGCCGGGTCCTCGGGGGAGCCGAAGTTGAGGCAGTCCGAGACGGCGAGCGGCCGCGCGCCGCCGGTGGCGACGTTGCGGTAGGACTCCGCGAGCGCGAGCTGGGCGCCGGCGTACGGGTCGAGCAGCGCGAAGCGGCCGTTGCAGTCGGTGGCCACCGCGACGCCGAGGTTGGTGTGCTCGTCGACGCGGATCATCCCGCTGTCCGAGGGCTGCGCGAGCACGGTGTTGCCGCGCACGTAGCGGTCGTACTGGTCGGTGATCCACGACTTGTCGCACAGGTTGGGCGAGGCAGCGAGCCGCAGCAGGGTCTCGCGCAGCTCGGCGCCGGACGACGGCCGCGGCAGGGCCTCGGCCACGTCGGCCTGCAGCGCGTCCTGGCTGTCGGGCCGCGCGAACGGCCGCTGGTAGGTGGGCCCGTCGTGGGCCACCGAGCGCGGCGGCACGTCGACGACCCGCTCGCCGTGCCAGTCGATCTGGAGCCGGCCGGTGTCGGTGACCTCACCGACCACGACGGCCTCGACGTCCCACTTGGCGCAGATGGCGAGCACCTGCTCGACGTCGTCGGGCTCGACGACGGCCATCATCCGCTCCTGCGACTCGCTCATGAGGATCTCCTCCGGGGCGAGCGTGGAGTCGCGCAGTGGCACCCGGTCGAGCTCGACGTGCATGCCGCCGTCGCCGGCGCTGGCCAGCTCGGAGGTGGCGCACGAGAGCCCCGCGCCGCCGAGGTCCTGGATGCCCGCCACGACGCCGGCCGCGAAGAGCTCGAGGGTGCACTCGATGAGCAGCTTCTCCATGAACGGGTCGCCCACCTGCACGCTCGGGCGCTTGGCGGGGCCTCCCTCGTCGAAGGTCTCGCTCGCGAGCACCGAGACGCCGCCGATGCCGTCACCGCCGGTGCGGGCGCCGTAGAGCACCACCAGGTTGCCGGTGCCCGACGCCTTCGCCAGGTGCAGGTCCTCGTGCCGCAGCACACCGATGCACAGCGCGTTCACCAGCGGGTTGCCGAGGTAGGTGGAGTCGAAGACGGCCTCACCGCCGATGTTGGGCAGCCCGAGGCAGTTGCCGTAGCCGCCCACCCCGGCGACGATGCCGGGCAGCACGCGGCGGGTGTCGTCGGCGTCGAGCGGTCCGAACCGCAGCGGGTCCATCACCGCCACCGGACGCGCCCCCATCGCGAGGATGTCGCGCACGATGCCTCCGATGCCGGTGGCCGCGCCCTGGTAGGGCTCCACGTAGGACGGGTGGTTGTGGGACTCCACCTTGAAGGTGACGGCGTAGCCCTGCCCGATGTCGAGCACACCGGCGTTCTCGCCGATGCCGGCGAGCATCTTGCCGACCGGCGTCTCCTGCGCGAGCTCGCCGAACTGCTTCAGGTGCACCTTGCTCGACTTGTAGGAGCAGTGCTCGCTCCACATCACCGAGTACATCGCCAGCTCCGAGGACGTCGGGCGGCGGCCGAGGATCTCCCGGATCTGCTGATACTCCTCGGCCTTCAGCCCGAGCTCGCCCCAGGGCTGCTCGCGCCCGGGGTCGGACGTGGCGGACGCGACGGTGTCGAGCGCAGGCACGCGGTCAATGTAGTGAGTCGACGACCTCGCCATCCGGTGCGGGGTCGTCGAGGCCCTCGGGGCCGTCGGGGTCGTCGGGGTCGTCGCGGAGCTCCCAGTGGTCGACGTCCCAGCGCCAGTGGCCGTCGGGGGTCAGGACCGGCGCACCACCGGGCCTCGGGTCCTGGTGGTACGGCGCGCACGAGCCGATCTGCGCCGTCGAGCTCCAGCTGATGTGGCTCATGGCTACCTCCCGTCCCGAGAATCGTGGACTGACCTCCTCAGAGTGCTCCTGCTCGGCGCTCGGAGTCACGAGACTTGCGGGAGTCTTGTCCAGAACGTGAGGTGGCGGGGCCTCGCCTCTGCCCCCACGAGCTCACCCGGAGGCCTAGAGAACTACACGCTTGTAGTTGTCCAGAACGCCTGTTACCCGTGTGACCAGTGAGGTTATGGTGCCTGCGGCCCCCGCCGAACCCCCCTCTTCCCCGGAGTCATCACATGCGCACGGCACACCCCACGCTGCCCTCGTCCACGAGGCCCGTCCGACGTCTGCTCGCGACCGGCCTGACCTCCGCGCTCGCGGTGGCCCTGCTCGGCACCGCCGTGCCCGCGGCAGCGCCCTCGCAGGCCGCACCGGCAGCCGCACCGGCGGTCACCACGGCGGTCAGCACGGCATCGGCACCGGCCGCCCCGGGTCCGAACCCGGTCACGCCGGGCGACTTCAAGGGCTTCGGCTTCGACCAGTGCCTCGCCCCGAGCCAGGAGGCCATGGACGCCTGGCTCGCCCACTCGCCGTTCCTGGCCGTCGGCATCTACATCTCCGGTGACTCCCGCGCCTGCCGCAGCCAGCCCAACCTGACGCCGACCTGGATCCGGACCCAGCTGCGCAAGGGCTGGCGGCTGCTGCCGATCACGCTCGGCCCGCAGGCCTCCTGCCAGCCCCGGTTCCCGCGCTACCGCGACGACTTCAAGATCAGCCCGGACCCCGGCAGCGACGGCCTGTACCGCCGCGCTCGCCAGATGGGCCGCAACAGCGCCACCGAGACCGTCCGCGACGCCAAGGCGCTCGGCATCGTCGCCGGCAGCACGCTCTGGTACGACCTCGAGGGCTTCGACAACACCAACCGTCACTGCCGGGAGTCGGCACTGGCGTTCCTGAGCGGCTACACCGACCGGACCCGCGACCTGAAGTTCGTGCCCGGCGTCTACTCCAGCGCGGGCTCCGGCATCCTCGAGCTCGACAAGGCGCGCATCGCGCGCCGCAAGGACCTCCACATCCCCGACCGGATCTGGCTGGCCCGCTGGGACGAGAAGGCCGACACCTCCTCCTCCTACATCAGCGAGCGGGGCTGGCGCCCGGGCAACCGCATCAAGCAGTACCGCGGCGGCCACGACGAGAGGTGGGGCGGCGTGCGCATCAACATCGACTCCAACCGACTCGACCTGGGTCGCGGCGCCGCCAACTACCCCGAGTCCCACTGCGGTGGCGTCGGCGTGAACTTCAAGACCTGGGAGCCCCTCGCGCCCCCGAGCGGCAGCTACCGGCCGGCCGTCGGCAAGGTGAAGGCCCTGCAGTGCCTCCTGAAGGAGCGCGAGGCCTACGCCGGCCGCGTGCACGGCCGGTACGACGCCGGCACCGTGGCCGCCGTCCGTGCCTGGCAGAAGGCACGCGGCTTCCGCCCCGCCGACCGCTGGGCCGTGCGCGACTGGATGTCACTGCTCGCCAGCGGCTCCCGCCCGGTCCTGAAGTTCGGCGTCTCCGGCTACTACGTCCGCCGCCTCCAGCGCACCCTCAACGCCGCCGGCCGCGGCGAGCCGATCGGTGTCACCGGCGTCTTCAACCCGGCCACGGCCAAGGGCGTCCGCGCCTACCAGAGGGCCGTCGGCCTGACCCCGAACACCATCGTGACGCCCACCGTCTGGACGAAGCTCCGCACCGGCCAGCGCTGACAACCACCCCCGGCGCCGGGGAGGTCACGGCGGACCCGCGACCAGGGCCAGACCGGTGAGGACCGCCACGGCAGCGATGCCCGCCACCAACCCGCGGCCGGGATGGCGCACCAGCCAGGCGACGGACTGCTCCACCAGACCGGACGGCGCAGCGGTGCGCAACCGCCAGTCCTCGGCGAGGCGGTCGCCGCGCTCGAGCCAGAGGTCGACCGGGACCGTGCAGAACGGGGGGACCGCGGCCCCCAGGGCGATCACGGTGCGGCCGGCGCCGAGCCGTTGGTCGACGGCGACCACCAGGGTCGTCACCACGTAGGCCACGAACACCACGCCGTGGAGCAGGCCGAAGACCCGCACGCCCAGCTCGGTGGTCTCCGTGACGTACTTGAGGAACATGCCGGTCAGGAGCAGCGCCCAGGTGACCGCCTCGGCGATCGCGACCCGCCGGAAGAGCGGGCGAGGGGTCATGCGGAGACGACGGCGGCAGCGAGGGAGGTGAAGAACCCGAGACCGTCGGTGCCGGCGCCGGTGAGGTCCTCGACGGCGTGCTCGGGGTGGGGCATGAGCCCCACGACGTTGCCGCGCTCGTTGGTGATGCCGGCGATGTCGCGCAGCGAGCCGTTGGGGTTGCCGTCGAGGTAGCGGGCCACGACCCGGCCCTCTCCCTCGAGCCGGTCGAGGGTCTCGGTGTCGGCGACGAAGCCGCCCTCGCCGTTCTTGAGCACGACGGTGACCTCCTGGTCCTGCCCGTAGGCGGAGGTCCAGGCGGTGGTGGCGTTCTCGATGCGGAGCCGCTGGTCGCGGCACACGAACCTCTGGTGGTCGTTGCGCACGAGCGCGCCGGGGAGCAGGTGTGACTCGCAGAGGATCTGGAAGCCGTTGCAGATGCCGAGCACGGGCATCCCGCGCTCGGCGGCCGCGACCACCTCGGTCATCACCGGCGCGAACCGGGAGATGGCGCCGCAGCGCAGGTAGTCGCCGTAGGAGAAGCCGCCGGGGAGCACGATGGCGTCGACGCCACGCAGATCGTGGTCGCCATGCCACAGGGCGACCACCTCGTGGCCGCCGATGCGGACGGCACGCTGCGCGTCGACGTCGTCGAGCGAGCCGGGGAAGGTGACGACGCCGACCCTCACTGGGGAGTGCCTCACTCGCCGTCCTCCACCCGCACCTCGAAGGTCTCGATCACGGGGTTGCTGAGCAGCCGCTCGGCCATGTCGCGCACCTGGGCGAGCACGTCGTCGGTGATCTCGCCGTCGACGGTGAGCTCGAAGCGCTTGCCCTGGCGGACGTCGGTGACGCCGGTGAACCCGAGCCGCGGCAGGGCGCCGTGGACGGCCTTGCCCTGCGGGTCGAGGATCTCGGGCTTGGGCATCACGTCGACGACGACCTTGGGCACGACGTCAGCGTAGTAGCCGGTGCCGCTCAGCTCGCGAGGGCGTCGAGCACCGGCCCGAGCACGCCGTAGCCCTGGGCGGCGCGGAACCGCTCCCACTGCTGCCGGGCGACGGGCGGGAGGGGACGACGGTCGGCCCGGTCGGCCCCGAGGGCGCGGTCGACGGCGGGCGGCAGCAGCTCGCGCGGGATCGTGTCGAGCACGGCGTCCCCGAACAGCCTGTCGGCGCGCTCGGTCCAGCGCGCCAGCCGCTCGCGGCAGGGCGGGTCCGCGCCGTCGCCGCACACCTGGCCGGCGAGCCCCACGTAGAGCAGGACGACGGGCTGCACCGAACGGCGGAACTGCTCGGCGTACCCGGACCCGAACCGGCGGGCCGCGCCGGGGGCGTCGCGGCCGTCGACCGGGTAGGCGGCGTACCAGCTGCGGACCATGTCGTCGACGAGCGGCCCCTCGAGAGGAGCGGCGCTCCCGTGCCCGACCGCGCTCAGGGTGGCCAGCAGCGGGCCGGGCTGGAAGGCGGGCCCGCCGTCGGTCGGGCCCTCCCCCGCCAACGTCGTCGCCACGGCCGCACGGAGCGGCCGGAGCACGAGCACCACGTCGTCGCGCAGCTCCGGGAGCAGCGGCACGGTGGCCGCGCCGACCCCGGCGACCATCGCGACGGCGACGTCGTCGTCCGCGGCGGCCGCCTCCCGCAGCCCGAGACCGACCGCCTCAGCCTCCTGGGCGTCCCAGGCGACCTCCGAGAGCAGCCACCGGAGGCGGCCGGCGGGCTCGCGCGGGAGCCCCTCGGGACGGTCACCCCCGGGCCAGGTGCCGTCGGCGACGAGGGCGCGGGCCGAGCCGGCGTCCAGCGTCACGTCCTCCGCAGGCACGAGGCGCCCGTCGTCGTCGCGCTCGGGGTCGCCTCCCAGTCCGTAGGCGATCAGCGCGCCCACCACCAGGGCCCCGACGAGCGCCACGACCGCGCCGGCGACGGCGGCGCGCCGCCTGCTCCTCCGGTGGCGCGCCATCCGGAGCCGTGCGAACTCCGCCGCGGTGGGTGCGTCGGTGCGCATGGGGCGACCCTCCCCGCTTCCAGGGGTGCGGAAACGGGGCCGCTGCGCAGGTGGTTGGCACACTGGACCCATGAGCCTCACCTCACCGGCCGGTCGCCCCTCCTCCCCGCTGCCGCTGGAGTTCCCGCAGTCGCTGGCGACCTACGACGACTACGCCGCGGCGCAGCGCGCCGTCGACTTCCTCTCCGACGAGAAGTTCCCCGTGGAGCACCTGATGATCGTCGGCACCGACCTCAAGCGGATCGAGCGCATCACCGGCCGGCTCACCACCGGTCGCGTCGCCACCGGCGGCGTCCTCTCCGGCATGTGGCTCGGCCTGTTCATCGGCCTGGTGCTGTCGCTGTTCACCGAGGGCAACGCCGTGGTCACGATCCTCTCGACGGTGCTGTTCGGCGCGCTGTTCGGCGTCATCTGGGCGCTGCTCGGCTACGCCCTCACCCGCGGCCAGCGCGACTTCCAGTCCGTCACCCAGGTCGTCGCCACCCGCTACGAGGTGCTCGTCGAGCACAAGGTCGCCGCCCAGGCGCGCGAGGTGCTCGCCGGGCTCCCCGGCGCGCTGCCGAACGCCTTCGAGTAGGCCGCCCGGGCGGCCACCCTGCCCACCGTCAGTCGAGCTCCCGCTTGAGGATCTTGCCGGTCGCGGTCATCGGCAGCTCGTCGACGAACTGGACGAGGCGCGGGTACTTGTACGACGCCATCTGCTCCTTGGCCCAGGCGACGAGCTCGTCCTCGGTGACCGAGCCCTCCTTCTCCTTGATCACCACGGCCTTGACCTCCTCGCCGTGGCTCTCGTGCGGGATGCCGATCACGGCGGCCAGCGACACGTCGGGGTGCTGCATCAGCACCTCCTCGACCTCGCGCGGGTACACGTTGTAGCCACCGCGGATGATCATGTCCTTGGACCGGTCGACGATGTAGTACCAGCCGTCGGCGTCGCGCTTGGCGAGGTCGCCGGAGCGGAACCAGCCGTCCTGGATCGCCTCCTCGGTGGCATCGGGGCGGCCGTGGTAGCCCTTCATGATGTTGTGGCCCTTGATGGCGATCTCGCCGACGGCGTCGGGGTCGTCGCCTTCCACCTCGTCCCAGCTCTCGGGCTGGAGCAGCTTCATCTCGACGCCGGGGATCGGCACGCCGATCGACCCGACCCGCACGTCCTCACCGAGCCTGCTGAAGCTCGCGACCGGGCTGGTCTCGGAGAGCCCGTAGCCCTCGAGGATGGTGACGCCGAACCGCTTCTCGAAGGCCTTGTGCACCTCGACCGGCAGGCTGGCGCCGCCCGCGACGGCGACCCTCAGGTTCGCGGCCAGCTGCTCGACGTCGATGTCGCTGTCGTCGAGGGCCCCCAGCAGACCCCAGTACATCGTGGGCACGCCGGCGAAGAACGTGACCTCCTCCTTCGCCATCAACGACAGCGCCGGCCCCGCCTCGAAGCGCGGCAGCATCACCACGGTGCCCCCGAACGCGAATCCGCCGTTCTGGATGACGGTCTGGCCGAAGGAGTGGAACAGCGGCAGCACGCAGAGCAACGTGTCGGGGTCGTCCCGGTTCGCGCCGAAGAGGTCCGCGCCGGCCAGCGCGTTGTCGCGCATGTTGCGGTGGCGGAGCTCCGCGCCCTTGGGCTGCCCGGTGGTGCCGGAGGTGTAGAGGATGACGGCGGTGTCGTCCTCGTCGGTCTCGACCGTGTCGAAGGTGGGCGGCTGACCGCCGATCGCCTGCCCGAGGGTCTCGGTGCCCTCGATCGGGCTGGCGGCGGCGGGGTCGGCGGTGATCATCAGGAAGTGCTCGCAGCCGTCGGTCTCCTGGAACCCGGCATGGCCCTCCGTCCCGATCGGCAGCTCGTCGGTGCCCTGGAAGCAGAGGTAGGCCTTCGCGCCGGAGTCGGCGAGGTGGTAGGCCACCTCGCGGCCCTTGAGCAGCACGTTGAGCGGGACGACGGTGCCTCCGGCCTTGAGGATGCCGAAGTAGACGAGCGTGAAGTACGGCAGGTTCGGGCAGCTGAGCGCCACCGTGTCGCCCGGCCCGACCCCGCGCTCGGCGAGCGCACCGGCCACCTGGTTGGAGACCGCGTCGACCTGCGCATAGCTCAGTCGGGTGTCGCCGAAGACGATCGCGGTGCGGTCGGGGTGCTCGGCGGCGGTGTCCTCGAGCAGGGTGGCCAGGTTGTAGGTCGTCACCCGGTCAACCTAGCCAGGCGGGTGTGACGGCCGCCACGCCCGGCGGGGTCACCCAGCCGCACCCCCCATGCGTTCGATCGAACGAATCGTGCGTCCGGAGACTGCCGCCCGCTCAGCGCTGCTCGGGACGCACGTGGGGGAAGAGGATGGTCTCGCGGATGCCGGCGCCGGTGAAGAACATGACCATGCGGTCGAGGCCGAAGCCGAGCCCGCCCATCGGTGGGGCGCCGTACTCCAGCGCACGCAGGAAGTCCTCGTCGAGCTGCATCGCCTCGGGGTCGCCGCCGGCGGCGAGGCGCGACTGCTCCTCGAGCACCTGGCGCTGGATCACCGGGTCGACGAGCTCGCTGAACCCGGTGCCGCGCTCGACGCCGCCGATGATGAGGTCCCAGGCCTCGATGAGGTCGGGCTTGCTGCGGTGCCGGCGCGCCAGGGGCTGGGCGGACGGCGGGTAGTCGCACAGGAAGGTGGGCTGGAGCAGCGTGGGCTCGACCAGCTCCGACAGCAGCTCCAGGACCAGCTTCTCGGCACCCCAGGCGGGGTCGTAGGACAGCTCGCGGGCGTCCAGGAGCGAGCGCAGCCGGTCGGCCGGGGTCGACGGGGTGATCTCCTCGCCGACGGCGGCCGAGACGCCCTCGTAGACCGGCAGCCAGGTCCACTCACCGTCGAGGTCGACGACACCGGCCGGCGTCTCGACCTGCCGGGAGCCGAGGGCGTCGGCGGCCGCGAGGTAGAGGTCGCGCTGGAGCTCGGCGATGGTGTGCTGGTCGCCGTAGGCCTGGTAGGCCTCGAGCATCGTGAACTCCGGCGAGTGGGTGGAGTCGACGCCCTCGTTGCGGAAGATCCGGCCGAGCTCGTAGACCCGGTCGACGCCGCCCACGACGGCCTTCTTGAGGTTCAGCTCGAGCGCGATCCGCAGCGTCATCGGCTGGTCGAAGGCGTTCATGTGGGTGCGGAACGGGCGCGCCGCGGCGCCGCCGTGGATGAGCTGCAGCACCGGGGTCTCGATCTCGAGGTAGCCCTGCCGCTCGAGCTCGGCGCGGACGGCGCGCGTCAGCGTCGCCCGGGTGCGCACCATCTCGCGCGCCTCCTCGCGCACCACGAGGTCGGCGTAGCGCTGCCGCACCCGCGACTCCTCGGAGAGGTCCTTGTGCAGCACCGGCAGCGGGCGCAGCGCCTTGGACGCCATCGCCCACCGCGACGCCATCACCGACAGCTCGCCGCGCCGCGAGGAGATCACCCGTCCCTCGACGAGCACGTGGTCGCCGAGGTCGACGAGCCGCTTCCAGTCCTCGAGCGCGTCGGGGCCGACCTCGGCCAGCGACAGCATCACCTGCAGCCGGGTGCCGGCACCCTCCTGGAGGGTCGCGAAGCAGAGCTTGCCGGTGTTGCGCACGAACATCACCCGGCCGGCGACCGTGACGACGTCCTGGGTCTCCTCCCCCGACTCGAGGTGCCCCCACTGCTCACGCACCTCGGCGAGGGTGTGGGTGCGCGGCACCGACACCGGGTACGGGTCACGCCCCTCGGCCAGCAACCGGGCCCGCTTCTCGCGACGGACCTGCTCCTGGGAGAGGTCGTCGGTGGCGTCGGGCTCGTCGGTCACGAGCGGCAACGCTACCGAGCCCGCTACCGGGGCAGCACCATGCGGTACGCCGCGGGCTCCAGCCGCCAGGTGCGGTGCCGCTCCGGCCCGGACACCTCGCCGTCCGCGCTCACCCAGAAGGGCTCGCCGCTGACCGACACCGAGGTGCCGCGCAGGTAGTCGACCTCCGGGTGGTCGGGGTGGTTGCCCAGCCCCAGCCGCACGGCGTAGATGAGCCGGGACACCGGGCCGGTGGCGCGGGAGATCATCACGTCCATCCGGCCGTCCTCGGCGTCGGCGGCCGGCGTGAGCTCCGTACCGCCACCCACGCTGGCCCCGTTGCCGACGGCGACCATCAGCACCGGCTCGTCGAAGTCGACGACCACCTCGTGGTCGACCTCGACCCGCAGCCGGATCACCGGTGGGTTGTAGGCCGTCATGGCGGCCCCGATCGGGTAGCCGAGCTTGCCGAGGTTGACCTTGCCGAAGCCCACGGGGCGCAACCGGTGCTTCCAGCGGTGCGCGCGGCGGCTCGCCATCGCACCGGCGCCCACGTGCACGTTGTTGACGACGATGCCGCCGAGCTCGTCGACCAGCAGGTCGACGTCCTTCGGGGCGCCGTCGAGCAGCACCCGGGCCGCCGCCTCGACGTCGAGCGGGATGTCGTTGCCGCGGGCGAAGTCGTTGCCGGTGCCGAGCGGCAGCAGTCCGATCACGGTGTCGGAGAGCTCGTGACGCCGGTAGAGGGCGGCCACCACCGCGTGCAGACTGCCGTCGCCGCCTGCCACCACGATGCGCCGGCTGCCCGCTCGGTGGAGCACGCCGTCGAGCTCACCCGGCTCGGACGTCGCCGCCACTTCCACCGACGTCTCGGCCCGCAGCACCGCCAGCGCCCGGTCGAGGCTCTCCTCGTCGGCGGTGCCGGCATCGGCGTTGGTGATCACCAGCAGCGGCTCGGGCATGGCCGGACGATACGACAGCCCCCGGCGCGGCTCTTGGTAGCGTGGCTTCGCACGAGACCTCGGTGCGCCGTACACGTCAGCACCGGGGTCGAACCACGTCCGGGGGAGAGTCAGCGATGCCCGCCACCGTGATCGTCGGCGCCCAGTGGGGCGACGAGGGCAAGGGCAAGGCCACCGACCTGCTCGGCAGCAGCGTCGACTACGTCGTGAAGTTCAACGGCGGCAACAACGCCGGTCACACCGTCGTCATCGCCGACGAGCAGGGGCGGACGGAGAAGTACGCCCTCCACCTGCTGCCGAGCGGCATCCTCACGCCGGGCGTCACGCCGGTGATCGGCAACGGCGTCGTCGTCGACCTCGGCGTGCTGTTCGAGGAGATCGACGGCCTCGACGCGCGCGGCGTCGACACCAGCCGGCTCAAGGTCAGCGCCAGCGCCCACGTGATCGCCGACTACAACCGCTCGCTCGACAAGGTCACCGAGCGGTTCCTCGGCTCGCGCCGGATCGGCACCACCGGCCGCGGCATCGGCCCCACCTACGCCGACAAGATGAACCGCATCGGCATCCGGGTCCAGGACCTCTTCGACGAGAAGATCCTCGAGGCCAAGGTAGAGGGCGCCCTCGAGCTGAAGAACCAGATCCTCACCAAGGTCTACAACCGGCGTGCGGTCACGATCGAGGAGACGGTCGAGGAGCTGCGCTCCTACGCCGACCGGCTCGCGCCCTACGTGTGCGACACCGGCCTGCTGCTGCACGAGGCCCTCGACCGCGGCGAGACGGTGCTGCTCGAGGCCGGCCAGGCCACGCTGCTCGACGTCGACCACGGCACCTACCCGTTCGTGACGTCGAGCTCGGCCACCGCCGGCGGCGCCTGCACCGGCTCGGGCATCCCCCCCACCCGCATCGACCAGGTGATCGGGATCGTGAAGGCCTACACCACCCGCGTCGGCGAGGGCCCGTTCCCCACCGAGCTGAACGACGACGCCGGTGAGCACCTGCGCAAGACCGGCGCCGAGTACGGCACCACCACCGGCCGACCGCGCCGCTGCGGCTGGTACGACGCCGTCATCGCCCGCTACGCCGCCCGGGTCAACGGCGTCACCGACTTCGTGCTCACCAAGCTCGACGTGCTCACCGGCCTCGAGCAGGTGCCGGTGTGCGTGGCCTACGACGTCGACGGCGTCCGCCACGACGAGATGCCGGTCAACCAGAGCGACTTCCACCACGCGGTGCCGATCTATGAGTACCTCCCCGGTTGGTGGGAGGACATCTCGGAGGCCCGCACCGTCGACGACCTGCCCGCCAACGCCCGGGCCTACGTCGAGACGGTCGAGGCGATGTCGGGCGCCCGCATCAGCGTCGTCGGCGTCGGGCCGGAGCGCACTGCGTCGATCGTGCGGCACGAGCTGGTGCCCACCCGGTGAAGGTCCTGGTGGTCGGGCCGGGCGGCCGCGAGCACGCGCTCGCGCGTGCCCTGTCGCTCGACCCCGGCGTCACCGAGGTGCACGTGGCCCCGGGCAACCCGGGCGCGGCGGCCGTCGCCACCCGCCACGAGGTCGATGCGATGGACGGCGACGCCGTGGCCGCGCTCGCCACCGACCTCGGTGTCGGCCTGGTCGTGGTCGGGCCGGAGGCACCGCTGGTGGCCGGTGTGGCCGACGCCGTCCGGGCCGCCGGCGTCCCGTGCTTCGGTCCCAGCCGCGAGGCGGCCCTGCTGGAGGGCTCGAAGGCGTTCGCCAAGGAGGTGATGGCGGCCGCCGGCGTGCCCACCGCCCGTGCCGTCGTGTGCAGCACGCTGGAGCAGGCCGACGCGGCGCTGAACCTCACCGGCGTGCCGTACGTGGTGAAGGACGACGGTCTCGCCGCCGGCAAGGGAGTCGTCGTCACCCAGGACCGCGCGGCCGCGATGGCGCACGCCGCCGCGTGCGAGCGCGTGGTGATCGAGGAGTATCTCGACGGGCCCGAGGTCTCGTTGTTCGCGATCTGCGGCTGGAACGAGGCGGACGGCGCCACCGTCTACCCGCTCCAGCCGGCCCAGGACTTCAAGCGCATCCTCGACGGCGACGACGGCCCCAACACCGGTGGCATGGGTGCCTACCTGCCGCTGCCGTGGGCGCCGGACGACCTCGTCGCCGCGGTGCTGCGCGACGTCCTGCAGCCGACGGTCGACGAGATGGCCCGCCGCGGCACACCGTTCTCGGGGCTGCTCTACGCCGGCCTCGCGCTGACCTCGCGCGGCGTGCGGGTGGTGGAGTTCAACGCCCGCTTCGGCGACCCCGAGACCCAGCCGCTGCTGGCGCTGCTCGACTCCCCCCTCGCACCGCTGCTGCTCGGCGCCGCCACGGGCACCCTCGCCGACGTGCCTCCCCCCGCTTGGAAGCCGGGCGCCGCCGTCGGGGTCGTCATGGCCAGCGCCGGCTACCCGGACTCCTCGTCCTCGGGCGACGTGATCACCGGGGTCGCCGACGCCGAGGCGCTCGCCGACGTCCACGTGATCCAGGCCGGCACCGCCGAGCGCGACGGCGACCTGGTCACCGCGGGCGGACGGGTGCTGGCCGTGGTCGCCACCGGCGACTCGGTGGCCCAGGCGCGGGCACGGGCCTACGAGGGCGTGGGCCGGATCGCCTTCGACGGGGCCCAGCACCGCACCGACATCGCCGCCGGCGGGACAATGACGCCGTGACCGTCCCGAACGTCCTGGCCACGCGCTACGCCGGCGCCGAGCTGGTCGACATCTGGTCGCCGGAGCACAAGATCGTGCTCGAGCGGCGGCTGTGGATCGCGGTGCTCCGAGCGCAGCGCGACCTCGGCGTCGACGTCCCGGACGGCGTGGTCGAGTCCTACGAGCGCGTCGTCGACCACGTCGACCTCGGCTCGATCGCGGCTCGCGAGCAGGTCACCCGCCACGACGTGAAGGCGCGCATCGAGGAGTTCAACGCGCTGGCCGGCCACGAGCACGTGCACAAGGGCATGACCAGCCGCGACCTCACCGAGAACGTCGAGCAGCTGCAGGTCCGCTCCTCGCTGCTGCTGGTGCGGCAGCGGGTGGTCGCCACGCTCGCGCGGCTCGGCCGGCTGGCCGCCGAGCACGAGACCACCGTGATGGCCGGGCGCTCCCACAACGTGGCCGCCCAGGCCACCACCCTCGGCAAGCGGTTCGCCACCGTGGCCGACGAGCTGCTCGTCGCCCTCGACCGGCTCGACGACCTGCTCGGCCGCTACCGGCTGCGCGGGGTCAAGGGCCCGATGGGCACCAGCCAGGACATGCTCGACCTGGTGGGCGACCCCGAGCGGCTCACGGAGCTCGAGCGGAGGGTGGCCTCGCACCTGGGGTTCGAGCAGACCTTCGCCAGCGTCGGCCAGGTCTACCCCCGCTCCCTGGACTTCGACGTCGTCTCGGCGCTCGTGCAGACCGTGGCGGCGCCGTCGAACCTCGCCACCACGATCCGCCTCATGGCCGGCCACGAGCTGGTCACCGAGGGCTTCGCGGAGGGCCAGGTGGGGTCTTCGGCGATGCCGCACAAGATGAACACCCGCTCGTGCGAGCGCGTGAACGGCCTCGCCGTCGTGCTGCGGGGCCACCTGTCGATGGTGGGCGAGCTCGCCGGTGACCAGTGGAACGAGGGCGACGTGTCGTGCTCGGTGGTGCGCCGGGTCGCGCTGCCCGACGCGTTCTTCGCCACCGACGGGCTGTTCCGCACCTTCCTCACCGTGCTCGACGAGTTCGGCGCCTTCCCGGCCGTCATCCAGCGCGAGCTCGACCGCTACCTGCCCTTCCTCGCCACCACGAAGGTGCTGATGGCGGCGGTGCGGGCCGGGGTCGGCCGCGAGACCGCCCACGAGGCGATCAAGGAGGCCGCGGTCACCACCGCCCTCGGGCTCCGGGCCGGACAGGAGCACAACGACCTTCTGGAGCGGCTCGCCGGCGATCCCCGCCTCGGCCTCGACCGGGCCGCCCTCGACGGCGTGCTCGCCGAGCCGATCGAGTTCACCGGAGCCGCGCGGGCCCAGGTGGCCGACGTGGTCGCGCGGGTGCGGGCGGTCACCGACGCCGACCCCGCGGCCGCGTCGTACTCCCCCGGCGCGATCCTCTAGCCGGCGCGGACCCGCACCACGGATGCAGGGCTCCACCGGCGCCGCCGCCGAGGCCGTCGGCCTTAGGCGTCGCCGAGGCGGCCGCCGCCACCAGCGTGAGACCGAAGGTCAGCGTGTAACCCGACACCACCCACTGCACGGTCGAGACCGAGGTGTCGAGTCCGGCACGTACGTGTGCCGCGCCGGTTCACCCGGGCCGCAGGCCTCGCTGGAAGCCGTCAGGCGCGCGCGACACCGCCCCAGTTGGCGAGCTTCTCGGCCACGGTGTGCAGGTCGGCGCGCCACACGTCCTCGGGGCCGGGCGGGATGATCTCGTCCCACTCGATGGCGGGCGAGCCCAGCACGGGGGAGAGCCGCGCGGTGCGGGCGAGGAACCACTGGTGCAGGTGGGCGCCGCCGTCGCCGTAGCGCATCGTGTGGGCCCGGCCGATGTTCGGCAGGTTCTCCAGCACGCGCACCAGCCGGTTGGTGATCCGGCCCAGCTGCGAGGCCTGGTCGTCGTCGAGCTCACCGAGGTCGAGGTGGTCGCGCGGGTGCAGCGTGAGCACGAGCGGCAGACCCGACGGCGCACCGTGGTGAGTCAGGACCCAGACGTCGTCCTCCCAGACGACGTTCTCCGGCGGGAAGCCGGCGCACGAGGCGCAGGGCTTGTCGGCGCTCTCGCCCCAGCGGGGCTCCTCGTCGGTGGGCGGCTGCAGCGAGCGCGGGGCGATCTCGCCGTCCACCACGACCCACGGGAAGATGTCCCACCCGCCCATCGGCGGCATCGGCAGGTGGCCGTTCTCACCGACCTGGGCGACGACACGGGCGTAGACCTCGTCGGCTGGCTCCGGCATGGCATTCACTGTGCCAAACCGCCCGGGCCCGTCCGGCAGCACCCCTGCATCCCACCTGCTCGCACCACACCTGCGGCTGCCGACCGCTGCCGACCGCTGCCGACGGCTGCGCCGGCCAGCCTCGGGGCCGGTCACTAGGCTGAGCCGGGTGACCGACCTACCGCCGGCGCCGCCCCTCGCGGGGGCCCGGCACCTCCACTCGGGCAAGGTGCGCGACCTCTACGAGATCCTCGACGGTCCCCACACGGGCCACCTCCTCATGGTGGCCAGCGACCGGATCTCGATCTTCGACTTCGTGCTCGAGACCGCCATCCCCGACAAGGGCGAGATCCTCACCCGGATGTCGTTGTGGTGGTTCGAGCAGCTCGCCGACCTCGTGCCCGGACACGTCGTGTCCACCGACGTTCCGGACGCCCTCCGCGGCCGCGCCGTCGTCTGCGAGCGGCTCGCGATGTACCCGGTCGAGTGCGTCGCCCGCGGCTACCTCACCGGCTCCGGGCTGCTCGACTACCAGGCCACCGGCTCGGTGTGCGGCATCGCGCTCCCCCCGGGCCTGGTCGACGGCGACCGGCTGCCCGAGCCGGTCTTCACCCCCGCCACCAAGGCCGACCTGGGCGAGCACGACGAGAACATCTCCTTCGACGGCGTCGTCGCCACCGTCGGCGACCAGGCCGCCACCGTGCTCCGCGACCTCACCCTGGCCGTCTACGCGCGGGCCGAGCGGATCGCCCGCGAGCGCGGCATCCTGCTGGCCGACACCAAGATCGAGCTGGGCTCGCGGCCGGACGGCACCGTGGTGCTGGCCGACGAGGTGCTGACACCGGACTCCTCGCGGTTCTGGCCCGCCGCCGAGTGGCAGCCGGGGCGGCCGCAGCCGTCCTACGACAAGCAGATCGTGCGCAACTGGGCGCTCTCTCCCGAGTCCGGCTGGGACCGCGCCTCCGGCGAGCCCCCGCCTCCACTGCCGGCCGAGGTGGTCGAGCGCACCCGGTCGCGCTACCTCGAGGCCTACGAGCTGCTCACCGGCGAGCGCTGGTGAGCGGGCCCGTGCGGTTCCCGGTGCCGCGGGCCGTCGCCTACGACTACCTGGTCGAGCCCGCCAACCGGCCGGAGTGGCAGTCGAGCCTGCGGGCGGTGGAGGATGTGTCGGGCCCGGTCGAGGTCGGGCTGTGGTGGATCGACGTCACCAAGCCCGGGCTGCGGCCGCGGATGGAGCTCACCGAGCACGACCCGCCGCGGCGCTGGGCAGAGCACGGCACCTGGCGCGGCTTCGCGGCCGTCCTCACCCTCGACTTCGTGGCGGTCGACGGCGACACCGCGTGCGACGTCACGCCGACGATGACGCTGCGCGGGCGCGGCCTCGCCCGCCCGCTCGCCGCCGTCCTCGACAAGACCGCCCCGCTCGCCGTCCGCGCCGACCTGCGGACGGCGGCGAAGGTGCTGGGCAGGGGCTGACTACCCCAGCAGCTGCGCGTACGCGGAGGGGCTGGAGTCGCGGAGGAACTCCGAGCAGCGCTCCCACTCGTCGTCCTCGCCGATGGCGCGGGCCGACTTCGCGAGCAGCGAGAGGCAGACGAGGAAGCCGCGGTTGGGCTCGTGCTCCCACGGCACCGGGCCGTGGCCCTTCCAGCCGTTGCGGCGCAGCACGTCGAGCGAGCGGTGGTAGCCGACCCGGGCGTAGGCGTAGACGGTGACGGCGTCGGCGTCCTGGCTCACCGCCTCGGTGGCGAGGGCGGCCCAGGCCACCGGGGAGGCCGGGTGGGCGCGGACGACGTCGTGCGGTGCGGTGCCGGCGGCGAGGTCGTCGGCCGCCGGGTCCGCGGGGAGGTGGGTGGGCGGAGGGCCGGCCATCAGGTCGCCGAAGGTGCTCATGGGGAGGATTGTCCCTGGTCCGGTGTTCACTGTCGTCGTGACCCAGGCCGAGTCCCCCACCGCACCTCGCACCGACGGCGGCGGCGAGCAGCGCGACCCGTGGCCGGCACTGCTCGCGCTGTGCATCGGCTTCTTCATGATCCTGGTCGACACCACGATCGTCTCGGTGGCCACCCCGGCGCTGATCGAGGACCTCCAGGCCGACGTCAACGACGTCGTGTGGGTCACCAGCGCCTACCTGCTGGCCTACGCCGTGCCGATCCTCATCATGGGTCGGCTCGGCGACCGGTTCGGCCCGAAACGGGTCTACCTCACCGGCCTCACCGTGTTCACGCTGGCGAGCCTGGCCTGCGGCCTCACCTCCACCATCGGCGGCCTGATCGCGTTCCGCGTGGTGCAGGGCCTCGGCGCGGCGATGATCACCCCGCAGACGATGGCCATCATCACCCGCATCTTCCCGGCCCAGCGCCGCGGCCAGGCGATGGCGCTGTGGGGTGCCACCGCCGGCGTCGCCACCCTGGTCGGCCCGATCCTCGGCGGGGTGCTGGTCGACGTCGCCGGGTGGGAGTGGATCTTCTTCGTCAACCTCCCGGTCGGTCTGGTCGGCTTCGTCCTGGCCTGGCGGCTGGTGCCCACGCTCCCCACCCACACCCACCGCTTCGACTGGCTCGGCGTCGCCCTCAGCGGCGTCGGCATCTTCCTGCTCGTCTTCGGCATCCAGGAGGGCGAGCAGCTCGGCTGGGACGCCGTCGTCTGGTCCACGATCGCGGCCGGGCTCGTCGTGCTCGGCCTGTTCGTGCTCTGGCAGTCGCGCAACACGAGGGAGCCGCTGGTGCCGCTCCGCGTCTTCAGCGACCGCAACTTCTCGCTGGCCAACGTGGCGATCGCCGTCATGGGCTTCTCGATCACCGCCGTCGCCATCCCGCTGATGCTCTACGCGCAGCTCGTGCGCGGCATGAGCCCCACCCGGGCCGCGCTGCTGCTCGTGCCGATGGCGGTCATGACGATCCTGCTCGCCCGGTTCGTCGGCGGACTGACCGACCGCGTGCACCCGCGCAACCTGCTCGGATTCGGCTTCCTCATGCTCGGGATCTCGCTGGTGTGGCTGGCGCAGGAGATCCGGCCCGACTCCGAGGTGTGGGAGATCCTGCTGCCGATGGCGGCCTTCGGGGTCGGCAACGCCTTCGTGTGGGCGCCCAACACCGCCACCGCCACCCGCAACCTGCCCCTGCAGCTGGCCGGCGCGGGGGCCGGGGTCTACAACGCCACCCGCCAGGTCGGCGCCGTGCTGGGAGCTGCCGGCATCGCGGTCCTGATGGACGCGCGCATCGCCGCGCAGGGGTTCGGCGTGTTCGACCCCACCGACGCGACGCCGGGCACGAAGCTGCCGGCCGCCGCCCGGGGGCCGTTCTCCGAGGCGATGGCGCAGACGCTGTACCTGCCGGCGATCGTGTTCGTCGTCGGGCTGGTGGCCGTGCTCTTCCTCGAGAAGCCCGGCACGCGGGCTTCGGCGCCGCGGCCGCCCCGGTGCCGGGCGCCGCCGCGGAGTAGGTCAGCCCAGGCTCTGGCCGGCCGAGCGCAGGTGCTCGCAGGCCTCCACGATGCGCGCGGCCATGCCGGCCTCGCCGGCCTTCCCCCAGGCCCGCGGGTCGTAGGCCTTCTTGTTGCCGACCTCGCCGTCGACCTTCAGCACCCCGTCGTAGTTCTCGAACATGTGGGCCGCGATCGGCCGGGTGAAGGCGTACTGGGTGTCGGTGTCGACGTTCATCTTCACCACGCCGTAGTCGACGGCCGCGGCGATCTCCTCGGCGGTGGAGCCGGAGCCGCCGTGGAAGACCAGGTGGAACGGCTTGGCGCCCGGCTCGAGACCGAACTCCTCGACCACGGCCTCCTGGGCGCTCTTGAGCACGTCGGGGCGCAGCTGCACGTTGCCCGGCTTGTAGACGCCGTGGACGTTGCCGAAGGTGAGCGCGGTCATGTAGTAGCCGCGGTCGCCGTAGCCGAGGGCCTTCGCGGTGGCGATGCGCGTCCTCGGGGGTGGAGTAGAGCTTGTCGTTGATGTCGTGCGCGACGCCGTCCTCCTCGCCGCCGACGACGCCCACCTCGATCTCGAGCACGATCTTGGCCTGCGGCAGCGGTCGAGCAGCTCCTCGGCGATCACCAGGTTCTCGTCGAGAGGAACGGCCGAGCCGTCCCACATGTGCGACTGGAACAGCGGCGCCTCGCCGCGACCCACCCGCTCCTCGGAGAGGGCGATCAGCGGCCGGACGAAGCCGTCGAGCTTGTCCTGCGGGCAGTGGTCGGTGTGCAGCGCGATGTTGACGGGGTAGCTCTTCGCCACCTCGGCGGCGTAGGCCGCGAAGGCCACCGACCCGATCACCATGTCCTTGACGGCTTGGCCGGAGAGGTACTCCGCGCCGCCGGTGGAGACCTGGATGATGCCGTCGGAGCCGGCGTCGGCGAACCCCTTGAGCGCTGCGTTGAGCGTCTGCGACGACGAGACGTTGATGGCCGGGTAGGCGTAACCGCCGCCCTTGGCGGCGTCGAGCATCTCGGCGTACTTCTCGGGCGTGACGATGGGCATGCGGGGGATCTCCTCGGGGCGTCAGGGGCGTTCCCGACCAACCTATTGGCTACTGCTGCGTAGCCTCGTGGCGTGGACCGCAGGCGGACGCTCAGCAGCAGCACCCGGGTGGCGACGGTCGCCCTGCCGCCCGAGACGGCGTGGGGCGTCGTGGCCTCGGGCGAGGCCGTGTCCCAGTGGTACGTCGACGCAGCGCCGTACGCGTTCCGCGGCGCCCTCGACCGGCTGGTCGGCGGCGCCGGGCGCCGCTGGGCCCCGCCGGGGCGGCGGTTCCTGGCCGAGGGCGACCGGGCCGGGTTCTGGCGGGTGCGGGAGGTCTCCCACGAGCGGCGACGCCTCGTGCTGGACGCCGCGGTGCGGGCGCCCGGGCAGGTGCTGGTCACCACGGAGGTCACGCCCGCCGAGGGTGGCGCGCGGGTCACCCAGACCACGTCGTTCACGCCGAGCGGGCTGCTCGGCCGCGCCTACCTGCTGGCCGACCTGCCGGCCCGGGGCGCGGTGGCGGAGCTGGCGATGCTCCACCTGCTCACCGTGCTGCGGCGCGCGGCGGGCCGACGACGCGGCACGCGGTAGCGGAGGAAACCCGTCGATCCGGGCGTGACCCGGTGGGGTGAGCGTCGTTGGGCAGGCAGCGTCCCCGCACCGACCCCAGGAGAGCTCCATGCCCCGACTCCCCCTCTCGCGCCGCTCCGGCCGCGCCGCCGCCGTCGGCCTGGTGGCTGCCGCGCTGATCGCGACCGCCACGACCCAGGTGGCCGCCTCTTCCGGCTCCGCCGGTTCCGCGGCCGAGGAGGGCGCCTTCGCGCCCCAGCTGGTCACCGTCGTCACCCCGGACCGCGCCGCCAAGCAGCGGCTGCAGGGGCTCGGACTCGACCTGACCGAGCACGCGGGACACGACTACGTCGAGGTCGTGCTGCACACGGCTGCCGACCGGGCCGTCCTCGAGCGCGGCGGGTTCGACTACGACGTCCGGATCCCCGACCTGGTGGCGCGCGGCGTCGAGATCGCCGAGATCAACGAGGCCTACGCCGCGGAGGTGCCGCGGTCGAAGCTGCCCTCGGGTCGCACGTCGTACCGGTTCTACGACGACTACGTCTCCGAGATGGCGGGGCTGCAGAAGCGCTACCCGACGCTGGTCCGCAACTTCCGGCTCAAGCGCCCCACCCTCGACGGTCGCGCGGTGCGCGCCATCGAGATCGGCGGCAACATCCGCTACCGCAACCCCGCCAAGCCGACCTTCCTGCTGATGGGCGCCCACCACGCCCGCGAGTGGCCCTCGGCCGAGCTCGCGATGGAGTTCGCGGTCGACCTCGCCCAGAGCTACGGCAAGAACCGCCGCATCACCAGCCTGCTGAACCGCGCTCGCGTGATCGTCGTCCCCGTGGTGAACGTCGACGGCTTCACCTACTCACGGCAGGACGGCGAGTACGTCGACCTGCGCGAGGTCGACGGCGGCGGCCTCGCCTCGGTGCTGGGCACGCCCGGCCGCGCCTACATGCGCAAGAACTGCCGGTTCGTCGACGGGCAGGACAACCCCGACGGCAGCTGCGCAGGTCTGCTGACCACCCCCGGCGCCTTCGGGCCCGGCGTCGACCTGAACCGCAACTACGGCGGCTTCTGGGGCGGCCCCGGTGCGTCCGACCTCCAGGCCGACCCGACCTACCGAGGTGCGGGCGCCTTCTCCGAGCCGGAGACCCAGAACATCCAGGACCTGATCCGCACCGAGCAGATCACCATGCTCATCTCCAACCACACCTACTCGAACCTCGTGCTGCGCCCCAACGGGGTCAACCCGCTCACCGTCGGGCACGACGGCAAGCCGGTGGGCGACGCCCCTGACGAGGAGGGGTTGAAGCGCCTCGGTGCCCGGATGACCGCCCAGAACGGCTACGCCAACATCCACGGCTGGCAGCTCTACGACACCACCGGCACCACCGAGGACTACAGCTACAACGCGACCGGCGGTTTCGGCTACACCTTCGAGATCGGGCCCGACGAGTTCCACCCGCCGTTCCCCGACGTCGTCGACGAGTATCTGGGCACCGGCCGCTACGCCGGCAAGGGCAACCGCGCGGCCTACCTCATCGCCCTCGAGCACGCTGTCGACACCCGCTACAGCGGCCGCCTCGTCGGCACGGCGCCGCGTGGCGCCGTCGTCCGGCTGCGGAAGAACTTCAGCTCGCCCACCTGGGAGTCCTCGTTCAAGGACTTCGTGAACACCTCGTTCACCGCCACCGGCAACGGTCGGTTCAGCTGGATCGTGAACCCGTCGACCCGTCCGGTCGTGCAGCCGCGGCCCTACCAGGAGCTGGCCGACGCGCCGTTCGCCAGCAAGCACTACGAGGAGCTCGCGCCGGCGCCCAACGACCACACCGACCTCACCTACGTCGCCACCGAGCCCTCCGCCCTGCTGGACATCAAGCTGGACTGGCCGACCCCCGACGACCTCGACCTCGAGGTCTACCGCAAGGTCGGCGACGAGCTCGTGGCGGTGGGCTCCTCGGGCACCTTCGTCGGTGAGAAGGAGCGGGTCACGATCTCGGACGCCCCGGCCGGCACCTACGTCATCCGGGTCATCAACTTCGCCTCGACGACGCCGACCTACACCGTCGACGTCGGGCAGTTCGACGCCACCACCCGGTACACGAAGGGCCGCAAGGAGAGCTACACGCTGACGTGCGAGCGCAAGAACGGCACCGTGCTGCAGCGCATGCCGGTCTACCTCGAGCGCGGCCAGCGCCGGGTGATCGACCTCGCCCCCTGCCGCCGCCGCTTCTGACGCCGACCCGTCACGAAGTCGCCGACCCGTCACTTGTACAAGTGACGGGTCGGCGCATATGTGACGGGTCAGTGCATTGGTGACGGGTCGGCGTGCTCGCAGACCCAGCGGTGCATGGCGATGGCTGCCGCGGCGGAGGCGTTGATCGAGCGGGTCGAGCCGAACTGGGCGATCGAGAAGGTGCCGGCGCAGGCGTCGCGGGCGGCGTCGGAGAGCCCGGGGCCCTCCTGCCCGAACAGCAGGCAGACCCGTTCCGGCAGCGGTGACCGCTCCAGGGGCACCGAGCCCGGCAGGTTGTCGATGCCCCAGAGCGGGACCGGGCCGCCGTCGGCGCCGGCGAGGTGCGCGGCCAGCGCCGCGACGTCGGGGTGGTGCCGCAGGTGCTGGTAGCGGTCGGTGACCATGGCCCCGCGCCGGTTCCAGCGGCGGTTGCCGACGATGTGCACCTCGGCAGCGAGGAAGGCGTTGGCCGAGCGAACGATGGTCCCGATGTTGAAGTCGTGCTGCCAGTTCTCGATCGCGACGTGGAAGCCGTGGCGGCGGGTGTCGAGATCGGCGCGGATCGCCTCGACCGTCCAGTAGCGGTAGCGGTCGACGACGTTGCGCCGGTCACCCTCGGCGAGCAGGGCTGGGTCGTAGACCTCGCTGCCGGGGCCGGAGGGCGGCTCGCCCTGCCAGGGTCCGACGCCCACCTCGGCCGGTCCGTGCGGCATCGGGTCGTAGGGAGCCCGGTTCCCGCCATCCGGCACGCCGTGAGGGTACGGCAGGTAGCGTGGCGGCGTGAGCTTCGAGGCCCTGACCCCGATGCTGCTGGGCATCAAGTGGATGGAGCCCCAGTGGCTCCTCGACAACTTCGGCGGCTCGCTGATCTGGCTCAGCCTCGTCATCATCTTCATCGAGTGCGGGCTGTTCTTCCCGTTCCTCCCGGGCGACACGCTGCTGTTCGCGCTCGGGCTGTTCATCGCCGGCGAGCAGATCCAGGTCTTCGGCATCGACCAGCCCGGCATCGAGCTCGTCATCGCGCTCGTGCTGCTCTCGGTCGCCGCGTTCCTGGGCAACGTCGCCGGCTACGAGATCGGGCGCAAGCTCGGCCCACCCCTCTACGAGCGCAACGGGCGCATCCTCAAGCGCAAGTACTTCGACAACACCACCGCGTTCTTCGACAAGCACGGCAACAAGGCGCTGGTGCTCGGTCGGTTCGTGCCGTTCGTGCGCACCTACATCACGGTCGTCGCCGGCGTCACGGTGATGGAGCGGCGCCGCTTCTTCACCTGGAGCGCGGTCGGCGCCGTGCTGTGGGTCTTCAGCATCACGATGCTCGGGTACTTCCTCGGCGCCACGTTCCCCTCGATCGGGGAGAACATCGACTACGCGGTGATCGCCATCTTGATCTTCACGCTCCTCCCGCTGGTCTACGAGGGCTGGAAGCACCGGCGGCACGGCGACCGTGACAAGCCGGAGGCCGAGCCGGTGCCGCAGGCCCAACCCGCGCCGCAGACCACACCGGAGTAGCGCGCCGCCGTGCCTAGCCCCGGACGGCGTCCAGCTCGGCCTTCGTGAGCACCGCGCGCACCTCGAGGCCGACGTCGGCGAGCGGGTTCTCCCCGGCCGGGCTGCGGTCGATCGCGCACACCACGACGTCAACCACGGCTCCACCCTCACGCAGCGCCGCGGCGGCGTCGCGGACGGCGCCGCCGGTGGTGATGACGTCCTCGACGATCGTGACCCGGCGGCCGGCGAACGGCGGCCCCTCGGCCAGCTTGCACGTGCCGTAGGTCTTGGCCTCCTTGCGCACGAACAGCGTGGGCACGCCGAGGATGCCGCTGATGGAGGTGGCGATCGGGATGCCGCCCATCTCGAGACCGCCGAGGAGGTCGGTGTCCTGCGGGACGAGCTGGATCATCTCCCGCGCCACCCGGGCCAGCAGGATCGGATCGGCCTCGAACAGGTACTTGTCGAAGTACTCCGAGGACACCTGGCCCGACCGGAGCGTGAACTCGCCGGTCAGGCGGCAGGTCGCGTCGATGTCGGCGGCCAGGTCGGGGTCGGTCGCGGTCACGGCTGGCACAGTACTGGCAGGCTGGGCGGGTGCCCGCCTCCCGCCTCGCCGGCATCCCGCCCACGATCTTCGCCGAGATGTCCGCGCTCGCCGTCCGCACCGGCGCCCTCAACCTCGGCCAGGGCTTCCCCGACGAGGACGGACCGCCCGAGGTGCTCGCGGCCGCCGTCGCGGCGCTCCACGGCGGCGCCAACCAGTACGCGCCCGGCACCGGGATCCCGGTGCTGCGCCGGGCCGTCGCCGAGCACCAGCGGCGTCACTACGGGATCGAGCTCGACCCGGACAGCGAGGTCGTGGTCACCACCGGCTGCACCGAGGCCGTGGCGGCCGCCCTGCTCGGGCTGGTCGAGCCGGGCGACGAGGTGGTCGTGCTGGAGCCCTACTACGACTCCTACGTCGCGATGCTCCAGATGGCCGGCGGCGTGCGACGGCCGGTCACGTTGCGGGCGCCGGACTTCCGCCTCGACGTCGACGCGCTGCGGGCCGCGGTCACCCCCCGGACCCGGTTCGTGCTGCTCAACAGCCCGCACAACCCGACCGGCACCGTGCTCACCCGCGCCGAGCTGGGGGCGGTGGCCGACCTCGCCCTCGAGCACGACCTCGTCGTGATCACCGACGAGGTCTACGAGCACCTCGTCTTCGACGACCACGAGCACGTGCCGATCGCCACCCTGCCGGGCATGGGGGAGCGCACGCTCACGCTGTCGAGCGTGGGCAAGTCCTACTCGGTGACCGGCTGGAAGGTCGGCTGGGCCACCGGCCCGGCGCACCTGGTGGGCGCCGTCCTCGCGGCCAAGACCTGGCTCACCTACACCTCGGGCGCACCGCTGCAGCCGGCGGTCGCGCACGCGCTCGACCGAGCACGGCGACTTCCCGCGCACGCTGGCCGCGGACCTCCAGGAGCGACGTGACCTCCTCATCGGCGGGCTCGCCGCCGCCGGTCTGCCGGCCCGGGTGCCGGAGGGCACCTACTTCGCCACCTCCGACGTCGGCGCGCTGGGCTGGGAGGACGGGCGGGCGTTCTGTCTGGCGCTGCCGGAGCGGGCCGGCGTGGTGGCGATCCCGGCGCTCGGGTTCTACGACGACCAGGACGCGGGACGCCACCTGGTGCGGTGGGCTTTCTGCAAGCGGCGCGAGGTGATCGCGGAGGCACTGGGCCGGCTGGCGGAGGCCGACCTGCGCGGTCCGGGCTGACCGCCACTCTGAGAGGGTGGGGGCATGGCCGAGCAACCCGCCCGACCTCGTGTCGTCACCTGGTGTGCCTGGCTGATCATGCTCGGCGGCGCCTTCCTCGTGCTGACCGCCTACCAGCACGTGGCCGCGCTCGGTTCGCTGGAGTCGCAGGAGGCTGCCGGCCGGCTCGTCGGGGAGCCGCCGTTCGACGGCCTCGGGCTCTCGGTCGACGACGTCCAGCAGATCCAGCAGGTCTTCGCCCTGCTCACCGGCGGCGCCGCCGCGGCGGCCGCCATCCTCGGCTTCGAGGTGCTGCGGCGTTCCCGCACCGCCCGGCGGGTGCTCACCTTCCTGGCGCCGGTGCTGCTGCTCGCCGGCCTGGTGGTGGGCGGCCTGCTCACCTTCATGGTGGTCGCCGCCATCGTCATGCTGTGGTCGCCGCAGGCGCGCGAGTGGTTCGGCGACACCCGCCGTGCGCCGCGCCCGTCGGAGGCGGCCCCGGACGGCTGGACCGCCCCGGGCCACCCGCAGCCGCGCGAGTCCCCCGGGGAGGGCGCCGTCGCGGTGCTCGCGCCCCCCGTGCCGTCCGCGTGGCCCGGTCGCGGGTCGGCGCCCGTCGTGCCGCGGCCGCGCCCGGTCCTGACCGCGTGCGTGGTCACCTGGGTGAGCTGCGCGCTGGTCGCCCTCGGCGCCCTCGCGAGCATGGTCCTGGTCCTGGCCACGCCGGAGGAGCTCATCGACCAGCTGCGCGAGCAGAACCCGCAGCTCACCGAGCAGGGCATCGGCGACGGCTTCGTGATCGGCGTCGTCGTCGTCACCGTGGCCGGGCTGGTGCTGTGGTGCCTCGCGGCGGCCGTGCTCGCGGCTCTCACCCTGCGCCGGCGCCGCTGGGCCGCGATCACGCTGATGGTCTCCGGCGGCATCGCCGGCGCGCTCTGCCTGGCCTCCGCGGCCTTCGGCAGCTTCGTCGCCGTCGTGCCCCTCGCCGCCTGTGTCGCCACGGCGGTGCTGCTGAGCCGGCCGGAGTCGAAGGCCTGGCTGAGGGACCGTTAGCGGCCTCAGCCGCTGAGCGTGAGCCCGCTCTCGCCGTGGTCGACGGTGACGGCGCCGCCGTCGACGACCTGACCGCTGATCAGCAGCTTGGCCAGCGGGTCGCCGATCGCCTGCTGCACCAGGCGGCGCAGCGGGCGGGCGCCGTAGGCGGGGTCGTAGCCGGTCTCGGCGAGCCAGCGCTTCGCGGCGTCGGTGACCTCGATCGAGACCCGGCGGGCGGCCAGCCGCTTGCGCAGCAGCTCGAGCTGGAGATCGACGATGTGGGCGAGCTCCTCGCGGGAGAGGGCGTCGAAGAGCACGATCTCGTCGAGCCGGTTGAGGAACTCCGGCTTGAAGCTCTGCCGCACCACCCCCATCACCGACTCCTTCTTCTGCTCCGCCGACAGCGACGGGTCGACGAGGAACATCGAGCCGAGGTTGCTGGTGAGCACCATCAGCGTGTTGCGGAAGTCGACGGTGCGGCCCTGGCCGTCGGTGAGGCGGCCGTCGTCGAGCACCTGGAGCAGGATGTCGAAGACCTCGGGGTGGGCCTTCTCGACCTCGTCGAGCAGGACCACCGAGTACGGACGCCGGCGTACGGCCTCGGTGAGCTGGCCGCCCTCGTCGTAGCCGACGTAGCCGGGCGGGGCACCGACGAGCCGCGCCACCGAGTGCTTCTCGGAGTACTCGCTCATGTCGATGCGGACGATGGCGCGCTCGTCGTCGAACAGGAAGTCGGCGAGCGCCTTGGCCAGCTCGGTCTTGCCGGTGCCGGTGGGGCCGAGGAACAGGAACGAGCCGGTGGGGCGGTCGGGGTCGCTGATGCCGGCGCGGGAGCGGCGGACGGCGTCGCTGACGGCGCCGACGGCGGACCGCTGGCCGATCAGCCGCTCACCGATGACCTCCTCCATCTTCATCAGCTTGGCGGTCTCGCCCTCGAGCATCCGGCCGGTGGGGATGCCGGTCCAGGCCTCCACCACCTCCGCGATCTGCTCGGGGCCGACCTCGTCACCGACGAGCGGTTCGATCTCGGACCGCTCGGCCGACTCGGCCTCCTCGATCTGCTTCTCCATCGCGGGGATCCGCCCGTAGCGGATCTCGCTCGCCCGGGCGAGGTCGCCGTCGCGCTCGGCACGCTCGGCCTCCACGCGCAGCTGGTCGAGCTGGCGTCGCAGCTCGCCCTCCCCCTCCAGCGAGGACTTCTCCCGCTCCCAGCGGGCCTCGAGGGCGCGCAGCTCCTCCTCCTTGTCGGCGAGGTCGGCGCGCAGCACCGCGAGCCGCTCGACCGAGGCGTCGTCGGACTCCTTGTCGAGGGCGAACTCCTCCATCTTGAGGCGGTCGACCTGGCGCCGCAGGACGTCGATCTCCTCGGGGCTGCTCTCGATCTCCATCTTGAGCCGGGAGGCGGCCTCGTCGACGAGGTCGATCGCCTTGTCGGGCAGCTGGCGGCCGGTGATGTAGCGGTCCGAGAGCGACGCGGCCGCCACCAGCGCGGCGTCGGTGATGCGCACCTTGTGGTGGGCCTCGTAGCGCTCGCGGATGCCGCGCAGGATCTGGATGGTGTCCTCGACCGACGGCTCGCCGACGAAGACCTGCTGGAACCGGCGCTCCAGCGCCGGGTCCTTCTCGACCCGCTCGCGGTACTCGTCGAGCGTGGTGGCGCCGATCATGTGCAGCTCGCCGCGGGCGAGCATCGGCTTGAGCATGTTGCCGGCGTCCATGGCGGAGTCGCCGCCGGCACCCGCACCCACGACGGTGTGCAGCTCGTCGATGAAGGTGATGATCTGGCCGCCGGAGTCCTTGATCTCCTCCAGCACGGCCTTGAGCCGCTCCTCGAACTCGCCGCGGAACTTCGCGCCCGCCACCATGGCGGACAGGTCGAGCGAGAGCACGCGACGGCCCTTGAGCGAGTCCGGGACGTCGCCGTCGACGACCCGCTGCGCCAGCCCCTCGACGACGGCGGTCTTGCCGACGCCGGGCTCGCCGATGAGCACCGGGTTGTTCTTCGTGCGCCGCGAGAGCACCTGGACGACGCGGCGGATCTCGGCGTCCCGGCCGATCACGGGGTCGAGGCTGCCCTCCTCGGCGGCGGCGGTGAGGTCGACGGAGTACTTCTCGAGCGCCTCGTAGCTGGACTCGGCGTCCTGGCTGGTGACGCGGCGGCTGCCGCGCAGGGCGGTGAACGCATCGCGCAGTGCCGGCTCGGTGAGGCCGTCGGCGGCCAGCACGCCCTGGGCGGGCGACTCGACGCCGGCCAGCGCGATGAGCAGGTGCTCGGCGGCGACGAACTCGTCCTTCATCGACGGCGCCAGCGTGATCGCCGCGGTGAGCACGCGGGTGAGCGCGGGCGAGGCCGCCGGCGTCTTGACGGTGCTCCCGCTGGCACGGGGCAGCGCCGACACGGCGGCGTCCGCCGCTGCGGCGAGCGCGGCGGCGTCGACGCCCGCCTTGCCGACCAGCGTGCGGGGCGAGCCCGTGGGGTCGCTGAGGAGTGCGGCGAGCAGGTGGACCGGCTCCACGGAGCTGTGGCCGGAGGTGGTGGCGGTGCGCTGCGCAGCCTCGATGGCCTCGCGGGCGCGGGTGGTGAACTGCTCAGCGCCGAACTGGGTCATGGGTGTGGCTCCTGGGAAGTGTGTGGTTGGCATCGAACCGGTTGCCGTCACCGAGTGCAACGTTCCTGAAGTTGAGTCTGTTCCACTCAACTCTGGTGAGCGGGTGGAAGCGGCGGAGGCGTCGGGCGCGGTCTGGACCAGCCGTGGCATCGCCTCCCGAAACGCCCACGGCCCGACCCTCGCGACGTACGGTGCCCCTGCAGTGACTCGCCGCGGGGAGGTGGCGAGGAGAGGGGGCCGCGGTGACGACCGTGTGCTTCGTGCGCGCGTCTGGCGAGGGAGACCGGTGAGCTCGGTGAGCGAGGACGCCGACCACGACCCGCTCCGGGTCGTCATCATCGACGACACCGCCGACCTGCGGCAGCTGCTCCGCCTCGCCCTCGAACGCAGCGGCTTCGAGGTCGTGGCCGAGGCCGGTGACGGCAAGGCCGGCATCGAGACCGTCCGCCAGCACCGGCCGGACGTCGTCGTCATCGACCTCGCGATGCCCGTCATGGACGGCATCGAGGCGCTGCCGGCGCTGCGTCGGCTGGTGCCGGAGGCGAAGATCATCGTGCTGTCCGGCTTCGGGGCGCAGCAGATGTCGGCCCGCGCCGTGGCCGCCGGCGCCGACGGCTACGTGCAGAAGGGCGCCCCGCTGACGACGATCATCGGCTACGTCGACGACATCGTGTCGGGGCGGCTCAAGCCCTCCGCGCCCCGCACGCTGAGCGTCGTCACCACGCGACCGGAGCCGGAGACCGCCGGCCGCGGGCGGGACGTCCTGCCCGCGCGGGCGCCCGCGGGTCCGCCGGTCGTCGGCGCCGAGGGGCCGGCCGCCCCGGGGTTCACGCCACCGGCCAACGTGTCGATGTGGGACACCCTCCGCCTCGCGCCGTACGGCGTGGTCGAGCTGGCCGACGAGCCGCTCTTCCGGCTCGTCTACGCCAACGCCGTCGCCTCCCGGCTGCTCGGCACCGACCGCGCCGGCACGCCGCTCGCGACGGTCGCCCCCGACCTCGCCTCGCTGGTCTCCTACCACCGCCTCGACGACGACGCCACGTTCGAGACCGACGTCGACGGCGGCCGGGTCAAGGCCACCGTGCGGCGCACCGGCTACTCGATCCTGGTCTTCCTCAGCTCCCCCTCCGAGGACGTCGGCCTGCTGCGGCGGGCGATCGCCACGACCGCGCACGAGGTGCGCGGCCCGGTCGCCGTGCTGTGCGGCATCGCCGAGACCCTGGCCTGGGACGGCAACCTGCTGCCGCCCGAGCAGAACCAGCGGCTGATGGACTCGGTGGCCCGGCAGGCCCGGATCCTGGACCGGATCACCGCCGACCTGCTCACCACCGCCCAGATCCAGCGCGGCACCCTGCGCATCGACCTTCAGGTCGTCGACCCCCGCGCCGTGGTCGAGGGGATCCTCGCCGACCGGTTCCAGGTCGAGGTCGACATCACCGACGACCGCCCGGTGCGGGCCGACCCGCTGCGGTTCGAGCAGATGCTCACCAACCTCATCAGCAACGCCCAGAAGTACGGACGGGCGCCCTACGTCGTCCGGGTGCGTCCCGACGGCGACCGGGTGTCCATCGACGTCGTCGACCACGGCGACGGCGTCCCCCAGGCCTTCCGCGACCAGCTGTTCCGCGAGTTCTCCCGGGCCGACGGTGCGGTGGCCACCGGCACCGGCCTGGGGCTCTACGTGGTGCGCACCTTGGCGCGTGCCCAGAGCGGCGACATCAGCTACCGCCCGCTCCCCGAGGGTGGCTCGGTCTTCACCATCTCGCTGCTCGCCGACTGACCCCGCTCAACCGGGCTCGTTCGAGTCCCCGGTGTCGGGCGTGGCGTGCTCGGGCAGGTCGTCGGCGAGCCGGTCCTCGTCGAGCAGGCAGGTGCGGCAGAAGTCCTCGCCGAACGGCGTCAGGTGGATGCTGCGGCGCACCACCTTCGCGAACCGCACCGAGTGCATCGCCTCGAGCACGTCGGGCTGCGCCTCCACCACCTGGTACTCCAGCGGGTCGCGCAGCGGCTCCCGGCTGAACCACACCATGCCGAGCCGGAACAGGTTGTTGAGGTAGGACGGCGTCTGGTCGACCCGGCGGCACCCGGCCCGCGCGCCGATCATGTTGAGGCCCGGCGCGATCAGCTGCGAGCTGACGACGCCGACCGGACCGCCGGTGCGGACGTCGACGCTCGGCTGCGGGCCCTGGTTGACGCAGCAGCATCAGGATGCGCGCCTCGTCGGGCGCGAGCTCCTCGAGGATCCGGCCGTAGGCGGGGTGCCCGTCCTCGGTGTTCCAGACGTCGCGCGAGCGCTCCAGCAGCTGGGCGCCCCGCTCGCGCAGGGACGGCGCCTCCTCGCGCGAGCCCACCACCTGGCCGTCGACGACGGTCTCCTCCCGCCGCGACGGAGCCTGCACGAGGCCGCCGAGCGCCTCCCCGGCCGAGACCAGGGCCGTGCCCACCGGCACCCCGGCGGACACCGACCGCGCCAGGTCGCCGACGGCGGCGAGCGCCTGGCCGGCGTCGCGGGCGAGCGCGCGGGCCTCCCGCTGGTCGGTGGCGGCGCGACCGACCCGCAGCCAGGCCTTCGCGGAGGTGCGCACCCCCCACCCGGTGGTGTGCCAGGCGGCGATCGTGGCCACCCGGGCCAGGCCGGGCAGCGAGTCGACGGTCGGGCCGAGCAGCTCGGGCAGGCGGGGGCCGAGCACGTCCCGGTCGTCGTAGTCGTCGTAGTCGTCGTCGTGAGCCATGAGCCCCTTCCGTCTCCGTTGACCTTGCGTGATTTCGACTCGCTCGTACGGCTTCGCAGGCTCAGCCGTGTCGCTCGCTCAATCTTGTCGGCCCCACGTCGCTCCTCGCCCGACGGCCGCAACCCTGCACTCCGAAGATCGCGAGGTGGAGGAAGCCACCGGCGGCACCCATGATCGCGCCGTGGGCGTAGAGCATCCACTCATCCTCCTTGATGGCCGAGCGCATCATCTCGACGAAGTCGCGGGGCGGGAGCTCCTTGGTGCGCTCGGCCACGAGGGTGCGGATCTTGTCGGCCTGCTGCCGGCTGAACGCCGGGTCCTTGAAGGGCGTGATCGTGCGACCCACGGCCTCCTGCGCCACCGACTCGCGGATGTTGTCGAACCGGGTGCGGCCCATCGCGACCCGCAGCGCCGCTCGGGCCGGCCCCGCGGCCTGGTCGATGGCCGGCCGCAGCGCCGCCGCGAGCATCGCGCGGGTGCGGTCGCCGCGGGGGCCGTCGAGCAGGAAGTCGCCGATGCGCTCGAGGGTGATGACGTCGTCGGCGATGATCTGGGCGTAGACCTCGGCGGCCTCGTCCTGGCGGCGCAGGAACAGCCCGTGCACCTTGATGCCGAGGATCCGGCGGGGCTCGGGGGGCTCGAAGATCAGCCACATGCCCAGGGCGTTGGTGACCCAGCCGACGACGACGCCGAGGACCGGCAGCAGCCACCACTGGTGCACGATGCTGTCGGCGATCGCGACGGGGATGCCGAGCAGGAACCCGAACACGAACCCGAACAGCACCATCAGGTTGAGCTCCCGCTGGCCGAAGTCGCGGAAGATGCGCACCACCAGCGCCGGGTTCTCGCGGAAGTGGTCGATCACCATGATCTTCGGGTCGAGCAGCTGGTCGATGTGGATGCCGATCTCGGTGGTGACCCGGCCGACGACCGACGGCAGCTGGGCCTGCACCCGTTGGTAGACCGCCTCCTTCACCGGGCCGGGCAGGTCGCTCCAGAGCCGAGGGTGCTCCTCGCGCATCACCTGGTCGACGAGCTGGGGGATCTCGGGGCGGAACACGGTGACGATGTGCTCGGCGATCTTGTCGGGCTCGAGCTGCTGGTAGAACTCCGCCGGCGTCCCGAGCTTGGCGATCGCCTT
Source organism: uncultured Actinomycetota bacterium (assembly GCA_963845795.1). GTDB lineage: Bacteria > Actinomycetota > Actinomycetes > Propionibacteriales > Nocardioidaceae > Nocardioides. The sequence continues at coordinate 506,649 of CAWJTG010000018.1, read as the reverse complement.
GTCGACGGCGATGCTGCCCATCTTCGCGGCACGGGCGGGCACGATCCCCTGCCAGCCGACACCGCCCTGCAGGACGCCCGGCACCTCCTGCACCTTGCGCGGCAGCACGCTGGCCAGCTCGCGCATGCCGGGCACCGTGACACCGCGGAACCGCACGGGCGAGAAGAGCATCCAGAGGCCCGACCAGTTGATCAGCCAGCCGATGACCCCGGTGAAGACCGGGATGCTGAGGAACGCGAACCAGTGGAGATCGGCGGCCCAGTCACGCACCGGGTCCAGCAGCCAGTCCACCGGCCGAGGGTAGTGCCTGGCACGGGCGCGGTCACGAGGTAGCCGCGACACGGCGTCCGGGGTACTGGGACCTCAGCTCGGGCGACGCCAGACGACGAGCGCCTGGGTGGGACTCTCCCGGAGCGGCACCGGCAGCCGGTCGGTGGGACGGGCGACCCGGGCTGCGCTGCGGAGCGCGTGCCGGGTGGCGTCGAGCTCGGCGGCGAGCTCGGCGTTGCGGGCGCGCAGCGCGTCGACCTGGTGCTCGAGCTCGAGGATCCGGCGCACCCCCTCGATGCCGATGCCGGCGCCGGTGAGCTCGGAGATGGTGCGGAGCAGGTCGAGGTCGCGCACCGAGTAGCGCCGGCCGCCGCCGCCGGTGCGGCCCGGGGTGATGAGCCCCATCCGCTCGTAGGTGCGCAGGGTCTGCGGGTGCAGGCCGGTGAGCTGGGCGGCCACCGAGATCACGTAGACCGGGGTATCGGGCGCGGGCGGCTGGAACGGGGAGCTCATGAGGTGGCCCCGTCGAACAGGCCCGCCCTCAGCTGCTTGCCGGCGGAGGCCTCGCGGTAGGCCTCGACGGCCGCCCGCGCGGCGTCGTCGAGGACGGCGGGCACGTGCACGTTGACGGTGGCGAGCAGGTCGCCGTGGCTGCCGTCCGACTTGCCCACGCCCTTGCCGCGCACCCGGAAGGTGCGGCCGTTGGGGGTGCCCGCCGGGAGCTTGAGGGTGACCGGCGCGCCGCCGAGCGTCGGGATCCTCACCTCGGCGCCGAGTGCGGCCTCGTCGAAGGAGACCGGGACGTCGAGGGTGAGGTGGTCGCCGTTGCGGCCGAAGACGCGGTGCCCGGTGACCGTGACCTTCACGAACAGGTCCCCGGCGGGTCCGCCGTTCTGGCCCGCCGCACCCTTGCCCTTGAGCCGGATCCGCTGCCCGTCCTTCACCCCGGCCGGGATGCGGGCCTGGATGGTGCGGGCCGAGGTGCCGCGGCCGGAGCCGTGGCAGGTGGGGCACGGCTCGTCGTAGACGAGCTGCCGGCCACCGCAGGCGGGGCAGGCCTCGTTGACGGCGAACGCGCCGCCCATCGACATCACGACGTAGCCGGTGCCCTCGCACTCGTGGCACGGGTGCGGGCGGGTGCCGGGTCTGCCCCCGGTGCCGTTGCACGTGCCGCAGGCGGAGTCGGAGGTGAGCCGCAGCGAGATCGTCACGCCCTCGATCGCGTCGGTGAACCCGATGGTGGCGGTGGTCTCGACGTCGTCGCCCTTGACCGGCCGCCGCACCTGCTGCTGGCGGCGGGTGCCGGTGCCGGGGCCGAACATCTGGCCGAACATGTCGGTGAACCCGCCCGACCCGCTCGGCTGGTCGCCGAGCAGGTCCTCGAGGTTGAACCCGCCGGCCCGGCCGCGCGAGCCGCCGTAGCCGAACCCGCCCATGCCGCCGCCCATGCCGCCCGCGCCGTACAGGCGGCGCATCTCGTCGTACTGCGGGCGCTTCTCGGGATCGCCGATGACGTCGTAGGCCTCGGCGACGGCCTTGAACCTCTCGTGCTTGGCGGTGTCGTCGGGGTTGGAGTCGGGGTGGTTCTCGCGCGCGAGCTTGCGGTAGGCCTTCTTGATGTCCGCCGCCGACGCGTCCTTGCCCACGCCGAGCACGGCGTAGAAGTCCTTCTGCGCCCAGTCGGGCCGGAACTCCTCACTCACGGGTCACCCCTCCTCTCGATTCATCTTGAGTGCATGAATCCCCGGTGGGCCGGTGATTCCGGCACTTGGCGGGGGAAACTTCGGCCGTCAGGTGCAGGAATCCCCGGTCAGCCGGGGATTCCTGCACCATCAGCCCGGCGGGTCGACCACCAGCACCTGCGCCGCCCGGACGACGCGGTCGCCGATGCGGTAGCCGGACTTGGCGATCACCTTGCAGGTGGTGACCTCGACCTCGGGGTCCTCGCCGACGTGGCTGAGGGCCTCGTGGAGGGCGGGGTCGAAGGCGTCGCCGACGGCGCCGAACTTCACGAGCCCCAACGTCGAGACGGTGCGCTCGAGCTGGTCGGCCACGGTCTGGAGGCCGGGGTCGAGGTCGCCGTGCTCGCGGGCCCGGTCGACGGTGTCGAGCACCTCGACGATGGGCGTGAGGACGGCGTAGGTGGCGTTCTGCCGCACCAGGTCCCGATCCCGCTCGACCCGGCGCTTGTAGTTGACGAACTCCGCCTGCAACCGCTTCAGGTCGAGCGTGCGCTCCTCGAGCGCCTGCTCGGCCGCGGCGAGGGGGTCGACCGGCTCCACCGACTCGGCCTCGGCCGGATCGGCCTCGGCGGTCGGCCTCGGTCGGTCAGCCTCGGCCGGGTCAGCCTGGGCCGAGGCCCCCTCCTCGGGGAGGGGAGCCTCGACCTCGGTGTCGTCCACGGGCTCGGCCGCGTCGTCCCCGAGGGGTCCGTCGTGGCCCTGCGTCACTTGGTCTCGCCCTCGCCCGCGTCGTCGCTGCCGGGCTCGTCGACGACCTCGGCGTCGACCACGTCGGCGTCGACGATGTCGTCGTCGCCCTCCCCGGTGGCGCCGGTGGTGCCGCCCGCAGCGGCCGCGTCGGCCTCGGCCGAGGCGTACATCGCGGCGCCCATCTTCTGGCTGGACTCGTTGAGCTTCGACACACCGGCGCCGATCGCGGCGGGGTCGGCCTCGGGGTCCTCGAGGGTCTTCTTCAGCGCGTCGACGTCGGTCTGCACCTCGGTGCGCACGTCCTCGGGGATCTTGTCGCCGTTGTCGGCGAGGAACTTCTCGGTGGTGTAGACGAGCTGGTCGGCCTGGTTGCGCGCCTCCACGGCCTCGCGCCGCTTGGCGTCCTCCTCGGCGTACTGCTCGGCGTCGGCGATCATCCGGTCGATCTCGTCCTTGCTGAGCGCCGAGCCACCGGTGATCGTCATCGACTGCTCCTTGCCGGAGCCCTGGTCCTTGGCCGTCACGTGGACGATGCCGTTGGCGTCGATGTCGAAGGTGACCTCGATCTTCGGGACCCCGCGCGGGGCCGGCGGCAGGCCGGTCAGGTCGAAGTTGCCCAGGGGCTGGTTCTGCGCCCACATCGCGCGCTCGCCCTGGGCCACCTTGATCTCCACCGACGGCTGGTTGTCGTCAGCGGTGGTGTAGATCTGGGTGCGCTTGGTCGGGATCGTGGTGTTGCGCTCGATGAGGACGTTGAACTCGCCGCCCTTGGTCTCGATGCCGAGCGACAGCGGGGTGACGTCGAGCAGCAGGACGTCCTTGACCTCGCCCTTGAGGACGCCGGCCTGGAGCGCGGCGCCGACGGCGACGACCTCGTCGGGGTTGACGCCCTTGTTGGGCTCCTGACCGCCGAGCAGCTCCTTGACGACCTCGGTGACGGCGGGCATCCGGGTCGAGCCACCGACGAGCACCACGTGGTCGACGTCGCCGACGGCGACCCCGGCGTCCTTCAGCACGCTCTGGAACGGCGCCTTGGTGCGGTCGAGCAGGTCGGCGGTGAGCTTCTGGAACTCCGAGCGGGTGAGCTTCTCCTCGAAGTGGAGCGGGCCGGACTCGCCGTGGGTGATGTAGGGGAGGTGCACGGTGGTCTCGGAGGACGACGACAGCTCGATCTTCGCCTTCTCCGCGGCCTCCTGGAGGCGCTGCTTGGCGATCTTGTCGGCTGCGAGGTCGACGCCGTTGGCGTTCTTGAACTTGGTGACCATCCAGTCGACGACCTTGTTGTCCCAGTCGTCGCCACCGAGGTGGTTGTCGCCGGAGGTGGCCTTGACCTCGATGGTCGAGAAGCCGTCGTCGTCCTTGCCGACCTCGAGGAGGGACACGTCGAAGGTGCCGCCGCCGAGGTCGAAGACCAGGATGGTCTGGTCGCCGTCGCCCTTGTCGAGGCCGTAGGCCAGCGCGGCCGCGGTGGGCTCGTTGACGATGCGCGAGACGTTGAGGCCCGCGATCTCGCCGGCCTCCTTGGTCGCCTGACGCTGGGCGTCGGAGAAGTAGGCCGGCACGGTGATGACCGCGTCGGTGACCGGCTCGCCGAGGTAGGCCTCGGCGTCGCGCTTCAGCTTCTGGAGCACGAACGCGCTGATCTGCTGCGCGGTGAAGGACTTCTCGTCGATCGCGGTGCTCCAGTCGGTGCCCATGTGGCGCTTGACCGAGCGGATGGTCCGGTCGACGTTGGTGACCGCCTGACGCTTCGCGACCTCGCCGACGAGCACCTCGCCGGACTTGGCGAAGGCCACGACGGACGGGGTGGTGCGGGCGCCCTCCGCGTTCGCGATGACGGTGGGCTCGCCACCTTCGAGGACCGCGACGACGCTGTTCGTCGTCCCGAGGTCGATGCCGACAGCACGTGCCATGGTGTTGCTACCTCCGTGATGGGTGGTGGTGAGAGATCGTGTCACTCAAGTTGAGTGGGATGCGCTCAAGTCTGTCAGAGGGTGCAACGGACCGACCCCCCGGGTTGTTCCCGGGTGCGCCCGGAGACTCCGCCGGGCGCGAACTCGCTCCCGCACTCAAGGCGGGCCCCGCCGCACCCGACAACTGCAACGACCCCCTGCTGCCCGGAAGGCGCTGCCTTGACCATGTCCCGCCCGCCCCGCCCCGTGCTCTGGTGCTGGTCGGCAGCCGCGATCCTCGCCGTGGCCAACCTGTTGTGGCCCGACGGCGTTGCCGGCACGGCCACGTACCTGGCCGTCATGGTGGGCGCCGCCGTGGTGGCGGTGGTGGGCACCCGGACGTCCTCGCGCGGGCACCGGCTGGTCGCGCGGCTCGCGGCCGCCGGCCTCGTCGCGAGAGCCGTCGCCGAGATCATCTACGAGTCCTACGCGTGGGACGGGCCCACGCCGTACGTCTCCTCGGCCGACATCTTCTTCTACCTGGCCTACGTCGGGCTGGGAGGCGCCGTCCTCGTGGTGGCGGTGCGCGACCGGATCGACGGGTCGCGCATCGACGTCGAGGCGGTCATCGACGCGCTCATCATCGTCGTGGTGAGCGTGCTGCTGTTCTGGACGACCTCGGTGCGCGCCATCCTGCAGGACCCGGCACTGTCGCTCGCCGAGCGCGCGGTCCTCGCGGGCTACCCCGTCATCGACGGTGTCCTGATCGCCCTGGTGCTGCGCGCCCTGGTCGTCCGGGAACGGCGAGCGGCCATCGGCCTCCCGTTCGCGCTGGGCATGGTCGCCTGGCTGATCGCCGACATCGGCTTCCTCGTCGCGACGACCGAGGGTCTGTCGATCTGGCTGGACCCCGCCTGGATGGTGGGCGCGGCTCTGATGGCGACGGCGTCGTGGGAGCGTTCCGGGCCCGCCGTGGCGCCGGCGACCCCCGTGGCGACTCGGCACGCCGGTCCCGCGGCACCGCTGGGCCAGCTGGCCCTCGCCGTCGCACCCCTGGCCGTGCCGCCGCTGCTGCTCCTGGTCGACGACCTCCGCGGCGGCGACGTCCGCGTGTGGGAGGCCGCCGCCGGCATGGTGGTGCTGGTGGCCCTCATGTTCGCCCGCGCGCTCCGGCTGCTGCTCTCCGAGCACCAGCTGCTCGGCGAGCTCGCGGTCGCCCGCGACGAGGCCCTCGCCGCCTCCCGGGCCAAGTCGGAGTTCCTGGCCACGATGAGCCACGAGATCCGCACGCCGATGAACGGCGTCATCGGACTCAACGAGCTGCTGCTCACCACCGCGCTCGACGAGCGGCAGCGGCACTACGTCGAGGGTGTGAGGGGCGCCGGCGAGGCGCTGCTCGGCGTCATCAACGAGATCCTCGACTTCTCCAAGATCGAGTCCGGGAGCCTGCGGCTCGAGACCGTCGACTTCGACCTCACCGAGCTGGTCGAGGGGGTCGCCGCGATCGTCTCGGAGCCCGCCAACGCCCAGAACCTCGAGCTGCTCGCCTACTGCTCACCCGAGCTGTCCGCCGGGCTCCGTGGCGACCCGGTCCGGGTACGCCAGGTGCTGCTGAACCTCGCGGGCAACGCCGTGAAGTTCACCGCCGACGGCGAGGTCATCGTGCGCGCCGGACTCGACGGGCGCGCCGACGACGGCCGGCTGCTGGTGCGGTTCGAGGTCGCCGACACCGGTATCGGCCTCGCCGAGGGCGACCGCGAGCAGCTGTTCGAGCCCTTCTCGCAGGCCGACTCCTCCACGACCCGCCAGTACGGCGGCACCGGGCTCGGGCTGGCGATCTCCCGGCGGCTCGTCGAGGCGATGGGCGGCGAGCTCGGCGTCGACAGCATCCCCGGCGAGGGCAGCACGTTCTGGTTCGTGATCCCGCTGGCCGAGGCGCACGACCCCGGTGTCGCCATCCACCCGACCCCCGCCGACCTGAGCGGGGTCCGGGTGATCGTGGTCGACGACAACGCCACGAACCGCGCGATCCTGCGCGACCAGCTCTCCCACTGGGGCATGGCCGTCGACGTCGTCGACGGCGCCTTTCCGGCGCTGGAGCTGATGGCCGCCGCCCAGGCGGCCGGCACGCCGTACCGACTCGGTCTGCTCGACCTGTGCATGCCCGGGATGGACGGCCTCGACCTCGCCCGGCGGATCGCCGCCGACCCGGACCTCAGGGACACCGGACTGGTGATCATGACCTCCGGTCCCGACGTCACCCAGACCGAGGCTCGCGCCGCCTCGGTGGCCGTCGCGCTCACCAAGCCGGTGTTGATGTCGCGGCTGCGCAGCACCCTCGAGGCCGTCGCCGCCGAACCCGTGCCGACGGCGCCCGTGCTGCCCGCGGCGCCCGCGTCGCCCGCCGTGCCCCCGTCGCCCGCCGCGACCACCGTCCCGGAGTCACCAGCCGTGCCCGCGGTGTTCAGGGCGTCCGCGGAGTCCGAGCGACCGCCGTCGCGCGGCCACGTGCTCGTCGTCGAGGACGGCGAGATCAACCAGATGGTGGCACTCGGGATGCTGCGGCACCTGGGCTACTCCGCGGAGGTCGCCGACGACGGCGTCGCCGCGGTGGCCGCGGTGCGTGAGCACCGCTTCGACCTGATCCTGATGGACGTGCAGATGCCTCGGATGGACGGCTACGAGGCCACCAGCCGGATCCGCGAGCTCGAGGCGGCCGGGAGCGCCCACACCCCGATCGTCGCCATGACCGCCGGCGTCACGGACGTCGAGCGGGCCCGCTGCGCGGCCGCCGGCATGGACGACTTCCTCAGCAAGCCGGTGCAGAAGCACCAGGTCGCCGAGATGCTGGAGCAGTGGGTGCCGGCCACCTCCGGTGACGCGGATCTGCGCCCCTCCCCCTGACGGGGGTGTGCCCCGCACGCCCGGTGCGGTTGCGTCGGAGGATGACCGTCCCCACCGTGACCCTGAACAACCAGACCGAGATCCCCCAGCTCGGGTTCGGCGTCTTCCAGATCCCGCCCGAGCGCACCGCGGACGCCGTCACCCAGGCCTTCGAGGTCGGCTACCGGCACATCGACACCGCCCAGATGTACGGCAACGAGCAGGAGGTCGGCGAGGCCGTCGCGGCCAGCGGTATCCCGCGCGGCGAGCTGTGGATCACGAGCAAGCTCAACAACGGGTTCCACCGCCCCGACGACGCCCGCCGCGCCTTCGACGAGACGCTCGCGAAGCTCGGTCTCGACCACATCGACCTGTTCCTCATCCACTGGCCGCTGCCCACGCTCTACGACGGTGACTACGTGTCGACCTGGCGCACCCTCACCGAGCTCGCCGCCGACGGTCGGGCCCGTGCGGTCGGAGTCTCCAACTTCGAGCCCGACCACCTCGACCGGCTCGCCGCCGAGACCGGCGTCGTGCCCGCGGTGAACCAGATCGAGGTGCACCCGTACTTCGCCAACGAGGCGGCGCGCGCCGCCACCCACCGCCACGGCGCCGTCGTGGAGTCGTGGTCCCCGATCGCGCAGGGCGCCGTGCTCAGCGACGCGACCATCGGTGCGATCGCGTCGGCCCATGACCGGACGGCGTCGCAGGTGACGCTGCGGTGGCACGTGCAGCGTGGTGACGTGGTGTTCCCGAAGTCGGTCGACCGCGGCCGGATGGAGGAGAACTTCGCGATCTTCGACTTCGAGCTCACCGACGACGAGATGGGCGCGCTCACCGCCCTCGACCGGGGCGAGGCCGGCCGCAGGGGTCCGCACCCCGCGACCTTCGACATGGTGCCCGGCTGAGGGCCGGACCGGCCGGGCGGCGAGCCCGTCGAAACTAGAGTCTCGTCCGTGGAGAGCAGCCCCTGGCGCTACAGCCTCATCGCGGCCGTCGCGCCGCTCGCCTGGGGCACCACGTACTTCGTCACCGAGGAGTACCTCCCGCCCGACCGGCCGATGTTCGCCGCGCTCATGCGCGCGCTGCCGGCCGGCCTGCTCCTGCTGGCCTTCACCCGCACGCTGCCTCGCGGCGACTGGTGGTGGCGGTCGGCCGTGCTCGGGCTCTGCAACATCGGGCTGTTCTTCCCGTTGATCTTCCTGTCCGCCTACGGGCTGCCGGGCGGGCTCGCCGCCACCGTGCAGGCGCTCTCACCGCTCGCCGTCATGGCGCTGGCGTTCGTCCTCATCGGCGAGCGCGCCACCGTGGTCCGGCTCGTCGCCGCGGCGGTGGGTCTCGCCGGCGTGATGCTCCTCGTGCTGCGCACCCCGGACGGCGTCACCGGGCTCGGCCTGTTCGGGGCGTTCGGCTCCGTGCTCGTCTCCGGCGTCGGCTTCGTGCTCATCAAGCGGTGGACACCGCCCGTCGGGATGCTGACCCTCGTCTCGTGGCAGCTGATGTGGGGCGGTCTGCTCCTGCTCCCGGTGAGCCTCCTGCTGGAGGGCGGGCCGCCGGCGGTCGACCTCGCGGCCGCGGGCGGGTACCTGTGGATCGGGCTCTTCGGCACCGTGCTCGCCTACGCCTGCTGGTTCACCGGGCTGCGCAACATGCCCGCCGGCGCCGTGGCGATCGTCGGCCTGCTCAACCCGGTGATGGGGACGACGCTCGGCGTCCTCCTGGCCGCGGAGGCGTTCGGACCGGTCCAGGCGCTCGGGATGGCGCTGGTGATCGGCGGCGTCCTGGCCGGCCAGCTGCGGCGTTCCCGTCGCGACGGAACGACCCTGCAGAAGCCTGCCGTCAGCCGATCGTGACCCGCACCTCGTTGGACTTCTTGCCGTTGTCGGAGTCGACGACGCGGAAGCGGTTCTTGCCGGGCTGACCGGTCTGGATGAACGTGGAGAAGGTCTCGCCCGCCACCGAGACCGTGACCGGGAAGTCGTTCCACCCGCCGTTCTCGAACTTCTGCACCTGGAGGATCGCGCCCTCGCCGCCGGGGTAGGTGCCGGTGAGGTCGATCGGCTCCATCGGGCCCACCTCGGTCTGCGAGGCCGAGAGCGAGATCACCTTCTGGTTCTTCGGGGGCTCGAACGGGGCCGAGGACTCCTCGGGCTCCGAGGGGAGCAGCTTCGGCGGCTCCTCGGTCCCCTCGGTGTCGGTGGGGTCGGGGAGGTAGAGGGTGGGGGACGAGCTGGGGCCGTCGGCGGCGTCGCCGCTCACCCCCAGCACCCGGGTCGCGGCGAGTGCCCCGCCGGCCAGGATGACCCCGACCACGAGCGAGATCGCCACCAGCGCACCGACGCCGGTGAGCACGGGATGCTCGCGGCGCGCCCGCCGGGCGGGCTCGTCCTGGTGGTCGGTCACGGTGTCATTGTGGGTGAGCCACGGGGGCGATCCAAGTTCAGCGCGGTTCGAGCACCACGACGGGGATCACCCGGTCGGTCGTGGCCTGGTAGGTCTCGAAGTCCGGGTAGAGCGCGACGAGCCTCGGCCACAGGGCTGCGCGCTCGGTGGCGTCGACCACCCGGGCGCGCACGTCGCGGCGCTCGGCGCGCAGCTGGACCCGGGTCTCGGGGGTGGCGCGCAGGTTGGCCACCCACTGCGGGTCCTTCGGCAGCCCGCCCTGGGACCCCACCACCACCAGGTCGGCGCCGTCCTCCAGGTAGAGCAGCGGCGTGGTGTAGCGGGCCCCCGACTTCCGGCCGACGTGGTCGAGCAGCAGCGTCGGCACCGGACGGCGGAGACCGGCGCCGATCCGCCACTTCGAGCCGACCCGTCCGCCGGTGAGGCGGAACACCCGTACCTGGGCGCGTGCCATGTACTTGATCACCGTCATGGCGACCGGCCTCGCCAGCGCCTCGCGGCGCCGCTCGAGCTGCTCCGGCGTGAGCTCCCGCGCCATCAGAGCCCCCGCTTCCAGACGATCTGCTCGTGCAGCCGCTGCGAGCGCCAACCGTCGGGGGTGCGCACCATCTCGTGGTGGTACATCCCGCCGAGCTCGACGAGCGTCGTGCCGCCGTGGCCGTCGGCCATGGGCATCGGGTTGTCGAAGTAGGCGACGACGGCGGCGCGGTCCGGGCCGTCCGCCCCGCCGCGGCGGAAGGTGACGTCCAGCTGGCCGATGGTGTGCATCCGCAGCGGGAAGAAGGCCGGCAGCATCTCGGCCAGCCAGGGCTTCACCTCGGCGAAGGAACCGGCGATGCCGCCGGACTCGGTGTAGTCGATCCGCGCGTCGGGGGTGAACACCGTGTCGAGCCGGTCCCAGTCGCCGGTGTCGATCGCGCGGGTGTAGCGCGTGACGACGTCGGCGATCTCCATCCGGTCGCTGATCTCGGCGAGGTCCACCCCCGCACCCTGGCAGAAAACTGGAACACGTTCTAGTCTCACCGGTGCGATTCAGCTATGCCGAGGCGATGACCAGGGCCGAGTACTACGCCCCGCTCGCCCGCGCGGCGGAGGCGGCCGGCTACACGTCCATGACCGTCGCCGACAGCCTCATCTACCCGAGGGAGTCGGACTCGACGTACCCCTACACCGACACCGGCGACCGGGAGTTCCTCGAGGACAAGGAGTTCATCGAGACGATGGTGCTGTGCGCGCACCTCTTCGCGGTGACGACGACACTGCGGCTGACGCCGTTCGTGCTGAAGCTCCCGGTGCGGCCGCCGGTGCTGGTGGCCAAGCAGGCCTCCTCGCTCGCCTACCTCTCCGGCAACCGGCTCGGGCTCGGGGTCGGGCTCTCGCCGTGGCCCGAGGACTTCGACGCCCTCGGCGTCGACTGGGAGCGGCGCGGCAAGCGGATGGACGAGTGCATGGACATCGTGCGCGGCCTCACCAGCGGTGAGTTCTTCGGCTACTCCGGTGAGTTCTACGAGGTCGAGCAGCTCAAGCAGTGCCCGGCGCCGACCGAGCCGATCCCGCTGCTGGTCGGCGGCCACGTCCGACGCCGCGCTGCGCCGCGCGGTCGCCAAGGGCGACGGCTGGATGCACGCCGGCGGTGACGGCGAGGAGCTCGACCGGCTGCTGACCCGGCTCGCCGAGATCCGGGCGGAGGAGGGCGACACCCGCGACGACTTCGAGGTGCACGTCATCAGCTACGACGCCTACGACCTCGACGGCGTCAAGCGCCTCGAGGACAAGGGCGTCACCGACTGCATCGTCGGCTTCCGGGTGCCCTACATCAAGGGCCCCGACACCGAGCCGCTGGAGACGAAGGTCAAGCACCTCGAGCAGTACGCCGAGAACGATCATCGCGAAGGTCGGGCGTGAGCGAGAGCCCGGACCTCACCGGAGCCGCTCCAGGAGGCGATCGACGCAGGCCGAGGAGCTGGTCGCGAACGCGCCGTTCATCCGCACCGAGCAGGACCGGCTCGAGGGCTACGACTACCTCGCCGGCCGGATCCGGATGGCGCTGCAGATGGCGTTCGACTACGACCTCGACCGGCCGCTGTTCGTGAACCCGACCCACCAGTTCTCCCGCCAGGGCCTCGACAACCCCGACGCCATCTACTTCAACGCCTTCCTGCGCGAGGGCGTCGAGTACGTCGTCCGCGGCCGGCGCGGCACCAGCGCCGACCTCTCCTTCCAGGTGATGGGCGGGCAGTACTCCGCCGACTCGGCGGCCACCTCGCTGATGGCCTTCGACGACCGCGAGCTCGACGTCGCCGCCGACGGCACGGTTCGAGTTCACCTACGTGGCCGAGCCCGGCGCCAAGATCGATGATCGTGCGCGAGGTGTTCAACGACTGGGACGCCGAGGAGCGCGGCACTCTCACCATCGAGCGCAGCGACACGCTGGGCCGGCCGGCCAAGGCCGCTGACCCGCGAACGTGCTCGCAAGAGGTACGACGTGGCCGCCGCTCGCTGGTCGGCTCGATCCAGACCTGGTTCGCCTTCCCGCAGTTCTTCCAGTACCAGGAGCCGGTCAACACCCTGACCCCACCGCGGTCGACCCCGGGCGGGCTGGACTTCGCAGCGGTCCTCGAGTCGGCCACTACGAGCTCGCCGACGACCAGGCGCTGGTCGTCAGGTGCCGCGCTGCGACGACTGCGCCTACCAGGCGATCCAGGTCGGCTCGGACTGGTACGCCTCGACCGACTACGAGACCCACCAGACCTCGCTCACCAAGGCCCAGGCGGTCACCGACCCCGACGGGATGATGCGGTTCGTCGATCTCCGAGCGGCCGCCGCGGGCGAGGGCGGCATCGCCAACTGGCTGGAGACCACCGGCCACCGCACCGGCGCCCTGATGCTGCGCTGGCAGCGGCTCGAGCGCGACCTGAGCCGACGACGGTCCGCGCGGCGCCGTCGTCACCGTGTCGACCTCGAGGACGTCGAGCACCTGCCGCACCTTCGCCCCCCACTCACCCCGAGGAGTACGCCGCGCGGATCGCGCCCGGCAGCGCTCCGTGGCCCGAAGGATGATCAGTTGAGCAGCACCACCGCCACCCAGCACGCCACGCCCGTCGCCGACGCCTACCGGCCGGTCCCCCTGCTCCAGGACAAGGTGGTCGTCCTCTCGGGCGTGGGTCCCGGCCTGGGTCGCTCCCTGGGCGAGGAGGCCGCCCGGATGGGCGCCGACCTGGTGCTGGTCAGCCGCACCGAGCGGCGGCTGGAGAAGATGGCCGAGGTGGTGCGCTCGCACGGCCGTCGCGCGCTCGTCGTACCGACCGACATCACCGACGAGGACTCGCGGGCCGCGCTGGTCGAGCGGACGCTCGAGGAGTTCGGCAAGGTCGACTGCCTGATCAACAACGCCTTCGGCATCCCGCCGATGGACCCGATCAGCACGATCGAGCTCGAGGACGCTGCGCGCCGCCAACGAGACCAACGTGTTCGCGCCGCTGCGGCTCTCGGCGCTCTTCGCCGACGCGCTCGCGGCCCGCACGGGTCGGTGATCATGCTCAACTCCTGCGTGGTCCGTTCAGCTCGCAGCCGGAGTACGCCGGCTACAAGCTCTCCAAGGGCGCCCTCGAGCACCTCGCCTCCTCGCTGGCCACCGAGCTCGGCCCGCGCGGCATCCGGGTCAACTCGGTGGCGCCGTCCTACATCTACGAGGACGTGAACAAGGGCTACTTCGACTGGCTGGCCTCGGAGGCCGGCGTCTCCACGACGACGTCTACGCCGAGAAGGCCGCCCCGACCGACCTCCAGCGGCTGGCCTCGCCGGAGGAGGTCGCCCGGGCGACGCTGTTCCTCGCCTCCGACCTGGCCTCCGCGGTGACCGGGCAGATGCTCACGGTCGACTGCGGTGAGTTCCACGACTGACGTGGTTGAGGTGCTCCGGAGCGAGGCACGAGCGCAGGAGCCTCGAAACCTCCAAGCGATCACGAGGACGGACCCCATGTCCGACAACGTGATGACCCGCGAGCGCGCGGACGTCGGCAGCTACGAGGACATCCTCGCCGCGGCCGAGCGCACCACCGGGCTCTGCCGACACCGGAGGCACCGCGCACGAGGAGGGGCTGCGGGTCCTGGTCGAGGACCTCGCCTCCGCCGAGGCCGGGCTGACCCCGCGCGGCAACTACTTCCAGCGCTCGGAGGTGAAGTCGGCGCTGGTCGGGCGGCTGCTCACCCAGGCGGCGTTCACCGAGCACCCCGAGCACGCCGACGGTGCCGATCGAGCGACCGATCTTCGTGATGGGGCTGCCGCGCACCGGCACCACCGCGCTGCACCGGCTGCTGCACGCCGACCCCCGTGGCGCAGGGGCTGGAGATGTGGCTGACCCAGTTCCCGCAGCCGCGGCCGCCGCGCGAGACGTGGGGCGACGACCCGGTCTTCGCGTGATGCAGAAGGCCTTCGCCGCGCACCACGTGGAGAGCCCCGAGTTCATGGGGATCCACTACATGGACGCCACCACCGTCGAGGAGTGCTGGCGGCTGCTGCGGCAGACCGGCAAGTCGAACTCGTACGAGTCGCTGGCCCACGTCCCGCGCTACACCGCCTGGCTGCAGGAGCAGGACTGGACCGACGCCTACGCCCGGCACCGGCGGAACCTCCAGCTGGTCGGGCTCAACGACCCGGACAAGCGGTGGGTGCTCAAGAACCCCTCGCCACCTGACCGCGCTCGACGCGCTGATGGCCGTCTACCCCGACGCGCTCGTCGTCTACACCCACCGCGACCCGGTGGTGTGCATCGCGTCCTCGTGCTCGCTGTCGGCCGAGACCACGGCGGGGCACTCCGAGACCTTCGTCGGCGGCGTCATCGGCCACACCCAGCTCGACCTGTGGTCGCGGGCCTACCACGGCTTCCACGACGCCCGGCCGGCGTACGACGACGACCAGTTCGCCGACGTGGCCTTCGCCGACCTGCGTCGCGACCCGCTCGGCGTCGACCCGGCGCGCTCTACGAGCAGTTCGGTCTCGACTGGTCCCCCGAGGTCGAGGCCGCCGTCCGGGCGATCGACCAGGAGTCGAAGTCCGGCGCCGCGGCGCCCCAAGCACGACTACTCCCTCAACGACTACGGGCTCACCGAGCGCGCAGGTGCGGCAGGCCTTCGACCGGTAGCCGGCCACTTCCTGTCCACAGGACGGCCCTCGCCCGACTTCTCCACAGCCGGGCAGCGGGCGAGGACTGGGGTCGGCGCCCGCGAGCACGGTCCGGGCATGACCACGCCCACCGACACCCCGTCCACCCCGTCCGCCCCGTCCACCCCGTCCACCCCGTCCACCCCGCCACCCCGTCCACCCCGTCATCGGTCGTGCCGCGGCACGTCGACGTCGCGGTCCCGCCGCGCTGGCGTCGCCGCTCCGACCCCGACCGCGGGGTGCTGCTCTGCGCGCGGTCGCCGCACCTGCCCGACAGCGGGGTCAGGCCCGAGGTGGTCGTGCGCTGCGCGGCGGTCGACGAGACCCTCGACCGCTGGCGCACCCAGGCGATGCGCGAGCTGGGGCGCCGGCTCACCGACTTCGCCCTCGAGGACGACGACGAGTTCCCGCTGGGCGACCACGACGTCGCCTACCGGCGGTTCGCGCACCGCGTCGGCACGGCCGACGTGATGTGCGACCAGTGGGCGTGGCTGGTCGACGGGCTCGGCATCACCCTCACCTGCGCGTGCGCCCGGGAGGACTACCTCGACTACTGCGACCTGTTCGAGACCGTCGCCGAGACCCTGGAGGTCTCGGCCCCCCCGTCCGCCGCGTGAGGCGCTCGCGGCGCCCGCGCTAGGCCTGCCGGTCCGTGGACCCGATGTAGAGCAGCATCCGGTAGTCGACACCGGGCTCGATGTTCACGAACCCGTGCCGCTCGTAGAACCGGCAGGTGTCGACGTCGATCTCGTCGACGTTGACGTGCATCTCCGGGCAGCCGCGCTCGGCGAGAAGGCGACGCGCCTCGCTCAGCAGCTCGCCGCCGAGGCCGCGGGCGCGGAGTGCGGGCGCCACGTACAGCTCGTCCAGGGTGGCCACCGGCCCGTCGAACCAGATGACCGGCCGCAGCGTCACCAGCGCGAAGCCGTTCGCCTCCGGGCCGTCCTCGGAGAGCAGCGCCAGCACCGCGCCGTCGTCGGCGAGGAGCCGCTCGAAGCGCCCCACGAACTCGGACTCGGGGTCGGTGTCGGCCTCGAACTCGGTGTTGAAGTCGAAGAGCAGCCGCGCGAGCGTCCCGGCGTCCGCCACCGTCGCCACCCGTACGGCCATGCCCGACTATGCACCTGCTCGACCGCGATCCCGCTACCCCGCAGCAGCGTCGATGCGGGGGCGCGGGTCGGAGAGATCGAAGTCTCGGACCCCGGCCGACCAGAGGGCGCCGACCGCCATCGTCCGGCGGACCGCGGCGAAGGTGATCACGTGGGCGATCGTGCCGCCGAGGGTGTGGGTGGAGGGCGGGTCGCAGGTGGTGTCGACGAAGGTGTCGGCCATCGCCTGGTCGGCGAGGGCGCGTGCCACGAAGTCGCGGTAGTCGCGGCCGGCCACCGCGTGGCGCCGGGCGAGGCCGGGCACGGTCCGGTCGCTCTCGTCGGGCCAGCCGCCGCCGCGCAGCGCGGAGAGCCAGTGCTCCTCCTGGGTCACCATCGCGTTGAGGAGCGTGCGCAACGTCTGCTCGTCGTCGATGCCCTCCACCGACAGCTCGATGGGCGCGGTCGACGACGTCGTCCGGCAGGCCGGAGGCGGCGGCGATGAGGGCGGTGAGCGAGTCGACGTGGTGGTCGACCAGGTGCTGGACGAGGTCCATGCCGGACTCCTTGCGGGCAGCAGGCAGCCGGAGACCGCCCGGTGGATGGAAGTGGACACCGCTGGGAGCGGGGAGCTCCAGGTCGCGGTAGGTGAGCGGGGGGTCGGCGCGCACCGCCGTGGGAGCGCGTCCGTAGGCCCGGGTGAAGGCCCGGGTGAACGCCTCGTGCGAGCCGTAGCCGGCCTCGACGGCGACGTCCAGGACGGTGCGGGCGGTGCTGGTGAGCCGGTAGGCGGCGCGCTCCAGCAGGATCCGGCGCCGCAGCGTCCCGGGCGCCTCCCCCGCCGCCGCCGACACCAGCCGGTCGAAGTGGAAGCGGGACAGGTAGGCGCGGCCGGCGAGGTCGTCGGCGCTCAGCGACGGGTCGTCGAGCCCGGCCTGCGCCAGGGCGAGGATCCGCCCCATCGGGTCAGCGAGTGCCATGGCCCCACCCTGCCGGTCGGACGCACCACCGGCTTGACCGCCGTTGCGCGGGTCCTCGCCGAGTCGGCGCCAGATCGCACGCCGACTCGGTCATGACTCGCCGGCGGCGGCCCGGACGGCGCGCTCGGCGACGGCGTGCTCGTCGGTGCGGACGTCGTAGCGCCAGAAGTCCCGCAGCCAGACCGCGGTCAGCCCGACGCCCACCACGCACGCGAAGCCGCCGCTGCTGATCGCACCGCGCACCGACCAGGCGTCGGCCGTGAGGCCGGCCCGCACCTGCCCGGCGAGCGGGCCCACGGAGTACGACAGCATCTCGATGCCGGCCAGCCGGCCGCGCAGGTGCTCGGGGATGGTCTGGTTCCAGACCGTGGCCCGGAAGATGCCCGAGACCATGTCGGCCGCGCCGGCGAGCGCGAGGAACACCAGCAGCAGGCCGAAGGAGGGCATCAGGCCGGCCGCCCCGATGGCCGCGCCGTAGACGGCGGCGGCGACGACGATGGCCCGGCCGTGGTGGTGCACCCGGCTCGTCCACCCGCTCAGCGCGGTGGCGACCAGGGCGCCGACGGTCTCGGCGGAGTAGAGCAGGCCGATGAGCTCGGGGCGCTCGAACACGTCCTCGGCGAGGGCGGGGAAGACCACGACGGGGAAGGCCAGCACCATCGCGGCGATGTCGACGAGGTAGGTGCCGAGGATGTCGCGCCGGCTCGCGGCGTACCGCACTCCCTCCGCGATGCCGCGCAGGCTGGGGGGCGTGGTCTCGGCCCGGTGGGCGTAGGGCCGCATCAGCACGTAGAGGAGGGTGGCGACCAGCAGGGCGCCGACGTCGACGACGAAGCACCACCCGACACCGACGAAGGCCAGCAGCACACCACCGAGCGCCGGGCCGAGGAGCACGCCCACCTGCATGCCGAGGCTCCCGAGCGCGTTGGCGGCGGGCAGCTCGTCGTGGGCGACCGTGCGCGGCAGCAGCGCCTCCCGCGAGGGCCGCTGCAGCGCCGAGGCGCTGGTGAGGAGGGCCGCCACCACGAAGATGACGGCGATGCTCGGCTCCCCGCGGAACGCGTTCCAGGCGAGCACCGCGGTCAGGCACGCCTGGGCTGCCCCGGTGCCGACGAGCAGCCGCCGGCGGTCGACGTGGTCGGCCAACGCACCGCCGTAGAGCCCGAACACCACCAGCGGGACGAGCTCGACGATGCCGATCGCACCGACCGCGAAGTTGGACCCGGTGAGCGTGTAGACCTGGTAGGGCACCGCGACGTAGCTGACCATCGCGCCGAGGTAGAAGACCGTGCCGGCGACGAACAGCAGCCGGAAGTCGGGCGAGCTGCGCAACGGTGTCACGTCGAGCCGCAGGGCGCGCAGTCGCTCGGTCCAGCTCACGAACCACGATGGTGGCACCGCCCGGGTCGGGGCACCCAGCTATTTTCAGTCGGCAGGAGTGACCACGACGGAGCCGGAGTCCTCCCGGAACGGGCGCAGCTGCTCGCCGGCCTCGAGGTACCGGCCCGGCAGCGTGTGCCCCCAGAAGCCGCGGCGCACGACAGTGACCAGCTGGGCGACGGTGAAGGCCGGCTCGGGGCGCCGCACGTCGTACCGGTTGGCCGACAGGTCGAAGCCGTTGCTGGCCGACACCACCACCCGGACGCCGTCGGGCCGCAGCAGGTCGGCCACCCGCCGGACGTGGGTGCCTCCCGCCGCCGGCGACTCCTCGCCGTACGTGGTGAGCCGCCCACCTTCGGGGAGCACACGACTGCGGCACCAGACCGCCCAGGTGGACTCCTCGCAGGTGCTCACGAACCCGCCGTCGAACTGCACGTTGAGTCCGACCTCGCCGGCCCCCGCACCGTCGTCGAAGACGAGCTGGGCGTAGTAGTCACCCGAGGAGACACCCGCCTCGGGCGGTCCCGACGACTGGCCGAAGTAGTCCGACGTCGTGCCGGGCACCTCCTGCTGCAGCGACCAGTCCAGCGCCGCGACGGCGCCACGGGCCGTGGCCGGTCCCGGTGGGGCCTGGGTGGTCGTCGCCGACGACGGCGGCTGGCGACGGCGTCGTGGTCGGGTCGGCCGCCACCTGGTCGCGCGACCGCGGGGTCGCGTCGGGCAGCGTGGCCACCACCCCGGCCGTGCCGACGGCGATCGCCGCGACCGTGCCCACGGCGGCCAGGAGCCGGCGTCGACGCCGCAGCGTGGTCCCCTCGCGTCGGGCGCCGGTGGTGAGCCGGTCGACGTCGAGCGGCGGCGATCGCCGGTCGAGGTCGCGGGCGAGCTGCTCGCCGGGCGTGGGGCTCATGAGCTCTCCCAGGACTGGTCGGGGTCGAGGTGGGTGCGCAACCGCGCCAGCGCGCGCTTGCTGCGGGTGCGGACGGCGCCCTCGCTCAGCCCCAGCTCCGCGGCGGTGTCGGCGACGCTGCGGTCGAGCCAGTAGCGGTGCACGACGACGAGCCGGTCGCGCGGCGTGAGCTGCCCGAGGGCGGCGACGAGGTCGATCCGGTCGCCGCTCCGGGCGGAGTCCTGCGTGCCGACGGCGACGCGGTCGGCGACCTCGGCCACGGGACGCTCCGAGGAGCGCCGCAGCCGGCGGTGGGACAGGAAGGTGCGGGTGAGGATGGTGCGCGTGTAGGCCACCGGGTCGTCGGCCCGGCTGACCCGCCGCCACGACGCGAAGACCTTGGCGTAGGTCGCCTGCAGCAGGTCCTCGGCGAGGTGGTGGTCACCGCCGGCCAGCAACAGTGCGGTGCGGTGGAACGAGGGCGCGGTGGTGCGCACCAGGTCGTCGAAGTCGAGCGGGTCGGGCATCAGGACGATCTCCCCCGAGAAGGGTTCGCTGACGACGGTCACACCACCATGACGCCGCGGCCCGGCGTCGCGTGACACCGGGCCGGGCGCGGGCTCACCGGCGGCGGACCTCCACGCGTGCGCCGCGGCGCGGCACCGAGGTGATGTTGCGGACCCGCGGCTCGTCGGCGCCGTGCGCCTCGACGTCGAACCTCGCGAACACCTCGCGCAGCACCGCGACGCCCTCCATCACCGAGAACCCGGCTCCGATGCAGCGGCGCACCCCGCCGCCGAACGGGATCCAGGTGTTGGTCGGCGGGCTCTGGCCCAGGAACCGCTCGGGGCGGAACGTCTCGGGGTCGGGATGGTTGTCGGAGCGGCGGTGGCTCACGATGATCGACGGTCCCACGGTGGCGCCGGCCGGAAGCTCCCAGCCTGCGATCGTGGCCGGCTCCATCAGGGTGCGCACCACCATCGGGATCACCGGGTGCAACCGCATCGACTCCTTGAGCACCGCCTCGAGCCAGGCGTCGTCGCCCTCGACGGCGGCACGGTGCGTGCGCTCGCGGAGCTCGGCCGAGCCGCCGACCTCGTACATCGCCCACGCGAGCGCGGTGGCCGTGGTCTCGTGCCCGGCGAGCAGCAGCGTCACGAGCTGGTCGCGCAGCTCGACGTCGGAGAGCGGGTCGCCCTCCTCCTCGGTGCCGACGATCAGCCGCGACAGCACGTCGGAGCGCTCGTGCAGGTCGGGAGCGGTCCGACGCTCGCGGATCTCGGCGAAGATCAGCCGGTCCAGCGCGTGCTGGTTGTCGACCGTGCGCTTCCAGATGCCGTGCTTCTGGAGCCGCGGGTAGGTCCAGCCGAGCAGCACCGCCGGGCTCACCTCGACCGTGGCGTTCACCCGCGGCCGCAGCGCCGCGAGCCGCGCCTCGTCGGTGACACCGAAGACGACGCGCAGGATCACCTCGAGGGTGAGCCGGTTCATCCGGTCCAGCGACCGGAACCTCGAGCCGTCGTCCCAGGTGTCGACCTCGGCGCGCGCGAGGTCGGAGACCAGGTCGGCGTACTCCTTGAGCGCCTGGCCGTTGAAGGCCGGCATGAGCAGCTTGCGGGCCCGCTTGTGCTCCACCGAGTCCTGGAGGAGCAGCGAGTGCCGGCCCATCACCGGCCCGAGGATCGCGTTGCCCTTGCCGGCGTGGAACACCTCGGGGTCGCCGGCGAAGACCTCCTTGGCGTGCTCGGGCCGGGTCACCATCACCAGCGGACGCCCGCTCGGCACCAGGCGCACGGTGTAGACGTCGCCGTACTTGCGGTGGAGGTAGGGGTGGAACCGGTGGCGGAACCGGAGCAGCGCCACGGTCTGCGCGATCGCGGGCCACGACGGCCCGGGCGGCAGCCCCTCGGTCGGCACCGGCGGCAGTCCGCCCTCGCCCATCGAGCTCATCGTGCGGAACCGCTGCGCGGTGAGCGCCGGGACGTCGGAGAGGTCCACCATGCAGTGATGGTAGGCGCGCCTGGCGCGGCCTCTCAGCCGAGGAGCCCGCGTCGGCGTGCGATCGCCGCCGCCTCGGTGCGGCCGGCGGCGCCGAGCTTGCCGAGGATGTTGGACACGTGGACGCTCACCGTCTTCGGGCTGATGAAGAGCAGCTTGGCGATGTCGCCGTTGCTGCGGCCCTCGGCCACGTGCCGCAGGATCTCGAGCTCGCGGGCGGTGAGCGCGTCGAGCTCGGGCTCGACGCGCGTCGGCCGAGGCCGCACCGGAGGCGGTGAGCGCGTCGAGCAGCGACTGCGCGCCGAGCGCGCGCGCCGCCTCCCGGGCCAGGTCGCCGGTCTCGCGGGCCGCCGCGACGTCGCCGGTGGCGCGCAGGATGCCGGCCAGCGTGACGCGGACGGCGGTCAGCTCGGGCACGTGCCCGAAGTCCTCGAACAGCTTCTCGGTCTCGCGCCAGGTCTCCACGAGCACCTCGGCCTCCGGGGCGTCGACGCCGGCCAGCCACCGCGCGCGCAGGGTCTCGGCGTCGAGCCGCCTCACCCAGGCGCGGCCCTCGGGCCCCCAGTGGTCGGAGGGGTCGGTGTAGCGCTCCAGCACGGTGTGGCCGTCGGCGTGCAGCCGGTCGACGTGGCCCGCGAACACCTCGCGCTCGGCGGTGCTGAGGCGCGGCATCACGTCGGCGAGCGCGCCCGCGGCCACCGCGGCCAGGCGCACCCGGGCGCTGAACCACTCGTGCCAGATCCGGCTGAGCACCGCCACCACGTCGTGGTAGACGCCGAGCACGCCCGCGGCGTCGCCCGCGCGGGCCGCCGCGACCATCTCGACCGGCGCGGCGACGATGCCGACCGCGCCCTCCCGCGGCCAGAACGGCCGCAGTCCGGCGACGCGGGCGGCGACGTCGTCGCCGCGCACCTGCTGGATGTGCAGCCGCAGCGAGGTGAGCATCGCCCGCGGGATCGGCGGCGGCCGGCGACCCGGGGACGGCGGCGAGCAGCGCGAGCGCGTCGTCCCACTCGCCGCGCGCGAACCGGATCCACGCCAGCTGCCAGCGGGCGTCGAAGCCGTACGGCGCCCAGGTGAGACCGCGGCCGCGTGGCGACGTCGGCGCCGGAGGCGAACCAGTGGCGGCCGCGCTCCAGCTCGCCCCAGTCCTGGTGGTTGCGGCCCAGCAGGTAGCGGGCCCGCAGCTCGCGCCTCGACCGCGCCGCGACTGCTCGGCCCGCTCGACGGCCTCGGCGAGCGCGGCCCGCAGCGCGTCCTTCGGGCCGGTGCGCTTGAGGAAGCCGAGCGTGGTGAAGGCGTCGGAGACCAGGTCGCCGAGGTCGAGCCGCTCGGCCAGCTCGAGGGCGTCGACGGCGACCTCCTCGGCCTCCTCGTAGCGCTCGTAGCCGGCGAGGATGCGGGCGTGGGTGGCCGAGCACCCGGGCCCGCAGTCCGCTCTCGCCGGTGGGCGCCAGCTCGACCGCGCGGGCCGACAGCCCGACGACGTCGGCGTCGATCTCGGTGATCAGCAGCGCGTGCGCCTGCGCTGAGAGCATGCGGGAGCGCCAGGTGTCGGAGGCGTCGGCGGGCAGCCGGTCGAGCTGCTCCTCGATCGACGGCGACCGCGCGCTCGGCGTCGCCGGAGGCGGTGAGGGCGACGGCGGCGTTGACGACGAGCTTGGACAGGTCGATGCCGAGCGTCGCCGGCGTCGAGCTCGGCGCCGCCGTCGCCGAGCAGCTCGAGCGCCTGCTGGTAGTGCGCGGCCGCCTCGTCGGGGCCGCCGACCCCGGCCGCCTCGTTGCCGGCCCGCACGCTGGCGGTGACAGCGCGGCCTCGCGGTTCATCGCCAGCCGGGCGTGGCGGGCGAGCTCGGCGGCCGTGCCGCGGGCGGCGCCGCCCTCGAAGGCGGTGACGTAGGCGGTGTGGAGCCGGGCGCGCTCGCCGGGCAGCAGGTCGTCGTAGACCGCCTCGCCGAGCAGGGCGTGCCGGAACGCGTAGCCACCGCGCTCGGCCACCAGCACGTTCATCTCCACGCGCCTGGCGCAACCCCTCGTCGAGGGCGTCGGTGGCCGAGCCCGGAGGTGGCCGCGAGCACGTCGTGGCCGACCCGGCGGCCGCTGGCGCTGGCCGTGCGCACCACCTGGCGGGCGTCGTCGTCGAGCCGGTCGAGCCGCACCAGCAGCACGTCGGCGAGGTCGGCCGGCACCCAGACGCCGGGCTCGGCGGCCGCGGCGGTGAGCTCCTCGACGAAGAACGCGTTGCCCTCGGCGCGGGCCACGATCTCGGCGAGCTCGTCCTCGGGCAGGCCGCCGGGCACGAGCTCGGCCACCAGCGCGCGCACGGCGTCGTCGGCCAGCGGGGAGAGCGCCACCCGGTCGACGCCGCGCAGCCGCGACCACTCGGCCACCTGCCGGCGCAGCGGGTGACGCCGGTGGAGGTCGTCGGAGCGGTAGGAGGCGATCACCGCGAAGCCGCCGGAGTCGACGCGGGAGAGGAGGAAGCTGAGCATGTCGCGGGTCGAGCGGTCGGCCCAGTGGGTGTCCTCGATCACGAGGAGCAGCGGGCCGGGCGGCGGCGGCCGCCTCGAGCACGGCCTGCATGGCGCGGAACAGGTCGGCGCGGTCGAGCGCGGCGGAGTCGGCGTCGACCACGTCGCGCTCGCCCATCACCCGCCGGACGGGCTGGAGCCGGACCAGGGCCGGGTGGGCGGCGGTGACGTCGGCCACGACGTCGGGCAGGTCGGCGGCCAGCCGGCCGACCACCTCGGAGAACGGGAGGTAGGGGAGCGCGCTGTCGCCGAAGTCGAGGCAGTGACCGGCGAAGACCTGCCAGCCGTCGGTGACGGCGAGGTCGCGGAGCGCGCGGAGGATGCGGGTCTTGCCCACGCCGGCGTCGCCCGAGAGGAGGACGTCGGACAGCTCGTGCGGGGGCCGGGACGGACGAACGCCGAGCGACGAAGCGATCTCCGTCAGCTCGGCGTCACGTCCGACCATGGTGCGGCTGCTGTGGATGGCCACGGGCCACATCGTGGCACCACCTCCGACACGGGGTCACCGTGCGCGCCGGTTCACCTCGGCGCGTCGTCCCGCGAAGGGGATGCGCGGTGTGGCGGCGGCGCAGCCCGCTGAGGTCCTGGTGGATCCGGTCGCCGCGGTAGGCGACCTCGGCCTTGGCGATGTCGAAGCTGTTCATGTCGTTCTCCTCCTCGGATCCCGAGGCCACCTCCTGCGACCTCAGTACGACGAGATTCGCCGTCTGAGGTAGGGCCGCACATCGGGCAGATGCCCTATCTCCGGTCGCGCCTGCCCCCGGGGGTGCCTTAGACGCGGACGGGGCGCGGGACACTGGCGCCATGGAGTTCCAGGACGTCGTCCGACGGCGCCGGATGGTGCGCCGCTACACCGAGGCGCCCGTCGACCCGGCCGTCGTCGACCGGGCCCTCGAGAACGCCACCCACGCCCCCAGCGCGGGCTTCTCGCAGGGCTGGGCGTTCCTGCGGCTCGACACCCCCGAGTCGGTCCGGCGCTACTGGGAGGCCACCGCCGACGGCCTCGACGACCCCGACCGGTGGCTGGCCGGCATGATGCGCGCCCCGGTGGTGATCCTCCCGTGCAGCAGCAAGGCCGCCTACCTCGACCGCTACGCCGAGGCCGACAAGGGCTGGACCGACCGCGACGAGGCCCGCTGGCCGATGCCGTTCTGGCACATGGACGCCGCCATGGCCGCGCTGCTCGTGCTCCAGACCGCCACCGACGCCGGCCTCGGCGCCTGCTTCTTCGGCGTCCCGCCGCCGCGGGTCGACCGGGTGCGCGCGGCGTTCGGCATCCCCGACCGGTTCGACCCGGTCGGCGCGATCACCCTCGGCCACCCGGAGTCCGGCGGCGCCGCCGGCTCCCCCCGCACCCGACCCCGGATGCCCTGGCAGGACGTCGTCCACACCGGCCACTGGCGCTGACCCGCCCGAAACTTTCGGGCGGGTCGACGTCGTCCTCGTCGCTCGGCGGGGCCGGTAAAATCGTCGGTGGAGACGACATGACCGACCACGACGCCGACCCCGCCCCCGAACCCCGGCCCGCAACGCGGCCCGACGGCCGGGCCGCGGCCCGCGCCCGGATCGCCCAGCAGCAGACCTGGGTCGACCTCCAGATCCAGCGGGCGATGGCCCGCGGCGACTTCGACGACCTGCCCGGCGCCGGCAAGCCGCTCGAGCTCGGCGACACCCACGACCCCGACTGGTGGCTCAAGAAGCTGATCGAGCGGGAGAACATCGCCGTGCTCCCCGCCAGCCTCCAGCTGCGCAAGGACGACGCCGAGCTCGACGCGAAGCTCGACCGGCTGGTCCGCGAGAGCGAGGTCCGCCGCGAGGTGGAGGACTTCAACGCCCGCGTCATCCGGGCCCGCTACTCGATCCCGGAGGGTCCGCCGCTGATCACCATGCCGCGCGACGTCGAGCCGACCGTCGCCGGCTGGCGGGAGCGGGCTGCCGCCCGTCGTCGGTCGGCTCCCCCGGCCGCACCGGAGTCGGCCGCCGTCGCGCCGCCGTCGGTGGCGGCGCGGGCGTGGGACCTAGGTCATAGGGCGGGGGCGGCTCCGCGCTGCTAGGTTCCGCCGCATGTCTGACCAGAGCGCCCGCGACTTCTTCCGGCCGCTGGCCGTCGGCGCCCCCGAGCCGCTGCGCGAGATCCCGTCCCGGCCGAGCCGCGCCATCCACTTCTTCGACCCGAGCAACGCCAAGATGGCGGCGAAGGTGCCCGCCATGGTCGGCACCGTCGACGTGCTGCTCGGCAACCTCGAGGACGCCGTCAAGGCCGACAACAAGGAGGCCGCGCGCGAGGGGCTCGTGACGATCGGGAAGGAGACGGCCGATCTCGGCGGGCAGAGCGGCCCGACCCAGCTGTGGACCCGCGTCAACGCCCTCGACAGCCCCTGGGTGCTCGACGACCTGACCCGGCTCGTCACCGAGATCGGCGACAAGCTCGACGTGATCATGGTGCCGAAGGTGCAGGGCGCCGCCGACATCCACTACGTCGACCGGCTCCTCGCCCAGCTCGAGGCCAAGGCCGGGCTCGACCGGCCGATCCTGGTGCACGCGATCCTCGAGACCGCGCGCGGCATGGCCAACGTGGAGGAGATCTGCGGCGCCAGCCCGCGGATGCAGGGCCTCTCGCTCGGCCCGGCCGACCTCGCCGCCGACCGCCGCATGAAGACCACCCGCGTCGGCGGCGGCCATCCCGGCTACCTCGTGCGCGAGGACCCGCCCGCCGGCGCCCCGACGGCATCGACGCCGCCGCGCGCCACCTTCCAGCAGGACCTGTGGCACTACACGATCGCGCGGATGGTCGACGCCTGCGCGATGCACGGCATCTACCCCTACTACGGGCCGTTCGGCGACATCACCGACGTCGTCGCGTGCGAGGACCAGTTCCGCAACGCGTTCCTGCTCGGCTGCGTCGGCGCCTGGAGCCTGCACCCGAAGCAGATCGCCATCGCCAACACGGTGTTCAGCCCGAGCGTCGACGACGTCGCCCACGCCCGCCGGGTGGTCGCCGCCATGGGTGGGCAGAGTGGCGACGGCACCGGCGCGGTGATGCTCGACGGCAAGATGGAGGACGACGCCTCCCTCAAGCAGTGCCTGGTGATGGTCGAGCTCGCCGAGCGGCTGGCCGAGGTCGACCCCGAGCTGGCCGAGGCCTACGCCGCGATCGACTCCGACCCGGAGGACGCCGAGTGAGCGAGCACGTACCGCTCCGGTCGGTGCTCTACATGCCGGCCTCGAACGAGCGCGCCCTGGAGAAGGCGAAGTCGATCGACTGCGACGGGCTGATCCTCGACCTCGAGGACGCCGTCGCCCCCGACGACAAGCCCGCCGCGCGCGAGGCCGCCTGTGCGGCCGCCGCGTCGGGTGAGTACGGACGTCGCACGGTCACGATCCGGGTCAACGGCGAGGGCACCGAGTGGCACGAGGCCGACCTCGCCGCAGCCGCGGCGGCCGGACCCGACGCCGTCGTGGTGCCGAAGGTCGACAGCGCCGACCAGGTGCGGCGGCTGGTCGCCGGCCTGGAGAAGGGCGGGGCCCCCGACCACACCCGGCTGTGGGCGATGGTCGAGACGCCGCTCGCGATCCTCGACGTCCTCGCGATCGCGCGCGCCTCCGAGCGTCTCGCCGCCTTCGTCATCGGCACCAACGACCTGGTCAAGGAGCTCTACGCCGAGCACGTGCCGGGCCGCACCCCGATCCTGCCGAGCCTCCACCAGATCCTGCTCGCCGGCCGGGCGGCCGGTCTCGCCGTGCTCGACGGCGTCTTCAACGACGTCAAGGACTCCGACGGCTTCCTCGCCGAGTGCCGCCAGGGCCGCGAGATGGGCTTCGACGGCAAGACCCTCATCCACCCGGGCCAGGTCGAGGGCGCCAACGAGGCGTTCGCGCCGTCCGAGCAGGCCGTCGACGACGCCCGCGGCCTGATCGGGGCCTGGGAGGACGGCGCCGGCTCCGGTGTCGTCACCTACAAGGGCCGGATGGTCGAGAACCTCCACGTCGAGTCCGCCCGCCGCACCCTCGACGTGCACGACGCGATCCAGGCGCTCCAGGACTGAGGCGCCTCAGCGGTCGTAGGTCCTCACGGCGGTCGCCTTCACCGCGAGCCAGACGTCCTGGCCGGGGGTGAGTCCGAGGTCGACGCTCGCCTCGGGCGTCACGTCCGCCAGCAGCACGACGCCGTCCGTGCGCTCCACCCGGAGCCGGACGGCGTCGCCGTGCGGCACCAGCGAGGTCACGGTCCCGGGCCACCGCAGCCGGGCGGAGCCCTCCGGCTCGCGGAGCGAGACGGTGACGGCGTCGGGCCGGAACGCCGTCAACCGGGCCTGGTCGTCCCGCAGCACGTTCAGCCCCACGAGCCGCGCCACGTGGTCGGTGCGCGGCCGCGCGGCCACCTCCGCGGGCGGCCCGTCCTGCGCCACCGCGCCGTCGTCGAGCACCAGCACCCGGTCGGCCATCGTGAGCGCGTCGAGCGCGTCGTGGGTCACGAGCAACGTCACGCCCGCGAAGTCGCGCAGGTGCTGCGCCAGCTCGACCCGCAGCGCGGCCGCGACGCCGACGTCGAGCCCGGAGAACGGCTCGTCGAGCAGGAGCACCAGCGGGTCGACGGCGAGCGCCCGCGCCAGCGCCACCCGCTGCGCCTGTCCGCCGGAGAGGTCACCCGGACGGCGCCCCGCCAGGTCGCCGATGCCGAACCGGTCGAGCCACTCCTGGGCCACCTCGCGTGCCGCGGCCCGCGACGTCCCCCGGCTGCGGGGGCCGAAGGCCACGTTGTGCAGCGCGCTCAGGTGCGGGAAGAGCTGCTGCCCCTGGAAGGCCATGCCCAGCCGGCGGTGCCGCACGAGCACCGGCGCGTGGCCGGGCGCCGACCAGGTGGCGCCGCCAGCCTCGACGGTGCCGACGTCGCCGAGCAGCCCCGCGACCGCGGCGAGCAGTGTCGACTTGCCGGCGCCGTTGGGCCGAGCACGGCGACCACCTCGCCCGGCTCGGCGGTGAACGCGGCGGTGACCCGGCCGGGCACCGCGACGTCGACCGCCAGCCCGCGCACGGGACGGGGTCCGGTCGCGGCGGTCACGGCACCCGCAGCCAGCGGTCGCGCAGCGCGGCCAGCACCACCACCGACAGCACGAGCAGCACCAGGCTGAGGGTGCGGGCCACCTCCTCGTCGCCCTGCAGCTCGGTGTAGATCAGCGACGGCATGGTGCGGGTGGTGCCCGGGTAGTTGCCGGCGAAGGTGATGGTGGCGCCGAACTCCCCGAGCGACCGGGCCCAGGCCAGCGCACAGCCCGCCACGAGGCCCGGGCAGGGCGAGCGGGAGGGTGACCCGGCGGAACGTCGTCCACCGGTCGGCGCCGAGGGTCGCGGCCACCACGTCGTGGCCCGCGCCGGCCGACCGGAACGCACCCTCCACGGCGAGCACGTAGAACGGCATCGCGACGAAGGTGTGGGCGATCACCACGGCGACGGTGGTGAACGGGATGATCCCGCCGGTCAACCGCTCGTACGGCCCGCCGAGCAGGCCGCCGGCGCCGAACGCGGAGATCAGGGTGACGCCGGCCACCACCGGCGGCAGCACCAGCGGCACCACCACGGCCGCCCGCAGCAGCCCGCGCCCGCGGAACGGCACGCGCGCGAGCAGCCACGCGAGCGGCGTGCCCGCGACCACGCAGGCCGACCACCGTGGCCAGGGACGTGACCAGCGTGATCCGCAGGGCGTCGCGCACCTCCGCGGTGCCGAGCAGTCGGGCCAGGTCGGTCCAGGGGGTGTCGACGGCCAGCGCGACGAGCGGTACCAGCAGGAACACCGCCGCCACCAGCGCCGGCAGCACCAGCAGCAGCGGCGGGCGGCCGAGGACGGGGCTGGTCACGCGCCGATCACGGGGCGGGTCACGGGCGCGGGGCCGAAGCCGGCGTCGGCGAGCAGCCGCTGTCCGTCCGCGGAGAGCACGAGGTCGACGAACTCCCGGGCCAGGTCGGCGTCCTCGGACTGCTCGCAGCAGGGCGATTGGATAGACCTGCGGCTCGGCGTCGGCCTCGGGGACGTCGATCTGCCGGACGTCGTCGCCGGCGGCCACGGCGTCGGTGACGTAGACGAGGCCGGCGTCGACCTGGCCGGAGGTGACCTTCTGGAGCGTCGCCTCACGTCCACCTCCTCGGTGGCGGGCTCGTTGCCGATCTCGAGCGCTGTCGAGCAGCGTCGCGGCGGACGCGCCGCACGGCGCGGTGTCGACGCACACGGCGTAGGTGACGCCGTCCTGGTCGAGGTCCTCGATGCTCTCGATGCCCGCCGGGTTCTCGGCCGGCACCACCAGGGTGATCACGTTGGTGGCGAACGACGTCGGCGTCGCCGTCCACGGCGCCGGCGGCGACGGCGTCCTGCATGCGTGCGCTCGTCGGCGGTGGCGAGCACGTCGCCCGGCGCCCCTCGACCGCCTGCTGGTCGAGAGCGTGGCGGAGGAGTCGAACGAGAACGACACCTCGACGCCGTCGTGCTCCTCCTCGAACTGCTCGGCCAGCGCCTCGAAGGTGCTCGGTGAGCGACGCCGCGGCGAGCACGGTGACCCTGCTCGCCGTCCCGCCGCCGTCGTCGCAGGCGGCGAGGGAGCCGACGGCGAGGGCGACGGCGAGCCCGACGGGCAGGGAGCAGACGCGCACCGGACCCCTTCACCTAGGCAACATCTAGGTGCAGTCTGCCACGCGGCGGCTCAGGCCTCGACGATGACCGTGGTGGCCTTCACGACGGCGGTGGCGCGCGAGCCCGGCGCCAGCTCCAGCTCGTCGGCGGCCTCGCGGCTCATCAGCGACACCACCCGGAAGTCGCCGCAGGCGAGCTCGACCTTGGCCATGACGCCGTCCCGCTCGACCGAGACCACCACGCCGGGCAGCCGGTTGCGGGCGCTGGTGCCGCCCCGCGTCGGGCTGTGCGAGGCCAGCAGGCCGGCCGAGCCGGTCGGCCGGCAGCACCCGGCGACCGCCCTGCCGCTCGAACGCGACCCGGCCCTCGGCCTCCCAGCGCCGCAGGGTGTCGACGCTGACGCCGACCGCCGAGGCGACCTCGCCGATGCGCAGGTACTCGGTCACCTCGACGACTGTAGGCGTCCGGGCTGAGCATCGACGGGTCTCCATCCGATCGAGCGAGGACCGGACCGGATCCGGCCTACAGTGAGGCGCCGCCACGTGGGGTGAGCGGCGTCACAGAACGGATCGCCATGAGTCTGCTCCCTCGCGACGACGTCCGCCCGCCGGCCCGACGGCTGCTCGCCGCGGCCACCGTCGCCCTCGCGCTGGTCGCCACCGCGCTCGCGCTGCCGGGCGCCGGGCGCGGGCAGCAGCGCGCTGTCGCTGGCGCAGCAGAACGAGGCCGTCGAAGGCCGCGCGCGGCCTGCCGCACACCGACCCGCCGGGCACGCCCGGCCCACACCCACGACCCCGCTTCAAGAACGCGCTGGCGCGAGGCGGCGAGACCGTCTCCGAGGGCGCCGTCGACCCCACCACCGCCGCGCAGCGCCGCGACGCCGCCGACTTCGTCGAGTCCGAGCGGGCGCTGCCCGACCCCGACGCTCGTGCCGGTGCCGTTCACCCGGCCGCGCACGTACCACCCCGTCGACCGCTACGCGATGGCGAACGGCTGCTACACCCTGCGCACGCCGGCCGGCCTCTACCTGCGGCGGAACCCGCAGGCCTACCCGATGAGCCGGATCCCGGCCCGCCGCGCCGCCCGCTTCTTCTTCAAGGCCACCGACCTCGGCACCTACCTGCTGCTCGGCCGCACCGGCCGCGGGTTCCTCAGCGGTGGCACGCCGGACGGCACCACGCCCGGCGCCGTCGCCGGCCGGCCCGACCCGAGCCCGCGACGGCGAGTGGACCGTCACCGCCGTCCGCGGCGACGAGCGCCCCGCGCCGCTACCGGTTCACGCTGCCCGGCGGCCGCAAGCTGGTGGTGGCGGACGGGCGGCTCGCGGTGCGCAGCGGCGACGCCGCCGCCGCCCAGTTCGTGATCGAGAACCTGCCCGGCTGCACCGCCTACCCCGAGAGCCAGATCGACGTCCGGGGCAACCCGCACGCCGGGGTCAGCGCCTACCAGGAGGTGCGCGGCTACATCGACGCCCACACCCACGGCATGGCGTATGAGTTCCTCGGCGGCGAGGTGCACTGCGGCAAGCCGTGGGACAAGTACGGCGTCGAGTACGCGCTCGTCGACTGCGACGACCACACGCTCACCGGCGGCAACGGCGCGCTGCTCGAGGCGTTCCTCTCCGAGCGCCCCAGCCACGACCCGGTCGGCTGGCCGACGTTCAAGGACTGGCCCGCGCCCGAGTCGCTCACCCACGAGGGCACCTACTACCGGTGGATGGAGCGGTCGTGGCGCGGCGGCCAGCGGCTGCTGGTCAACCTGCTCGTCGAGAACAACAAGCTGTGCGAGATCTACCCGCTCAAGCGCAACTCCTGCGACGACATGGACTCGATCCGGCTCCAGGCCCGGCGGATGCGCCAGTTCGAGCGCTACGTCGACGCCCAGTTCGGCGGACCCGGCCGGGGCTTCTACCGGATCGTCACCGACCCGATGCAGGCGCGCCGGGTCATCAACAACGGTCAGATGGCCGTGGTGATGGGCATCGAGACCAGCGTGCCGTTCGGCTGCACCTTCAAGGCGCTGCCCGGCGGCGACGTCCCGGCCTGCACCGCCGACGACATCACCCGGCCAGATCGACGAGATGTACGGCATGGGCGTGCGCCAGATGGAGCTCGTCAACAAGTTCGACAACGCGCTCGCCGGCGTCGCGGGCGACGACGGCACGACCGGCGTCGTCGTCAACAGCGCCAACTTCCTCGAGACCAACAGCTTCTGGGACATGGAGCACTGCGAGCCGGCCGACGGCGAGAGCTCCGACCGCACCCAGCTCGGCGGCACCCGGAGATCTCCCCGGAGCAGCAGGACGCGCTGTTCGGCGCGGTCAGCGAGGTCTTCGGCCCGGGCGGGCTGCCGGCGCTGCCGGTCTACCCGCCCCCGGCGCACTGCAACTCCCGCGGCCTCACCTCGCTCGGCGAGCACACGGTGCGCGAGCTCGCGCGAGCGCGGGATGATCTTCGACCCCGACCACCTGAGCGTGAAGGCGCGGCAGGCGGCGATGGACGTCATCGAGGAGATCGGCCACCCCGGCGTCATCTCCAGCCACTCGTGGGCGACGCCCGACACCTACCCGCGCATCTACCGCGACGGCGGCTTCATCACCCCGTACGCCGGCGACTCCACCGGTTTCGTCGACAAGTGGCGGCGGCACGTCGGCTGGGCCGACTCCCGCTACTACTGGGGCATGGGCTTCGGCGCCGACATCAACGGCCTCGGCGCGCAGGGCGCCGCGCGCGGCGCCGACGTGCCGAACCCGGTGACCTACCCGTTCCGAGGCCTCAACGGCGTCGTCATCGACAAGCAGCGCGCCGGGCAGCGGGTCTACGACATCAACGTCGACGGCGTCGCGCAGTACGGCCTCTACCCCGACTGGGTCCAGGACCTGCGGATGGTGGCCGGCCGGCAGCACGGCGGCGACGGCGCCGGCCTGCTCGACGACATGGCGCGCGGCACCGAGGCCTACCTGCAGATGTGGGAGCGCTCGATCGGCATCGCGCCCGACTCCTGCCGCAACCCGGGCCTGCGGCTCACGGTCTCCCAGCTGCTGGTCGACGGTCCGCCCGGGCATGACCACCACCCGCGTGATGCGCGAGGTGGGGCAGCCGTTCCGACGGCTCGGCACCGAGTACGGCGTCTGCGCCCGCACCGCCGACGGACGACCGGGTGATGATGACCATCGAGTTCGGGCCCGGCGGCCGGGTGGTCGGCGTCCGCGCCTAAGTTACCTGTCGGTAGAGTCCTCAGCGGGCGGCGGGCCACTCTCGGGTGACCCGTGCGGCCCCTAGGCTGCGCCTCGGATGTCGCTGACGGCGACAGGTTGGGAGAACGTCGGTGGACATGCCCCTGTGGGTGCTCGTGATCGGCGCGGTGATGACCGTCGTGGGCCTCGCCCTCGCCGGCAAGCGGATCGTGTTCCTGTTCCGCCTCATCTCGAGCGGCCAACCCGCTCCTGACCGCATCAAGGGGGTCACCGGCAAGCTCGGCCGCGCCCTCAAGACCCAGGTCGTCGAGGTCTTCGGCCAGAAGAAGCTGCTCAAGTGGTCGATGCCGGGCGCCGCCCACTTCTTCGTGTTCTGGGCGTTCGTCATCCTCGGCACCGTCTACCTCGAGGCCTACGGCGCGATGATCACGCGCGACCCGAGCTGGCACTTCCTGGTCTTCGGCACCTGGGGTCCGCTCGGCTTCGCCCAGGACTTCATCGCGATCATGGCGCTGGTCGGCATCGCGGTCTTCTGGTGGATCCGGGTGCGCGAGGCGCCGTCGAAGCTCGGCCGCCAGTCGCGGTTCTCCGGCTCGCACCTCGGCGGCGCGTACGTCGTGCTGTTCATGATCTTCAACGTCGTCTGGACGCTGTTCCTCTACCGCGGCGCGGTCTCCGCCCACGAGCAGGCCGGGCACGGCGAGCCGGGCGACGGGTTCGGCAAGGCGGCGTTCGCTGTCGCACGCGCTCGGCACCGTGCTGCCCGACAGCCACACGCTGATCGGCATCGGGCTGCTGCTGCACATCGGCATCATGCTGGTGTTCCTCGTCGACGTCGTGAACTCCAAGCACCTCCACATCTTCGTGGCGCCGCTGAACGTGCTGTTCTCGCGCCGCCCGGTGGCGCTCGGCGCCGTCGTGCCCCTCACCTCGCGGCGGCAAGCCGGTCACCCTCGACGACATCGAGGACATGGACGAGGACGCCAGCCTCGGCGTCGGCAGCATCGAGGACTTCTCGTGGAAGGGCCTGCTCGACATGGCGACCTGCACCGAGTGCGGTCGCTGCCAGAGCCAGTGCCCGGCCTGGAACACCGAGAAGCCGCTGTCGCCGAAGATGCTCATCCTCAACCTGCGCGACCACGCCTTCGCGCGCGGCGACTACACGCTCGCCGACGAGGCCGGCCGCGAGAAGATGCTCGACGGGCAACGACACCCTGACCAAGGAGGTCGAGCGGCCGCTCATCGGCGACGAGTCGGTCTACGGCGTCATCGACCCCGACGTGCTGTGGTCGTGCGTCACCTGCGGCGCCTGCGTCAACCAGTGCCCGGTCGACATCGAGCACGTCGACCACATCGTCGACATGCGCCGCTACCAGGTGCTCGTGGAGTCGAACTTCCCGGCCGAGCTCAACCAGCTCTTCAAGGGCATGGAGAACAAGGGCAACCCGTGGAACATGTCGCCGAACGCGCGGCTGGACTGGACCAAGGGCCTCGACGTCGAGGTGAAGGTCGTGGGCGCGACGACACGATCGAGTCGCTCGACGAGGTCGAGTGGCTGTTCTGGGTCGGCTGCGCCGGTGCCTACGAGGACCGCGCCAAGAAGACCACCCGCGCCGTCGCCGAGCTGCTCGACATCGCCGGCGTCTCCTTCGGCGTGCTCGGCACCGGCGAGACCTGCACCGGTGACTCCGCCCGCCGCGCCGGCAACGAGTTCGTGTTCCAGGGCCTCGCGCAGCAGAACGTCGAGACGTTCAAGGAGTACAAGGTCAAGAAGGTCGTCTCGACCTGCGCGCACTGCTTCAACACGCTCAAGAACGAGTACCGCGAGTTCGGCATCGAGCTCGACGTCGTCCACCACACCCAGCTGCTGAACCGGCTGGTGCGCGAGGGCAAGCTGACGCCGGTCAACGACGGCGCGGGCGCCCACAAGCGCTCGATCACCTACCACGACCCCTGCTACATCGGCCGCCACAACGGCGTCTACGAGCCGCCGCGCGAGCTGCTCCAGGTGCTGCCCGGGGCGTCCTTCGTGGAGATGGAGCGCAACTCCGAGCGGTCCTTCTGCTGCGGCGCCGGCGGCGCCCGCATGTGGATGGAGGAGAACATCGGCACGCGGATCAACGAGAACCGCACCGCCGAGGCCGTCGGCACCGGCGCCGACCAGATCGCCGTCGGCTGCCCGTTCTGCCGGGTCATGCTCTCCGACGGCCTCACCGCCGCCCAGTCCAAGGGCGACGCGCGCGAGGAGGTCGAGGTCCTCGACGTCGCGCAGATGCTGCTCGCCTCGGTGAAGGGCGAGCAGGCCACCAAGCTCGCGCCGGGTCAGGGCAGCGAGAACGGCGCCAAGGCCAAGGCCGCCGACGAGGCCGCCACCGAAGCCCGCGACGACGTCGACACCAAGGCCGAGCCCGAGGCCGGCGACGACACCATCACCGACGACACCGTGGTCGAGACCGCGGACGCGGGCCCGGCCGCGAAGGCCTCCGGCGGCTCGTCGCTCTTCGACACCGACGACGACACCTCGGCCGACACCGCCGACGAGGACGCGTCCCCGAAGGAGGAGGCGAAAGCCGCCAAGGCCTCCTCCGGCGGCTCGCTGTTCGACCTCGGCTCCGACGACGACAAGGCGGAGGTCACCGCGACGGCGACCTCCGAGGACGCCGAACCGTCGCTCGACGAGACCGAGTCGGCGCCCGAGACCGACGCCAAGACCGAGACGGCCGAGTCCACCCCCGACGACGCCAAGGCCGACCGCCGCGTCGAGGGCTCCCCCACCGCCGACATCGCCTCCAGCGGGTCCCTGTTCGACGTCGAGGAGGACGAGCCGGCGCCGGAGAAGAAGGCCGAGCCGGAGGCGAAGTCCGAGCCCGAGCCGGACAGGGAACCCGAGCCGGTCAAGGCGGAGACGAAGGCCGACCTCGGCACCGGTGGCTCGCTGTTCGACATCGAGACCGAGGAGCCGGAGCCCGAGCCAGCGGCGGAGCCGGAGCCCGAGCCGGAGCCCGAGCCCGAGACCGCCACCGAGGCGGAGACCACCCCGACCCCAGCCCCGACCCCGCCCCGACCCCAGCCCCGACCCCCGCCCCGACCGCGGACCTGGGCTCCGGCGGCTCCCTGTTCGACATCGCCGCCCCCGAGCCGGTGGCGAAGGCCGAGCCGACGCCGACGCCGGAGCCAGAGGCAGAGGCAGAGGCAGAGGCAGAGCCGGCTGCCGCAGCTGAGCCCGAGCCGGAGCCGGACCCCGAGGCCTCGGCGACCGCCGTCGCGCTCGAGGAGGAGTCGACCGAGGACGAGGCCGAGGCATCCGACGAGACGCCCGACGACGAGCCGGACAACGAGCCGGACGACGAGCCGGACGACGAGCCGGACGACGAGGAGCCCGAGCCGGAGGAGGAGCCGAAGCCCGCGAGCAGCGGACCCTCCCACCAGCCGAAGACCGACGTCGACATCAGCGACTCCGGTTCCCTGTTCGACCTGTAGGGCTCCGGGATCAGTGGCCCGGCGGCTTCAGGTCCTCCGGGTCGGCGACGTGGTCGGGGACGACGACCGGCCTGAGCCGGGCCCACACCACGAACACCGCACCGACGACGAGCAGCGCGAGGCCGGCCCACAGGTTGGCGTTGACGTCGCCGGTCTTGTCGGTCTCCGGATCGCCGAAGACCCCCATGACTGTGAGGATCACGCCGTAGATCAGCAGGAGGGCACCGATCACGTTGCGGATGTCGAACGCGCCCGCGGTGTGCTTCTCGGCTTCTCGTTCTCGCTCATGACTGCTCCCTCCTCAGAAGATGATGTTCAGGACGACGACCATGGCGAGCGCGATACCGGCGAGGGGGAGCGTCCGCTGGTACCAGGGGTAGGACGGCCTCGTCGGCGTCGACGAGGTCCTCGCTTCGGCGTCTCGGAGTACACGAGACCGCGCAGCTCGGCCGGATCGCTTCGGTCTGGTGCACCATCGACACCGCCACGCTCACCACGATGTCGACGACGAACGCGGCGCCGGCGGCCACGAACGAGGCGCCCTGCCCGCCGAGCGGCGATGACGCCGAGGCTCAGCGAGCCGAACGCGTCCTCGCTCAGGAACGCCACCAGGACAGGCGGCGAGCGTGCCCGACACCAGTCCCGTCCAGCCGGCCGTCGCCGTCATCCGCTTCCAGAACATGCCGAGGATGAAGGTGGCGAACAGCGGGGCGTTGAAGAAGCCGAACAGCGTCTGCAGGTAGGTCATGATGTTGCTGAAGTTCGACGCCAGCGTCGCGGTGAAGATCGCGATCACGACGCCGCCGACCGTGGCCAGTCCGGCCGACCTTCAGGTAGTAGCCGTCGTCGCGGTCGCCCACCACGTACGGACTCCCACAGGTCGTAGCTGAAGACGGTGTTGAAGGCCGACACGTTGGCCGCCATGCCGGCCATGAACGCCGCCATCAGTCCGGCGATCGCCAGGCCGAGCAGGCCGTTGGGCATCACGTCGCGCATCAGGTACAGCAGGGCGTCGTTGTAGGTGATGTCACCGCCGGCCGCCCCGCCCGGACCTGGGTTGCCGGCCTTGAGATCGCGTGATCTCGACGACCGCGACGGCGGCGATCATGCCGGGCAGGATCGTGATGCGCCGGGATGAAGATCTTCGGGAACGCAGCCGATGATCGGCGTCTTGCGGGCCGAGGAGATCGAGTTCGAGGCCATCGCGCGCTGCACCTCGACGAAGTTCGTCGTCCAGTAGCCGAACGACAGCACGAAGCCGAGCCCGAACACGATGCCGACCACCGACAGGAAGTCGCTGGTCGAAGCCGGTGAGCGGCCGTACCCGGCCAGGAGTTGAGCTGGTCGCGCCGCGGGCGCGGCGTCGCCCACGCCGGCGTTCTCCTTGATGCCGGAGGTGAGTCCGTCCCAGCCCGCCGACCTCGTCGAGGCCGAGCAGCGTGAGCGGCGTCAGCGCGGCGACGATCACGAAGAACTGGAGCACCTCGTTGTAGATCGCCGCCGACAGGCCGCCGAGGGTGATGTAGGCGAGCACGACGGCGGCGGCGACGATCAGCGCGACCCACAGCGGCCAGCCGAGCAGCGCCTTGATGATCGAGCCGAGCAGGAACAGGTTGATGCCGGCGATGAGCAGCTGGGCGACCGCGAAGGAGATCGCGTTCACCAGGTGCGCGGGTGGGCCGAACCGGCGGAGCATGAACTCCGGCACCGAGCGGACCTTCGACCCGTAGTAGAAGGGCATCATCACGACGCCGAGGAAGAGCATCGCCGGGATGGCGCCGATCCAGAAGTAGTGGACCGCCGGCAACCCGAACTGGGCGCCGTTGGCCGACATGCCCATGATCTCGACCGCGCCGAGGTTGGCGGAGATGAAGGCCAGACCGGTCACCCACGCCGGCAGCGAGCGCCCGGACAGGAAGAAGTCGACCGAGTCCGACACCTGGCGCCGGGCCAGGACGCCGATGCCGAGCACGAAGGCGAAGTAGATGACGACGATCAGGTAGTCGACGAAGTTCGCATCGATGATCGTGTCGCTCGCCATCGGCAGCGTGCCGCTCAGCACTGGACATGCTACTTCCCCTCCCGGACGACTGGGCCGCCTAGAGACGCTAGAGGCGCGTCGTTGTGACGGCTGCCTCAGCCGTACGGGTGAGGACCGGCCGTCGTGCTCGCCGTCCACGCTCCGTGGTGTCGACATGACGTCATAGTGATGTCACTATGGTGCGCATGGACATCACTCCCTACGTCGACCGGCTGATCGCCGACCTGGAGTCGGCGGCCGCCGGGGCGGGTGAGGAGCAGCGGCGGACCGCGGAGCGGCTCGGGTTCGCGCTCGAGCCCGCCAGCCGGCTCGCGCTCATGGAGGCGATCAGCCAGGCCTGCGCCGAGATCACCGCCGAGATGCCGAGCGGCGGCGTCGACGTCCGGCTCGACGGCCGCGACCTCGCGTTCGTCGTCGACGCCGGCCCCGCGGTGGCCGCCACCCCGCCGGCCCCGCCCGCGCCACCGGCGCCGCCCGCACCCCCGGGCCCGCCGGGCGAGGAGGTCGAGGACGGCGTCGCCCGCATCACGCTGCGGCTGCCCGAGTCGGTCAAGACCAGGGCCGAGGACGCCGCCGCGCGGGCCGGCCAGTCGCTCAACACCTGGCTGGTGAGCGTCGTCCGCGCCGCCACCCACGAGGGCGCGATCCACGTCGACGTCGACCTCTCGAGCATCCCCGGCGTCCCCACCCCGCCGTCGTTCCCCTTCAACCAGGGCGGCCGCCCCGGCCGCCGCATGACCGGCTGGGTCTGACCCAGCACGCCTGACCGCCACCCGACATCGAGGAGCACCCATGAGCACCACCACCCCGGTCGAGCACGCCTTCGAGACCCCCGAGCCCGTCGAGCTGTACGTCGAGAACGGCAAGGGCACCGTCGAGGTCCGCGCCACCGAGACCGCCGAGTCCACCGTCACCGTCGACGGCGACGGCGCCGACGAGACCCGCGTCGACCTGAGCGGACGACGCCTCAGCGTGATCGCCCCCCGCCAGAACGGCGGCCTGTTCACCGGCGGACGACGGCTCGACATCACCGTCACCGTGCCGCTCGACAGCGATCTCGCCACCAAGCTCGGCAGCGCCGACCTGACGACGCACGGCCGGCTGGGCACCACCCACGCCCGCGGCGGCTCGGGCGACGTGACGCTCGAGCAGGTCGGCGACACCCTCGTCGAGTCCGGCTCGGGCGACATCGTCGTCGGCCAGGTGCAGGCGCTGCGGGTCAAGAGCGGGTCGGGCGACGTCCGCGTCGACCACGCCGACGGCGACGTCGTCGTCTCCACCGGCTCCGGCGACGTCCGGGTCGGCGACGGCACCGCCACGGTGTCGGCGAAGACCGGCTCCGGCGACCTCGCGGTCCGCGACGCCGCCTCCGACGTCAGCTTCACCACCGGCAGCGGCGACGTCGTCGTCGAGCGGCTGCGCCGCGGCCGGCTGACCAGCAAGGGCGCCTCGGGCGACGTCCGCGTCGGCATCCCCGCCGGCGTCCCGGTGTGGACCGACCTCTCGACCGTCACCGGCGCCATCCACTCCACCCTCGAGGGCGCCGGCCGAGCCCGAGCCGGGCGCCGACCACGTCGAGCTGCGGATCAAGACCGTCAGCGGCGACGTCGTCCTCTCCCAGATCTGAGGCCTGCTAGATCGCCGTCCGGTGGAAGTTCTGGTACGAGCGCGACGGCGTCGGGCCGCGCTGGCCCTGGTAGCGCGAGCCGTACTTCTCCGAGCCGTACGGGTGCTCGGAGGGCGAGGAGAGCCGGAAGAAGCAGAACTGCCCGATCTTCATGCCCGGGTAGAGCTTGATCGGCAGCGTCGCGACGTTGGCCAGCTCGAGCGTGACGTGCCCGGAGAAGCCGGGGTCGACGAAGCCCGCGGTGGCGTGGGTGAGCAGGCCCAGCCGTCCCAGCGACGACTTGCCCTCGACCCGCGCCGCGATGTCGTCGGGCAGCGAGATCACCTCGTAGGTGGACCCCAGCACGAACTCGCCCGGGTGGAGGATGAACGCCTCGTCGCCGTCGGGCTCCACCATCCGCGTGAGGTCGGACTGGTCGGCCGCGGGGTCGATGTGCGGGTACTTGTGGTTCTCGAAGACCCGGAAGTACCGGTCGAGCCGGACGTCGATCGACGACGGCTGCATCATCCCCGGGTCGAACGGGTCGAGCGCCACCCGGCCCGCGTCGATCTCGGCCAGGACGTCGCGGTCGGACAGCAGCACGCGGGCACCTTATCGAGTCGGGACCGACCGGCCCCGCATCGCACGTCGGCGGACTGCGGCTAGGATTCCCGCACTGCGGATGTAGCTCAGTTGGTAGAGCGCGACCTTCCCAAGGTCGATGTCGCGAGTTCGAATCTCGTCATCCGCTCAAGAGCGCAGGACCTGCGCGACGAAGGAGCGCAGGTCCGCAGCGCTCGCAGGTTGAGCAAGCCCTCCGGCTGAGGCACGAAGCCGGAACGGGCGCGTCGAAACCACGCGAGGTCAACGGCCGAAGGCGATCCACCGAAGGACGCACCTCCAAGGCGCATGCCTGAGTTCCACGGCTTCCCGGTGGCCGCCCTCGACTTCTACGACGACCTCGAGGTCGACAACACCAAGTCGTTCTGGACGGCGCACAAGCACGTCTACGACGAGGCGGTGCGCGCGCCGATGGTGGCGCTCGCCGACGCGCTGGCACCGGAGTTCGCCCCCGACGGACGCAGCGCAAGGTCTACCGGCCCTACCGCGACGTCCGGTTCGCCAAGGACAAGACGCCGTACAAGAACCACCAGGGCGCGTTCGTGGAGGTGGCGCGAGTCGACCGGGTGGTACGTCGAGATCTCGCCGCGCGGGGTGCGGGTGAGCGGCGGGTTCTACTGGGCCGACGGCGAGCGGATGGCCGCCATCCGCGCCGCCATCGACGACGACCGCACCGGTCCCGCGCTGAAGCGGCTCCTCACGAA
This sequence comes from uncultured Actinomycetota bacterium, assembly GCA_963845795.1. Lineage (GTDB taxonomy): Bacteria > Actinomycetota > Actinomycetes > Propionibacteriales > Nocardioidaceae > Nocardioides. The sequence continues at coordinate 464,470 of CAWJTG010000018.1, read as the reverse complement.
GCTGCGCAAGCAGGGGTTCGAGATCCACGGCGAGCAGCTCAAGACGAGGCCGCGCGGCTACGACGCCGACCACCCGCGGATCGACCTGCTGCGCCACAAGCAGCTGATGGCCACCCGCAGCTACGGCTTCGAGAAGGTGATCCACACCCCGGGGCTGCTCACCGTGGTGCGCGACGACTGGCGCGCGACCCGGCCGCTGGTCACCTGGCTCCAGCGCGTCACGAGCTAGCCGGGCCTCACCCCCGCGGGCATCGCGCCGGACCCGACCGCCCGTCCTACGCTGCGCGGATGACGCCCCTCCGCCGCGTTCTCGGGGCGCTGGTCACCGCCGCCCTCGCCGCCGCTCTCGTCACGGCGCCGTCGCCCCCGTGGCCGCCGACGCCGACTGGTCGCCCACCACCGGCTACGCGCCGGTCGACCGGCCCGGCCCGCCGCTGTCGGTGCCCGCCCGCGCGCTGCGTGCCTCGCTGCACTGCGGCGCCGGCTTCGACCGCCGGCGCGAGGACCCCGTGCTGCTGGTCTCGGGCACCTTCACCGACCCGCGCAACAACTTCGCGTGGAACTACGCGCCCTACTTCGACTCGCTCGCGCATCCCGTGGTGCTGGGTCACCGTGCCCGACGAGTCCACCGGTGACATCCAGGTGGCGGCGGAGTACATCGTGCACGCGATCCGTCGGATGCACCGGCGCTCCGGCGACGAGATCTCGATCCTCGGCCACAGCCAGGGCGGCATGTCGCCGCGCTGGGCGCTGCGGTTCTGGCCCGACACCCGGGGCATGGTCGACGACCTCATCGGCATGGCCCCGAGCAACCACGGCACCGACGCCGGCGGCTCCGGCGGTGGCTCGAGCGGTTCGGGCGGCGGGTACGCCGCCACCTTCCAGCAGTCCGCCGGCTCCCGGTTCCTGCGGGCCCTCAACTCCTTCCAGGAGACCTTCCCCGCCGTCGACTACACCGTGATCGTCACCGAGCGCGACGAGGTGGTGACGCCGGCCCGGGCCGGCTTCCTCCGCGGCCCGCGAAACCGGGTCACCAACGTGGCGGTGCAGCGGATCTGCCCGGCCAACACCTCCGAGCACCTGGCCATCGGCACCGTCGACGCCGTCGCGGCCGCCCTCGTCGTCGACGCGCTCGACCGTCCCGGGCCGGCGATCCCGCGCGCCGTCCCGCGCACCGTGTGTGCCGAGCAGTTCCAGCCCGGGGTCTCGGAGGCCGACGGCGCGCAGCAGCTCGCCGACTTCGCCGCGATGGTGCAGCAGCAGTCCGAGATCCTCGAGGGCGAGTTCGTCGATCGCGAGCCGCGGCTGCGCTGCTACGTGCTCGCCCGTGGCTGCCGCTGAGCGGGCTCAGCCGGCCGGGGTGAAGCTGGCCATGGTGCGGTCCGGCTCCCAGTAGGCCTTCATCGAGGCGACCCGGCCGTCGTCGTGCACGACGTAGACCATGATCAGGTCGGTCGTGGTGTGGCTGCCGTCGGCGAACGACGTGCGGATCCGGCCGATGTTGGCGCAGGTGTTGCTGCCCGGGTTGGCGAACGAGTCGTGGATGTCGAACTCGAAGGTGGCGATGGGCGCGATCGCCTTCTCCCAGAACGCGCGGATGCCGTCGTGGCCGCGATGGCCGGCGCCGTCCGGGTCGAACATCGAGATGCCGACCGGGTCCTCGATCACGGCGTCCTCGGCGTACCCGGTGAGCCACTCCTCGAGGTCGCCCTTCGCGACGGCGGAGTAGGAGCGCTGTGAGGCGGCCCGGGCCGGGTGCGGGTCGTTCGGGGCGTTCCAGGAGACGGCGTCGCTGGTGATCATCCCGGCATCGTAGAGCGGAACTGGAACGTGTTCTACCGGGTCGGCAGCACCCGCGGCGACCTACTCGACGGCGACACGCGGCTCCGGTGACACGCGACGTTCACCGTTGCGTCACGTCGGCCGGTCACGCTGGACGACATGAGCAGGCGACGAGCCTTCCTCCACCTCGGACTCGACGACGGCAGCGGCGAGGTCGTCGCCGCCACCCTCGCCCAGCGACGACGCGCGCTGGCCGAGCTCGGCGTCCGCTCGGCCGACGACGTCGAGCAGCTGCTGCGCGCGGCGGCCGAGCTGCTGCACACCCATCGCGAGTGGGGCTACCGGCGCGCACGAGGTCGAGGGCGCCTGGACGTCGCTCGTCGCCGGCTGCCGGCCCGGCCGCGACACCGTCGTCCTCAGCCTGCCGCAGCTGGCGGCCGCGGAGCCCGCCCAGGCGGCGCTCGCCCTCGACGCCCTCGCCGGCTTCGACGTGCACCTGGTCGTGACCGCCCACGGCCCCGACGCCTGGACGATCGCCGGCGACCCCGGCCGCGACCTCGGTCCGGTGCTCGAGCGCTGGATCGTCGGTGTTCCCCGACCGCAGCCGGCTCCACGTCGTGGTGAGCCGAGCGACGACGCCTCCACCTGGCGCGAGGTCGGCCGGGTCGCCGGCTTCGGCACCCGCTCGGTCCCGGCGGCCACCGGCTGCCGGGCGCCGCCCGTCCCGCCCGGTGCCGCACTCGCGCGCCGGCGTGCGCCGAGCGACTGGCCGCCACCTGGGCCGAGCTGCTGCGCGAGGGCGGCTACGACGTCCGCGGCGACCTGCGGGCGCTGGCGCCCACCGTCGTCGACGCACCCGTCGACGACGACTCCCTGCTCACCGCGCTGGCCGAGGTCGAGCGGCTCCAGCGACGTGCCGAGGCGCTCGAGGGTCAGGTCGCCACGCTGCGCCGCCGTCGTCGCAGGCGGTTCCTCGTCGCCAGCTAGGCGCGCGGCCGCCGGGTCGTTCAGTGCGGCTGCCAGGCGTCCTCGTCCGCCGTCCGCGAGGTGACCGCCTTCGGGCAGCTCGCCGTCGGCGAGCTGCTGGATCGAGACCTCCTCGAAGACGTCGCGCAGCGAGCGCCGGGCGGCGATCCACACGTGCTGGAGCACGTCGGCGGTCTCGTTGTAGCTCACCGCCTCGGGGCGCAGGCCGTAGACCGAGACCAGCGGACCGTCGACGGCGCGGATGACGTCGGCGACGCTGATGTCGCCGGAGCTCGCGGCCCATCCGCCACCCGCCGGACTGGCCGCGCTGCGACATCACCAGGCCGGCGCGGCGCAGGTCGGCGAGGATCGCCTGGAGGAATCCGTGCGGGATGTCCTGCAGCCTGCCGAGCTCCTCGGCGCTCACGGCCTTGCCGTCGACGCGGCCGGCCATCTCGATGAGCGCCCGCAGCGCGTAGTCGGACTTCGCGGACACTCGCACCCCGCGAGTGTGTCAGACGTCTCATCCGGCACCGGGGCGGATGACCCAGGAGTAGGCAGCGTCGTGGGTCACCCTCTCTTGCCTTGGGGTGGGACGGCTGGCATCCTTTAGTTACTGACGGGTAGCACTCGTCGGTAACACGGTCTCCGTCCCCAGTGCGGCGGCCGCTCCCCGATCCCGAGAGAGAAACGGTGGGTCCTGTGAGCCACTACCTGAGCAACCTGCGCGACATCGAGTTCAACCTCTTCGAGGTGCTCGCCCGCGACGAGATCCTCGGCACCGGCCCGTTCGCCGAGATCGACACCGACACCGCGCGCGAGATCCTGGCCGAGGTCGACCGGCTCTCGCGCGAGGACCTCGGCGCCTCCTACGAGGACAGCGACCGCAACCCGCCGGTCTTCGACCCCGCCACCGGCGAGGCGCCGCTGCCGGAGTCGTTCAAGAAGAGCTACCGGGCCTGGATGGACGCCGAGTACTGGCGGCTCCAGATCACCGAGGACCTCGGCGGCACGCCCGCGCCCTCCAGCCTGGTCTGGGCGCTCGGCGAGATGGTGCTCGGCGCGAACGCACCGGTGTGGATGTACGCCGCCGGTCCGCCGTTCGCGGGCGTCGTGCACCGCGCCGGCAACGACCGCGACAAGCGCATCGCGCAGATCATGGTCGAGCGCGAGTGGGGCACCACGATGGTGCTCACCGAGCCCGACGCCGGCTCCGACGTCGGCGCCGGCCGCGCCAAGGCCACGCCCAACGACGACGGCTCCTGGAACATCGAGGGCGTCAAGCGGTTCATCACCTCGGGCGAGTCGCGACCTGCAGGAGAACATCATGCACATGACCCTCGCGCGCCCGGTGGGCGTCGAGGGCGTGGGCGGCCCGGGCACCAAGGGCCTCAGCCTGTTCCTCGTGCCGAAGTACCACTTCGACCACGAGACCGGGGAGCTCACCGGCGAGCGCAACGGCGTCTACGTCACCAACGTCGAGCACAAGATGGGCATCAAGGTGTCCAACACCTGCGAGGTCACCTTCGGCGACCCCGGCATCGGTGGCGGCGAGCCCGCCAAGGGCTGGCTGCTCGGCGAGGTCCACGAGGGCATCGCGCAGATGTTCCAGGTGATCGAGAACGCCCGGATGATGGTCGGCACCAAGGCCATCGCCACCCTCTCCACCGGCTACCTCAACGCGCTCGAGTACGCCAAGAGCCGCGTCCAGGGCGCCGACCTCACCCAGTCCGGCGACAAGACCGCGCCGCGGGTCACGATCACCCACCACCCCGACGTCCGCCGCTCGCTGATGGTGCAGAAGTCCTTCGCCGAGGCGATGCGCGCGCTGGTGCTCTACACCGCGTCGTGGCAGGACCGGATCCAGGTCATGGAGCACGAGGGCGAGTCCGGCGACGACTACAAGCTCGCGCACGCCGTCAACGACCTGCTGCTGCCGATCGTGAAGGGCTACGGCTCGGAGCGGTCGTGGGTGCTGCTCGGCACCGAGTCGCTGCAGACCTTCGGCGGCTCCGGCTTCCTGCAGGAGTACCCGCTCGAGCAGTACGTGCGCGACGCCAAGATCGACACCCTCTACGAGGGCACCACCGCGATCCAGGGCCAGGACTTCTTCTTCCGCAAGATCGTCAAGGACCAGGGCAAGGCGCTGGGCCTGCTCGCCGCCGAGATCCAGTCGTTCGTCGACTCCGAGGCAGGCAACGGCCGACTCAAGACCGAGCGGGCGCTGCTCGGCACCGCGCTCGACGACGCCAACGCGATCGTCGGCCACATGATCAACGACCTGATGACCGCGCAGGACGAGATCCGCAACGTCTACAAGGTGGGCCTCAACACCACCCGCCTGCTGATGGTGCTCGGCGACGTCGTCTGCGCGTGGCTGCTGCTGCGCCAGGCCGAGATCGCCCTCGAGAAGCTGGGCGGCGACCCCGGCAAGGACAAGGCGTTCTACGAGGGCAAGGTCGCGGCGGCGCAGTTCTTCGCGCAGACCAACCTGCCGCGCCTCACCGCCGAGCGGGCCATCGCCGAGGGCACCACCCTCGACCTGATGGACCTCGACGAGAGCGCGTTCTGAGGCCCTAGACCGGGCGGCCGCGCAGGTTCTTCGGCTTGCGGTACTCGATGCGGTCGAGGGCGTGGTTCCGAGCCTTCTCGGAACCGCCCTCGACCTTCACCGACATCGGCACCCGGTCGTAGAGGTTCGCCCGGGAGGCGCCGTCCTTCCGGGACGCCTTCGACCAGGTGTAGCCCCAGCCGCTGCGCCAGGCACGGCCACGCTGACCGAACTGGTCGGTGAACCGGTCGACCCCCGTGCCGACGCTGCGCCACTCGGTGTAGGACACGACGGCGCGCCCGTACGGCGTGCGCCGCTCGCAGCGGAGCACGACGACCCGACCCTGCCGGGCGCCCGCGCGCGTGCACCCGTCGGACGACGGGAACACCCAGCGCAGCCCGGCGGCGCCGGTCGGCTTGCCGCACTTCCGCGGGCCGGTGGAGGTCGTGCCGTCCCAGCAGCGGTAGTCGTCGGGCTCGGACGTCGGGCTCGGCTCGGGCTCCGGGCTCGGATCGGACCCGGCTCCTGGCTGGGCCGCCCGCTGGGGCTGCGAGGTCGGCTTCGGGTTCGGCCCCCCGGGCGGCGCAGCACCGCGTCGGGGACGCCGGTGACCCGCCAGGCTGCTCCGTGACCGGCGGGGGTGCGGGGGACGCGCCGCCGGGCGTGGCCACCTGGCCGCGCCGACGCTGCGAACTCGCCGACGGGCCGCCGACGGACGGTGCCGGGCGCGGTGCCGCTCGGCGCGGTGGTGGGACCGCCGGGCGGCACCGTGGTGGTGACGACGGGACCCGCCACCTCGGCAGGAGCGTCGTCCGGGCTCAGGACCCCGGCGAGCGCCGCCACGAGCGCCACCACGAGCGCGCTCGCCACCGACGGCGACCAGAGCGGCACGGCGACGACGCCGGGCCGGCGCCGCGGCGCCGGTGTCGACCACGCCGGCCAGCACGCTGTGCCGGATCTGGGTGCCGGCGGGCAGCACCAGCCGGTCGGGCGCGACGTCGAGGGTCCGGCCAGGTCGCGCCGCATCGCCTTGGCCGATCGGTACCGCTCACCGGGCCGCTTGGCCATCGCGGTGCGCAGCACGGCGTTGACGGCGTCCGAGAACGGCTCGCCCGCGGGCAGCTGCGGGATCGGCGCCTGGAGGTGTGCGAGCGCGACCTCGACGTCGGTGCCGGCGTAGGGAGCGGTGCCGGTCAGCACCTGCCAGAGCACGCAGCCCACCGAGTAGAGGTCGCCGGCGACTCCGGCCGGCTCACCCTGGTGCCGCTCGGGCGCCATGTAGGGGAACGACCCCACGAGCGCGCCGGTGCGGGTCAGCTGGTCGCCCGGCACCGTGGCGACGCCGAAGTCGCAGAGGAACGCCTCGAACCGGTGGTCGCGACGCCGCAGCAGCACGTTGCTGGGCTTCACGTCGCGGTGCACGATCCCGGCGGCGTGCGCGTCCGCGAGCCCGTCGAGCACCTGGAGCACGACGTCGATCGCCGTCGACGGCGCCAGCGGTCCACCGGCGGCGATCTGCTGCAGCAGGTCGCCGTGCGGCACCAGCTGGGTGACGAGGTACAGGCAGCCGTCGAGCTCCCCGTGGTCGTGCACGGCCACGATGTGCGGGCTGTCCATGCGGGTCAGCGCCGTGGCCTCCCGCTTGAAGCGGGCGCGATAGTCGGCGTCGCCGGCCAGCTGCGGGACGATGATCTTCAGTGCGACGTCGCGGTCGAGCTCGGTGTCGCGGGCCAGGTACACCACGCCCATGCCACCGTGGCCGAGCTCGCGGACGAGCCGGTAGCGGCCGAACTGGTCGCCCACGGCGGGCATGCGGATCATGCGGGCTCCGAGGATGGCGGGTGGGAAGGGCGCCGCAGACCGGCGCGGGCGGCGCTGTGGACGGCGGACCCGAGCCGGCCGAGCGTGACCGAGTCGAGACGCCAGCGCTGCCAGCATAGGTGGACGTCGACGTGCTGCCGACTCGCGAGCACCACCAGGTCGCCGGCGGCCAGGCCGGGCTCGAGCTGCGGCTCCGGCAGCAGCCCCCACCCGAGGCCGAGCCGGACCGCCTCCCAGAAGTCGGCCGACGTCGGCACCCGGTGCACCACGGGCGGGGTGCCGACGCCGCGACCGGCGAGCACCTCGTGCTGCAGCGCGTCCTTGTCGTTGAACACCACCACCGGCATCCGCGCCCAGTCGACGCCGCGGCCGCGCCGCCACCGCGCCGGCCAGCTCCGGGGTGGCCGCTGGCCGGTAGCGCAGCACGCCCAGCGGCTCCACCACGCAGCCCTGCACCGGCACCGGGTCGGAGGTCACCGCGCCCAGCACGTCGCCGCGACGCAGCAGCTCGGTCGAGTAGGCCTGGTCCTCGACCTGCAGCGAGAGCGCGACGCCGTCCCAGGTGCCGACCTCGGCGAGCACCGGCCGGAACCAGGTGGCCAGCGAGTCGGCGTTGACGGCGACCGGCAGGTCCACCCGGGTGCGCTCGGCCTCGGTCACCGCGTCCAGCGCCTCGTCGTAGAGCAGCGCGGTCTGCCGCGCCAGCCGCACCAGCGGCTCGCCGGCCGCGGTGGGGCGGCACGGCGTCGTCCGGCGCACCAGCACCTGCCCGACGCTCGACTCCAGCGCCCGGATCCGCTGGCTCACCGCGCTGGTGGTGACGTGCAGGTCGCGGGCGGCGGCCTCGAAGGTGCCGTGGTCGACGACGGCGGCCAGGGCGGCCAGCTGGTCGGGATGCGGTCGCATGAAGCACATCTTCACAGCCTGCAATAACTTTCGTTGGTCTTGAGGCCGTGCCGACGCCTAGGTTCGTCCTCGTGCCCACCGCCGTCCTGCCCGGACTCCTCACCGGCCTGGGCCTCATCGTCGCCATCGGGGCGCAGAACGCCTTCGTGCTGCGGCAGGGGCTGGCGCGACGCCACGTCGGCCCGGTGGTGGCGGTGTGCGCTGCTCTCCGACCTGGTGCTCATCGCCGCCGGCGTGGCCGGCATCGGCACCGTGGTGGAGCGTGCCGGCTGGGCCGTCGACGTGGTGCGGTGGGCCGGCGTCGCCTTCCTGACCGGGTACGGCGTCCGCTCGCTGCTGCGGCGCCCGGCACCCGGGCACCCTCGAGGCGGCCCGCGGCGACGGCATCGGCCGCGGCACCGCCGTCCGCACCGCGCTGGCGCTGACCTGGCTCAACCCGCACGTCTACCTCGACACCGTGCTGCTGCTCGGCTCGGTCGCCAGCACCCACGGCGACCCCGGCCGGTGGTGGTTCGCGCTCGGCGCCGGCGTCGCGAGCGTCGGTCTGGTTCACCGGCCTGGGGTACGGCGCCCGGCTGGCGCGGCCGCTGTTCGCCTCGACGACGTCGTGGCGCGTGCTCGACGTGCTCATCGGCCTCACGATGCTGGGGATCGCGGCCTCCCTGGCCCTCGGTGGCTGAACGGCTCGGGCCGGGGGACAATCGGCGCATGTCACAGCCGCCGCCCCCGCCGCCGTCCGGCGACCCCCAGTACCCGCAGTACCCCCAGCAGAACCCGCAGCCCTACGGTCAGCAGCCCGTACCCGCCCTACGGCCAGCAGCCACCGAACCCTTACGGCCAGCAGCCGCCGAACCCCTACGGCCCGCAGCAGACGGGGAAGAGCCACACCACCCGCAACGTGCTCCTCATCGTCGGAGTGCTCGTGGTGCTGTTCTGCGGCGGCGTCGTCGGCCTCGGGCATCTGGGCCGTCAACACGGCGAGCGACGGCATCGACAGCGCCTTCGACACCGAGTACGAGGGGTCGGACGACGACCCGGTCGAGGTCGACGAGGGTGACTCGTTCAGCATCCGCGGCTTCGACTACGACGAGGGGTGGAGCGTCAACACCGACCCCACCACCCAGACGGTGGACGATCAACGACCTCGTGGTCACCAACAACCGCGACGACGAGGAGTCCTACTCGCTCTTCCTCACCGTCTCGTTCTACAACGGCGGCCAGGGCGTCGGGGAGCTCACCTGCAGCTCCCCCACGACGGTGCGCTACGAGAAGAAGGCGGAGATGTCGTGCACCGGCTACGACATCCCGAGCGACTACGACTCCATCGAGATCTACGACAACGCCACCTTCGAGTGACCACTCGTTAGGGTCGGGCCGGTGAGCGACGCGGAGCGGCTGGCGGGATACGTCGAGGTCTGGAAGGGCGCGGTCGACGACTTCGTCGCCCTGCTCGAACAGGTGCCGGAGGACGACTGGACGACGCCGACCGACCTGCCGGGCTGGGACGTGAAGGCGCTGGCCGCCCACACCGCCCACCTGGAGGGCGTACTGGCGGGCAACCCCGAGGAGACCGCCGACGTCGGCGAGCCGCCGCACGTCACCGGCCTGATGGGGCTCTACACCGAGATCGGCGTCGTCAACCGCCGCGACCGCAGCGGCGCGGAGATCGTGGCCGAGATCCGCGAGGTCACCGACCGCCGCTACGAGCAGCTGCGCGCCGACCCGCCCACCGACGCCGACGCCCGGCCGGAGGTCGATCTTCGGCGGGCGTGCCGTGGTCGTGGGAGACGCTGCTGCGCAACCGGCCGCTCGACGTCTGGATGCACGAGCAGGACGCCCGCCGCGCGCTCGGTCGTCCCGGTGCGCTCGACACGCCGGCGGCGCAGCACACCGTCGACTACCTGCTCGAGGGGTTCGGCTACGTGCTCGGCAAGAAGGTCGGCGCGCCCGCCGGCACCACCGCGGTGATGCGGGTCGAGGGCAGCGAGCCGATCGCGTTCACCGTCAACGACGCGGGTCGGGGCGAGCGGCTGCCGGAGCCGCCGGCCGACCCGACGGTCGACGCTGCGCACCGACCGGCGAGACCTACGTCGTGCTGGCCGGCGGACGCCGTCCGGCGGCACCGGGCGCCGTCGCGATCGAGGGCGACGCCGCGCTCGGCGAGCGCCTGATCGCGCGCGATGGCCACCACGCCGTGACCTCCGCCTGGACGCCGGCCTCGATCCCCGACCAGTCCGGCCGGACGGCGGTGGTCACCGGCCCGAGCCTCGGCGGGCTCGGCCACCACACCGCGCTGGAGCTGGCCCGCAAGGGCGCCCGCGTCGTGCTCGCCGGCCGCACCGCGCGCAAGCTCGACGAGACCGCGCGCGCCATCCGCGACGAGGTGCCGGCCGCCGACGGTCGAGCAGCTCGTGGTCGACCTCGCCGAGCAGGCCTCGGTGCGCCGGGCGGCCGCGCAGGCCTCGGCGTTCGGCCCGATCGACGTGCTGGTCAACAACGCCGGCGTGATGGGCACGCCGTACGTCACCACCGCCGACGGCTTCGAGCTCCAGATGGCCACCAACCACTTCGGGCCGTTCCTGCTCACCGGGCTGCTGCTCCCGCAGCTGGTGGCGAGCGGCGACGGCCCGGGTGGTCACGGTGTCGTCGAGCCTCCACCGGCTCGCGCGGTCGGCACCGCTGGAGAGCCCGCGGGTGCCGCGCTCGCGCTACCGCCGCTGGCCCACCTACGCGCGCACCAAGGTCGCCAACCTGCTCTTCACCTTCGAGCTCGACCGCCGCTGCCGCGAGGCCGGTGTGCCGGTCACCGCCACCGCGGCCCACCCCGGCTTCGCCGGCACCCACCTCGCCGCCAACGGCCAGTACGGGCGGTCCTCCGGCGGCATCGCGACGATCCTGGACGCCGCCATCCGCGCGGTCTCGCAGCCGGCGTCGATCGGCGCCTGGCCCTCGCTCATGGCCGCCACCGACGACCTGCCCGGCGGCAGCTACGTCGGCCCGTCGGGCCTCGGCGAGATGGGCGGCTCCCCGCAGGTGGTCACCAGCACCGCGCTCGCGCGCGACCCGGTGGCCGCGCGGGCGCTGTGGGAGATCAGCGAGGAGGTCACCCGCATCTCCTACCCCTGAGCGTGCTCCCCACCCCGACGGGTCTGGCTCGGGCACGGACTCGCCGCCACGATGCGGAGCATGGATCCCGACAAGGCAGAGGCCGTGCAGGCCGTGGTCGATCGCGTCAGCTCCTACCAGGACGGCGCACCCGAGGGCACCGTCGAGAAGGAGCTGCGCTCCGGTCTGGGCGAGGCCGGCGTCGAGCTGGGTGACGACGACGTCGCCCGCCTCACCGAGGCGATCGAGGCGAAGCAGGGCGAGGTCGACGCCGCCCAGGTGCTCGGCTGAGCCGAACCGGTCCTACCCGCCGTCGACCACCCGCACCATCCCGGCGAGGGTGGCGACGTAGGCGGCGCCGTCCGGCCCGAGGGTCACCGCGGCGTAGTGGTTGTTGAACATCGAGCCGATGCCGGTGCGCACGGAGAACTCGCGGCGACCGGTACGGGCGCTCATCGCGGTGAGGTACCACGCGCTGACGCCGAGCAGGCTGCGGCGCTTGGTGTAGGCGTACACGAGGCCGGTCTCGAGCGAGGCCTTGGCGACCGACGACGGCGCCACGACGTCGTTCTCCCACACGGTCTCGCAGGTGCCCTCCCCGGTGGCAGCGTCGACGTCGACGTCGACGCGGGCGAAGCCGCCGGTGGTGGAGAACCCGAGTGCTGTGCGCAGCGGGCTGCCGTAGCCGTGGTTGTTCTCGACGACCACGCCGTCGCCGACCGCGATCAACGAGTTGTCGGTGGCGCTGGCATCCTCCCCGAAGACCCCCTCCTCGCAGACGAGGGCGCCGTCGTCCTGGTCGTAGAACTGCACGTGCATGCGGGGGTCGGCGTTGTCGGTGATCGCCACCAGCCCCTGCGGCATCAGGGTCGGGCGTGGTGCCACTGCCCTGGCTGAGCTGGCCCGGCTTCTTCTGGGTGCCGCGGTCGTAGGAGGTGCGCCAGACCTGCTCGGGCGTGCCGTCCTTGCCGAGGCGCAGCTTGTAGAGAGCCTCGACGGTGACGAGGTAGGCGCCGCCGTCCGCGCCGACGGACAAGGAGTTGGCGATCTCCTCGTCGAGCTCGAGCACCTGCGGCTCGCCGTCCGGGCCGGCGGTGCCGACGCGGCCGTCCTCGGTGACCCACCAGGTGCGGTCGGAGCCCCAGTCGGGCATGAGTGCGACCAGGCAGTCGTCCTCGGGGACGAGGTCGCCGACGGCGTAGGAGTCGGTGAGCTCGAGCGACGGCCGGCCGTCGCCGTCGTGGGTGGTGACGACGGCGACCCGCTCGTCGGTGGTGGCCACGATCGCGCGGTCGTGGCCGTCGAGGTAGAAGTACGACCCACCGCAGAGGTTCTCCCACGGCTTCTTGCCCCGGCCGTCGCCGCGCTCCGGCAGCTCGAGCGTGGCCAGCGGGCGCATCGTCTCGGGGTCGAGCACGTGCATGATCGCGCCGCGCACGTTGCCGCAGAGGGCGATGATCCGGCCCGCGGAGTCGAAGGCGAGGGTGGCGCACTCCTTGATGCCGTACCAGGCCGTCGACACCTGCGGGTCGTTGCCGAGCGGACCGGGCCCGGCGTAGGCATCGCTCGACCACCCGTCGTCGTGCATCGCGCTCTGCCCGTTCGGCGCCAGGCCGGGGTGCTGCGGCAGTCTCATCTCGATCGGCTCGGCCGTCGCCGGCGAGCCGGTGTAGGACGGCGTGGCGAGTGAGCCGGCCCCGGGCGGGATCGGCAGGTAGCCGTCCGGCACCAGCGCCACCACCAGGGTCAGCACCGCGAGGGTGCCCACCCAGCCCAGGACGACCCGGCGGGACGGCCGCAGGAACGCCCGCACCCGCGGGACGGCCAGGCCGAGGAGGGCCGCTACGAGCACCAGCGGTCCGACCGCCCAGAGCAGCAGCAGCGCCGCGAGCAGGACGGCCGTGCGCGCCAGCGGGGGTCGTCTCACAGTGCCCGGAGCCTAGTTCGGTCGCCCCGAATGCCCGTTAGCACCACCGGTGCCCTACCGTGGTGGGTGTTGAAGGGACGGCCCCACGCCGTCCTCGCCGGACACGATGTCCGGCTTGTATCTCGTACTTCCTGGTTTTCGGTTCGCTGGACATCAGCACAGGTGGATGTCTTCAGCAGCTCGCAGGCACAGTGCCCGCGACACGTGAACAAGGGAATTGATCATGGCTCAGGGAACCGTCAAGTGGTTCAACGCCGAGAAGGGCTTCGGCTTCATCGCTCAGGACGACGGCGGCGAGGACGTCTTCGTCCACTTCTCCGCGATCCAGTCGGGTGGCTACAAGTCGCTCGACGAGAACCAGAAGGTCGAGTTCGACCTCACCCAGGGCCCCAAGGGTCCCCAGGCTGAGAACGTCCGCGTCTCCTGACTCGAACGAAGAGCCCCGACCGCTGCTGCGGTCGGGGCTCTTCGTGCGTTCGGGATCGCCTACCGTGAGGGCGTGGGTCTGAACGACGCCGTGCGGCACGAAGTGCAGCGGTACGTCGACCGCAACCCCCGCAGTGCCCAGCGGCACGAGCGGGCGACGCGGTCGATGCCGGGCGGCAACACCCGCTCGATCCTGCACTTCGACCCGTTCCCGCTGGCCTTCGAGAGCGGTGAGGGCGCGCACCTGACCTCACTCGACGGCCACACCTACACCGACTTCCTCGGCGAGTTCACCGCGGGCCTCTACGGCCACTCCCAGAAGCCGGTGCTCGACGCGCTGCGCGAGGCCCTGGACCGCGGGCTCAACTTCGGCGGCGTCACCGACCTCGAGGCGCGGCTGGCCGAGCTGCTGTGCGCCCGGTTCCCGAGCGTCGACCTGGTGCGGTTCACCAACTCCGGCACCGAGGCCAACCTGATGGCGCTCGCGCTGGCGGTGGCCACGACCGGGCGTCGCAAGGTCGCGGCCTTCCGCGGCGGCTACCACGGCGGGGTGCTCACCTTCGGCCACGACCCGAGCCCCGTGACCGTGCCGCACGAGTGGGTGCTGGCCGACTACGACGACGTCGACGGCACCCGCGCCCTGCTGCGGGAGCACGCGCCCGACCTCGCCGCGGTGCTCGTCGAGCCGATGCTGGGAGCAGGCGGCTGCGTCCCGGCGAGCGAGGAGTTCCTGACGATGCTGCGCGAGGAGACGCACCGGGCGGGGACGGTGCTGATCTTCGACGAGGTGATGACCTCACGCCTCTCACCCGGCGGGCTCCAGCAGGTCACCGGAGTGACCCCGGACCTCACCACGCTCGGCAAGTACCTCGGTGGCGGCCTGTCCTTCGGGGCGTTCGGCGGACGGGCCGACCTGATGGCCGCCTACGACCCGACCCGCCCCGGGTCGCTCTTCCACGCCGGCACCTTCAACAACAACGTGCTCACGATGAGCGCCGGCATCGCCGGCCTCGAGCAGGTCCTCGACGACGACACGCTGAGCGCCGTCAACGCGCGCGGCGACCGGTTGCGGTCCGCGCTCGACGAGGTGGCGCGCCCGGCCGGGCTGAGCGTCTCGGGGCGCGGCTCGTTGATGACCATCCACCCGGCTCGCGTGCCACTGTCGGCGGCCGTGGCGCACACCGATGCGCAGACGGCGGCCCGGGAGCTGGTGTTCCTCGGGTTGCTCGACCGGGGCTTCTGGCTGGCCCGGCGCGGCATGCTCACCGTGAGCATCCCGATCACGGACGCGATGTGCGAGGACCTGGTGGCGGCGTTCGCGGACGTGCTCCACGCCCACGAGGCGGCCTTCGCGGAGCTGAGGTAGCCGTGCCCCTCATGCCGGCCCCAGCGCTTCTGCTCCTCCAGCTCAGTGGTGGGCGGCCCGGTGGGCGGCGAGGACGTCGAGCCCGAAGTCGTTGACGGGGTCGCGCCACACCGAGTGCCCGTGGTTGGCGCCCCGTTGGGTGTTGTCCCACTCCGCGAGGAAACGAGCGCCCTGCAGGCGGTAGTAGTGCGGCTCCCCCGCCCTCGTGGAGCCGGCCCACGCCAGGTGGAGGCTCGTCGAGGGGGACCACCGGCGCCAGGGCGGAGGGGACCCGGCCGGTGTAGGTCGCCACCAGGCGCCGCAGCAGCTCCTGCTGGGGTGATGTCAGGTCGGCGCCGGCGAGGCCCCGGGGCTCCTCGGTCAGCGCCAGCCGGGCGTGGTCGTCCTCCGAGAGCCCGGCGGCGTCCTCGGCGGCGTCACTGACGGCGGTCAGCCGGGCGGCGAGGTCGGGGTCGGTGAAGTGTCCACGCCACACCTCGGGGAGCCGGATCATGCGGTCGCCGGGGCTGATGCGAGTCCGGTTGCCGCCGACGATGTCGGTGGGAGCCCGGTCCAGCAGCACTGCCTGTCGCCGCTGGCCGTCGTCCAGGGAGGCCATCAGCTGCTGGGCGAGGTCCTCGACCTGCGCGAGGGGCCGGATCGTCGCCCCTCCCAGGGCCGGGCCGCTGGCAGGGTCGGCTCCGAGGAAGCAGGGGGTCACCGCGCGGACCTGGCCCTCGACGACCAGGTAGTTGAGGGAGATGTGGTGACCGCCGAAGCGCCAGGCCCACACCGGGTCCGACGCCGGGTCGCCGAAGACGCGGAGGTAGAACAGACCGGGGTCCCGTGCCCGCTCCCGGCCCCAGGTCTGGGCGAAGTCCTCCACGAGGTCGAGCACGTTCTCCCAGCCCAGGAGGGTCGCGACCGTCACGTAGCCGGGGGTGGACAGTCCGGTCGAGAGCAGGCGCATGACGAGCCGCTGCTGCGCGGGACGCTGGGCGCTCAGCGGCAGCCCCCCGTGGTCGGTCGGGGTGTAGAACCAGCGGAGGCGCTCCTCCTCGGCCGGGTCGTCGCCCGGGGTGGGCCACCACCCCGCCGCCCGCTGGTCCGGGGACAACGAGTCCAGCCAGACCGAGGCCGCGACCCCCATGCGAGCGGCGATCTCGGCCCTCGAACCTCCCGTCTCCGGCACGTCGTCGACCCCGCTCTCAGAGCCGCTCGTCCGGGCCGACGACCTGGCGGATCGCGGCGCGCAGCAGGACCGGCTCGTGGGTCGGCGCCATCTGGGCGATCAGGGTCAGGGCGGCGCGCGAGAGGTGCAGGGCCAGCAGTCGCGTGGCGCCCTGGACGTCGCCGCTGCGGCACAGCTGCGCCAGGGCGAGGTGCTCACCGGCACCGAGGGGCAGGCCACGCCCGCCTTCGACGTAGGCGCGCCGGTAACGCTGGGTGTGGGCTGCCCACTCGGCCGCGGAGGCGAGCATCCTGTCGCCGCTGTGGGCGAGCAGCAGGGTGTGGAAGCGCTGGTGGAGTTCGTCCCAGGACTCGAAGTCGAAGGTCGTCCGGGTCGGTGAGCATCAGCGTCCGCGCCAGCTCGTCGAGCTCGTCCAGCTCGGCGCCGGTGAACCACGGCACGCTCACCGACAGTGCCACGGCCTCGTGGAGGACCCTCAGCGTGTAGAGGTGCTCCAGGTCCTGGACGGAGAGCCCGGCGACCCGGGCCCGGTGGTTGACCCGGCCGTCGATGAGGCCGTCGCGCTCGAGCAGCCGGAACGCCTCACGCACCGGCCCGCGGCTCACGCCGAACTCGGCGGCGATCTGGACCTGGTTGATCTGCGAGCCCGGGTCCCGGTGACCCTCGAGGATCTCGGCGCGCAGGCGCTCCCGGATCAACGAGGCGGCGTCGCGACCCCCGGGGCGACCCCGGCGGCCGCGCCCGCCGTCGTCCTCGTCGTCATGCCTCGATCCTGCCCGTCGCTATCGACCTGGCCCGTAGAGCCCGAAGACGAGCCTCGGGTCGCCCGCCCTGAAGTCCCCCCGGGACTGCGAACTGTCCCCGATCTCGCGGGTGCGGGCCAGCAGACCCGCCCCGAGGTCCCGCTGTCGCTGCTCCCACCGCGGCAGGGCGACGTCGACGTCGCCGTCGGCTCGGATCAGCTCCTCGGCCAGCACCCAGCCGTCCTCGGCGGCCTTGGCCGTGCCGGCAGCGGCATGGGGTCGGACGGCGAACGCGGCATCCCCGACCAGACAGGCTCGGCCGCTCGCCATCCGCGGGACCTCGATGTCGAAGACCGCCTGGACGAACGGCTCGGCGACAGCGGTGACCATCTCGGCGATCGGGGGTGCGAGGTGCTCCGTCGCGAACCGACGCAGCTCGTCGACCTGGTCGTCGCGGACCTGGCCCGGCGGCAGTGAGACCTCGCGACGCACCCCGCCGCGGTCGGTGAGGAACTCCGGGAGCTCGTCCTCCGCCACGTTGCGGTACCAGACCATGTTGACCAGCCGGTGCCCCGGCTCGACCGACCCGCCGGCATCGGGGATCGGGTAGACGAGGATGTGGCTGTCGGGCAGCACCTGGTAGGTCAGGGCGTCGTGCAGCGCCTCGTAGGTCGATCCGCTCAGCTCGGATTCGGGGACGGTGCCGCGCCAGCCGACGTACCCGGCGTACCGCGGCGCCACCTCCGGGAGCATCTGCCGGCGCGATGAGCTGCTGATCCCGTCGGCACAGACCAGCAGGTCGGTCTCGCCGACGCCGCCGTCCGCGAAGGTCAGCTCCACGCGGTGCTCGCTCGAGACGAACGACGTCAGCTCCTGACCGAGTCGGTAGCGCTCGACCGGGAAGGCCTCGAGCAGCATGCGGTAGATCGTGTTCCACGCCGAGAACCGGTTGCGACGCTGCTCGGCGTAGACAGTCGAGCCGTCCCCCTCGAGGAACCTCACCCACTGCGTCTCGGTACTGACATCCTCGGGGGCGACCCCCATCCGCTCGATGGGATACCTCAGCGTCTGGTCCAGGACGGCGATCCCGGCACCACGCGCCTCGAGTGTGGCCGGTGAGCGCTCGTGCACGGTGACGCGGCAGCCCGCGTCGCGCAGGAGCAGGGCGGCTGTCAGCCCGCCGAGGGAGCCGCCGACGACCGCGACCTCGGGCATGGTCATCGCCGGCTCTCCCTGCGCCCGCCGGAGCGGTGGCTCAGGGCTGGCCGAACGTGGCGACCGTGTCGACCGTCAGCTCGAAGAGCACCCGGCGCTCGTCGAAGGACGGGTCCCGCAGGGAGTACTCGTCACCCCCGGTGTACTTCTTGAAGATCTTGTTGAGCTGGTCGGTCACCCGCTGCCCCTCCTCCGGGTCGTCCTCGGAGATCTCCCGGGACACCGTCGCCTTGATGCTGAGCCAGTGGTAGGTGTTCTGCGGGTTCATCAGCAGGAACGTCGCCTGCGGGTTCGCGCGGAGCCACTCCACCTTCTTGCGGTGGGTGGCGAGGTTGAGCAGCACGGTGTCACCCTCGTAGTCGAACCAGACCGGGGTGAGGTTGCTGCGCCCGGACGGGCTGATCACCCCCACGATGGCCGTGACCTGCTCGTCGAGCAGTCTCTTGTAGATCGGGTCGAGACCCTCGAGGGACGAGACGGCGTCGTGGTCACCCACGGTGAACTGGCCGGCCTGGGTGCCCTCAGCGACGTCCAGGAACTTGGCGACCTTGATGGCCATGTCTTCTCCTTGCTTGGTTGACCCGGGGGAGTGTTGACACTTCTGCCACCCTAGTGACCCGCGTCACGAACCGTCCACCCTCGATCCTGGGTTCGGTCTGCCGGAAGGCGTCGCGATAGCGTGGAAGTGTCAGCACTTTGAGGAGGTCTGGGTGAGCGCCGAGCCGGAGGTGACCCTGCTCCGAGCCGTCCGCCGCGCGCTCGCCGATGCGATGGCCGAGCGCGACGAGGTGGTGCTGCTCGGCCAGGACGTCGGACGGCTGGGTGGGGTGTTCCGAGCCACCGAGGGGCTGCACGCGCAGTTCCCCGGCCGGGTCTTCGACACCCCCCTCGCCGAGGGCGGCATCGTCGGCGCCTCCGTGGGACTGGCCATCGGAGGGCTGGTACCGGTGGCGGAGATCCAGTTCCTCGGCTTCCTGCACCAGGCGTTCCACCAGGTGTCGCAGCAGCTGGCCAGGTACCGGTACCGGTCACGGGGTCGCTTCCACCTCCCCGTCACCATCCGCGCGCCCTACGGCGGTGGTCTGCGGATGCCGGAGTTCCACCCGGACTCGCTCGAGGCGCAGCTGGCGAACATCCCGGGGCTGAAGGTGTTCGCGCCGGCCTTCCCCGACGACGCCTACGCGATGCTTCGCGCCGCGATCGCAGACCCCGACCCGGTCGTCTACCTCGAGCCGCAACGGCTCTATCGCTCGGTGCGTGGCCCGCTGCCGACCGCCGTGGACGACGAGCTCGGCGCGCGGCTGCGGCGCGAGGGCACCGACCTGCTGCTGGTGAGCTGGGGCCCCGCGGTCCACACCTGCCTGGCGGCCGCGGACGAGCTCGCGGAGCACCACGGCGTCCAGGCGGCGGTGCTCGATCTGCGACGACTGTCCCCGATCGACCATGCAGGTCTGCACGAGGCCGCGGCGGCGTGTGGCCGCGTTGTCGTCGTCCACGAGGGGGTCCGGACCGCCGGGCTCGGGGCCGAGATCGTCGCGAGCCTGCAGGAGGCGCTGCCCCACGCCCTCTCGTGGCCGATCCTCCGCGTCACGGCGCCCGACACGCCGTACCCGCCCGGTCGCCTGGAGGACCACTTCCTGCCGTCGCCGGACAAGGTCGTGGCGGCCGCACTGAGAGTGACGGTGAGCTCCTGATGGACCAGGCGAGCGACTGGGCGGCGGCATGGGCCTCCTCCGACGGGCACCCGCTGCAGTTCCTGGCCCCGGACGGTCAGGTGGTGCGGCCGGACGTGCCACGGCCGTCCGAGGACCGGGTGCGCGAGGCCCTGCGACTCATGCTCCTCTCGCGCGCGCTCGACGAGAGGTGCACCAACCTCCACCGGCAGGGTCGGCTGGGGCTCTACGCGCCGGTGCTCGGCCAGGAGGCCGCCGTCGTCGGCTCGCACCTGGCGATCGACCCGACCCGCGACTGGCTGGTGCCGGCGTCGCGGGAGCAACCGGCGATGTTGCGGCACGGCTGGCCCCTCGACCGGATGCTGGCGTCGTTGCTCGGCCGGATCGACGCTGCTCGCATCCCCGACGACGTCAGGATGCTCCCGCGACAGCAGTCGATCGCGACCCAGCTGCCCCATGCCGTCGGCATCGCCTGGGCGTCCTCGATCCGCGGACTGGACGGCGTCACCCTGGCCTACTGCGGCGACGGCGCGACGTCCGAGGGGGACTTCCACGAGGCGTGCAACCTCGCCGGTGTCATGCAGGTCCCCCTGGTGCTGGTGGTCATCAACAACCAGTACGCGATCTCGACGCCCGTCTCGGGTCAGACCCGAGCCGCCCGTCTCGCCGACCGGGCTCGCGGCTACGGGTTCCCCGGCGTCGCCGTGGACGGGAACGACCTGTTCGCCGTCCACGAGGTCACCCGTCAGGCCGTCGAGCGAGCCCGCGCCGGTCTGGGGCCGACCCTGATCGAGGCGGTGACCTACCGCCTCAGCTTCCACAACACCTCCGACAACCCGGCGCTCTACCGCGACCCGGGAGAGGTGACCGAGGCCGGCAGACTCGACCCCGTGACGCGACTCGTCGCCTATGCCGTCAGCACCGGACTTCTGGGCGAGGACACGATCGCCGCACAGCGACGCGAGGTGCAGACCGAGGTCGACGTCGCGCTCGAGCTCGCGCTCTCCTACCCGACGCCCGGACCCGAGGAGATCTTCCGGCACGTCGTCGCCGACTGAGCGCGTCGCGGCTGCTCACCGACCGGTCAGGCGCTCTCGGGCAGCTCGGCCAGGGTGAGTCGGTCGCGGAACCAGATCTCCATGCGGGAGGGCTGGGGTGGTGGTCGGGTGGGGAGGAGTGATCGGTAGCGGTGGCCGGTGGGGGTCGTGGTGTCCACCACACCCTCCGGGCCGGGTCTGGCGGTCCAGCCGGGGGCTTGTTTGGTGTGGTTGCAGGCCTCGCAGAGCCCTTGGGCGTTCTCGAAGGTGGTGGGGCCGCCCTCGTCGTGGGGCACCACGTGGTCGGTGTGACGGATCGGGGCGTCGCACCACGGGGTGCGGCACACCTCGTCGCGGATCCGGACCAGCTCGGCCAGCCCGGCCGGGAAGCACCGCGAGGTCGCCTCCAGCGCGACCAGTCGGCCGGTCGGGCGCCTGGTAGAGCCGCTTCAGGGTGGTCCTTGTCGTCCGGGTGAGGCTGGCCAGCACCAGCTCACGGGCCAGCTCGGCGGGGATCGGGGTCACCACACCGCCGCCATGACGGCCGGCGAGCAGCGCGTCGTCGTCGGCGCCGGTCAGTAGCGCGGCGTCGCTGAGCACCACGGTGACCGCGGCCGGGACCGCGGCGGCGCTCGCCTGGCCGGTGAGGCGCTCCACGAGGGTGTCGGCCATCACCTGGCCCTGGCTGCGCGGGTCACCGGTTGCTCGCTTGCTCGCGGCCTCCCGGGTGAGCGCGGCGTGGACCGCGACGCCCTGGGCGACCGGGAGCAGCGCGGTCACGTAGGTCATCGTGTCGGGTGCGGGCCGGATCGTCACGGCGCGCTCCTCCTCGGCCTTGCCGCGACGCCTCGCCACCGAGGCCGGGTCGAGCCGCGCCGCCAGGCTCGCGGCAGCGCCGGCCAGCTCCCGGTCCCCCATCGTCTCGATCCGGCCGGCGAGCTGCTCATCGACCTGGGCGCGCTCCTCGCGCTCGAGCATCGCGGTCTCCCGGGCCACGATCGTGGCCCGCCACTGCGAGATCCGCCCGGACTTGAACGCCGCCATCGTGTGCGGCATCTCGGCGTCCAGCACCTTCGCCAACCCCAGCAACCGCTGGCCCTGGAACAACGAGACCCGCCGCGCCAGCGCCACCTGCGCCGCCACCCCCCGCCCCAGCCGCTCCGGCCGCTCACCCGCCGCCGCCTGCACCGCGCGCTGCGAGGCATCGAGAGCGACCGTCTCGACCGCCTGCCGCGCCTCGAGCGCGCACTTCGCCTCCTCCATCGCCCGCAGCACCTCGATCCGCCCGGCGTCGTCGCAGGGACCCCGGCCCGACGCGACGAGCTCGGCGAAGTCGCGCACGGTGTCGGCGTCGATCACCCCATCTACCCCGATGTGCGCCGATTCGCTCATGTGTTCGATTATACACCTCGTTACCCCCCTGTCATCCCTTCATCGCTCGCTGTGGAGAAGTCACCGGGGCTGGGCGGGAGGGCTCACCGGCAGGCTGGTTCGCTGGGGACTGCGATCTTCTTCACCGGCGGCAGCGGCGAGGCCGGTCGACACGTGGCTCCGTTCCTCGCCCGGAGGGACACCAGGTCACCAACGCTGACCTGACCCCGCTCGGCCCCCGACCGCCGATCGGGTCGACCTGACCGACGCCGGCGAGACCTACTCGGCGCTGGCCGCCTACGATCCTCGTCCGACGACGGCACCCGCTTCGCCCGAGGAGCGTACGCTCTACGTCCCGTCGACGGGACACGCGCGTCGTTCCATGCCCGCACCGAGCGGACATCTACGGCCTGCGGATCAACAACGTCATCGAGCCGTTCTACGACGGCTTCGAGGTCCGTCGCTCCGCCGCGACGAGACGTTCTACTCGATCGACAAGGCCAGGAGGCTCCTCGGCTACGAGCCCCAGCACTCGTGGCGCGACGCGCTGTCGGACCCGCGTCGCGGAGCCTGAGCGCCCGTCGCCGCCGCCTCAGGAGAGCACGGCTCAGGAAGTACTCGCGGTCAGATTCGTGGCGTCGCCCCGACGAGACCGGCCACGGCCGTCGGCGACCAGTGCGACGCCGGCCAGCCAGGCGAGCACGACCACGACGAAGCCTCGCTGTGCGTAACCGCCCCAGCTGCTCTCCTGTGGGGCTGCCCCCACGAGGAAGAAGGCAGCCGTCGCCACGACCGAGACGACGATGGACGTTCTGGACCAGGACGCCCACCCCTCGCTGTGGCGGAAGGCGAACGAGGCGACCCACATGGCGACGACGAGCGCCACGAAGGCGACCAGTGCCGCCATCAGGTGGATCGCGGCCGCGGTGGTCTCGCCCTTCGCCCCCTCGTCGACAGGGAAGATCCCGCACAGCACGACGGCCACCCCCCAGACCGCGATCAGGACCGTGGCCACCACCCCGCCGCGGCTCTGCCACTCGCGACGGAGGGCCTGGGCGAGGAGCACCGAGGCGACGCCCAGCACGAGGAAGGCCGCGGTCTGGAGCCACCCGAACCTGACGAGCGCACCTTCGCTGATCGAGCTCGTCCCTGCCGCGTAGTCACCGTCGTCGAGGACGGGGATCACCAGCATGACCGCGACGAAGAAGAAGCATGCGAGAGCGGCGAACCGGGCCATGGCGGCAGCGTAGGACTGGTCGGTCGCTTCGCGGGGGTCATCGGTCGAGACAGGCGCTGGTCGCGCGCCGTGCGCTAGACCACCACCCACACCGGCCGGTCACTGCCGCAGCAGCGACCTGAACCCGGCCGACTGCAGGCCGTCCCCCTGGAAGGGGCCGACCCCGGGGAGGTTCCGACCGCCGTAGACGACGGACCCCTGCCCGTTGCCGGAGAAGTAGGAGAGCCAGGTCTGCGCGCCCTGCTGGCCGGTTCCGGGCTCGGAGTAGTCGCACACGCCCTCGGGGAAGACGTCCCGGAGAGTGGCGAGCTGGGCCTCGGTGAGAGGGACCAGCAGGTCGGAGAACATGTCGGCGGTCAGCGGGGTGAGCTGGCAGTCGACGACGTCGTTGAGGCGGTCACCGCCGGCGACCTCGCGCGGGGTGCTGAGGCGGGTCTGGGCCTCCTCCGGGAGCACGCAGTGCGGCTCGCCGTCCTCCCCGGGGATCTCGCCGACACCGGGGACGTTGCTGCACCGGTCGGTGAGGTCGGCGGGCTTGCCGGCCACGATCTTCTGCGGCAGCGGCGTGCGCGAGGAGTCCTTCTCGACGTTGGTGAGCCAGCGGTCCATCTCGAGGAAGCCCTCGGTGGCCCAGCGCGGGTCTCCGATGAGCGGGGTGGCGCCGAACCACATGACCCGGTTGTCGGTGTGGCCCTGGTCGCGCCTCAGCCGGTCCTCGGTCCAGAACGCGTGCGCGTAGTCGTGGGCGATGCCGGGGTCGGGGCCGCCGAAGTTGAGCATCGCCACGCCGTCGAGGTTGTTCGTCTCGTTGATGTGGCCGGTGCGGTAGGCGTTGGCCACCGAGGCGGGATCACCGGGGATCCGCTCGGTCACCGGCTCGCTGTCGACGTTCAGGCCGCCGACCTTCACGTTCAGGTCGACGAACTGGGCCGCCGTGATCCGGCCCGACTCCAGCGCCCCGAGGCCGTAGAGCACGCCGTCGTTGGAGAACGGGACGCCGCCGAAGCCGTGGCCCGCGGCCTGCTCCTGGGGGGTCCAGACCGACTCGGGACGGCGGCCGAGCGGCGCGGCGAGCAGGTCGAGCACCGAGCAGCGCACGCCCGTCGGGTTGATCTCGGAGTCGTAGCGGGTGGACGGGTCGCCGGCCACCGGGTCGACGGTGCCGGAGCAGTCGTTCTCCGGGTTCAGCGCAGCCTTGAACAGGCCCTCGTCGGCGACGACGGCGTTGAGGTGGCTGAGGTGCCCCTCGACGGCGGCGAACTGGTTCGGCTCCCAGACCACGCCGTCGCCCCACCTGTCCGGGTGCTCGAAGTAGAGACGCAGCAGGTGGTAGTCGGCGAACTGCGCGCCGGCGGTGAAGGTGTCGGGGTAGGAGCAGGTGGTGACCAGGCCCTGGTAGATGCCGGGGTAGGCGTTCGCCACGGTGTGCTGGGCGATCGAGCCGCCGGAGCAGCCGGTGCCGATGGTGTAGCGGATCGCGGCGTAGCGCTCGACGAAGTGCTCCTTCGCCATCAGCAGCGACTCGGCGTTCGCGGCCACGTTGCAGTTGTGCCCGGTGTTGTCGAGGGCGGTGGAGATCACCGAGAAGCCCTTGCCCAGCGCCGCCACGTAGCTCTGCTCGAAGCCGGGGGTCTCGGAGGGGATGGTGCCGGAGTAGTCCTCCAGCGGCGGCGTGCCCGGAGCGTAGGACGCGCCGCAGCCGCCGCCGTGGGTGATGAGCAGCTTGCGGTTCACCTGCGGCGGTGCCTGACCGCGCAGCCAGCGCTTCCCGGGCTGGAAGAGCACGATGATCGTGTAGCGGTCGCGGTTCTGGAACCCGTCCTCGCGCCGCACGATGAACGGCACCGTGACTCCGGTGTCGGTGGTGGTCGAGGCGACGTCGTTCGGCGGGTTCTTGCGGTCGTAGGGCTGCAGGCCCGGCTTCCTCGGGTCGGTGGACTTGTAGAGCAGCGAGTACCTCACCGGCTCCTGGCAGTCGGCGTCGACGGCGCTGCCCTGGCAGCGGTAGTACTTCGCCCGCGGCCCGGTGAACAGTGGGCCGTCGCCGTGGTTGGTGACGACGAGGCTGCCGCGGAAGCCGGGCGCCGTGGCGAGGATCGTGTTGACGCCGCGGCGCAGGCCGAAGAGGTAGGCGCGCCGGCCGTCGGGGTCGGGCACGAACCGGCGGGTCACGGGGTCGCCGTTGAGGGTCACCCGCAGCTCGCGCAGGTCGAGCCCGGCGCGCTTGCGCACCAGGACGGTGACGTCGTCGCCGGAGACCAGGTCGGGCCGGTTCGAGAGCGCGACCACCGCGATCCGCTTCGTCGCCGCCGCGGACGAGGCGGACGGCGCCTCGGCCCGGCTGGTGGGGACGGCGGTGCCGACGACGGTCAGGACCACCGCGAGGACGGCGATGGTTGCTGCGCGCAACGAGGTCATGGCTCATTCAACGAGGCGACGCGGCTGCCGTCACGCCGGTCTCACCGAAGCGACCGCACGAGCTCCTCCACCCGGCGCCTGATCTCGTCGCGGATCGGGCGGACGGCGTCGACACCCTTGCCGGCCGGGTCGTCGAGCACCCAGTCCTCGTAGCGCTTGCCGGGGAAGAGGGGGCAGGCGTCGCCGCACCCCATCGTGACGACGACGTCGGCCTCCCGCACCGTGGACTCCGCGAGGAGCGTCGGGGTGGACTCGGCGATGTCGATGCCCTCCTCGGCCATGGCGGCCACGGCGGCGGGGTTGACCCGGTCGGCCGGCTGCGAGCCCGCGGAGAGGACGTCGATCCGGTCGCCGGCGAGGTGACGCAGGTAGCCCGCCGCCATCTGGGAGCGGCCGGCGTTGTGGACGCAGACGAACAGGACGCTGGGGCGGTCGCTCATGACCGGACCTCCTCGGTCGTGGTGAACAGGTAGGCGGCGACCGCGGCGCCGAGCACGCCTCCGATCACCTGCATGAGCACGAAGAGCGGCGCCGAGCCGGGTGCGATGCCCGCGAAGGTGTCGGAGAGCGTGCGGGCCAGCGTGACCGCGGGGTTGGCGAAGCTGGTGCTGCTGGTGAACCAGTAGGCGGCGGCGATGTAGCCGCCCACCGCGAGCGCGACGGTCTCGACCCGGCCCGAGCGGAGGCTGCCGAGGACGACGAGCACGAGGCCGAACGTGGCCACCACCTCGCCGAGCAGCTGACCCGCGCCGACCGCGGTCGTGACCCGACACCGAGACGGCGTCGAGCTCGAACATCAGGTTTGCAGCCACGACGCCGACCAGACCCCCCACCACCTGGGCGGCCACGAGCACCCCGGCCACGGCGAGCCCGAGCCGGCCGAGCGCCACCTCCACCAGCGTCACCACCGGGTTGAACGACGCCGAGACCGGGTGCAGCGCCAGGATCAACGCCGCCAGGACGGCGCCGGTGGCGATGCTGTTCTCGAGCAGCTGCAGCCCGACGTCGTCGGTGAGCCGCTCGGCGGCGATCCCGGACCCGACGACCGCCGCCAGCAGGAACGCCGTGCCGAGCAGCTCCGCGGCCGCCCGGCGCATCGTCGTGGCGCTCACGCCGTGACGCCGCCGAGGAGTGCCGACAGGTCGCTGAGCGCCGCGGCGTTCAGGCGGTAGTAGACCCAGACGCCGCGCTTCTCTCGGTCGAGCAGGCCGGCCTCGTGCAGCTGCTTGAGGTGATGGCTGATCGTGGGCTGGGAGAGATCGAAGGCGTCGTTGAGGTCGCAGACGCAGGCCTCGCCGTCGGCGTGCGAGGCGACCAGCGAGAGCAGCCGGAGCCGCGCCGGGTCGGCGATCGCCTTCACCAGCGGGGCGATCCGCTCGGCGGCGTCCGCGGAGAGCGGCTCGCGGGTCATCGGGGCGCAGCAGGCCACCGTCTCGATGGGGGTGAGCGAGAGCTGGGACTTCGACACCCGTCGATATTGACAGGTTTCGATACGTGAGGCAAGGTGAAGGAGACATCGATCATCATCAATGCCTGAGGAGAAGCCCATGTCCCGTGTCCAGCTCGCTCTCAACGTCGACGACCTCGAGTCGTCGATCGCCTTCTACTCCAAGCTGTTCGCCACCGAGCCCGCCAAGGTGCGGCCCGGGTACGCCAACTTCGCCGTCGCCGAGCCGCCGCTGAAGCTGGTGCTGATCGAGAACCCGGGCCAGGGCGGCTCGGTCAACCACCTCGGCGTCGAGGTGGCCGACACCGACACCGTCGACGCCGAGCAGACCCGGCTCGCCGCGGCCGGCTTCGCCTCGATCGAGGAGCGGGGCACCGTGTGCTGCTACGCCAAGCAGGACAAGTTCTGGGTGCAGAACGCTCCGAACGGCGAGCGGTGGGAGATCTACACCGTGCTCGAGGACTCCGCAGTGGAGTCGGTCGGGTCCGCGGAACCGGCCTGCTGCTAGTCCTCGACCCGCCTGGTCTCGGTGAAGTGCGAGGAGTAGGCGTTGAGGGCGAGCTGGCCGCCGAGATGGGCGTACAGCACGGTCGAGTCGGGGCCGATCTCGCCGTTGCGCACCAGGTCGACGAGGCCCGCCATCGACTTGCCCTCGTAGACCGGGTCGAGGATCACGCCCTCGAGCTGGCCGGTGAGGCGGATGGCGTCGAGGGTCGACTGCACCGGGATGCCGTAGAGGTCGCCGGCCCAGCCCTCGAGCACGGTGATCTCGTGGTCGTGCAGATCCCGGCCGAGGCCGATCCTCTCGGCGGTGCCGCGGGCGATCCGGGCGACCTGGGCGCGGGTCTGGTCGATCGTCGCGCTGGCGTCGATGCCGAGCACCCGGCGCGGCCGACCACCGGCGTCCTCGAGCGCCGCGAAGCCGGCGATCATGCCGGCATGGGTGGAGCCGGTGACGGTGCAGACCACGATGGTGTCGAAGAAGACGCCGAGCTCCTCCTCCTGCTGAGCCACCTCGTAGGCCCAGTTGGCGAAGCCGAGCCCGCCGAGCGGGTGGTCGGACGCGCCGGCCGGGATGGCGTACGGCGTGCCGCCGCGGCGGCGCACGTCGTCGAGCGCGTGCTCCCACGACTCCTTGAACTCGATGCCGAAGCCGGCCGGGTCGAGCCGGACGTCGGCGCCCATGATCCGGCTGAGCATGATGTTGCCGACACGGTCGTTGAGCGGGTCCGGCCAGTCGACCCACCGCTCCTGCACCAGCACGCAGCCGAGCCCGAGGTGCGCGGCGACGGCGGCCACCTGGCGGGTGTGGTTGGACTGGTACCCGCCGATCGAGACCAGCGTGTCGGCACCCTGCGCGAGCGCCTCGGGCACGAGGTACTCCAGCTTGCGGGTCTTGTTGCCGCCGAAGGCCAGCCCGGAGTTGCAGTCGTCGCGCTTGGCCCAGATCTCGGCGCCGCCGAGATGGGCGGTGAGCCGACGCAGCGGGTGCACCGGACTGGGCCCGAACGTGAGCTGGTGGCGCGGGAGGTCGGCGATCGGCATGCCACCACCGTAGGGCTCAGACGCCGAGCCGCTCGCGGTGTCCGGCGAGCCAGTCGAGGTAGGCCGTGAGGTCCCACTCGCGGGCGATCCGCTCGGCGGCGTCGGCGTGCGCGGTGGCGGCGTCGCGGTCACCGAGCGCGGCACACAGCAGCGCGAGGTAGCCGTCCACCGGCCCGACCGTGGCGGCCGTCCCGCCCATCGCGAAGAACCCGGCATAGGGAGCAAGCACCCGCAGGCCGTGGGCAGCCACGTCCTCCGCGCCGGCGACCACGGCGGCCTCGCTCTCGCTGGCCCAGTCGGCCAGGGTCGCCCAGTCCTCGGGAGCCTCCTGCGGGAGGGGGTTGGCCCGCATGTGCTCGACCAGTGCCTCGTGGGCACCCGTGCGCGCGAGCGCCATGTGCACGTTGGAGGCGCCCATGCCGTGCTCGGCCTGCACCGCCACGAAGGTTGGCGCGACCTGGGACAGGGCCGCCGGGTTCCAGAGCCCGGCGAAGAGCTCACCGGCCGGTGCGAGAAGCTCCTGCATCGGCACGGCGACGTCGGGTGCCACGGCCCGCAGCCGCTCCAGGTCGCGGGCGACGGCGTCGGTGTCGCCGCGCATCGCCTCGACACTGATCCGCAGCAGGTAGGTGGAGGCGAGCACGAAGGTCAGCCGCAGCCGCTCGGCGATCTCCCTGCACTCGGCGGCGTGCCTCTCCCACCCGGCGCGGTCGCCGAGCTCGAGGCAGGTGCAGGCGACCGCCATCAGCATCAGCGACACCACCGCCGGGTCGCCGGTCAGCCGGGCCGCGGCGAGACCCTCCTTCGCCCACCCGGCCCGCTCGCGAGCCGCGGCCGGACGCCAGTCCGCCGTCCACGCGGCGCGCATCGCCCACGCCACCAGCCGCGGCTCCCCGACCCGGCGGGCGATCGCGAGGCCGGTGTCGACGAGCGCACGCGCCTCCGCGATCGCGCGCTCGTCGTAGTACAGCTCGACGGCGAGCGCGAGCTGCAGCACGCAGCGGGTGACGGCGTCGTCCCCCACCTCGGCCAACGCCCACCGCAGGTCGTCGATCGTGTCCTCGAGCACGACGTCGAGGTCGTGCGGCAGCCAGACGCTGTAGACGTTGAGGGCGCGCGCCGCCTCGGCGACGCGAGCCGGGTCGCCGAGCGAGCGACCGAGGGCGATCGCCTCGACCGCGGCCCGCTCCGCCGTCGGCCAGCGGGCGGCCAGCGCCGCGTCGGTGACGAGCTCGAGGCAGCAGGTCGTAGCGGTCCGACGGCGTCGGCCCCGGCCGCCCGGCGGTGCGCCTCGACCGCTGCCGTCGCGCAGCGCCATCGCCTCGGCGTACGAGGTCAGGCCGCGGGCCTGGACGGCGGCCGCGCGGGCCGCCCGCCAGGCCGACTCGAGATGGCTGGGACCGGCGGCCAGCCAGTGGTCGGCGAGCTCGGTGGTGACCTCCGCCGGGTCCATCACCGCCCCCGCCGCGCCCCCGAGCGCCCGGGCCACGCGGGCGTGCCGGCGGGCGGCCTGGGTCCCGGTGAGCCCGGCGGCCACCGTCTCCTGGGTGAGCGCGTGCACGAACGCGTACTCCTCCGGTCCGGTCTCCGTCGACCAGGCCCGCGGCCACCGCGACGTCGAGCCGGTCGGCGGCGGTGTCGGTGTCGATGTCACCGGCGGCCGCCACGATCGCCAGGTGCGCGCGCCGGCCCACCACGGCGGTGGTGCGCAGGGTGTCGAGCACGTCGGCGGGCAGGTCGGCGAGACGGCGGGCGACGACGTCGCGGACCGTGGCGGGCACGGTCGACGGCCGACCCGCGCCGAGCCGGGCGAGCTCGACGAGGAAGAAGGGGTTGCCGGCGGCGCGGTCGCGCCAGCGGGCGAGCAGGTCGGAGGTGGTGTCGCCGACGTGCACCGCCCGCAGCAGCGCGTCGGCCGCCTCCTCCGACAGCCCCCCGAGGTCGACCTGGTCGGCGTGACGGCGGGCGAACGCCTCGAGGGCGGCGGCGTAGCGGCCGGTCGGCTCGGGGTGCGGCGGCGGGTCGCGACCACGGCGAGCCGCGCGTCGTCCGGCGCGGTGGCGACGAGGTGGGCGAGGGTGCGCAGCGACGCCTCGTCGGCCCAGTGCAGGTCGTCGAGCACCACGAGCACCGGTGTCTCGCGGGCGGCGCCCACCACGGCGTCGGCGATCGCGTGCCAGGTGGCGAAGCCGGACGCCGGCGCGGTGGCGTCGACCGGGGCGGCCACCTCGGCGAGCCGGCCGAGGTCGGTGAGCACCGCGCGCCACGGCCACAGCGGCGGCGCGCCGTCGTCGGCCGAGCAGCGGCCCACGGCCACCCGGACCCCGGCGGGCCGCGCGCGCGCTCGGCCAGTCCGTCGACGAGCAGCGACTTGCCGATGCCCGCCTCCCCCACCACCTGCACCGCCGCGAACCCCGCGCCGCCCGGCCCAGCAGGGCGTCCAGCGCCGCTCGCTCGGCGTCGCGGCCGACCTCGGTGCGGGTGGTCGGGACCGCACGATCGTTCGATCGAACGACTCGGGCGCGGATTCAGCCCGGAACGTGCAGTAACCGTTCGGTCGAACGATTCGGGCAGGGTCGAGGCCGGGCGCCTGTCCGAGCACCGCCTGCTCGAGCGCCCGCAGCTCGGCGCCCGGGTCGAGTCCGAGCTCCTCGGCGAGGACGCCGCGGACCGTGCGGAGGGCGGCGAGCGAGTCGGCCTGCCGGCCGCCGCGGACGAGGGCCAGCGCGTGGAGCGCCCAGAGCCGCTCGCGCAGCGGGTGGCGGCCGGTGAGGCTCTCGGTGGTGGCGAGCACGCTGGCGTGCTCGCCGAGCGCGAGCAGACCCGCGAGCCGCAGCTCCTCGGCGACGGTCCGGGCCTGCTCCAGCCCGGCACGGGCGGCGACGACGTCGGGGTGGTCGGGCAGGTCGGCGAAGGGCTCGCCGCTCCAGGCGGCGAGGGTGGCCTCGAGGGCGTCGACGCAGGAACCCGTCTCCTCGGCCGACGGCCAGCCGAGCGGCGGGTCGGGCCTCGAGCTGCCCGAGCAGCGGGCTGAGCACGCGCTCGGCCTCGCGGACGGCGGCGACGAAGGCGTGCGCGTCGACGTCGGACGGGTCGACCCGCAGCACGTAGCCGTGGTCGGTGGTCTCGATCACCACGGCCGCGCCGCGGGCCGCCCGGTCGGGCTCGAGCACCCGGCGCAGTCCCGAGAGGTAGGCGTGCAGGGCGCCGTGCGCGGCCCGCGGGGCGTCGTCGCCCCACACCAGGTCGACCAGGGTGTCGGCCGGCACCGGCCGGCCGGCCCGCAGGGCGAGGGCGGCGACGACGGAGCGCGGCTTGCGCGCCCCGAGGTCGATCACCTCGCCCGCGGGTCCGACCGCCCGGGCGCTGCCGAGGACCAGAACCGCACCTGCGAACCCTAGGCAACCGGCACGGGCTCCCGGGGCGTTTCGCCGGTAGCGCCGTCCGCGCCACGGCGTCCTCCGTCGCCGGGCCCTCGACGTCCACGTGCGGCAGCACCCGGTCCAGCCAGGCCGGGATCCACCAGTTGCGGTGCCCGAGCATCGCCATGGTGGCGGGCACCAGCACCATCCGGACCAAGGTGGCGTCCAGGGCGATCGCCACGGCCATGCCGAGGCCCATCATCTTGAAGAAGACGCCGGTCTCCGCGGCGAAGCCGAGGAACACCATCACCATCACCGCGGCGGCGGTGGTGATCACGCGCGCTGGTGGCGGCCAGGCCGCGGGCCACGCTGCCGACGGCGTCGCCGGTGCGCAGCGTAGTCCTCCCGGATCCGGCTCAGCAGGAACACCTCGTAGTCCATCGAGAGCCCGAACAGGATCGTGAACATGAGGATCGGCAACCAGGTCGAGATCGGGAGCGTGTGGTCGACGCCGAGCAGCTCCAGTCCCCAGCCCCACTGGAAGACCGCGACCAGCACGCCGTAGGCGGCGGCCACGCTCAGCAGGTTCATCACGCGCGGCCTTGAGGGCCACCACCGGCGCCCGGAACATCACGCGTCAGCATCAGCATCGAGATGCCGACGACGAAGGCGATCACCAGCCACAGCCGCAGCGACGAGCAGGTCGACGATGTCGACCCACAGCGCGAGGCTGCCGGTGAGCTCGGCGCCCTCGGGCAGGTCGCCGCGCACCCGGTCGACGCAGGTCGGCGGTGCGCTCGTCGTTGTCGGTGAACGTGGCCTCGGCCTGCACCACCGTCAGCGCGCCGTCCGGCGACACGACCGGCTCGGCGACCGACGGCGATGTCGGGGTCGGCCTCGAGGTCGGCCACCACGCGGCGACGTCGGCGCCGGCTGAGCCGCTCGTTGTCGATCACCACCAGCAGCGGCGACGGGGCACCGGCGCCGAAGCCCTCGGCGGTCAGGTCGTGGGCGCGGCGCAGCATGCTCGACGTCGGCTCGTCCGAGCCGCTGCCGGGCCAGGTGCGCAGGTCGAGCACCGGGGCGGCGAGCGCGAGCAGCACGGTGGCGGCGAGCACGGCCCACGTCACGCGGACGGCGGGCGACGCCGTCCGCCCAGCGCTCGGCGCGGTGGCTGGTGCGCACCGGCGCCCGACCCTTGCGGACGCGCGCGCGGCCGGATCCAGCGGCGCAGCAGGCTGGCCAGGGCGGCACCAGCACGAGCACGCTGAGCACGACGGCGACGACGGCGATCGCGGTGGCGAAGCCGAAGGCCGCGAAGGTCGTCAGGCCGGCGAGGCGCAGGCCCATCAGCGAGACGAGCACGGTCGCGCCGGCGAGCACGACGGACGCGGCCGGCGGTGCGGTCGCGCGCGGGCGGCGGCCTCGACGAGGTCGGCGCCGGCGTCGAGGTTCTCGCGGCAGGCGCACCAGGAGCAGCAGCGCGTAGTCGAGGCCGACACCGAGACCGACCATCGAGGCGACAGTCGGAGCGGTCGGGCTGACCGACATCAGCCCGCAGAGCACGGTGACGCCGGTGAGGCCGAGGGCGAGGCCGCCGAGGGCGACGAGCACCGGGAGGCCGGCGGCGACGACCGAGCGGAACAGCAGCAGCAGGATCAGCAGTGCGGCGACGATGCCGATCAGCTCGCCCTTGCCCTCGATGCTGCCGACGGCGGTGCTCGGCAGGTCGCCGCCGAGCTCCACCTGGAGGCCGTCCTCGCGGAACGGGTCGACGGCGTCCTCGAGCGGGTCGATGTCCTGGTAGAGGTCGGCGTGGGTGACCGGCACGTCGTACTGCACGACGAGCAGCGCCGTCCGGCCGTCCTCGGAGACCCGCGGCGGGAGCACGGTGTCGACGTGGTCGAGGGCGGCGAGGTCGGCGCCGAGGGCGGCGAGCGTGGCCGGCGCGAGCGCGGTGTCGTCGTGGACGACGACCTGGGCCGAGGCGTTGCCGTAGCCCGGGAGGTGGTCGCGCAGCTGGTCGATGCCGACCTGGGCGCGGGCGTCGGGGACGTCCCAGTCCTCCTGGGCCGGGCCGCCGAACGCGACGGCGAGGCCGATGACGGCGCCCAGCACGAGCACCCAGGCGGCCAGGGTGCGCCAGGGCCGCAGCACGGCGTGGCGAGCGAGTCGCTCGAGGATCGAGTTCATCGGGGTGGTTCTCCTCATCAGTGGTCCGCGATCGGTCGGTCCGAGATCGACCGAACCGTCACCCACCCCGCTTGCGGCTCACTTGGCCCCGACTTCAACCCGCCACAAGGGCGGCACAAGCGCGGCGGCCGAGCCTCGGCCCATGCACCAGATCTCGCTGCCCGCCCAGGCCCTCCACCACGCCGTCCGCCGCGACCTGGCGGCGTTCGAGTCCGCCGTCCGGCACACGCCGGTGGGCGACACCGACGCGTGGCGGGCGCTCCGCGGCCGGTGGGGCCTCCTCGCCGCCGTGCTGGGCCCGATCGACCCCGCGCTCGCGGGCTGCGCCGAGGGTTTCGCGGCCATGGCCGCGCACCCCTGCGCCGACCACCGCAACGCGCTCGACGTGCACGTGACGTCGACGCGAGCCCTGCTGCTCGACCACCTGCGGCACGAGGGATCCGAGGCCCTCCCGCTCGCCCACCGCCGGATGACGCCCTTCCTCCTCGACTGGGTCCTCCACGGCCTCACCGCCGAGCAGCTCGCCGGACCTCACCCCGCTGCTCAGCCCGGCGCAGATGCTGCTCGCGAGACTCGGGCGCCGCCGGTTCGCCCGGCGCGAGCTGCGGGCGTTCCGGTACTCCTGAGCCAAGTCGGCCCGGGCCAGCCGATCCGGACCTAGGGTGCGGTGCCATGGCGGTCGCGGTCGACGTGCTCGGTCCGCTGCGCGTGCGCAGTGCGGGCGTCGAGCAGACCGTGACCGGACGGCGCGAGCGGGCGATCCTCGGACTGCTGGTGGCCGCGGGCGGGCGCCAGGTCGGCGTCGACCGGCTGGTCGACGAGGTGTGGGGCGAGCAGCCGCCCGCCTCGGCCGCCGGGTCGGTCCAGGTGGCGGTCTCGAAGCTGCGCAAGGTGCTCGGCCACGACGCGATCGTGCGCGAGCCCGGCGGCTACGCGCTGGCCGGCGTCGAGGTCGACGCCGGCGAGTTCGCGGCGCTGGTGCAGCGCGCGGCCGCGGCGCCCCCCGCCGCCGCGCTCGACCTCACCGACCGGGCGCTCGCGCTGTGGCGCGGCCGGCCCTACGACGACCTCGCCGACGTGCCGGGGCTCGCCGCCGAGGCCACCCGGCTCGGCGAGGACCTGCTGCGGCTCCACGAGACCCGCGCCGGCGCGCTGCTCGACCTCGGTGACGCCGCCGGCGCCCAGGCCGGGCTCGCCGTCGTCGCCGCCGAGCACCCGTTCCGCGAGCGGCTCTGGTCGTTGCACGCGCTCGCCCTCTACCGCTGCGACCGCCAGGCCGACGCCCTGGCGACGCTCCGCACCCTGCGGCAGAGCCTCGACACCGAGCTGGGCATCGACCCCTCACCGTCGGTGCGGGCGCTCGAGGAGCAGATCCTGCGGCAGGACCCCGGCCTGGCCGGCCCGGCACCCGCCGCCCCGAGCACCAAGCCGTCCACCACCGCGACGGCGCCGGCGCTGGTGGGCCGCGACGAGCTGCTCGACCGGCTCTCCCAGCACCTCGACGACCTGGCGGCCGGCCGGGGCGGGCTGCTGCTGCTCGGCGGTGAGGCCGGCATCGGCAAGACGGCGCTGGCCGAGGCCGTGGCCGACCGGGCCCGGGCGGCCGGGATCGACGTCGCCCGCGGCCGCTGCCACGAGGGCGACCTCGCCCCCGCCTACTGGCCGTGGCTGCCCGTGCTGCGCCACCTCGCGGCGGACGCTCCCGACGACACCCGCGTGCAGGCGCTCCTCGGCGGGGGCGACAGCGACGAGGTGGCGTCCGGTCCCGAGGCCGCCGGGGCCGCCACGATGCGCACCTTCGATGCCGTCGCCCGCTGGCTCGGCCGTCGCGCCGACCCGCTGCTGGTCGTGCTCGAGGACCTGCACTGGGCCGACCTGACCTCGCTGCGGCTGCTCGCCTACGTGGTGGAGGAGCTGCGCGAGCATCCGTTCCTCGTGGTGGCGACCAGCCGACCGGTCGACGCCCGCCGGCAGCCCGCGCACGCGCAGGCGCTCGCCGGACTGGCCCGGCTCGGCGCGCACCGGGTCGCCGTCCCGCCGCTCGACGCCGCCGGTGTCGGCGCGCTGGTGCACGCCGCCGGCCTCACCGCCGACCGGGCGACCGAGCTCGCGCCGTCGCTGGTCGAGCGCTGCGACGGCAACGCGTTCTTCGTGCTCGAGACCGTCCGGCTGCTCGCCGGCGGCGCCGGTCTCGACGACCTCGAGGTGCCCGAGGGAATCGCCGACGTGCTGCGGCTGCGGGTCCAGCGGCTCGACCCCGCCACCCAGGAGGCGCTCGGCGCGGCCGCCGTGGTGGGCCGCGACTTCGACCCCGCTGGTCCTGGGCGCGATGCTGCCGGCGGGTCGTCGTCCGCTCGACGACCTGGCCGAGGCGCTGGCCGCGGGGGTGGTGCAGGAGACCGAGCACCCGGGCCGGCTCCGGTTCGTGCACGCGCTCGCCCGCGAGACCCTCTACCGCGACCTGCCGGTCGGGCGGCGGGCCGCCGGCCACGCGGCGGCCGGACAGGCGCTGGCGGCGAGGCTGATGCAGGACCCCGAGCTGCTGCCCGAGGTGGCCCACCACCACCTGGTGGCCGCGGCCTACCTCCCCGAGGTGGCCGCCGACGCCGTCCGCCACGCCTCCGACGCCGCCCGCGCCGCCGAGCGCCGCGGCGGCTTCGAGGAGGCGGCGGGCCTGTGGGACCAGGCGGTGACCGCCGAGCGCCGCGCCGAACCCGATCCCGCCACCCCCACCCGCCGACACGACCTGCTCCTCACCCTGGCCGCTGGCCCGGCAGCGGCTCGGCCACATCGCCGGCATGATCGCCGCACTCGACGAGGCCGTGGCGCTGGCCCGGCACGACGACGACGTCGTCCGGATGGCCGAGGCCGCCACGGGCTACCGGAGCTCCGGCGTCTGGCACTGGCGCGAGATGGGCGACGACCAGCCCGGGACGCGGGCGGTGCTCGAGCACTGCCTGGAGCGCGTCACCGACGTCGGGCTGCAGGCGCGGCTCCGCGACCAGCTCGGCCTCGAGCACTACGTCGCCTGGCGGCACCAGGACCTCGAGCGGTGCGCCGAGCGTGCGGTGTCGCTGGCCCGCGAGAGCGGCGACGCCGCCGTGCTCCGCGACTGCCTGGTCGGCCGCGCGGTGACGTTGTGGGCGCCCGGCCGCGCGCCCGAGCGGATCGCCGTCGCCCGCGAGCTCCTCACCGTCTGCGACACCGCGGAGTACGAGCTCGCCGCGCTGTGCCACCTGGGCACCGCCCTGCACACCGAGGGCGACTACGCGAGGTGCCGACGAGGTGCTCGGCCGGGCCTACGCGCTGGCGGACCGCCTGCGGTTCAGCGGTGCCGACCTGTTCCTGACGTGGCTGCGGTGGCTGCGCGCCCTGGAGTCCGACGACCCGGAGGCCCCGGCGATCGCGCAGCCGCGCGCTGGATCGGCACCGGCGCACCTCGATGGTGGGGCTCGTGGAGCTCGCCGGGCTCGTGGTGCTGGAGGGCGAGGACGACCACCCCGGTGTCCCGCCCGACCTGGTGGCGGGCGCCCGGGGCCACCGGCACCCCGGCTACCGCTCCGGCGTGGCGGCGGCGCTCGCGCGGACCGGCCGGGTCGAGGAGGCGCTGGCGCTGGTCGTCGACGACGACCCGATCGGCGTCGACTACGCGAGCATGTACGGCGCCTGCCGCCGGCTCGAGGTGCTCGCCGCGGCCGACAGCCCGGCGTTCGACCGAGGCGGTCGAGGCGCTCCGACCGTTCGCCGGCACCGTGGCCACCTACGGCAGCGTCGTGTCGCTCGGCGCCGTCGACCTGTTCCTCGGCATCGGTCTGGCCGCGCTCGGCGACGAGGCCGGGGCGAGGTCGGCGTGGGAGGCCGCGCGGGCGATCAACGAGCGCAACGGCGCCCGGCGGTGGGTGCGCCGGGCCGACGGGCTGCTGCGCCATAAGCAGGGCACAAGCAGGCCGTAAGCGGACTCGCCCGACGGTGGGCTCACCGCTGGTCACCAGGACCGGCCCACCGTCCAGGAGTTCCGCATGACCACCCTCTCGACCGGCCCGGCCACCACCTCCACCCCCGCCGACCGTGGGACGCGCTGCGCGGCGCCGTCACCGGGCGGCTCGTCACCCCGTCCGACGACGGCTTCGACGCCGCCCGCACGCCGTGGGTCGTCAACGTGCCGCAGCACCCGGCGGCGGTGCTGCACGCCGCCCACGTCGACGACGTCGTGGCCGCCGTCCGCTGGGGTCTCGAGCACGGCGTGCCGGTGGCCGCCCAGCCCACCGGCCACGCCCCGCGGTCCACCCTCGACGGGGCGCTGCTGCTGCGCACCGGCGCACTCCAGGGGATCGAGGTCGACACCGTGCGCCGCACCGTCATCGTCGGAGCCGGCGTGAAGTGGGGCGCGCTCATGACGGCGCTCGACGGCACCGGGCTCGTCGCGCTCTGCGGAAGCAACGCCGACGTGAGCGTCGTCGGCCTCGCGCTCGGCGGCGGCGTCTCGTGGTTCACCCGCAAGCACGGCTTCACCGCCAACAGCGTGGTCGCCCTCGACGTCGTGGACGCGACCGGCGAGCTCGTGCACGTGACCCGCACCAGCGACCCCGACCTGTTCTGGGCGCTGCGCGGGGGTGGCGGCGACTTCGGCGTCGTGGTCCGCGCCGAGCTGGCCCTCGTCGACGCCGTCGAGATGTACGGCGGGCAGCTGCTCTGGCCGGTGGAGCACGCCCCCGCCGTCCTGCGGGCGTTCCGCGACCTGGCCCTGGTGGCGCCGCGCGAGCTCACCGTCTGGGCGCACGTGCAGCACTTCCCGCCGATCCCCGAGATCCCCGAGCCGCTGCGCGGCCGGTCGTTCGTGAACGTCGCCGTGATCCACCTCGGCCCCCGGCTGCGGGCCGAGATGCTGCTGTGGCCGCTGCGCGAGGCCGCACCCGTGGAGATCGACCTGCTCGGCCCGGTGACGCCCGGCACCGTGGCAGCGGTCGCCGCCGAGCCGACCGACCCGATGCCCGCGCTGGAGCACTCGATGCTGCTCACCGGGCTGGACGACGACGCGATCGACGCCCTGTGCGCGGCGGTCGTCGACCCGCGCACCTGCCCGCTCGTCACCGTGCAGCTGCGCGGACTCGGCGGCGCGTTCGCCGAGGAGCCGGCCGGTGGCGGCGCCGTCCGCCCCGTGACCGAGCCGTTCCAGCTGTTCGCGGTCGGCGTCCCGATGGTGCCCGAGCTCGCCGCCGCGATCCCCCACGGCTTCGCGGCACTGGACGCCGCGGTGGGCCACCTCGCCGCCGAGCACCGGATGCCGAACTTCACGCCCGACGGCGGCTCCGACGCGGCCGGCTACGACGCCGACCGTCTCGAGCGGCTGCGGGAGATCAAGCGGCAGCGCGACCCCCACGGTGTGATCAGAAGCAACAAGCCGGTGCTGGGGACGGCATGATGGCGGGGTGGCCGACCCCCGCGCTGGACAGCCCGCCGAGCCCTCCGACCTGGTCGACGTGGCGCACCTCGTCACCGCGTACTACACCCAGGAGCCCGATCCGGAGGATCCCGGTCAACGGGTGGCGTTCGGTACCAGCGGGCACCGCGGGTCGTCGCTGACGTCGTCGTTCAACGAGACCCACATCGCGGCGACGACGCAGGCGATCTGCGACTACCGGCGCGAGCAGGGCTACGACGGCCCGCTGTTCGTCGGCCGCGACACCCACGGGCTCTCGGAGCCCGCGTGGGCCACGGCGCTCGAGGTGCTGGCCGGCAACGAGGTCACCGTGCTCGTCGACGACCGCGACGGCTACACGCCGACGCCCGCCGTCTCCCACGCCATCCTGCGCGTCAACGGCGGCCGGACCTCGGGGTCCGGCCTCGCCGACGGCATCGTGGTGACGCCGTCGCACAACCCGCCGTCCGACGGCGGGTTCAAGTACAACCCGCCCCACGGCGGGCCCGCCGACTCCGACGCGACGTCGGTGATCGCCGACCGCGCCAACGCGCTCATCGCCGCCGGGCTCGACGGCGTGCGGCGGGTGCCGTTCGCCCGGGCCCGGGCCGCGGCGTCCGGCTACGACTTCCTCGGCACCTACGTCGACGACCTGCCGTCGGTGCTCGACCTCGACGCCGTTCGCTCGGCCGGGGTGCGGATCGGCGCCGACCCGCTCGGCGGCGCGGCCGTGCACTACTGGGGCGAGATCGCCGAGCGGCACCGGCTCGACCTCACCGTGGTGAACCCCCTCGTCGACCCGACGTGGCGGTTCATGACGCTCGACTGGGACGGCAAGATCCGGATGGACTGCTCCTCGCCGTCCGCGATGGCCTCGCTGGTCTCGCGCAAGGACGAGTTCGCGATCGCCACCGGCAACGACGCCGACGCCGACCGGCACGGCATCGTCACCCCCGACGCCGGCCTCATGAACCCCAACCACTTCCTCGCCGTCGCCATCGAGTACCTGTTCGGCGGCGCCCGGCCCGACTGGCCCGGCGGCTCGGCGGTGGGCAAGACCCTCGTCTCGTCGTCGATGATCGACCGCGTCGCCGCCGACGTCGGCGCCTCGCTCGTGGAGGTGCCGGTCGGCTTCAAGTGGTTCGTGCCCGGCCTGCTCGACGGCTCCTTCGGCTTCGGCGGCGAGGAGTCGGCCGGCGCGTCGTTCCTGCGCCGCGACGGCTCGGTGTGGACCACCGACAAGGACGGGCTGCTCCTCGCGCTGCTCGCCTCGGAGATCCTCGCCGTCACCGGCACCTCGCCGTCCGAGCGCTACGCCGACCTCGTCGCGCGGCACGGCGACCCCGCCTACGCCCGCGTCGACGCCCCCGCCGACCGCGACCAGAAGGCGAAGCTCGCCTCCCTCTCCGCCGACGACGTCAGCGCCACCACCCTGGCCGGCGAGGAGATCACCGCCAAGCTCACCGAGGCCCCCGGCAACGGCGCCAAGATCGGCGGCCTCAAGGTCACCACCGAGTCGGCCTGGTTCGCCGCCCGCCCCTCCGGCACCGAGGACGTCTACAAGATCTACGCCGAGTCCTTCCGCGGCCCCGACCACCTTGCCGAGGTGCAGGAGGCTGCGCGTGAGGTGGTGTCGGCGGCGCTCGGATGATGCTCGTGGGGCCGCGTCATATCGACAGGACGGTGGTTTGTTGGTCGCACCGTCGCCTGGACCGTCATCGGTTGCCGTCATTCGATTGGGAACCTTGAACCGTCTCGTCATGGAGCCACTCGTCGAATGTCTGCGTTCCACGTGGCCCAGGTGCCGTCGGTAGCAGGGCCCCGGTGCGCATGCCCCGGCCAGTTGAGCCTGGCAGCGGCACGGCGATCACGAGAGGTCGACGATCTCGTGCGGACGCGAGTCGGCGCACCATGTCCGGGATCCGTTCCTCCTGGGGCCCGGCGAGCTCTGGCGCCATTCCAGTGGCGGGCGACGTCGCGAGGCGAACCAGTTCATCGGCGACGTCCTGCGCTGCGACCGGTTGGCTCAGCATCCACGGGATGACGGCGACGCGGCCCTCGCCCAGCATCTGCGTGGCGAACTCGTGGAACTGTGTGGCGCGCAGGATGGTCCACGGGACGGGACCGTGGCGCACGAGGTCCTCCTGCGCCAGCTTGGCCTGGTAGTAGCCGAAACCGACGCGGTCGATGCCGACGATCGAAAGCAGCACGTGGTGCTTGATTCCGTGGCGCTCCTCAACCTCGAGGAGGTGGCGGGTCGAGGTCTCGAAGAATGTGGTGGCGCGTCGACGGTTCTGCGTGACGATGTTGGTGACGTCGATGACGGCGTCGACATTCTCGAGGACCGAGTCGAGTCCTGCCCCTGTAGTGAGGTCGACCCCCCTCGATCGGGCGATCACGATCGGATCGGCGCCGTAGCGGCGCACGCTCTCGACCACTAGACGACCGACCATGCCGGTTCCGCCTGCGATTGCGATGGTCTTCATCGGTGGTTCTCTTCCTGGGGGTTGGGGGGTCTGGCGGGTCCTGCCGTGTCGCTGCGGTGGCTGCGGAGCAGCACGAGGATGGCGGCGGCGAGGACGGAGAACGTGAGGGACGTCAAGCTTGCCGCCCACTCCACGCTGGAGAACCCGTGGCGGTGGGTGCCGTGGAACGCGAGGTGAGGCAGTCCGAAGGCGAGCCACGCCCAGCCGAGCGCGCGCAAGGCACTGATGTCTCCTGGACCGCAGACGCAGCCGGCGCCCAGGCAATGCTTCGTGCGATCGAGGTGCTCGTGCTGGTGGAGTTGTATGTGCGTTCTCGGCTGTCGACCGTCATCAGTTCTCCTGTACTCGTGCGCCGTCGGATGGCGCGCCCTGGGGCGCGCCGGCGGAGACGTCGAACCCAGAACTGGGTTGATAGGTGCTTGCTCCTGAGCGGCCGCCGGAAGGCCCGCTCGCTGGGTCTGCCAGTGCGAGTGCCGCGCGCGCCAGCATGCTGCGGACGACCAGGGGATGAACGGTCCGGACCACAGCGAAGTACGCCGCTCCGCGTCGGTTGTGAAGCTTGACGACCGTGGTGACAACAACGCGGTCCCGCTCGACGAGAACGGAGGCGCGGAAGCCCAGGTGACTCTGATCGACGCCAAGCAGGACCTCGTCGTCCGTCCTCGACACGGTGTCGAAGACATGTTCGCCGCCCCGTTCGATGCCCACCGTGCGAACCAGGAGCTCGCGCACCCCGAACAGGAGCTGGATCCACCTAGGCGGCGCGTGGAAAACGGCGTCGGCCCACTCCTGAGGATCTCGACGCGACGCCTCCTCGGGAATCTCCACCGCGTAGGCGTCCGACCAGTCCGCGTCAGGCAGTGCGTCAGCGAGCAAGGGACTGTTCGGCGGAGGGACCCCATAGGCGCGAGGCGGTCGAGACTGCCGAGCGAAGGGGTGCCGCGCGTGCTCGGCGACCAGTCTGCGCCAGCGATATGCGGTCATTGATGACTCATCTCCCATACGCCTCCGTATGGAGACACAAACCGTACGGTAGCGTATGGTCATGACTGTTGGGAAGCGCGACCCATTGTCCGTACAGGACTGGACGGAGGCGGCGCTCCGGGCCCTTGCTCGCGGCGGGCTGCCGGCCGTGGCTGTCGAGCCGCTTGCCAAGTCTCTGGGTGCGACGAAAGGCAGCTTCTACTGGCACTTCGCTGACCGGAACGCCCTACTCCAGGCCACACTCGAGCTGTGGGAGCAGCGCGACACCGACCAGGTGCTGGCCGGCATCGACGAGGCGCAGGACCACGCCACGAGGTTGCGAAACTTGGTGGTGCTGGCGCTTCTGTCGGTCCAGCGGGGAGCGGAGGCAGGCGCTGGCTCGATCGAGCTCGCACTCCAGTCGAGCGTCACCCACCCGATGGTCGCGGCAGCGCTGCAGCGGGTCACAAGCCGTCGGGTCGCCGCCATGAGCGAGCTGTTCTCGGCGCTCGGGCTCTCCAAGGCTCGCGCTCGCGACCAGGCTCTCCTCGCCTACACGGCCTACCTCGGGCACCTCCAGATGGCCCATGCGACCCCTGAGCTGCTGCCTCGGGGGCGGGCATTCCGCGCACATGTCGACCGAATAGTTGGCGTGATGGTCGAGTTCGATTGATGATGCGGCCGCGCCGCTGATGCGTGGATCCTGAACCTCCACCTCGTCGCGGGAGCAGCAGGCCAGCGTGGACCCATCGACGTGTCATGGATTCGAGGCCGACCTTCGAGTGCGTTCACCGCCATCTGCTCCGTGTCGTCAGATGTGGCCGGACGATGCCCAGACGGGCACGACCTCCTTGCGATACCGCCGCCCGAACAACCCGCCGACGATCGCCAGCACCGGGCCCGGCACCTCGGAGCGGAGCGCGGCCGTCTCCTCCGGCCCGGCGCCGTCCTGGATCCACGCGAAGAAGGTGCCGGCGACTCCCACCGGCTGCTTGCTGAACTTGCGGCCCATGTCCTTGATCGCTGGATGGTCGTGGTGCGTGGCGAACAGTGGTTC
Source organism: uncultured Actinomycetota bacterium (assembly GCA_963845795.1). GTDB lineage: Bacteria > Actinomycetota > Actinomycetes > Propionibacteriales > Nocardioidaceae > Nocardioides. Next base: position 420,283 of record CAWJTG010000018.1, on the reverse strand, counting down.
GCTGACCTCCTCCTCGGCATCGAGGTGGGTCACGGTCACCCGCTCGAGCTCGGCCATCGAGGACGCGGCAGCGTCCGCGTCCGCGCGCGAGGCGGACGCGGCGAGCTTGCCCATGGCCGCCCGGCTCGCGGCGAGCGCCGTCGCCATCGCCTCGTGCTCGTCGTCGAACTGGGCGATCGTGTCCGGCGCGACGCCGACGCTCATCAGCGCAGGCCAGGCGATCTCGTGCTCGCCCTCGTGATGGTGGGTCAACTGCGCGTCGAAGTTGACCCACGCCCGGTGCAGGCCAGCCGCTCGGGTCGTGTCGCCGTCCCGGAAGACGTCCAAGGCCTCGCAGAACCTCTTCAGGTCACGGCGCACAGCGCAGTGGATGACCTTGTTCATGCTCATGCTCGGAGTAGCCACGGGCAAACCGTAGGCAGGCCGACGGGTGCCGTGAAATGGCTAGGCCGGGTGGTCCGGGGCTGACCCGAAAGTGGGACGTGATCAGACCCGCTCAAGGTCTCCAGCGCAGCCGCCCACAGTCGCAGCCCCCATCGTTTTGCCACGCGGGACCATCACGTCCGCATAGGAGCGGGTGGTGGGTCGCGGTGGATCAGGGTGTGGTGGCGGGGGCACTGGAGTTGGGCGTTGTCGAGGTTGGTGGTGCCGCCGCGACTCCAGGGCAACGTGTGGTGGACGTGGCAGAGCCAGGCGGGGGTGGTGCAGCCGGGGGTCTGGCAGTGCCGTTGGGTGAGGGCGAGGGCGAGGCGTTGGGCCTCGGTGTGGAGGCGGACCTTGCGGCCGAGGTCGAGGACGCGGGACGTGGTGTCGAGGACGGCGGGGATGATGCCGGCCTCGCAGGCCAGGCGGCGCGCGGCTCCGGCCGACAGGCGGCTACCGGTGTCGATGCCGGCGGCTCGTAGGCCGCCGGTGAGGGTGTCGAGCTGCATCGTGACGATGACGGTGGCGTTGATGCCGCCGGCGTGGGGGAGCTTGTCGAGGGGGTAGCGGCTGACGTACTCACCGAAGGCCTGTCCCAGTCGCTCCGCGGTGGGGCGTTCGTGGTCGTAGGTCTCGCCGTGGGCGCGGACGTGCTGGGGGGCGGCGAGTGCCATCAGCGCCTTCTTGAGCATGCCGCCCTGGAGGGCGGGGAGGGTGAACTTGCCCTTGACCTTGCCGTCACCGGTCTCCCACATCGAGAACGAGGTCGCCTTGGCGGCTGCCTTCTCCTCCCGCTCCAGCAGGGCGGCTTCGTGGGCGTCGGCGGCGTCGGGGTCGACGATGGCGAGCACCCGGCGGCCGTGGATCTTCAGCTCCTTGGCGTCGTAGTGGTCGGCCAACGAGACCAGCTCCTTCTCGCACAGCTCGCGGAGCGCGGGCTGGTCGGGGAGCTCGTCGACAGCGGTGCAGATCACCGCGGCCTGCTCGGGATGGACGTGGCCGGCGGCCATGGCGTCGCGGACGGTGTCGTGACGGTCGAGCTGGCCCGCGAGCTTCACGTGGCGGTGTGCCTCGGCGCGGGTGAGCTTGGTCGCGTGGGCCAGCCAGGCTCACGGCACCGGTGGCGCCGGTCTCGGTGAACGCGCCGTTGCGTTCGCCCTCGGCGATCACGCGCGCGAGGAGCTCGGTGCGCTGGGCCTGCTCACGGACCAGCTCGGCCACGGTCTCGCGGACGTCGAGGGGGGTCATCGACCAGGTGGGGTGGTCGGCCACCGACAGTGCCTGGGTGGCTTTTGAGCGTGAATCCCGGTCAACCGTGGGGTTCTGTGGATAACTGTTTTGGCGAGATCGGTGGCGGGGGTCTCGACACGGGCTCGCTGGCGCTCGCCCGGCTCGACCACCGCCGGCTCCCGCTCCGCTCGCCTTCCGGCCGCGCTAGGACTCGCTGCGCCGTCCGAAGCGGGCCAGGCAGTGCCAGACCTGCTTGAGCTGCTGGGGGTGGTGGCGGCGCGCGCGGCGGCGGCGCCGATGACGTCGGGGGTGAGCTCGGTGGCGAGGGTGCCGGCCAGTACGGCGATCTCGGGTCCGCGGTAGGCGGGGTCGACATCGGCGCTCGCGACCCGGAAGCCGGGGTGGAAGCGCACGTCGCAGCCGAGCCGGCCGGCCGCCTCGGCCACCGGGCCGTCGGCGAAGCACGGGTCGAGGACGACTGCCTCGGCATCGTCGGCGAACCGCGCCGGCCCGTGCACGTGGGCCTCGACGTAGTCGTCGAGAGGGTCGCGGTCGGCGGAGTCCGCGAGCGCGCAGAGCCGGGGCAGCAGGTCGGCACCACCGACGTCGTCGGGCTCGAAGACCGAGTCGGGGAAGCAGAACGTGGCGCGCTCGACGATCGCAGGCCGGAGCAGGAGGTACGCCGACCCGAACCGCACCGAGCCGCCGTACGGGTCACCATGCCGATTCCAGGCGCCGTAGAGCGGACGTTCCTCGGCAGAGACGTCGTCGTAGCGGCCGGCGAACAACCTGCTCTCCCACCGCCACCGGTCGCCGCCCGGGTGCGCGGTGAGGCCGCCGTTGGAGGTGCCGGTGGCGAACTGCGAGCGGTAGCGACCGTCGGCGGCCATCGACTCCACCACCCGGCGCTCGGCGTGCGGCCAGTCCGGGTGGAACTGGAGCGTCAGACGCGCGTCCGACCCGGGACGGCTCACCGACGACACCCGGCTGACCCTACGACCTCCGACCGGACGCGGGTGCCGGGTCGGGAGGCTGCCCCTCAGAGCCCGCGGGCCACGCCCCAGAGCACCGCCTGGGTGCGGGTGGTGACGCCGATCTTGCGGTAGGAGTGGCGCGCGAAGGTCTTGACCGTGTTGGCGCTGATGCCGAGCTGGGCGGCGATATCGGCGTTGCCCAGGCCGCGGCAGATGAGCCGGAGCACCTCCACCTCCCGCCCGGTGCAGCCGCGCAGGTCCAACGACTGTGCGGCACGCAACTGAGGCTCGGCCGGCTCGGCCGGGGCGCCAAGATCGGCGGCCTCAAGGTCACCACCGAGTCGGCCTGGTTCGCCGCCCGCCCGTCGGGCACCGAGGACGTCTACAAGATCTACGCCGAGTCCTTCCGCGGCCCAGAGCACCTCGCCGAGGTGCAGGAGGCCGCACGTGAGGCGGTGTCGGCGGCGCTTGGCTAATCCCCATGCGGCTGCGTCACATCGCCGCAAGTGCCGCGCTGGATCCCGCCGCCTATCGATTCAAGAACCTCCACAGGCCTGCCCACTCAGGAGACTCACGTCCGCATCGGCGGGGTGGGTGGGTCGCGGTGGATCAGCGTGTGGTGGCGCGGGCACTGGAGCTCGGCGTCGTCGAGGTTGGTGTGGCCGCCGCGACTCCAGGGCTTCGTGTGGTGGACGTGGCAGAGCCAGGCGGGGACGGTGCAGCCGGGGCTCTGGCAGTGCTTCTGGGTGATCGCGAGCGCGAGGCGTTGGGACTCGGTGTGGAAGCGGACCTTGCGGCCGAGGTCGAGGACGCGGGACTTGCTGTCGAGGACGGCGGGGATGATGCCGGCCTCGCAGGCGAGCCGGCGCGCGGCTGCCGGCGGAGATTCGGCCGCCGGTGTCGATGCTGGCGGCTCGTAGGCCGCCGAGGAGCGTGTCGAGCTCCATGCGTGACCACGACGGTGGCGTTGATGCCGCCGGCGTGGGGGAGCTTGTCGACGGGGTAGCGGGACACGTACTCGCCGAACGCCTGGCCGAGTCGTTCGGCGGTGGGGCGTTCGTGGTCGTAGGTCTCGCCGTTGGCGCGGACGTGCTTCGGGGCGGCGAGCGCGGTGAGTGCCTTCCGGAGCATCCCGCCCTCGAGTGCGGGCAAGCGTGAACTTGCCCTTGACCTGGCCGTCGCCGGTGTCCCACATCGAGAACGAGGTCGCTTTGGTGGCTGCCCTCTCCTCCCGCTCCAGCAGCTTCGCCTCGTGGGCGTCGGCGGCGTCGGGGTCGACGATGGCCAGGACCCGTCGGCCGTGGACCTTCAGCTCCTTGGCGTCGTAGTGGTCGGCGAGGCCGACGAGCTCCTTCTCGCACAGCTCCGCAGGCGAGTCGCTGGCGGGAGCTCGTCGACCGCGTGACAGATCACCGCGGCCTGGTCGGCGTGGACCTGGCCGGCGGCCATCGCGTCGCGGACGGTGTCGTGGTGGTCGAGCTGGGCGGCGAGCTTCACGTGCCGTTGTGCCTCGGCGCGGGTGAGGTGGGTGGTGTGGGCGAGCCAGGCGATCGGCGCCGGTGGCGCCGGTCTCGGTGAACGCGCCGTTGCGTTCGCCCTCGGCGATCACGCGGGCGAGGAGCTCCTCGTCGTTGGGCCTGCTCGCGGATCAGGTGGCGTCACGGTCTCGCGGACGTCGAGGGGGGTCATCGACCAGGTCGGGGTGTCGGCCACCGACGCGATCTCGGCCCGAGCGCGGGCGACCGCGGTCGGGATCGGGTGTCCCGATCCGGTGCGCGGGTGCTCGTCGTTGGCCATGGGTCTACTCAAGCACCGACCACCGACACTGCCTCGGTAGCGTTGGAGCGTGGATCCCGCTCAACCACGGGACTCTGTGGATAACTACTTCGGAAATTTCGGGCGTGGCGCGGTGTTCGACACGCGACCCGCTGAGCGGCTCGCGGCTCGACCACCGGCGCGTCCGGGATGGATCCTGGGCGCGGAGGGGAGGTGCAGGAGCAGGGCCAGTCCCACTACACCTGGTGGACGTGGACCGCCCTCGAGGAGTAGCGGTGCAAGCCTCAGATCTCGAGGGTACTCAGCACCGCGCCGACCGTCTCGATGCTCTCCGCCGTGATCGGGTCGAGCACCAGCTGCAGGTGCGTCGCGCCGGCGTCGGCCAGTCCGTGCACGTGGTCAGCGAGATCGCCGGCGCTGACCTCGGCGACGTCGGCGTCGTACGTCTCGCCCATCAGCCGGCCCTCGCCACCCGGGAGCGTGACCAGGACCGCGGCGCTCGCCTCGACCTGCCGGCCCTCCGGCACCGGCCGCGTCGACCTCGGCCTTGACCTCCGCGAACCGCTCGACGGAGTTGCTGGTAGATGCTCCACCAGACGTTCCAGGAGTCGACGACCGGCAAGGCGATGCTCAGCATGCGCGGGCTGTTCGAGCCGACCATGATCGGCGGGCCGCCCTCCCGCACGGGTCGCGGGTCGAGCACGCAGTCGTCGACGTCGTAGAACTGACCGTGGAAGGTGGTCCGCCCCTCCCGCAGCAGCGGGCGCGATGATCGCCAGCGCCTCCTCGAAGCGCGAGACGCGCCGGTCGTACGGGAAGCCGAACGCGTCGAACTCGCGCCGGTTCCAGCCCGCCCCGAGGCCCGACGACGAGCCTGCCGCCGGAGATGGCGTCGACGGTCGCTGCCTGCTTGGCCAGCATCGCCGGCGCGTGGAAGCCCGTGGACGCGACCAGCGGCCCGATCTCGACCCGCTCGGTGACCGCGGCGATCGCCGCCAGCGTCGTCCAGGCCTCGTACGGTCCCCGTGTCGACCCGTCCGGCAGGTCGTAGACCAGGTGGTCACCCACCCACACCGAGTCGAAGCCCACCGCCTCCGCCCGCCGCGCCAGGTCGAGGTACTCCGGCCACGGCACGAACGCGCTCGACCTCGGGCAGCTGCACACCGACCTTGCACGGGCGGGTCATGCGGCCACCCTAGCGAGAGGGCCGGCGCCATCGACTCCAGGCCCGGGCTCAGGCTGGTCGGCGACCCACAGTGTCCAGCAGTCCGCGGAAGTGGGCGAGGAACTGGTCCTGCTCGTGCGGTGGGTAGGTGGCGGCGACGGTGTCGCGCAGCAGCCGGTCGAAGTCGTCGCTGGTGACGTGCCACTCCCGCGGGTGGTAGTACCAGTGCGCGAGCCGGTCTTCGAGCGGGGTCGGAGGCTGCCCCTCAGAGCCCGCGGGCCAACCCCCAGAGCACGGCCTGGGTCCGGGTCGTGACGCCGATCTTGCGATAGGCGTGGCGGGCGAAGGTCTTGACGGTGTTGGCGCTGATGCCGAGCTCGGTGGCGATATCGGCGTTGCCCAGACCGCGGCAGATGAGCCGCAGCACCTGGACCTCCCGACCGGTGCAGCCGCGCAGGTCCAGCGCCTGGGCGTCGCGGACCGAGGCTCGGCGGCTCGGCGGGCTCGGCCGGACTCGACCGGGGTGGTGCGGGCGGCCCGCTCGGCCTCCCAGGGCGTGGCCTCGAGCACGTCGGCCAGACCGGATCCGTCGTGACGCATCGACAGGTAGCCCGTCGACCCGGCCTCCTCGAGGAGCCGCTGCTCAACGGCGTCCATCCCCAGCCGAAGGCCCAGACGGAGGCGATACCCGGCCCGGACGAGCCGCTGGACCAGACGAGCAGCCGATCGGTGCGGTGGTGTGGACGTCGACGAGCACGACGTCCACCGCCTCCGGGTGCAGCTCGTCGGCCGGGACGACCCGGAGCCGCGGCGCCACGGCGGTGGTCATGACGATGAGTCCCTCCCACACCAGGTCGCTCGCGCCGGCCAGACCGATCCGCACGGGGTCGAGGGGGCGTCGGGGAACGTCGGGGCCGTCGTGGAGCTCGCCGCGGCGCCGAAGTCGCGCGAACCGCGTCCGCAGATCGACGACGTCGGACCCGTGGGTGGTACGAACGATGGAGGAAGGACTCGATGATCATGGGGGACCCGTCTGGTGGCGTTCCCCGCGGGTCGGGGATGTCGGCGAGAACTCACGGACGGTCTCCAGGTGCGACGACGTCGCACGCTGCCGGGGTCCGGGGCAGCACCACGTGGGGCTGGGTCTCCAGGCTACGCACCGCACCGCGGCCGGCCAGTCGCACGAGCCGCACTGCCGCTGGTCGAGATCGTCGAGCACGCTCCGAGCGACGTCGACGAGCTTGCGGCGGCTCGACCGCGCGGTGGCGCGCAGCAGGTGAACGCCTCCTCGGGGGTGATGCCGTCGGCCTGGGCCAGCGCGCCCTTGGCCTGCTCGATGAGCACCCGGCTGGTGAGCGCGGACTGCAGCTGCTCGGTCAGCGCCTCGGCCCGGGCGAGGGCGCGCTCCTGCAGGATGGCGATGGTGGCGACGTCGGCCAGTGCCTGCACCACCCGCACGTCGTCGTCGGTGAAGGTGGCGTCGGCGTCGCCGAAGAGGTTGAGGGCCCCGATCACGTCCGAGCGCAACCGCATCGGGAAGGCGTGCACCGAGCTGAACCCCGCCGCGCGGGCCTCGGGGCGCGAAGGTCGGCCACTGGTCGCCTGCGCGACCCCAGATCGGCGTTGACGACGACCCGACCGGTGGTGACGCAGTCGAGGCACGGACCCTCGTGGTTCTGCAGCTGCAGCAGCTCCATGAGCCGGCCGGACTCGTTGTTGGCCGCCATGAAGCGCACCTGTCCGACGTGGTCGGACAGCACGATGCCCGACGGCCATCGCGCCGCTGATCTCGGCGGCCCGGACGGTGAGGCCGTGCAGGAAGTCGACGACGTCGAAGTCGTCGACGAGCGTGTCGGCCATCTCGACGAACGCCTCGGTGAGCTTGATCGGTCGAGATCATGGGAAGGGGTCCTGACTCCTGGCGACTTCGATCATCGCATCGTCACCCCTCATCAGCCGCGTGCGACCTTCGACGATCTCCGTCGCCAGTTCGACCAGAGTCACGTCGTGAGCATAGGCGTGGGCCCGCATCCGGGCGAGCGCCTCCGGTAGCGCGACCCCCAGCTGCACCATCACCATGCCCTGCGCCTGGTAGACGTGCGCGTGCCCGTCCAGTCCGCGGTCGATCGTGGCGTTCACCTCGCCGTCGTGGGCCGGGAGCGAACCGTCGACGAGGGCCTCGACCGCGAGGTCGACGAGGACCAGCGCGCGGCCGACGCTCGGTCCAGCTCATCCCGCCGGCCTCGGTCCGGTAGAACGTCAGCGCCCCGAACCGGGCCGCCCCCACGTGCAGCGGGAAGGCGAAGACGGCGCAGACCCCACCCGACATCGCGGCCGCGGCGAACCCCGGCCAGCGGCCGGCACGAGCCGACAGGTCGGTCACCAGCACCGGCGTCGACGACCGGTTGGCGTCGCCGCTGGGGCCGTCGCCGCTGTCGAACTGCAGCCCCTCGAGCGCGCGGGCAGGGCGTCGGACGCCGCCGCCACCACGTGGCTGCCCGACGAGGGCAGGAGCGAGACCGCCGCGCCCCTCAGCTCGAGCTCGGCGACGGACACCCGGCACACGCGGTCCAGCACGACGGCCAGGTCCGCCGGCTCTCCGGGCGGCCACAAGAGCGCGTGCAACCGGTCGCGATCGTCGACCGAGTCGTCGATCGTGCCGTCCATGTGGTCTGTCCTTGTGCGCGAGAGATGAGGCACCGCCACCGCGTCCTCACCGGGCGATGCGACGCTGCCTGACGTAGCGCTAGCACGCGGTGCGCAGGTCGACCGACGGCGCCCGCTCGCCACAGGGTCCGATCAGGCGGCGGCGGAGGCCTCCGGGACCGCGGCCACCTTGGCGCGGCGGGCCATCTGGACCAAGCGGGCCTGGCCGGCGCGGCGGACCCGGCGGTCGCCGGTGCTCATCGCCCACAGCAGCTTCAGCTGCGAGCCGAGGTTGGCGGGGGTGGTGGTCTCGAGCCAGTGGTTCGGCAGCGAGAGGCGGACCACCCGGTGCCAGGCGCTCGCGACCTGCTGCGGCAGCGGCGCGGAGTGGTAGTTGAGGCCGTACTTCGCGAAGACCGCCTGCACCTGCGGGGCGACCTCGGCGTACCGGACGCTCGGCAGGTCGGGGTACAGGTGGTGCTCGACCTGGTGGCTGAGGTTGCCGGTCATCAGGTGCGTGACCGGGCCGCCCGAGATGTTGGCGGAGCCGAGCATCTGGCGCAGGTACCACTGGCCGCGGGTCTCGTCGTCCGGGATCGACTTCTTCTCGAACGTCTCGACGCCCTCGGGGAAGTGACCGCACATGATCACCGAGTGCGACCACACGTTGCGCGTGAGGTTGGCGATCGCGTTGGCGGCGAGGGTGGGCACGGCGGCACCGAACGGCAGCGCGAGCAGCGGGTGGACGACGTAGTCCTTCGTGGCCTGCTTGCGGATCTTGTGCACGGTGGCCTTGGCGCGGCGGGTGAAGGTCTCGCTGCGCTTCTCCTTCGGCAGTCGCAGGTTGCGGCCGAGGTCGAGGTCGTAGGCGGCGATGCCGTACTCGAAGAAGCACATGTTGACGAAGTTCCACAGCGGCTGGCCGAGGTGGAACGGCGACCAGCGCTGGTCCTCGTCGATGCGCATGATCCCGTAGCCGAGGTCGTTGTCCTTGCCGACGATGTTCGTGTACGTGTGGTGGATCTCGTTGTGGCTGTGCTTCCAGCCCTCCGCCGTCGAGGCGTTGTCCCACTCCCACGTGGTGGAGTGGATCTTGGGGTCGCGCATCCAGTCCCACTGGCCGTGCATGACGTTGTGGCCGATCTCCATGTTCTCGAGGATCTTGGCCAGCGACAGGCCGACGGTGCCGACCACCCACGCCGGCGGGAAGGCACCGGCGAGCAGGACGGCGCGCGAGCCGAGCTCGAGGCGGCGCTGGACGGCGACCACGCGGCGGATGTACTTCGCGTCGCGCTCGCCGCGGTCGTCGAGCACCGACTGCCGGATGGCGTCGAGCTCCTGGCCGAGCATCTCGACGTCGTCGTCGGACAGGTGCGCGGTCGGGTTGGTGGGCTGCTTGGTGATGACGGTCATGAGGTCTTCCTCTCGTCAAGGGTGCACGGCCCTGCGGCCGCGTTGATGCAGGTCTGGATCTGGACGCCGTCGGGCCCGGTCTCGCCGGGCACGGCGGTGGTGATCGCGCCGTTGCGCAGATCGCGCACGGCGCCTTCCTTGAGCGGGAGCACGCAGCTCATGCAGATGCCCATGCGGCACCCGCTCGGCATGAGGACGCCGGCGCCTTCGCCGACGTCGAGGATCGGGGTGGCGCCGTCGGCGTCGACGGTGCGGCCGTCGGCGAAGGTGAGCGTGCCGCCCTCGCCGGGCTCGACGGTGCGGGTGCGGAACCGCTCCACCTGGAGCGTGAGACCGCGGGCGGTGTGGTGCTCCTCGAGCGCGTCGAGCAGGCCGACGGGGCCGCAGGCGTACGTCGTGCGGTCGCCGAGGTCGGGGACGATCGTCGTCGAGGTCGGCGACGTCGAGCAGGCCGTCGACGTCGGTGTGCAGCTCGACCAGCCGGATCAGGCCGCGGGCGGCGTAGCCGCGCAGCTCGGGGCCGAAGATCACGCTGTCGCGGGTGAGCGCCGAGTGCAGCAGCACGATGTCGGGCACGACCGGCGTGGCGCGCGAGAACAGGTTGCGCAGCATGCCGATCACCGGGGTGATGCCGGAGCCGGCGGTGACGAGCAGCAGCTTCTCGGGCATCGGCTGCGGGAGCACGAACTCGCCCTGCGCCTGGTCGAGCTGGAGCATCTGGCCGACGCGGGCGCGGTGCACGAGGTAGTTCGACACGACGCCGCTCGGGATGGCCTTCACGGTGATGCTCAGGCAACGGTCGGCGCGCGGGCCGTGGGTCAGCGAGTAGGTGCGCCACAGGCGGACGCCGTCGACGTCGACACCGACGCGCACGTACTGGCCCGGGCAGGTGGCCCTGCCAGTCACGACCGGGCTTGACGCACGATCGTGGCCGACTCGGAGGTCTCGGCGCGGACCTCGACGATGCGGCCCCGCAGCTCGGCGCCGCGGCGCAGCGGGTGGAACACGTCGAGCACGTCGGCGGGGTCGAGCGGCGTGACGGCCGCCTCGGCGACCCGGCGCAGCCGCTGCCGCAGCGTGGTCCCGAGCCCGCGGGTCGCGGAGCGCGGCAACGCAGTGCTGGTCATGTCCTCCAGAGTGCTGGGTCCTGGCGATAAACTCCTGACCTGAGCACGTGAACGACTACGTCACATTTGTTCGCTAGGAACAAAGGAGACGCCCATGCCGCCGAGACGACGTCGCCGCACCCGGGCTGCGGCTCCCCGCGAGCGTCGTCACCGAGGTGCGGGCGCGGCCTGCCCGACGTCGCCGAGGACGTCGTCACCGCCATCATCGCCGAGGTGCCCAGCTACACCGACGCGTTCTCCGGATCGATGGGCCAGACCATCCGCGACGCCGTGCAGGTGGCGCTCGGCGGCTTCCTCTCGCTCGCCAGCGGGCAGGCGCGGCGCCGACGCCCGCAGCCCCGGCGCGCCCGCCGTCGAGGGCGCCTACCAGCTCGGCCGCGGCGAGGCCCGCAGCGGCCGCACCACCGACGCCCTGCTCGCCGCCTACCGCATCGGCGCCCGCGTCGCCTGGCAGCGGATGTCGGGCCACGCCGTGCGGGCCGGGCTCGAGGCCGACGAGCTGGCCGTCGTTCGCCGGGCTGGTGTTCGCCTACATCGACGAGCTCTCCGCGGCCAGCGTGGCCGGCCACACCGACGAGCTCGCCTCCACCGGCCGGGTGCGGCAGCGCCGGCTCGAGCGGCTCGCCCACCACCTGCTCGGCGACTCACCCGACGAGACCGTCATCGCCTCGGCCGAGCGCGCCGACTGGCCGCCCCCCGACACCCTCACCGCCGTCCTGCTCGACGAGGCCCAGGTGCGTCCCGCGCTCGGCAGGGCTGTCGGGCGCCACCATGGTCGCCGCCGAGGCGCCCGGCCTCGACGAGGGCGTGCTGCTGCTCGTGCCCGACGCCCACGACCACCGGCGCGCCGCGCTGCTGCGGGCGCTGGAGGACCGCGGCGCCACCGCGGGGCCGCCGCGCCCGTGGCTGCAGGTGCGGGCCTCCTACGACCGCGCGCTGCGGGCCCGCGCCCTCGGCCTGCCCACCGACACCGAGGCCCACCTCGCCGACCTCGTGCTCACCGCCGACCCCGAGGCGCTGGCCGACCTGCGCGCCCGGGCCCTCGCGCCGCTGGACGGGATGCGCCCCGCCACCGCCGAGAAGCTGGCCGCGACGCTGCGCGAGTGGCTGCTGCGGCAGGGCCGGCGCGACGAGGTGGCGGCGGCGCTGTTCGTGCACCCGCAGACCGTCCGCTACCGCATGGGCCAGCTGCGCGAGGCGTTCGGCGACCGCCTCGACGACCCCGACGTCGTCCGCACGCTCGTGATCGCGCTGGGGGCCACCCCTACGCTTCCGGCGTGAGCTGGCGGCACCATCCCCTTCCACCCGTTCGCGGTCGGCGAGGCCGGGATGGCCGCGGCGCTCGAGGACCTACTGCAGGACTGAGTGCACGACCCGGCCGCCGACGACGGTGAGCGCGACCGGCATCGTGCGGAGGTGCGCGGCCACGGCGGCGGTGTCGTCCGGGCCGCCGACGGCAGCGAACGGGTCGCGGTCGAGCAGCACCAGGTCGCCGCGGGAGCCGACGGCGACGGTGCCCTGCTCGTCGGTGGACGCCGCCAGCGCCTCCCGCGCGGTGAGGGCGTGCTCGGGGTGCCACGGGCCGCGGTCGTCGGCGGAGCGGTGGACGGCGGCTGCCATCGCCAGCCACGGGTCGAGCGGCGAGACCGGGGCGTCGGAGCCGAGCACGAGCCGCGCGCCGGCGTCGAGCATCCACCGGAAGGCGAAGCAGCGGTCGGTGCGGTCGGGCCAGATCAGGTCGGTGAGGTCGCGGTCGTCGAGCAGGTGGGCGGGCTGCACGCTGGCCCGCAGGCCCAGCTCGGCCACGCGGACGACGTCGTCGCGCGTCACCAGCTGGAGGTGCTCGATCGAGCCGCGGGCGCCGGTGGCGGCGTAGGCGTCGAGGGCAGCGGTGAGCGCGGCGTCGCCGATGGCGTGGGTGGCCACCTCGAGCCCGGACATGTGGGCGCGGGCGAGCAGTGCCTGCAGCTCGTGCGCCGGCAGGTTCGGCGCACCGGCCGGCTGGGGGTGCAGGTGGCCGTCGGCGAACGGCTCGCCGCACCACGCGGTGCGGGTGTTGAGCGACCCGTCGCTGATGATCTTGAGCGGCCCCATGACCAGCCGGTCGTCGCCGTCGACGAGCGGGTCGCCGGTGCGCCGGCCGGCCTCGATCAGGTCCTCGAGGGTGTCGGCGTAGGTGGCGCGCCGCACCCGCAGCAGGTCGCACCCGGCGTGCCAGCGCTCGACCCACGCCGCCTCGGTGTCGGAGAACTCGAGGTCGACCAGGCCGACGACGCCCAGCGGCGGCGGCCTGCTCCAGCCCCGTCGCGGTAGGCGGCCGGCGAGGTGCCGGCGTCGCCGGTGAGCCGGTCGAGCACGGCGTAGGCCGCGAACCACTCGTTCTCGCGCACCACGTCGTCGCGTGCGCCCAGCCCGAGGGCGGCCAGGCCGGCGCTGTTGAGCCAGGCGTGGTGGGCGTCGCCGGCGATCAGCACGACCGGCGTGACGCCGCTGACGTCGTCCAGCTCGCTCACCGTCACCGCCCGGGTCCAGGTGCCGGGCCGGTGGCCCCACCCGATCACGGGTCGGCCCGGCTCGGCGGCCACCCGCTCGGCCACCAGCGCCACCGCCTCCTCCGGCGACGTGACGCCCGAGGTGTCGACCCGCGCCGGGCCAGGTTCCACTGCCCGAGGTGCACGTGCTGGTCCCACAGCCCTGGCACCAGCCACCGTCCCTCGGCCCGCACCTCGGCGGCGCCGTCGGGGCGCATCGGCCCCGGGCCGGACGGCGGTGACCACGCCGCCCTCGACCACGACGTCGACCGGCTCGACCGCGGTACCGGACGGGTCGGTCAGGGGCACGACGCGCACGTCGCGCAGCACCAGGGAGGTCACGCTGCCGGACGCTAACCGACCGATTCACACCGCGCCCATGCGGTCCGCCCCTGACCTACGGTTGCCCGCATGCGTCCCGCCCGTCCCCTCGCCGCCGCTCTCGCGGCCGGCGTGCTCGTGCTCGCCGGCTGCGGCGCGGTGACCGGCAGCGGAGCCAAGCTGGCCGACGGCAGCGCGGAGCACCGACGCCGTCCGAGGCCGTCGACCCCCCGACCGAGCCCGCCGACCGACCCGCCGACCGACCTCGAGCCCGATCTCGACCTCGCCGTGAGCGAGACCCGGGAGGACTCGGTGTACCCCGAGATCGGCGACCCGGGCGTCGACGCGCTGCACTACGACCTCACCCTCGACTGGGACCCGGGGACCGACACGCTCACCGGCCAGGAGGTGCTCACCTTCCGCGCCACCGCGACCGCGGAGGAGTTCCAGCTCGACTTCGGCGAACCGCTCGAGATCTCCTCGGTCGTCCTCGACGGCCAGGAGGTCGAGGTCAGCCGCGACGGCAAGGACCTCGTCGTGGCCGCCCCGGTGGAGAAGGACCAGCGCTACGAGCTCGCGATCGCCTACGCCGGCACGCCGGAGCCGGTGGCGGGGCCCACCACGCGCTCCGACCTCACCACCGTCGGCTTCCACATCGACCCCGACCACGAGACCTGGACCATCCAGGAGCCGCGCGGCGCCTTCACCTGGTTCGCCGTCAACGACCAGCCCGCCGACAAGGCGTTCTACGACTTCACGCTCGCCGGTGCCGTCGCCGTGGGTCGGCATCGCCAACGGCGAGCAGACCTCCTCCGACGACGACGGCGACACCGTCGGTCGCGACCTACCACCTCGCCGAGCCGGCGGCGTCCTACCTGGTGACCCTCGCGTTCGGCGACTACGACAAGACCGAGGACGAGAGCGAGACCGGCATCCCGCTCACCTACTGGATCCCGACGTCCGACCCGCAGTGGCTCGACGGTCCCTCGACGTCGCCGGAGGCGATCGCCTGGCTCGAGGAGTACCTCGGGCCGTACCCGTTCGACACCGGCGGCATCCTCGTCGTCGACTCCGAGAGCGGCATGGAGACCCAGACCATGATCACGCTCGGCGACACCGAGTACTCCACGAGCCCGGCCACCGTCGTCCACGAGTTCGCCCACCAGTGGTACGGCGACCAGGTGACGCCCGACGACTGGCGCGACGTGTGGATGAACGAGGGCTGGGCGATGTACCTGCAGCTGATGTGGGAGTCGGAGCAGGCCGGCGTGGAGGATCGACGAGACGATCGACCAGTACTCCTCCTACGAGGAGGAGGAGCGCGCCACCGCCGGCCCGCCGGGCGACTACAACCCCGGCATGTTCGGCTCCTCCAACATCTACCTCGGCCCGGCGTTCATGTGGCACGAGCTGCGGCTGAAGATCGACGACGACGAGCGGTTCTGGGAGATCGGGCGCGGCTGGCTGCGTCGCAGGACAACACGAGCACCGACCGCGAGACCCTCTACGCCTACTGGGAGCAGGAGACCGGCCTCGAGCTGTCGGCGTTCTTCGACGACTGGATCCTCGGCACCACCACGCCCCCGCGGTCCTGACCTCGCCGGTCACCGATCACCGCCAGAGCCGCCAGCACCTCGGCCTCCGCCGCTCGGCCGAGTCCGGTCCGCACCACGTCGGGGGTGGCGCGCGACCAGGCGAGGGTGTCGCGGGCGACGTCGGCGAGCGGGCGGGAGGCGAGGCCGGCCGTCGGCGGCGGGGCGGTGGTCGTGGGCGGTCATGCCGTCGTACTCGGGTCGCGGCAGCCACAGCGGGACGCCGCGCTCCCCCGACCACGGCTCGACGTCGTGCTCGGTGAGGAACTCCGACGGCACCCACACCAGCTCGCGGCGTGCGTGCCGACGCCACGGGCCACCTCCTCGAGCACCGTCGCCATCGGCGGTCGGCGGACCGACCGCGTCCCAGGTGCCGACGGTGCGCTGCTCGGCGAGGTCGACGCACCAGGTGGCGAGGTCGCGGACGTCGACCACCTGGGTGAGGTCGTCCGGCGAGCCCGGTGCCGAGCACCGGTCCGTCGTCGGCGGCGTCGGCCAGCCGCTCGGGCCAGTAGGTGAACCGGCCGGTGGGGTCGCCGGGCCCGACGATGAGCCCGGGCCGCACCACCGAGGCCGAGCGCCGCGCCGGAGCGCACGTGCTGCTCGCACGCGACCTTCATCGCGCCGTAGACCTCGGGCGCCTCCCGCGGGTCGCGGTCCTCGTCGATCGCCTCGAGCGTGGTGCCGCGCCGGCCGTCTGACCGGGCTCGCCGGCGTCGGCGTAGACGCTGATCGTCGACACGAACACCCAGTGCGCGCCGGGCCACGCGGCCACCGCCGCGCGCACCCACGACGGGTGCCGAGCGACGTCGACGACGGCGTCGGCCTCGACCTCGGGGGGCGCACCGGTCGTTCGATCGAACGGGACGTGCGCGACCCCGTCGGGCACCGACCCGGACTCACCGCGGCACGCGCACACCACCTCGTGACCGCGCCGCACCGCCTCCTCGGCCACCGCGCGCGAGAGGAACACCGTGCCGCCGAGCACCAGGATCCGCATGGCGCCCACGCTCGCGCACCGACCCGGTCGCGGACAAGGTGTTCCGCTGGCGGCGAAACGGCTGGTTGGCTGAACCATGCGCCGTCCGCACGAGAACGTGGCGACCGTCCTGGTCGACCCGGCCGTGCTCGGAGACCTCGAGCTGCACCTGGTGGCCGCTCGACCTGTGGGTGTGGCCGGTCGCCACCGCGCCGATCTGCACCGACGGCCCGCGGCAGGCGTTCCAGGTGCGGCGCCGGATGGTCGAGTCGAAGCAGGGCCGGTGGGACGACGCTGCCGGCTGGACCCCGGTGTGGGTCTCGTTCGGCGACACCTGGCGACGCGGAGGCGACCCGCTCCCGTGGGAGGCGCACTCCGCGCTCTGGCAGGCGCTCGCCCGGCACGGCGACCGGGTCCGCTACCGCCGCCGGCTCGGCGGCGTCCGCCCCTCGTGGCCGAGCCCGAGGCCACGTGAGCCGGTCGTACGTCGTCACGGGCGCCGCCAGCGGCATCGGCGCCGCCACCGCCGCGCTGCTCCGCGAGCAGGGCGACGAGGTGCTCAGCGTCGACCTGCGCGACGCCGACGTCGAGGCCGACCTCGGCACCCCCGAGGGCCGCGCCGCCGCCGTCGACGCGGTGCGCGCGCACACCGACGTCGTGCACGGCGTCGTGCCCGCCGCCGGCGTCGCCGGTCTCACCGGCACCGACCCGCGGCTGGTGGCGTCGGTGAACTACTTCGGCGCCGTCGACCTGGTGCGCGGGCTGCACCCCCAGCTGGCGGCCGCGGCGCCGGCCGGCGGCGCGGCGGTCGTCTTCCTCGCCTCCAACTCGATCACCTGCCAGCCCGACTGGCCGGCCGACCTCGCCCGCACCTTCCTCCGCGGCGACGAGGACGCCGCCCGCGAGGCCGCCGCGCAGCACGAGGCCGTGCAGGTCTATCCCGCGTCCAAGGCGGCGCTGGCCTGGTGGGCCCGGCGCGAGGGCGTGACGCCGGCCTGGGCCGGCGCCGGCATCCGGCTCAACAGCCGTGGCGCCGGGCAAGATCGGCACGCCGATGACCGACCGGCTCGCCGCCGACCCGGTCCTCGGCCCGCTCGCCGAGGGTTACCCGAGCGCGCTCGGCCGCGACGGCCGGCCGGAGGAGGTCGCCGCCCCCGTCGCGTTCCTGCTCTCCGCGCGGCCTCGCTGCTCGTCGGCGCCTGCCTCGTCGTCGACGGCGGCACCGACGCGATGCTGCACCCGCAGTCGCCGCAGCCCTGGGTCACCCGCTGAGGCGGGTCCGCCTCAGCTCGGCGAGCCCGACTCGTCGAGGCCGAGCTCGCTCGAGCAGGAGAACACCGCGCCGAAGAAGGTGCCGGCGAGCGTGGTGTCCTCGATCTGGGTGTCGGCCTGGTACTCGAGGTCCTCGTTGAGAAGGCCGGCCTCGACGAGCTTGTCGACGCCGGCCTGGTCGACGACCTCCTCGGCGATGCAGCGGCCGCCGTCCTCGGGCAGGCTCTCGTCCTCGGCGAAGGCCGCGGCCAGGGCGTCGACCGCCTGCTCCTCGCGGGTCGGGTCGCCGCCGCCACCACTGCCGCCGCTGCCACCGCCGCCGTCGTCGCCGCCGCTGGCGAGCACCGCCACCACGATGCTGATGCCGATCACGACGACCGAGACGGCGAGCGCGATCATCAGCAGCAGCCGGGTGCGCTGGCTCTGACCGCCGCCGAGGCGTCGGACCGGTAGCCCTCGGCGGGCGCGAAGGTCGGGCCGGGGCGGAACGGCGTCTGCGGCCCGGACGGCGTCGGCGTGCGGAACGGCGGCGCCGGCGGGGCGGGGGTGTTCACCGGTCCGGACGGCGTCGGGGTGGGCGTGCGCGGCCCCTGGGTCATCCACGCCGACGGGGCGGCTGGCCGGCCAGCCGGGTCTCGGCGTCCTCGGGGAGCCGCACCACTCGGCGCAGGTCGTCGCGCATCGCGGCCGCCGTCGGGTAGCGGTCCTGCGCGTTCTTGGCCAGCGAGGTGCGCACCACCCGGTTCACCTCGGCCGACAGCGGGCCGGCGACGTCGATCTGCGGGATCGCGCCGTCGACGTGGCCGAGCACGATCTGGTAGTCGGTGCCGCCGGAGTAGGGCGCCGAGCCGCTGAGCGCGGCCCAGAGCAGGCAACCGAGCGAGTAGACGTCGGTCTGCTGGTCGGCGTCACCGCCCATGTGCAGCTCGGGCGCCATGTACGACGGCGTGCCCACGGTGCCGCCGGCCTTGGTGATCTGCTGCTCGGGGTTGGCCTGGCGCGCGATGCCGAAGTCGCCGAGGTAGGCGTGCAGCCGCGACTCGCGGTTGCGGAGCAGCACGTTGGCCGGCTTGATGTCGCGGTGGATGAGACCGGACTCGTGGGCGGCCGAGAGCCCGTCGGCGACCTGGGCGATGAGGTCGAGGGCGATCCGCTGCGGGGGCGCGCCGTGGCGGTGCAGCATCGCGCCGAGGTCGCCGTCGGGGATCAGCTGCGAGGCGATGTAGAGACGGCCGTCGGCCTCGCCGAAGGAGTAGACCTGCACGACGTGCGGTGAGTCGAGCGAGGCCTGCGCCTGCGCCTCGCGGGTGAACCGGGCGCGGAACTCCGGGTCCTCGGCGATGTGCGGCGTGATGATCTTGAGCGCGACCTGCCGGTTCAGGTTGGTGTCGAGGGCCTGGAAGACCAGGCCCATGCCGCCGACCCCGAGGCGTCGTCCGATCCGGAACGCCCCGAGCTCGTCGCCCTGTCCCAGATCGTTGCTCGCCATGTCGCCCCGGAGCCTACTTTCCCGCGTCGTCGTCGCGCACCGTGCCGTTCCTCGACGTCCGCGGACAACTGTTGCCGGAAACGCCGCGGCGCCCCTCGTCCGCGTGCTGTGATGCCGGACGCGGGGCAGAGGAGGTCGACACCCCGGTGACGACGCACGAGCACACCGAGCGCGGGGAACCTCGACGTTCCTCCGCTTCGCCGACGCCGCCCTCGATGCGGCCCTCCACGACGGCGCGGCCGCCGAGGCCGCCGCGCTGACCGCCGCCCGCGCCGACCTGGCGGCCTCCGACACCGAGCCCACGGGGTTCTCCGCGCTGTGCGCCAACGTCGGCGCCGACGGCGTCGTCCGCGAGCTCCTCGCGCTCCTCCTGGCCTGCGAGACCGACCTGGCCCGCACCGCCCGGCTGGCCACGCTGACCGGCGCCTCGCGCCCCGGACGGCTCACCCTCGGTGCCGCCGCCCGGCTGCTGGGCGGTGTCGGCCCGTGCGTCGAGGCCGCCGGCCCGTCGTCACCGCTGCGGCGCGGCGCGCTGGTCGACGCTGCTCCAGAGCGGCCCGTGGTCGACCACCGAGATCGTGCTCGCCCCGAGCGTGGTGTGGGCGATCGGCGGCGACCAGACGCCCGACTCCGACCTGCCCGTCGGCGCCTGGATGATGGAGGGTCTGCCCGGCGAGCCGGTCGACGACCCGCGCGCGACTCGTGCTCGTCACCGGCGCCGACCCGGTGCGCCGCCGCGCCCTGGTGGCACGCCGCCACGCCGCGCACGCCTTCCTCGTGAGTCCGGCGCCCGCGCAGCCCGAGGGCTGGGCCGCGCTGGTGCGCGAGGCCTCGATCACCGGGAGCGGGATCGTCGTCGAGCTGGACGGCGACCTGGCCCCGGCCGGTCGCGAGTGGGTCGACCGGGCCAACCACCTGGCGTGGGCGCTGTCGAGCGCCGACGAGATCCCGCTCGGCGACCTGCCCGACCGCGACCGCGCCGAGATCGTCGCCTCCGACGACGTCGTCTCGGAGGACGAGTGGCAGGCCGCGTTCGGCGCCGAGGTGCCGCACTCGCACCGGCTGACCGCGCACCAGATGGAGCAGGTCGGCGCCGCGCTCCCCGCCGTCGACGGCGACCTCGACCTGGCCGTCCGCCGGCTGCTCGCCGGCCCGCTCGGCCGGCTGACCCGCCGGATCCGGCCCCGCAAGACCTGGGACGACCTGGTGCTCAGCGAGCCCCGGCTCGACCAGCTCCGCACCATCGTCGCCCGGTTCCGCCACGCCACGACCGGTCTACGACGACTGGGAGCGTCAGCACCTCCTCGGGCCGCGGGATCATCTCGCTCTTCGCCGGCCCGTCCGGCACCGGCAAGTCGCTCGCCGCCGAGGTCGTCGCGCACACCCTGGGCCTGGACATGTACCGGATCGACCTGTCGTCGGTGGTGTCGAAGTACATCGGCGAGACCGAGCAGAACCTCGAGAAGCTGTTCGCGGCGGCCTCCGCCGGCAGTGCCGTGCTGTTCTTCGACGAGTGCGACTCGCTGTTCGGCAAGCGCTCGGAGGTCAAGGAGGGCCGCGACCGCTACGCGAACCTCGAGGTCTCCTACCTGCTGCAGCGGCTGGAGAACTACGACGGCGTCGTCGTGCTCGCCACCAACCTCCCCAAGAACATCGACGAGGCGTTCCTGCGTCGCATCCACGAGGTCGTCGCCTTCTCGGTCCCGGGCGCCACCGAGCGGCGGGCGATCTGGGAGCACCACCTCGCCGACGGCGTGATCCCGATGGGCGACGTCGACGTCGACCGGCTCTCCGAGCGGTTCGAGGTCAGCGGCGGCGTCATCCGCAACGTGGTCCTCGCCGGCGCCTTCCGGGCCGCCGACGAGGGTCGGCCGGTCGAGACGCGTCACCTGCTCACCGCGATGGCGGGCGAGTACCAGAAGCTCGGACGGATCCTGAACGAGGGGGACTTCGATGTCACACGCTGAGCGCACCCGCACCAAGCGGGCCGCACGAGCAGGAGCCGCTGAAGGTGGGAGCCGCCGACGACGTCGCCGAGGTCGACGCCGACCGCCGCGCCGACGAGGCGCTCGGCTGGCTCGCCGCGCAGCGGCCGATGGACCAGGCACCGCCGGAGGCGCACGTGCACTCCGCGGCCTGCGACGTCGGGCGCAAGCACGCGCCGGACAGCCGAGGGGACGATCGGCTACGAGGGCGGCGCGCTCGACGCCGGTACGCAGTCGGAGATCCAGGGCGCCGTCGGCGGCGGGCGGCCGTTGGCGCCCGAGGTCCGCGGCCCGATGGAGCAGGCGTTCGGCGCCGACCTCGGCCGGGTCCGCGTGCACGACGGCTCCCAGGCCGACCAGGTCTCCCGCTCGATCTCGGCCGAGGCGTTCACCACCGGCAACGACATCTTCTTCTCCCGCGGCGCCTACGCTCCCGCCTCGCCGCAGGGCCAGCGCGTGCTCGCCCACGAGATCGGGCACGTGATGCAGAACCGCGGCGGGGTGAAGCGCCTCTTCGGGACCCCTTCAAGAAGAAGGAGAAGTCCGACGTCGCCAAGGCCCGCGACACCAACAAGGTGATGGACAAGCAGGTCCGGTCCAACGCCAAGAAGGTCAATGCGGACCACAAGAAGCTGAGCGAGAACATCAAGCTCAGCTACGAGACCGCGCCCAACGCCAAGCTGCTCAAGCCCAACCAGCTCGTCGCGGTGGAGCAGCTGTTCGCGGCCACGCTCGTCAAGGAGCAGCAGGCACGCGAGCGGGTCATGCAGCAGAACGTCGGCTCGGACGACGCCGAGGCGCTGGCCGACAAGGCCGCTGAGGCGGTGTGGCAGAGCGCCCCGGACGAGATCCGCGCGCTGCGCCCACTGCGGTTCGACGAGTTCGACGTCGCTCTCAACGAGGTGCGCCAGCTGGCCCAGGAGGGGCGGGCCCAGCTGCAGGGTGAGACGTCGATGAAGCTCAACCAGAACGAGCACGACCTCGGTGCCGTGATGGACCCCGAGAAGGCGCAGAAGAAGGTGCTCGAGCAACGCAAGCTCGATCGTGCCCAGGTGCGCGCCAACCCCGACCCCGGGGGTCTGAAGCAGAAGACCGACGCCAAGGGCGACAAGGCGGTCGCGAAGGCCGGCAAGCACGGTCCCGTCGGCCCCCGTCAGGAGACCCGGCTCCGGTCGAACGCCGTCACCAAGAAGCAGGAGGAGTCGTACGCTCCCGACGAGACCATGAACGACGTCAACGGCTACCTGCAGATCGGGTCGACCGTCGTCGACAAGGGCGGCAAGCTCGGCAAGGGCATCGCCACGGCGGTGGGCACCGACGTGTCGAAGGACGTCGGCAGCGTGCTCGGCTACAGCACCGGCGGCCTGGGCCAGATCCTCAGCATGATCTCCGACATCCTCACCTTCGTCGGCACGGTGACCGAGATCAGGCGCGGCACCGCCGACCGGGGCGCCAAGGTGCAGGCGGCGAGCGAGGCCACCCAGATCCTGAAGACCGCCTCCGAGGCGACCAAGTCGACCCTGCTGGCCGCCAAGGAGGGCGTCGAGCAGTTCGGCGGGATCTCGACCGTCGCCAGCCAGGCCGGCAGCGCCATCCCGATCGTCGGCATCATCACCTCGGCGCTGGGCATCATCCAGAACACGATCGACCTCGTGCCGCTCGGTGAGCGCCACAGCGGCGGCATCGTCACCGTCCAGCAGGCACTGCTGAGCGGCAAGGCCCCCCTCGCGGCGTCCTACGACCGGGTGAACAGCCGCAACGCCCAGCTGATCGAGAAGCAGACCTTCTCGCTGGCCAAGAACAGCACGATGCTGGGTCTCAACATCGCCGAGGTGGCCTCCGCGGGCGGTTTCGCCATCCCGCTGGCCGCGAAGCTCACCGTCACCATCACCGACCTGTGCCACACCCTCGGCCACAAGATCTACGACACCGTCAACGAGTCGAAGTCCTCGACCGCTCTCACCAACTTCAAGGTCAAGCACAAGGAGGGCGCCTCGCGTGACGTCCTCAAGTACGACATCGGCTCGTCGGTGGACGTCATCATCGTGGCCGCCCAGAAGCACAAGCTGGGCTACGCCCGCGAGACGCTCCTGCAGTACGGCGTGACCGAGTCCGAGATCGACAGCATGTGGCTCCAGGAGCTGCGCGAGAAGGTGCTGGACGGGCTCGACGCCGAGGGTGACCCGAAGACGGTCGGGGAGAAGATCGACGCCGCCAAGGACTCGGTCAAGAGCGCCCTGGGCATCGAGAAGGGCCCGGTCGGGATGAAGCCGGAGACCACCGCCTGGGAGGACGTCAAGGCCGTGCCCGGGAAGATCGTCGACGGGTTCAAGGCCATTCCGAAGGCCATCGCGGCCAAACGACAGTCGATCAAGGACGCCTGGGCGGACGCCGAGATGATCGTCAAGAACAAGAACGCCACCGGACACAACGGCAGGAACGACCGCGAGGGCGGCTCCAAGGCCTTCTACTTCCTGCGCGGTGCGGACAAGAACGAGAAGTCGCTGCAGAAGGTGCGGCAGACGATGGCCGACCGCGGCACCGAGCACGCCGACCTGCCCCGCACCACCGACGACCGCAAGAAGCGGGCGGAGATCGAGACGGCCAAGCAGGTCAAGGCAGACCCGAACATCTCCGGGCCCGTCGCGATCGACCAGGCGTTCCTGAAGAAGGTCAGCGCGGCCTCGGCAGCGGAGCTGTACGACATCATCTCCGGCATCAACCAGAAGCCGCCGATCGCGCCCTCCGACCTGGCCAAGCTGTCCTTCATCGAGATGGAGGTCGCGGCCCGGCTGCAGCCCGCCACCGGCGGCACGAAGAAGAAGTGAGGCCTTGATGTTGCTGTTCGCCGCTGCCGGCCGGGTGTTCGCCGAACGCGACTGGCCCGTCACCGAGATGGAGGACGGCCGCGGGTTCGCGCTCGACGTCGAGGGCAGCGAGACCGCGTGGTCCGCGCTCGTGCTCACCGACGACGAGGAGCAGGTCTTCGTCTTCTACTCGCTCTCCCCGGTCGACGTCCCTCCCGACAAGCTCGAGCGGATCTCCGAGTTCGTCGACCGCGCCAACTACGGACTGGTCAACGCGGCCTTCGAGCTCGACCGCGACTCGGGTGACGTGCGGCTGCGCACCGGGATGGAGCTGGCCACCCTGCCGCCGGAGGTGGTCTCCGACGACGCCTTCCTCGAGGCGCTCGTGCTCGACCTCTCCGCCGCCAACATCGGCATCTTCGACCGCTACGTCACCGGCCTGGTCGCCGTCAGCCTGGGCGACGTCCCGGTCGCCGACATCATCGCGGAGATCGAGGGCGGCGGCGCCGAGACCGCGATCTGATCAGTACAGCAGCGCGGTCGCCGGGTCCTGCACGAGCGCGGCGACGTCGGCCAGGAACCGACTGCCCTTCTCGCCGTCGATGTGGCGGTGGTCGAACGACAGCGCCAGCGTGGTGACGTGGCGGATCGCGATCTCGTCGACTCCGTCGCGGGTGACCACCCACGGCTGCTTGCGGATCGCGCCGAAGCAGAGGATCGCCGACTCGCCGGGGTTGATGATCGGCGTGCCGGCGTCGACGCCGAAGACGCCGACGTTGGTGATCGTGAAGGTGCCGCCGGCCATCTCGGCCGGCTGGGTGCGTCCCTCGCGGGCGGTGGCCGTGAGCTGCTGGAGCTCGCCGGCCAGCTCGACCAGCGAGAGGCCGTCGGCGTCCTTGACGTTCGGCACCACGAGACCGCGCGGCGTGGCCGCGGCGATGCCGAGGTTCACGTAGTGCTTGAGCACGACCTCCTGGGCCGCCTCGTCCCACTCGGAGTTGATCTCGGGCGTGCGCCGGACCGCGAGCAGGACCGCCTTCGCGAGCACCAGCAGCGGGCTGACCTTGACCTCGCGGAACTCGCGGTTCTTCTTCAGCCGCTCCACGAGCTCGACGGTGGCGGTGGCGTCGACGGTGACCCACTCGGTGACGTGCGGGGCCGTGAAGGCCGAGCCGACCATCGCCGAGGCCATCATCTTGCGCACGCCCTTGATGGGCTCGCGGGTCTCGCGCTCTCCGGTCGGGTCTCGACACGGCCGCTCGTGACGCTCGCCGCGGCTCGACCACCGGCGCGGCTCCGCGCGCCTGCTTCGACGTCCTCCCGCGTGATCGTGCCGTTCGGCCCGCTCGCGGTGATCGTGGCGAGGTCGACGCCGAGGTCCTTGGCCAGCTTGCGCACCGGCGGCTTGGCGAGCGCCCGGGCCTCGCGCGGGGCGGTGGCCGACTCGGGCACCAGCGCGGGCGCACCGGCCCGGGTGGGCTCGCGCACGTCGTGGGCGGGCACCGGCGGCTCGTCGGCCGCGGCCACCTCGTCGCTCCGCGCGCCGCCGGGGGCGAACGCGCCCTGCAGCTGCATCTGGCTGGCGGCGCCGGCGTCGCTGCGCGGTGACGCCGAGCCCTTGCGCGCACGGCGCTGCGGGCCGCGGTCGGCCTTGTTGCGGCCCACCAGGCTCTCGCCCTCGCCGCCGCCGCTGGCGGCCGGGTTGGAGAGGTCGATGTCCATGTCGGCCGGCGCGTCGGGGGTGGCCGCGGCGGCGGGCGCGGCCGCCCCGATCGTGATCATCGGCGTGCCCACCGGCACGGTCTCGCCCTCGGGGACGAGGATCGCGGAGACCTCGCCGGCGAACGGCGAGGGCAGCTCGACCAGCGACTTGGCGGTCTCGATCTCGACCACCACGTCGTTGATGGCGATGACGTCGCCGACCTTCACCTTCCAGCTGACGATCTCGGCCTCGGTGAGGCCCTCGCCGACGTCGGGCAGCAGGTACTCGGGCATCGCGAACTCCCTCCTCAGAAGTCGAGACTGCGGTCGACGGCGTCGAGCACCCGGTCGAGGTCGGGGAGGAAGTCCTCCTCGATCCGCGAGGCCGGATAGGGCGTGTCGAACCCGCCGACCCGCAGCACCGGAGCCTCCAGGGAGTAGAAGCACTCCTCGGTGACCCGGGCGGCCACCTCGGCGCCGAGCCCGAGGTTCACGTGCGCCTCGTGCACCACCACCAGGTGGCCGGTGCGGCGCACCGAGTCGTAGACCGGCTGCATGTCGAGCGGCGAGAGGGTGCGCAGGTCGATCACCTCGAGCGAGCGGCCCTCCGACTCCGCGGCCTGCGGCGGTGGAGAGCGCCGTCTTCACCGTCGGTCCGTAGGCGACGACGGTGACGTCGGTGCCCTGCTTGACCACGCGGCTCGAGAACAGCGGCTCCGGGCTCTCCGCGTCGTCGAGCTCGGCCTTGTCGGCGTGGTACTGCCGCTTGGGCTCGAGGAAGATCACCGGGTCGTCGGAGGCGATGGCCTGCTGGATCATCCAGTAGCCGTCGACCGGGTTGGAGCAGGCGACCACCTTGAGGCCGGGGGTGTGCGCGAACTGCGCCTCCGGCGACTCGCTGTGGTGCTCGACCGCGCCGATGCCGCCGCCGAACGGGATGCGGATCACCATCGGCATCGGGCTGCGGCCCTTGCTGCGGTAGCTGCATCTTCGCGACCTGGCACACGATCTGGTCGTAGGCCGGGTAGACGAAGCCGTCGAACTGGATCTCGACGACGGGCCGGTAGCCGCGCAGCGCCATGCCGACCGCGGTGCCGACGATGCCGGACTCCGCGAGCGGGCTGTCGATGACCCGGTCCTCGCCGAAGTCCTTCTGCAGGCCGTCGGTGATGCGGAAGACGCCGCCGAGCTTGCCGACGTCCTCGCCCATCAGCAGGACCTTGGGGTCGTCCTCCATCGCCTTGCGCAGGCCCATGTTGAGCGCCTTCGCGAGCGTGACCTTGTGTGTGGTCATCAGCGGGCCCCCTCGAAGGTCTCCAGGTAGGCCGCGAAGCCGTCGCGCTGCTGCGCGAGCTCGTCGGGGATGCTCGTCGTAGACGTGCTCGAACATCCGCATCGGGTCGGGGTCGGGCATCGCCTTGATGCCCTCGCGCAGCGTGTGGCCGAGCTCGTCGGCCTCGGCGGCGACGTCCTCGAAGAAGCCGCCCTCGGCCAGGCCGTTGCGCTTCAGGTAGACCCTGATGCGCTCGATCGGGTCCTTGAGCTTCCAGTGCTCGACGTCGTCGGAGAGCCGGTAGCGGGTGGGGTCGTCGGTGGTGGTGTGCGCGCCCATCCGGTAGGTGTAGGCCTCCACGAAGGTGGGGCCCTGGCCGTCGCGGGCCCGCTGCAGCGCGGCCCGGGTGACGGCGTAGGAGGCCAGCACGTCGTTGCCGTCGACGCGGACGCCGGGGAAGCCGAAGCCGAGCGCCCGCTGGTAGAGCGGGATCCGGCTCTGCCGCTCGATCGGCTCCGAGATCGCCCACTGGTTGTTCTGGCAGAAGAACACGACCGGCGCGTTGTAGGACGCGGCGAAGATGAACGCCTCGTTGACGTCGCCCTGGCTGCTGGCGCCGTCGCCGAAGTGGGCGAGCACGGCGGCGTCGCGGTCGGGGTCGCCGGTGCCGACGTCGCCGTCACGCTGCATGCCCATCGCGTAGCCGGTGGCGTGCAGGGTCTGGGCGCCGATGACGATCGTGTAGAGCCCGAAGCCGTACTCGGCCGGGTCCCAGTCGCCGTGGTCGACGCCGCGGAACAGGCCGAGCAGGCGCAGCGGGTCGAGGCCGCGGCAGTACGCGACGCCGTGCTCGCGGTAGGTCGGGAAGACGTAGTCCTGCGGGCGGAGCGCGCGGCCGGCGCCGACCTGGGCGGCCTCCTGGCCGAGCAGCTGGGCCCAGATGCCGAGCTCGCCGTGGCGCTGCAGCGCGGTGGACTCGGTGTCGATGCGGCGCACCAGCACCATGTCGCGGTAGAAGCCGCGGACCTCGTCGGCGCTGAAGTCGAGGTCGAACTCGGGGTGGTGCACCCGCTCGCCCTCGGGTGTCAGCAGCTGGACCAGCTCGGGTCCGCCGTCGCGCTGGCTCGGGCCGAAGACGTCGGCGAGGTCGGGTCCGAAGACCTCGGATCCACCGGGTTCGTGGGCGCTCATGCGTGCTCCTTCTCGTGGCCCGGGGGGCGCGGGGTCTCCGCAGTCCGGGTCGTGCTCGGGGCCGTGCTCGTGGTCGTGCCTGGCGCGTGGGTGGCGCCTGTGACCCGGACCACAGGTCGTGCCCAAACCTACCGGCGTGCGCGTCTCCGTCGCCAGACGGGTGGGGAGCGCCGTCCGGCATCCCACTACGGTCGCGGTATGAGTGGGAAGAGCCGGTCAGCCAGCACGACCATCGCGGCACCGCCGTCCGTGGTGTTCGACATCCTCGCCGATCCGCGCCAGCACACCCGGATCGACGGCTCGGGCACGGTGCAGGCCTCCGTGTCCGGCCCGGACCGGCTCGCGCTGGGGTCGGAGTTCGGCATGGACATGAAGATGGGCGCGCCCTACAAGATCAAGAACCGGGTGGTCGAGTTCGAGGAGGACCGGCTCATCGCCTGGCGCCACATGGGCGCCCACCGCTGGCGCTACGAGCTCACCCCCACCCCGACGGCGGCACCGAGGTCACCGAGACCTGGGACCTCTCCCGCTACCCCCTCCCCCTCCGCCTCGTCCTCGGCGCCGCCTTCGGCGCCCGCACCGAGCGCGCCCTGGCCGGCACGATGGTGAAGCTCAAGCAGGCCGCCGAGACCGACGTCGCGACCGGCGCCGGCACCGGCTCGTAGGGCTGGCGCGGGATCGCGCCAATTCACTGGTTCACCAGTGAATTACGCGCTTCGCACGGCGAACTACCTGTGTGAAGTGCGGGTTTCCCGTGTGACGTCGGCGGCGATCGCTACCCGCGAACCGTCCACAGCTGCGCCTCGGCGGCGATATCCACAGTTGTGGCGGCTGACTCCGTTCGCCCGCCGCGGCGGCCGCGCACCCTCAGCCCCATGACCAGCAACGACTCCCTCGAGTTCCTGTCGAGCTCGCGAGGCTTCTTCCTGCGCCGAGAGGCTGTCGCGCTCGGTGTCGACGACCGCACCCTGACCCGCGGTGTGCGATCCCGCATCTGGGTGCGCATTCGCCAGGGCGCCTACTGCCACACCCCTGTGTGGCTCAACCTCTCTGAGGAGAAGCGGCACCTCGCCCGTGCGATCGCCGGCCACCAGCTCGCGTCCGGCCGGACCGCCCTCTCACACGTCAGCGCGTGCGTCGCGTGGGGTGCTCCCACGTGGAAGGTGCCACTGGACCTCGTGCACCTGACCCGCCTCGATGGCGGCGCCTCCCGTATCGAGGCCGGGGTGCGGCACCACGTCGGTGCTCTGACCGACGCCGACGTCGTCGAGCGTGACGGTTTCGTGGTCACCGAGCCGACGCGCTCCACTCTCGACTGCCTCGGCAGCCTGGATGTCGAACGCGGGATGGTCGTGGGCGACTGGATGTTCCGCCAGGGACTGACCGACTTCGAGCAGTGCGCGGCTCTCAAGCTCGAGCACAACCACTGGCCGTCCACTCGGGTGCTCGAGGTGGTCCTCCGGTTGCTGGACGGTCGGGCGGAGAGTCCGGGGAGTCCCGGCTTCGCTATCTCTGCTACGTCCTCGGCCTGCCGATGCCGGAGCCCCAGTTCAAGATCTACGACGGCTCGCGGTTGGTCGCGGTCACCGATCTCGGCTGGCCGGAGCACGGCGTCTACGGCGAGCACGACGGCCAGGTCAAGTACGGCCGGGCGCTCCGTCCGGGTCAGGACCTGCAGGACGTGCTCTTCTCCGAGAAGCGGCGGGAGGACGACGTCCGACGGGTCACCGGGGGGACGATGGTCCGCTGGACGTGGTCCGAGCTCCACCCCACGTCCGCCCCCACCCGGCAACTCATCGGGCTCCTCCGGCAGTCCGCCTGACCTCGCACGGCAAACCCGCACTTCACACGGAGAGCTCCCCATGTGAAGTGCGGGTTCTCCATGCGCGGTCTGCCCAAATCACTGGTTCACCAGTGAATTGCGCAGCCCCGAGCCCCCCGGGGGTCAGTGCAGCTCGCCGAGGTCCTCGTGGGCCTCGTGGGTGACGGGCTCGACCTGGAAGGTCGCGTGGCGGACGTCGAAGTGCTCGGCGACGCACGCGCACAGGTCGTCGAGGATCGCGCCGACGCCGCGCGCGGCCAGCGCCTCGTCGGTGACGGTGACGTGGGCCGAGAGGCTCGGGATGCCGCTGGTGATCGTCCAGGCGTGCAGGTCGTGCACGTCGACCACGCCGTCGGCGTGGCGCAGGTGGTGCTCGACGGCGGCGAGGTCGAGGCCCGGCGGCGCCACCTCCAGCAGCACGGCCGCGCTGTCGCGGAGCAGGAGCAGCGCGCGCGGCACGATCAGCACCGCGATCACGAGCGAGGCGACCGGGTCGGCTCGGTCCCAGCCCCACGAGCAGGATGACGAGCCCGGCGGCGACCGCGAGCACCGAGCCGACCAGGTCGGCCAGCACCTCGTTGACGGCGCCGCGCATGTTGAGCGACGTCCCGTCGGCGCGCGAGAGCACGAGCATCGAGACGCCGTTGGCCAGCAGGCCGACCAGCGCGAACAGCACCATCGGGCCGGCCTCGACCGACGGCGGGTCGCCGAGCCGGCTGACGCCGGCGTAGCCGAGGTAGCCGCACACGCCGAGCAGCACCAGCGCGTTGGCGAGCGCCGCGAGCACCTCGGCGCGGTGGTAGCCGAAGGTCGAGCGCGGCCCGCCGGGCAGCGAGGCGAGGTACGACGCCCCCAGCGCGAGCACGACGCCGCCGGCGTCGGTGGCCATGTGGCCGGCGTCGGCCAGCAGGGCGAGCGAGCCGGTGACGCAGGGCGCCGACGACCTCGACCACCATCACGGTCGCGGTCACCAGCAGCACGACGCGCAGCCGTCCGCGGTCGGCCCTCCGGCCCGCCGCGTGCCCGTGCCCGTGCCCGGCGCCCACCGTCCTCAGCCTAGGTGGGTGCCGGCTCAACCGCGGCCGTGCGGCTCCAGCCAGACGGCGGGGTCGGGGCCGGCGGGGACGATGCCGGACGGGTTCACGTCGGTGTGCACCACGTAGTAGTGCTTCTTGATCTGGTCGAAGTCGATGGTCTCGCCGAAGCCCGGGGTCTGGTAGAGGTCGCGGGCGTAGCCCCAGAGCGCCGGCAGCTCGGTGAGCTTCTGCCGGTTGCACTTGAAGTGCCCGTGGTAGACCGCGTCGAAGCGGGCGAGCGTGGTGAACAGCCGGACGTCGGCCTCGGTGACCGCGTCGCCCATCAGGTAGCGCCGCGAGGCGAGCCGCTCCTCGAGCCAGTCCATCGCGGTCCAGAGCCGGTCGTAGGCGGCGTCGTAGGCCTCCTGCGAGCCGGCGAAGCCGCAGCGGTAGACGCCGTTGTTGACCTCGGTGAAGACCCGCTGCATCACCTCCTCCATCTCCGTCGCGGAGGTCGGCCGGCCACAGGTCGGGGGCGTCGTCGCGGTGGAAGTCGCGCCACTCGAAGAAGAAGTCGTGGGTGATCCACGGGAAGTCGTTGGTGACCAGCTTCCCGGACGACTCCTCGACGATCGCCGGCACCGTGATGCCGCGCGGGTAGTCGGGGAAGCGCGCGAAGTAGGCCTCCTGCAGCCGCTCGATGCCGAGCACGGGGTCGCGCCCGCCGGGGTCGAGGTCGAAGGTCCAGCTGCGCTCGGTCGTGGGTCGGGCCGCAGAGCCCGAGCGAGATCACGTCCTCGAGCCCGAGCAGGCCGCGGACGATGATCGCCCGGTTCGCCCACGGGCACGCCTTCGCGGCGACCAGCCGGTACCGGCCCGGCTCGACCGGCCACAGCTCGCCCTCGACCGGCCCGTGCTCGGGCGTCCGGGCCGTCCCGGGTGATCCGGTCCGGGACGTAGTTCATGTCCCGGTCGAACTCCTGGCCCGCCGTGACGTAGGTGGGGGTCTGGTCGTCGCTCACGCGACCAGCCTAGGAGGGCTCCCTAGAACACGAAGACCATGAGCAGCGACGATCGCGATCAGCATCACCAGGATCGCGGCGGCCGCGCAGCAGGATCGTCTTCAGCGGTCCGCCGCCGCCCGAGCTCCGCCGCTTGCCCGGCGCGGCGAGGCGGGCCGGCCTGGCCCGGGTAGCGCCGGTGCGCCCCACCCCGGGCGCGACGGCGCCTGCGGGTCGGGCGGGAACTGCTGCGTGCTGCGCCCTGGTGCGGCTGCCCCGGCTGGACCTGCTCGTGCTGCTGGTGCGGCTGGCTGCTGGCTCGCTGCTGAGCGGCGCGGCGCGGGCGGCTCGGCCGGCTCCGGCGCGGCGGGCCGGGCCGGCCGGGTCCTGGCGCGGCGCCACCCGGGTCGCGTCGAGCGGGCCGGGCTCACCCGGGCGGCGCCACCTTGGTGCCCTCGTCCGGCGGCGACCTGGCGGCGCGGGGCCACCCGGGTCGGCTCGTTCGCCATCGGCGGCGCCGCGGCGGCGCCGCTCGGCTGCGGCGGGTCGGTCGCTCGCGCGGCGACTCGTCGACGCGGCGCTCCGAGGGCGGCGGGGGCGGCGCGGGCGGGGCGGTCAGCGGTCGGGTCTGGTCGGTCCACTGGGCGCCGTCCCACCAGCGCTCGCTGCCCTGGCCGTCCGGGTACCAGCCGGCGGGGGTGCTGCCGTCGCTCATCTGTCCTCCAGGAGTCGTGGGGTGTCACCGTCCCACGCGGCACGGCGTCACGCTCCATCCACACGCGTGGACGCCTCAGGGCGACTCCGTCGAGCTCGTCCGGCATCGCCCATGCCACCGCCACCGCGGTGAGGTCGATCTTCCAGTCGCCGTCCTCCTTGACGAGGTCGAACTCACCCTCGTCGTTGTCGTCGGAGTCCGCGCAGCCGGTGACCTCGTACTCGACGTTGGCGGTGTCGCCGTCCTCGGTCTCGTCCGTGATCTCGATCTCGCAGTCGGAGAGGTCCTCGTCGTCCTCGGCGCCGAAGAACTCCTCGGGGTCGTCCTCGCACTTCTCCTTGCTGACGTCGCCCTCCTCGGCGAGGTCGAGCGTGTCCTCGCTGTAGTAGTCGAAGATGTCGCAGTCGCGGTCCTTCGCGGCGTTGAAGAAGCCCTCGACGACGTCACCGGGGCTGTCGGACCCGCCGAACGCACCACCCCCGCCGCCGCCGTCGTCGTCACGCAGCACGAGGAACCCGACGACCCCGGCGCCCGCGACCAGGAGCACGACGAGGACGACGATCCCGATGATCAGGCCGCCCTTGCCCTTCTTGCGCGCCGGCACCGCCGTAGCCCTGCTGCTGGCCGAAGCCCTGCTGAGGGCCGCCGTAGCCCCGCCCTGCTGGGGGCGCCGTAGCCGCCGCCCTGCTGCGGGGCGCCGTAGCCACCGCCCTGCTGCGGGGCGCCGTAGCCGCCCTGCTGGCCGTAGCCCGGCGCCGCACCGCCGCCGCTCTGGCGGGTGTGATCGGTCCAGCCGGCGCCGTCCCACCAGCGCTCGCCGCCCTGACCGTCCGGGTACCACCCGGCCGGGGTTCCTGCGCCCATCTCCGTCTCCGCTCCCTCTGCGCGTCGCTCGGCCGGTCAGCCGACGAGGTCGATCTTCCAGTCGCCGTCCTCCTCGACGAGGTCGATCTCACCGTTGTCGTTCTCGTCGTCGTCGTCGCAGTCGGTGATCTTGAACTTCGACCGTGGCTTCGTCGCCGTCGATCTTCTCGTCGGTGACCTCGATCTCGCAGCCCTCGCCGTCCTCGGTGCCGAGGAACTCGTCGGGGTCGTCCTCGCAGTCGGACTTCTCCACGAAGTCCTGGGTGTCCTTGCTCAGGGTGTCGTAGTAGCCGTCGCAGTCGCCGTCCTGGATCGCGCTGAAGAAGTCCTCGGTGACCGACGTCGGGCTGCTGCCGCCGAGGAAGACCAGGGCGGCCACCACGAGCAGCATGAGGACGGCGAGCGCCCCGCCGATGAGGGCGACCATCTTCATGCCCTTGCCGCCACCGGAGCCGCCGGGCGCCCACGAGGGCGTCGGCTGCCGGTAGCCGGGCGGGATGCCCGCACCGCCGCCGCCACCGCCCGAAGCCGGGCTGCGGGGTGCCGTAGGCCGGGGTGCCGGGACCTGGCCGGGGGGCTGGCCGCCGGGAGCGCCGTAGCCCGGGGTGCGGCGCCCGGGCTGCGCCGGTGGGCTGCGCAGGGCCGCTCCGCCGGGGGCGCCGTAGCCGGGGGACGCCGGCTGGCCCGGAGCACCGCCCCGGGCGGGCGCCACCATGGTGGCGTCGGCGGGCGGTGGCGTGGCCGCGCCGCCGGCGGCAGGGGTGCCGGCGCCGGCCGGTCGCCGCCGGGGCCGCCGGGGCCGCCGGGGCCGCCGGGGCGGGCGCGCACCGCCGCCGAGCGGACGGGTGTCGTCGGTCCACCGGGTGCCGTCCCACCAGCGCTCGTTGCCCTGGCCGTCGGGATACCAGCCGGCAGGAGTGCTGTTGCTCATGGGATCTCCTCGGGACTCGGCGATCGAGGACGGTGCGATCAGGACGAGCGGGAGGCGCGAGCCGCATCATGCCACTAAGCGGGGGCCCGCGTTCACGGTTCCAGCGGCCCCGAGGCGGGGGCCCCGGAGGAGTCGGCGACGGGCTCGTCGTAGCTGGCGAGCAGGACCGTCACGACGACGATCGCGGCGAGCAGCAGGGCGCTGATCACGCCGAGCGCCACGAGGGCCTGGCGCTGCCCCTCCGCGGCCCGGTCGCCGGCCCTCGGCAGCGGCGGGAGGGAGGGCGCCGGCGGCCGACCGGGCGGCCGGCGCTGGCGGTGGGCCGGGTGGTGGGTAGCTGCCCGGCGGCCCGTAGGCCGGCGTCCAGGCGGGCGGGTGCGGGGGCGGCCCCGGCGGCAGGTCGGGGTCGGCGTCGGTGCGGGTGTGCTGGGTCCAGCGGGCGCCGTCGTACCACCGCAGCGTGCGGGGCTGCTCGGGGTCGTCGCGGTACCACCCCGGCGGCGTGCCGGTCACGGCATCCTCGTGAAGCTCGCTGCCACCTCGACCAGCCGGTCGTTGCCCTCGGGCTCGCCGATCGACACCCGGGCGCCGTCGCCGGCGAACGGGCGCACCACGATGCCGGCCACGTCGCAGGCGGCCGCGAAGTCGAGGGTGCGCTCCCCCAGCCCGAGCCACACGAAGTTGCCCTGCGGCTCGGGGCCGGCCCAGCCGACGTCGCGCAGCCCCGCCACCACGCGGTCGCGCTCGGCGACGATCGCGTCGACCCGCTCGAGCAGCTCGGCCTCGGCGTCGAGCGAGGCGATCGCGGCGGCCTGCGCCACCGCCGAGACGCCGAACGGCAGCGAGACGGCGCGCAGCGCGGCGGCCACCGGCTGCTGGGCCACGGCGTAGCCGACGCGGAAGCCGGCCAGGCCGTAGGCCTTGGAGAAGGTGCGGAAGAGCACCACGTTCTCGTGCGCCCGGTAGGTGGCGAGCCCGTCGATGCGGTCGCCATCCGCACGAACTCGAGGTAGGCCTCGTCGACCACGACCACCACGTGCTCCGGCACGGCGGCCAGGAACTCGTCGAGCTCGGTCTGGCTGACGGCCGGCCCGGTCGGGTTGTTGGGGGTGCAGACGAGCACCACCTTGGTGCGGTCGGTGATCGCGGCGGCCATGGCCGGCAGGTCGTGGCGACCGTCGGCGGTCACCGGCACCTGGACGCTGCGCGCGGCCGCCGTCGTGACGGCGATCGGGTAGGCCTCGAAGGAGCGCCAGGCGTAGACGACCTCGTCGCCGGGCTCGCAGTAGGCGGCGAGCAGCTGGTAGATCAGCGCCACCGACCCGGTGGCCGCGGCCAGGTCGCCGACCGGGACGCCGAGTCGCGCGGCCAGCGCCTCGTAGAGCGCCACGCTGCCCATGTCGGGGTAGCGGTTCATCACCGCGACCGCCTGCGCGGCCGCCTCCACCACGCCCGGCAGCGGCGGGTACGGGTTCTCGTTGCTCGACAGCTTGTACGCCGTCGTCCCCGGCCGGACCGTGGGCGGCTTGCCCGGCACGTAGGCGGGGATGTCGGCGACGGTCGAGCGCGGCTGAGGGTGGGCCATGCCGGCGAGGCTAGTGCGCCGACCCGTCACAAATGCGCTGACCCGTCACTCGTACAACTGACGGGTCAGCGCATAACTGACGGGTCGGCGCATGAGTGACGGGTCAGCGGCGCCAGGGGTGGAGGACGAGCGGCGACGACGACGCCGACGGCGCCGCCGAGCAGGGCGCCGGTGGTGTTGTCGACCATGTCGGTGACGTCGCAGGCGCGGTCGAGGCGGGCGAGGACGAGCTGGGTGACCTCGATCGCGACGCCGTAGCCGGCGAGCAGGGCGATGCCGAGCGGTGCGGTGACCCACGGCCGGCGCCAGTGGCTCGCGACGACCACCACCAAGGCGCCCGACGGCATGAACACCACCGTGTTGAGCAGCCGCTGGCCGCCGCTGAAGATCCAGAACCCGTCGGGCGCCGGGCCGCCGTAGTCGGTGGAGCAGGTGGTGAGCCGGGTCTCGACCGGCACCCACCCGGGCGCACCGTTGGCCGGGATCAGGGTCACCAGCCCGATGACGACGATCGACCAGACCAGCAGCGCGACCGCCGTGCCGGTGACCGTGCCCCACCGCCGCCGCAGGCCGGCGGCGAGCAGCAGGCAGACCACCGCGGAGACGAGCGCGCCGAGCAGCATGACGCTGACGCCACCGACCGGGAACACCGGCCCGACGTTACCGCGGCGAGCGCCTCCCGCTCGGACGCGACGTCCGCTCCGGGGAGCACGACCTCGCCGCCGAGCAGGGCCGGCAGGTCGCGGCCCACCACGACGTCGACCGGGTTGGTGAGGCACCGGATCGACCCGCCGCCCTTGTGGAACTCCGAGACGTCGACGACGACGACGCGGAACCCCCAGTGCTCGAGCCGCTCGCGGACGCGCTCGGGGCAGGCGGGCATCACGACGGTGTCGCCGACGACGACCGAGTTGGCGGCGAACGTGGTGAGCGCCTCCTCCTCGGTGAGCACCAGCGGCTCCGGCACCAGCGCGAGCAGAGCCTCGGCCGAGGCCGGGTCGAGCGCCTCGGGACACACGATCGCCTTGGTGGCGTCGAGCGGGCAGAAGGCGAGGTCGAGGTGGTACATGCCGGGGTGGGCGATCCGCAGCCCGCGCACACGGACGCCGAGGTCGGTGGCCAGGTGCTGCAGCGCGGCCTCCTCGGTGCGGGGGCCGTAGCCGACCACCAGGGCGTCGCCGAAGGCGAAGGCGTCGCCGGCCTCGAAGTGCGGGCCGACGCCGTCGCGGCCGAAGGCGGTGGTGGCGAAGCCGTGCTCGCTCGAACCACGGTTGCGCGGTCACGCTCTCCATCCGGCGCTGCGGGAACCGCATGTGCGACATCACGACCTGGCGGGTGCCGTCGGCGCGCACCACGCCGAGGCCGAGGTTCATCGCGTAGACCATGTCGGGGGCGTCGGGCCGCTGCGGGACGACGTCGACGGTGGCGCCCAGCGAGCGGAGCGTGTCGACCATCGTGTGCCACTGCGCCAGGGCGAGGTCCGGGTCGGGCTGCACGTCGGGATCCATGAACGGGTTGATGACGTAGTCGACCCGGAAGTGGGTCGGCTCGACGGCGACGTAGTGACGTCCCCAGCTCAGCTCGTGCATGGTCACCTCCACACTCGGATGCGGACAAGATTGTCAGACAATCTGACAGAGCCGAGTGTAGAGCACAATGGGTCACATGACCGCACCGTCAGCGAGTGACTGCGTTCACCACGCTGCAGATCGACCCCGTCTCGACGGTCGACCGGGTCGCCGCCGAGCTGCGCCGCGCGGTCTTCGACGGCGAGATCGAGAGCGGCACGCCGCTGCGCGAGGTGGCGCTCGCCGAGTCGCTCGGCGTCTCCCGCCCCACGGTGCGCGAGGCGCTGGCCATGCTGGTCGCCGAGGGCCTCGCCGTCCGCGAGCCCTACCGGGGCGTGTCGATCGCGACGCCCCAGGCCGACTCGGTGCGCGACGTCTGCCGCGCCCGCTGGGTGCTGGAGGGCGCCGGCATCCTCGCCTGGGCCGACGCCGACGGAGTCGCAGCGCGAC
Source organism: uncultured Actinomycetota bacterium (assembly GCA_963845795.1). Taxonomy (GTDB): domain Bacteria; phylum Actinomycetota; class Actinomycetes; order Propionibacteriales; family Nocardioidaceae; genus Nocardioides. The sequence goes on along the minus strand of CAWJTG010000018.1, from coordinate 382,436 downwards.
CACGTGCGCACCAGCCTGCGCGCCTACACCGACGCCGTCCGCCGCGAGGGCAGCTACCAGGAGCTCAACGAGCGCCACCTCGACTTCCACGTCTCCCTGGTCGGTCTCACCGGCAGCCCGCGGCTGGTGGCGATGGCCGACAACCTGGTCGTCGAGCTCAAGCTGGCCCTCGCCCAGGTGGAGCGGCTGCGCCGCAACGCCCACGACGAGGCCGACTCCCACACCGCCCTGGTCCAGCTGCTCGAGGACGACGACGTGCGCCGGCGCCCACGACTTCCTGCGCCAGCACCTGCTCGACGCCGAGGCCGAGATCGTCGAGGCCCTCGGCATGGCCTGAGCCGGCCTGACAGACTCTCCCCGTGCGCATCGTCCTCCGCCTCATCTCGACGGCGCTGGCGCTCGCGGTGGCGGCGTGGCTGCTCGACGGGATCGCGTTCACCGGCCCGAGCAGCGGCACCGAGGAGCTCCAGGAGAAGCTGCTCCCGCTGCTGCTCGTGGCGGCGATCCTCGGGCTCGTCACCTCGTTCGTGAAGCCGCTGCTGGTGATCGTGTCGTTCCCGCTGGTGATCCTCACCCTCGGGCTGTTCCTGCTGGTCATCAACGCCCTGATGCTGCTGCTCACCGACGCCCTGGCCGACGCCCTCGACATCGGGTTCCGGGTCGACGGGTTCTGGTCGGCCCTCGGCGGCGCGGTCGTGATCACGATCGTCACCTGGATGGTCGACGGCGCCATCGGCGCCGACGAGCGCGACCGATGACGCCGACTCCGCCGGCAGCCCGGACGCCCGGGCCGCTACTCGGTGGCGCTGGTCTGCCTCGGCAACATCTGCCGCTCCCCCATGGCCCACGTGGTGCTCGAGCGCCGGCTCGCCGAGGCCGGGCTCGACGACCGGGTCGACGTCGCGAGCAGCGGCACCGGCGACTGGCACCTCGGCCACCCGATGGACACCCGCGCCGCCGCCACCCTCGACGCCGCGGGCTACGACCCGACCCGGCACCGCGCGCAGCAGTGGGACGCCGGCTGGAACGAGCGGCACGACCTCGCTGCTGGCGATGGACGAGCAGAACCTCGCCGACCTCGGGGGCCGCGCCGAGCGGGTGTGGCTGTTCAGTGACCTCGACCCCGTCGAACCGGGCAGCGAGGTGCCCGATCCGTACTACGGTGGCGACGGCGGCTTCGAGGAGGTGCTGGCGATGGTCGAACGGACGAGCGAGAGCATCGTCGACGCCCTGCGCCTGGCCCTGCGCGACGGCACCGACGGCGCCGACGGGCCGCGGATGACCCGTCAGCCGGCGGTCGCCCGCCGCGCGGAGTCGCTGCTCGGGTCCGCCGTCGTGGCCACCGCGCCGGTCGCCGGCGGCGACATCGCCACCGCCACCAAGCTGCGCCTCAGCGACGGCACCACGGCCCTGATGAAGACCCTCACCGGCGCGCCCGCCGGCTTCTTCGCCGCCGAGGCGACCGGGCTGCGCTGGCTCGCCGAGGTCGAGGACGGCGTCCCGGTGCCGCCGGTGCTCGCCGTCGACGACGAGTGCCTCGTGATCGCCTGGGTCGACCCCGGCAAGCAGACCGCCGACGAGGCGGCCGACCTCGGCCGGCGGCTCGCCGCCACCCACGCCGCCGGCGCCGACGGCTTCGGCCGCAGCGGCCCCGATCGGCGACGGCTTCATCGGCCGGCTCCCGATGGCCAACCCCGCCTGCGCCACCTGGGCCGAGCTCTACGCCGAGCACCGCGTGCTGCCGTACCTGCGCCGTGCCGCCGACCGCGCCGCCCTCACCTCCGACGAGGTGGCCGCGGTCGAGGCCGTCGTCGCCAAGCTGCCCGACCTGGTGCCCGACGAGCCGCCCGCCCGGCTGCACGGCGACCTCTGGACCGGCAACGTGCTCTGGGGCCAGGACGGCCGCGCCTGGCTGGTCGACCCCGCCGCCCACGGCGGCCACCGCGAGACCGACCTCGCGATGCTCGCCCTGTTCGGGCTCCCCCACCTGCCGCGGGTGCTCGACGCCTACGACGAGTCGACGCCGCTCGCCGAGGGCTGGCAGGACCGCGTCGGGGTGCACCAGCTGTTCCCGCTGCTCGTGCACGCCTGCCTGTTCGGCGGCGGCTACGGCGCCCGCGCGGCCGCGGTGGCCGCGCGGTACGCCTGAGCCACGTCCGTCAGGCCCGGCCCGCCCGGCGGTAGACCGCCCGGCGCACCGCGTCGTTGTCGGGCATCCGGAAGGTGTGCGAGGGCGCACCGCCGTCGGACCACCGCACGAAGACGTAGCGGAAGCCGCGGTAGCGCTGGGTGCGCGGCGCCGTGAGCCGACCCGGTAGCCGACCTGCACCGGGCGGTGTAGCTGCCGCGGCGGTTGCCTCGGTTGGCGCTGAACCTGAGCCCGGCCGGGTAGGTGGTGACCCGCAGCTGGTGCCGGACCGGCACGAAGGTCGCCTTGTAGACGTAGTCGCCACTGCGGCGCGGCAGCGTGAGCGTGTGGCTGAGCGGCCGGTTGTAGGGCCACCGCTGGAACCGCCACAGCAGGCCGTTGCGGTACTGCCGACGCGGTGCGTCGAGCTGCACCTGCGCGCCGGCGATCAGCCGCTGCGCGCCGTGGCGGCGGATGCGCTCGCGTCCGTTCACGCTGTAGCGCAGCCCGCCCGGGTTGGTGCCGAAGACCACCCGCATCGAGGCCGGGTTGAGCCGCCGCGTCATCGTGGCGGCGAGACCACGGTCGTCGGTGGCCGTGATGCGCACCAGGATGTAGGACGGCAGCTCGTGGTCGATCGTGGTGAACGCGCCCGGCCGGCGTGCCGGGCACCTCGAGCAGCGGGTGGGAGTGGCACGACGCGGGGCAGTGCTCCATCGTGACCGACCAGTCCAGGCCGAGGCGGCCAGCTCCCCCTCCTCGGGGTCGATCGCCGTTGCCCGAGAAGCGCACCTTCTGGCCGACCGCCCAGCGCAGTGTCCGGGTCGGGGCGCGTCAGATCGCGAGGTCCGGCGGGCGTGTTGCCCGGGTAGACGGTCAGCTGGGCGGTGTCGACGAGCCCGTCCCGTCGGGATCGTCGCGACCTCACGGTCACCACGACGTTCTGGTTGCCGTTGGTTAGCTCGTCGACGACCGTCGGGTCCTCGTCGGTGTCGGTCTCGAAGCTGCCGTTCGCCGTCGAGGTCCCACTGGTAGTAGAGGATGTCGTCCGGATTGGGGTCGGTGGACTCGCTCGCGTCGAAGGTCACGTCGAGCGGGCGTCGGCGCCGTAGGGCAGCGACCCCGGAGCGAGCGTCAGCTTGGCGACCGGCCGGCCGCCGTCGTAGCTGATCCGGTGGACTGCTGCCGGTCTCGTAAGCCGCCGAGCCCGATGCCGACGTAGTAGAGCGTCGCCGCCGTTGCCGGTGAACAGGTCGACCGGACCGTCGGCGCGCTCGACCAGGATCTGCGGGTTGCTGGTGTCGGGGATGCCGTCGCCGCGATCGGCGGGAGGTACCAGAGGCAGCCGCGCGAGTAGTCGCCGAACACCAGCGCGCCCTTCGGCCCTGGCCCGGCCGGGAACGAGTCGTCCTCGGCGAAGGCGAGCGCGGAGACCGACCCGGTCCCGATGCCGCAGTCCTCCTCGAAGGTGACCTCCTCGTCGTGGCCGTACTTGAAGAACGGCGGCGTCACGGCGGCGTCGACCAGCGAGTCGCACAGCGGTACGTCGTTCGCGGATGTTGGGGTAGCGACTCGGGCCCTCGAAGCAGGGCCAGCCCGAGTTGTTCAGCTGGGTGCGGTTCTCCGCCGACCCGGTTGATCTCCTCGAACGTCGACTCGCCGACGTCGCCGACGTAGAGGTCGTCGGTGTCGGGCCGGATCGCGAGCCGGAACGGGTTGCGGAAGCCGTGGGCCACCATCCGCTTGGCGTTCGTGTCGGCGCTCGCGTTGCCGAAGAGCGGGTTGCCCGGCGCCGGGTTGCCGTTGGCCGGGTTGACGCGGATCACCGAGCCCGACAGCGAGGTGGGGTCGGCGAGGGTGCGCACGTCCTGGGCCCGCACCCGGCCGCCGGCGTTCGGCCGGGTCGTCGCAGGGGTTGCCGAACTGGCCGATGTCGTAGTTCTCGTTGTCGGTGTAGCTGGCGCCCTCGCCGCCGCTGGCGTAGAGGAAGCCGTCGGCGCCGAACTCCAGGGCGCCGGCGGAGTGGCTGAAGTACTGCTGGCACCAGTCGGTGACCAGCACCGTCTCGTTCGACGCCATGTCGGTGTCGTCGTCGATGGTGTAGCGGACCAGTCGGTTGCTGACCTCGCAGCCCTGATCGGCGTACTTCGGGTCATCGGTGCAGTCGTCGTAGCTGGGGCTGTCGGGGCCTCGCTCCAGTAGGGCACGCTGCCGGGAGCGTCGCCGAGACGGTAGTTGAAGGTGTGGAGCACGTAGACGAAGCCGTTGGTCGTCGAAGTCGCGGGTCGAGGGTGAAGCCCGAGCGCGCCGCGATCGATGTGGTTCATCACCTCGTCCTCGATGTTCAGCGAGTAGGTCGGGCTCTGGTCGCTGACATGAGTCGAAGACCTTGAGCACGCCGCGCTTCTCGCAGCACGAAGACCCGACCGTCGGGCGGCCTGCTCGGCCGCCACCGGCTGGTCGAGGCCGGTGCATCACGATGTCGTCGCGGAAGCCGGGCGGCAGCCCGGGCGCGGCAGCGCGCTCGGCCGTCGTGCTCGTGGCCGGGGTGGGCGGACGCGGCTCCGCCCGCCGTGCCGAGGCCGACCGACAGCAGCCCCGCGACGAGCGCGACGGCGGTGACGAGCGCAGGACGGCGGTGACGGACCGCGCGACGCGTGACGGACAAGACAGGACCCCCCAGTTCGGCCAAGTGGTCTAGACGGTACTCGACCTCGGCACAGCCCCGAGGCGACTTCGCGCAGACTGCCTCGCGCCTCTCAGCGTCCCTCAGTCCCGGCTGGCACAGTGTCGGTGTGAACGCGCCGGATCGCCCGAAGGTGCTGGTCGTCGACGACGACCAGTCGGTGCGCGACTCGCTGCGCCGGTCCCTGGCCTTCAACGGCTACGAGGTCGCGATGGCCGGCGACGGCGCGGAGGCGCTGGCCACCATCGGCGGCGTCCGGCCCGATCTCGTGGTGATGGACGTGACCATGCCGCGCCTCGACGGCCTCGAGACCACGAAGGCGATGCGCGCGGCGGGCAACGACGTCCCGATCCTGGTGCTGACCGCCCGCGACGCCGTCGGCGACCGCGTCGAGGGGCTCGACGCCGGTGCCGACGACTACCTCACCAAGCCGTTCGCGCTGCCCGAGCTGCTCGCCCGGATCCGGGCGCTGCTGCGCCGCGCGGTCCCGGACCCCGACGTCGACGAGGTGCTGTCGTTCTCGGACCTGGTGATGGACCTCGGCAGCCGCGACGTCCGGCGCGGTGGCCGGCCCATCGAGCTCACCCGCACCGAGTTCACGCTGCTCGAGATGTTCCTGCGCCGGCCCAAGCGGGTGCTGGAGCGCTCGTTCATCCTCGACGACGTCTGGGGCTACGACTTCCCGACCACCGCCAACTCGCTCGAGGTCTACGTCGGCTACCTGCGCCGCAAGACCGAGGCCGAGGGCGAGCCGCGGCTGCTCCACACCGTGCGTGGGGTCGGGTACGTGCTGAAGGAAGTCATGAGCAGGCCGGCGGTGCCCGGGCGGCGTCGCCTGCGGCAACGCTCCCTGGCGGGCCGGGTCACGCTGCTCACCACGATCGCGGTGGCGCTGGCGGTCACCCTGCTGGCGGCCGGCGCCTACGTGACCGCGCGGACCCAGCTGCAGCAGCAGCTCGACGAGTCGCTCACCGAGCGGGCCCGGCTGGCCGCCGAGTCCGGCGGTCTGGCCTTCGTGGCCCAGGAGTTCAACCTGTCGTCGCAGTCGCTCGGTGCTGCCGACGTGCGGATCTCGTTCCTGCGCAACGACGGCGTCTTCCAGCCGACCGACCCCGGCGTCGACCTGGAGTTCGGGGAGCCCGAGCTCGCCGTGGCGCGGGGCGAGACCGACGAGAGCATCCGCACCATCGGCACCGGCGACGGCAGCTACCGGGTGGTGGCGGTGCCGACGAGCCAGGAGGGCGTCGCGCTGATCATGGCGCAGTCCACCGAGGAGCAGGAGCGGCTGCTGCGCCGGATCGGCCTCGTGTGCCTGGTCGTCGGCATCGTCGGTGTGCTGGGGTCGGGGCTGGCCGGCTGGCTGGTGGCCCGCAACGGCCTGCGGCCCGTGCGCCGGCTGACGACGTCGGTGGAGCGGATCACCCGCACCGAGGACCTCACCCCCCTCTCGGTCGAGGGCAGCGACGAGATCGCCCGGCTCGCCACCGCGTTCAACCAGATGCTCACCGCGCTCGACGCCTCCCGCGACCGGCAGCGCCGGCTGGTCACCGACGCCGGGCACGAGCTGCGCACCCCGCTCACCTCGCTGCGCACCAACATCGACCTGCTCACCCAGGCCGACGTCACCGACCGCGACCTGGCCCCGGGGATGCGGGCCGAGCTGCTCGCCGACATCTCCGAGCAGATCGGCGAGCTCACCACCCTCATCGGCGACCTCACCGAGCTCGCCCGCGACGAGCCGCTGGCGCCCGTCGTCGGGTCGGTCGACCTGGCGGAGGTGGTGGAGCGGGCCGCCTCGCGGGTGCGGCGCCGGGCGGTCGGCGTCACCGTCGAGCTCGACGTCGAGCCGTGGGAGATGGTCGGGGAGTCCGCGGCTCTGGAGCGCGCGGTGACCAACCTGCTCGACAACGCCGCCAAGTACAGCCCACGCGGGGGGACGATCCGGGTGACGCTGCACGACGGCGTCCTCACCGTCGACGACGAGGGCCCCGGCATCGACCCGGCCGACCGCGCCCGCGTCTTCGACCGGTTCTGGCGGGCCGAGGAGTCGCGGACCATGCCCGGCTCGGGGCTCGGGCTCTCGATCGTGCGGCAGGTGGCCGAACGGCACGCCGGCTCGGTGGAGGCCGAGGAGGCACCGGGTGGCGGGGCGCGGCTCGTCCTGCGGCTCCCCGGCGGGGTCGGCGTCTCGTGAGGGGTCTGCCCGCACTGCTTGTCGCGGTGCTCGCGGCCGGCTGCTCGTCCGCGCCCGCCTCCGACGGCGAGCCGGCGACACCGCCCGGGCACCCCACCACCGCGCCCGCGGTGTGGAACCCCTGCGACGGGCTGCGGCCGCAGCGGGTGGCGCGGCTGTTCCGCACCACCTTCACCGTCGACGCCGGCACGCCCGGCGAGCCGGCGTGCCGGTTCACGCCCACCGCCGAGGGCGAGGCCGGGATCGACGTGAACTACCAGATCTTCGCCGGCACCCTCGCCGAGCTGTTCGCGACGTTCGGCACCGCCGAGGCCACCACCGAGGTCACCATGGCGCAGGTGCCGGCGTCCGACGACGCCCGGATCGTCATCGACACCGTCGACGACACCCTGCTCGTCACCGGCTTCGTGCAGAACGGCCGGCTGGTGCAGGTCGTCAACGTCCTCGACCCCGCTCCCGTCCCCGCGGACGCGGGTGGTCACCGCCGTCCGCGCGATGCTCGGCGACCTGGCCGCGGCACGCCGCGGCGTCAGAGGTCGACTGACCCGAGCGCCCGCAGCAGCCGCTCGGCCTTCCACCCCGCCTCGGCCCACTCCTCGTCGACCTCGGAGCGCACGGTGATGCCGCCGCCGGTGCCGAGCCGGTAGACGCCCGTCACCGGAGGTGAGGAGGGTGCGGATGACGACGCCGAGGTCGGCGCGGCCGTCGCCGGAGATCCAGCCGAACGCGCCGGCGTAGGCGCCGCGCGGGGTGGCCTCGACGGCGTCGATCACCTGCATCGTGCGCAGCTTCGGGGCGCCGGTCATCGAGCCGGCCGGGAACAGGGTGCGCAGCGCCTCGACGGTGCCGACGTCGTCGCGCAGCCGGCCGCGCACGGTGGAGTGGAGCTGGTGCACCGAGGCGTAGGACTCCACCTGCATCAGCGCCGGCACCGCCACGCTGCCGACGTCGCACACCTGCGCGAGGTCGTGGCGCAGCAGGTCGACGATCATCAGGTTCTCGGCGCGGTACTTGGGGTCGGTGGCGAGCCGCTCCCGCAGCGCGGCGTCCTCGTCCTCGGTGGCGCCGCGCGGGGTGGTGCCCTTGATCGGCTTGGTCTCCAGCACCCGGTCGGCGGTCACCGTCGCGTAGCGCTCCGGGCTCGAGCTGAGCAGCCACGCCGCCGCGCCCGGCACGTCGTGCTGGAGGAACCCCGCGTACGGCGCCGGGTTGAGCGCCCGCAGCCGTCGGTAGACCGCGAGCGGCGCCCGGTCGCTCGCCACCTCGACCCGGTGGGTCAGGTTCACCTCGTAGGTGTCGCCCGCGTGCAGCCGCTCCTGCACCTCCCCGAACCCGGCGGCGTACCAGCCGGGCACGGGATCCCCGGTGAACCGGGGATTCCCTGACTTCTCGGCCGCTGCAGTGCCTGAGAAGTCAGCGAACTCCCCGAGAAGTCCGTGGTCGAGGAAGCGCACCGACGACGGCCGCATCCAGACGGCGTCGGGGAGGTGGGGGTCGGGGCGGGCGGGGAGGTCGGGGCGGCAGGCGTAGCCGAGGTAGCCGAACCAGTGGTCGGACGACGCTCCCGCCGCCACCTCCGCGGCGAGCACCTCGAAGACGTCGTCGCCCACCACCTCGGCCCGGCCGCCGGCGTGCCGCACCACCTCGCGCCGGGCGGCGGAGTAGGTGAGCGAGACGTCGTCGTCGTCGAGCCAGCCCGACGATCGAGCGCCGCCCCGACCACTCCCGCGCCCCGCCGCCGTCGAGCCAGACGCAGCGCGGGCTGTCGGCAGCCACCTGCGGTCACGAGCTCGTCGATCTCGCTCACCGTGACACCCCGCTCCCCAGGAAGTTCGCGACCAGCGCCGCGCCGTGCTGCGAGAGCACCGACTCGGGGTGGAACTGCACGCCTTCCAGCGGCAGCTCGCGGTGCCGCACCCCCATCACCACCCCGCCGGGGCCGTCCGCCCACGCCGAGGTCTCCAGGCACGACGGCACCGTCACCGCCGCCAGCGAGTGGTAGCGGACGGCGTCGAACCGGTCGGGGATCCCGGCGAAGACGCCGCGCCCGTCGTGGGAGATCCGCGCCACCTCGCCGTGCGCCGGCTCGACCCGCTCGACCGAGCCGCCGTACGCCGTCACCAGGCCCTGCAGGCCGAGGCACACCCCGAGCACCGGCCGGGTGCCGGCGAGCAGCACCTCGCGGCCCACCGCGAAGTCGGCGGCCACCTCGGGGTGCCCGGGTCCGGGCGACAGCACCACGTGCGCTGAACCCGAGCACGAACGACGCCGCCACCTCGTCGTGCTGCACCACGGTCGGGAGCACGCCGGTCACCGACGCGACGAGGTGCACCAGGCTGCCGGTGTAGGAGTCGTGGTGGTCGACCACGACGACCGAGGGGGGCGTCACGGGTCGAGCAGCAGCCCCGCCACCAGCGCGTGCAGCAGGTCGTAGCCGTGCTCGGTGAGGATCGACTCGGCGTGGAACTGGATGCCGCGGTAGTGCGGGCCGACCAGGTGGTGGACGTCGCCGGTGGCGGGGTCGGCGTCGACGCGGACCCCGTCCGGCAGGGCGGCGGCGTCGGGCCCGACCCGCCCCACGAAGGTGTTGTAGAAGCCGACCCGCTCCGAGCGCCCGTCGACGGTGACCGCCGACTGGGTGCCCTGGAACACGATGTCCTTGTAGGTGAGCGGGATCCCGAGCTCGTGGCACAGCGCCTGGTGGCCGAGGCAGACCGCGAGGAACGGCTGGCCGGCGGCCAGCAGCGACGCGACGGCGTGCCGCAGCGTCGCCATCTTCGGGTCGTCGCCGTCGCGCGGGTCGCCCGGGCCCGGGCCCGACGATCACCAGGTCGGCGCCGTCGAGGCAGCCCGGCTCGTAGTCCTCGTGCCGCACCACGGTGGAGGTGAGGCCGAGCACGCCGAGCACGTGGCGCAGCATGTTCACGAAGTCGTCGGCGCCGTCGAGGATGACGACGCTGCGCCCGGCGAGCCGCGGGTCGGGGTCGGCGTCGGCCTGGTCGTCGAGCCAGAACTGGCTCAGCCGCCGGTTCCGCTTGTTGAGCGCGAGCAGCACGTCCTCGTCGGTGGCGATCTCGTTGAGGTCGATCTCGAGCCGCGGCGCCGGCGGCACGAGCCCGAACGCGCTGAGGATGCCGCCCGCCTTGGCGTGGGTCTCGGCCACCTCGTAGGCCGCGTCGGAGTCGCGCACCAGCGTGGCACCGGCGGTGACGGTGAGCCGGCCCTCGAGGTCGACGTCGGCGGTGCGGATCACGATCGGGCTGTCGACCACCGCCCCGCCCTCGGCGTCGCGGCCGAGGATCGCGAGCGCGGCGCCGTAGTAGCCACGGCCCTCCGGCTCGTACTCGGCGATCAGCCGGCACGCGTTCTCGACCGGGCTGCCGGTGACGGTGGCGGCGTACATCGTGTCGCGCAGCACCTCGCGCGGGTCGCGCTCGGTGCGGCCGGCGAGCAGGTACTCGGTGTGCACGAGGTGCGTCATCGGCTTGAGGAACGGCCCGAGCACCTGGCCGCCCTCGCTGCAGATGTCGCACATCATCTTGAGCTCCTCGTCGACGACCATGAAGAGCTCGTAGATCTCCTTCTCGTCGGCCAGGAACTCCATCAGCCGCGGCTTCACCTCCCCCTCGCGCGGGATGCGGAAGGTGCCGCTGATCGGGTTCATCCGGACGTCGCCGTCGTGCACGGTGACGTGCCGCTCCGGGCTGGCGCCGATGAGGTAGCGGTCGCCGGTGAAGAACACGTAGGTCCAGTAGGCGCCGCGCTCGCGCTCGAGCAGCCGGCGGAACACGGTGAGCGCCGTGTCGGCGCCCCAGTCGGCGACGGTGGCGCGGTAGTGCCGGCCGATCACCAGGTTGGCGCCCTCGCCCTGCCCGATCTCGTCGGCGATCACCGAGGCGACGAGCTTGCCGTACTCCTCGTCGTCGGTCTCGAAGCCGCCGCGGTCGCTGAACTCGACGCCGGTGTCGTCGATCGCGTCGACCACCTCGGCCACCGAGAACTCCAGCTCGGTCTCGACGTCGACCACCACCAGCGGCGTGCCGTCGTCGTGGGCGGCGAACCCGCGCTCGCGCGACCTGCCGGAACGGGATCGCGAGCAGCCGGTCGGCGATGTGCCCGTCGTCCGGGACGCCCTCGGCGAGCGGCACGTCGAGCAGCGACTCGACGACGTGCCGCCGCCCGCCGACCAGGCCGACGGTGTCGCGGTCACCGGCCCGCGTGGAGCGCCGGATGATCGCCCACGCCTCGTGCCCCTGGAGCGCGGCGATGGCGTCCCGGGCCGAGGGTGGCGTCGACATGGCCGCAGCCTAGGGGCGAGCGGTCAGCCGACGACGGTGAGGAGCTGGGTGGCGCGGGTGAGGACGACGTAGAGCGTGGCGCGGCCGGTGGCCGACTCCTCCTCGATCTCGCCGGGGCGGACCACGACGATGCGCGTCGAACTCCAGCCCCTTGGTGTCGAGGCCGGTGAGCACGACGACCCGGTCGTCGCCCGACGGCGCCACCGAGCGAGTCGACGGCGGCGCGGGCGGCCGGGGCGTCGTCGGCGAGCTCGGGCCACGAGGCGAGCCAGGCGTTGACCTCCGAGCGCCGGGCGACGGGCACCACGACGCCGACGGTGCCCGCCACGGCCCCGGCCAGCTCGGAGCACCTCGGCCCGCACCGTGGCCTCGAGGTCGCCGTCGGTCGGGCACCTCGCGCGGCTCGTCGCCGGTGGAGCGGACGGCGGTGGGCAGGTCGGCGTCGAGCCCGACCCGCTCGGCGTAGGCCGCGGCGTAGTCGTAGATCTCCGAGGAGTTGCGGTAGTTGGTGGAGAGGTGGAACTCGTGGAGCGCCTTGCCGGCCAGCGCCTCGGCGCGGGCCGCGGCCGACTCCGCCGGTGCGGGCCACGACGACTGCGCCGGGTCGCCGACGACGGTCCAGGACGCGGCGCGGCCGCGCCGGCCGACCATCCGCCACTGCATCGGGGTGAGGTCCTGGGCCTCGTCGATGAGCACGTGCGCGAAGCCGTCGTCCTCGATCGAGTGGGTCGGGCGGCGCCCACGCCCGGCCGGTCGGCGCGTACTCGCGGTCGGCGGCGGTCAGCAGCTCCTGCATGTCGACGGCGCCCGCGATGAGCGCCAGCGGGTCGTCGCGCTCGTCGTCGCCGCGGACGGGCACGTCGCCGAGGGCGTAGCGCAGCTCGTCGATGCAGCGGCACGTCCTCGACCGACGGGTCGGCGTCGCCGCCCCACGACTTGGCGAGCAGCCGCTGCTCCTCGGCGGTGAGGATGCCGTCGGCCACGCGGGCGAGCAGCTCGGGGTCGCGCAGCCAGCCGAGCACGTCGGGCGCGCTGAGCGGCGGCCACCAGGCGAGCGACGAAGTCGAGGAAGTCGTCGCGCCGAGCATGTCGTCGTCGAAGTAGCTCGCGGCCCCGCTCGCGGCCGCGCTCGCCGCGCACCTGGCGCCACATCGCGTCGAGCAGCGCGGGCGTCACCCGCGGCACCTGCTTGTTGCGGCGTCCGCCGCGCATCAGGGTGCGCCGGATCCGGCCGAGCACGCCGCGGTCGAGCACGATCCGGTCGTCGCGCCAGAACACCCGGAACTCCTCGGGGCTGCCGGGCGCCTGCTGCCGGGCCAGCCGGCGCATCACCTCGGCCATCCGCGCCGAGCCCTTGACGTCGGCCACGGCCGGCTCGTCGTGGCGGACGGCGCGGATGCCGTCGACGACCTCGCCGAGCGAGCGCAGCGCCACGGCGGTCTCGCCGAGCGACGGCAGCACCCGCTCGATGTAGCGCATGAAGACGCCGCTGGGGCCGACGACGAGCACGCCGCCGCGCTCGTAGCGGCGCCGGTCGGTGTAGAGCAGGTAGGCCGCGCGGTGCAGCGCGACGACGGTCTTGCCGACGCCGGGGCCGCCGGAGATCGTGACGACGCCCTTGGCGGGCGCGCGGATCGCGCGGTCCTGCTCGGCCTGGATCGTGGCCACGATCGAGTGCATGGTGCGGTCGCGGGCCCGCGACAGCTGGGCGAGCAGCGCGCCCTCGCCGATGATCGGCAGCTCGTCGTCCATCTGCTCCAGCGCCTCGGCGTCGAGCAGCTCGTCCTCGACGCCGAGCACCGTCGTGCCCTGCGAGCGCAGCACCCGGCGCCGGACGACGTCCTGCGGCTCGGCGGCGGTGGCCTGGTAGAACACGGCGGCGGCCGGGGCGCGCCAGTCGATCAGCAGCGACTCGCGCTCGTCGTCGCGCAGCCCGATCCGGCCGATGTAGCGGGGCTCGGCGGTCGCGCTCGGGCCGCAGGTCGAGCCGCCCGAAGACGAGGCCCTCGTGGGCGGCGTCGAGCTGGGCCAGCCGCCGGGCCGCCTGGAAGACCATCGCGTCGCGCTCGACGAGACCGCCCTCGTGACCGAGCCGGCCGCGGTCGTGACCCTCGCGGGCCAGCTGCTGGGCGGCGGCGCCGGCCCGTTCGAGCTGGCGGTGCACGCGGTCGACGAACTCCTGCTCGCGCGCGATCTCGCGCTCGACGAGCTCCTCCGTCATCTGGCCCCGGCCCCCGTTCCGGCCGACCCCTCCGGTCGGTCAGCCCTCCACTCTATCCAGCGCGCCGACGCCGTCAGCCCTTCGCCCGCGTGAGGAACGCGGTCATCGCCTCCTTCGCCTCCGTCGGAGCCGAACAGGCGGGCCGACAGCGCGGCGACCTCGTCGGCCTGGGCGTCGATGCGGGCCAGCAGGTCGCGGGCGAGCAGGGCCTTGGTCTCGCGCAGGCCCTGCGCGGCGCCCGTGGCGAGCTGGGTGCAGGCGGTCTCCACGGCCTCGTCGAGCCCGTCGGCCGGCACCGCCCGGGTCACCAGGCCCATCGGCTCGGCCTCGGCGGCGGTGAAGATCTCGCCCGACAGCGCCGTCCAGGCCGCCGCCCGGGAGGTGAGCCGCGCGAAGACGGTCAGCGAGATGACGGCGGGGGCCAGGCCGAGCTTGACCTCGGTGAGCGCGAAGGTGGCGTCGTCGGCCGCGAGCACGACGTCGCAGGCCGCGACCAGACCGATCCCGCCGGCCCGGACCGGACCGTCGAGGCGACACACCACCGGCTTCGACATCGCGACCACCAGGCGCTGCAGGTCGACGAGCACCCGGGCGCCCTCCTCCATGCTGCCCTCGCGAGCCTCGGTGAGGTCGGCGCCGGAGCAGAAGACCCGCCGCGAGGAGCGCACCAGCACCACGCGGACGTCGTCGTCGGCGTCGGCGGCGCGCAGCCGGTCGACCAGCTCGGAGACGAGCTGCCGCGACAGCGCGTTGCGGTTGTGGGGCGAGTCGAGGGTGATGGTGGCGCGCGGGCCGTCGGTCTCGAGGTGCACGAGCTCGGTCATGGCCGCATCCTGACCCATCGGTCTGCGGGCACCGCTCCGAACCACTGTCGTGCGCACCCGACTCCAGTACGCCGCCTTCGGCGTCATCGCGACCCTGCTCGGCATGGCCGCCGGGCACCTGGTCGCCTCCCTGCTCCAGCCCGACTCCTCCCCCGTGCTGGCGGTGAGCTCGAGCATCATCGACCTCACGCCCACGCCGGTGAAGGAGTGGGCGATCAGCAACTTCGGCACCAAGGACAAGCCGATCCTGCTGGGCTCGGTGATGGCGTTCGTGCTCGTCTTCGCCGCCGTCGCCGGCCTGCTCACCAAGAAGCGGCGCGAGCTCGGCCTCGGCATGCTCGTGCTGCTCGTCGCCGTGGCCGCCACCGCGGTGCTCACCCGGCCCGCCGTCCGCGCGCTCGACGTGCTCCCGGTGCTCGCCACGCTGGCGGCCGGCGTCGCCTCCCTGTGGTAGCCTCGACCGGCTCGCCCGCCGTGCCGCGGCCCAGCCCGCTGACGTCGCCTCCGAGACGACGGGCCGCGGACGGGGCCCTCGCGCCGCGGCGTGCTCATCGCCATGGGCGCGCTCACCGCGGTCGCCGCCGTGCTCGGCGGCGCCGGCCGGCTGATCATCGGCGTCCGCTCCCGGGCCGAGGACATCGCCCTCCCGGCCCCCACCAACGAGCCTCGGCGACCCTGCCGGCCGGCCTCGAGGAGAAGTACCCGGGCATCACCCCGCTGCGCATCGACAACGCCGACTTCTACCGGGTCGACACCCGGCCGCCGGGCGACACCCCGATCGTCGACTCCGACGAGCTGGACCCTCACCGTCGACGGCGACGTCGAGAACGAGCTCGAGATCTCCTTCGACGACCTGCTCGACATGCCGATGGTCGAGCGCGACATCACGCTGACCTGCGTCTCGAACAGCGTCGGCGGCAAGTACGTCGGCGCCGCCCGCTGGCAGGGCGTCCTGCTGAAGGACGTGCTCGACATGGCCGGCGTGGGCGACAAGGCCGACCAGATCCTCAGCACCGACTTCGACGGCATGACGATCAGCACGCCGCTCGACCTCGCCACCGACGGCCGCGACGCGATGATCGTCGTCGGGATGAACGGCGAGCCGCTGCCCCGCGAGCACGGCTTCCCGGTGCGCCTGATCATCCCCGGCCTCTACGGCTTCATCAGCGCCACCAAGTGGCTCACCAAGATCACGCTCACCACGTACGCCGACCAGGAGGCGTACTGGACCAAGAAGAAGTGGGACACCGACGCGCCCGATCAAGCCGTCGACCCGCATCGACACCCCCCGCGCGCTCGAGCACCGTCTCCGGCGGCGAGGTGATCGTCGGCGGCGTCGCGTGGGCCCAGAACGACGAGGGCGTCACCAAGGTCCAGGTGCAGGTCGACGGCGGCGGGCTGGCAGGACGCCGAGCTCGGCCCCGACGTCGGCAACGTCTACTGGCGCCAGTGGTTCTGGCGCTGGACCGACCCCAAGCCCGGCCAGTCGACGATCAAGGCCCGCGTGGTCGACGGCGACGGCGACGTGCAGACCGACGTGCGCGCCGAGCCGTTCCCCGAGGGCGCCAGCGGCATCCACTCGATCTTCGTCACCGTCGAGTGACGAGAAAGTCACCCATCCGGGTCGCCTGACCGGCTCCGAATCCCCCTCGACAGTTCCCCATGCACCGTCTCCCCATCGGAAGGCATCACCCATGAAGCTCCAGACCCTCGCGCCGTCGCGGCACCGCCGCCGCCGCCGTCCTCGCCCTCTCCGTCACCCTCGCCGCCTGCGGCAGCGACGACAGCGGCAGCGACGACAACGCCGGTAGCAGCAGCGACACCACCAGCGAGACCAGCGAGCCCGAGCGACCCCGGACGAGACCGAGGAGGCCGCCGGCGCCGCCGACGGCACCTTCGGCGAGGGCTGCGCCGCGATCCCCGACGACCGGCGACGGCTCGTTCGACGGCATGGTCCAGGACCCGGTCGGCCACCGCCGCCAGCACCAACCCGGTCCTCACCACGCTGGTCGCCGCCGTCGGCGCGATCGACGGCCTCGGCGACACGCTGAACCAGGCGCCCGAGCTCACCGTCTTCGCGCCGATCGACGACCCGGCCTTCGCCGACATCCCGGAGAAGGACCTCAACGGTCTCGTCGCGGGCGCCAAGAAGGACGGCATGGAGAGCACGCTCTTCACCATCCTCGCCAACCACGTGCTGCGCCGCGAACCACGACCCGGCCGCCGTCGTCGGCGACCAGGAGACCCTGGCCGGTGGCACCCTCACCGTCGAGGGCGACGAGAGCGGGATGACCGTCAGCGACGGCACCGTCACCGCCAACGTGCTGTGCGGCAACATCCAGACCGCGAACGCCACGGTCTACGTGATCGACACGGTCCTCACCGGCATCGCCGCCGGCTGATCGCACCACATTCAGGTGTATCGGACCCGCGCCCGCCACGAGAGGATCGCACGATGAGCCGAGACCCTCTGCAGCCGCCGGCTCGCCCTTCCCGGGGGAGCCGGCGGCGGGCGCGGGCCGAACGCCTGACGCTGAGCGCGCTGCTCAGCTCGCCGCTCGCGGTGACCAGCACGCGTTCGCCGAGCTGTACGACGCCACCTCGTCCCGGGTCTTCGGGCTCGCCGTCCGGGTCGTCCGCGACCCGGCCCAGGCCGAGGAGGTCGCCCAGGAGGCGTTCCTCGAGGTCTGGCGCACCTCCAGCCGGTTCGACTCCGACCGGGGCAGCGCGATGTCGTGGATGATCACGATCTGCCACCGCAAGGCGGTCGACCGGGTGCGGTCGGCCGAGGCGTCCTCGCGACGCGACACCACCTACCAGCAGCGCAACCAGACGATCGACCACGACAGCCACCGCCGACGCGGCGCAGGCGTCGATGGAGGCCAAGCGGGTTCGCGATGCGCTCGGCTCCCTCACCGACGGTGCAGCGCGAAGCCATCGAGCTCGCCTACTTCGGTGGCTACACCCACACCGAGGTGGCGGGGATGCTCGACCTCCCCGTCGGAACCGCCAAGACCCGCATCCGAGATGGACTCATCCGGTTGCGCGACACGATGGGAGTGGGCAGCATGAGCACCGACATCCACGCTCTCTCCGGGCGCCTACGCCGTCGACGCCCTCGACGACCTCGAGCGCGCCCGGTTCGAGCGTCACCTCGCCGAGTGCGACGACTGCCGCGCCGAGGTCGACCGAGCTGCGCGAGGCCGCCGTGCCTGCTGGCCGAGATCACCGCCGGTCACCGCCACCCGGCTCCCTGCGCGACCGGGTGCTCGCCGACATCGACGCCGTCCGCCCGCTGCCGCCGCGTCCTCGCGAACCTCGTCCGAGCGCAGGTCGTCGCCTCCGCCGTCGATTTCCCGGCGCTGGTCGCTGCCGCGTGGCGCTGATCGTGCTGGGCGGCGCCGGTCGCCACCGTGTGGCACCCGTGGGCCGGCGACGACACCGAGCGGCTCAGCGCCTCCGACGCCGTCCTGCGCAGCCGACGACGCCGAGCGCGTCAGCGCCAGACCTCGGTGACGGCGTCCAGGCCACCGTGGTGCGCTCGAAGTCGCTCGACCACGCCGTCGTCGTCACCCGCAACATGCCCGACGCCCCCGACGGCTACGACTACGTGCTCTGGTTCGACCACGACGGCGACATGGAGGTCGACTCCGCCATGCCGGACGGTCCGAACAACACCATCCTGATGGACGGCGACGCGGCGCACGGCCGACGGCGTCGGCATCACCGTCGAGCGCGAGGGCGTGCTCCCCAGCCGAGCCGAGCGACGACCAGGTGGCGGTGCTCGGCTTCGAGTCCGCATGACGCCTCCGACCCCGGCGGCCCGACGGCCGGGCGCCGCATCGCGGTGGTCGGGTCCGGCGTCGCCGGGCTCACCGCCGCCTACGTCGCCTCCCGCACCGCGCACGTCACCCTGTTCGAGGCCGACGACCGGCTCGGCGGCCACGCCGACACCCACCTGCGTCGACGAGGGCGGACCGCGACGCTGGCGATCGACACCGGGTTCATCGTGCACAACCCGCGCACCTACCCGGTGCTGCTGCGGCTGTTCGCCGAGCTCGGCGTCGCCACCCAGCCCAGCGAGATGTCGATGTCGATCCGCGACGACGACTCCGGCCTGGAGTGGGCCGGCGCCCTCGGCCGGCGGGGCCTCTTCCCGACGTCGGCCAACCTGCGCGGCCGCGCTACCTCGCGATGCTCGCCGAGATCCCGCGGTTCCACCGCCAGGCGCGGCGACTGCTCGGCGTCGACCACCGACGACCGCACCCTGCGCGAGTTCCTCGCCGACGGCCGCTTCTCCTCCTACTTCACCCGTCACTTCATGGAGCCGCTCGTGGCCGCGGTCTGGTCGTGCGACCCGGACGTCGCGCTCGACTACCCGGCCCGCTACCTGTTCACCTTCCTCGACCACCACGGCATGCTCGGCGTCTTCGGCTCGCCGCAGTGGCGCACCGTCACCGGCGGGTCGCACGAGTACGTGCGCCGGGTCGGCGCGGTGCTGCCCGACGTCCGACTCGGCACCAAGGTCACCTCGGTGCTCGAGACCGCCGACGGCGTCGAGGTCACCGACGGCAACGGCGAGGTCGAGACGTTCGACGGCGTCGTCATGGCCACCCACCCGGGCCAGGCGCTCTCGATGCTCGCCGCGCCGACCGCGCTCCAGCGCGAGCTGCTCGGCGCGATGCCGTACTCCCCCAACCCCGCGCTGCTGCACACCGACGCCTCGGTGCTGCCCGAGGCCGACGGCGCCTGCGCCTCGTGGAACTTCCGACGCCTGCTGCTCGACGGCGGGTGACGGTGGCATGGTCGTCACCTACGACCTCACCCGGCTGCAGCGGCTCGACACCGACGTCCGCTACCTCGTCACGCTCGGCGGCGAGCACCTCGTCGACCCGGCCACCGTGATCGACCGGATGGAGTACGAGCACCCGCTCTACAACCCCGTCTCGGTGGCCGCCCAGGCACGGTTGGGCGAGATCGACACCGACCGGCTCGCGTTCGCCGGCGCCTACCACGGCTGGGGCTTCCACGAGGACGCCGCGCGCTCCGGCCTGGCCGCCGCCGAGCGGCTCGGCCTGGAGTGGCCGCCGCGGCTCGCGACGGCGCGACGCCGTCCCGACGTCGAGCCGGGCGTCTACGAGACCACGCATCAGCCACACCCGCCGCCGGCCGTTGAAGCGCCGTTCGCGCTGCGCTCGCACACCTGGCTCGTCGACGTCGACGACCTGCCCGACCACGGCGTGCTCGGCCGCTTCGAGGCCCGCGACCACCTCGGCGACCCCGGACGCTCAGCATCCGCGAGAACGTCGTGGCCTTCCTGCGCGAGCACGGCGTCGAGATCGGCGACGGCCGCATCCTCATGGCCGACGCAGGCCCGGGCCTTCGGCTACTGCTTCAACCCGATCAGCGTGTTCTGGTGCCGCGACGAGTCCGGCGCCCTGGCGGCCACCGTCGTCGAGGTGCACAACACCTACGGCGACCGGCACGCCTACCTCGTGCACCCCGACGAGCACGGCCGCGCCACCACGCCGAAGGCGATGTACGTCTCGCCGTTCCACGGCACCGACGGCACCTACGACCTCGTGGTGCCCGAGCCCGCCGACGGGCGCCTCGACGTCGTCGTCGGGCTCGCACAGCGACGACGGCGCCCGCTTCACCGCCTCGCTCCTCGGTCGCCGCGCCGACGCTGCGCCCGCTGCGCGCCGCCCCCGCCGCCCTGCGCGGCGCCCTGCTCATCCGGCTCCACGGCATCGGGCTGTGGCTGCGCCGGCTCCCCATCCGACCCCGCCCCACTCACGAGAGCGTCTGAACCAGATGACCATCGCCCCTGACCGCACCCGCACGCCAGTCCACCACTGGCCCGGCCTGGACGTCGTCCCGTCCGGCCCGCGCGCCGCGGTGTCCGCCCGCGTCGCCCGCCGCCTGTTCGCCGCCGCCGTCAGCCGGCTCGACGTCACCGTGATCGTGGGCGACCACACCTACGGCCGCGGCGGCCCGGTGGCCGTCGTGCACCGGCCCGAGGAGTTCTTCGCCCGGCTCGGCCGCCACCAGCTGATCGGGTTCGGCGAGGCCTACCTCACCGGCGCCTGGGACGCCGAGGACCTCGGCGGCTTCCTCGAGGTGCTCGCCGCCGAGATGCCCACCCTGGTGCCGGAGCGCCTGCAGCGGCTGCGGGCGCTCGTGGTCAAGCGGCCGCCGCGTCGGCAGCGGAGCAGCACCAAGAACTCCCGCAACAACATCGCCCACCACTACGACCTGTCGAACGACCTGTTCGACCTGTTCCTCGACCCGACCCTCAGCTACTCCTCGGCGCTGTTCGACGGGGACCCGGCCGTCGCCACCCGCGCACGACCTGGAGGACGGCGCAGGTGCGCAAGATCGACCGGCTGCTCGACCAGGCCGGCGTCGGCGACGGACACCCGGGTGCTCGAGATCGGCTCGGGCTGGGGCGAGCTCGCGCATCCGCGCCGCCCGCCGCGGCGCGACCGTCCGCACGATCACGCTCTCGGTCGAGCAGAAGGAGCTCGCCGACGCGCCGGATCGCCGCCGCCGGCTGCGCCGACCGGGTCTCGGTCGAGCTGTGCGACTACCGCGACGTCACCGGCGAGTTCGACGCCGTCGTGTCGGTCGAGATGATCGAGGCCGTCGGCTGGCAGTACTGGCCGACCTACTTCGAGACCATCGACCGGGTGCTCGCCCCCGGCGGCCGGGTGGCGATCCAGGCGATCACGATGCCGCACGACCGGATGCTCGCGACCCGCAACACCTACACCTGGATCAACAAGTACATCTTCCCCGGCGGCTTCCTGCCGTCGGTGCAGGTGATCGACGAGGTCACCCGCGAGCACACCGGGCTGCGGCTGCACGAGCCGTTCTCGATGGGCGCCCACTACGCCGCCACGCTGCGGCTGTGGGACGAGGCGTTCCTCGCGCACTCCGACGCCGTGCAGCGGCTCGGGTTCGACGAGACCTTCCTGCGGATGTGGCACTTCTACCTGGAGTACTCCCGCGCCGGCTTCGCCTCCGGCTACATCGACGTCAACCAGCTCACCTTCACCCGGGACCAGCCCGGTGACTGAGGTGCGAGGCGCCGACGCGCCGAGCCTCGACACCACCGCGGGTGGGATCGCCGGCCGGCTCGCCGACGCCCTCGCCCCGTTCGTCGGCGGCGACCTGCCGGTGCGCCTGCGCGCCTGGGACGGCTCCGAGGCCGGCAGCACCGACGGCCCGCTGGTCGTGCTCGCCTCCCCGGACGCCGTCCGCCGGCTGCTCCGGCACCCGGGCGAGCTCGGCGCCGCGCAGGCCTACGTGACCGGCGAGCTCGACGTGCCCGAGGTCGACGGCTGGACCCTCGACTCGGCCCTCACCTACGCCTTCGCGGTGGCCCGCGAGCGCGGTCTCCCGGCGGCCGGCCGTCGCCGGCCGCGCTGGTCGGCGCCGTCCGCACCGCCTCGACCTCGGCGCCCTCGGCACGCCGCCCCCGCCGCCCGCGTCGCAGGCCCGCATCCGCGGCCGGCTGCACAGCAAGCTGCGCGACCGGCGCTCCATCAGCCACCACTACGACCTCTCCAACGAGTTCTACTCGCTGATCCTCGAGCCGCACATGGCGTACTCGTGCGGCTACCACTCCTCGCCCGAGCAGCCGCTCCAGGAGGCGCAGGAGGCCAAGCTCGACCTGGTCTGCACCAAGCTCGGGCTCGAGCCCGGCTCGACGATGCTCGACGTCGGCTGCGGCTGGGGCTCGCTGTCGCTGCGGGCCGCCGAGAAGTTCGGCGCGCGCGTCGTCGGCGTCACGATCGCCGAGGAGCAGAAGCGGTTCATCGACGCCCGGATCGCCGAGCGCGGGCTGGAGGACCGGGTCGAGATCCGGCTCCAGGACTACCGCGACGTCCCCGAGCGCGACCACTTCGACGCCGTCGGCTCGATCGAGATGGGCGAGCACGTCGGCCAGCGCAACTACGGCACCTACGCCGAGGTGCTCCGGCGCTCGGTGCGACCGGGCGGCCGGGTGCTGGTGCAGCAGATGTCGCGCAGCGGCAAGTGGCCCGGCGGCGGGCCGTTCATCGAGTCCTTCATCGCCCCCGACATGCACATGCGTCCCGTCGGCGAGACCGTCGCGCTCCTCGAGGCCGGCGGGCTCGAGGTCCGCGACGTCCACGCCCTGCGCGAGCACTACGTGCTCACCGTCGCCGGCTGGCTGGAGCGGTTCGAGGCCAACCTCGACCGCCTCACCGAGCTGGTCGGCGAGGAGGTCGTGCGGGTCTGGCGGCTCTACCTCGTCGGCGGTGCGATGGCCTTCCGCGACGGCCGGATGGGCGTCGACCAGATCCTCCTGGTGCGCCCGGGTGGTCCGCACACCCTGCCTGCGGTACGACACTGGTGAGGTGACCACCGCGCTGCTCGTCGTCCTCGCCGCCGGACTCGTGACCGTCGTGGTCTCGATGACCGCGGCCGCCGTCCGCGCGGGCCAGGTGAACCGGGTCGCGGTGGTCGACATCGCCTGGGGCGCCGGCTTCGTGCTGGTCGCCCTGGTGGCCGCGATCGTCGGGGTCGCCGCTCGACGAGGGCTCGCCGTGGCGCCGCTGGCTCGTGCTCGCCCTGGTCGCGGTCTGGGGGCTGCGGCTCGCCTGGCACGTCCGCGGCCGGGCCAACGGCGAGCACGAGGGCAAGGAGGACCCCCGCTACGAGGAGATGCTCGGCGGCTCGCTCTCCGACGTCGGCCTCGGCACCGCCGTCCGCCGGGTGTTCCTGGTGCAGGGCGTCGCCCAGTGGGTCGTGGCCGGTCCGGTGATGGTCGGTGCCGTGCTCGCCGTGCGGTGGTGGCCGGTCGTCGTCGTCGGGCTGCCTCGTCTGGGCGGTCGGCCTGTTCTTCGAGACCGTCGGGCGACCGCCAGCTCGCGGCCTACAAGGCCGAGCCCAAGGAGAGCCGGCCCCCGGTCATGGACCGCGGGCTCTGGGGCTGGACCCGCCACCCGAACTACTTCGGCGACGCCACCGTCTGGTGGGGCCTCTGGCTGGTCGGCGGCCTCGCCTCCGGCTGGGAGGCCGGCCTCGCCACCGTCGCTGTGCCCCGCCGCCATGACCTTCTTCATCCGCAACGTCACCGGCGCCAAGCTGCTCGAGAAGAAGATGAGCCAGCGCGACGGCTGGGACGAGTACGCCGCCCGGGTCCCGATGTTCTTCCCGAAGCCGCGGCGAGTCCGCCCTACGTAGGGCAGACGTAGAGCAAGCTGTCGGAGCCTCCCATGCCGCTGCCTGAAGGCTGGTCGGCCTGGGTGTAGAAGTAGTCGATCACGGTCCGGGTCGGCCTTCCCCAGGGAGAGTTGTCCACTCGGGGCGTCGCTGAGGTGCCTCGCTCGCCGGGTGCGATCACGACCTCGTTCGGGGTGGACGGTCCCGGGCTGAACTCGCCGTAGGTCGGTGTCACCCGGATGCTGAGCCGGTACGGCACCAGCCCCTGGGTGTTGTCGAGGGAGACCGTGGGCTGGGTGCAGCCGCTGGAGTCGAGGAACTCGACGATCGGCCGAGGGCCGGTCGTGTCTGGAGGGCTGGGAGTGAGATCGGTTCCGCTGGGACAGAGGTCAGCGTCGACGACACGTCTGAACAGTTCGAGCTCCACCCCGGCTCGGAGCCCGCCGCTGAGCTTCTTGACGAGGTCAGATGTCTGGAGGCCGAGCTGGAGGTTGGGGCCGGCCTCGATCCGGCAGGCAGTACCGCTGCTGGTCGACCAGCTGATCGTCAGGTCCGCCTTGAGAC
Organism: uncultured Actinomycetota bacterium; assembly: GCA_963845795.1. Classification (GTDB taxonomy): domain Bacteria; phylum Actinomycetota; class Actinomycetes; order Propionibacteriales; family Nocardioidaceae; genus Nocardioides. The sequence goes on along the minus strand of CAWJTG010000018.1, from coordinate 358,329 downwards.
CCAGGTTCAGGTAGGGTCCGCCGATGCTGAAGAGAGACAGCTGGACCTCGGCACCCACACCGGCGTAGGCCTTTCCGGTGGCCTTGACGTCGGTGAAGCGTCCGGCGGTCGTCGCGGTGGAGTGGTAGGCCTTCGGCGCCATGTCACTGCTCGACGTGTTGGTGATGCCGAGGAGGTCGCGGCCGGTCCGTTCGTTGACGTAGGCGAGCTCGACTGACCCTTCGGCTCCGACCCTGGTGACGACCTTGCCTTCGAGGTCGGCCCAGACAGGGAGAGGTCCGATGAACCCGCCGAAGGTCCGGACGACCTTGACGACGTCGAACTTCTTCTCCGACTTGCTCTCCAGCCGGCCCGTGACCTTGACGTAGGTCTTGGTGGAGGCGTTCCAGTCGATCCCGCCGGCGGCTCGGTACCCGGTGACCCTGCCGGCCCAGTTCGTGTCCAGACCGACCTCGATCACCGGCCCGGCCGAGATCCGCCCCTCGACCCCCCACTCCGCCTTAACGCCGTCCACCGGTGCCCACGAGCCGTGCATGTCGGCGGTCATCGAGATCTTGGGTGCCTTGATCACCACGGCGCCGGCTCGTTCAGCCACTCGAGCCCGGCGCGAGCCGGCAGCCGGCGGGGCTGCGCAGTCGGGATCGTTGGACTCGACGTCGTCGACGGTGATGCCGTCACCGGGCGCGGTGACGGTGGTGGCGACCGAGCACATCACCAGGCTGCCGCTGCTCTCAGGCATCCGAGCGACGACGTCGGTGAGGTCCGCGTCGCTGGTGGTGACCTGCACACCGTCGGCGGTGTCGTGGACCTCGACCACCCGAAGCAGTGCACCGCTCGGTGCACCTGCTGTGGGTGCGACGCTGATGACGTCGTCGGCGGCGAGCCCGACGGGGACCGCCGTGCCGCTGAACGTGACCGTGCCACCCACGAGGTCGACCGTCGACACGGCGTCCTGTTCCGCGCCGGTGAGTACCCGGACGTCCTCGGAGATCTCGACCTCGAACTCATCGATTCGTGTCTGCCGCACCACCGTGGAGTGGGCGCGGGCGCCCCCGGCAAAGACCGTGGTCGCCCGGTACTCGAAGGTCCCTACGGTGCTGGCGAGAGTCGTGAAGACCGCTCGCCCACCGGAGTCCTGCATCCCACTGGCCACTCGGACCCAGTCCGCGCCTGATCGACCTTCCAAGATCACCCTCCGCCCGCGGCGGGCGGGACGGAAGACTGCCGTCATGGTGGCCTGCTGGGTTCGTAGCACGACGGGAGGGACGGTCAGAGCTCCTGACTGACTGACGAGGCGGAGGAACCGAGCATCGCTGGTGAAAGACCGACGCTTGCCTGCGGTAGGCGCACGAAACCGGACCGGTCCGCTGCTCGTCGCGCGAAAGGACGACCGGAACGTGCCGTCCGTCCTGCTGCGCGTCCGTGCTTTCGTCAACCATGATCCGCTGCGCTTCTGCTGGATCAGGACGAGCCTTGATCCGCCCGCACCGGGGACCCTGCCCCGCACCGTCGCCGTCTCGCCCGCGATCGGTGCGCGACCCATCGTGAACGCGTTCCGCTGGCCGGCGGAGGCCGCGCTCGATGTCGGCGCGACTGCTTCGGACTGCGCCGAAACGCTGGCCTCGGCAACGGAGAGAGTCACGAACACCACCGCAAGACCCAGCAACAGGGGGAGGCAGCGAAGACGGCAGGCAAACAACGCAACCTCGTTCAGATCACACGGCAGTGAGACGCGAGTGTTTCACGCCGCGGCGAGGGCCGGTCGCGAAACCCGGACAGCCACCCTCAACAATCGGGGCAGGGGGGAACGCCGGCCCGAGCCGGCGTGTGCCCCACAGCCTGGATGCGCCTCACAGACCTGGAGCGGGAACTCAGAAGACCGCTGTCTCGAGCGGCCTTGCGCTCCCTCCCTCGGCGACTCTCCCCAGTGCCGCCATCCACAAAAGTAACGAGAGTGACCCGCCGTGAACAGGACCAATTCCGACATGGTCATTTCGGGCTATGCCCGGGCACGGGTGGCCACGCTGGAAGACTGCGGCCGTGACCACCGATGAGGAGCTGCTCCGCCTCGCCTCGGCCGACAACTTCCGCGACGTCGCCGGCCGGGGGCACCACACCCGCGACGGTGGCCGGGTGCGCACCGGGGTGGTCTACCGGTCCAACGAGCTCCAGCTGACCGAGGTCGACGCCACCGCGCTCGAGCGGCTCGGCGTCACCAGCGTGCTCGACCTGCGCGACCACCACGAGGTGGAGGCGCACCCGGACGTCGAGGTGCCGGGCGCGGAGTGGGCCCACCTGCCGGTGGGCGGCATCCCACCCGGCACCGGCGCCGAGCTGCCCGACGCCGCCGCCGCGCGGGAGGCGATGCTCGGGGTCTACCGGGGGTTCGTCACCGACGAGCGGGCTCAGGCGTCGTTCGGCGCCGTCGTGCGGCGGGTCGCCGCGGCCACCTCGCCGCTGCTGTTCCACTGCACCGCCGGCAAGGACCGGACCGGCTGGGCCGCCGCGCTCCTGCTGCACCTGGCGGGCGTCGAGCCGGCCGTCGTCGAGGCCGACTACCTGCTCACCAACGAGCGCTCCCGTGGCACCCGCGAGAAGTACCTCGGGCTGGTGGCCGAGCACCTCGGGGCCGACCGGGTCGCGACCTTCGAGCCCGCGATGGTCGCCGACACCTCCTACCTCGCCGCCGCCCACGCGCAGGCCGAGGCGTCGTTCGGGTCGCTCGACGGCTACCTGCGCCACGGCCTGGGGCTCGACGAGGAGACGCTCGGCGCCGTCCGCGACCGGCTGCGCGCCGACCGGTCAGGTGTCGAGCGGGATGTCGCGCGTCGACGTCGTGGTCGTCGAGCTGCCGCTTGCCGGGCTCGAGCACGATCTCGTGGGTGTCGCCGTCGCGACCGTCGAAGCGCACCGCCACCGTCTCGAACCCCTTGTGCCGCTGCATCTGCGCGTACATCGCGTAGGCGCGGCGGTCGGCCTCGGTGAGGTCGACGGAGTCGGTGAACGGCGTCAGCAGCGCGCGCGGCCAGAGCTTGCGGGCCAGCACCACGTTCACCTCGACGCCGAGCACCGCCATCACCGAGGCGATGTAGATCAGGCCGACGAGACCGAGCACGAAGCCGAAGGTCTGGTTGAGCGCGGTCGCGCCGTCGAGCACCTCGCGCACGTAGAGCGTGCCGATGAACTGGAGCACCTGCCACAGCAGCGCCAGCGTGAAGGCCCCGGGCGCGGCGCGGACGACGCTGTGGCTGCGCGCCGCGGCGAACCGCATCAGGATCGTCAGCACCAGGCCGACCACCAGCACGGTGGCCACCAGGATCGCGATCCGGATCGTCGTGTTGATGCCGCGGCCGAACACCTCGGTGTTCGCGCCGATCGCCGAGAGCACCGAGATGGCCAGCACCGAGAACCCGGCGAAGAGCAGCAGCACCAGGCTCTTGAGCCGCAGCAGCACCGGGTTCGGACGGCTGTTGCGCGGGATCGCCCACGCGGTGGCCATCAGGTTCTGGATGGCCTGGCCGAGGCCGAGCGCGCCGTACAGCGCGGCCACCGTGCCGACCACGACCGCGCTCGTCGACCCCCGCAGCCCCTCCGGACGGCCGAGCTGCTCACCGATGATCGGGAAGGTGCTGAGCGCCGAGTTGAGCGCGGCGTCCTGGAGGTCGGGATTGCCCTGCAGGAAGAAGCCGAAGATCGACGACGCGAGCAGCAGCAACGGGAAGATCGCGACGAACGCGTAGTAGGTGATCGCCGCCGCCAGGTAGTTGCCCTGGTCGTCGAAGAACTTGTAGACCACGGCGAGCGGGAAGCCGAGCACCGGGGACCGGCGCTGGGTCCGGTCGACGCTCCCCACCGCGCTCACGACTGAACGCTATACGTCGACGTCCCGTCCCCGCAGCGGCGTTTCTGCGCTGTTACGGGAAGACGAGCCGACCCGCGTCGTCGACCTCGAAGAGCTGGAGTCCGTCGGTCTGCGGGGTGTCGACGCCGAGGCCGACGAGCGATCTTGTTGCTGGCGTTGCGGGTGACGTCGAGGGCGACCTCCACGGCCTGGGCCGGCGTCAGGTGCGCGCGGACGGCGTCGACGATCCACCGCGCGCAGATCGGCCGGGGTCCAGATCATCGCGTCGGTGAGGGCGAGGGCCGCCTGCTGCGCGGCGTCGAGGTCGCGGCGCCGGTAGTCGTCGAGGTCCTCGAACACGCGGCGTCGGCGCCGCTCTCCAGGGCCGCGACGCTGCGGCGCGACATGCAGACCCGACAGCCGTGCTGGCGGGCGCCGCGCAGCCGCACCAGCTCGGTGGTCACCGGGTCGACCCGGTCGAGCCGAGCCACCGCGCGCAGGAACTCGTCCATCAACCCGTAGGCGTGGGGGGTGGTCTCCAGGGGCACGTCGGGCCAGCGATCGGCGCCGAACAGCGCGTCCAGCACCGACCGCAGCCGCGGCACCCACTCGGCCACGTAGACCACGACGGTGGCGTCGAGGACGGCGTCGCGGAAGGTGCGGCTCCACCGGTCCCGCTGGCCGTCGTCGACCACGGGTGACGTCGACCGCGAACTGCTCGGCGAACTCCAGCACCGGGAGGTCGCGCCGGTCGAGCGCCTGCGGCAGGTCGGGCGAGGGCAGCGGCGTCAGCCCGAGGCCCTCGGCGGTGACGGTGCGCAGCATCGCCATCCGCTCCGGCGTCAGCACCTCCGGCCAGGCAGCGGTCAGCCGGGTGAGCGCCTCCGCCGCGGGCGTGGCGTAGCAGGGCGAGCGCGGTCGCGCCACCGAGCCCCCACGCCTGCGCCTGCATGCCGGACAGTACGAGGTCAGTACGACTTCGGGAGCCCCAGCGAGTGCATGGAGATGAAGTTGAGGATCATCTCCCGGCTCACCGGCGCGATGCGGCCGACGCGGGTGGCGACGAGCAGCCCGGCGACGCCGTACTCCTGGCTCGCGCCGTAGCCGCCGTGGGTCTGCACCGCGGCGTCGGCGGCCTTGCAGGCGGCCTCGGCCGCGGCGTACTTGGCCATGTTGGCGGCCTCGCCGGCCGCCAGCTCGTCGCCGCTGTCGTAGAGGGCGGCGGCCTTCTGGGTCATCAGCCGCGCCATCTCGATCTCGATGTGGCTCTCGGCCAGCGGGTGCGCGATGGCCTGGTGGCCGCCGATCGGGCCCTGGAAGACCACCCGCTCCTTGGCGTAGCTGACGGCCTTCTCCAGGGCGAACCGGCCCAGGCCGGTGGAGAACGAGGCGGCCATGATCCGCTCCGGGTTGAGGCCGGCGAACAGCTGCGACGAGACCGCCGTCCTCGTCGCCGACGATCGAGTCGGCCGGCAGCCGGACGTCGTCGATGAACACCTGGAACTGCTTCTCCGGGCTCACCATCTCGACGGGGATGTGGGTGTACTCGAGGCCGTCGGCGTCGGTGGGCACCACGAACAGCACCGGCTTCACCTTGCCGGTCCGCGCGTCCTCGGTGCGGGCGACGACGAGCACGTTGTCGGCCTCGTCGACGCCCGAGATCCAGATCTTCTGGCCCTTGAGCACCCACTCGTCGCCGTCGCGGCGCGCGGTGGTGGTGATGTTGTGGGTGTTGGTGCCGGCGTCGGGCTCGGTGATGGCGAAGACCATCGTGCTGGTGCCGTCGCAGATCCCGGGCAGCCAACGCTGCTTCTGCTCCTCGGTCCCGTAGCGGCTGATGATCGTGCCGCAGATCGCGGGGCTCACGACCATGAGCAGCAACGGGCAGCCCTGCGCGGCGAGCTCCTCGCACACCGCGGCGATGTCACCGATGCCGCCGCCCCCGCCGCCGTACTCCTCCGGCACGTTGATGCCCAGGTAGCCGTGCTTGCCGATGTCGAGCCACAGATCGGTGGTCTTGCCGCCCGACCGTGCCTTCTCGGCGAAGTACTCGCGGCCGTACGTGGCGGCCAGCTTCGCCACCTGGCGGCGCAGCTCCTGGCGCTCCTCGGTCTCGGTGAACGTGGTCACGCGGGTCCTTCCTCTGGGGTCGCCTGGTCGGCCGACCCGTCGTCGATCACGGCGAGGACGTCGCCGGCGGCCACCTGGGCCCCGGTCGCGACCTCGACGCTGCGGACCGTGCCGGCGGTCGGCGCCGTCACGGTGTGCTGCATCTTCATGGCCTCGAGCACCAGCACCGGTGCGCCGGCCTCGACCTCGTCGCCCGCGGCGACGTCGACCCGCACCACGGTGCCGGGCATGGCGGCGAGCAGGCTGCCCGCGCGGGCGGCGGCCTCGGGGTCGGTGAACCGCGGTACCTCGGTCAGCCGGACGTAGGTGCCGGGCCCGTCGACGTGCACCTCGCGCGGTCGGTGCGGGTCGATGTCGTCGATGCGCACGTCGGTGCTGGCGCGTCGTCCCGTCGACCTCGAGCACCACCCGGGTCGGCGAGGCCGAGACCACGCGGAACCCGTCGCACCGGTAGCCGCTGCTGTCGCCGTACCACTCGGCGACGACCTCGTCGCCGTCGTCGGTGACGAAGCGGGTGCGCTGCGGCTGGCTGACGACGTTGCGCCACCCCACCGGGATGCCGTGCTGCACGGTGCGGCGGCCGCGGTCGTGCTCGGCGAGGGCGAACGCGGCGGCGAGCACCTCGGCACGCTCGTCGTGCTCACGCAGCTCGCGGCGCACGTGGGTCAGGAAGCCCGTGTGCACGCGGCCCTCGAGGAAGTCGGGGTCGCGCAGCACCGCCTTGAGCTGCTCGCGGTTGGTGGTGACGCCGTGGATGCGGGAGCGCTCCAGGACGCCGACCAGCTTGCGCGCCGCCTGCTCCCGCGACGGCGCGTGGGCGACCACCTTGGCCAGCATGGCGTCGTAGTGCGTCGACACCTCGCTGCCCGCCGCGAACCCGGCGTCGACCCGGACGCCGGGCGGGGTGGGGATGTCGAAGGTGAGCAGCCGGCCGCTCTGCGGCTGGTAGTCGTGGTCGGGGTCCTCGGCGTAGAGCCGCACCTCGATCGCGTGGCCGGACGGCGCCGCGTCGCGCGGCACCAGCCGGTCCTCGGCCACCGCGATCTGCAGCTCGACGAGGTCGATCGCCCCACACCATCTCGGTGACCGGATGCTCGACCTGGAGCCGGGTGTTCATCTCGAGGAAGGCGAGCTCGTCGCGCTCCTCGTCGTAGAGGAACTCGACGGTGCCGGCGCCGAGGTAGTCGATGGCGGCGGCCGCCGCGAGACCGGCGTCGTGCAGCCGCTGCCGGGTGCCGGCCGGCAGCCCGGGTGCCGGCGACTCCTCCACCACCTTCTGGTGCCGGCGCTGCAGCGAGCAGTCGCGCTCGCCGAGCACGAGGATGCCGTCGGGCGTGCCGAGCACCTGCACCTCGACGTGCCGCCCGCGCTCGACGTACCGCTCCACGAACACGGTGCCGTCGCCGAACGCCGACTCCGCCTCGGCCCGGGCCGCCTCCACCTCACCGGGCAGCGCGGCCGAGGGAGCGGACGACGCGCATCCCCCGGCCGCCACCGCCGGCGCTGGCCTTCACCAGCAGCGGCAGGTCGGCCTCGGTGGCGTGCTCCGGGTCGATGCTGTCAGCACCGGCACCCCCGCGTCGGCCACGATCTGCTTGGCGAGCACCTTCGAGCCCATCCGCTCGATCGCGTCCGGGTGCGGCCCGACCCAGGTGAGCCCGACCGCCGAGACGGCGCGCGCGAAGTCGGCGTTCTCCGACAGGAACCCGTAGCCGGGGTGCACCGCGTCGGCCCCCACCCGCTTGGCCGCCTCGATCAGCAGGTCGGCACGCAGGTAGGTGTCGGCGGGCGCGGTGCCCGGCAGCCGGACGGCGACGTCGGCCTCCGCGACGTACGGCAGCCCGGCGTCGGCGTCGGAGTGCACCGCCACCGTCTCGATGCCGAGTGCCCGGCAGGTGCGGAAGACGCGGGAGGCGATCTCCGCGCGGTTGGCGACGAGGAGTCTTCTGATCATGTGCGGAACACCCCGAACCGGTCGGTGCCGACGATCGGCTTGTTCTCGACCACCGACAGGCAGATCCCGAGCACGGTGCGGGTGTCGCGGGGGTCGATGACGCCGTCGTCGTAGAGCATCCCGGACAGGAAGTGGGGCAGTGACTGCTCCTCCACCATCGCCTCCACCATCTCGCGCATGCCGGCGTCGCCGGCCTCGTCGTAGTCCTTGCCCTTGGCCTCGGCGGCCGCGCGGGCCACGATCGAGAGCACGCCGGCGAGCTGGGACGGCCCCATCACCGCGGACTTCGCGCTGGGCCAGGTGAAGAGGAAGCGCGGGTCGAAGGCGCGGCCGTTCATGCCGTAGTTGCCGGCGCCGTAGGACGCACCCATGATCACCGACAGGTGCGGCACGGTGGAGTTGGAGACCGCGTTGATCATCATCGCGCCGTGCTTGATGATCCCGCCCTGCTCGTACTCCGCGCCGACCATGTAGCCGGTGGTGTTGTGCAGGAACAGCAGCGGGCAGTCCACCTGGTTGGCGAGCTGGATGAACTGCGTCGCCTTCTGCGCCTCCTCGCTGAACAGCACCCCCTGCGCGTTGGCGAGGACCCCGATCTGCCGCCCGTGCAGCCGCGCCCAGCCGGTGACGAGCGAGGGCCCGTAGAGCGGCTTGAACTCGTCGAAGACCCGGGTGTTGCCGGCCGAGACGCCGTCGCAGATGCGGAGGATCACCTCGCGCGGGTCGAACGGCTCCTTGAGGTCGCTCGGCACCAGGTCGAGCAGGTCGTCGGCGTCGGCGTCCGGCTCGGCGTAGGGCGGCGGTGCGGGCCGCGGCGAACGATTGAGCCGCGCCACGATGCGCCGTCCGATGCGGATGGCGTCGAGCTCGTCCTCGGCGAGGTAGTCGGCCAGGCCGGACGTGCGGGCGTGCATCTCGGCGCCGCCGAGCGACTCGTCGTCGGACTCCTCGCCGGTGGCCATCTTCACCAGCGGCGGGCCACCGAGGAAGACCTTGGCCTGCTCCCTCACCATCACGGTGTAGTCGCTCATGCCAGGCACGTAGGCGCCGCCCGCGGTCGAGTTGCCGAACACCAGCGCGACGGTCGGCTCCTTGCGGGCGCTGGCGCGGGTGATGTCGCGGAACAGCCGGCCGCCGGGGATGAAGATCTCCTTCTGCGTGGGCAGGTCGGCGCCGCCGGACTCCACGAGCGCGACGCGTCGGCAGCCCGTTCTCCTCGGCGATCTGGCTGGCCCGGAAGATCTTCTTGACCGTCCACGGGTTGCTGGCGCCGCCCTTCACCGTGGGGTCGTTGGCGGTGATCATGCACTCGACGCCCTCGACGACGCCGATGCCGGTGACCACGCTGGCGCCGACGGCGAAGTCGGAGCCCCACCCGGCGAGCGGGCTCAGCTCGAGGAACGCCGAGCCCGGGTCGACGAGCAGCTCGATCCGCTCGCGCGGCAGCAGCTTGCCGCGGGCGTGGTGGCGCTCGACGTACTTCTGGCCGCCGCCCTCCACCGCCTTCAGGTGCTCGAGCGCGAGGTCGGCGAGCTTGCTGAGCATCGCCTCGCGGTTGCTGGTCATGACGCGTACCCCAGTAGCCGGGCGGCCAGGTCGGTGAGCACCTCGGTCGCACCTCCTCCGATCGGCAGGATGCGGGCGTCGCGGTAGTGCCGCTCCACCTCGGTCCCGTGCAGGTAGCCGGTGCCGCCGTGCAGCTGCACGGCCTCGTCGCACACGCGGACGGCGGCCTCCACCGCCGTCTGCTTGGCCAGGCACGCCTCGGCGACGACGTCCTCGCCCTCCCCCTCCAGGTGCAGATCGTGGCGGCGGGCGACCTCGCGCGTGTAGGCGCGCGCGACCTCGACCTGGCGCCGCATCTCGACCAGCTTGTGCCGCACCACCTGGTTGGCGATGAGCGGCTTGCCGAAGGTCGAGCGGTCGCGGCAGTACTGCGCGGTGAGGTCGAGGGCGCGGCCGGCGATGCCGTAGCCGTGCACCGCGAGCGCGATCCGCTCCACCACGAACTGGGCGGCGATCAGGTAGAAACCGGAGTTCTCCTCGCCCACCAGGTTGGCGGCGGGCACCCGCACGTCGACGTAGGACAGCTCGGCGGTGTCGGAGCAGTGCCAGCCCATCTTGGTGAGCGCGCGGTCGACGGTGAAGCCGGGCGTGCCGCGCTCGACGACGAGCAGCGACAGCCCGCCGTGGCCCGGGCCGCCGGTGCGGACCGCGGTGGTCACGAAGTCGGCGCGGACGCCGGAGGTGATGAACGTCTTGGCGCCGTTGACGACGTAGTGGTCGCCGTCCCGGCGCGCGGTCGGTGCGGATCCCGGCGACGTCGGAGCCGCCGTCGGGCTCGGTGACGGCGAGCGAGCCCACCAGCTCGCCGGCGAGCGTGGGCCGCACGAACCGGTCGACGAGGTCGGCGTCGCCGGAGGCCGCGATGTGCGGGAGCGCGATGCCGGAGGTGAACAGCCCGGCCATCAGCCCGGACGACGCCCCGGCCGCGAACATGCCCTCCTGCAGGTCGACGGTGTCGAGGAGCGTGCCGCCCTCGCCGCCGACGTCCTCGGCGAACCCGACGCCCAGCAGCCCCTGCTTGGCCGCCGCGGCGTGCAGCGACCTCGGGATGGTGCCGGCGTCCTCCCACTCCTGCAGGTGCGGCACGACCTCGCGGCGCGTGAACTCCGCCGCCACCTCGCGGATGTCCGTCATGTGAGTCCCTCCTGGATGCTGACCATCCGCGAGCGCGACCCACTCGCCGAGGCCCTTGGCCTGCGGGTCGAACCGGGTGGCGGCGGCGACGCCGTCGCCGAGCAGCCCGCGGATCAGCACGTTGACGGCGCCGAGGTTGGGCAGCACGTAGACGCTCGACCTCGAGCTCGGCGGCCTCCGGCACCAGCTCGCGGACCCGCTGCGGGGTGATGAGCTTGGTGAGCCAGGTGACGCGGTCGTGGTACTTCGGCGACCCGTCGTGGGCCACCCACAGGCCGAGGTTGGCGTCGCCGCCCTTGTCGCCGGATCGGGCGTGCACGAACGTGCCGAGCGGGGCGCGACGGGTCAGGGAGTCGAACGGCGCCGGGTAGGGCGAGGGACGGCGACCCGTCCTGCTCGGGCACCTCGCCCAGCACCGTCGGCTCCGGCACCTGCTCGCGGCGGCCGTCGGCGTGCACGACGACGTGGACGACGACGTCACGGTCGACGTAGGCCGCGCGGTAGACGCCGTACGGCGTCGGCGGCGCGGGCGGCGACGTCATCGTGAAGCCGGGGTAGGAGCCGAGGGCGAGCTCGACGAGCGGGCTCGTGAACGCCTTGCCCACCGGCCCGGCCTCGTCGTCCTTCGCGGTGACCCGCAGCAGGCAGGAGGCGCCCTCCTCGGACTCGGCGTCGAGGTGCGGCTCCGCGGTGCGGGTCCAGGTGACGCTCTGCGCGGTGAAGCGGCCCTCGACCTGGCTGCGCAGCCAGTCGGCCTTGGCGTCGATCTCGAGGCCGGTGAGCACCAGCTCCATCGTGTTGCGGAACCCGCCGAGGGTGTTGACGCAGACCTTGAGCTGCGGCGGCGGCGCCTCGCCGCGCACCCCGCTCACCGACACCCGGTCGTCGCCCTGCTGCTCCAGCCGGATCGAGTCGAGGTGGGCGGTGACGTCGGGCCCGAGGTAGCGGGTGGTCTGGATCTCGTAGACGAGCTGGGCGGTCACGGTGTCGACGGTGACCGCGCCGCCGGTGCCGTCCTGCTTGGTGACGACGCACGAGCCGTCGGCGGCGAGCTCGGCCGCCGGGAAGCCGAGCGGCCGCCCGTCGAGCGGCAGGCTCGTGAAGCCGGAGAAGTTGCCGCCGGTGGCCTGGGTGCCGCACTCGAGCACGTGGCCCGCCACGACGGCGCCGGCCAGCTCGTCGTGCTGCTCCGGCGTCCAGCCGAAGTGCGCGACGGCCGGCCCGACGACCAGCGAGGCGTCGGTGACGCGGCCGGTGACCACGACGTCGGCGCCGCCGCGCAGCGCCGCGGCGATGCCGAACCCGCCGAGGTAGGCGTTGGCGGTGAGGGCGCCGTCGAGCCCGAGGTCGGCGGCGCGCTCGCGCAGGTCGTCGCCCGCCACGTGCGCGACGGCGACGTCGAGGCCGAGCCCGTGCGCCACCTCGCGCACCTTCGTGGCGAGGCCCGCCGGGTTGAGGCCGCCGGCGTTGCTGACGATCCTCACGCCACGCTCCAGCGCGAGCCCGAGACAGTCCTCGAGCTGCCGCACGAAGGTGCGGGCGTAGCCGAGGCTCGGGTCCTTCATCGTGTCCTTGCCGAGGATGAGCATCGTGAGCTCGGCCAGGTAGTCGCCGGTGAGCACGTCGAGCGCGCGGCCGTCCACCGACCCCTCGAGCATCTCGCGCATCGCCGAGAGCCGGTCGCCGTAGAAGCCGGAGCAGTTGCCGACGAGCAGCGTGCCGGTCATGCGTGCTCCTGCCCGGCCCGGGCGGGCCGGCGAAGGCCTGGGCGATCGCGAGCCACTGCTCGGCGTCGCCGGTGGTCACGAGGTCGGTGGCGTCGCGGTGCGACGCGCTGGGTGACGAGCAGGCAGAAGTCGAGGGCCGAGCCGGTCACGGTGTCGGCCGCGTCCTCCGGCCCCCAGGTCCAGGTCTCGCCGGACGGCGCCGTCAGCGTCACCCGCGCCTCGCCGGCCGGCGGCTCGAGGCCGTTGGTCACGATACGCGAACCCGCGGGTGCGGACGCCGAGGTGCGCCACGTGCCTGATCCGGTCGGTGACGGGCTGCTCGATGCCGAGCGCGTCGTGCGACGTCGCGGCTGTGCGCCCAGGTCTCCATGAACCGCGCGGTGGCCATCGACGCCGGCGACATCGGCGGGCCGAACCACGGCATCTTCTGGCCCTCGGGGTAGTCGCGCAGGGCGTGCGGTAGAGCACCGAGCGCGCAGCCGAACCAGCGATCCAGCACCTCCTCGCGCGGCAGTCGGGCCAGCTCGTGCGCTCCGGCGTCGACGAAGCCCTCCGGGTCGGCCATCGGCCTCGAGCACGATCGCGGTCCCACCGCTCCTTGTCCGTCGCGGCCACGACCGCGACCTCGTCGGTCCACACCAGGTGCGCGACCTGGGTGGCGACGGTCCAGCCCGGCGCCGGGGTGGGCGTCGTCCAGCCGGTCTCGCCGCCGATCGCCACCACCGTCCAGAGCTGGTCGCACTCGGCGTCGAGGTCGCCGATGAGGTCGTCGAGCAGGGTCATGAGGTCGCTCCCAACCGGTCGTCGAGCACCCGTGCCCACTCGTCGAGGATCCGACGGCGGCGGGCGGAGTCGTCGGTGATGGTCGTGGCGAGGCCGAGTCCCCGCACCAGGTCGAGGGTGGCCTGCACCAGCTCGCGGACGCCGGGATCGGCCTCGTCGGCCCCGAGCGCGTCGACGGTGAGCCGGTGCGCCTCGCGGCCGACCCGCTGCTCCAGCGGTGCCACGGCGGCGAGCAGCGCCGCGTCGGTGCGGGCAGCCACCCAGAGCTCGAGAGCGGCGGCGAAGACCGGGCTGGTGAAGTGGTCGGCGAGCATCGTGAGCACGGCCCGGGTGCGGCGGCTCCGCCGCCCGGCAGCCGCGCGGCCGCGTCGCGCAGCTCGGCGCCGCGCACCTCGGTGAGGTGCTCGACGGCGGCCACCACGAGGTCGTTCTTGGTCGGGAAGTGGTGCAGCTGCGCACCCCGGCTCACGCCCGCCCGCTCGGAGACCAGCGTGGTCGAGGTGCCGGCGAAGCCGCGCTCCACGAGCAGGTCGACGGTCGCCTCCAGCAGGCGGGCGCGCATCACCCGCGAGCGCTGCTCCTGCGACGTCCGGACGGCCGTGGTCACGCGTGCCAGCATGTCGGCCGGCTCACTTACAGTCAAGGCTGACTGTATGTGGTCTGGACCGATGGGTCCGAGGGACTCAGCGGTAGGTGCGCTGCTCCACCGACAGGTGCGCGTGCTCGTTGAACACGAGCAGCCGGGCACCGGTGCAGCCGACGACGACGCGGGTGACGGCGGCGTTCACGACCACGGTGTTGAACCGCGCCCACAGCCGGCCGATGCGCTGGGGGTCGGCGTCGGGGTCGACGAGCGCGGCCGCGGCGACGGCGATCGGGCCGCCGGAGGTCACCACCACCACGGTGCGCCCGGAGCCGGCGTCGGCGACGGCGTCGGCCAGGGCCGCGCGCACCCGTGCCACGAAGTCGACGTAGGCCTCGCCGTCGCCGTCGTGGGTGCCGGCCACCCAGTCGGCGGTGGCCCGCTCGAAGGCCCGCTGGAACTCCCGCGGGTCGACGTCGCCCACGGGGGCGTCGGGGTGGGTGGCCACGATGCCGACGTGGTCGAACTCGTCCCAGCGCGGGTCGACGCGCGCGTCGTCCGGCCAGCCCGCGCCGTCGGCGATCGCCTCGAGGGTCTCGCGGTGCCGCCGCATCCCGCCGCGCACGAGCGCGGACGGCGCGTCTCCGGCCAGCGTGCGGCCGAGCACCCGGCCCTGCTCCCAGCCGGTGGGCGAGAGCACGTCGTAGTCGTCGGCGCCGAACGACGCCTGGCCGTGCCTGACGAGAAGGACGGTCCCCACGGGCGACAGCGTGGCACGCATCGGCCGCCGTGGGGGTCAGGCAGGTGCTGGTCGGGTCGGTCGTCGGTGATCGCCCTCGCCGGTTGCGACGGCGGCAGCGAGCCGGAGGCCGACCCCACGCCGTCGGCCCCCTCGGCCGCCACGGTGCGACCCGCGCTGGTGGCGCTGTGGACCGGCAGCGACGCCGACGCCGAGTCCACCGCGACCGGCGAGTGCTTCGCCGACGCCCTGCTCGCCCGGGTCGGCGCCGGGGCGCTCGTCGAGGCCGGGGTGCTCGACGTCGACGGCGCCGCGGCGCCCGACCAGCCGCGGCTCGACCCCGCGACGGCGGCGGCGTGGGCCGAGGCACAGTTCGAGTGCAGCGACTTCGTCGCCGAGTCGACGCGGGCCCTCACGGCGCAGACCAAGGGCAGGCTCGACCCCGCCCGGTACGCCACGTGCCTGCGCGGCAGGCTCTCGGAGCAGCAGCTGCGCGACGCCGTCGAGCAGAGCCTGCAGGGTCGGTTCGACGACCCCGCCGTGACCCGCCTGAGCCGCGCCCAGCGCACCTGCACCACCGGTCCCTCCCCCCCGACTAGGGGCCGGGTCGCTCAGTCGTTCTGCGGGAAGCCCAGGTTGAGGCCGCCGTGGCTCGGGTCGAGCCAGCGGGCGGTGACGGCCTTCTCGCGGGTGAAGAAGTCGACGCCGTGCGGGCCGTAGGCCTTGGCGTCGCCGAACAGTGAGCCCTTCCAGCCGCCGAAGGAGTGGTAGGCCACGGGCACCGGGATCGGCACGTTGACGCCGACCATGCCGACCTGCGCCTCGCGCTGGAAGCGCCGGGCGGCGCCGCCGTCGTTGGTGAAGATCGCGGTGCCGTTGCCGTACTCGCTGCCGTTGATGAGCGCTCATGCCCTCGTCGTAGGAGTCGACGCGCACGATCGACAGCACCGGGCCGAAGATCTCGTCCTGGTAGACCGTCGACGACGTCGGCACGTGGTCGACCAGCGAGGGCCCGAGGAAGAAGCCGTCGCCGTCGGCGTCGGGCTTCACGTCGCGGCCGTCGACCACCACGGTGGCGCCGTCGTCGCCGGCGACGTCGAGGTAGCCGGCCACCTTGTCGCGGTG
This sequence comes from uncultured Actinomycetota bacterium, assembly GCA_963845795.1. Lineage (GTDB taxonomy): Bacteria > Actinomycetota > Actinomycetes > Propionibacteriales > Nocardioidaceae > Nocardioides. Next base: position 342,747 of record CAWJTG010000018.1, on the reverse strand, counting down.
CTCGCGGGTGATGAGCGGGCCCATGTCGCACGAGCGGCGGCCGTCGCCGGTGACGAGCCCGGCCATCCGCTCCTGGATCTTGCCGACGAGCTCGTCGCCGACCGGGTCGACGGCGAGCACCACCGAGATCGCCATGCACCGCTCGCCGGCCGAGCCGAAGCCCGCGTTGACGGCGGAGTCGGCCACCAGGTCGAGGTCGGCGTCGGGCAGCACCAGCATGTGGTTCTTCGCCCCGCCGAGCGCCTGCACCCGCTTGCCGGCGGCGGTGCCCTTCTCGTAGACGTACCGGGCGATCGGCGTCGAGCCCACGAAGGAGATCGAGGCGACGTCGGGGTGGTCGAGCATCGCGTCGACGGCCACCTTGTCGCCGTGCACGACGTTGAAGACGCCGTCCGGCAGGCCGCTCTCGGTGAGCAGCTCGGCCATCCAGTTGGCGACGCTCGGGTCCTTCTCGCTGGGCTTCAGCACCACGGTGTTGCCGGCCGCGATCGCGATCGGGAAGAACCACATCGGCACCATGGCCGGGAAGTTGAACGGGCTGATGATGCCGACGACGCCGAGCGGCTGCTTGAGCGAGTAGACGTCGACGCCGGTCGACACGTTCTCCGAGAACGCGCCCTTCATCAGCTGCGGCATCGCGCAGGCGAACTCCACGACCTCGATGCCCCGCGCCACCTCGCCGGCGGCGTCGCCGAGCACCTTGCCGTGCTCGGAGGTGAGGATCGCCGCCAGCTCGTCGCGGCGGGCGTTGAGCTTCTCGCGGAAGGCGAACATGATCGTCTGCCGCTTGGCGATGGAGGTCTCGCCCCAGTCGACGAACGCCTTCTTGGCGGCGTCGACGGCGGCGTCGACGTCGGCCGGCGATCGGCGAACCGCACGTGCTTGCTCACCTCACCGATCGCCGGGTCGTAGACGGGTGCCGGTGCGCTCGCCCGAGCCGGGCGTGGTGGTGCCGCCGATGTAGTGGTCGAGCACGGGCAGGTCGGTCATGGTTACAGCTCCTCGTCGAGCAGGGTGAGTACTTCGTCGTAGATGGGCAGCGCCTGGGCCACCTCGTCGTCGGTGACCACGCAGGGCGGCACCACGTGGATGCGGTTGTCGACCGCGAACGGGATCAGCCCGCGCTTCACGCACTCCCCCTTGGCCCGGCCGATCAGGGCGGCGGGCCAGCGGGGCGCGGGTGGCGGGGTCGGACACGAGCTCGAGCGCCCAGAAGACGCCGGTGCCGCGCACCTCCCCGATCACCGGGTGCTTCTCGGCCAGCTCGGCCAGCGCGGGGGCGAGGACGTCGTCGCCGATGCGCTTGGCGTTGGCGACGATCCCCTCCTCCTCCATCGCGTCGATCGAGGCGACGATCGACGCCGCGGCCAGCGGGTGGCCGGAGTAGGTGAGGCCGCCCGGGAAGACGGTCTCGTCGAAGTCGGCGGCGATCGCCTCGTTGATCACCACGCCGCCCACCGGCACGTAGCCGGAGTTCACGCCCTTGGCGAAGGCGATGAGGTCGGGCACGCACACCGTGCGCGTCGTGGGCGAACCACTCGCCGGCGCGGCCGAAGCCGGCCATCACCTCGTCGAGGATCAGCACGATGCCGTGCTGGTCGGCGAGCTCGCGGACGCCGGCCAGGTAGCCCGGCGGCGGGATCATGATCCCCGCGGTGCCGGGGATCGACTCGAGCAGGATCGCCGCCACCGAGTTCGGTCCCTCGGACTCCACGATCGCGGCGCAGGTGCTGCAGCGCGCGCTCGCACTCCTCCTCGGGCGTGGTGGCCCAGAACTCGGAGCGGTAGAGGAACGGCCCGAAGAAGTGCACGTGGCCGGTGGCGTACTCGTTGGGCAGCCGCCGCCAGTCGCCGGTGGCGTTGATCGCCGCGCCGGTGTTGCCGTGGTAGCTGCGGTAGGTGGAGAGCACCTTGCGGCGTCCGGTGTGCAGCCGCGCCATCCGGACGGCGTTCTCGATCGCGTCGGCGCCGCCGTTGGTGAAGAACACCTTGTCGAGCCCGGGCGCCGTCCTCGACGTGATGCGCTCGGCGGCCTCGGCGCGCACCAGGTTGCCGGTGGCCGGGCCGATGGTGGCGAGCTGGCCGGCCTGCTCCTGGATCGCGGCGACGACCTTCGGGTGCTGGTGACCGATGTTGACGTTGACGAGCTGGCTGGAGAAGTCGAGGTACTTCGTGCCGGCGTGGTCCCACACCGTCGTGCCGGAGCCGCCGGCGATCACCAGCGGGTCGAACGCCTTCTGGGCCGACCACGAGTGGAAGACGTGGGCCTTGTCGAGCTGCTTGGCGTACTGGTCCAGGTCGGTGCCGGTCGGGACGCCGGTGTCCGTGCTCATCGGTTCTCCTGCGGTGGATCGGTGTCGGGGAAGGACGCCGGCGCCGCCGGCGCCCTCCCCCCTGTCTACGCGACGGCTAGTTGCCGCCCTCGGTGAGCTCGACGTCGATCGGCTCGTAGTCGGCGCCGGTGGTGTCGACCTCGTCGCCCAGCTCCTCGATCGCCTTCTCGACGTACTGGTTGTCGTACGCCGTCTCGGGCGGCTCCTCGGTGATGAGGTTCTGGCCCTGCTCGTTCACCGCGGCGAGCGCGCCGTCGACGGTCTGCTGCCAGGCCGCGTCGTCGATCACGCCGATGCCGTTCTCGGCCGGCCAGATGAGCTTGTTGGTCTCGTTGGCCATCCACAGCTCGTGGCTCGGACCCCAGCTGGAGCCGGCGTTGACCGTGATCTCGGCCGCCTCCTCGACGTTGTCGCGGGCGAAGGCCCACCCCTTGATGACCGCCTTGAGGAACGCCACCGTCGTCTCGGCGTACTCGTCGTCGCTCTCGAGCCGCTCGGTGTCGGCCCAGATCGCGTCCTGGAGCATGGCGCCCTCGGTGTCCTCGTACGAGATCACGTTGAAGTCCTCGGGCTGGTACAGCTCGCCGGTCTCCGGGTTCACGGTCTCGAGCACCTGGGCGTACTCGTTGTAGGTCATCGCCTGGGCGGCGTCGATGTCACCCTGCAGGAACGCGTTCATGTTGAAGTCCTGGGTGACGATCTCGACCGACTCGGCGTCGAGGCCCTCGGCCGCCATCGCGGCGAAGATCTCCCACTCGTTGCCGAAGCCCCACGAGCCGATCTTCTTGCCCTCGAAGTCGGCGACCGACTCGATGCCGGAGTCGGCGTTGGCCACCTGGAGGGTGCCGGAGCGCTGGAAGATCTGCGCGACGTTGGTGAGGTTGGCGCCGCCCTCGATCGAGCCGAGCACCTTGGGCACCCACGCGATCGCGTAGTCGACGTCGCCGCTCGCGAGGGCGTCCTGCGGCACGATGTCGCCGCCGGACGGGATGATCTCGACCTCGAGGCCCTCCTCCTCGAAGAAGCCCTGGTCGACGGCGGCGTAGTAGCCGGCGAACTGGGCCTGCGGCAGCCACTGCAGCTGCAGCTTGACCTCCGTGAGGTCGCCGCTGCCGCCGCCCGCCGCCGCCGTCGTCGTCGCTCCCGCACGCGGCGAGCATCGGCGCCGTCGCGACGAGCGACCGTGCCGGCCGCGAGGAGGCGCGCGGATCGTGTTCCTCATGTGGTTTCCCTTCGCCGTGCTGTGATGCCCTCGCGACGCTGCGAGGTCTGTGGTGGGGAGCGGGGGGAGGTCAACGCAGACCTCCGGTGGGGAGCCGGTACTGCACCAGTCGCTCCAGCGCGACCGTGACCACGTAGGCCGCCAGCCCGAGCAGGATGGCGGCGCCGACGTAGGCCCAGGCGCGGGCGTAGGCGCTGGTGGCGGCCGAGGTGGTGATGAAGCTGCCGAGCCCGCCGCGCGGACCGCCGAAGTACTCGGCCACCAGGGCCGAGATGACGGCGAGCGAGCTCGCGACCCGGAGCGCCGGTGAGCACGAACGGCGTGGCCGAGGGCAGCGTGAGCCGACGGAAGGTCTGCAGGCCGGAGGCGCCCTGGCTGTGCATCAGGTCGCGGTGCAGCGGTGTGGTCTGCCGCAGCCCGCGCAGCGGTGTTGACGAAGACCGGCACGAAGGCGGCGATCGCGGCGATCATCCGGCGGCCGTACTCGCTGTCGGCGCCGTACATCGAGTTGAGCACCGGCGCCAGCGCCACGATCGGCACCACGGCCACCGCGGCCACCACCGGCGCGAGCATCCCGTCGACGCACGCGGCGCCCAGGCCGCGAACGCGGCGAGCACGACGCCCAGCACGCTGCCGAACACCAGGCCGACCAGGGCGTTCGTGCCCGTCGTCCAGGCGGCCTCGCGGATCGACTCGGTGTTGGCGCCCCACTCGTCGGCCGACCTCGACCGGGCTCGGCAGCAGGTACTCCGAGACCGCCGACCACGCTCGACCAGGAGCTGCCAGCAGCCCGAGGACGCCGCCCCGACGAGCAGCGGGGCGACGACCTTGAGGATGCGCTCGACGGTGGTCAACGCGCCCTCCAGCGCGGGCGAGCGCACCGGGGCGCCGTGCAGCGCCTCGCGCACCTCGGTGACCTTGGCGAAGAACTCCGGCGACTCGCGCAGCGCCTCGTCGCGCGACGACGTGGCGGCCGATGCCGGTCTCGACCACGCCGGTGATCCGGCCCGGCCGCGGCCGACATCACGACCACCCGGTCGGAGAGGAAGACCGCCTCGGGGATGGAGTGGGTCACGAACACGACGGCGGCGCCGGTCTCGACGGCGATCCGCGCCAGCTCGCCCTGCATCCGCTCGCGGGTCATCTCGTCGAGCGCGCCGAACGGCTCGTCCATGAGCAGCAGCCGCGGCCGCTCGGCCAGCGAGCGGGCGATGGCGACGCGCTGCTGCATGCCGCCGGAGAGCTGGTCGGGGTGGCGGTTGGCGAACTCGCCGAGCCCCACCATGCTCGACCAGCTCGGCCACCCGCGCCTTGCGGTCGGCCGCGGACGACCCCGTGCAGCTCGAGCGGCAGCCCGATGTTGGCGGCGACGGTGCGCCACGGCAGCAGACCGGCCTGCTGGAAGGCGATGCCGTAGTCCTGGTCGAGCCGCGCCTGCTTCGGCGTCTTGCCGAACACCTCGACGGTGCCGCTCGGTGGGCTGGTCGAGGTCGGCGACCAGCCGCATCAGCGTCGACTTGCCGCAGCCCGACGGGCCGATGAGCGAGACGAACTCGCCCTCGTCGACCGTCAGGTCGACGTCGGTGAGCGCGGGCACGTCGTCGGACCGGCCCTTGGTGGGGAAGGTCTTGCTGACGCCTGAGCACACGTGGACGGCGCGTGGCGATCTCGTTCGGGATCGGGTCATCGGGGCCTCCCCTCGTCGGTAGTTGCGGAGCAGGAGCCCGAGCAGGCCGACGGCGCCGGCCGCCACCAGGCCGAGCACGATCGCGCCGAAGATCGGCGCCCAGGCCTTCTCGGGGTCGCCGGAGGCCTGGCCGGCGTAGGAGACGAGCAGCCGGCCGATGCCGTCGAGGTAGCCGGTGGACACCTCGGCCACCACGGTGCCGACGACGGCGCTCGCGGCGCCGAGCCGCAGCGCGGGCAGCAGGTAGGGCACCGACGGCCGGGATCCGCACCTTGCGCAGCGTGTGCGAACCAGCCGGCGGCGTAGGTGTGGAACAGCTCGGTGTGCACGCGGTCGGGCGACTGCAGCCCGCGCAGCGCGCCGACCGCCACCGGGAAGAACGCGAGGTAGCTGGCGATCAGCGCCACCGACCACCCTGCGGCCACTCCCAGGTGCCGATCTCGATGCGCGAGCCCCAGCTGCGCACGACCGGCGCGAAGGCGATCAGCGGCACCGTCTGGCTGAGCACGATCCAGGGCAGCAGCCCCCACTCGGCCACCTTCGACCCGCTGCATCAGCGACGGCGAGCAGCAGCCCGACCGCCGTGCCCGACCGACCCAGCCCAGGCCGGCGATCTTCGAGCGAGTTCAGGCCGGCGTCCAGCACCGTGCGCCACAGCGGCAGCGCGCCGTCGAGGCTGGTGGTGGGCTCGAGGATCCGCTGCACCATGTCCCACACGTGCGGCATCGCGAGGTCGGTGGTGCGGGGCAGGACCCGGGTCTCGTCGGCGCCCACCACGACGCCGTCGTCGGGGCCGAGCGCCTTGTAGCCCTCCCAGAGCGCCACGACCGCGACCAGGCCGAGCAGCCCCTGCACGCACGCCGCCGACGCGCGGCGGCCGCAGCGCCCGGGAGCGCGGTCGCGCCGCCGGCGCGCGGTGGTGACGTCGAGTGCGCTCAAGCGATCACGCCTTCGCCGTCACGTGGTCGCGCAGGTGCGGCATGATCGACTCGCCGTACTGCCGCATCGTCTCCTCCTTGTTGTCGTGCTGGAGGTAGACCGCGAACTGGTCGACGCCGATGCTCCGGAGCTCCTCGAGCTTGGCGACGTGCTGGTCGGGGGTGCCGAGCAGGCAGAACCGGTCGACGATCTCGTCGGGCACGAAGTCGACGTGGTCGTTGTCGGCCTTGCCGTGGGTGTTGTAGTCGTAGCCGGTGCGGCCCTCGATGTAGTCGACGAGCACCTGCGGGAAGTCGGCGTCCTTCGCCGTACTTGCCCACGATGTCGGCGATGTGGTTGCCGACCATCCCGCCGAACCAGCGGCACTGGCTCGCGCATGTGGATCGACTGTCTGTCGCCCGACGTAGGCGGGCGCGGCCACGCAGAAGGTGAGGGAGTCGGGGTCGCGGCCGGCGTTCGACGCCGCCTCGCGGACCCGGCTCGATCATCCAGCGCGCGACGTCGACGTCGGCGAGCTGCAGGATGAACCCGTCGCCCACCTCGCCGGCGGTCTTGAGCGCGAGCGGGCCGTAGGCGGCGACCCACACCTCCAGCGACGACGTGCGCGCCCACGGGAACTGCAGCGTGGACGCCGTTGTGCTCCACCGGCCGGCAGTTGGCGAGCTCGCGGATCACGTGGGTGGCCTCGCGCACCTCCTTGAGCGTGCTCGGCCGGCCGTTGAGCACCCGGACGGCGGAGTCGCCGCGGCCGATCCCGCACACCGTGCGGTTGCCGTACATCTCGTTGAGCGTGGCGTACACCGACGCGGTGACCGTCCAGTCGCGGGTGGCCGGGTTGGTGACCATCGGCCCGACGATCACCCGCTTGGTCTCGGCGAGGATCGCCGAGTAGATGACGTACGGCTCCTGCCACAGCAGGTGGGAGTCGAAGGTCCACACGTAGTCGAACCCGTGCTCCTCGGCCTGCTTGGCCAGGCCCACCGTCCGCCAGGCGGGCGGGTTCGTCTGCAGGACGACACCGAAGTCCATGGTCTGCTTCGAGCCGTCTCAGGTCAGGTACTGCGTGAGGCCGCGCTTCAGGTACTGCCCGTGCCCGGCACGACCATCGAACTCGCCGTCCTGCACCAGCACCGAGCCGCGGCTGACCACGACGTCGACGTGGCCGTCGATCTCGTAGCCCTCCCACGCGGAGTAGTCCATGGTCGAGTGGTGGGTCTTCGTCGTAGCCGATGCGAGGTGTGGCCGTTCGGGTCGTAGACCACGAGGTCGGCGTCGGCGCCGGGCTGGATGACGCCCTTGGTGCCGTAGAGGCCGAACATGCGCGCCGGCGTCGTCGAGGTGATCTCGACCCAGCGCTCCAGGCTGATCTGGCCGGTGACGACGCCCTGGTAGAGCAGGTCCATCCGGTGCTCGATCGAGCCGATGCCGTTGGGGATGGCGCGGAAGTCGCCGCGGCCGAGCTCCTTCTGGTCCTTCATGCAGAACGGGCAGTGGTCGGTGCTCACCATCTGGAGGTCGTTGGTGCGCAGGCCGTTCCACATCGCGTCCTGGTGGCCCTCCTCGCGGGAGCGCAGCGGCGTCGAGCAGACCCACTTGGCGCCCTCGAAGTCGCCCCAGGTGGGGTCGCCCGTGGCGCCGAGCTGCTCCTCGAGCGAGAGGTAGAGGTACTGCGGGCAGGTCTCGCCGAACACGTTCTGCCCGCGGTCGCGGGCCTCCGCGAGCTGGGCGACCGCCTGCTTGGCGCTCACGTGCACGACGTACAGCGGTGCGCTCGGTGAGGTCGGCCAGCATGATCGCGCGGTGCGTGGCCTCCTCCTCCATCTGCCAGGCGCGGGCGATGCCGTGGAAGTAGGGCGTGGTCTTGCCGGCGTTGTAGAGCTGCTCGGCGAGGACGTCGATGGCCGGGCCGTTCTCGGCGTGCATCATCGTGAGCAGGCCGAGGTCGCGCGGCCTTCTGCATGGCCCGCAGGATCTGGTCGTCGGTGGCGTAGAAGACGCCGGGGTAGGCCATGAACATCTTGTACGACGTGATGCCCTCGTCGACGAGCGTCTCCATCGCCTTCAGCGAGTACTCGTCGACGCCGCCGATGATCTGGTGGAAGCCGTAGTCGACGGCGCAGTTGCCGCGCGGCCTTCTCGTGCCAGGCGGCCAGCCCCTCCTCGACGCGCCTGCCCTGCGTCTGCACCGCGAAGTCGATGATCGTGGTGGTGCCACCCCACGCCGCCGCGATCGTGCCGGTCTCGAAGGTGTCGATCGCCTCGGTGCCGCCGAACGGCAGCTGCATGTGGGTGTGGGCGTCGATGCCGCCCGGGATCACGTACTTGCCGGTGGCGTCGATGATCTGGTCGACGCTGGCCTTGAGGTCGGTGCCGAGCAGCGACGAGCCCGGCGGCAGGACGGCGACGATCCGCTCGCCGTCCACCAGCACGTCGGCCTCGACGCGACCGGTGCTGCTGACGACGGTGCCGCCGGTGATCAGGAGGGTGCTCACGCGCCGCCTCGGCTCGTCGTGCGACGTAGGCCTCCGGTCGGCGGTCGCGGTAGAACTGCCAGTCGTCGCGCATCTGCTGGACCATGTCGAGGTCGAGGTCGCGCACCAGCAGCTCCTCCTTGTCGCCGCTGCCGAGCTCGCCGACGAAGTTGCCGCGCGGGTCGATCACCTGGCTGGTGCCGTAGAAGTTGACCGCCTCGTCGCCGTACTCGTTGTCCTCGAGGCCCACCCGGTTGGGCTGGAGCACGAAGTAGCCGTTGGCGACGGCGGCGCAGGGGCCCTCGACCTCCCACAGCCGGTTGGAGAGGCCGGGCTTGGTGGCGTTGGGGTTGAAGACCATGTGGGCGCCGTTGAGGCCGAGCTCGCGCCAGCCCTCGGGGAAGTGGCGGTCGTAGCAGATGTGCACGCCGACCTTGCCGACCGCGGTGTCCCACACCGGGTAGCCCTGGTTGCCGGGGCGGAAGTAGAACTTCTCCCAGAACTTCTCCACGTGCGGGATGTGCACCTTGCGGTACTGGCCGAGGATCGATGCCGTCGGCGTCGACCACCACCGCGGTGTTGTAGTAGACGCCGGTCTGCTCCTCCTCGTAGATCGGGAGGATGTGCACCATGCCGAGCTCCTTGGCGAGCGCGGCGAAGCGCTGCACGATCGGGCCGTCGGCCGGCTCGGCGTAGCGGTAGTACTTCTTGTCCTGGGTGATGCCGAAGTAGGGGCCGTAGAAGAGCTCCTGGAAGCACATGACCTGCGCGCCCTCGGCGGCGGCGTCACGGGAGAACTGCTCGTGGCGGTCGAGCATCGACTCCTTGTCGCCGGTCCAGGTGGTCTGGCTGATGGCGGCCTTCACGATGGTCAACGTGGCCCTCCCCGGTAGTGCTGGTGTTTGTTATCTTCCAGGCTGAACATTTCGCTCTCATTTCTCCGGTGTCAAGGAACTCGCCGTGACAATGGACCTCGCGTTGCTTGACGACCGGACGCCCCGGGGCATCGCCGGCGCCTTCAGCCGGGCGATCCGCGCCGGCGAGCTCGCCCCCGGCGAGCGGCTCCCCACGGTCCGCGACGTCGCCGCCCAGCTCGGCGTCTCCCCCGCCACGGTCTCCACCGCCTGGCAGGCGCTGCGCCGTACCGGCCTCGTCGACTCCCGCGGCCGGGCCGGCACCTTCGTCCGCGACGCCCCGACCCCCTGGCTGTCGCCCCGCGTGCAGCGCCTGGTCGGGTCCGAGTCCCCCTCGGTCGACGGTGTCCGCCTCGATCTCTCCCGCGGCATGCCCGACCCCGAGCTGCTCCCGTCGCTGGGGCCGGCGCTGTCCCGCGTCTCGGCCCGGGCGGGCACGCTGGCCTACCACGACGAGCCGGTCCTGCCCGACCTCCGCGAGCACCTCGTCGCCACCTGGCCCCACCCCGTCGAGGCGCTGACCGTCGTCGACGGCGCGGTCGACGGCGTCGGGCGGGTGCTCGAGCAGGTCGTCCGCTACGGCGACCGGGTGGTGCTCGAGAACCCCGGCTTCCCGCCGTTCTTCGACCTCGTCGAGGCGCTGGGGGCCGAGGTCGTCCCGGTCGGCGCTGGACGCCGACGGCATCCGGCCGGACTCGTTGAAGCTCGCGTTGGAGTCCCGCCCGGTGGCGGTGGTCCTCCAGCCCCGCGCCCACAACCCGACCGGCGTCTCCATGACCCGCACCCGCGCGGAGGCGCTGGCGAAGGTGCTGGGCCGCCGCCGGGACGCGGTCCCGTGGGTGGTCGAGGACGACCACTCCGGCGCCATCAGCACTGGCCCCCGACGTGTCGCTGGCCTCGTGGCTACCGGACCGGGTGGTCCACGTCCGCTCCTACTCGAAGACCCACGGCCCCGACCTCCGCCTCGCTGCCCTCGGTGGCCCGTCGGCCTTGGTCGACCGCATCGTCGCCCGCCGGATGCTCGGCCCGGCCTGGACGTCGCGCATGCTCCAGTCGATCCTGCTCGACCTCCTGACGTCGGAGACGTCGATCGCCGAGGTCGCCCACGCCCGCGACGTGTACGCGCAGCGGCAGCAGGCGCCTTCGCCTCAGCGCTGAGCGTCGCCGGCGCCCGACGGGATCAACCTCTGGTTCCCGGTGCGCGACGAGCGCGCCGCGATGCTCCACCTGGCCGCCGAGGGTGTCCGCGTCGCGGCCGGGTCCGCCTTCACGAGCGAGCCGGACAGCCGAGCGGCCGTTCGTGTGACCGGTGCGCTGGTCGGGCCCGAGCACGTCGACACCGTCGCGGCGGCCCTGCTCGGGGCCGCCCGTTCGTGAGGGTCGCTCCTCGTCAAGCCGTCGGGCCAGGAGGACCGGACCACCTTGCCATTCCGCCGGTGTTCGCGGCACCGTGGTGGGAGGCGATCGGAGGACCACGGCCATGGGCAACCTACTCGTACACATCACCTGCGGGCCCGAGGCCCCGACCCGCGCCGCGCTCGGCTTCCTGGTGGCACGGGCCGGTCTCGACGAGGGGCACGACGTCAACGTGTTCCTCGCCGGCGACGCGGTCCAGCTGCTCCGGGATGCCGTGCTGGACCAGCTGACCGGGCTCGGGACGGGATCCCTCCGGGAGTCCTTCGACGCGGTGTCGAGCGGTGGCGGGCGGATCTACGTGTCCGGGATGTCCAGCAAGGGTCGCGGGGTGTCCGAGGGCGATCTCGACGGGAAACCGGCCGAGTTCGCGATGCCGAGCAGGCTGGTACAGCTGGCGTTCGAGGCGGACCGGACCCTTACCTACTAGTCGCATCCGATCCCTGCTCCGCGACCGCCTCAGGGGTCGTGGAGCGGGACCGACCCGAACCGGTCGGTGAGGAACCGGTCGCCGCTCGGGCTGGTCCAGACGAACGACGCAGGGACCCCGTGCTCGCTGGTGACTGCAGGTTCGTAGGACCACCCGCTGAAGGTCTTCATGCGGTGGTGGGTTCGACACAGTGGCGCGAGGTTGGCTGTCGACGTCGGGCCGGCGGGCCACGGCTCGCGGTGGTCGAGGTCGGCGTGCCTGGCGCGCCGGGTGCAGAACGGGAACACGCACTCCGGCCAGGCGAGACGAACCCGCTCGGCCATCGAGCCGGAGGGCGTGTAGCCGGTGCTCGGCGACCGGCTGGTTGAGGTCGATGACCGGCTTGATGGTGACCTCGGCGCCGCCGCACCACTCGGCGACCTGGTCGACGAGCACCGGGGTGCCGTCGACGTCGGCGACGTCGGTGCCGTCGAGGTGGACGTAGAGGGTGACGCCGCGACCGGTCGGCGTGCCCGGTGCCACGCCGAGGGCGAGCTCGCCGCGGCAGATCTCACCCAGCGCCATCGCGCGCCGCACCTCGAGCGACTCGTCGCACACCTCGGCGAGCTGCGCGGCCCGCGCGGCTACGGCGGCCTCGACGTCGCGGGCGTCGGCGAGGTCGAGGAGGCCGTCGACCGGCACGTAGCCGTCGATGCCGGTCTGGTCGAGGCGGACGTCGAAGCGGCGCGGGTCGGTGCTGCGGCGGCGCTCGACCTCGTCGGGGTCGTAGACCGCGCGGGCGGCCTCGACGGTGCGCTCGAGCTGCGCCCAGGAGAGGTCGTGCGCGAACGGAGCGACGGCCTCGTCGACGAAGGCGGCACCGTCGAGCGGCAGCGAGATCGTGAACTCCGCCATCCGCAACGCACGCCAGACCGCGACCTCACCGTCGAGCACGCGCCGCCACAGCCGCGGAAGGCGGTACTTCACCTCGAGCGCCTTGCCGAGCCACCGGCGTCCCACCCCGTCGGGCTTGCCGAGGCTGGTGATCAGCTCGACGACCGCCGTCTCGCTCAGCGCGGGCGCGCCCTCGCCGGCGAGGAGCAGCTCGCCGTCGCCGTAGTCGCGGATCGCCACGTCGCCGCTGGTGCGAGGGTCGACCTGGTGCCGCTCGACCCACGCCAGCGACCCGACGACCTCGTCCACCTCGGCCCGCGCACGCTGCGCCGACAGTGCGCGCACGTCGGCGAGCGTCGGCGGCTGCGCGGTGGTGGTCATGCGTCCAGCCAAGCACTCGCCACCGACACTCCGGCCCCGGAATCCGGCTCAACCGTGCCGTTCTGGGTAACGGGTGGGTAACAGTTCCGGAGCGGCTGCGGGGGTCGGCTGCGCTCGCTGGCTAGCTCGGGAAGGTCTCGCCCTTCTCGGCCATCTCGCGGAGGCGGTCGGTGGGGCGGAAGCGGTCGCCGTACTTGTCGGCGAGCACGTCGGCGCGCTTGACGAAGGCGGGGAGGCCGAGCTCGCCGGTCTCGGGGTCCTCGTAGCCGGTCATGAACTGGGCGGCGCCGCCGGTCATGGGCGGGAAGCCGATGCCCATGATCGAGCCGATGTTGGCGGCGGCGGCGGACTCGATGACGCCCTCCTCGAAGCACTTCGCGGTCTCGAGGGCCTCGGCGAAGAGCATCCGGTCCTTGATGTCGCGCAGCGGGATCTGCTCCTCGGCGGGCGGGAAGAGGTCGGTGAGGCCGGGCCAGATGGAGGTGCGGCGGCCGTCCTCGTAGTCGTAGAAGCCCGCCCCGCGCAGGCGGCCGGCGCGGCCGGCGTCGAGCATCGTCGTCGACCACGGCGGATGCCGGGGTGCTCGGTCCACGACGTCGCCGTCACGGTGGCGGCCTCGCGGGCCGGCCTTGGCGATCTTGGCCATGAGCTCGAGGTTGAGCTCGTCGGAGAGCTGGAGCACCGGGGCCGGGTAGCCGGCCTGGGTGGTGGCCCGCTCGATGGAGTAGGGCTGCACGCCCTCGGCGAGCATCGCCATGCCCTCGTTGACCATGAAGCCGATGACGCGCGAGGTGTAGAAGCCGCGGCTGTCGTTGACCACGATCGGCGTCTTGCGGATCTGCTGGACGACGTCGTAGGCCTTGGCCAGCGCCTCGTCGGAGGTCTGCTCGCCCCTGATGATCTCGACCAGCGGCATCTTGTCGACGGGGCTGAAGAAGTGCAGGCCGATGAAGTCCGTCGGGCGGTCGACGCCGGAGGCGAGGTCGGTGATCGGCAGCGTGGAGGTGTTGGAGCACAGCAGCGCGTCGGGGTTGACGTGCTCGGCGATCTCGGCGAAGACCTTGTGCTTGAGCGAGGGGTCCTCGAAGACGGCCTCGATCACGAGGTCGCAGCCGGCCAGGTCGGCCGGGTCGGCGGTGGCGGTGATGCGGTCGAGCAGCTCGGCCTTCTTCTCCTCGGTCGAGCGGCCCTTGGCGATGGCCTTGTCGAGGATCGTCTCGCTGTAGGCCTTGCCCTTCTCGGCGTTGGCGGTCTCGACGTCCTTGAGGACGACGTCCATGCCGGCCTTGGCGCACACGTAGGCGATGCCGGCGCCCATCATGCCGGCGCCGAGGACGCCGACCTTGGTGGCCTTCCAGGGCTCGATGCCCTGGGGGCGCAGGGCGCCGGAGTTGATGGCCTGCAGGTCGAAGAAGAACGCCTGGATCATGTTCTTCGAGCCCTGGTCGGTCACCAGCTTGGTGAGGTAGCGCGACTCGATGCGCGAGGCGGTGTCGAAGTCGCGGCTCGCGCCCTCGACCGCGGCGCTGAGGATCGCGCGGGCGGCCGGGTAGACGGCGCCCTTGGTCTGCTGGCGCAGCAGCGCCGGGAACGCCGGCAGGAACGCGGCCAGCGCGGGGGACTTCGGGTTGCCGCCGGGCATCTTGTAGCCGGGGGCGTCCCACGGGTTCTGGTGGGCGTCGGGGTTGGCCTTGATCCACGCCTTCGCGGCGGGCACGAGCTCGTCGCGGGTGGCGACGACCTCGTCGACCAGGCCCTTCTCCTTGGCCTGCTCGGGCTTGAACTGCTTGCCCTCGAGCAGCACGCTCATCAGGCCGTCCTGCAGGCCGAACTTGCGGACGACGCGGGTGACGCCGCCACCGCCGGGCAGCAGGCCGAGGCTCACCTCGGGCAGGCCGACGACGGCCTTCGGGTCGTCGACGACGATCCGGTGGTTGGTGGCCAGCGCGATCTCGTAGCCGCCGCCGAGCGCGGCGCCGTTGATCGCGGCCACGACCGGCTTCGGGAACAGCTCGAGCCTGCGCAGCGCCGCCTTGACCCGCTCGGCCAGCGCGAAGATCTCGGCCGCGTTCTCCGGGCCGGGCCTGCGTCATGTCGTTCAGGTCGCCGCCGGCGAAGAACGTCTTCTTGGCGCTGGCGACGACGACGCCGGTGACCGAGTCGACCTCGTCGTGCAGACGCTTGACGGCGGCCTCCATCGAGTCGATGTAGAGCTGGTTCATCGTGTTCGCCGACTGGGTCGGGTCGTCGAGGGTGAGGGTGACGATGCCGTCGTCGTCCTGCTCGTAGCGGACGGCGGTCTGCTCGGTGGTGGTGCTGCTCATGCGGGAACGTCCTTCGTCGGTGCTGGTGTCAACGTGGCTTGGGTTGATCGGGCCGGGGGCCTCGACACGGGCTCGCTGGCGCTCGCCCGGCTCGACCACCGGCGGCGATCACTCAGACGAGCTCGACAATGGTGGCGATGCCCATGCCGCCGCCGACGCAGAGCGTGGCGAGGCCGCGCTTCTGGTCGCGGCGGGCGAGCTCGTCGATGAGGGTGCCGAGGATCATCGCGCCGGTGGCGCCGAGCGGGTGGCCCATGGCGATGGCGCCGCCGTTGACGTTGGTGATCTCGTGGGAGATGCCCATGTCCTTCATGAACCGCATGGCGACGGCGGCGAAGGCCTCGTTGATCTCGAACAGGTCGATGTCGTCGACCTCGAGGCCGGCCTTGCCGAGCGCCTTGCGGGCGGCGGGGGCCGGGCCGGTGAGCATGATCGTCGGGTCGGCGCCGCTGACGGCCATCGAGACGATGCGGGCGCGCGGGGTGAGGCCGAGGTCGGTGCCCACCTGCTCGTTGCCGACGGCCACCAGCGCGGCGCCGTCGACGATGCCGGAGGAGTTGCCGGCGTGGTGGACGTGGTCGATCTTCTCGACCCAGTGGTACTTCTCGAGCGCGACGTCGTCGAAGCCGGCGTCCTTGCCGATCTGGGCGAAGCTCGGCTTGAGCCCGGCCAGGCCCTCGGGGCTGGTGTCGGGGCGGATCGTCTCGTCGTGGTCGAGCACGACGACGCCGTTCATGTCGACGCACCGGGATGACCGAGTCGGAGAAGTAGCCGTTGGCCCACGCCTTGGCGGCGCGGTGGTGCGACTCGGCGGCGTAGGCGTCGACGTCGTCGCGGCTGTAGCCCTCGAGGGTGGCGATGAGGTCGGCGCCGATGCCCTGCGGCACGAAGCCGGTGGTGAGGGCGGTGGCGGGGTCGGAGGCCCAGGCGCCGCCGTCGGAGCCCATGGGGACGTTGCTCATCGACTCGACGCCGCCGGCGAGGATGAGGTCCTCCATGCCGCCGCGGACGCGACCGGCCGCCTGGTTGACGGCCTCGAGGCCGGAGGCGCAGAAGCGGTTGAGCTGCACGCCGGCGACGGTGTCGGGGTAGCCCGCGGCCAGCGCGGCGGTCTTGGCGATGTCGCCGCCCTGCTCACCGACGGGAGTGACGACGCCGAGCACGACGTCGTCGACGCGGCCGGGTCGAGGCTGGGGTTGCGCTTGCGCAGCTCGTCGAGCAGGCCGACGGCCAGGTCGACCGGCTTCACCTCGTGCAGCGAGCCCGCTGCCTTGCCCTTGCCCCGAGGCGTGCGGATGTGGTCGTACACGAATGCTTCAGCCATGACCGTCCTCTGCTGCGAGTGCCGCTTGCCCGGCGATTGTGACACCAATACTGTCACGATCGTCAAGGGACGAGAGGAGGGTCACGTCGATGGCGGACGACGAGCTGCTGACGCTCGACGAGCTCACCCAACGCGTGGGCCTCACGGTGCGCAACGTCCGCTTCTACACGACCCGCGGGCTGGTGCCGCCGCCGATCAGGCGCGGCCGCTCCGGCTACTACTCCGGCGACCACGTGGCCCGGCTCGAGCTGGTGCAGGAGCTGCAGGCCCACGGCTTCACGCTGGCCGCCATCGAGCAGTACGTGGCCGGCATCCCCGACGACGCCAGCCCGGGCGACATCGCGCTGCGGCGCTCGATGCTCGCGCCCTGGCACTCCGACCGGCCGGTCACGCTCGACCGCGCCGAGCTCGACCTGCGCGCCGACCGCGCGCTGGGCGAGGACGAGATGGACATCCTGGTCGCGCTCGGCGTCGTGCACCTGCGCGAGGACGGGCGGTGCGACGTCGCGCTCTCGCAGCTGTCGCTCGCCCTCGGGCTGCTCGACCTCGGCTTCCCGGTGACGGCGGCCCGGGCCGCGCAGGAGGTGTACGAGCGGCACGGCCGCGAGATCGCGCACGAGCTGTACGACGTGTTCCGGCGGCTGGCGTGGCCGGCCTACCAGGAGGCCGGCGCCAGCCCGGAGACCGTGCAGGCGCGTGGTGGAGCGGCTCAAGCCGCTCTCGATCGCCTCGCTCGTGGCCGCCTACGAGGCGGGCATGGACGAGACGAAGCGCGAGGGGATCGGCAAGCGGGCGCGCTAGCGAGACCGGCTGCGGTCAGCGACGGCCGGAGCTGAAGGACGACGCGCTGTGGTTGCCGCCGCCGCTGCTGGTGCGGGCCGGGCGCGAGCCCGAGCGAGCGGCCGGACGACGTCCGCCGCCGCCCTTGGTGCCGCCGCCGCCGCCGCCGCTGCGACGACCGCGTCCGCCGCCACCGCTGCCGTTGCCGGAGTTCTGGCGACGCTGGGGCTCGTCGGCGCTCATCGCGAGGCCGCCGGGGAGCAGCCGCTCGCCGGGGGCGAGCGTGGCGAGCATCGGGTGGCGGGCGCCGTCGATCTTGGTGGTGGTCGGCTTGATGCCGGCGGCGCGGGTCAGCACCCGCACGTCGTTGCGCTGCTCGTCGGTCATCAGCGTGACGACGGTGCCGGCGGCGCCGGCGCGGGCGGTGCGGCCCGAGCGGTGCAGGTAGGCCTTGTGCTCGGCGGGCGGGTCGGCGTGCACCACGAGGGCGACGTCGTCGACGTGGATGCCGCGGGCGGCGATGTCGGTGGCGACCAGCGTGGTGGCCTTGCCGGAGTGGAACGCCTCCATGTTGCGGGTGCGGGCGCCCTGGCCGAGGTTGCCGTGCAGGTCGACGGCGGGCACCCCGGCCTTGTTGAGCTGGCGGGCCAGCGCCTTGGCGGCGTGCTTGGTGCGGGTGAAGACGACGGTGCGGCCGGGCGCGGAGGCGAGGTCGACGAGGACGTCGAGCCGGTGCTCGCGGCGCAGGTGCAGCACGTGGTGGTCCATCGACGAGATCGGCGACTGCACCGAGTCGGCCTCGTGCACGACGGGCGCGGCGAGGTAGCGCTTCACGAGCACGTCGATGGCGCGGTCGAGGGTGGCCGAGAAGAGCAGCCGCTGGCCGCCGCGCGGCGTGGTGTCGAGCAGCCGGCGGACGGCGGGCAGGAAGCCCGAGGTCGGCCATGTGGTCGGCCTCGTCGAGCACGGTGACCTCGACGGCGTCGAGCTTGCAGTGGCCCTGACCGATGAGGTCCTCGAGCCGGCCGGGGCAGGCGACGACGACGTCGGCGCCGCGGCGCAGGCCCAGGACCTGCGGGTTCTGGCCGACCCCGCCGTAGATCGTGAGCGAGGTGAGGCCCGCGGCCGCGGCGAGCGGGCGGAGTGCCTCGTGCACCTGGCCGGCGAGCTCGCGGGTCGGGACGAGGATCAGCGCGCGCGGCCGCTTGGACTGCGCGCTGCCGCCGGAGGCCATGAGGCGGGCGACGAGCGGCAGCAGGAACGCGTAGGTCTTGCCGCTGCCGGTGCGGCCGCGGCCGAGCACGTCCTTGCCGGCGAGGGAGTCGGGGAGCGTCGCGGCCTGGATGGGCGTCGGCGTGGTGATGCCGGCGTTCTCGAGGATGGACGGCGAGTCGGGTGGGCACGCCGAGATCGGCGAAAGCAGAAGACATGTTGGTCACCGAAGCTGTGGTCGAACGCGCGGCGCGGAGAGGCTGCCTGCGCGGAGCGGCCCTGGACGAGCCGCTGCTTTACCTAGACCCTACGGCCCAGCGGGGTGATCGCCGGAATCGGCGCGCGTCCCTACTGTGGGGACATGACACGTGTGCTGGTGACCGGAGCGACCGGGTTCGTGGGCCATCGGCTCGTGCCCGCGCTCGTCGAGGCCGGCCACGACGTCCGCGCGATGACGCGCAACCCCGACAAGTACGACGGGCGAGGGCGAGCCCGTCGGCGGCGACGTCGGCGACCCCGACTCGCTGGCCGAGGCGCTCACCGGCGTCGACGTCGCCGTCTACATGGTGCACTCGCTCGACGACGACGACTTCGAGCGCAAGGACGCCCAGGCCGCCCGGGACTTCGGGCTCGCCGCCGCCGAGCGCCGGCGTGCGGCAGATCGTCTACCTCGGCGGGCTCGGCGCCGACGACGAGGACCTCTCGCCCCACCTGCGCTCGCGCCGCGAGGTGGAGGGCAAGCTCGCCGAGGGCGGCGTGCCGGTCACCGTGCTGCGCGCCGCGATCGTGGTGGGCGCCGGCGGCATCTCCTGGGAGATGACCCGGCAGCTGGTGAAGAACCTGCCCGCGATGGTGGTGCCGCGCTGGGTCGCCACCCGCACCCAGCCGATCGCCATCGAGGACGTCGTCCGCTACCTCGTGGGCGTGGTGGACGAGGAGCGGGCGCTCGGCCGGGTCTTCGAGATCGGCGGTCCCGGAGGTGCTCACCTACCTCGACATGATGAAGCAGGCCGCCGAGGAGATGGGGCGCCGCGTGCCGCCGATCGTGACCGTGCCGGTGCTGACGCCGTCGCTCTCGTCGCACTGGATCGCGTTCGTCACCGACGTCGACACCACCACCGCCAAGAACCTCATCGACTCGATGTCGACCGAGGTCGTCGTCACCGACGACTCGATCCTCGAGCTGGTGCCGGGCGAGTCGCTGACCTACCGCGAGGCGGTGCAGCAAGGCGCTCGCCGAGAGCTGAGCGGGCGCTCCGAGGCCCGCCCGCTGCCCTAGACGCCGAAGATCGGCGGCAGCGCGAGCAGCATCGTGATCGACCACGCGCAGTGGGTGAGGATCGGGGCGAGGATGCCGCCGGAGGCTCGCCGCTGCAGGCCGCAGATGACGCCGAGCAGGACGGCGGCGAAGGCGAGCATGACGTTGCCGGTGGCGGCCGTGGCGATCGTGTAGGCCACCGACGTCCACGCCACCGGGTGCCGCGTGATGGCGGCGTAGGCGGCGCCGCGGAAGAAGAGCTCCTCGGCGATGCCGTTGACCGCGGTGACGATGACGAGCACCCACAGGTGCCCTCGGAGGCGAAGTCGAGCACGTCGCACGATCTGGTCGCGCAGCGGGCCGATCTCGCGCACGACGAGAGCGCCGACCACGAAGACGCCGGCCAGGCCGAAGCCGAGGGCGAGCGGCTGCACCACCGGTCGAACGGCCATGTCGTGGCGCACGATCCGGCCCGAGGTAGAGCGGGCCGGAGGCGAGGGCACCGACCGCCCAGACCGCGGCCAGCCCGAAGGACGCCGCGGTGAAGGCGTCGCTGCCCGGCTCGAGCCGCAGCAGGATGCCGAGGAAGACCGCGCCGAGCAGCACGAAGCCGACGGTGACGACCTGGCGGCGGCGCAGCTCGCGCTCGGTCTGCTGGTGGTCGCGCGGGACGACGTCCCACAGCGACCGCTCGATCCACTGCCTCATGCGCGCCTCACCCCCGTCGCTGTCACGCTAGCGAGACGGGGGTGAGGGTCGGTGCCGGGGGTTACTTGGTGAGGCCGTCCTTGACGTCCTTGGCGGCGTCCTTGACCTTCTCGCCGGCGCCCTTGAGCTTGGCGGAGGCCTGGTCGCTCTTGCCCTCGCCCTCGAGCTCGTGGTCGTTGGTCGCCTTGCCGGCGCCCTCCTTGCCCTTGCCCTTGAGCTCTTCGGTCTTGTTGCTGATCTTGTCGTCTAGTCCCATGTTTCAAGAGAACTGCAGTGCGCCGTCGTCGAGAACACCCCGACGGATGGTCCGGTTGTCGACGAGGTAGTTCTGCTTGAGCGCCCACGGCGCGCGGTCGCCCTGCTTGGGCAGGTGCGGCAGCGCGCGCTGCACGTAGCCCGACGCGAGGTCCATGAACGGGCGCTCCTCGACGGTCTCGTCGCGCACCGGCACGACGCTGCGGTAGCCGTGCTCGTCCATGTGCCGCAGCAGCCGGACGACGTACTCGCCGACGAGGTCGGCCTTCAGCGTCCAGGAGGCGTTGGTGTAGCCGACGGTGAAGACGAAGTTGGGCAGGCCGCTGAGCATCAGGCCCTTGTAGGCCATGGTGTCGGTGACGTCGACCGGCTCGCCGTCGACGGTGACGTCGAGCTCGCCGAACGCCTTGACCCGCAGACCGGTGGCGGTGACGACGATGTCGGCCTCGAGCTCCTCGCCCGAGGCGAGCCGGACGCCGGTGGGCGTGAACGTGTCGATGGTCTCGGTGACCACGGTGGCGCTGCCCGAGCGCAGCGCCTTGAAGAAGTCGCCGTCGGGCACGGCGCAGAGCCGCTGGTCCCACGGGTCGTACGGCGGCTGGAAGTGCTCGTCGTAGGAGAGGTGGTCGGGCAGCTGCGCCTCGGTGACCTTGCGGATGAACGCCTGGCCCTGCTTCGGGAAGCGCTGCATCAGCTGGTAGCTGCCGACGAGCTTGAGGATGTTGGCCCACCGCACCACCGGGTAGCTGAGCCGGGTCGGGAGCCGGCCGAGCAGCGTGGCGAGCGGGTCGCGGCCGGGCTGCGGGAGGATGTAGGTGGGCGTGCGCTGCAGCATCGTGACCAGCTCGGCGTCGCTCGGCCATGGCCGGCACCAGCGTGACGGCGGTGGCGCCGGAGCCGACGATCACGACCTTCTTGCCGGCGTAGTCGAGGTCCTCGGGCCAGAACTGCGGGTGCACCACCTGGCCCGCGAAGTCGTCGAGTCCGGGCAGCTGCGCGTCGTGCGGCGTCTCGTAGTCGTAGTAGCCGGTGCAGCCCCAGAGCACGTTGCAGGTGATCGTGAGCGGGGCGCCGTCGTGCTCGACGTCGACGGTCCACCGGGCGGTCTCGCTGTCCCAGGAGGCGCCCGGTGACGCGGTGCCGGTAGCGGATCAGCTTGTCGACCTCGTACTCCTCGGCGACGGTGCGCAGGTACTCGAGGATCAGGTCGCCGTCGGCGAGCGCGGTGTCGCTGGGCCAGGGGCGCCAGCTGAACCCGAAGGTGAACATGTCGGAGTCCGAGCGGACGCCGGGGTAGCGGAACAGGTCCCACGTGCCGCCGAAGGTGTCGCGGGCCTCGAGGACGGCGACGGTGCGGTCGGGGTGGGCCGTCGGTGAGCTGGCAGGCGGCACCGATGCCGCTCAGGCCAGCGCCCACGATGAGGACGTCGACGTGCTCGGTCGCCTGGGATTCCATGGCCGCAGGCTACGCGGCTTGTTGACAGATGTTCAACAGTGGCGCGGACCTCGTGAGGCAGGTCACGTCTGGACGGCGACCCCGCGCTCGAGCAGTCCGTCGACGTCGCCGACACCCCAGGCGGCGAGCGCCGCCGGGTGTGCTCGCCGGGGAGCGGCGGCGGCGGAGCCGAGCGTCGCGGTCGGTGCGGGAGAACCGCGGCGCCGGCTGCGGCTGGGTGACGCCGTGGCGCTCGACGAAGGTGCCGCGGGCCACCAGGTGCGGGTGACCGGCCGCCTCGCTCGGCGTCACGATGCCGGCCACGCACGCGTCGGTGCCCTCGAAGATCTCCACCCACTCGGCCATCGTGCGGGAGGCGAACACCTCGGTGAAGACCGCCCGCATCTCGTCGTAGCGGTCGAGGTCGGCCTGGCCGGGGCAGGTGTCCTTGACGCCGAGCGTGGTGACCAGGGCCTCGAAGAACTGCGGCTCCAGCGCGCCGACACTGACGTGCGCGGCCGTCGCTGGTGGCGTAGACGTCGTAGAACGGCACGCCGCCGTCGAGCAGGTTCGCCGCCCGCTCCTCGCGGTAGCCGCCGCTGGCCAGGAAGGCCGACGTCATCGCGTTGAGGTGGGCGGTGCCGTCGACGATCGCGGCGTCCACCACCTGACCCCGCCCGGAGACCTTGGCCTCGAGCAGTGCGGCGAGGACGCCGATCACGAGGTAGGTGGAGCCGCCGCCGAAGTCGCCCACCAGGTTGGACGGGAAGTGCGGCCGGTCCTTGTCCTGGCCCGAGGCCGAACAGCGCGCCGGTGATGGCGATGTAGTTCATGTCGTGGCCGGCCGCCGTGGCGAGCGGGCCGTCCTGGCCCCACCCGGTCATCCGGCCGTAGACGAGCCGCTCGTTGACGGCGAGGCAGTCGTCGGGGCCGATGCCGAGCCGCTCGGTGACGCCGGGCCGCAGCCCCTCCACCAGCACGTCGGCGTCGCGCACCAGGTCGAGCACGACCCGGGCGGCCTCGGGGTTCTTGAGGTCGAGCGCGACGCTCGGACGCCCGCGGTTGAGCACCATCGTCGCCCCGCCGGCCAGCGCCTGACCGCCCGGCCGCTCGACGCGGATCACGTCGGCGCCGAGGTCGGCGAGGATCATGCAGGCGTGCGGTCCGGGCCCGATGCCCGCGATCTCGACCACCTTGACGCCCCGCAGCGGCCCGGTCCCCTGTCCCAGCACGATCGTCGTCGCTCACGGCGGCGATCCTGCCAGGACGCGGCGGTAGCGTCCCCCGCGTGATCCGCGACCTGAGTGACGACGAGGCCCGCCACGCCCTGGTGTGCAAGTGGGGTGAGGTCGACGACGACGTGCTGCCCGCGTGGGTGGCCGAGATGGACTACGCGCCGGCGCCGGCGGTGGTCGAGGCGGTGCAGGCCGCCGTCGGCGGCGGGGATGACGGGCTACCCGCGCCTTCGCCGAGGGCGGTGGGCTGGGCGAGGCGTACGCCGGCTTCGCGAAGCGGCAGTTCGGGCACGAGGTCGACCCCGGCCGGGTGCTGGCCACCGTCGACGTGACCGCCGGCGTGCGGATCGCGCTCGACGTGCTGAGCGAGCCCGGGCCGATGGTGATGCCGCTGCCCGGGTACGCCCCGCAGCTCGAGATCGCCCGGCTCACCGGGCGGGAGCGGGTCGACCTCGTCGTCGACCCGGACGCCGAGCGCGCCGAGCTCGACCTCGACCGGCTCGACGCGCTGTTCGCGGCCGGCGCCCGCACCCTGCTGCTGACCCAGCCGCACAACCCGTGGGGGCGGGTGTTCAGCCGCGCGGAGCTCGAGGGCGTGCGCGACGTCGTGCTGCGGCACGGCGCCCGCGTGATCTCCGACGAGATCCACGCACCGCTGGTGCTCGACGGCCGCGACCAGGTGCCCTACCTCAGCATCGAGGGCACCGCCGACCACGCGGTGGCGGTGGTGGCGGCGTCCAAGGCGTTCAACACCGCCGGCCTGAAGTGCGCCCAGATCGTGAGCGGCGACGACGCCACCCACCGCCGGCTCGCCGCCGTGCCGATGGCGCGCAACGACTCCTGGTCGGTGCTCGGCGTCGTGGCCTCGCTGGCGGCCTACCAGCACGGCGACGAGTGGCTGGCCGCGCTGCCGCGAACGGCTCGCCCGGCAGCGCGACCTGCTCACCGCCCTGCTCGCCGAGCACCTGCCCGAGGCGCGGATGCGGCCGGTCGAGGCCACCTACCTCGCCTGGGTCGACCTGCGCGCCTACGGCCACGACGACCCTGCCGCCGTCGCGCTGGAGCGGGGCCGGGTCAGGCTCGCGCCCGGGCGGCGACTACCACCCGGGCCTGCCCGGCCACGTGCGGCTCAACTTCGCCACCAGCGAGGCGCGGTTGACCGAGATCGTGCGGCGGCTGGCGGCGTCCCTAGGCTGACCGCGTGAAGCTGACCGTCATCGGGTGCGGCTACCTCGGCGCCACCCACGCCGCGTGCATGGCCGAGCTCGGCCACGAGGTGCTCGGGGTCGAGGTCGACGACGCCAAGCGCGCGCTGCTCGCGGCGGCACGGCGCCGTTCTACGAGCCCGGGCTCGCCGACCTGCTGGCCAAGCACGTCGCGTCGGGCGCGCTGCGCTTCACCGACTCCTTCGAGGAGGCGGGCGGCTTCGCCGACCTGCACTTCCTCTGCGTCGGCACGCCGCAGATGGCCTCCGGCCTGGGCGCCGACACCGGGCAGGTGGAGCACGCCGTGCGCTCGCTCGCGCCACACCTCCAGCGGCCGGCGTCGGTGGTGGGCAAGTCGACCGTGCCCGTCGGCACCGCCGCGCGGATGGCCGACCTGCTCGCCTCGCTCGCGCCCGTCGGCGCCGACGCCGAGCTGGTGTGGAACCCCGAGTTCCTGCGCGAGGGGTTCGCCGTCCGCGACACCCTCGAGCCCGACCGGATCGTGCTCGGCGTCGCCGGCGCGCGGTCCGAGGCCGAGCTGCGCGCCTTCTACGCCCCGCTCACCGACGCCGGCACGCCGATCGTCGTCACCGACTTCGCCACCGCCGAGCTCGTGAAGGTGGCGGCCAACGCGTTCCTCGCCACCAAGGTCTCGTTCATCAACGCCGTCGGTGAGGTGTGCGACGCCGCCGGCGCCGACGTCGTCGCGCTGGCCGACGCGATCGGCCACGACGCGCGGATCGGTCGCCGCTTCCTCAACGCCGGCATCGGTTTCGGCGGCGGGTGCCTGCCGAAGGACATCCGGGCCTTCGTGCACCGCGCCGGCGAGCTCGGCGTCGAGGACGCGATGACCTTTCTCCGGCAGGTCGACGACATCAACCAGCGGCAGCGCGAGCGCGCCACCCAGATCGCCCAGGCCATGCTCGGCGGCTCGGTGGTGGGTCAGCGGATCGGCGTGTGGGGGGCGGCGTTCAAGCCCGACTCCGACGACGTCCGCGACTCCCCCGCCCTCGCCATCGCCGGCCAGCTGCACCTGCGCGGCGCCCACGTGTCGGTCTACGACCCGCAGGCGGCCGGCACCGCCGCGGCCCGGTTCCCGACCCTCGACTACGCCGCCTCCGCCGTCGACGCCGCCCGCGACGCCGACCTCCTGCTGCACCTCACCGAGTGGCCCGAGTTCCGCGAGGTCGACCCGGCCGAGGTCGGTGCCGTCGTGCGCCACCGCCGGCTCCTCGACGGCCGCAACCTCCTCGACCTCACCGCCTGGCGCGCCGCCGGCTGGGACGTCCGCGGCCTGGGTCGTCGCTGACCCGCCCGAAACTTTCGGGCGGGTCGATCTTCCCTACAGCTCCATCAGCCGGGACGGGCGCAGCCCGGGGCGGCTGGCGACCATGCGGTCGGGGTCGAGGAGCTCCTCGAGGTCGATGTGCCAGGTGTGGCCGCCCTCGGTGCGGTGGAGCACGTAGCCGAGGCCGTGGGTGCGGTAGACGGCGCCGCCGGCGGCGAGCACCGACTCGAGCAGCTGGGAGTCGACGAACCGGTGCACCCGGCGGAAGCTGCCGATCTCCCTCAACAGAGCCCGATCGAGCATCAGCGTGCCGCCCGCCACGAACTGCGACCACACCTCGCTCGGGTGGCCCTTGTGCACGGTGAGGTCGGCCGGCGCGACGTAGTGCGTCTCGGCCGGCATGCCCACCAGGTCGGCGCCGCTGTAGGCGCGGGCGCGGAGCAGGTCGGCGACCGCGTCGGGGGAGTACCAGTCGTCGTCGTCCATCTTCATCACGACGTCGCCACCGGCGGCAGCGGCGGCGGCGTGCAGCACGTCGCCGAAGACGGCGTCAGGCGGGTGGGGCAGCACCTGCACCGCCACGGCCGGTCCGACGCGCCTCCTGCACCGTCTCGACCGGGACGTCGAAGCCGTGCGGGGCGAGCACCAGCTCGAGCCGGTCGACGCCACGCTGCCGGGCGACCTGGCCGAGCGCGTGGTCGAGCATGTCGGCGCGGCGGGTGGCGAGCAGGATGCTGACCGACGGCTGCGGCGTCGGCGCGTAGGCGTCGAGGGCGGCCCGGCGCAGCACGATGCTGTGCTCCTCGCGGGCCAGCGGGTCGGCGAGGTCGACCGGTGCGGTGACGGCGGCCGCCACCGCCGGATCGAGGTCGCCCGGGGCGTCGGTGGCGACCAGCGGCACCCCGGCCGCGGCGAGAGCGGGCACCGCCCGCCGGAGCGCGTCGGTCCAGACGTCGATCCGCACGCCGAGGTGCTCGCGGAGCCCGGCCACCAGGGTCGCGCTCACTCCGTCGTCCACCGCGAGATCCCGGCCGTCGACCGGCGGACCGTCGACGCGCACGAGGAACCCGGTCGGGTTGAGCACCCGGGCGTCCACCCGCACCTCGGCCGGCACCACGGCGCCGTTCCACACCGCCTGCCTCCCGAGCTCGGCCACCACGGCGGCGACGTCGACCGGCTCGGCGAACCGCAGCACCGTCCACACGCCGTCCGGCCGGACCCGCGAGCGCAGCCCGAGCAGAGCCGGCCAGCCCGACGGCGGCACCAGCGTGAGCGCAGCGGGGGCCTCGTCGAGCCAGACGCCGATCGCGCGCGCCCGCCCGTCCGGACGGGTGCGGCGCAGCTCGACCAGGTCGCGGCAGCGGACGACGGCGCGGCCGGGCCCGGCGTCGCGCCAGGTGGCGACGACCTCGGGGAGCGCGCTCACGGCGCCACCCGGACGCCGGCTCGCCGCGCGAGCCGGGCCCGCCAGGCCGCCGTGCCGTGCTCGGCCGTCGCGGCCCGGCTCTGCTCGACGGCACGGGCCTCGCGGGCCGCCGGGTCGTCGAGGCGCACCCCCTCGGCCACGATCGGCACGCCGCTCATCGCCAGCCCGGCCGCGAGCAGCGGATCCGCTCCGGCCGGCAGCCGGACCCCCTGCGCGTCGCGCAGCGACCGCACCAGCCCGACGGTGAGCCGGGTGTCCGGCGGCAGGTCGACGACGCCGCGGTCCCAGTCGCGGCGGAACCCGGCCGGGTTGAACACCGCCTCGTCCACCGGCACGCCGACGTCGCTCACCGACAGGACGAGCGGTGCCACCCCGGTCACCTCGGACACCGTCGGCTCGGTGGGGCCGGATCCCACCACGACGTCGGGCGGCCGCTTCGCGGCTGGGTCGAGCGCGGTGACCAGGGTGAGGTCGACCGGCGGCACGACGGAGAGCGCGTCCGGCATCACGGCCAGTCGCAGGCCGGCCGGGCCGGTGCGCACCCCGGGCGCGACGGCGCGACCCAGCGCCGCCGCCACGACGTCGACCCGCACCCGGGCGGCGAAGGTCACCGAGGTGACCGCGGTGCCGTCGTCGAGGCGGGCGTCGAGCGCGGTGACGGCGGGCCAGGCGGGATGGGCCGCGATCGGCAGCACCGCCACGGCGTCGCCCACCACGGCCACCACCGTGCGGGCCCGGCCGAGCCCGCGAGCCAGCGTGACGAGCCGGCGCAGCGCGGCGACGTCGGTGGCCGCGAGCACGACCGTGGCGTACCGCTGCCCCTCCGCCACCTCCCCTCCCGGCGGGAGCGTGGCGGCATCGAGGTCCGGCAGGCTCTCGCCCACCACGAGGACCGGTCCGCGAGCGGCCTCGACGGCGCGGACCAGTGCTGACATGGGGCCACCGTAGTAACCGGGCGCCGCTCTAGAATCCCTGCCGTGTCGCCGACGTCCGAGCTACCGCTGCCGCCACCGCGGCTGCGCGGCGACGTGCCCGCGGCCGACCTCCGACGGTCGACTACCTGGCCGGGCGCGATGCGGACGGCGCAGGTGCTGCGTCGGCGCGCCGGGCTGGCCCGCGGCACCCGGTTGCTCGACTGGGGGTGCGGCGCCGGTCGCCTCGCCATCGGCATCCGCCACCTCATGGGGCACGTGGCCGACTACCACGGCGTCGACGCCCGGCCCGACCACCTCGACTGGGCGCGGGAGCACCTCGCCGACGAGCACCACCGGTTCACGCTGGTGAGGCCCGGACCGGAGTGCCTACGACCTCCCCTCGGAGCCCGGCAGCGTCGACCTGCTCTACACCGGCGACGCCTTCACCCAGCTCGTCACCGCCGACGTCACCGGCTGGGCCACCTCGATCGCCGCGCTGCTCGCGCCGCGTGCCCGCGTGGTGGTGACCGCGTGGGTGGCGCAGGGCGTGCCGGACGTCGAGGAGCGCGACGGTCGGCCCGACGACGTCACCTACGAACGCGGCTTCTTCGAGTCGACGCTGTACGCGGCCGGCCTCACCGTCGAGGAGTACGTGCACGGGCGCGAGACCCACGGTCCGTCCCTCTACGTGCTGGCGCACCGGTGAGTGACGCGCCCGGCTCGGCGCCTCAGCCCCGCGAGCGCATCTGGCCCGCGACCTGGTCGGCCAGCCAGCGGTAGGACGACTTCGGGGTGCGGTCCTGGGTCGCCCGGTCGACGTGCACGATCCCGTTGCCGTGGGTGAAGCCGTCGGACCAGCCGAACCCGTCGAGCAGGCTCCACACGTAGAAGCCGCGGACGTCGACGCCGCGCTGGGCGGCGTCGGCCACCGCCGTCAGGTGCCGGTCGAGGAACTCGACCCGGAAGGCGTCGTCGACCGTGCCGTCGGGGCCGACGACGTCGTCGAACTCGGCGCCGCACTCGGTGACGACGATCGGCGGCAGCGCGGCGCGGTAGCGGGCGCGGAACATGATCAGCCACTCCCGCAGCGCCTCCGGGACGATCGGCTGCCCGCTGTCGGTGGTGGGGTGGCCGAGCGGGGTCGAGCATCACGAACGGCACCTCGGCGTCCGCGGGCGCGGCCGCCACGCGGAGCGGGCCGGAGTAGGCCGACGCCGTAGAAGTCGAGGGGCTGCCGGATCACCGCGAGGTCACCGGGCTGCACGAAGTCGTCGTCGAGCAGCGGCTGGAGGTCGACGGGGTAGCGGCCGAGCAGCATCGGCTCGAGGTAGAGCCCGTTCCACAGCGCGTCGAAGAGCTTGGTGGCGCCGACGTCGGCAGGCTCCTCGGACGCCGGCCACATCGGGGCGTGGTGGTTGGAGCAGCCGACGCTGCGGGCGCCGGCCTCGCGCAGCGCGATGGTGCCGCGGCCGTGGGCGACGAGCAGGTGGTGGGCGACGGGCAGCGCGTCGAGGGTGAGCACCCGGCCGGGGGCGTGGACGCCGAGGGAGTACCCGAGCATCGTGACCGCGTTGGGCGAGGCCACCGGCACCCAGTGGGCGACCCGGTCGGCGAGCCGGCGGCCCACCACCTCGGCGTACTCGGCGAACCGCTCGACGGTGTCGGGGTTGAGCCAGCCGCCGTCGTCCTCGAGCGGCTGGGGCAGGTCGGAGTGGTAGAGCGTGACCATCGGGTCGATGCCGCGGGCGAGGAGCGCGTCGACCAGCCGGTCGTAGTGGTCGAGGCCGGCCTGGTTCACCTCGCCGGCACCGAACGGCTGCACCCGCGACCACGACACCGAGAACCGGTAGCCGCCCACCCCGAGCCCGCTCAGCAGGTCGAGGTCCTCCTCGACGCGGTGGTAGGCGTCGGCGGCGACGTCGCCGTTGGAGCCGTCGGCGATGGCGCCGAAGCGCCGCGCGAAGGTGTCCCAGACGCTCTGGCCGCGGCCGTCCTCGGCCACGGCGCCCTCGACGGGATAGGCCGCGGTGCAGGCGCCCAGCACGAAGCCCGGGGGCAGCGCAGTCACCGCTGAGCACCCCCGAGGTCCCCCACGGCACTCGGCACGGCACCATCATGGTGATGAGCGTCGAGATCCGCCGGGGAACTGACCGATTCGTCGACCGCGAGCGCGGCCGGGTGACCCACCACGCCTTCTCGTTCGGGCCGCACCACGACCCCGAGCGTCTCGGCTTCGGCCCGATGGTGTGCCACGACGACCACCTGATGGGTCGCGGGCTCGGCTTCGACCCGCACACTCCACTCCGGCCTGGAGATCGTCACCTGGGTGGTCGAGGGCGCGCTCGAGCACCCCGACGCCGAGCACGGCCGGGCCGTCGTCGGTCGCCGGGTCGGTGGCGCACCTCTCGGCGGGCGCCGGCGTCGAGCACAGCGAGCACGCCACCCCCGACGGGCCGTGCCGGTTCGTGCAGGTGTGGCTGCGCGGCGACTCCGACACCACGCCCACCTACGACGTCCGCCCCGTCGCCCTCGACCACGGCCGGCTGGTGCCGGCGCTGACGATCGGCGACGCCACCCTGGCCGTGGCCCGCCTCGACGGCGGCGACGTGCTCGCCCTGCCCGCCGCGCCGCGGGTGCACGCCTTCGTGGCCACCGGCGCGCTGCTGCGCTTCTCGCTGGCCGAGCCGCTCGCCGCCGGCGACGCGATGCTCCTCACCGACGAGCCGTCCTACGACGTCACCGCCGCCGTCCCCACCGACCTGCTGGTCTGGACCTTCGCCGAGTGACGCCGGTCAGGCGATCACGGTCAGCGCGGCCGGGAGCACCTCGACGACGGCCGGGGCGGCGTCGGGGCCGGGGAGGTCGGCCGATCGGCTCGCCGTCGCCGCCGACGGCGGCCGGCGGGATCGGCGGTGAGCTCGACCCGCCTGCCGCGCACGCACCGTGACCTCGGGCCGGTCGACGTGGCTGCCGTCGTAGATGGTGGGGAGCGCGCGCATCAGCGCGAGCCGGGAGGCGGCGCCCACGACGACGACGTCGAGCAGGCCGTCGTCGACGACGGCGCCGGGGGCCACGCGCATGCCCTTGCCGTAGTAGGCGGAGTTGGCGACGACGACGGTGGCGGCGTCGTGCTCGCTCGCGGACGCCGTCGACGGTCGAGCACGGAACCGGTGCGGGCGGTAGGTGGCGATCGCGCGGAGCGCGGCGTAGGGGTACTGCAGGCGCGCCGGGCAGCCGGTGGGCGCGGTCGACGATCACGTTGGCGCGGGCGTCGATGCCGCTGTAGACCGAGCCGGCCACCACGCGGGTGGTGTCGCCGTCGCGGTAGGAGACGAGGTCGACCTTCCGCTCGGTGCCCTCGAGCAGCACCCGGGCCTGGCCGGCGACGTCGTCGGGCAGGCCGAGCATGCGGGCGAAGTCGTTGCCACGGCCCGGCGGGCACGACGCCGAGCGTGCCGCCGGCGGCGGACACGGCACCGGCGAGCGAGGAGAGCATGCCGTCGCCGCCCACCGACACCACGACGTCGCCGGCCGCGACCGCCTCGGCCACGAGCCCGGCCATCGCCTGCGGACCGGGTGAGTAGGTGACCTCCACCCGGGCGCCGGCGTCGCGCAGCAGCCGGGCCACCGGCACCACGGCGCCGGCCGCCGCGCCGCCGCCGGAGGCGGGGTTCACCAGGAACGCGAAGGAGCGAGTCACGGCACGAGCACCCCGGGGTTGAGGACGCCGGTGGGGTCGAGGTCGGCCTTGACGGCGCGCAGCACCGAGACGCCGAGCTCGCCGATCTCCTGCGGCAGCCACGGCCGGTGGTCGGTGCCGACCGCGTGGTGGTGGGTGATGGTGGCGCCGGCCGCCATCATCGCGTCGCTGGCGGCGGCCTTGGCGGCGAGCCACTGCCGCCACCGGCGTCGTCGCCTCTGCTGGGCGGCGACGGTGAAGTAGAGCGAGCAGCCGGTCTCGTAGACGTGGCTGACGTGGCACAGCACCAGCGCGTCGTCGCCGAGGCTCGCGGTGAGCGCCGCCGTGACGCCGTCGTACAGCGCCTGCCGGTTCGACCAGAAGGTCGCGGTCTCGAGGGTCTCGACGAGCACGCCGACGTCGAGCATCGAGTCGCGCAGGTAGGGCGCGGCGAACCGGCCCTCGGCCCACGCGCCTGCCCGGATCCTCGCCGAGGGCGGTGCCGCCGAGCCCGTCGAGCACGGCGGTGACGGCGTCCCGCTTGGCGGCGACCGCCTCGGGGGTGCCCTCGTAGCCGGTGATCATCAGGCAGCCGGACTCCGCCTGCCGTCCGGGCCGAGGGCGTCGGGACGGGCCAGGTTGATCGCGGTCTCGGCCTCGTCGGAGAGCCGGATCACCGTGGGCAGCAGCCCGGCCTGGGCGAGGGTGCGCATGGCGTCGGCGCCGGCGTCGAACGACGGCCAGCGCCAGCCCTCGTAGGTCTTCTGCTCGGGCAGCGCGCGCACCCGCACCGTGATCTCGGTGAGGACGCCGAACGCGCCCTCGGAGCCGAGCAGCAGCTGGCGCAGGTCGGGGCCGGCGGCGTTGGACGGCGCGCTGCCGAGCCGCAGCTCGCCGCGCGGCGTGGCGGCCCGCAGCCCCACCACCAGCGCGTCGAACCGGCCGTAGCCGGCGCTGGCCTGGCCGCTGGAGCGGGTGGCCGCGAAGCCGCCGATCGTGGCGTACTCGAAGGACTGGGGGTAGTGGCCGAGGGTCAGTCCCGTGCTCGGCCAGCAGCGCCTCGGCCTCGGGCCCGCGCAGGCCCGGCTCGAGGGTCGCCGTCATCGAGATGGCGTCGACGGCGAGCAGCCGCTTCATCCGCACCAGGTCGAGCGAGACCACGCCGGCGTAGCCGTCGCGACGCGCCACCAGTCCGCCGGTGACCGACGTGCCGCCGCCGAAGGGCACCACGGCCACGTGGTGCTCGACCGCGAACGCCAGCACCGCGGCGACGTCGTCGTGGGAGCCCGGCCGGACGACGACGTCCGGGGCGTCGGTGAGGTCGCCGGCGCGGGCGCGGAGCAGGTCGGGCGTCGACTTGCCGCGGGTGCGCAGCCGTCGGGTGGCGTCGTCGTCGAGCACGTGCTCGGCGCCGAGCAGGTCGCGCAGCGCGTCGCACGAGCGCCGGGTCGAGGCCGGGCGCCGGGAGCGTCGGCTCGTCGACCGCGGCCGGTCGCCGAGGTCGAAGACCAGGTCGACCAGGGCGCGGGCCGACGTCGGGGAGCGCGGCGGCGCGGTCGGGGGAGCCCCAGCGGGTCGGGTGCATCTCGGTCTGCTCGGTCGGGGTCACGTGTTACAGTGTGACACATGACGTCACTTCGTCACAACGCGATCGATCCCGACCCCCGCTCCGGCTACCTCGACGCCGCCCGCGCCTGCATCCTCGACGTCGGCTGGCGGCGCACCACCCTCACCGAGGTGGCCCGCCGCGCCGGCGTCTCGCGGATGACGATCTACCGCACCTGGGCCGACATGCCGACCCTGCTCGGCGACCTCATGACCCGCGAGTGGGAGGGCGTCGTCGACGCCGCGCGTCGACGACGCCCGCGAGCCTCGACAGCGTCGAGGCGCTGGTCGAGATCGTGGTGCGCACGGTGCGGCTGCTGCGCGACAACGAGCTGTTCGTGCGGATCGTCGAGGTCGACCCCGAGCTGATCCTCCCCTACCTGCTGTCGCGGCGCGGCCGCTCGCAGGACCACATCCTCGGCCTCACCGCCGCCGCCATCGAGGCCGCGCAGGCCGCCGGCACGGTGCGCGCCGGCAACCCGGTGGCCATCGCGCGCGGTCTCGTGCTCGCCGCCCACGGCTTCGTGCTCTCGGCCCACACCATGGTCGACGAGCAGGCCGGCGAGGCCGAGATGGACGCCGAGCT
This sequence comes from uncultured Actinomycetota bacterium, assembly GCA_963845795.1. Taxonomy (GTDB): domain Bacteria; phylum Actinomycetota; class Actinomycetes; order Propionibacteriales; family Nocardioidaceae; genus Nocardioides. The sequence continues at coordinate 308,850 of CAWJTG010000018.1, read as the reverse complement.
CACCACGCTCCTCACGAAGGGACTCCTCCCATGACGCCGACCCCCCGACCCGCGATCCGCGCCGGCCTCGCCGGCGTCCCCGCCGAGGTCGACGTCGTCGTCGTCGGGCTGGGCGTCACCGGCGCCGGCGTGGCCCTCGACGCCGCCTCCCGCGGGCTGTCGGTGCTCGCCGTCGACGCCCACGACCTCGCCTTCGGCACCTCGCGGTGGTCCTCGAAGCTCGTGCACGGCGGGCTGCGCTACCTCGCCAGCGGCCAGGTGGCGATCGCCCACGAGAGCGCCGTCGAGCGCGGCATCCTGATGGAGGTCACCGCGCCGCACCTGACCCGCCCGATGCCGTACGTGCTGCCGTTCGCCACCACGCTGCCGCGTCGCACAGCCGGGCCGTCACCCGCACCGGCTTCTTCGCCGCCGACCTGCTGCGCCGCGCCGCCCACACCTCCCGCGCCACGCTGCCGCCGCCGCGCCGGGTCTCGGCCACCGAGCTGCTCGCGCTGGCGCCGTCGCTGCGCCCGGCGGGGCTCGACGGCGGCATCCTGGGCTGGGACGGCCAGCTCGAGGACGACGCCCGCCTGGTCACCACCATCGCCCGCACCGCCGCCGCCTTCGGGGCCGAGGTGCGCACCCGTGCCCGGGTGCTGTCGGCCACCGGCCGGGGCGTCGAGCTGCGCGACGAGCTCACCGGCGCGACCCACCGGGTCGCCGCCCGTGCCGTCGTCAACGCCACCGGGGTGTGGGCCGGCGACCTCGCCGAGGAGGTGACGCTGCGGCCGAGCCGCGGCACCCACCTGGTGCTGCGCGCCGACTCGCTGCCCGGGCCTGACGGTGTCGGTCTTCGCGCCGGTGCCCGGCGAGCACAACCGCTACGTGATGGTGCTGCCGCAGCCCGACGGCACCCTCTACGTCGGCCTCACCGACGAGGCCGTCGAGGGGCCGGCGCCCGACGTGCCCGAGCCCACCGAGCCCGAGATCGGGTTCCTGCTCGACGTCGTCACCGCGTCGTTCGCGCAGCCGGTGCGGCGCTCCGACGTGGTCGGCGCCTTCGCCGGGCTGCGGCCGCTGCTGCACGCCGACGACGGCTCCACCGCCGACCTGTCGCGCCGCCACGCCGTGCTCACCGGCCGCTCCGGCGTGGTCACCGTGGTGGGCGGCAAGCTCACCACCTACCGGCGGATGGCCGAGGACGCCGTCGACGCGGTCGTGGCCACGGGCGTGTCCGCCGGCGCCTGCCGCACCGCCACCCTGCCCCTGCTCGGCGCCGCCCCGCGCGACCGGCTGGCCGGCCTCGAGGAGCCGGAGCGGCTGGTGCGCCGGTTCGGCACCGAGGCCCGGCTCGTGCTCGACGACGCCCGCGCCGTCACCGGGCTCCCCGACGACGAGCTGCTCGCGCCGGTGGCCGACGGCGTCCCGGTGACCCTGGCCGAGCTCGTCTTCGGCGTCACCCACGAGGGCGCCCACGACGTCGGCGACCTCCTCGACCGCCGCACCCGCGTCGGCCTGGTCCCCGCCGACCGCGCCGCCGCCGTCCCCGCCGCCGAGCGGGCCCTCGCCCTGGTGCACGCCTCGCACGCGATGAGTTCGAGGGTCGCGCCCGGTCGACATGGTTGGCAGACTCAGCGACCAGCGGTAGGAGCAGGCGGCATGAGCCTCACCCAGGACGAACGGCGAACTGACGAGATGACGGCGGACCTGACGGACGACAAGACGGCCGAGCTCGACGACTTCGACACGCTCACCGAGCGGTACCAGCGCGAGCTGCTGGCGCACTGCTACCGGATGAGCGGCTCGGTGCACGAGGCCGAGGACCTGGTGCAGGAGACCTTCCTGCGCGCGTGGAAGGCCAGCGCCAACTTCCAGGGCCGCAGCTCGGTGCGCACCTGGCTCTACAAGATCGCCACCAACGTCTGCCTCACCAACCTCGAGGGCAAGCCGCGGCGGCCGCTGCCGGCCGGCCTCGGCACCTCCGACCAGATGGCCGGCGACGCGCTCGAGGAGAACCACGAGATCGCGTGGCTCGAGCCCGTGCCGGACGCCGCCGTCGTGGTCACCGAGCGCGACACGCTCCGCCTGGCCTTCGTGGCCGCGCTGCAGCACCTGCCGGCCCGCCAGCGCGCGGTCCTGATCCTGCGCGACGTGCTGCGCTGGACCGCCGCCGAGACCGCGGAGGCCCTCGACACCACCGTCGCCGCCGTCAACTCCGCCCTCCAGCGTGCCCACGCGCAGATGCAGGAGCGCGCCCTCACCGAGGACACCGTGGTCGAGGACCTCACCGACCAGCAGCGGGGCCTCCTCGACCGCTACCTCGAGGCGTTCTGGGTCAAGGACATCGACACCATCGTCAGCCTGCTCAAGGCCGACGCCACCTGGGACATGCCGCCCTTCACCAACTGGTACAAGGGCAGCGTCACCATCGGCGAGCTCATCGGCACCAAGTGCCCCGGCGGCGTCCACGACATGCCGATGCTCCAGATCGTGGCCAACGGCCAGCCCGCGTTCGCGCTCTACATGCGAGTCGCCGGACGGCCACTTCGTGCCGTTCCACCTCCAGGTGCTCCACCTCGACGGCGACCAGGTGCGTCACGTCACCGCGTTCTTCGACCCGCGGCTGTTCGAGACCTTCGGTCTGCCGGCGACGCTGCCGGCCGACTACGAGCCCGCCGCCTGACCGGGCCGAACCGGAGCCCGCCATGGCCACCGAGCTGCTCGGCCGCGCCCTCGACTACACCCGCGCCGCCCTCGCCGGCGTCACCGACGCCGACCTGCACCGGCCCACGCCCTGCGCCCGCTGGGACCTGGCCGGCCTGCTGACCCACATGGACGACGGCCTCGACGCCTTCGCCGAGGGGGCGGCGGGGGCGGTGTCGGTCGTGCCGGGGTGGGACGCCGAGGCGCGGGTGACCCGGCTCCAGGTGAAGGCCTGCGCGCTGCACCGCCTCTGGAGCCAGGTGGCCCACGAGGAGGTGCGGGTCGGCGATGTCGTGCTCGACACCGCCACGCTGGTCGCGGGCGGCGGCGCTCGAGATCGCGGTGCACGGCTGGGACGTCGGCGCCACGACGGGGCGCGGTCGCCCGCTGCCCGACGACCTCGCCGAGGCGCTGCTCCCGGCCGCCGTCCGTCTGGTCGACGACAGCGACCGGCCGACGCTGTTCGGCCCGCCCCAGCGCCTGCGCCGACCCCGCGCCCGGCGCCCGGCTGCTCGCGTTCCTGGGCCGGACGGCGCCCTACCACGCCGCGGCGCGCCCGGCCTGACCAGACCAGCGTCCCCCAAATGGGCTACACATTCGGCATTCGCCGGACGGTGACCTCGCAGCCTTCCTATCTTGTGCCGCATGTCTCGCGTCTCCGTCGTCGAGCACCTCGGACACCCGCCGTCGGTGACGCCGACCGGCTCGCCGTGGTGCGACGCCTCGTGCTGCGCGGATGCGTCGTCGAGGCCCTCGAGCGGCTGCACGAGCTGCGCCCGTGCTCGCCACGGCTCCCTCGGCCGAGCAGGCGACCGCCGTCGCCCTCACCGTCGCCTGCCACCTGGCCCAGGGGCGGCTGGACGCCGCACTCGCGGTCGCGACCGAGCTGGACCGGTGGGAGGAGTCCGACGACGCCGTCGACGTCGGCCGTCGTGCACCACACCCGGGGCGAGCTGGCCGCGGCCAGCCGGTGACTCCGAGGCCGCCGTCGAGCACTTCCTCGCCGCGGGTCGGTGCGGTGCGGAGGACCGCCCGGACCCGGGGCGCGACTGGCGCTCCGCCGCCGCCCTGGCGATGCTGCGCACCGGCCGCCGCCGCGAGGCCCACGCGCTGGCCCTCGAGCAGCACCGGATCGCCCTCACCCACGGCACCGCGCACGCCGTCGCCTCCGCCCTGCGCACCCTGGCAGCCGCCTCGCCCGACGCGACCCGCATCGCACTGCTGCGCGAGGCGCGGGACCTGCTCGCCCACTCCGAGGCCGAACGGCTGGCCGCCCAGGTCGCCACCGACCTCGCGGCGCTGCTGGTGCTCACCGGCGAGGAGACCGAGTCGCTGGTCCTGCTGCGGCAGGTCGAGACCTACGCCGGCCGCCACCAGCTGTGGCTGCTGCAGGGCCGGGCGCGTGCCCTGCTCGAGCGGCTCGGGCACCGGCCGCGCCGGGTCGAGGCGGAAGCGCTCGCCGTCCTCACCGCCGGCGAGCGGCGGGTCACGCTGCTCGCGCTCGAGGGGCGCACCAACCGCGAGGTCGCCGGCGAGCTCGGCATCTCGGTCAAGGCCGTCGAGGGGCACCTGTCGCGGGTCTACCGCAAGCTCGGGATCCGCTCCCGGTCCGCGCTGGTCGCGACCATCGGCATGCCGGCCTGAGCGGCCTCAGAGCACCTCGTCGCAGGCCCGGGCCAGCGCCTCGGCCGCAGCGGCCAGCTCGTCCACGGTCACTGACTCCTCGGACTCGATGGCACCGCCGACGACGACCCACTCGCCGCTGCCGAGCACCATGCCGGCGCTCTCGGGGGTGACCTTGATGCCGCCGGCGACCAGCTGGAGGAATGCCCCGTCGGCGACGCCGTCGAGCTCGATGACCTCGAAGTTCTGGCTCTGCTCACGCACCTGGTCGAAGGTCTGGTACTCGTCGTAGGAGGCGCTCAGGTCGGCCTCGGAGAACTCCCACTCACACGACCCGTCGCCGATGTAGACGCCGCTGGACACCGGGGTCCACCCGGTCGCGGCGGCCAGGTCGTCGATGCTGATCGCCGAGCACAGGTCGATCCGCCCGTCCTCCAGGACGATCGGTCCCGAGTCGTCCGCGGCCGTCGACTCGCTCGGCGTCTCGGTCTCCGGTGTCTCGGACTCCGTAGTGGCCGCGGACTCCGTTGGCGTCTCCTCGGCGGACTCCGACGTCTCGGCGGCGGGCTCGTCGTCGGACTCGCCGCAACCCGTGATGGCGAGCGCGAGGGCGGTGGTCAGGGCAAGGGTCGCAATTCTCATCGGAGAACGGTGGCACCGGCGCGGCGGCGGCGGAGGTGGATTCGAGAAAATCCGCCCACGCTCTAGACCGGCTAGTACTGGTGGAACCACCGGGCCAGATCGGCGGCGACGCCGGGACAGGTGATGTTCTGGTCGCGGTCGGCCTCGACCCACTGGCCGAGCACCGCCTCGCCGCCCTGGATCACCCAGTCCGGGCCGCACGCGGGAGCGTGCCTCGTCGCGGGAGGTCTGGCCCGCGGCCCGCCACTCCGGGATCCCGAGCTCGAGGTCGCCGACCACGCCGTCCCAGAGGTAGGGCGTCGAGTAGGTGCCGATGGTGTAGCCGGCGTCGAGGTAGCCGCGGGCGGTGCCGCGCACGACGGCGGCGTTGGCGGCGAGGTCGCCGCTCCACTCGAAGTCGGGCACCGGCTCGACGTCGATCCACACGATCGGCGTGCGGCAGCCCCGCCTGCTGCATCGAGGCGACGTTGAACTTCGCCTGCTGGTACCCGACGTTGGCGAGCTGCCCCTCGGGCGTGCCGCCGTCGTAGGGTCCGTTGTCGGCGTGCTCGCGCAGGTGCCGGCGCTCGGGGTAGCTCACCACCGCGTAGGCGGCGGCCATCGAGCTTGCGGTCGCGCACCCAGGCGACCTGGCTCGCGAGGCACGGGTTGGGGTAGAAGCCGGGGCCGTTGGTGAGGCCGATGACGACGTACTGCGCCTCGGGGATCGGCATCGGGGCGCCGTGCGACCTCTTCTGGGGGATGCCCATGCCGGGCGGGCACTGCGGCCAGCTGACGTCGGCGCCCAGCACCTCGCCGTCCTGCGGTGCGGGCGCCTGCGCGGGCGGGGCGGCCGGCGGCAGGTCGCTCGGGGCGAGGTCCTCGACGGCCTCGGCGAGCGGGTCGCGCGGGGTCGGGGTGGGTGGCGGGGGCGCGGGCTCCGACGAGGCGGCGCTCGAGGACGGCGCGGCCGACGGGCTCGGCGTCGCCCCGGCATCCTCGGCGACGGGCTCGGAGGTGCCGCAGGCGCCGAGTCGCCAGCGCGCCCGCGGCGCACAGCACCGCCACCCGCACCCTCAGCACCCTCCGCACTCCCAGCACCCGCATGCCGTCAGCGTGCCACGGCCGCGGTCGCGATCAGTCGCTGACGGCGAGGTTGAGGTAGGTGGTCTCGAGGAACTCCTCGATGCCCTCGAAGCCGCCCTCGCGGCCGAACCCGCTGGCCTTGACGCCGCCGAACGGCGCCGCCGCGTTGGAGACCAGGCCGGAGTTCACGCCCACCATGCCGAACTCCAGCCGCTCGGAGACGCGGAAGACGCGGTCGAGGTCGCGCGTGAAGATGTACGACGACAGCCCGTACTCGGTGTCGTTGGCCGCCTCGACCGCCTCGTCGTCGGTGCTGAAGGTGGTGATCGGGGCGACCGGGCCGAAGATCTCCTCGACGTTGATCGCCGAGTCCGGCGGCACGTCGACCAGCACGGTGGGCGGGTAGAAGTAGCCGGGGCCGTCGGCGGCCTCGCCACCCACCAGCACCCGGGCGCCGTCGTGCACGGCGTCGGTGACCAGCTGGCTCACCGACTCGACCGCGCGCTCGTCGATGAGCGGGCCGACGTCGACGCCGTCGTCCTGACCGCGGCCGACGCGGAGGGCGCCCATCCGCTCGGCCAGCCGGCGGCCGAACTCCTCGGCCACGTCGGCGTGCACCAGGAACCGGTTGGCGGCGGTGCAGGCCTCGCCCATGTTGCGCATCTTGGCGAGCATCGCGCCCTCGACGGCGGCGTCGAGGTCGGCGTCGGCGAACACCAGGAACGGGGCGTTGCCGCCGAGCTCCATGCTGACCCGCTGCAACCGCTCGGCCGACTGCGCCACGAGAATGCGGCCGACCGCGGTGGAGCCGGTGAAGCTCACCTTGCGCAGTCGCTCGTCGGCCTGGAGGGTCTTGCTCAGGGCGGCGTCCTCGGTGGTGGTGACGACGTTGAGCACGCCGTCCGGGAGCCCGGCCTCGGCGAGGAGCGCGGCCAGGGCCAGCATCGTGAGCGGGGTCTGGGAGGCCGGCTTGACCACCATGGTGCAGCCGGCCGCGACGGCGGGCCCGATCTTGCGGGTGCCCATCGCGAGCGGGAAGTTCCAGGGCGTCACGAACAGGCACGGGCCGACCGGCTTCTTCATCGTGAGGATCCGACTGCCGCCCGCCGGCGCCTGCATCCAGGTGCCATGGATGCGCACCGCCTCCTCGGCGTACCAGCGCAGGAAGTCGGCGCCGTAGGTGACCTCGCCCTTCGCCTCCTTCAGCGTCTTGCCCATCTCCAGGCTCATCAGCTCGGCGAAGTCGTCGGCCCGCTCGGTGAGCAGGTCGAAGGCGCGGCGCAGGATCTCGCTCCGCTCGCGCGGCGGGGTGGCCGCCCACTCCTGCTGGACGGCGACGGCGGCGTCGAGAGCCTCGACGGCGTCGTCCACCGAGGCGTCGGCGACGGCGGCCAGCACCGACCCGTCGGCGGGGTCGAGCACGTCGATCGTGCGACCACCCTCCGCCTCGCGCCACTCGCCGCCGACGTAGAGCCGACGACGTGCTTCGGGAACCAGACCAAGACCGCTCATGGGGCCAGAGTCCCACTCCCGGCGGGGGTCTCGTGCCACCCGGGGAGGCCAAACTTTTGCCCGGGTCCGGCGACACCCCCTGGGTATCCGACGTAGCATGGTGGGGTCGTACTTCGGAGGGAGCACCAAGAAGGCGACGGAACCCCTCGCCGACCCCATGCGGCGGGGGGTTCGCCCCTCTGTGTCCGTGCGCTCAGCGAGCAGCGCGCAGGAAGGCCTCGAGGATCGGTCCTGCCGTGCCCGAGCCCGACGACCCGACGCCCACGAAGACGGCGACCGCGAGGTCGCCCTGGGCGCCGACCATCCACGCGTGGGTGTTCAGCTTCGCCCCGCTGCCGAACTCCGCGGTGCCGGTCTTGGCGAGCACCGGGGGGCCGGGCAGGTCGGCGAGCCCACGGCCGCTGCCGTCGGTGACGACGCCGCGCAGCAGCCGCTGCAGCTGACGGGTCTCGGCCGGGCTCGGGCCGGGCACGCCCTCGGGCGGCGCCTTGTAGGCGTCGTCGACGAGGTGGGGCACCACGATCTCCCCGGCCACCACCGAGGCGAGCACGGTCGCCATGGCCATCGGTGAGGCGAGCACGGTGCCCTGTCCGATGAGGGCGGCGGCCCCGCCGGTCTCGGACTCCGGTGGCGTGACGCTGCCGAAGTAGGCGGGGAAGCCGATGTCGTGGTCGACCCCGAAGCCCAGCGAGGCGGCGGCGTTGGGCAGGTCGGTGGGGGAGAGCCGGCCGCGGGCGGAGATGAAGGCGGTGTTGCACGAGTTGGCGACGGCGGTGCGGAACGGGATCCGGCCCAGGCCGTCGGACGGGTAGTCGTCGTAGTTCTCGAACCGCTTGCCGTCGACCACCACGCTGCCGGCGCACGGCAGCGCGTCGTCGGGCTTCAACCCCGACCGGAGCAGCGCGAGGCTGCTCACCACCTTGAACGTCGACCCCGGCGCGTACTGGCCGAAGGTCGCGAAGTTCTGGCCGCCGTTGCCGGGTCCGTTGGCCGCGACGAGGATGGCGCCGTCGCTCGGCCGGATCGCCACGAGCGAGCTCTCCGGGCGGAGGTCGGCGAGCAGCGACTCCGCGGTGGTCTGGAGGTCGACGTCCATCGAGAGCCGGAGCGGCTCGCCGCGCTTGCCGCCGATCTCGGCGATCCGCCGTTCGGCGCCGTCGGAGCCCACCGCCACGACGGCGGTGCCGGGCTCGCCGCGCAGCTGCTCGTCGTAGCGGGCCTGCAGACCGGAGAGCCCGACCTCGTCGCCCGGCTCGAGCTCGGGGTCGTCCTTGATCATCTCGGCGGTGACGGGGCCGACGGTGCCGAGGATCTCGGCGGCGAAGGTACGGGTGGGCGCGAGCGGCTGCTCGTCGGGGAGCAGGACGGCGCCCGGGATGCCCTCCACGCCACCGGTGACGGCGGGCGGCACGTCGGTGTCGCGGTAGACGATGGCCTCGACGAACGCCTTCGCCCCGGAGGCCTTCACCGATGCCGCGTACGGCGCGACACCGATCCCGACCAGCTCGGCGAGCCGGCGGGCCGACGGCACGGGGTCGCGCCCCGGGAGCTTCGTGCGGTCGATGCCGACGCGCACCACGGGCCGCTCGGTGACGAGCTTGAACCCGCGGGCACCGAGGATGTCGCCGCGGCCACCCCCGAGCGCCTGGAGGTCGAGCACCGAGGCGGCGTTGAGGCTCGGCTCCACCACCTGGTGGCCCCACACGACCCGCCACTCGCCGTCGGTGCGCTCGAGGTCGACCTCGCTGTCGTACTCCCAGCTCTCCTCCTCGGTGACCGGCCAGGACCAGGAGAGGGTGGCGGTGGCGGTGTCGCCGTCCTCCTCGACGTCGCCGAGCTCGACCGTCGGCTCGACGTCGTCCATCTGCTCGACGACGAGCGCGTAGTCGGCCGTGGCGTCGTCGGCGGCCGTCTCGGTGAACGCGAGGCCGTCCAGGTCGCCCGCGGCGAGACCCTCGGCCAGCGCCGCGGCGGTGCCGTCGGCCTTCTCACCGGCCTCCGCGGGGTCGGGGTCCCCGCTGCTGCATGCGGTGACCAGCACGAGCAGGGCGAGGGCGCTGACGGCACTGTTCGTCCTCCGAGACATGGCCCCGGTTCTATCAGGCCGGCGACCCCCGGAGCGTCAGCCCTTCTTGTAGTGCTTCTTCGGGCCGCGGCTGCCCGGCGCGCCCTTGTCGGGGCGCAGGTCGATGAGCTTGCCGGAGATCCGGGTGTCGGCGAGCTTCTGGTAGACCACGGCCGGCAGGTTGGCCGGGAGCTCGACGATCGAGAAGTCCGGCTTGATCGTGATCGCGCCGAAGTCGCCGCGCTTGAGCCCGCCCTCGTTGGCGATGGCGCCGACGATCTGGCGCGGCTCGACGCGGTGCCGCTTGCCGACGGCGATGCGGTAGGTCGAGAGCCGCTGGCCGTCGCGGGTGTTCTGCCGGTCGGGGCGCTCCGCGCGCTGGGCGCGCTCCACCTTCGGGTCGGGATCGGGATCGAGCAGCAGCGGGGTCTCGCCCTGGGCCACGACCGCCAGCGCCGCGGCGACGTCGACCTCGGGCACGTCGTGGTGCTCGACGTAGTGGCGCACGATGTCGCGGAAGCCCTCGACCCGCCGGGTCTGCGCCAGCGCCGCGGTGATCGCGTCGTCGAAGCGGGCGAGCCGGGTGGTGTTGACGTCGTCGGGCGACGGCATCTTCATCTCGGTCAGCGGCTGCCGGGTGGCCTTCTCGATGTGCTTGAGCAGGTAGCGCTCGCGCGGGGTGACGAACGAGATCGCGTCGCCGGCGCGCCCGGCCCGGCCGGTGCGGCCGATGCGGTGCACGTAGGACTCGGTGTCGGTGGGGATGTCGTAGTTGACGACGTGGCTGATGCGCTCGACGTCGAGACCGCGGGCGGCGACGTCGGTGGCGACGAGGATGTCGAGCTTGCCGGACTTGAGCCGGTTCACGGTGCGCTCGCGCTGCGCCTGCGCGACGTCGCCGTTGATGGCCTCGGCGGAGAACCCGCGGGCTCGCAGCTTCTCGGCCAGCGTCTCGGTCTCGTTCTTGGTGCGGACGAAGACGATCATCCCCTCGAAGTTCTCGACCTCGAGGATGCGGGTGAGGGCGTCGACCTTCTGCGGGTAGCTGACGATCAGGTAGCGCTGGGTGATGCCGGACGCCGTGGCGGTGCGGCCCTTGACCGTGATCTCGGCCGGGTCGGTGAGGTACTTGGCCGAGAGCCGGCGGATCGCCGGCGGCATGGTGGCGCTGAAGAGCGTCACCTGCTTGTCGTCGGGGGTGTCCTTGAGGATGGTCTCGACGTCCTCGGCGAAGCCCATGTTGAGCATCTCGTCGGCCTCGTCGAGCACGAGGTAGCGCAGCGCGGTGAGGTCGAGGGTGCCGCGGTCGAGGTGGTCCATGATCCGGCCGGGGGTGCCGACGACGACGTGCACGCCGCGGCGCAGCGCCGAGAGCTGGACGCCGTAGCCCTGGCCGCCGTAGACGGGAAGCACGCGGACGCCGCGGGTGTGGGCGGCGTAGCGCTCGAAGGCCTCGCAGACCTGCAGCGCGAGCTCGCGGGTCGGCGCCAGCACCAGCGCCTGGACCGCCTTCGCCGAGGTGTCGAGCCGGTCGAGGATCGGCAGCGCGAAGGCCGCGGTCTTGCCGGTGCCGGTCTGCGCGACCCCGATGAGGTCGCGTCCGGCCAGCAGCGGCGGGATGGTCTCGGCCTGGATGGTCGACGGGCTCTCGTAGCCGACGTCGGCCAGCGCCTTCAGCACCGCCTCGCCGAGCCCGAGGTCGGCGAACGTCGCCATCGCCTGCTCCTGCACCTCGTTCACAAGGCCACGGTAGTGCGTGGACGGCACGGCCCCGGATTCGTCGGAGCGGTGCCGTCGGTCACGCGCCGGTGGTCAGCGTGAGAAGAGCCGTCCGAAGAACGACTTGTGCTCATAGCCGTGCTGCTCGAGGAGCGCGAACAGCGGCTGCTTGATGCGGGCGGTGTCGAAGGAGTAGACGAGCGGCTTCGCCGAGACGCCGTCCTCGTCCTTGGTGACCCCGCCGAAGGAGAAGTGGAACTCCTTCTTCGTCTGCTTGCCGCGGAAGAGCTCTGCACCGCCCGAGGCACCGCCCGCGCCCGCCTGCCCGTGGACGCCCGTCGAGGTCTCGGTGAAGTCGAACCGGCCCTTGCCCTCGTCGAGCTCGACGACGATCCGGTAGTCCTGGTCGACGTGCTCGAGCTCGGTCGGGTAGAGCGTGGTGGCCTTGACGATGTCCCAGGTGCCGACGATGCGGTCGCCCTCGACGGCGTAGGAGAACGGCTCGCCCTCGACGTTCAGCGAGGGGACGGCGGCAAGGACCTGGGCTGCGGGAGTGGCCATGGCGCCTAGTCTGCCAAGCATGGGTCAGGACGACGCCGAGCTCGTCCACCCTGCCTCGCTCGCCGAGTGGCACGACTGGCTGGCCGAGCACCACGACCGCGGCCACGGCGTCTGGCTGGTGAGCTGGCGGCGAGCCGCCGGCAGGGACCCACTCCCCTATGAGGACCTGGTGCTCGAGGCGCTCTGCTGGGGCTGGGTCGACTCGACGATGAAGACGGTCGACGACGAGCGCTCCCGGATGTGGTTCGCGCCGCGGCGGCCGCGCACCAGCACCTGGGTGCGCTCCAACAAGGACCGGGTCGCGCGGCTCGAGGCCGAGGGCCGGATGCAGCCGGCCGGCCGGGCGCTGATCGAGGCGGCGAAGGCCAACGGCATGTGGGCCCTGCTCGACGACGCCGAGGCCGGCGTCGAGCACCCGTTGCTCACCCCCGCCCTGGACGACGTGCCCGCGGCCCGCGCGTTCTGGGACGCCATGCCGCCCAGCGCGCGCAAGGCCGCGCTCAGCCAGATCGCACTCGCCCGCACCGACGCCACGAAGGCGAAGCGGGTCGAGGCGATCGTCGCGGCGTGTGTCGAGGGTCGGCGCCCCTACAGGGTTCGGTCTCTGGATGGTCTGACCGCGTCAGCCGGATGACTCGGAATGACCATTCCTGTCAGCGCCACTTCGGTGCGAAGGTCGTGGCCGCGCCTAGGGGGTGCGTATCGGTAGGAGGAGTCATGCGTCGATGCGGGCGGCGCCCGATCATCGCCTTATTGGCGATGGTGCTTGCGTCGACTTTCGTGCCGTTGAGCTCCGGCGACGTGGTCGCCGTTGGTGCACGTAAGGCCGACCTGGTGGTGGGATCTGTCACAGGGGTGCCGGCGGCGCTGGTGGTGGGTCGCTCGTTCCGCCCCCGCATTGTTCTCAGCAATCGAGGACGCCTCAGATCTGGTGGGTCGACTCTCCGTTTCCACCTGGCAATAGATCGAAATAGGTCCTCTGGGTCGATTCGTTTTGGCCCAGGGTTTCGGGTGGGGAGACTTGCGGCCGGCCGTGGCCGGACTCTCACGCCGAGAGTAACGGTTCCTCGCTCTGTGCCGACCGGGACTTACTTGCTCGTCGCCTGCGCTGATGACCGCAGGGAGGTCCGAGAGGGCAACGAGCAGAACAACTGCGCCTCCTTCGCTCGTCAGGTGCGGGTCAAGAGGGCTCCGGACTCATATGCGCTGATTGAGAGGGCCGTCCGAGCAGGCACCATCACCGAGGAGCAGGGAGTACTTCTCCAGGTGTATGCCGATTCAGGAGACCCACGCCTGCCCGCTAAGTACGGCACACCCGCTCGCGAGTTCGACAGAGCGCCTGGTGCCGCGGCCGCGGCTTCGATGTGGCGCGATCTCAGTTCTGCAGTGCGGGATGATCTGGACCCCTTCTTCAGCCCGCCTGCGTACACCGGGGCATGGGTGAGGGGGTCTGAGGCTCGGGCAAATCTGTTGGCTGATGAGGATGCCTCCTGCACGAGCGAGAACGACACCACCCGGACTATCGCTGAAGGCTGGGGCAGCTACGACACCGACCACTTCCGGTTCTGGTATTACACGGTGAACCCGGATCCGCGGCTGCACGTAGACCCCGAGCAATCACGGCGTGCCGCGGAGTGGATGTCATCGGTCGCAGAAGAGATCTATGAGCAGGAGACTGGACTGTGGCGGGCACCACTCTCAGATGCCGCGGAACCCTGCAACGGCGGCGACGGTCGCATCGACGTCTACATGGTCGCGCGGTCATTGTCCAAGATCGCCCAGGTCATTCCTTACCCCCCAGGTCGCGTGGCCAGGCCGGGATGGGCCTATGTCAATCCTGACCTCTCCGGTGTGCAGGCTGCCCGGGACATCCTGGCTCACGAGTTCGCCCACTTGGTGCAGCTTGCCTACGACTACGCTCCCCATCCGCGCCAGTGGCTCGAGTACGGCTGGCTCGAGGAAGCGAGTGCGACGTGGGCGATCGACTTCGTCTACCCGCAAGACGACTTCGAGCACAGGTTCCGTGAGTACTTCACCCTTCAGGGGTGGAGAGAGCCGCTGGGGGAGTGCTTATATCGGGCGGGGTGCGGAAATGGGTACCGAGACTGGATCTTCTTCTACTTCCTGAGCAGACACCTCCAAGACCCTCAAGTCATGGCACGCGTGTGGAGGAACGTCGAGCTGTTCGGCAGCGTTCAAGCAGTCGACCAGGCAGTCGAGGGTGAGTTCGACTCCCTTTCGCATCATTTGCGTTGCGCGGTATGAACGCAGAGGACTACGACGACTTCAAGGCCTGGGACGGCTTCACCCCGAGCTTGGACCTGGGCCCCAGCAGCATGCCCTACAGCGCTATCACCCTCGGCGGCGCGAGACGCAAGAAGTTCCGCATGCCAGGTGCGTCGTCCCCCCGGACGGTCGAGGCCCGCGCATACAAGATCGACCAGTACGCCTTCACAGACGACCGAATCAGAAGAATCAAGCTTTCGAACTTCGGCTACCTGTCCAACTCTTCGTCGCCAGTCGACGAGAGCGTACGAATCAAGGCCTGGTACAAGCTTGCGGACGGTCGGCGAGTCACTGAGGACTGGACTGATCTCAACGAAGTAACCTTCTGCAGATCCAATCAGGACGAGGACATCAAGAAGTTGGTCCTGTTCTATGTGAACGGCAAGCCCACTGAGTACCTGGGCCATGCCGCCGTCGAATTTCCACACGAGGATGCCTCTATCGAGGTCGCCAACCGGTGCGGTCCTTCTCCTGGGATGGTCACTGGCTCACTCACGATCGAGAGTGCCAGCACCGGATCATCGGCCGGTGGCTCTCACGATCACCAGTTCGTCTGGAACATCGACGCAAACTTCGTGGCCGGGCAGGACGGTGCTTACGACGATTCAGGATCCAGCTTCACTTTCTCAGGGCACCGAAATAGCGCGTCGATATCTGGATCGTGCACGGTTCATCGAGACGTCAGATGGTCGGGGGGCGGCGCGTTTGACAGTCCATCTTTCCTCAACATCTACGTGCCGCCCGAACCGAGCCCCGACGAACTGGAGCTATGGGGACAGTCAGAGGTTCCATCGAGGTTCACCATCACCTATAGCGGCTGCGTAGGAAACGAAGTCGACGATCCAGGGTTGGAAAGGGTATCGACTTCCAACTGGGAATCGTGCACAGCCTTCGCCCCGAGCAGTCCGGGGTCGAACACCTTCGTAGTGGACTACGAATTCATCAGCGAAGGTCGGCGACTCACCTGCTCGGGAACCCTGACCCTCAACCCGGGAAGCAACTAGAACTGCGGCCGCCGACGCGACACCGCTGTGCTCGAGCGTGCACGCCCTGCCGGATCTCGGTCCTCCCTATCGCGGCACGAGTCCGAATCAGACGGCTTGGTATCCGCCGGCGTCACACATGAGGACGACCCGCAGCGCAGCGCGCGACGACCAGAGCGCGCGCGCTCGGCCATGTGCTTGTCGAGCGCGGGACGCGCGCCGCCGCCGTCACGGACGTGGATGGTCTACCGCTCGAGGTCGAGGTTCGGGTCGGCGGCCTCCTCGACGTAGAGCTCGATCCACGGCGGCGTTCGCAGATCGCCGTCGAAGCGGACCTTCTTGCGTGTGATGACCCCCAGCCACCGGCACCCGCCAGCGGTTCCATCCGCGCCAGGAGCCCCGCCGTGGGTCGGCGGGGTGTGGGGCGGGGTGGTCAGGGCTCGGGGGGAAGGAAGTCGGTACCGAAGCCGTCGACGCGGAACCGGGCTCGTGACGGGCTGGTCCAGGTGAAGGCGGTCGGGACGCCGTGCCGGGTGGCCGCGGCGGGCTCGTAGTGCCAGCCGGAGTGGGTCTTCATGCGGTGGTGGGCGCGGCACAGCGGCGCAAGGTTCGCGGTCGAGGTCTCGCCCTCGGGATGGGCGACGCGGTGGTCGAGGTCGGTGCGGGCCCGGCGGGTGCAGAAGGGGAAGACGCACTGCGGCCAGACGAGCCGCACCCGCTCGGCCACCGGGTCCGACGGTGTGTAGCCGCTGCTGGTGACGACCTGGTTGAGGTCGATGACCGGCTTGATCGTGACGGTCGCGCCCGCGCACCAGGTGGCGACCTGATCGACCAGCACCGGGGTGCCGTCGACCTCGGCCACGTCGGTGTCGTCGAGGTGGACGTACAAGGTGACGCCGCGGCCGGAGCCGGGGCCGTCGACGGGGTCGAGGGCGAGCTCGCCACGCACGATCTCGCCCAGCGCCATGGAGCGGCGCACGTCCAGCGGCTCGTCGCACACCTCTCCCAGCCGGGCGGCCCTCGCAGCGACCGCGGCCTCGAGGTCGCGGGCGTCGGCGAGGTCGAGGAGGCCGTCGACCGGGACGTAGCCGTCGACCCCGGCCTGGTCGAGCCGGACGTCGAGCCGGCGGGGGTCGGCGAGCCGACGACGCTCGACCTCCTCGGGGTCGTAGATCGCGCGGGCGGCCTCGACGGTGCGGTCGAGCTGGCTCCACGACATCGAGTGGGCGAACGGCGCGACCGCGGTGTCGACGAACGCGGCCGCGTCGAGCGGCAGCGACCGGGTCGACTCCGCGATCCGGAACGCCCGCCACACCTCGACCTCACCGTCGAGCAGCCGACGCCACAGCCGCGGCAGCCGGTACTTGGTCTCCAGCGCCTGGCCGACGTGGCGCCGGCCGGCGGAGTCGGACCGGCCGAGGGTGGTGACGAGCTCGACCACGGCCGCCTCGGAGACCGCCGGGGCACCGTCGCCGGCCAGGTGCAGCTCGCCGTCGCCGTAGTCGCGGACGGCGACGTCGTCGGAGGTGCGGGGGTCGACCAGGTGCTGGTCGAGCCACTCGGTGATGGCCAGGATCTCGGTGACCTCGGCCCGCCGCCGGGCCACCACACCCGTGCGCACGACGTCCAGCGTCATCGGCTGCGCGGTGGTGGTCATAGGACAACCCAAGCACTCGCCACCGACACTCGGGCCGGAGAATCTGGCTCAACCACAGGGTTTTGGATCACGAAGTGGTAACGAAGCGAGAGGGGTCCGGGGGTCTCGACACGCCGCTCGCTGCGCTCGCGACGGCTCGACCACCGGATCGACCACCGAGCTACTCGACGGTGACCGACTTGGCGAGGTTGCGGGGCTTGTCGACGTCGTGGCCCAGGTGGCGGGCGGCGTGGTAGGCCAGCACCTGCAGCGGAACGGTCAGCAGGATCGGGTCGAGCTCCCGCTCCGAACGGGGCACGTCGATCCGCACCACGTCGGGCACCTCGCCGAGGTCGACGCCGGGGTGGGTGACGACGACGAGCGGGCCGCCCCGGGCCGCGATCTCGTGAAGCGCGGCCACGTTGCGGTCGGTGAGCTCGTCGTCGGGCACCACCGCCACGGTGGGGACGACGGGCGAGATCAGGGCCAGCGGACCGTGCTTGAGCTCGGAGGTCTGGTAGGCCTCGGCGTGCCGGTAGCTGATCTCCTTGAACTTCTGCGCGCCCTCGCGCGCCACCGGGTAGCCGCGCACCCGGCCCACGAAGAACAGGCTCTCCGCCTCCGCCAGCCGGCGCCCGACGTCGGCCAGCTCGGCCTCGCGCTCGAGCACCTCGGCCAGCTGCCCGGGCAGCCGCTGCAGCCCGGCCACGAGGCGCCGGCCGTCGGAGACCGAGAGGTCGCGCACCCGCCCGAGCTGGAGCGCGAGCAGGGCGAAGCCGAGGAACATCGTGGTGAGCGCCTTGGTGCTCGCGACGGCGACCTCCGGCCCCGCGTGCAGGTAGATGCCGCCGTCGCACTCGCGGGCGATGGCGCTGCCGACGACGTTCACCAGCCCGATGCACCGCCCGCCCTTGCGGCGGATCTCCTGGACGGCGAGCAGGGTGTCGATCGTCTCCCCCGACTGGCTGACGGCCACGTAGAGCGTGTCGGGCTCGATCACGGGGTCGCGGTAGCGGAACTCGCTGGCCGCCTCGGCATCGGCCGGGATGCGGGCCAGCTCCTCGATGAGGGAGGCACCCATCTGGCCCACGTAGTAGGCCGACCCGCAGCCGAGCACCTTGACCCGGCGCACCGCCCGCAGGTCGCGCGCCTCCAGGCCGAGCCCGCCGAGGTGCGCGGTGCCGAACCGCTCGTCGAGCCGGCCGCGCAGCACCCGCTCGGCGGCGTCCGGCTGCTCGAGCATCTCCTTGCGCATGAACGACTCGTGGTCGCCGGCGTCGAAGGAGCCGGGGTCGACGTCGAGCTCGGTGGCCCGGGTGTCGGTGCGGGTGAGGTCGAGGCGGAAGGTCGAGAAGCCGGACGCCGTGACGGTGGCGAGCTCGCCGTCCTCGAGGTGCGCGACCGTGGTGGTGTAGCGCACCAGCGCCCCCAGGTCGCTGGCCACGTGCATCTCGCGCTCGCCGACCCCGAGCAGCAGCGGGCTGCCGTGGCGGGCGACCACGATCCGGTCGGGGAAGTCGGCGTGCAGCACCGCCAGGCCGTAGGTGCCCTCGATGCGGCCCAGCGCCTCGGTGACCCGCTCCTCCAGGGTCTCGGCGCGCGAGCGGCCGACGAGGTGGGCGATCACCTCGGAGTCGGTGTCGGAGGCCAGGTCGACGCCGTCCGCGGCGAGCTCGGCGCGCAGCGCGGCGGCGTTGTCGACGATGCCGTTGTGCACGACGGCCACCCGGCCCGTCGCGTCGCCGTGGGGGTGGGCGTTGGCGTCGGTGGCCGGCCCGTGGGTGGCCCACCGGGTGTGGCCGAGGCCGACCTTGCCGCCGAACCGCTTGGGCAGGCCGTCGGCGAGGTCGCGCACCCGGCCGGCCCGCTTGGCGACGCGCAGCCCGCTCGGACCCAGCACCGCCAGGCCCGCGCTGTCGTAGCCGCGGTGCTCGAGACGGGTGAGGCCCTCCAGCAGCAGTGGGGTGGCCTGCTGGCCCCCGACGTACCCGACGATCCCGCACATGTGGTGTCTCCTTCTCAGCCGTAGACCAGGCGGCGCAGCTGCCGCTCGGTGAGGGGTGGGGCCGCGACCACCCGATCGGCGAGCTCACGCGCGAGCAGCGCGAAGATCTCCGGGTTCCTGGCCCCGTAGGTCTGCAGCTCGGTGTGCCGGCGGCGCACGTACTGCTCGACGGGCTCGGCGTAGAAGGACACGACGTCCTCCACCACCCGCGCCGCCTCCGCCGCGGTCAGCCCGGTGCTCTCGACGAGGTGGCGGACGAGCAGGGGTTCGACGGGCACAAGGGCAGACGATGCAGGCAATGAGGTCGGTTTACAACTTTCTGCCCGCTATCGGGCAGATCGCGGCGCTTCGCCCCATCCATCTCAATTTTGGGGTCTGGGAGAACGAGATGACGTGGCCCGGTACGCTTGGTGAACAGAAGGTGAACAGGAGGTGGCCCATGACCGACGTCGCGACGACGCCGACCCGGCTGGAGATGCGGTGGGTCCAGGTGACCGACGAGGGTGGCCGGGCCCGCATGGAGGCGCGCTGGCTCGACCCGGCCGCCGAGACGAGCAGCGTGCGAGCCGCCTGAGCGCGACCTCGACCGACGACGGTCGCACCCCACCGGGGTGCGGCCGTCGCTGGTTTCTCGACAAGGGGAATGAAAGCGGACCACGGTCCGTTAGGCCGATCACCCACTGTTCGATCTTCAACCACTTCGGAGGACCCCACCATGACGCAGTTCGACGCCGGCACCACCGCCCTGACCGACATCACCGGTGACTACACCATCGACCCCGCCCACACCCGCCTCGGCTTCGTCGCCCGGCACGCGATGGTCACCAAGGTGCGCGGCCAGTTCACGGGCTTCAGCGGTACCGCCCACGTCGACACCGCGAACCCGGCGGCCTCCTCGGTCTCCCTCACCATCGACGCCACGAGCATCGACACCGGCAACGCCGACCGCGACGGCCACCTGCGCTCTGGCGACTTCTTCGGCGCCGACGCCGACCCCGAGCTCACCTTCACCTCCACCGAGGTCTCCCGCGACGGCGGCACCTGGAGCGTCACCGGCGACCTCACCATCAAGGGCACCACCAAGCCGGTCACCCTCGAGTTCGACGAGGTCGGCTCGGCCCAGGACCCGTTCGGCAACGTGCGCATCGGCTTCGAGGGCTCGACCCAGATCAACCGCAAGGACTGGGGCCTCACCTGGAACGCCGCGCTCGAGACCGGCGGCGTGCTGATCTCCGACAAGGTCACCCTCGAGCTCGACGTCTCGGCGATCAAGAACGCCTGAGCTCCCAGGTCGCGGGCGGGCCCGTCGGTTTGCTTGGATGCGGCGCGTGAGCGCCGATCTTCCCGAGGGACTGACCACCCGCCCGCTGACCATGGACGACGCGCAGGCCGTCGTCGACGTGATGGCGGCCGACCAGCGCGACGTGCTCGGCCGGGTCGACATCGAGCTGGCCGACATCGTCGGCGACTGGCAGCGGCCCACCTACGACCTCGCCACCTGCACCGTCGGCGTCTTCGACGACGACCGGATGGTCGGGTACGCCGAGGTCGGCGTGACCGGCCGCGGTGACGCCGCGGTGCTGCCCACCCACCGCGGCCGGGGGATCGGCACCTGGCTGGCCGGCTGGATGCAGAAGACCGCCATCGGGATCGGGGCGCCGGTGGCCGCGATGCCGGTGCCGCAGGGCTCTCCGGGCGACCGGCTGCTCGACGCCCTCGGCTACCGGGTCCGCTGGGAGAGCTGGGTCCTCGACCTGCCCCCCGGACGCACCGTCGTCGACCGCGACCTGCCGCCCGGCTACGCGGTGCGCGAGGCCCTCCCGTCGGAGTACCGGGCCCTCCACGCCGTGCTGGAGGACGCCTTCCTCGAGTGGTCCGAGCGCGGGCGGGAGGACTACGAGGAGTTCGAGGCGACGTCGGTGCGGCGGCCCGGCTTCGAGCCGTGGCACCTGCGCGTCGTCGTCGACGACGCCGGCGCCGTCGCGGCGGCGGCTCAGCTCTCGGTGTTCGAGGGCGACGACGAGACGAAGGTGAGCGTCGCGCGACTCGCGACCCGGCGTGAGCTGCGCGGCCGCGGCCTGGCCCAGTGCCTGCTCGCCGACTCCTTCGCCGCCGGCCGCGAGCGCGGCGTGCCCGGCGCGACCCTCAACACCGACAGCCGCACCGGCGCCCTCGGGCTCTACGAGAAGGTCGGCATGGTCGTCACCTCGACCTGGGTGAACCGCGCGATCGACGTGCGCTGACTACCCTCCTGGTCGTGGGAGAGGTCTTCGCCGGGCGCTACGAGCTGCTCGACCCCATCGCCTCGGGCGGGATGGGCACGGTCTGGCGCGTCCACGACCGGCAGGACGGCCGGTTGAAGGCCGCCAAGATCCTGCGGCAGTCCGACGCCGCGTCGCTGCTGCGGTTCGTGCGCGAGCAGTCGATGCGCATCGACCACACCCACGTCGTGACCCCCGACTCGTGGGCGGCCGTCGACGACCGGGTGCTCTTCACCATGCCGCTGATGCACGGCGGCTCGGTCTCCGAGCTGCTGGCCGAGCGCCGCTCGCAGGGCACGCCGGGGCTGCCGCCGCGCTGGGTGGCGGTGCTGCTCGACCAGACCCTGCAGGCGCTGGAGGCCGTGCATGCGACGGGGATCGTGCACCGCGACCTCAAGCCCGGCAACCTGCTGCTCGAGCCGACCGGCACCGGTCTCCCGCACCTGAGACTGACCGACTTCGGCATCGCCGTCCCGCTGGACGAGCCGCGGATGACCCGGGCCGCGATGACGATCGGCACCCCGGGCTACATGCCGCCCGAGCAGTGGCAGGGGCTCGACCCCGACCCCCGTTCGGACCTCTACGCCGTGGGCCGGGTCGGCTACGAGATGCTCACCGGCACCCGCCCGGTGGGCGAGGAGGGGGCCGTGCTCGACCTCGACGCCGCCCGCACCGGCGACCGCCACCACGACGCCCTCCTCGACGTCGTCGCGCTCGCCTCCACCGAGCGGCTGGCGGACCGGCCCGCCACCGCGACGGTGCTCCGCGGGGCGCTCCGCGAGCGCGGGCTGCTCGACCTCCCGCCCGGCGCGGGCGAGCCCGTCGTGGTTCCCGACCGGTACGTCGCCACCCAGCAGTTCCAGCCGTTCCCACCACCCCCGGTGCCGATGACGCCGGGCACCGCGCCCACGGTCGCCGGCACACCGTCGCCCGTGCCCACTCCGGTCGGCACGCGGCACGTCGGCTCGGGGGTCGCGCTGCTCGTGGCCGGCCTGGTCGGACTCGCCGTCGCGCTCTGGTTGCTGCTCGGTTAGACCGGTCGCCGGCGCAGCCGCAGCGCGCCCGCCACGCAGAGTCCGAGGCTGACCACCAGCAGGGCGGCGCCCCCGATCCGGCGTGGCCCGAAGCCGTCGCCGCCGTCGTCGTCGTCGCTGGCGGCAGGCGGGGGGTTGCCCGAGGGGTCGGCGGAGAACGTGCCCTCACCGACCAGGAACGGGGTGTCGGCGGCGTAGCCGTCGGGTCCGGCGCTGCCGCCGGGGCCCTGCACCGTCTCCGGGTAGGTGGGCGCGCCACCCTCGTCGCCCCGCACCTGCGCGGTGAGGATGACCGGGATGTCGACCGGCTCGCGGTCCTCGGCGGGCTGGGCCGTGACCACGACCCAGTAGTCGCCGGGGAGCGAGGCCACCGGGTCGTCGTAGCGGTTCAGGTAGCGGACCGGCGGCACGCCCTCGACGGCGGGCACCGGCTCGGTGGCGAACGACCCGTCCTGGGTGTCGGCGACGAGGTCGGAGAACACGTTGCGCATCGGGTCGACGAAGCCCACGACCACTCCGGGGCTGGAGTAGGCGAGCCGCTCCTGGAGGTCCTCCGGCTGCGGTGCGACCTCGACCCGCGCGTCGAGCGACTGCCCCCAGCGCAACCGCACCCGGAACAGCCGCTGGGCCCCCTCGGGCAGGTCGAGGACGTAGGACCGGTCGCCGGTGATCTCGGGTGCGTCGGCGAAGGAGCGGCCGCCGTCCAGCCGCTCCTCGGGTCCGCCGTCCGGCGCGGCGGCGCGGGGCGACGGCGCGGGGGTCGGCAGGTCGGCGGCGCCGGCGTCCGAGGGCGCCTCCTCGACGATCTTGACCGCCACCGGCAGGTCGGACGTGGACGACGAGCCGCCCCGGGCGACGGTGAACGTGATCGTCTCGGAGGTGATGCAGGCCTCCTCGCGGGCACCGGGCTCGGACGGGCCGACGTCGACCGCCGGTCCGATCACCGAGTGCGCGTCCGGGTACCCCGTGCTGGCCGTGTCGCCGCCGCAGGACTCGCCGCCCGCCTCGAACGCCTCGAGCGCGAGCCCGTCGCCGGCGGGGTCGACGGGCGAGCCGACGACGCCGAGGTGCACGGTGCTGTACTGCATGGTCCGCGTGTAGCTGAACTGGTGCGGCGGGTCGCCGCCCTCCAGGGTGTCGGCCCACAGCCCCGCCTCGAGCTCGGTGGGGTCGCCGGGATCGGTGCTCGCACCGCCACCGGGGAGCGGATTGCCGCCCAGGTCGACGGTCTCCGCGGCCGCCGGTGCCGCGGGGGCCGCGGCAAGGGCCGGCCCGCCGGTCGCGACGAGCAGCACGACGGCGACCGCCGCCGTCCGGATCCGCGCGCCCACGGCGGGCAATCTACCCAGCCCGGCGGACCTCCGGACCGACCAGCACGACGTCGTCGTCGAGCTCGATGGTGGTGACGACGTCGGTGACCGAGGGCCGCGGCGGGGTGGAGGAGAAGCCGAACCGCGGCGGCGGGTCGACGTCGGCGAGGTGACCGAGGTCGACGCCGTCGAAGCTGCCCGACGCGGCGGCGATCGCGCGGTGCGAGGTGGCGCCGTACCACTCGAGCCGGTCGCCGGTCTCGCCCCGGGTGCGCACCCCGCGCAGCACCAGCCGGGCCACCGGGTCGGTGAGCGCGCACCAGCGCGGTGACGTGGCGATCCGCCGCGGGACGAGCCGGAGCAGCCACCCGAGCCAGGTGCGGCGACCGAGGGTGAGGCGCAGGTCGAGGGACGCCGAGCGCACCCGCCAGGACCGGCCCTCGGAGTGCACGGTGACGGCCTCGACCCGGATCTCGTCGAAGTCGTAGGTGGCGGCGACGAACCGCGCCACGTCGGCGTTCGGGGCGAGGAGGAGCCGGTGGCCGGCCGCCGTCTCGACCATCGCGTCGGCGAAGGATCCCAGCGGACTGTCGAGCCAGTGGCCCACCACGACGCGGACCCCGGAGGCCGAGCCGACGCCGGCGATGTGACCGCGGAACCGGACCCGCCGCCTGGTCACCGGGCTGGTCACCGGGGTGGTCACCGGGGTGGTCACCGGATGGGGGCGCCGGACACCGTGCGTGCGATGACCAGCCGCTGGATCTCCGAGGTGCCCTCGAAGATCGTGTAGATCTTCGCGTCGCGGGCCATCCGCTCCACGGGGTACTCGCGCGTGTAGCCGTTGCCGCCGAGGATCTGCATCGCCTGCTCGGTGACCCGCACGGCGGTCTCGCCCGCGAACAGCTTCGACATCGACCCCTCCGCCTTGTCGAACGCCTTGCCCTGGCGGCCCAGCCAGGCCGCTCGCCACACCAGCAGCCGCGAGGCCTCGATCGCCGTCGCCATGTCGGCGAGCGCGAACGCGATGCCCTGGTTCTCGATGATCGCCTTGCCGAACTGCTCGCGGGTCCTGGCGTAGTCGAGCGCGACCTCGTAGGCGGCGCGGGCGATGCCGACCGCCTGCGCGCCGACGGCGGGCCGGGTGCGCTCGAAGGTGGCCATGCTCGTGTTGCCCCGCCCGCTGGAGCCGTCGCGGGCCCGGGCCAGCCGGGCGTCGAGCTTCTCCTTGCCGCCGAGCAGGCACCGGCCGGGCACCCGGACGTCCTCGAGCACGACCTCGGCGGTGTGGGAGGCGCGGATGCCGTGCTTGTGGAACTTCTGCCCCTGGCTGAGCCCCTTCGTGCCCGGCGGCACCACGAAGCTGGCCTGCCCGCGGGCCCGCAGGTCGGGGTCGACGACGGCGGTGACGACGTGGACGTCGGCCAGCCCGCCGTTGGTGGCCCAGGTCTTGGTGCCGGTGAGCACCCACTCGTCGGTGGCCTCGTCGTAGCGGGCGCGGGTGCGCATCGCACCGACGTCGCTGCCGGCGTCCGGCTCGGAGGAGCAGAACGCCGCGAGCCGCAGGTCGCCCGGCGTGCCGAACATCTCCGGTACCCACTCACCGACCTGCTCGTCGGTGCCGTTGGCGCGGACGGCGGCGGCGGCGAGGGCGGTGCCGACGATCGAGAGGCCGATGCCGGCGTCGCCCCAGAACAGCTCCTCCATCGCCACCGGGATGCCGAGACCCGACTCGTCGAAGCTCTGGGTGGCGAAGAAGTCGAGGGAGTAGATGCCGATCTTGGCGGCCTCCTCGACCACCGGCCACGGGAACTCCTCCCGCTCGTCCCACTCCGCCGCGGCCGGGCGGATGACCTCGGCGGCGAAGGTGTGCAGCCAGTCCCGCAGCTCGCGATGCTCGTCGGTCAGCTCGAAGGAGGGAGGCATGCCGGGAGCCTAGGACGAGGGGCTACTGGCCGGTAGCCACTAGCGGGCGAGCCAGGCGGCGTAGGAGTCGAAGGTGTACGGGCGGCCGAGGAAGTCCGCGACGAGGTCGGCGGCGTCCTTGGAGCCACCGGGGGCGAGCACGCGGTCGCGGTAGCGGCCCGCGACCCCGGGGTCGAACATGTCGTCGGCGTCGAAGGCGCTGAAGAGGTCCTTGGCGATCACCAGCGACCACGCGTAGGTGTAGTAGGCCGAGGAGTAGCCGCCGAGGTGGCCGAAGCCGGCGAAGAAGTGGGTGCCCTCCAGGTAGGGCCAGGGCGAGTACTTCTCCTGGAGCTCGATCATCCGGGCCGTGAGGTCGTCGGGCCGCTCGACGTGGAAGTAGTAGGACACCGCGGCGTAGAAGTTCTGGACCCGGGCGAGGTAGCCCTTGCCGAAGTCGTCGCTGCGGCGCATCGCCGCCACGAGGTCGTCGGGGATCGGCTCGCCCGCGGCGTTCGTGGCGAACGAGCGCAGGATCGCGGCGTCCCAGGCCCACTCCTCGAGCATCTGCGAGGGCGCCTCGACGAAGTCCCACTCGGTGGCGACGCCGGCGAACCGCGCCCACTGCCCGTGCCCGCCGAGCACGTGGTGCACCAGGTGGCCGAACTCGTGGAACAGCGTGACGACGTGGTCGTGCTCCATCACGCCGCGGCTGAAGTTGCACACCAGCACGCCCTCGGGCAGCTGGCGGCCGGCGACGCCGTCGGTGAGCGTGAACTGGGCGGCGTGCTTGAACTTGCCGTCGCGCGGGTGGAGGTCGAGGTAGATGCGGCCGAGCTCGGCGTCGTCCTCGAGCCGGACGACGTCGTAGACGGCGACCTCGTCGTGCCAGACAGGGGCGTCGGGCACCGGGTCGTAGCGCAGCCCGAACAGCCGGCCGGTGACCTCGAGGAGGCCCTGCCGCACCAACTCGTGCGCGAAGTAGGCCCGCACCCGCTGCGAGTCGACCTCGAACCGCTCCTTGCGCACCTGCTCCTCGTAGTAGCTGGCGTCGCTGACGGGGATCCGGTCGGCCTCGGGGAAGTCGCGGCGGTAGCGCTCGAGCAGGACGGCGAGGTCGCGCTCCATCGGGTCCGCGGCGACGGCGGCGATCTTGTCGACGAACTCGGGGATGGCCGGGCCCGAGCCGATCATCTTGACCTCGGCGTCGTAGGCGGCCCAGTCGGGGTAGCCGACCAGGTTGGCGACCTCGTGCCGCAGCGCGAACAGCTCCTTCAGGATCGGGTCGGCCTGCGGCCAGCCGCGGTCGAGGAACTGCGCCGTGAGCTCGTGGCGGACGGTCGGCGTCGTGGGCGAACATCCGCGTGGGCACGGCGTCGGGGTAGTCGGTGGTGATGGTGACCAGGCCGTCGTCGTCGGCCGGGTGCGAGTCGAGGAAGTCCTGGGGCAGGCCGGAGAGCCGGTCGGGCGCCACCCGGATCCGGCGGACGTCGTCGCGGATCACCTTGCTGAACTCCTGGTCGAGCTCGGTGAGCCGCTCGTTGATCGCGGCGATGCGGGCACGGGTCTCGTCGTCGCGGTCGACGCCGGCGCGGGTGAAGTCGCGCCGCACCTTGTGCAGCAGCCGGGCGGCCTGCTCGTCGAGGCCCCCCTCACCCGCCGCACCGCCGGAGAGGCCCGCGAAGACCTCGTAGAGCCCGCGGTCGAGCGAGAGGTCGGTGAGCACCCGCATGACGTCCTGCTCGGCCCGCTCGGCGGCGGTGCGCACCTGCTCGTCGGGATGGACGTTGCCGAACAACGACCCCATCGCAGCCACGTTGCCGAGCGCGAGGGTGACCTCGTCCCACTGCCGCAGCGCGGCCATCGCGTCGCCCGGCGGGTCGGCGCGCAGGCCGCGGACGAGCTCGTCGGCACGCGCCAGCCCCTGCTCGGCCCGGGTGCGTACCCACTCCTCGAAGGCACGCGGGTCGTCGGCGGGTGGCAGCGCGAGCGGCATCGGCGAGGTCACCCGGTCACCCTGTCACGCGGGGACGACGGCGGGCCGGTGGGATTCTCAGCGCTGCAGCTGGTCGCGCCGTCGGGTGAGGTAGGCCGTCTCGGCCGGGTTGTCGGTCAGCGCCAGCGCGGCGTCGTAGGCGGCTCGCGACTCGGCGCTACGGCCGAGCCGGCGCAGCAGGTCGGCGCGGGTGGCGTGGTAGGCGTGGTAGCCGGACATCGCCGGCGACGCGAGCCGCTCGACCTGCGCGAGACCCACCTCGGGCCCGTCGAGCTCGGCCACGACGACCGCGCGGTTGAGCGCGACCACCGGGCTCGGGTCGATCGTGGCCAGCTGCGCGTAGAGGGCCGCGACCTGCGACCAGTCGGTGTCGGCGACGCTCGGGGCATCGGTGTGCACGGCCCCGATGGCGGCGAGCACCTGGTAGCGGCCCGGTCGACCGCGGGCGAGGCACTCCCGCACCAGGGCGTGCCCCTCGGCGACCAGGTCGCGGTCCCACGCCGAGCGGTCCTGCTCGTGCAGCGGCACCAGGGCGCCGTCGGCCGCGATGCGCGCCGGACGGCGGGCCTCGGTGAGCAGCATCAGCGCCAGCAGCCCGGTGACCTCGGGGTCCTCCGGCAACAGCCCGCGCAGGATCCGGCCGAGCCGGATCGCCTCGGCGGTGAGGTTGTCGCGGACGGCGTCGCCCGAGGTCGCCAGGTAGCCCTCGTTGAACACGAGGTAGACCACGGCCAGGACGGCGGCGACCCGCTCCGGCAGGTCGGCGGCCTCGGGCACCCGGTAGGGGATGCGGGCGGCGGCGATCTTCTTCTTGGCGCGGGTGAGACGCTGGCCCATCGTCGTCTCGGGCACGAGGAACGCGTGGGCGATCTCGGGCACCGTGAGACCCCCGAGCAGGCGCAGCGTGAGGGCGACGCGGGCCTCGGGGGCCAGCGCGGGGTGGCAGCAGGTGAAGACCAGCCGCAGCCGGTCGTCCTCCACCGCGCCGGTGGGCTCGTGCGGGTCGTCACCCGGTGGTGGCGTGATCATGAGGGCCGCCTGGTGCTTGGCGTCGCGGCGCTGCTCGCGGCGGATCCGGTCGATCGCACGGTTCCCCGCGGTGGTGGTCAGCCACCCGCCCGGGTTGGGCGGGACGCCGTCGACCGGCCACCGCTCGAGGGCGACGAGGAGCGCCTCGCCGGCGGCGTCCTCGGCGACGTCGAGGTCGCCGAAGCGGCGCGCCAGCGAGGCGACCACCCGGCCGTGCTCCTCGCGGAAGATCCGCTCGATCTGGTCCATCCGGGTCCGCGCTGCGCCGGCGGCGTCAGGCCTCGGGCTCGTCCTGGAAGGGGCGGACCTCGACCCGGTCCTGCGCACGCCTTCGAGCCCGCCGCGGCCCAGGCGAGGGCGGCGTCGAGGTCGGCGGCCTCGATGATCCAGAAGCCGCCGAGGTACTCCTTGGACTCGGTGTAGGGGCCGTCGGTGACGACGGGGGGCTCGCCGGTGCCGTCGACGACGGTGGTGGCGTCGTGGGGCTGGAGACCACCGGCGAAAACCCAGGCGCCCTCGGCCTGGAGCCTGTCGTTGAACACGCCCACCGCGTCGAACATCCCCTGCATCTCCTCCGGGGTCATGGCGTTCAGCGCGGCCATGTCGGCCTCGGCGTGGTTGACGGACAGCAGGTAGTTCGGCATCTCGATCTCCTCGGTTCGGGGCCGCCCCGGTGGGGGCCTCTCACCAGCACCACGAACACGGTGGCGCCGGTTCGACACTCTCCGGTAGAAGTTTTCCGCACCAGTTGTGCCCGCCGGGGGGCGGGGCGGCTACCAGCCCATCGAGCCGGGGATCCCCTTGAAGGGTCCGGCCAGGTCGGCGGTGATCCAGCCGCCGTAGAACCCGCCCTCCTGCGGGCGCACCACCTCGCCGTCGACCACGCAGCGCTCCATCGCGGCCGGCGTGACGGCCACTGCGCCCGCGAGCGCCGCGAACCGGGCGGTGGGCTCGGCGTAGTACCAGGCGGCCCGGGGGGCCACGACGTCGCCGTCCGCACCGCCGACGACGTCGAGGTAGGAGGCCTGCCCCTTCCACTCGCAGAACGACGACCCGCCGGCCTCCCGGAGCGCGCCGGGTGCCCACGCCTCGCGCGGCAGGTAGTAGGTGGGCGGGTGGCTGGTCTCGAGGACCCGCCAGGAGCGGGTGGTGTCGGCGACCACGACGCCGCCCAGCACCACCTGGATCGAGCGGCGGGACTCCTCCAGCGCGGGCGGTCGGGGGTAGTCCCAGACCGACTCCTGGTCGGGTCGGGGCTTCTCGGGCACCGGTCGTCGCACGAGCCCAGTGAACACGAACCCAGTGAACCCGGCGCTCCAACCCGCTGCCTACCGTTGGCCGGTGCGTGCGTGGTTGAGGGGGATGGTCGCCGACACGCGACCCCTCCAGGAGCCGCACTTCCGGCGACTCTGGATCGCGAACATCATCACCGTCATCGGGGCGCAGCTCACGATCGTCGCGGTGCCGGCGCAGATCTACGCGACGACCGGGTCGTCGGCGTACGTCGGGCTCACCGGCGTCTTCGGGCTGGTGCCGCTGGTGGTGTTCGGGCTCTGGGGCGGGGCGCTCGCCGACGTGTTCGACCGGCGGACACTGCTCGTCATCACCACCCTCGGCCTGATCGGCACCAGCGCGCTGTTCTGGGCGCAGGCGGCGCTCGGCAACGAGAACGTGTGGCTGCTGCTGGGGCTGTTCTCGGTGCAGCAGGCGCTGTTCGGCGTCAACCAGCCCACCCGCAGCGCCGTCATCCCGCGACTGGTGCCGGCCGAGCTGCTGCCGGCCGCCAACTCGCTGTCGATGACGGTGGCGATGGCGGGCGGCATCGCCGGTCCGCTCGCCGCCGGCGCGCTGATCCCCGTGCTTGGTCTGCCCACGCTCTACCTCGTCGACACCGTCTTCCTGTTCGCGACGCTCGGGGCCGTCGTCCGGCTGCCGCGGCTGCCCGTCGAGGGCGTGGTCGGCGCGCCCGGGCTCCGCTCGGTGGTCGAGGGCTTCGCCTACCTGCGCACCCAGCCCGTGCTGATGATGTCGTTCGTCGTCGACCTCATCGCGATGGTCTTCGGGATGCCGCGGGCGCTGTTCCCGGAGATCGCCCACGAGAGCTTCGAGGGTCCGGACGCCGGCGGTCTCGCCTTCGCCCTGCTCTTCGCCGCCATCCCGGCCGGGGCCGTGATCGGCGGCGTGCTCTCGGGGTGGGTCTCGCGGGTCTCGGCCCAGGGCCGCGCGGTCGTGGTGGCGATCATCGTGTGGGGCCTCGCGATGGTGGGCTTCGGCGTCGCCGTCGGCATCGCAGGGGCCTCGGACTCACTGCGCCACACGATGCTGGTGGTCGCGGTGCTCATGCTGGTGGTGGGCGGGGCGGCCGACATCTCGTCGTCGGCCTTCCGCACCTCGATGCTCCAGGCCGCCGCCTCCGACGCCATCCGCGGCCGGCTCCAGGGCATCTTCATCGTCGTCGTCGCCGGCGGTCCCCGGGTCGCCGACGTCGCCCACGGCGCCGCGGCCGCCGGGGTCGGCACCGCCGCCGCGAGCGCGGGTGGTGGCGTGCTCGTCGTCGTCGGCGTCGTCGCGGCCGCCGTCCTCGTGCCCTCGTTCGTGCGGTACCGGGTGGCGACCGCGGGGGCCCGGTGACGCCTGCTGCGCAATTCACTGGTTCACTTGTGAATTGCGCACTTCGCACGGGGAGATCCCTGTGTGAAGTGCGGGTTTCCTGGGTGAGGTCTGCCCAAATCACTAGTTAGCCAGTGAATTGCGCAGCCCCGGGCCCCACGACCCCTACTCGCCCCAGCCCATCGGGAACACCTCGAAGGCGGCCGCCATGCCGACGCCGAGGCGCTGGCCGGTCGGGCGGGCCATGCCCTCCAGGAACTCGCGGGGGTCGAAGTGCTCCCAGCCGAGGCCGTCGATGTAGGCGCGGTGGGCCTCGAGGGAGGCGACGCCGGCGTCGAAGGTGTCGGTGGTGTCGACGCCGTGGGTGGACTGCGGGGAGCCGAAGGCCCACACCTCGCCGACGCCGCCCCAGGGCTCGAGGCCCCCGGACTCGAGCTGGTCGCGGAAGATCCAGCGGTTGCCGGCGTCGCGGACGGCGTCGACCACGGCCTTGCCGACGGCGATGTGGTCGGCCTGGTTGAGGTTCGCCCCGCCCCAGGTGTCGCGGAAGTTGCCGGTGAGCACGACGTCGGGGCGGAACCGGCGCACCTCGCGGGCGATCGCGGCCCGCAGCGGCACGCCGTACTCGAGGACGCCGTCGGGGAGGCCGAGGAACACCACCTCGTCGACACCGACGAGACGGGCCGACTCGCGCTGCTCCTCCTCGCGGACGACGCGGCACTCGTCGGGATCCAGCCCGTCGATGCCGGCCTCGCCGCTGGTGACCATGCAGTAGGTGATCGTCTTGCCCTGACCGGTCCAGCGCGCCACCGCGGCGGCGGCGCCGAACTCCAGGTCGTCGGGGTGGGCGACCACGCACAGGGCGCGCTCCCAGTCCTCGCGGAGGGTCTCGAGCGGGGCGGGGGCGTCGGTCATGCCCCCCACCCTCTCAGCGGCCCAGCAGCCCGCGCACGTACTCCGCCTGCCCGACGTGGGCGGTGTCGTCGTTCACGACGCTCACCAGCCGCACGCCGAGGGTGACCGGCGGGTCCCAGCCCTCGTCGACGACGCGGTCGAGGTCGTCGGGGCCGAGGGTGGCGAGGTAGCCGACGGTGCGCTCGTGGACGGCGGTGAGGTAGTCGGCGAGCAGGCCGGCGGAGGCGGTGAACGCGGCCACCTGGTCGCTGGTGTGACCGTAGCCGTGGTCGGCGTGGTCGTAGGGCAGGTCGAACCGTGCCGCGTGCTCGTCCCACACCTGGTCGTGCCCGGCCACGCCGGCCACGTGGTCGTCCTGGACCCGGGTCAGGTGCCACACCAGCCAGCCGATCGGGTTGGCATCGGGTCCGGGGCGGTGGCGCAGGTCGTCGTCGGACAGGCCGTCCACGACGGCCAGCGCGCTCTCGCGGACCCGCTCGAACGCCTCGGTCACCAGCTCGGCAGGGGTCACGGCGCCGCCTCCGTCTCGCCCCGGAGCCGACCCAGGCGGGCGCGCAGGGCGTCGCGCCGGTGGCTGTTGTCGTCGAGGTCGGCGTACGCCGCACCGTGGACCCACAGCAGCGCGTCGTCGAGCCGCCGGATCGCGCCGGGCTGCTGGCGGTAGGCCATCCGGTCGGCGATGGTGCCCTCGTCGGCACCGCGCAGCGTGTCGGCCAGCTCGTCGAGGGTGGTGACGCCGACGGCGAGCAGCAGCCCCGAGATCCACCGGTAGTGCTCCGCCCGCGACCAGGCGGCGTCGGCGTAGTGGGCGGCGAGGAACCCGGCGAGCTCGCGCGGGTCGATGCGCGGGTCGTCGGCCTCGACGGTCGGGAGGTCGGGCGTGAGGCCGCGCAACCGGTGCCGGATCTCGCTGAACTCACGGTCGGCGAGCTCGAGCAGCCCGGCGGCGAGGGTGAAGCGGCGGTCGAGCTCACGGGCGTGCTCCTCGGGGACCGTGCCCTTGTAGCGCACCTCGTGCTCGAACTCGGCCCACGCGTGCTGCACCACGGTGCGCACCTGCACCTGCACCGTGCGGCCACGCAGCCGCTCGAAGTCGGAGTGTCCCTCGCGGGCCGGGTCGAGCCCGAACAGCAGGTGCCGGCTGGCGTAGCCGAACCGGCCCTGGCGTGCGGTCTCCTGGCCCAGGTCGCGGTCGTCGGTGACCACCACCTGCTCCGAGAGCAGCTCGGCCACGGCGTCGACGTCGTCGGCCACGTAGGTGATCACGCGGACGCCGAGCTGGTCGGTGATCTGCCCCAGCGGGTCGTCGTAGAGCCGCGCGCCGTCGCGCTCGCGACCGGCCTTCTCGGTGAAGGAGGCGACCGACTTGGTGCGCCCGGTGACCGAGAGGTAGTTGATGCCGGCCTCGTCGAGCACCTGGGTGACGAGGGCGACGGCGTCGTGCCCCGCCTCCTCCAGCTCGGCGTGGTCGGCGGCGTAGACGGCGGCGGGGTCGGGGCGCAGCGCCGGGGTGACGATCCGGCCCGTGGCGCGGTCGCCGTAGGCGGTGAGGGTCTCCGGGCGGTGGCGGGCGAGCCACGCCACGTAGGCGCACACCACCGCGTCGACCTGGTCCTCGACCCGGCGCAGCTCGTGCTTGCGGGTGGCGCCGGTCACCTGCGCACGCAATTCGGCCCAGGCCTCGCCGGTGCGCACCCGCGCGGCCATGCCGTCCATCAGCCGCAGCAGCTCGCCGCGCAGCAGGTCGACGTCGCGGCCCGTCTTGTGCTTGTACTGCAGGATCCGGTCGAGGCCGAGCAGCACCACGGTGGCGGGGTGCGGGTAGACCTCGATCGCCCGCCGCGCCGACGGCTCCTCCGGGTCGACGTCGAGTCCGAGCAGCGCGGCCACCCGGGCGGCGCGGGTGCCCCCGGCGAACTCCGGTTTGCCGGTGTTGGCGGGGTGGGCGCCGGCGTCGTAGCGGCGGAAGTCCTGCGACAGCGCCTTCTCGGCCGGCCGCGAGCCGGTCGGGTTGCGCACCACGATCGGCGCGTCGATGCCCACCACGCACTCGCCCGCCACGAAGGGGGCGAGCCAGGCCGCGATCTCCTCGTCGGTGCGCACCGCCGCCGTGGCGAGCAGGCGGGCGTCGTCGTCGAGGACGGCGAGCCCGGTGGGGTTGCGCTCGCCCCAGGCCAGGTCGATCCCCACCAGGTGCACGCGACCAACCTCCCAGACGCCGCGCCGATCTGCGATGACTTGTGCCGTCGGCGGCGGTCGGTACGGTCTCGTCCGACACCGTCCCCCCGAAAGAGGAACGCATGGCCGACATGATCAGCGCTCGGGGCCTGGTCAAGCGCTACAAGTCCGTCGTGGCCCTGGCCGGGCTCGACCTCGACGTCCCCGAGGGAGAGGTGCTGGCACTGCTCGGCCCCAACGGCGCCGGCAAGACCACCGCGGTCCGGTGCCTCACCACGCTGCTGGTGCCCGACGAGGGCACGGCCACCGTCGCCGGCGTCGACGTGCTGAAGGACCCGCAGGGCGTGCGCCGGCGGATCGGGCTCAGCGGGCAGTACGCCGCCGTCGACGAGAACCTCACCGGCTACGAGAACCTCACGATGGTCGGCCGGCTCTACGGCATGGGCAAGGCCCGGGCGCGCGAGCGGTCCCGCGAGCTGCTCGAGCGGTTCGACCTCGCCGACGCCGGCGACCGCCCGTCCAAGACCTACTCCGGCGGCATGCGTCGTCGGCTCGACCTCGCCGGAGCGCTGGTGGCGGCGCCGCCGGTGCTGGTGCTCGACGAGCCCACCACCGGGCTCGACGTGCGCAGCCGGCAGCAGATGTGGGACGTCATCCGCGAGCTGGTGAGCGGCGGCGCCACCCTGCTGCTCACCACGCAGTACCTCGAGGAGGCCGACCGGCTCGCCGACGACATCCTCGTCATCGACCACGGCAAGGCCATCGCCCGCGGCACCGCCGACGAGCTGAAGGCCCGGACCGGCGGCGAGCGGGTCGAGGTCGTGGTCGCCGACAGCGGCTCGGTCGCCGAGGTCGAGCGGATGCTCACCACGGTGGCGGTGGGCGAGGTGCAGCGCGAGGACCGCACCGTCACCGCCGCGGTGCGCGACGGCGTCCACTCGCTGCGGCGGGTGCTCGACGAGCTCGACGCCGCCGACGTCCGGGTTCTCGACATCGGTCTGCGGCGTCCCACCCTCGACGACGTGTTCCTCTCGCTCACCGGCCACGCGGCCGAGGAGCACGCCGACGACGACCCGCGCGACACCGAGGAGGCCACCGCGTGAGCACCATGTCGAAGGCGCTCAACGACGGCTGGGTCGTCGCCTGGCGCAACGTCATCAAGATCAAGCGGGTGCCCGAGGTGCTCGTCTTCGTGCTGATCAGCCCGATCATGTTCGTGCTGCTCTTCGCCTACGTGTTCGGCGGCGCGATCGACGTGCCGGGCGACGTCGACTACAAGGAGTTCCTGGTCGGCGGCATCTTCGCCCAGACCGTCGTCTTCGGCGCCACGTTCACCGGCGCCGGCATCGCCGAGGACATGCAGAAGGGCATCATCGACCGGTTCCGGTCCCTGCCCATGTCGCGCTCGGCCGTGCTCGTCGGGCGCACCGCCTCCGACGTCATCTACAACGCGCTGTCGCTGGTGATCATGGCGCTCACCGGCCTGCTCGTCGGCTGGCGGGCGCGCGAGGGGGTGGTCGACCTGCTGCTCGGCTTCGGGCTGCTGCTTCTCTTCGCCTACGCCATCAGCTGGATCATGGCGCTGGTCGGGCTGATCGTCCCGAGCGTCGAGGTGGTCAACAACGCCTCCTTCATCGTCATCTTCCCGCTCACGTTCCTCTCCAACGCCTTCGTGCCGCAGGAGTCCTTCGACGGCGTCCTCGAGACCTTCGTGCTCTGGAACCCGGTCTCCACCCTCACCCAGGCCTGCCGCGAGCTGTTCGGCAACACCGACCCGTCGATCCCCGTCCCCGACGCCTGGTCGATGCAGCACCCCGTGCTCTACACGCTGATCTGGGTGGTGATCATCCTGGTGGTCTTCGTGCCGCTCTCGGTGGCGCAGTACCGGCGGGCCAGCAGCACGTAGGCGGCTCAGACGAGCTGGGCGAGCTCGAGCGGAACACTGGAGCGGGCACCGAGGTCGGTCGGCGACGGGGCGACGCCCTCGCGCACGAGCAGGTCGCCGATGGCGGCGATCATGGCGCCGTTGTCGGTGCACAGGCGCATCGGCGGCACCCGCAGCTCGACGCCGGCCTGCGCGCACCGCTCCTCGGCGAGCGACCGGACCCGGCTGTTGGCGGCCACGCCACCCACGACCACCAGCGTCTCGACGCCCTCCTGGTGGCAGGCCCGCAGCGCCTTGGTGACCACCGTGTCGGCGACGCACTCCTGGAACGAGGCGGCGACGTCGGCGGTGGAGATGCCGGGGTCGCGCGGAGCAGCCACGTAGCGGGCCACCGCGCTCTTGAGGCCCGAGAACGAGAACCCGAGGGCGGGGTCGCGCTGGCCCATCAGCGGGCGGGTGAAGCGGACGGCGTGCGGGTCGCCGTCGCGCGCCACCCGGTCGACCGACGGGCCGCCGGGGTAGGGGAGGCCGAGCAGCCGGGCGACCTTGTCGAAGGCCTCGCCGGCGGCGTCGTCGAGGGTGTCGGAGAGGTGCACGATCGGGGTGCGCACCAGGTCGCGCACCGACAGCAGGCTGGTGTGGCCGCCGCTGACGACGAGGGCGACGCTGTGGTCGGGGAGCGGTCCGTGCACGAGGGTGTCGGCCGCGGCGTGCCCGGCGAGGTGGTGCACGCCGTACAGCGGGACGCCGAGCGCGAGCGCGGCCGCCTTGGCGGCGGCCACCCCGACGTGGAGGGCGGTGGCGAGGCCGGGTCCGGCGGTGACGGCGACCGCGCCGACCTCGTGCCAGGCCAGCCCGGCGTCGGTCATCGCGGCCCGCAGCGTCGGCACCATCGCCTGCACGTGGGCCCGCGCGGCGATCTCGGGCACCACACCGCCGAAGCGGACGTGCTCGTCGATGCTGGAGGCCAGCGCCTCCCCGAGCAGCACACCGTCGCGGACCAGTCCGACGCCCGTCTCGTCGCACGAGGTCTCGATGCCCAGCACCACGGTCATGGGCTGATCCTCTCAACCCCCAGACTGGGGCCATGACCCGAGCCGTCGAGACCTGGTTGACCGACATGGACGGCGTCCTCGTGCACGAGGAGGACCCGATCGCCGGCGCCGCGGAGTTCGTCGAGGCGCTCAAGGCCTCCGGCCTGCAGTTCCTGGTGCTGACGAACAACTCGATCTTCACCCCGCGCGACCTGCGGGCCCGGTTGCTGCGCAGCGGCATCGACGTCCCGGAGGAGGCGATCTGGACCTCGGCGCTGGCCACCGCGCAGTTCCTCGCCGAGCAGCGGCCGGACGGCTCGGCCTACGTCGTGGGCGAGGCCGGGCTCACCACGGCGCTGCACGACGTCGGCTACGTGATGACCGACCGCGACCCCGACTACGTGGTGCTCGGCGAGACCCGCACCTACTCCTTCGAGGCGATCACCCGGGCGGTCCGGCTCATCGACGGCGGCGCGCGGTTCCTCGCCACCAACCCCGACGTGAGCGGCCCGAGCCACCAGGGTCTGCTGCCGGCCTGCGGCTCGGTGGCCGCGCTCATCAGCACCGCGACCGGGCGGCAGCCGTACTTCATCGGCAAGCCCAACCCGCTGATGATGCGCAGCGCGCTCAACCGGCTCCAGGCCCACTCGGAGACGACCGTGATGGTCGGCGACCGGATGGACACCGACATCATCAGCGGTCTCGAGGCCGGCCTGCGCACCGTGCTCGTCACCAGCGGCTCGACCCGGCCGGAGCAGGTGGAGACGTTCCCCTACCGCCCCACCCGCGTCGTCGACTCGATCGCCGATCTCGTCTCGGCCGTGGGCGAACCGGCGTAGCGTCCCGGCATGCGCGCCATCTGGAACGGCCGGGTCATCGCGGAGTCGGACAAGACGGTCGTCGTCGAGGGCCGGCACTACTTCCCGCTGGCCTCGGTCGACCCCGCGGTGCTCCGCCCCTCCGAGCACCACAGCACCTGCTCGTGGAAGGGCGAGGCGTCGTACTACACGCTCGAGGCCGACGGACAGGTCAGCCCCGACTCGGCCTTCTACTACCCCGAGCCGAAGCCGCCGGCCCGGAGGGTCGCCGACCGGGTGGCGTTCTGGAAGGACGTCGAGGTCCGCCCCTGACCGGTCCGGACCTCTCGGTGGACACCTGTACTGACGGCGGTCGGTCGGCCTAGGCTGCGCCTGCTCTCCTCCGACGAAAGGCTCCGCCGTGGCCCGCTCCGACTCCTCCGCCACCGCCGATCGGCTCCGCTCGGTGGACCGGTTCTCCGGTCTCTCCGACGCCGACCTCAAGAAGCTGGCGGAGGCGGGGAAGCTGGTGCACCTGCCCGCGCAGTGGTCCCTGATGTCGGAGACCACCCCCGCCGACAAGGCCTACGTGCTCCTCTCGGGCGAGGTGGCGATCCGCAAGAACGGCGAGACGGTCGCCACCGTCGGCCCCGGCTCGGTCATCGGCGAGGTCGGCATCCTCGAGAAGCGGCTGCGCACGGCCGCGGTGGTCTCGCAGACCGAGCTCGAGGTCGTGCACTTCACCAAGTCCGACCTGGTGCGCCTGGTCGACGAGATCCCGGCTCTCGAGGACGCGCTCCACTCGACGGCCCAGGACGAGCTCTCCGACGACTGATCGGGTCGACCCCTCAGCCCAGGACGCGGTCGAGGTGGGGGTTGGTGAGGACGCGGTCGGGGTCGAGGCGGTCGCGCAGGGCGCGGAACTCCTCGAAGCGCGGGTAGCGCTCGCGCAAGGTGTCGGCGTCCAGACCGTGCAGCTTGCCCCAGTGCGGCCGGCCGCCGACCTGGCCCGCGATCTGCTCGAGGGCGGCGAAGTAGGGCTCGCGGTCCGGGCTGCCGGGCGCGGTGTGCACGGCCACGTAGACCGAGTCGCGGCCGTAGGCCGTCGAGAGCGCGACGTCGTCGGCGGCCGCGGTGCGGATCTCCACGGGGACGGCGATCCGCCAGTCGCTGTGGACCACCCGGTCGACGAGCTCGCGGACGACGTCGAGGCCCTGCTCGCGCGGCACGGCGTACTCCATCTCCTCGAACCGCACCTCGCGGCGCGAGGCGAACACTCGGTACGACACGTCGCGGAACTCGCGCTCGCCGAGCACCCGGCCCACGAACCGGGCGATCGGGGGCACCAGCCGCGGGACGCGGGCGCCGGCGCCGACCAGGGCGGGATAGAGCCGGTTGGCGAGGAACTCGTCGTCCCACCAGGCGCCGAACCGCGAGAGCGGGTCGAGCCCGTCGGCGAGCGGACGGCGCTGGTTGTGCTTGGTGAGCACCTTGCTGGTGTGGGGGAACCAGTGGAGGTCGACGTGGTCGGTGCTCTCGATGTCGTCCTCGAACCGGGCGAGCACGTCGTCGAGCTCCGCGTGCCCCTCGCGGGCGTGGACGGCGAACGCGGGCTCGGTCTGGAGGGTCACGCTCACCAGCACCCCGAGGGCGCCGAGTCCGACCCGCGCCAGTGACAGCACGTCGGCGTTCTCGGTCTCCGAGGCCACGAGCGTCGACCCGTCCGCGAGCACCAGCTCGAGCCCGACCACCTGGGTGGCGAGGCCGCCGAAGCGCAGACCGCTGCCGTGGGTGCCGGTCGAGATCGCCCCGGCGATGGTCTGCTCCTCGATGTCGCCGAGGTTGGTGAGCGCCAGCCCGAGACCGAACAGCGCGCGGTTGAGCCGGTGCAGCGCCATCCCGGCCTCGACGGTGACCCGGCGGGTGCGGTGGTCGACCGCGAGGACGCCGTCCAGGTGGTCGAGGCGGAGCTGCACGTCGACCGGCACCCCGACCCCGGTGAAGGAGTGGCCGGTGCCGATCGGGCGCACCCGACGGCCGTCGGCGGCGGCCCGGGCCACCACCTCGGCCAGCTCGTCGCGGTCACGCGGCGCGACGACCTCGACGTCCTCGGCGCGCTGGTTGCCTGCCCAGTTCCGCCAGGTGCCGATGCCCCCGGTAGTGTTCGGCTCGCCCATGAGCAGCCAGCATGCCCGCCTCGACGCCGCCACGCAGCATCGGGACGGCCCCGTCGCGGCGGTCGATCTGGAAGCGTTCGACGCCAACGCGGCCGACCTGGTGCGCCGCGCCGCCGGACTGCCGGTCCGCGTGGTCAGCAAGTCGGTGCGCTGCCGCTCACTGATCCACCGGGCCCTCGACACCCCCGGCTTCGCCGGCGTGCTCGCCTTCACCCTCGCCGAGGCGCTGTGGCTGGCCGAGGAGTGGGAGGACGTCGTCGTCGGCTACCCGAGCGCCGAGCGCGGAGCGCTGACCCGGCTGGGCGCCGACCCGGTGGCCGCCGAGCGGGTGACCCTGATGATCGACAGCGTCGAGAGCCTCGAGCTGCTCACCGCCACGCTGCCGGCGGTGGCAGCGCCGCTGCGGGTGTGCCTCGACCTCGACGCCTCGCTGCGCTACGCCCGCGGCCGGGTGCACCTCGGCACGCGCCGTTCGCCCGTCCGCACGCCGGCGGACGCCGTCGCGCTGGCCCGGGCGGTGCTGGCCGAGCCGGCGCTGCGGCTGGTGGGCCTGCTCGCCTACGAGGGCCAGGTGGCGGGGCTCGCCGACCGCGGACCCAACCCGGTGCGCGCGGCGATGGTGCGGCGGATGAAGGCGGCCACCGTGGTCGAGCTCGCCGAGCGCCGCGGCGCCGTCGTGGACGCGGTCCGCGAGCTGGCCGACCTCGAGTTCGT
This sequence comes from uncultured Actinomycetota bacterium, assembly GCA_963845795.1. GTDB lineage: Bacteria > Actinomycetota > Actinomycetes > Propionibacteriales > Nocardioidaceae > Nocardioides. Next base: position 268,226 of record CAWJTG010000018.1, on the reverse strand, counting down.
CAACGGCGGCGGCACCGGCTCGCTGGAGTCGACGGCGGCCGACCCGTCGGTCACCGAGGTGGCCGCCGGCTCCGGTCTGTTCGCACCGACCCTGTTCGACGGCTACGACGCCTTCGACGTCCGACCGGCCGCGTTCGTCGGTCTCGACGTGTGCCGTCGTCCGGCGCCCGGCCTGGTCACCGTCTCCGGTGGCGGGTGGATCGCCTCCGGCCCGATCGGTCGCGACCGGCTCCCGGTGCCCACCTACCCCGACGGGCTGCGGCTGCTGCCGGCCGAGGGCGCCGGCGAGGTGCAGACCCCGCTGCGCGGCCCGGCCGCCGACCGGCTTCGGCTCGGCGACCGGGTCTGGTTCCGCCTCGCCAAGGCCGGCGAGCTGTGCGAGCGCGTCGACGAGCTCCTCCTCGCCGACTCCGACGGCAGCCGGGCCGGGGTGGTGCCGACCTACCGCGGCGAGGGGCGCACCTTCACCTGACGGCCGGGAAGACCGCGCTGTACTCGGCCAGGGCGTCGCGCCAGTGCCGCATCGTGTCGAGGCCGAGCGCGGCGAGCCGGTCGTTGACGAGCTGCTCGGACGGCGGCCGGTGGGCGAAGTAGGTCTCGGCGAAGTGGTCGGAGGTCACGGGCACGACCTCGACGTGGTCCGCGAGGCCGAGCAGCTCGACGAAGGCCACCGCGACCTCGTAGCGGCTGGCGGTGCCGTGGCCGACCTGGTGGTAGGTGCCGTACGGCGCCTCGCGCACCACCCGCACCATGCCGCGGGCGAAGTCCTCGGTGTAGGTGGGGCTGCCCAGCAGGTCGGTCACGGCGTAGATCGTGGTGGCGCCGCCGCGGATCTGGGCGTGCACCTTCTCGATGAACTTCTTGTCGACCCCGGGCCCGCCGCCCATCATCCAGCCCGCGCGGATCACGAAGTGGCGCCGCACGTGCTCCTGTACGAAACGCTCGCCGTGCAGCTTCGAGCGCGCGTAGACCGTGAGCGGGTCGGGGGTGTCGCCGTCGGAGTAGACCTCCTTCTCGCCGCCGAAGACGCCGGCGGTCGAGACGTACACGTAGGGGATGTCGAGCCGCTGGGCGATCCGGCCGCCGTTCTCGGCCCCGACGGCGTTCGACGCCCAGGCCCGGTCCGGCTCCCGCTCGCACTGCTCGAGGTCGGTCTCGGCGGCGAGGTTGACGAGGAGGTCCGGCCCGAAGTCCGCCACGGCCCGGCCGAAGGCGTCGGCGTCGGCGACGTCGACGCGCCGCATCGTCTCGCCGCGGGGGCACGAGGTCGCTCGCCTCCACCGTGGCCTCGGCGTCCCACGCCTCGACCACGGCGGCGCCGAGCATCCCGCCCGCGCCGGCGATGTATACCCTCAACGGGCCTCCCCCCATGGTCATCGGAACCTAGTGCACGGGTGGTCGTCGGGGGGAGGATCGATGCGCGGCTCACTCGCGCTCAGCGTGGCGATCTGCACCCACGCGAGCGAGCGCCTGCCCGACCTCGCCGACGGGCTGGCCGGGCTGGCCGCCCAGACCCGGGCTCCGGCGGAGGTCCTCGTCGTGGTCGACCGCAACCTCGACCTGCTGGCAGAGGTGCGTCGCCGGTGGCCGGAGGTGAGGGCCGTGGCGAACGCCGACCACGGCGGGATCGCCGGTGCCCGCAACACGGCGCTGCGGGAGGCCGTCGGCGACGTCGTCGCGTTCCTCGACGACGACGCCGTGCCCACCCCGGACTGGCTCGAGCGGCTCGCCGCGCCCTACGACGACCCCCGGGTGCAGATCGTCGGCGGCTGGGTGGAGCCGGCCTGGGACGACGAGCGGCCGGCGCACCTGCCCCCCGAGCTCGACTGGGTGGTCGGATGCAGCCATCGGGGCCGGCCGACCGTCCGCACCGACGTGCGCAACGTGACGGGCGCGAGCTTCTCGCTACGCCGTGAGCTGCTCGACCGGGTCGGCGGGTTCGACGAGCGGGTCAGCCGGCGCGGCGCCGCCCCGGTCGGGTGCGACGACACCGAGTTCTGCATCCGGGTGGCGCAGCAGGTGCCGGGGAGCCGGGTGGTCTCCGAGCCGGCCGCCGTGGTGCGCCACCGGGTGCCCGCCGCCCGCGGCACCTGGCGCTACCTGCGCAGCCGCTCGCTCTGGGAGGGCCGCTCCAAGGCGATGGTCGCCTCGATGGTCGGCGCGCCCGACGCCACGTTCGACGAGCGCCACTACGTCCGCCGGGTGCTGCCCGGGGCGATGGTGCGCGAGCTGGCCCACGGCCGGCTCCGTGGCGCCGCCGGTGTGCTCACGGCGCTCGGGTTCACCACCTGGGGCTACCTGCTCGCCCGTATCCCCACCCGCTGAGCCCGACGTTCCAGACCGTCTCGCTCAGCCGGAGTGGATCCGTTGCACCGGTCAGGCGACGAGCACCCAGTGACCGGGGAGCTGCTGGACCCAGCGTTGGCCCGGTGGGGCGGGCGGTGCGGTTGAGCGATGTCGGTGCCCGGAGGGTGTGGTCACCTCGACCTGGTGGGGGTCGAGGTCGGAGGTGCTGAGCACTCGATGTCGCCAGCCGGCTTGCTCCTTGCGGAGGTTGCAGGCGGCGCAGAGCCCCGCGGCGTTGACCTCGGCGGTCGCGCCGTCGTCGGCGACCCGGTGGACGTGGTCGCCGTGCCGGATCGGGCTGTTGCAGAAGGGCGTACGGCAGATCTGGTCCCGGATCTCGATGAACTCGCGGAGCAGTCCGGTGAAGCCGCGTCGGGTCGACTCCATCGCGACCAGCCGGTCCGTGGCGTCGAACCGGAACAATCGCCGGATGACGGTGTCGTGCTCGGGTGACGCGAGCGCGAGCTTGCGGAGGACGCCGGCAGGGATGGGGCCGTGCCCGGAGAGCTCGGCGGGTTCGTCGCCGTCGCCGAACAGTGCCTCGGCGGCGACGACCAGGTTGAGCTTGAGCGGGACCGCCTGGGCGGTGGCCTGGCCGGTGAGGCGGGCGATGAGGAGATCAGCGACGACCTGGGCGTGGCTACGGCCGTCAGCCTGGCCGCGGGCGACGTCGGCATGGGCGCGGGAGTGCAGGGACTGGAGGATGGCGGCGAAGGAGTGCTCCGGCACCACTGCCGTGATCTGACCCATGCCGTCAGGCAGTCGACGTCCTGACACGTGGCGCCGCCGGACGGCGAGCTCGCGGCGCTGCTCCGACCCCTCGGGGTCGTGACGCATCACCGAGCGGAGGACCTCCCACTGCAGTCGGCGGTCGCCGAGCTCGGCCAAGGTCTCGGGCCGGCTCGCGAGGTCGGCGTCGACGGCGCGGCGAACCGCGGCGGTGATCTCGCGGGTCTGGCCGGCGATGATCATCGCGCGGTGCTCGTTGAGGTCGCCGCGAGCGAGCGCGGCCATCGTCTCGGGCAGGTCGTGCACCAGCGCCCGGCCGAGTTCGAGCAGCCGCCGTCCGCGGTGCGGGCTCTCGCGACGGGCGAGACCGACCTCGGCGCCGACCGAGGCGTCCGGCGGCGGCGTCCGCGCGGCCCGGCGTGCGTCGTCGAGACCGACGGCGACCCGCGCCTGGGCCGCTGAGGCGGCGGCCTTGATCCGCTCCAGCGCGTCGAGCTGGTCGACCATGCCGGCGTCGGCGGCGGCGGGCTCGACGTCTCCCAGCAGCGCGACGAGCCCCCGCAGCGCCTGCACTTCCGGACCCGAGTCGAACATGTGTTCGATTATAGTCGAGAGATGGTGTCAGTCAAGGCCGGAACACCGCAGGCGGCACCCAGTCCTCCGGGGGGTCCTCGCCGACCCGGCCGTCGACCGCCTCGCGCAGCAGGTCGGCGTGACCGGTGTGGCGGCCGTACTCCTCGAGCAGGTCGCACACCAGCCGACGCAGGTTGGCGTGCCGGCCGTCGGCGTCCGCTGCCGCGACGGTCCGGTCGAGCCCGCCGTCGGCGACGGCGGCCGCCACCGTGGCGCGACTGCGCGCGACGGACTCGTCCCACAGCGCGTAGAGCTGCTCGGGGCTGTCGTCGCGTGCGGTGCGGAACTCCCAGTCCTCGCTCATGTCGTGGCCGAGCTCACCCCACGGCCCGGTGATCGGCCCGCCGTCGAGCTTCTGGGTCCAGTGATGGTCCTCCACCGCGGCGAGGTGCTTGAGCAGTCCGCCGAGGGTCAGCGCGGAGGCGCCGATGCGGGTGTCGAGCCCCATGGCGTCGAGGCCGTCGGCCTTCCACCGGAACGTGAGGCGCAGCCGGTCCAGGGCGCCGAGCAGCGCCTCGGTCTCGGTGCCGGCGATCGGGGGCTCCCAGACGGGGGTTGTCGTCATGCGAGCGACCGTAGCCGTGGTTCCGGTCGGATCGCGTCCGGTTGCGCTGGCAGACTGCCGGCCATGCCCGCGAGCGACGCCAGCCCGACGGCCCGGGCGCTGGCGTGCCTGCTCCTGCTCCAGGACCACCCCGGCATCACCGCCGACGCGCTGGGCCGCCGGCTCGGCGTCTCCGAGCGTGCCGCCCGGCGCTACGTGGGTCTGTTGCGCGACGCCGGCATCCCGGTGGAGTCCGCGCGTGGCCCTTACGGCGGCTACCGGCTCGGGCGCGGGCTGCGACTGCCGCCGCTGACGTTCAGCGCGGCGGAGGCGCTCGGGCTGGTGATGGCCGTGCTCGACGGCCACCACGATGCCGGTGACGACGACGGGCCCGTCGGCAGCGCGCTCGCCAAGATCCTGCGCGGGCTGCCTGCGCCGGTGGCCGAGCAGGCGGCCGCCGTCCGCCGGGCCGCGGCGGCGGCGCCGGACCGGGGGGCCGCCCGCCCCGACCCGGCCGTCACCAGCACCCTCGTCGAGGCGTGCTCGGCGCGGCGCCGGGTGCGGCTCGGCTACCGCTCCGAGTCGGGCACGGAGTGGCAGGCCGAGGTGGACCCGTGGGCGGTGGTGGTGCGGCACGGTCGCTGGTACCTGCTGTGTCTCGACCACCGCTCCGGGGGGCGGCGCGCGTACCGGGTCGACCGGGTCCTCGACGTCCGCGTCGAGGACGCCGAGGCGCCCGTGCCCCCCGACCTCGACGCCGTGGCCGAGCTCGAGGACCACCTCGCCGTCGGCTGGGAGTTCGCCACCGAGGTGCGGGTGGCGCTGCCGCTGGACGAGGCGCGGCGACGGCTGCCGCGGGCGCTGGGCCGGCTCACCGCCGACGGCGAGGGCACCCTGCTCACCGGCAGCACGAGCAACCCCCGCTGGTACGCCGCCCAGCTGGTCGAGCTGCCGGACTACCGGATCCTCGGCGGCCCGGAGCTCCGCAGCGTCGCCCACGAGCTCGGCGAGCGGCTCCGCGTCGCGGCGTCAGCCGGCTAGGGCGCGAAGGCCCGCGGTGACACCGACGGCGGCGATGCTCGCCACGATCAACGGCGCCCGCAGGTAGAGCAGCACGCCGGCCACCGCGACGCCGACGGTGTCGGCCCCCACCGCGAGCCGCCGGCCGTCGGCGAGCACGGACGTCGCCACCAGCGCGGTCAGCAGGGCGGGCGCCATCATCGCGATCACGCCGGCGAGCCAGCGCGGCAGCTCGCGTCCGCCGACCAGAGCCGGGCCGACCGCCTTGGTGGTGGCCGTCACCGCCGCGAGCGCGCCGATCAGCAGCCACACCTGCCCCTCGCTGAGGTTCACCTCGCCGCCGCCTCCTCGGCCACGACGTCGTGCCCGCGGCCCAGCCCGACGAGCGCAGCGGCGCCGGCCACGAGCACCGGGATGCCCGGCGGGGTGAACGGCACCAGCGCCAGGGCGATCACCGCGCCGAGGGCCGCCGCCGCCCGCGCCCGCGGGTTCCGCAGCTCGGCGAGGAGGATGCCGACGAAGAACGTCGGGAAGAGGGCGTCGAGACCCAGCCGGTCGGTGTCGCCGAGCAGGTCGCCGGCGAGCGCGCCCGTCGCGGTGCCGGCGAACCAGCCGAGGTACTGCGGCACGGTGGTGCCGAAGAGCACGAAACGGTCGAAGGTGCCGTCACCCCGGTTGGCCAGCGCCCAGGAGGAGTCCACCACCGCCTGGCCCTGGACCGCCCGGCGCAGCGGGCCGCCGGGCAGCGACGGCGCCAGCGCGATGCCCATGGCCAGGAACCGCGAGTGCATGAGGGTCGCGGCCGACAGCGCGGCGCCGAGCCCGCCACCGCCCGCCACGATCGAGAGCGCGGCGAACTGGGCCGAGCCCGCGAACACCAGGGCGGAGGTGGCGATCGCCTGGGCGACGGTGAAGCCGGCCTGGACGGCGAGCACGCCGAACGATCCCGACAGCGCGAACCCGACCGCGCCGTACGGCACCCCGAGCCGCAGCCCGCTCCGGAACGACTCCCCCCTCACGAGGCGAGGCTACGAACGTCCCGGTGGGCGATGATCGGCGGGTGGTCGACATCGTGCCCGCCAACGAGGCAGCCTGGGAGGACCTCGAGGCGGTCTTCGGGACGCGAGGCGCCGGGTCCCGGTGCTGGTGCCAGCGCCGCAAGCTCGCCCGGGGCGAGTCCTTCGGGTCGTTCCCGGCGGAGGAGCGTGCGTTCCGGCTGCGGCAGCAGACCGACGCAGGACACCCGGAGTCGCCCGACACCAGCGGGCTGGTCGCCTACCGCGAGGGCGTGCCGGCCGGGTGGTGCGCGGTCGAGCCGCGACCGGCCTACGAGGGCCTGGTCCGCGTGGGCCAGGTGCCGTGGCTGGGCCGCGACGAGGACCCGGCCGACCCATCGGTGTGGGCGATCACCTGTCTCTTCACACGGGCCGGCCACCGCAGGCGCGGGGTCAGCCGCGCCCTGGCCGCGGCCGCCGTCGAGCACGCCCGCACTCGTGGCGCTCGCGCCGTCGAGGCCTATCCGATCCTCACGCGCGACGTGATCGACGAGGAGCTGCACGTCGGCACGGTCTCCGTGTTCGCCGCCGCCGGTCTCGTCGAGGTCTCCCGCCCCACCGTCCGGCGGTGCGTGATGCGGCTGGAGCTCTAGCGGAACCGCCTCAACCGCAGGCTGTTCGTCACCACGAAGACCGAGGAGAACGCCATCGCGCCGCCCGCGAGCATCGGGTTGAGGAGGCCCGCGGCGGCGAGCGGGATGGCGGCGACGTTGTAGGCGAAGGCCCAGAACAGGTTGCCCTTGATCGTGGCCAGGGTGCGGCGGGAGAGCCGGATGGCGTCCGCCGCCACCCGGAGGTCGCCCCGCACCAGGGTGAGGTCGGAGGCCTCGATGGCGACGTCGGTGCCGGTGCCCATCGCGAGGCCGAGGTCGGCCTGGGCGAGCGCGGCGGCGTCGTTGACGCCGTCGCCGACCATGGCGACGACGCGGCCCTCCGCCTGGAGCCGCCGCACGACGTCGACCTTCTCGGCCGGCAGCACGTCGGCGACCACGTCGGCGTCGTCGATGCCGACCTCCGCGGCCACGCTCCGGGCCACCGCCTCGTGGTCGCCGGTGAGCAGCACCGGCCGCAGTCCGAGCCCGCGGAAGCGGTGCACCGCCTCGGCCGAGGTGGGCTTCACCCGATCGGCCACGGAGAGCCAGCCGCGGGGGGCGTCGTCCCACGACACCTCGACGACGGTGTGGCCCGGACGGCGGTCGACGTCGGCGCCGACCCGGCCGACCGTGACCTCGCGGCCGTCGACCGTGCCGCGCACGCCCCAGCCCTGGGTGCTGGCGAAGCCGGCGACCGCGGGCAGCTCGCCGCCGGCGCGGGCCGCGTCGGCGACGGCGCGGGCGATCGGGTGCTCCGAGGCGTGCTCGACCGCGCCGGCGAGCCGGAGCACCTCGTCGGGGTCCTCGCCGTCCGCGGCGACGACGTCGCGCAGCGTCATCTCGCCGGTGGTGACGGTGCCGGTCTTGTCGAGGACGATCGTGTCGACGCGGCGGGTCGACTCGAGCACCTCGGGGCCCTTGATGAGGATGCCGAGCTGGGCACCCCGCCCGGTGCCGACCATGAGCGCGGTGGGCGTGGCCAGGCCGAGCGCGCACGGGCAGGCGATGATCAGCACCGCGACGGCGGCGGTGAAGGCCGCCTCGGTCCCGGTGCCCGTGCCGAGCCAGAAGCCGAGGGTGCCGACGGCGAGCGCGATCACGACGGGCACGAACACCCCGGAGATGCGGTCGGCCAGCCGCTGCACCTGGGCCTTGCCGTTCTGCGCGTCCTCGACCAGGCGGGCCATCTGGGCGAGCTGGGTGTCGGCGCCGACGCGGGTGGCGCGGACGACGAGGCGGCCGCCGGCGTTGACGCATGCGCCGACGACGGCGTCATCGACCCCGACCTCGACCGGCACGGACTCGCCGGTGAGCATCGAGGCGTCGACCGCGGACGCGCCCTCGACCACGACGCCGTCGGTGGCGATCTTCTCGCCGGGGCGCACCACGAACCGGTCGCCGACCTCGAGGTCGGCGACGGGCACGCGGGTCTCCCGGCCGTCCCGCACCACGGCGACGTCCTTCGCGCCCATCTCGAGCAGGGCCCGTAGCGCCGCGCCGGCCCGTCGCTTCGAGCGCGCCTCGGCGTAGCGGCCGGCCAGGATGAAGGTGGTGACGCCGGCCGCGGCCTCGAGGTAGATGTTGCCGGCACCGTCGGTGCGCCCGATGGTGAGCTCGAAGGGGTGGGTCATGCCGGGCTCGCCGGCCGTGCCCCAGAACAACGCGTAGAGCGACCACCCGAGCGCGGCGAGCACACCGAGCGACACCAGCGTGTCCATGGTGGCGGTGCCGTGGCGCAGGTTCGCCCACGCGGCGCGGTGGAACGGCCACGCGCCCCAGACGACGACCGGGGCGGCGAGGGTCAGCGAGAGCCACTGCCAGTACTCCACCTGCAGTGCCGGCACCATCGCCATCGCGACGACGGGCACCGAGAGCACCAGCGAGATCAGCAGCCGGTCCCGCAGCGGGCGGGTGGGGTCGGCTGTCTCCGCGGGCTCCTCGGCCTCGGCCGCGGGCAGCGACGCCTGGTAGCCGGCCTGCTCGACGGTGGCGAGCAGCAGGTCGGTACTGACGGCACCGTCGTAGGTGACCTTCGCCTTCTCGGTGGCGTAGTTGACGGTGGCCGTGACGCCGTCGACCTTGTTGAGCTTGCGCTCGATCCGGTTGGCGCACGACGCGCAGGTCATGCCGGTGATGGCGAGCTCGACCTGGCCCTGACCCCGGCCCTGGCCCTGCTCGGTGCCGGTGCCGGTGCCGGTGCCGGTGCTCACGACGCCACCACCGGGAACGCCGCGGTGCGCACGGTGCCCTCGTGCTTGAAGTCGAGGAACAGCCGGTAGCGGCCGGCGCTCGGCACCTCGGCGACGAAGGTGACCTCCGGTCCGGACGGCGTCACGCCGTCGCCGGGCCCGCCGTCGGGGTGCACGTGCAGGTAGGCGAGGTCGCCCTCGCGCAGCGCGACCAGGTGACCGTAGGCCTCGAGGTAGGGCTGGAGGTCGGTGACCGGCGCGCCGTCGCGGGTGACGCGCAGCGTGAGCACCGACTCCGCGCCGGGTGTCAGAGCGCCGTCGAGCGTGACCTCGTAGCCGTCGACCCGCGCGGTGCGCGCCGACGCGGCTGCCGCGGCGGGCTCGTAGGAGCCGGGCACGGCGAGGTCGGTGCCGAGGGTGAGCGCGGGGCCGCCGGAGGGCGTGAAGTCGGCGAACAGGCGCCACTGACCGGGATCGAGGTCGACGTCGACGCTCCAACGGCCGGACGCGTCGAGCTCGGGGTGCACGTGCTGGTAGCCGGTGAGGTCGCGGCGCACCGCGATGAGGTGGAGGTCCTTGCCGTGCTCCTGGTCGTACGCGACGACGGGGTCGCCGTCCGGACCGGTGATGCCGAACGCGACCGTGCGGCGTCCGGCCGCGAGCGTGGTGCGCTCCAGGTCGAGGGTGTAGCCGTCCTGGGAGACCATCAACCCGCCGGGGAGGTGGGAGACCGGCTCGGCGTCCTCCTCGTGACCGCCGTGGCCCGCATCCGTCGCGTGCTCCGCCTCGGGCTCGGCGTCCAGCGGGCCGACGGCGTTGCCCACCCCGGCCGCGACGGCGAAGAGCGCGGTCAGTCCGGCCACGAACGCAGCGACGCGGAGCGGCGTGCTCATGACGCGGGCGCGGGCGAGTCGGCCAGCTGGTAGCCCGCCTCCTCGACGGCCTCGCGCACCTGGGACTCCTCGAGGGCCGCGGCGCTGGTGACCTCGACCCGGCCCGACTCGAGGTCGACCGCGACCGACTCGACGCCGGGGATCTCCTGGACCTCCTCGGTGACGGAGGCGACGCAGTGGGCGCAGGTCATGCCGGTCACGGTGAAGACGGCAGTGGTGCTCATCAGGACTCTCCTCGGGTAGTTCAGGAACGGACCAGGCGGGCGATCGCGTCGGCCGCCTCCTTGACCTTCGCGTCGGCCTCGCGCTCGTTGCCGGCGGCTGCTGCACCGACGACGCAGTGGCCGAGGTGCTCCTCCAGCAAGCCGAGCGAGACCGACTGGAGCGCCTTGGTCATCGCCGAGACCTGGGTGAGGATGTCGATGCAGTACTGCTCCTCCTCGACCATCCGCTGCAGCCCGCGGGCCTGTCCCTCGATGCGCCGCAGCCGCTTGAGGTAGTCGTCCTTGCGGTTGATGTAGCTGACCGAGTGGTCGTGGTCCATGGGGTGCTCCTCGCGCTGGTCTTGCGGTCGACACTATACCCCCCTATGGTACTTAGCAACTATCGAGGAGGACCTGATGCGAGATCCGCAGCTCAACGCCATGGCCGCCAGCGCCACCCTCCACTGCCTCACCGGGTGCGCGATCGGAGAGATCCTCGGCCTCATGATCGGCACGGCCGCCGGCCTGTCCACCCTCACCACCATCGTCCTGGCGGTCGCACTGGCCTTCCTGTTCGGTTATGCGCTCTCGACGCTGCCACTGGTGCGGGCCGGCATCGCGTTCGGCACTGCGCTCACCACCGTGCTGGCCGCCGACACCCTCTCCATCCTCACGATGGAGGTCGTCGACAACCTGGTGATGGCGATGGTGCCCGGCGCGATGGAGGCAGGTCTCGTCAACCCGGTGTTCTGGCTCTCGATGACCCTCGCGCTCGGCGTCGCCTATGCGGCCGCGTACCCGGTCAACCGCTACCTGCTCACGAAGGGCAAGGGCCACGCCCTCACCCACGGGCTGCACGAGGGGATGGGTCACTGATGGACACCAAGCTGCTCGCCGGGGCGATCGCCGGATTCCTGCTCGGCGGATTCACCGTCTCGGTCGCCGCCGAGCTCGAGGACGAGCCGACCCCCTCACCAAGTCACGGCGCCGGCGTCCACGCCCGCCCCTGAACCCCCCGCGACGGTCCCGGGCTCAGGCGGCGGGCTGCATGAAGCCGAGGGTCTCCGGCTGGAGGCCGGGGAAGACCTGGGCGGTGGAGGAGCCGAGACGTCGGGTGACCACCTCGTTGAGCACGCTTCGGTAGTCGGTGGTGACGAGGAGGTCGGCGTCCGAGGTCTGGGTGAGCCCGGGCCAGCGGCCGTAGTAGCCGCCCTTGACGCCGGCGCCGAGCGCGAACATCACGGTGCCGTGCCCGTGGTCGAGGCCCTGGTTGGCGTTCTCCACCACGCGGCGCCCGAACTCGCTGATCGTCACGACCGTCACCCGGTCGGCGAGCGTCCCGAGGTCGGTGAAGAAGGCGGCGAGCGACGCGGCGAACTCGTCGGCCATGCGCTGCAGGAAGCCGTTGTCGGGAGCGCCGACCCAGGTGTGGTGGTCCCACGAGCCATGGTCGACGGTGATCACCTCGGCACCGATGTCGGCGCGGATGGTGCGGGCGGTGGCGGCCAGAGCCGCCCCGAGATCGCTGCGGGCCGGGTAGGCCGCACCGTTGGTCGGCGTGGCGGACCCGGCGCGCACCTCCGCGAAGTCGTCGACGACGTCCAGCACCGACCGGAAGCTCGACCCGAGGTCGTCGGCGCTCTCCGCCCACGCCCTGGTGAGCGAGGCACGGCGGGCGCCCGCCTGGCTGCCGTCGGCGCCGGCGAGCTTGACGGACTCGACGTCACGGGTGGCGAGCACCGGCTGCGGACCGGCCATCGCCGTGGTGGGCACGCCGCCGCCGAACTGGATGCCCTCGACCGGGGAGCCGGCGCCGTCGCGGCCGACCAGACGGTTGAGCCAGCCGACGCGGGCCTCGGAGCCGGGGTCGGCGTCCTCGACCTCCTCCATCGCCGAGAAGTGCGACCGGTTCGGCGTCGGCAGGCCGGCGGCGTGGACGGCGGCCATCCGGCCCTGGTTCCACAGCGGCAGCAGCGGGGCCAGCCGTGGGTGCAGGCCGAACATGCCGTCCTTGACCAGGAGCCGGTCGGCGGGCACCGCGATCGTGGGTCGCGCCCGGTAGTAGACGGGGTCGGCGTGCGGCACCACGAGGCTGAGGCCGTCGGCGGCTCCCCGCATCGACACCACCACGAGCACCTGGGGCGCAGTTCCTCCGGCGGCGTACGCCGTCTGCGTGACGGCGCTGCCGTAGGCGGCCGACACCGTGGCGGTGCCCCCGAGGACGGCGGCGCCGCGCAGGAACCCGCGCCGGCTCGTGCCGCGGAACTCCGTGCAGCACGGCGAGGGGACGGCGGTCGTCGTCGAGGGGTCCATGGGTCGCTTTCGTCGGGTTCGTCAGCGGTGGAGGTGCTCGGGGGTGTCGAGGAGGGTCGAGAGCAGCAGGCCCATCCGCCACCGCACCACCGCGTGTGAGGAGGTGATGACGTCCTGGGGCCGCAGCTCGAGGGCCGCGCACGCCGCCTCGGTGAGCCGGGCGGGCGCGTGACGGCCGAGCAGCTGGACGCACAGGTGGTCGACGAGCGCGTCGAACCGCACGCTGGGCTGCGGCAGCCACGAGGCCGGCGCACGGTAGGTGATGTCCGCGGTCGGCCACCAGCCGTTGGCGGTGGAGTAGTGCACGTCGAAGGAGGCCAGCAGCCGCGAGACCGACGACCACGCGGCGTTCTTGTCGGGTGGGCCGTCGGGTCGCGGCCAGCTGAACGGCGTCTGGCCGATGTCGTCGGTGTGCCACAGGATCGCGTTGGCGGCCGCGTTCGAGCTGCGGGGGGCGCTGAACCGGGTGCCCAGCACCCGGTGGGTGGCGACGACGTCGTCGGTGGGGGTACGCACCTTGATGCCGGCCGACGCACGGAACTCCGGGTGGGCCACGAGGGCACGGACGACGGCCCTGAGGTCGGTCTGGTGCGCCAGGTAGGTCTGCGCGAGGTGCTCCACCAGCGCCTCCGACGGAGAGTCGGAGACGAAGCGGACGGCCAGCTTGCGCGCGATCCGCCGCGCGGTGAGCGGGTGGTGCGCGAGGTGGGTGAGGAAGGCCTCCGCGACGGGGCGGCCGTCGGCGGCGCTGTTCGCGTGGCTGAAGTCGAGCACCTGCACCGCGCCGGTCCAGTGGGCGTCGGGCTCGTAGGAGGGCCGCCAGGTGCGCCAGATGTCGACGGCGTAGCCGGTGAGGATGCGGGCGGCGTTCTTGACGTCGTCCTCGGTGTGGTTGCCGCGGCCCACGGTGTGCAGCTCGAGCAGCTCGCGGCCGAGGTTCTCGTTCGGGGCCCGCTTCGTCGACCGGTTGTTGTCGAGCGAGACCCCCATGGCGGGGTGGGTGATCGCGGCCCGCAGCATCTCGTCGAAGCGGCCGAGGGCGTGGCTTCGGATCAGCCGCCCGTACTCGATGCGGTAGGGGTGCACGGCGTCGTCGTGCAGCGGCACGTGGAGGTGGTGCTCCCAGAACTCCGCCATCACCTCGAGCACCTGGCGCTTCGAGCCGATGCGCCGCTGCAGGCACCAGCGGGCGTAGCTCTCCATCGCCTCCCAGGCGCTCTCGACGCCGTCCTTGTCGCGCTGGACGATCCCGTAGTAGTCCTGGCCGAGGCTGGCCCACCAGGTCTCCGTGGCGTCCGTCGCGGCGTCGTCGATGCTCGCCGGGTCGAGCTGCTGCTCCACCCAGCCCTCCACGCTGCCGGAGTCGACCATGTCCTGCAGCAGCGCCGGGGTCATCCCGTAGCCGAGCCGGTTGCCCACGTGGAGCGCCAGGGCGGTGGCGACGCCGTCCGCCTCGACCGGGCTGGAGGACTGGGTCGGTGGGTCGGCCGGCGGCTCGACGGGCGGGTCGGCCGGGGGGTCGACGGGCGGCTCGACGGGCGGCTCGACGGGCGGCTCGACGGGCGGCTCGACGGGCGGCTCGACGGGCGGCTCGACGGGCGGCTCGACGGGCGGCTGGTCCGGCTGGTGGGAGACCGGCCGCCGCCGGTGGCCCAGGTGGCGGCAGCGGTGCTTGTGGCGGCAGGTGTGCTGGGGGTGGCGTGGGCACCGGTGCCAGTGCCGGCAGGCCCGCCGGTGCCGGCGGCTGAGATACGGGTCGCGGGGCGCGGCGGCCTGGGCCCGCTCGGCCGTGGCGGGCAGCACAGCGGTCGCGGCGACACCGGCGAACGCGGCGCGCAGGCTGCGTCGCGTGATCCGGGGGTCGACCGTGGGGGGAGACGGCGGTGGGGGCGCCATGCCCCAGGCATCGGCACGCGGGGCCCCGGAGTTGAGCCGTGGCCCGAGCCGGCTCAGTCGTGGGAGGGCGCTGTGCCGGATCCCACTCTGCGCGTGAAGGTGAGGTGGGTGACGCCGCTGGGGGTGGTCACCGCCTCGATGTCGTAGGAGTCCTCGAGCGCCTCCAGGCCGTCCCACACTCGGGAGCCACGGCCGAGCACGATCGGCACCTGCACGAGGTGCAGGTGGTCGACGAGCCCCGCGGAGACGAAAGCCCGGACGACCGTGGCCCCGCCTCCGATCCGCACGTCCAGCCCGCCCGCGGCCTCGCTCGCCACGGCCAGCGCCTCGGCCGGGGAGGCGTCGAGGAAGTGGAAGGTGGTGCCGCCCTCCATCTCGATCGGCGGCCGCGGCCGGTGGGTGAGAATGAAGGTCGGGGTATGGAAGGGCGGGTTCAGGCCCCACCAGCCGCGCCAGTCGGCGTCGTCCTGCCAGCCCGGAGGGCCGAACTTGTTGGCGCCCATGATCTCGGCGCCGAAGCCCACGCCGTGCTGCTGGGCGAGAGCGTCGTCGACGCCGGCCCTCCCCTCCGGCCCCCAGAACCGGGTGGCGAACACCCACCCGTGCAGCCGCTGGCCGGCATGGCCGAACGGTGCGTCGAGCGACTGCGGCTCACCGGTGGCGAAGCCGTCGAGGGAGATGGACAGGTTGTGCACGCGCACCCGGGTCATGGGGGCACCGACTCGACGACCTTGCGAAACTCAGCGGGACGCAGTTGACCGACTCGTCAGTGCGCCATGTCGACGAAGCGGGAGTAGTGGCCCTGGAAGGCGACGGTGAGGTCGCGGGTGGCGCCGTTGCGGTGCTTGGCGACGATCAGGTCGGCCTCGCCGGGGCGGGTCGACTCCTTCTCATAGGCGTCCTCGCGGTGGAGCAGGATCACCATGTCGGCGTCCTGCTCCAGGGAACCGGACTCGCGCAGGTCGCTCATCATAGGTCTCTTATCCCCGCGCTGCTCCGGACCACGGTTGAGCTGGGACAGCGCGATGATCGGCACCCCGAGCTCCTTGGCCAGCAGCTTGATCTGGCGGGAGAACTCCGAGACCTCGAGCTGGCGCGACTCGACCTTGCGGCCCGACGTCATCAGCTGCATGTAGTCGATGACGACGAGCCGCAGGTCGTGGCGCTGCTTGAGGCGCCGGGCCTTCGCCCGGATCTCCATCATCGTCATGTTGGGGCTGTCGTCGATGAACAGCGGCGCGCTGGAGACCCGGCTCATGTGCTTGGCCAGCTTGTCCCAGTCGTCGCTGCCCATCTTGCCGTTGCGGATGTGGTTGAGCGGCACCTTCGCCTCGGCCGAGAGCAGCCGCATCGTGATCTCCGAGCGCGTCATCTCCAGGCTGAAGAAGACGCTCGACAGGTTGTTGTGGATGGACGCCGCCCGGCACAGGTCGAGCGCCAGGGTCGAGTTGTGAGTAGGGATCATCGACTCGCCGGCCAGGTAGAGGTGGTCGTCGTTGTCGACCTGCACGCAACGGACCGGCACGGAGGAGACCGGGCGGACCTCGGTGATGTAGCGCCGTCCGATCCGGACCGTGCTCTGCGGGCGCTCCTCCTTGTGTGCCAGCTGCTTGCGCTGGAGCCGGAAGACGTCGTCGCAGGTCGAGAAGTTCAGGATGTAACAGGTCGACGACGCCTCGGATCGGCCCGGGACCCGCTTCGTCCGGCGTCCGCACCTGTAACCCAGGCTCACGATGAGCTCGTACACGTCATCAGCCAGGCGCTTGCTCGTCACGGCGAACCGGCAGGAGCCGACACCCTTGACGACGGTGCCGTCGGTGTCCATCAACCCGGCGAGCAGCTCGCGCCGGACCGGCTCCGACGCCCGGAGGTAGGCGCGCGGGATGTGCTTGTCGCGGAGCACACCGGCCTCGCGCAGCTGCCCGGTGAAGGTGCGGCCCTGAGCGGTCTCCTTCGGGATCTTGATGCTGTAGCGCATCTGCCCCTGGTGGGTCACGTCGAGTCCGTAACCCTCGATGTACATCGGGATCTCGTCGGTCTCGCACGTGATGCGATTGCCAGCCGAGTGCCCGTCACCGAGCCACGCCCCCAGGACGTAGGCGGGGATCGGCAAGGCCTCAGGGCTCCACGACCCCTCGAGCGCTGCCGAGTTGAGGACCGCGTGGTTCGCGCGGCCCTCACGACCGAGCCGCACGCTGTCGGCGATCTGCTCGGTCGTGACCACACTGGCGTGAATGCGCTGGTTCCTGCTGCGGTTGTAGTGACGGTCGGCCGCCCACCTCGACTTGCGAGCCGCTCGCGTCTCGGTGAGCCATTGGTGCTGGGCGTCGGCCACGATCGTGGATCCGTCGGAGAACACGACCTCGAAACAGGGCCGGTGCTCCAGGACCTCGGTGGCGGCCACCACACGAGTGGGTCGGCCCTGCGCGTCGTACAGCTCGTCGCCGACCCGGACCTCTCCCATGGTGGTCCACCCGGATGGCGTCGGGAGGGGAGTGTCGAGCGCGAGCGCCTTGCCCATGGCCGGGCGCGCCGCGACGATGATCATCTGGCCGGCGTGGAGGCCGTTGGTGAGCTCGTCGAGGTCGGCGAAGCCCGTGGGGACGCCGTAGAGGCCGGACTCCCGGTTGCCGATCGCCTCGATCTCGTCGAGGACGCCTTCCATGATGTCGGAGAGCGGCGCGTAGTCCTCGGAGCTGCGGCGGTCGGCGACCTGGTAGACCTCGGCCTGCGCCCTGTCGACGATGTCGTCGACCTCGCCCTCGCCGGCGTAGCCGATCTGGACGATCTTGGTGCCGGCGTCGACCAGCCGCCGGAGCACCGCCTTCTCGCGCACGATGGTGGCGTAGTAGGCGGCGTTGGCCGCGATCGGCACGTTGGCGGCGAGGGTGTGGAGGTAGGGCGCCCCGCCCGCCCGCTGCAGCTCGCCGCGCCGCTGGAGCTCGTTGGCGACGGTGACCATGTCGACCGGCTCACCGCGTCCGAACAGGTCGATGACGGCGTCGTGGATCGTCTCGTGCGAGGGCCGGTAGTAGTCGACGCCGCGCAGCACCTCGGCGACCTCGGCGATGGCGTCCTTCGAGATGAGCATCGCGCCGAGCACCGACTGCTCGGCCGCCATGTCCTGCGGCGGGGTGCGGTCGCCGGCCCCCCGCGGTGCGGCGCCGGGCTCCCAGGGCACCGGCCCGTCGCCCCAGAGGTCGCCGGCAGGGTCGAACGGCGGCGGGTCGTCCGGCGGGAACGGGCCCCGACGGTCGGACTCGGTGACGCTCACGAGCGGCTCCAGATCTGGGTGGTGCGGCGAGGGGGGCGGTGGGGACGGACGCTACGGGGGGCCACCGACAGCGCCGGGCAACCGAGGGCAGAAACTACGCACCGCACGGCCCCGCCGATAGGGGCCTATCCCCAGGGCCTGGGGACAACCGACCACAGCCCGTGGAGTATCCGCTCCGCGCTGTGCACAGCCTGTTCAACCGGCTGTGGAGAGCCGACCGGCGCCGGCCCCCAATACCCGCCCTGACCTGCGACGATGTCGTTGCACAGGTGTGGACTGAAAACAATCCAGGACAAATCTCGTTCACCGGACCGTCACCGACGCGAACCCTGACCGTTACCGGGACGCCTTCACCCGCACAGGTGGTTGTCCACAGTTATCCACAGGGCGGCGGCGAAGTATGCCCGGCGTCCCCGCCCCTGTCTGGCGAATCCGGGAAAACCTGTGCCCGAACGTGTCGGTGTCCAGACCGCGGCTGCCACGACCACTGCTGCCAGGATCAGGGGGCGATGGCTGACGCACGACGGCACGACCGCGAGATCCTCCGCCTGGCCGTGCCCGCGTTCCTCGCCCTGGTGGCCGAGCCGCTCTTCCTGCTCGGCGACGCCGCGGTGGTCGGCCACCTCGGCACCGAGGAGCTGGCCGGGCTCGGCATCGCCGCGGCGGTCCTGCAGACGGCGGTCGGGCTGTGCGTGTTCCTCGCCTACGGCACCACCGCCTCGGTGGCCCGCTCGCTCGGCGCCGGCGACCTGCGCGCCGCCCTCGCCCAGGGCATCGACGGCATCTGGCTCGCCACCGGCCTGGGCGTCGTGCTCACCCTCGCCGGCGTGGTCCTGGCCGACCCGCTGGTCGGCCTGTTCGGCGCCTCCCCGGCGGTCGAGGAGCAGGCCGCGACCTACCTGCGGGTCGCCGTCCTCGGCATCACCCCGCTGCTGCTGATGCTGGCGGCCACCGGCGTGCTCCGCGGCCTCCAGGACACCCGCACCCCGCTCGTCGTGGCGGTCGCCGGCAACGCGGCCAACCTGGCGCTCAACGTCGTCCTCGTGCACGGCGCCGGCCTCGGGATCGCGGGCTCCGCGCTCGGCTCGGTGCTCGCCCAGGTGGGCAGCGCCGTCGCCCTGACCGCGGTGGTCGTGCGGGGTGCGCGCCGCGAGCGCTCGCCGCTACGGCCCGACCGCGCCGGCATCCTCCGGTCCGGCCGCGCCGGCACGGCCCTCGTGGTGCGCACCCTCACCCTGCGGGCCGCGCTGCTCGTGACCACCTACGCGGTGACCGCGGGCGGGACCGCCGGGGAGATCGCCGCCCACCAGCTGGCCCTGACGCTGTGGACGTTCCTCGCCTTCGTGCTCGACGCCGTGGCCATCGCCGCCCAGGCCATCACCGGCCGCTACCTCGGGGCCGGGGACGTCGTCACGGTGCGCGAGGTGACCCACCGGATGGTGCGGTGGGGCTGGGTCGGCGGCGCCGTCACCGGCGTCCTCCTCGCCGCGGCGAGCCCGGTCGTCGGGTCGCTCTTCACCCCTGACCCCGCGGTGCACGACCTGCTCGTGCCCGTGCTGCTGGTCGCGGCCCTCGGTCAACCCGTGGCCGGCATCGTCTTCGTGCTCGACGGCGTGCTCATCGGGGCCGGCGACGGGCGCTACCTGGCCTGGGCCGGGCTGGTGGTGCTCACCGGCTACGCCCCGGCCCTGCTGCTGCTTGCCGGCGCCGTCGACGGCCTGGTGGTGGTGTGGGCGGTGTTCGTGGTGGTGTTCATCGGCGGGCGCTGCGCCACCCTCGTCCGCCGCGAGCGCGGCGACGCCTGGCTCGTCACGGGCGCCCTACGGTTGCCCTCGTGAAGCCCCTCCAGGCGGTCGGCCTCGGGTTCGTGTTCCTGGTGCTCGTGACCACGGTGCAGGGCTACGACCTCTACGCCGACCCGGTCGGCTGGGTGCTCGTGCTCGTCGGCGTGCGGCTGCTGCCGCGCGCCTTCCGGCACCGGTGGCTGCTGCTCTACGTCGCGGGCATCGCGCTCGTGGTGTCGGTGCCGCTGTGGGTGCCGGCCGTCGACGACGCGCTGGCCTCGGCCGACGAGTCGATCGCCTGGGCGCTCAACCTCCCGCGGTTCGGGTTCGCCGCACTGCTGGCGTTCACCCTCGCCCGGTCCGCGCAGACCGCGGACGCACGAGGACCCGCCACCTGGTGGCGGGTCCTCGGGCTCGGCAGCGCGGTGGTGGCCGTGCTGCCCGTGCTGGTGTTCGGCGGCGGTCTCGAGAACCTCGACACCACCGCGGGCACGCTCGTGGTGGTCGTTCCCCTCGCCATGACCGTGACCCTGTTCTGGCACTCCGGACGCACCTGGGCCGGTGCGCCGGAGTCACCCGAACGGGAGGTCAGGCAGGAATGACGTTGAGCTCGACCGTGGCCGACGACTCGTCGTGCAGCCGCACCGAGACGGTGTGGTCGCCGAGCGACTTGATCGGCTGCGGCACCACGACGGTGCGGCGGTCGACCGGCTCGCCGGCCACCTCGGCCAGCGCGTCGGCGATGTCACCGGCGGTGACGGCGCCGAAGAGCCGGCCACCGTCGCCGGCGCGGACCTTCACGTCGACCGGTGCGGCCTCGAGCTTGGCCTTGATGGCCTCGGCGTGGTCGTGGTCGCGGACGGCGCGCGCGGAGCGGGCCGACTTGATCTGGTCGACCTGCTTCTGGCCGCCGCGGGTCCAGCGGATGCCGAGACCACGCGGGACGAGGTAGTTGCGGCCGTAGCCGTCCTTGACCTCGACGACGTCACCGGGCGAACCGAGGCCGTCGACCTCCTGGGTGAGGATGAGCTTCATCGCAGGGGACCCCTCTCAGCGGCCGGTGGACGTGTAGGGCAGCAGTGCCAGCTCGCGGGCGTTCTTGACCGCGATGGCGACGTCACGCTGGTGCTGGACGCAGTTGCCGGTGACCCGACGCGCGCGGATCTTGCCGCGGTCGGAGATGAACTTGCGGAGCAGGGCGGTGTCCTTGTAGTCGACGACCGTCGCCTTCTCCTTGCAGAACTGGCAAACCTTCTTCTTCGGCTTGCGCACGACTGCCTTGGCCATTGTGGTGCTCCTTCCAGAAGCCCGACCTGGTGGTCGGAATGGTTCGGGTGTGCGGATGGGTGGTGCGGAACGGGAGGTGCAGGGTGGATCAGAACGGCGGGTCGTCGCTGCCGCCGACGCCGGGGGCGCCCCACGGGTCGGTGGGGCCGCCACCCTGGGCCGGGCGGCCCTGGCCGCCCTGACCACCGGACTGGCCGCCGACTGGCCGCCGGACTGGGGCGCGGGGGTGGCCCACGGGTCGTCGGTCGGGGCGCCGCCCTGACCGCCCTGACCGCCCTGGCCGCCCTGACCGCCCTGGCCGCCGCCGTAGCCGCCGCCACCGCTGGAGCGGCCGGCGCGGACCACCTTGGCGGTGGCCCAGCGCAGCGACGGGCCGATCTCGTCGACGTCGATCTCGAAGGAGGTGCGCTTCTCGCCCTCGCGGGTCTCCCAGGTACGGGCACGCATCCGGCCGTTGACGATCACCCGGGCGCCCTTCTGGAGCGACTCGGCGACGTTCTCGGCCGCCTGCCGCCAGACCGAGCAGCGGAGGAACATGGCTTCGCCGTCCTCCCACTCGTTGGTCTGCTTGTTGAGCGTGCGCGGCGTGGAGGCCACGGTGAAGTTGGCCACCGCCGCGCCGGACGGGGTGAAGCGCAGCTCGGGGTCGTCGGTGAGGTTGCCGACCACGGTGATGACGGTCTCGCCTGCCATGTCAGGTCTCCTGGTGAGGGCGTGGTGCTCCGGTTCGGTTCGGGTCCATCGTGGAGGTCGGCCCCGGCGCTCGGCCAGGGTTGTCCACAGCGGACCCGTACCAGGACGGTCAGTGAGCCGACGGGCGCATGACCTTGGTGCGCAGGATCGACTCGTTGAGGCCGAGCTGGCGGTCGAGCTCCTTGACCGTCGCGGGCTCCGCGGTGAGGTTGACGACGGCGTAGATGCCCTCGTCGTGCTTCTGGATCTCATAGGCCAGCCGGCGACGACCCCACACCTCGACGTTGTCGACGGTGCCGCCGTCGGTGCGGACGACGTTGAGGTACTTGTCGAGCGACGGCTGGACGGTGCGCTCCTCGAGGCTGGGGTCGAGGATCAGCATCAGTTCGTAGGCACGCACAGCGGCCTACCTCCTTCGGACTAGGGCGGCCACGGCGTCTCCGTGGCAGGAGGGGCATCCCGAGCGGGACACCGAGACCGCAGGCTAGCAACCACGCGGAGCGGCGGCCCAATCGGAAGCCTGTGGACGACGGCCGCCCGGGAAGCCGCTCCCCACCTAGGGTCCCCGCCATGCGCACCGCAGCACCGGACGTACTCGCCGGCCGCTACCTGCGCCTGGACCTGCTCGGCGTCGGCGGGATGGGCTCGGTGTGGCGGGCCTTCGACCTGCGCGAGCACCGCCACGTCGCCGTCAAGACGCTGAGCCGGTACGAGCGGCCACACCTGGCGCGCTTCGTGCGCGAGCAGGCGGTGCGCATCGACCACCCGCACGTCGCGGCGCCCACCGGCTGGTTCGGCGACGTCGTCGGCGGCACCGAGGTCGTCGGCTTCTCCCTCGAGCTGGTGCGCGGCGGGTCGGTGGCCGACCTGCTCGCCGACCGGGGCGGCCGCCCGCTGCCGCCGGCGTTCGCGCTGCGGCTCCTCGACCAGCTGCTCCAAGGCCTCACCGCGGTGCACGCGGCCGGGCTGGTGCACCGCGACCTCAAGCCCGCCAACCTGCTCCTCGAGCCCACCCGCCGCGGCCGCCCCCACCTGCGCATCGGCGACTTCGGCGTCGCGGCCCCGCTCGACGGCACCGGCGCGACGGCGGTGCGCGGGGTCGTGGGCACCGACGCCTACGCCGCACCCGAGCAGCTGCGCGGCGCCGCCCCCGACGTGCGCCAGGACCTCTACTCCGTCGGCGTCGTCGCCACCCGGCTCCTCGGCGACGACGGCCCCTGGGCGCCGGTGGTCGCCGGGCTCACCGACCCCGACCCCGAGCGCCGGCCCGGCTCCGCCGAGGCGGCCCGGCGGCTGCTGGCCCGCGCCTGCCGCGACGCGGTGCGCGACGGCGGCCCGCCGCCGGACGTCGTCGATCGGTTGGGGGTGGGTCCGGTGCCGGTGGGGGTGGTGGGCTCGGTCGAGGAGGGTGGGAAGCCTGCGTCGGCACCGGTGCTGGCCTGGGTGCTCATCGCGATGGCCGTCGTGATGCTCATCTCGGCTGTGGGCGTGGTCGCCTTCTGAGGTGCGCTCTGTTCTCGTGGGGTGACGCTGACCCGTCGCTTGTGTACGCGGGGCGCTTCGCGCGCTGCACACACCCGACGGGTCAGCGTGGGTTCTCGGTGCTGTCAGTCCACTGCTTGCTTGTTTGCTTGCTCGCTACTGGAACTGCAGGGGGTTGTCGAGGACCGGTTGGTCTCCGATGACCGGGACCGCGTTGATGCCGGCGACACCGGCCGGGACCTCGAAGCCGACGAAGACGCACTCGCCGTCGTACTGGGCCTCCCAGGTGACCGGTGCGGAGCCGAGGGTGACGGTGGGGTCCTGGATGTCGAGCAGCTCGATCGTGAACGGCGTGCCCTCGGCGAGGCCGGTGAACACGAACTCGGCGTAGACGACGTCGCCGGGGGCCACGCTCACGATCTGCGGCTGCTCGATGGTGGAGGTGCCGGTGCAGGTGCCCTGCGCGCCGTCGGGGGCCCAGCCGTGCTGCTCGACCGTGGCGCTGCCGGAGCTCATCTGCTGGTCGGCGTCGGGAAGGTTCGCGAGGTAGGGCGAGGCGTAGTCGGGGTCCCCGCCGTCCTGGGCGATGTCGAGGACGTCGGAGGCCAGGTTGACCGGGACCACCCGGGCCGAGCCACCGGTGAACTGGCCGCCCTGGCCCTCGACGAGGTCGCTGATGCGCTCGGTGAACACCCGGGTGTTGATCCCGACGATCTCGCCCTGGTCGTCGATCGAGGGGCCGCCGGAGTTGCCGGACCCGATGCGCAGGTCGGCGTCGATCTCGGCGCGCTCGGTCTCGAGGATGTCGCTCCCGGTGAAGGTGGCGACCCGCCCGGTGGTGACGGTGAGCGCGGGCAGCTCGCCCTCGTTGGCGAACTCGCTGTTCGCCGTCGCGAGACCCGGGTAGCCGAGCGCGGTGATCTCGTCGTTGGTGCGCAGGCCGTCGCTGTCGCCGACCGGCAGCGGCTCCGGGAGGTCGAGGTCCGACGCGTCGACCTCGTTGCCCTCCGCATCGGCCACGATCTTCACGACGGCGAGGTCGAGGACGCCGTCGCTCACGATCGTCTCCGCGCGGTAGCGCAGCTCGACCGGCCGGTCGTCGTCATCGGGGTCGGTGAAGCCGACGGCGACGAAGGCCACCGGGTCGCTGTCCTGGCCGGGCGCCGCCGGGTCGGCGACGTGGGCGTTGGTGAGGATCAGCCCGTCCTCGCTGATGACGCTGCCGGAGCCGCTGTGGGACGGCTCGCCGTCCTCGCCGTAGGCGAGCAGGAACACCGTGGCCGCCTTGGCGCGGTCGAGCTCGTCCTCACTGAGACCCTCGCCCCCCTCGGCGGACTGGGGGGACCCGCCGCCGCCGTCGTCGCCCCCGAGCAGGACGGCGGCGGTGACGCCACCGCCCACGACGAGCAGCACGGCCACCGCGGCGGCCACGAGGGTGAGGGTCCTGCGGCGCTTCTTCTTGGCGATGCCCTTGGCAGCGACACCGGCGTCGACGACGGGCACGAGCTCGAGCTCGTAGCCGGCCGTCGGGTGACCCAGCAGCACCTCGGTGGGCTCCACCAGCCTGCGCTGGGTGACCCGGTCGCCGTTGATGAAGGTGCCGGAGGTGGAGCGGTCGACCAGCCACCAGCCGTCGGGGCGCGGCTCCACGATCGCGTGCTGACGCGAGACCGCCGGGTCGTCGCAGACGACCTCCAGGCCGGGCTCGCGGCCGATCCGCACCGGCTGGCCGCCGGGGAACCGCTTGTCCGGGCCGTCGACCCGCACCAGCAGACCGGGCCCACCGCCGAAGCCACCGGGGCCGGGCCCGCCTGCGTGGGGGACCATCGTGACGTCGAGCCCGGGCGGCGGACCGGCGGGCGGGGTGGGCGCCTCCGGGCGACCGATCGCGGTGGCGGCGGCCGGGGGCGGTGCGGTGAACGGCGGCGGAGCCGGTGCACCCGGGACGGGCGGCGGCGGGGCGGCCGCGCCCGTGACCGTGACGGTGAGGTCGAAGCCGGCGGCGGTGTCGCCGAAGCGGACGGAGGTGGTGCCGGTGAGGGCGCGCTGCTGCACCCGCTGGCCGTTGACCCACGTGCCGTGCGTGCTGCCGAGGTCGACGACCTCCCACCCGTCGCCACCCCCACCCACGGCGCGGATCTCGGCGTGCCGCCGCGAGACCGTGGCCTCCGTGCTGACGATGTCGCACGACGCATCGCGGCCGACGACGAACGTGCGGGGGCTGTCGGCGGCCCAGGAGTCGGCGGCGGACTGAAGGCGGATCGAGCTCATGATGGGTCTCCACGTCGGGTCGTTAAGGCGTGCGAACAAGAGCCGGCCCCGAGATCCGTCGGCCGGAGAATAGGCGCGCAGGAGTGGTGGTCGGGGCGGAATCGCCGAATCGTGGTTCAACCGGAACGACCCCACGGCGCGACGCTGCTCCGTGTGCGAGCAGGGGGCGCCAAGGCCTACGGCCTCCGCGACGCCTTCCGGGTGACGCTCACCGCCCCCCGTCAAGGACCGGCGGCCGCTCCTAGGCTGGCGCCATGAGCATCGCCCTCGGAGCCCACGTCGACCAGACCGACCCGATCGCGGAGGCCACCGCCCGCGACGCCGCCCACGTGCAGTTCTTCCTCGGCGACCCGCAGTCCTACTCCGGGCCCGAGCTCGCCTACGCCGGCGGGGCCGAGCAGCTCCGCGCCGACGCCGAGGCCGCCGGCATCGGTCTCTACGTCCACGCGCCGTACCTGATCAACGTCGCCACCACGAACAACCGGATCCGGATCCCGAGCCGCAAGCTGCTGCAGCAGCACGTCGACGCCGCGGCGGCGATCGGGGCGCGGGGGCTGATCGTGCACGGCGGTCACGTCAACAAGAGCGACGACCCCGAGAAGGGCTTCGACAACTGGCGCAAGGCGATCGAGGCCACCGACCTCAAGCTCCCGCTGCTCATCGAGAACACCGCCGGCGGCGACAACGCCATGACCCGCTACCTCGACCGGATCGCCCGGGTGTGGGAGGCGATCTCGCAGGCCGACGGCTTCGACATGGTCGGGTTCTGCCTCGACACCTGCCACGCCCACGCCGGCGGGAACGCGCTCGAGACCGTGGTCGAGGAGGTCCGCAAGATCACCGGCCGGATCGACCTCGTGCACTGCAACGACAGCCGCGACGACTTCGACACCGGCGCCGACCGGCACGCCGGTCTCGGTGCCGGCAAGGTCGACCCCGACCTGCTCGCCGCCGTCGTCCGTGACGCCGGTGCCCCGGTCGTGGTCGAGACCCCTGGCGGTGCCGTTGAGCACCGGGCTGACTTCGCGTGGTTGCGGGAGCGGGGGGTGTGAGCGTCGTGGCTCACTTCTCGGCACCGGCTCTGTCGGCGTCCTTTCCCCGCGTTCTCGTCGACCTTGCGTTTGCGTGGCGTGACGCCGACACGTCGCTTGTGTACAGGGGGCGCTTCGCGCCGGTGACACAACCGACGGGTCGGCGTGAGCGTGGTGCCCCGGCTGTCTGTGCAGCCCGTTGCTATTCCGAGGGTTCCGGGGCGTCGACGTCCTTGCAGTCGACCTTCGGGTTGACCCCGAGGTAGTTGAGCGGGCCGGCGAGGATCGTCAGGCCGGTATCACCCGCCGACTTGCACGACACCTCGCGGTCGTCGCCGAAGTAGCCGCGTTGGTACGCCGCGAGCACTCCGATCAGCAACCAGACCACCAGTAGGAACGCGATCAGTCCGCCGCCTCGCCTCATGTCCGCCAGTCGTACTCCGAGGACACCTCTGTCGCTCCATCCTCACGGGGGGGTGCGGCCCCTACGGTCGGGTTCATGACCCTCCAGCTGACCAACCAGCAGGCCCGGCGGATCGCGATACGGGCCCAGCTGCTCGACGCCGACCGCCCCACCGGCCTGCTGCCGGTGGTCGAGCACCTCGGCTTCCTCCAGCTCGACCCCACCGCGGCGATCGCGCCGGCCGCCGACCTGGTGGCCTACACGCGGATGGGTGCGGCGTTCGACCCCGCCGAGCTGGTGCGTGCGGTCGACGTCGACCGCACGTTGTACGAGCACCAGGCGATGCACCCGAACCACGCCGGCGTCGCGCTGCTACGGCCGATGGCCGACCTGCCGCTCTACCTCGCCCAGATGCGGGGGCCGCTCCCCTACCCGCGCGCGCAGTCCTGGTACGACGACAACGCCCGGTTCCGGCGCGACATCCTCACCCGGCTGCGCGACGACGGGCCGCTCCAGTCCCGCGACATCCCCGACACCGCCCAGGTGCCCTGGGCCTCCACCGGCTGGACCGGCAACCGCAACGTCACCCAGATGCTCGACCTGCTGCGCTACCGCGGCGAGGTCGCGGTGGCCGGGCGCCGCGGCCGGCAGCGGCTGTGGGACCTCGCCGACCGCGTCTACCCCGACGTCGAGCCGATGCCGCTCGACGCGGCGTTCGCCGAGCGCGACCGGCGGATGCTCGTCTCCCTCGGGGTCACCCGGTCCTCCTACGTCGGCGAGGCGGGCGAGGCCGCCGAGGTGGAGGGCACCGCGGGCACCTGGCGCGTCGACCCCGCCCAGGTGGAGCGCCTCGCGGAGCCGTTCGAGGGCCGCACCGCGCTGCTCTCGCCGTTCGACCGACTCACCCACGACCGGGTGCGTGCCGAGGAGCTGTGGGGCTTCCAGTACGTCCTCGAGATGTACAAGCCCGCCGAGAAGCGGCGCTGGGGCTACTTCGCGCTACCGCTGCTGCACCACGACCGGCTCGTCGGCAAGCTCGACGCCCGCGCGGACCGCAAGGCCGGGGTGCTCCGGGTCGACGCGGTGCACGAGGAGGGCCGGTGGAACGCCGGGGTCCGCCGCGACGTCCGCCGCGAGATCGCCGCGCTGGCCGACTGGCTGGCCCTCGACGTCGACGACCGGACCCGCGCACCGGAGCGTTAGCCTCGACGGGTGCTGAGCGTGCGTCCGATCTCCCCGTCCGAGCACCTCGCCCACCTCGCGACCCGGCGGTCGGCGAGCTTCCTGCAGACACCCGCGTGGGCGTTGGTGAAGAGCGAGTGGTCCCACGAGTCCCTCGGCTGGTTCCGCGACGACGAGTCGGACCCGGTCGGGTCGGCGCTGGTGCTCTACCGCCGGCTGCCCAGGCTCAAGCGCTACCTCGCCTACCTGCCCGAGGGCCCGGTGATCGACTGGGACGACGACGACCTCGCCGCCTGGCTCGACCCGATGGTCGCCCACCTGCGCCGGAAGCGGGCGTTCGGCGTGCGGATCGGGCCACCGGTGGTCACCCGCCGCTGGGACGCCGCCGCGGTGAAGGCCGGTCTGGCCGACGAGCAGGTCGGCCGGCTCGACGACGTCGCGCCCACCGTCCGCGAGGTCACGGGCGCCCGGGTGGTCTCCCGGCTCACCGACCTCGGCTGGCGACCCCAGGGCGAGGGCGCCGGCTTCTCGGCCGGTCAGCCGCGCCACGTCTTCCAGGTGCGGCTGCGCGACGCCGACGGAGCCGCCCGCTCCGAGGACGACGTGCTCAAGGGCATGAACCAGCAGTGGCGCCGCAACATCAAGAAGGCCGGCAAGTCCGGCGTCGAGGTGGAGGCGGCGAGCGCGGCCACCCTGCACGAGGACCTCAAGGCCTTCCACGACCTGTACGTGCACACCGCCGAGCGGGACGGCTTCACCCCGCGGCCGATGCGGTACTTCGCCACCATGCTCGCCGCGCTCAGCGACGAGGATCCCGACCGGGTGCGGCTGTGGCTCGCCCGTCACGAGGGTCAGCTGGTCGCCTCGACGATCGCGATCCGGGTGGGCCGGCACGCGTGGTACTCCTACGGCGCCTCCTCCACCGAGAAGCGCGAGGTGCGCGGCTCGAACGCCGTGCAGTGGGCCATGATCCGCGACGCGCTGGCGGCCGACGCCGACGTCTACGACCTGCGCGGCATCACCGACACCCTCGACGCCGACGACCCCCACGCCGGGCTGATCCAGTTCAAGGTCGGCACCGGCGGCGAGGCCGTGGAGTACGCCGGCGAGTGGGACCTCCCGCTCCACCGCCCGCTCTACCGGGCCTTCCAGGTCTATCTCGCCAGGCGCGGGTCATGAGCCTGACCCTCCGCGTCGACGGCGACCGCTGGCGCGCCCACCTGCGCCGGACCGCCGAGGCCCACCCCGGGCTCGCCCCGGTGGTCAAGGGCACCGGCTACGGCTTCGGCATCGGGCGGCTCGCCCGCCGGGCCGCCTGGCTCGGGGTCGACACCATCGCCGTCGGCACCTACGAGGAGCTCGCCGACGTCGCCACCCGCTTCGACGGTGACCTGCTGGTGCTCACCCCGTGGCGACCGTTCGTCCCCGACCTCGAGCCGGATCTCGCCCGTCGGGTGGTGCACACCGTCGGCCGACTCGACGACGTCACCGCGCTGCTCGCCCGGCAGCCCGGCGCCCGGCTCGTGCTCGAGCGCCGCACCAGCATGGTGCGCCACGGGTTCACCGCGTCCCAGCTGTGGGAGGCGGCCGAGGTGCTGCGCCGCCCGGCGGGCCGCGGTGCCCGCGTCGAGGGCGTGGCGCTGCACCTGCCGCTGGCGCAGGGCTCGCACCTCAGCGAGGTCAACCGGCTGCTCAACGACGTCGTCGCCGCCGGGCTGCCCGACTCGGCGCGCACCGCCTGGGTCAGCCACCTCACCACCGGCGAGCTGGAGCGGCTGCGCGCGGCGTGGGCCGACTACACGATCCGGCCGCGCGTCGGAACCGCGCTGTGGCTCGGCGACCGCGCCGCGCTCCGGGTCTGCGCCACGGTGCTCGACGTCCACGCCGTCGAGCGCGGCGACGCCTTCGGCTACCGCGGCCGCACCGTGCCGAAGTCGGGTCACCTGCTCGTCGTCAGCGGCGGCACCGCGCACGGCATCGGTCTCGAGTCGCCGATGGGCGCCTCGTCGATGCGCGACCGCGCCGCCACGGTGGCGCGCGGCGGTCTCGACGCCGTCGGGTTCGTGCGCTCGCCGTTCTCGATCGACGGCAAGCAGCGACTGTTCGCCGAACCGCCGCACATGCAGGCCTCGATGCTCTTCCTGCCCACGGGCGCGCGGGTGCCGGACGTCGGCGACGAGGTCGAGGTGCGGGTGCGCTACACGACCACCAGGTTCGACCGCGTCGACGTGAGCTGATCGCGCACCACGTCCCGCTCGGGCCGCGTCACGTCCCTCACGACCATCGCGACCAGCCACGCCGTCGTGATCACGCGGACCAGGATCGCGACGTAGGCGAAGCCGCCCTCGCCCCCGCCGCCCGGCTCGAGGAAGCCGCCCTGCTGCCAGGAGGCCGTCGCGAGCCACAGCGCCTCTCCGGCCTGCCAGATCAGCAGGTCGCGCCACCGGGGCCGGGCGAGCGCCGCGAGCGGCAGCAGCCACAGCGCCTGCTCCGGGCGGTAGGTCACCCCCAGCAGGGCCACACCGGCCACCAGCAGGAACGCGACCTGGCTCAACCGCGGTGGCGCCGGCGCCCACCGGCACAGCACCACGACCGCGCCCGTCCACACCAGCACCATCGCCGCGGCACCCAGGAACGCCGGCCGGTCGCTGATGCCGGTCAGCCCGTCGAGCACCGTCCACCACGACCCCGCCTCGGGGCCCCGGTCGGCCGCCTGCCGCCACACGCCCTCCCACGCGGCCCGTCCGCTGAGGAACGCCGGCGCGTTCAGCAGCCCCCACGTCGCCAGGGCGGTGACGCCGGCGGGGAGCAGCTCCACGGCACGGCCGTGGAGGTGGGCGACCACCAGGGCCGCCACCAGGAGCAGCACGGGCCAGACCCCGGCGGCCGCCCCGACGCCGACCAGCGCGCCCGCCAGCGCGAGCCGGCCGCGGGAGAACGCCCACAGCGCGCCGGCCGCCGCGGCCACCGACAACAGGTCCCACGACGTGACGCCGGCGAGCGCGAGCACCGGAGCCGCAGCGAAGCCGGCGGCGTCCCAGGGGCGGCGGCCACGAGCCGCGGCGAGCGCGAGGGTCGTGAGCAGGGCGAGGACGGCGAGCCCGAGCGCGACGCCAGCGGTGAACACCAGCCGCTCGTGGTCGATCCGCCCGTCCAGCCCGTCGTGGCGGCCGTCGTCCTCGTCGCCGAGGCTGCCCGCCGACGCGCGGTAGCGGGGGCCGAGATCGGGCCCGCCGGTGACCACGTGGGTGGCCCGCGCCGCGAGGTAGGCGACGTAGCCGACGACGGGCTGCTGGTCGGTGGCCGGCCAACGGACGCGGGTGCCCGCGTCGTCCGACCACGGCCACGCCAGCTCGACCAGCCCGAGCCCGACGTAGTCGTCGGCCACCGGCGAGTCGCACAGCCGGGCCGACGCCCCGGGACCACGGTCGAAGTCGTCGGCAGCGCACGCCGACTTCGACACCAGCCCGATCGCGAAGGTCAGCGCCGTCACGAGCAGCAGCACCCGCACCGGGGTCAGCCACCGGCGGCCACCGGCGTGGTCGCCGACGGGCCCACCCACGACCTCGCTCAGCGAGGCGACGACCGGGTCCTCGCGACTCGGTGCGGTCTCGTGGGTCACCGGTTCAAGGCGCGCTCAGGGCGCAGTCAGGACGCGGTGCGGCGACGGCTCGCGGACGAGCGCCCTGCCGGCTGGGCCGCCGGGTCACCCGAGGGCGACCCGGACGGCGAGGACGGCGACGACGGGAGCGGCGGCTCGGACGTCGGTGGCGGCGGCTCGGACGTCGGCGGCGGCGGCTCGGACGTCGGCGGCGGCGGCGCCGACGAGGTCGGCGGCGGCTCGGAGGACGACGGCTGCTCGCTCGGCTGCTGGGTGTTGCGCGGCTTCTTGGTCTTGGTGGGCTCCGGCTGCGGCTCGACGTACTCGTGCCCGCTCTCCGGGGCCTCGCCGTCGACGAAGGCGGGCTCCGGGAAGTCCTCCTCGGGCAGCCCCTCCATCGCGCGGTCCATCACCGCGACCCAGGTCTTGGCCGGGTAGTTGCCGCCGAAGTAGCCCTCGCGGCCGTCCGCCGAGGCCGGCAGCCAGCCATCGAGCTGGCCGTTGCCGGGACCGCGCACGTACATCACCGTGGTGGCGAGCTGCGGGGTGAAGCCGGAGAACCACGACGACGACACCGCGCCACCGGTCTTGGTGGCGGTGCCGGTCTTGCCGGCGGCGGGCCGGTCGAAGACCGCCCCGACCGAGGTGGAGCCCGACCCCTTCTCCACCACCTGCTGGAGGGCGTAGGAGACGTCGGCGGCGACGTCCTTGCTCATCGCCCTCCGGTCCTCGACCTTGTGCTCGTAGAGCAGGTTGCCGTCGGCGTCCTCGACCTTGGAGATGATGAACGGCGTGGCCGCGCGGCCGGCGTTGGCGATGGTGGCGTAGCCGTTGGCCATGTTGATCGGGCTCACGGTCTGCGAACCGAGTGCCACCCCGGTGTTGGGCTCCAGCCCGGGCGTCGTGCTCGGGAAGCCGCCGATCTCGTCGTCGGGCTCGACCCCGGGGATGCCCATCTCGTTCGCGGTGTCGATGATGCGCTGCGGGCCGTCGGGCATCGAGTTCGTGAGGTCGATGTAGGCGGTGTTGATGGAGTCCTGGGTGGCCTGGGTGAGGCTGACGCTGCCGTAGTCCTGGTCGCCCTGGTTCTCGAACTCGGTGCCGTTGATGTCGATCGGCGAGTTGCCCTCGAAGACGTCCTTGAGCGCGTAGCCGCCCTTGAGCGCTGCTGCGAGGGCGAACGGCTTGAAGGTCGACCCGGCCTGACCACCCTCGACCGCCCAGTTGATCTGGCTCTCGAGGTAGTCCTGACCGCCGTAGATGCCCCGCACCGCGCCGGTGCCGGGCTCGACCGAGGCGGCGCCGACGTGCAGCTTGCGCTGGCCCTTGAACCGCGGCCTCACCTCGAGCACCCCCTCCTCCAGCGCCCGCATGTTCTTGCGCCGGAAGGTGGTGGTGATGCGCAGGCCGCCACCGTCGATGGCCTCCTCGGAGAACGGCTCGCCGTCCTTGTCGCGGATCGACAGCAGCTGCTGGCGCACCATCCTCAGCACGTGGCCCTTCTGGCCGCCGTAGGTGCTCTCCGCCTCCTGGCGGGGGAACTTCGGCAGCCGCTGCTCGGCGTCGTCGCGCTCCGCGGCGCTGATCATGTCGAGATCGGCCATGCTGCCCAGCACGTACTCGTAGCGAGCCTGCAGGTCGCCACGCGCGTCGGCGCCGTTGGCGGGGTCGAACCGGGTGGGGTTGTTGACCACGCTGGCCAGGACCGCGGACTCGCGCAGGTCGAGATCCTTGGCCTCCTTGCCGAAGTAGGCGTTGGCGGCCGCCTGGACTCCGTAGGCGCCGCGCCCGAAGTAGATGGTGTTGAGGTAGCCCGCGAGCACCTCCTTCTTCGACAGCGTGCGCTGCACCTTGAGGGAGAGGATCGCCTCCTTCACCTTGCGCTTGTAGGAGCGCTCCTGGGTGAGGTACAGGATCTTCACGTACTGCTGGGTGATGGTCGACGCACCCTGGGTGGAGTTGCCGCTGGCGTTGCTGAACGCCGCGCGCAGGATGCCCTTGGGGTCGATGCCGCTGTCGCTCCAGAACGTCTGGTTCTCGGCCGCCACCACCGCGTCGCGCATCGTCTTCGGCATCTCCTCGTAGGAGATGCTGTCGCGCTTCTGGGTGGCGAACGTGCCGAGCTCGGTCTTGCCGTCGGAGTAGTAGACGAACGAGGTCTCGGTGAGGAACTCGGAGTTGGGCTCCGGGATGTCGGTGGTCTTGTAGAGGTAGACGAACGCCCCGACCGCGAGCAGCGCGAGCACCAGGCCGGTGACCAGCGACCACAGCGCGAACCGCTTGAGCCGCTGCTTCCAGGTCCGGCGCTCCTCGAGGTCCTTGTCGGCCCGCTTGGACGCGCGGCGCTGCCGCCACCGGTCCCCCAGGCTCTGGGTCTCGACGTCCGCCCTGCGCTTCCCGACCACTGTTCCCTCTCGCCACGGCGACACGACCTGCCGGCGTCCTCGAGGACCGGCCGCGCACCAGGGTACGCAGACCTCCTGGGTCCCACCGAACCGTGAGAACCGCAACGATGACGTGTCCCGAATACAGGACCTGCAGATATATCGCTACGATAGGTCGCATGGCACGGCGTGCGGAGACCATCGAGCTGGCAGTCCTCGGACTGCTGCACGAGGGACCCATGCACGGCTACGAGGTGCGCAAGCGGCTGAACCTGATGCTCGGGTGGGGGCGCGTGCTGTCCTACGGCTCGCTCTACCCGACGCTGAAGAAGATGCTGCGCAGCGGGCACATCGAGGAGCTGGCGCCCACGATGACGCCCACCTCGAAGCGCCCGAAGATCGTCTACCAGGTCACCCCGGCCGGCACCGCCGAGTTCGAGCGGCTGATGGCCGACATCGGGCCGACCGCCTGGGAGGACGACAACTTCGGCGTCCGGTTCGCCTTCTTCGGGCGCACCGACATGGAGATCCGGTTGCGGGTGCTCGAGGGCCGGCGCAGCCGGCTCCAGGAGCGGCTCGACCGCATCCAGTCGCAGCTCGACCTCACCGCCAAGGAGGTCGACAGCTACCACGCCGAGCTCCAGCGCCACGGCGTGGAGTCCGCCCAGCGCGAGGTCGAGTGGCTCTCGGACCTCATCAACGCCGAGCGCAGCGCCTACCTCAAGCCCCCGGAGCCGACGCCTCCCGCGCCGGGACCCGCCTAGACCTCACACACACACCTATGACAAGTCACCAAGAAGGGACACCCTGATGGGTTCGGTTCGAGTAGCAATCGTCGGCGTGGGCAACTGCGCCACCTCGCTGATCCAGGGCGTGCAGTACTACCGCGGCGCCGACCCCGAGGGCACGGTGCCCGGTCTGATGCACGTCGCGTTCGGCGACTACCACGTCGACGACGTCGAGTTCGTCGCTGCGTTCGACGTCGACGCCAAGAAGGTCGGCTTCGACCTGTCCGAGGCCACCCAGGCCTCGGAGAACAACACGATCCGCATCTGCGACGTGCCGCCGCTCGGCGTCACGGTGCAGCGCGGCCCGACCCTCGACGGCCTCGGCAAGTACTACCGCGAGACCATCGACGAGTCCGACGTGGAGCCGGTCGACGTCGTGCAGGTCCTCAAGGACACCGAGGCCGACGTGCTCGTGTCCTACCTGCCCGTGGGCTCGGAGAACGCCGACAAGTTCTACGCCCAGTGCGCCATCGACGCCGGTGTCGGCTTCGTCAACGCGCTCCCCGTCTTCATCGCCTCCGACCCCGTGTGGGCCAAGAAGTTCGAGGACGCCGGCGTCCCGATCGTCGGCGACGACATCAAGAGCCAGGTCGGCGCCACCATCACCCACCGCGTGATGGCCAAGCTGTTCGAGGACCGCGGCGTGGCGCTCGACCGCACCTAC
This sequence comes from uncultured Actinomycetota bacterium, assembly GCA_963845795.1. Taxonomy (GTDB): domain Bacteria; phylum Actinomycetota; class Actinomycetes; order Propionibacteriales; family Nocardioidaceae; genus Nocardioides. Next base: position 232,968 of record CAWJTG010000018.1, on the reverse strand, counting down.
CAGCTCAACGTCGGCGGCAACATGGACTTCAAGAACATGCTCGAGCGCGAGCGGCTGGAGTCGAAGAAGGTCTCCAAGACCCAGGCCGTCACGTCGAACCTGCACGGCTCCCTTGCCGGCAAGATCCACGACAAGAACGTGCACATCGGCCCCTCCGACTACGTCGCCTGGCTCGACGACCGCAAGTGGGCCTACGTGCGGCTCGAGGGCCGCGCCTTCGGCGACGTGCCGCTGAACCTCGAGTACAAGCTCGAGGTCTGGGACTCCCCCAACTCGGCCGGCATCATCATCGACGCCATCCGCGCCTGCAAGATCGCCAAGGACCGCGGCATCGGCGGCCCGATCATCAGCGCGTCGTCGTACCTGATGAAGAGCCCGCCGGTGCAGCTGCCCGACGACGAGGGCCACCGTCGCGTCGAGGCCTTCATCAAGGGCGAAGAGTAGGCGCGAGGAACGAGCGGCTGCTCGTCTCGCCCGCAGGTAGAGCAAGCCCTCCGGCTGAGGCACGAAGCCGGAACGGCGCGTCGAAACCAGGGCGAAGAGTAGGCGCGAGGAACGAGCGCCTGCTCGTCTCGCCCGCAGGTAGAGCAAGCCCCCTCATTCCCGCTCCGTCGTCGAGCCCGTCCCCGCCGGGGGGCGGGCTCGACGCCTGAACGGCAGCGGGGGCTGCCCGATCGGGTTGAGGCGGGCGACCTCGTCCATCGCGGCGAGGACGTTGCGGAGGTTCGTGAGCAGCCCCCCGTACTCGGGCCACAGGTCTCGCGGCAGGTCGCCGTCCGACATGGCCTCCACCTCGGCGTCCAGGCTCGCCCGGGCCCGGAGCAGCAGCGCGGGGTCGGCGGCCACGATCGCCTCGCCGCCCTCGCGCAGCAGGGCCGCGAACGCATGTCGGAACGACGGCTCCCAGGCCCGCCCCGAGGTGAGGCCGTGAGCCACGGTGCGGGCGAGGCTGCGGGTCTCGGCGACCGCCTGCTCGACGCGCCGCAGCAGGTCGACCCACTGCCGCGGGTCGCGCAGCTCGCGGGCCGACCGGCGAGGGTTGAGCCGGGCGCTCTCCCGGGCCTGGCGCACCAGCGCCCACGCGTCGTCGAGCTGGCCGTCGACCTCACGGGTGCGCTGCACCCAGCCCTCGATCTGGTCGGCGGTGGGTGAGCCGGCGAGCCCACCCGCGATGTCGACCAGCAGCGCGCCGACCCGGTCGTCCAACCGGTCCAGGGCTCGGAGGGCTGTGCGCAGGCGCAGCGGCGGCCAGACCACGAGGTTGACCAGGATCCCGACGGCGATGCCGATCGCGGTGTCGGCCAGCCGGGCGACCAGGGCGACGTCGTCGTCGGCGAAGCCGGTCGCCAGCACGACCAGTGCGGTCGCCGCGACCGTCGTCTCCTCGCCGTCGAGCCACGGCAGGGCTCCGACCGCCAGGCCGAGCGCGATCACCAGGCCCACGCTGACGACGTCCAGGCCCAGCAGGTTGCCGACGCCGGAGGCGAGCAGCACGCCCACCACCGCGGCCACCACCTGCCGCGCGCCCTGCGACATGGTGCGGTAGACGGTGCCGTTGACGACGAGCAACGCCGCCCACGGCGCCAGGAACGCCTGGCCGGACCCGACCACCTCGGACGCGACCACCCACGCGACCGCGGCCGCCACGGCCGTCTTGGTCAGCTGCGTGATGTCGTTCCAGAAGATCGGGTCGACGACCCGGGACCGCGCTCCCACGGCATCCCTCCGCCCACTCGCCTCCGCCCTCCATGGGACCACGGAAGGGCCGCCGACAGCGTGACACCCCCCGCTGTATCCGCACCGCTGAGCGGATCGAGCCGCCCCGAACGCGGGCGTAACCCTCGTCGGACGGGCTCGTTGGCGGGGGGACCGGGTCACCCACCTCTGTGACCCCGATTCCACTTGGAAGTGCTGACATGCCCGTCCTTCCCACGCTGCGCAGGTCCACGGTCACCGCCGTCGCCACCGCTGCCGTCCTCACCGGGTTCCTCGTCGTCCCCGCCCTCACTCCCGCGGCCGGCGCCAGTCCCGACACCGCGCCGAACCGATCGGCACCGGGGCCCTCGGCGCTCGGCACGACCTCCGAGGCCTCCGCGGGCGACCTGCGGATCGAGAACTCCTTCGTCAGTGCCGAGGGCTGGGTGAAGCCGGGTGACACCTACCCCTCGCGCATCCTCCTCACGAACGACGGTGCGGCGCCGGCCGTCGGCGCCGTCGTCACGGTCGACGCGCCGCGCGGCACCGACCTCACCGACGTCCGCGGCCCCGGCGCGCACCCGCTGACCGCTGACCAGGTCGTCTGGACGCCCGGCTCCATCGCCCCCGGCGCCACCGCGACCCTGGTCCTCGAGAGCCAGGCCGACACCCTCGCCGAGGAGCCCACCCTGGTGTGGCGCGACCTGTCGACGACGGCGGTGCTCGACACCGCTGAGCCCGACGTCACCGTCCTCAGCCACGGCCCCAAGGTGATCCCGCCCGGCGAGACCTACGAGACCGCCAAGTACGGCGACCGCCCGTTCCCGGTGGTGCCGGTGCAGTACACCGACCGGAGCTACCAGGACTCCAACTCCGGCGAGGAGCTCGAGGGCGTCATCAACGACCCGGCGAAGCCGGGCTCGACCTTCAACCTCTTCCAGGAGATGTCGCTCGGCCAGCTCTACCCGGAGGGCACCGTGGGGTCCGCTGGTCTCGACGGCGCCGACTACGAGTACGGCCCCGGCTTCGACTTCACCACCGTCCAGCCCGGTCAGACGTGTACCGGCGGTGTCACGCTCGAGGACGCTCCGGTCGAGGAGAACGACCCGGCCTACCCCCAGGCCGAGCGGATCACGCGCGGCGTCTACAACCTTCCCGGCAACACGGCGTACTACGGCGCCGACGCCAACGGCTCGGCCGTGGTCGGGGCGGTCGCAGGCGTGGGAGCCCTCCAGCAGATCGACTCCGGCTGCGGGTCGCCGGGCAAGATGGTCTACGACTCGGCCGCGATCGCCGACCCCGAGGTGGACTACTCCGACTACGACACCGACAAGGACGGCGTGGTCGACTTCTTCATGGCCGTGTTCGCCGGGTGCGGCGGCAACGGCTCCTCCCAGCTCAGCGTCGCCGGGTGCGACTACGCCGGGGAGCCCTACGACAACGTGTGGCCGCACTCCTCCTCGCTGGAGTTCTACTACTCCGACCCCGTGACCGGCCTGCCCGGGTTCACGACCGACGACCAGCTCAAGGACCTCGAGGGCCGGCCGTTGTTCTACACCGACGACACCTACGGCGACTTCGGTCCCCAGGGCGACCCCGAGAAGCCCGTCGACACCGACCTCCCGGTGTACGTGCGCGTCGGCCCCTACAACGTGAACCCCGAGACGGCCATCGACAAGGCGAGCGTGATCTCGCACGAGTACGGCCACTCGCTGGGCCTGCCCGACTTCTACTCCACCGGCAGCCGCGAGACCTACGGCGACTGGAACCTGATGGCGACCGACAAGTCGCAGAACATGGACATCTTCTCCCGCCAGGAGCTCGGCTGGGTGGTGCCGCAGGTGCTCGAGCCCGGTACGTCGCCGAGCGTCGAGGGATGGACCGACTCCAAGCAGGACACCGACGCCATCACGTGGGAGACCCCGGACGGCGACCCGTACACCCTCACCGAGGGCAACGACGGCCGGGTGCAGAACTCCGAGGCCTACGTCGCGAAGCTGCCCGGTCGGCAGCTGCTCGACCCGGCGAAGTTCGACACCGGCGACACGGCCTCGAAGACGCACGCGTGGTGGTCGAAGTCGGGCAACGACTTCGGCTGCGCCCCGACGGCCGGCCACAACCTGGACCTCAGCATCCCCGGCCTGGCCGACCTCCCGGCCGGCAGCACGGTGACGCTGGACTTCAAGTCGCTGTGGGACATCGAGTGGGACTACGACTACGGATTCGTGATGACCACCACCGACGGTGGCGAGAGCTACACCGCCCACGAGTCGGAGAACGGCTACACCACCGAGAACACCGACCCCTCGGAGGCGAACCCGAACCAGAACCAGTGCCAGGCCACCTACGACCACGGCATCACCGGAACCAGTGGCTCCTACGCCGACAACGGCGCGCCCGCCGTCGACCGCAAGGCCGGCTCGTACCCGGAGGCGGTGTTCCTGGCCGACCGGTACGACATCAGCGACCTCGCCGGGGCCGACAACGGCGCCCTGCGCTTCAGCTACTCGACCGACCCCGGACTCGCGCGTCCCGGTTGGTTCATCGACGACGTCGTGGTGACGGCCACCACGCCCGGCGGGGAGCGGGTCGTGCTCGACACCGACTTCGAGACCTCCGGTGGCCCCGACGATGATCGGGTCTTCAACGGCGGCTGCCGCGAGGACCTGACCACGGCCCAGCGGTGCACGCAGGGGTGGAACTACGTGGCGGCTGGTGCCGAGGCCCCCGCGGACCACGCCTACTACCTGGAGATGCGCGACCGCTCCGGCTTCGACCTCGACGGCAACGGCCAGGTCGACCGCGCCCCGATCGGTTTCGAACCGGGCCTCTCGCTGGTCTACACCGACGAGGCGCACGGCTACGGCAATGCAGGCACCGACGACCCGCCCGCGCAGTCGCCGCTGGACGCCGTGCCCGATCCCGGGAACTCGAGTCCCGACCTGAACGACGCCGCCTTCACCACCGCCGAGGGCCGGTCATCCTTCTCCGACGCCGGTGAGGGTCACACCGACAACTACGAGGATCCCGGCGCGGACGACGGGCTGTGGCACTTCCAGTACAACTGCCTGGACTTCGACGTGACCTCCATGACCGGCGCCGAGAACGGTCCGGCGGACCCGGCGGACGGCGACCTGACCGGCGACGTGGACTTCACGATGGGGGCGGGCTGCTCGGGGTTCGACTACGGCACCGGTGAGGGCGCGCCGCCTTCCCCGAACACCGCACCCGACGCGGCCGCGACCGCCGACCCGACCCGGGCGGCGCCCGGTGAGGAGTTCACCTTCGACGCCGCCGGCAGCACCGACGCCGAGACCCCGGCCGACCTCGACTACAGCTGGGACTTCGGCGACGGCGGAACCCTCAAGGACGCGAGCGGCAAGACCGTCAAGCACGCCTACGAGGAGTCCGGCGAGCACCGGGTCACGGTCACGGTCACCGACCCGCGCGGCGCCGTCGACACCGCGAGCGTCGTGGTCACGGTGACCGGGGGACAAGCCGACGAGCAGAAGCCGAAGGTACGGATGCGGGTGGACCCGGCCAGCCCGTTCAACACCAGGTCGGTCACCCTCTCGGCCCGCGGCACCACCGACAACCGCACCTCGCCGAGGGACCTGTCGTACTCGTGGGACTACGACAACGGCGGCTCGGTCATCGACGCCACCGGACCGGTCGTCCGCACCCGCTTCGTCACCCCCGGCCCGCGACGGGTCCGCCTCACCGTCACCGACGAGGCGGGCAACCGGCGCACGGTCAGCCGCACCGTCGTGGTGCGCCGCTTCGTCCAGTGCCGTTCCGACGAGGTGACCCTGCGCGGCAGCTGGCGCACCGTCGGCAGCGACCAGGCCGACGGCGGTCGCTACTGCGACAACATGGGACGAGGCCGCGGCACCGACGTCGCGACCTTCTCCTTCCGTGGGCCCTACGTGTCCGTCGTCCGCGGCAACAGCGAGCGGGGCGGCGTGGCGCGGGTGTTCATCGACGGCAAGCGGGTCCGCGACCTGTCGTTCCGCTCCTCGGCGGGCGAGGTGCGGTTCGCCTCGCAGGGCTACGGCGGGCTGGGCGAGGGCCGGCACACGATCCGCGTGGTCGTGCAGCGCGGTCAGGCCTACCTGGACGGCTTCGTGGTCCGGCGGCGCTGACCGGGGAGCGCCCGCCTCGTGCGTCGGCGTGTCGGGCCGGGGTCTCGACACGCCGCTCGCAGAGCTCGCAGCGGCTCGACCACCGGCCGGCTCCGGTGGTCGAGCCGGACCAGCCGGCTCGCCGCTCCCTGGCGCGGGTGAGCCGGGTCAGCGCCAGCGATCGCGTCGAGACCCGCGTCCGGCTGGTCGGCCGCTCCGTCGTCGAGCCGCGTCAGACCCCGGACCGGTCTCGCCACTCCCGGCCCGCCCCGGTGGTCGAGCCGGTGGTCGAGCGCCAGCGAGCCCGCGTCGAGACCCCGGACCCGGTCTCGCTACTCGCGGCCGGCCCACCAGGCGAGCAGCACCTCGCGGGCGGTCGTCGGGGTCGGTGGGGCCGTGCTCGATGCGGTGCTCGAGGAGGAAGGTGTAGGCCTCGCCGACCTCGCGGCCCGGGGGGAGGCCGAGGATCTGCATGATCTGGTTGCCGTCGAGGTCGGGACGCATCGCGCCGAGCTCCTCCTCGGCCGAGAGCCGATCGATGCGGGACTCGAGGTCGTCGTAGGTGCGGCGCAGGCGCTCGGCCTTGCGGCGGTTGCGCGTGGTGCAGTCGGCGCGGGTGAGGACGTGGAGCCGCTCCAGCTGGTCGCCGGCGTCGCGGACGTAGCGGCGGACCGCGGAGTCGGTCCACTCGCCGGTGCCGTAGCCGTGGAAGCGCAGGTGCAGCTCCACCAGCTTCGCGACCGCCTCGGTCTCGTCGTTGGAGAACCGCAGGGCCTTCATCCGCTTCCTCGTCAGCTTGGCGCCGACGACGTCGTGGTGGTGGAACGTGACGCTGCCGTCGTCGAGCAGCTTGCGGGTGCGGGGCTTGCCGACGTCGTGCATGAGCGAGGCGAAGCGGCACACGAAGTCGGGCTCACCGAAGCGCTCGTGCTCCTGCTCGATCGCCTGCTCGAGCACGGTCAGCGTGTGCTCGTAGACGTCCTTGTGCCGGTGGTGCTCGTCGCGCTCGAGCCGCAGCGCCGGCAGCTCGGGTAGCACCCGCTCCGCGAGACCGGTGTCGACCAGCAGCGTCAGGCCGAGCCGCGGGTACGGCGCGCACACCAGCTTCACCAGCTCGTCGCGCACCCGCTCGGCGGAGACGATCTCGATCCGGTCGGCCATGCCGGTGATCGCGGCCTGCACCTCCGGGACGACGGTGAACCCCAGCTGGGCGGCGAACCGCGCCGCCCGCAGCATCCGCAGCGGGTCGTCGGTGAAGGAGTCCTCGGGTCGCCCCGGCGTCCGCAGCTCGCGGTGGGCGAGGTCGACGATGCCGCCGTACGGGTCCTCGAAGGTCCGACCCGGCACGCTGACCGCCATCGCGTTGACCGTGAAGTCGCGCCGGCCGAGGTCGCCGGCGAGGTTGTCGCCGTAGGCGACCTCGGGCTTGCGGGAGTCCGGGTCGTAGCGGTCGGTGCGGTACGTCGTCACCTCGACCACCCAGTCGCCGCGGCGCGCGCCGATGGTGCCGAAGTCGCGGCCCATGTCCCAGGTGGCCTCGCCCCACGACTTCAGCAGCCGCTCGCTGTCGTCGGGGAGGGCCGACGTGGCGAAGTCGAGGTCGGTGTGGCGGCGTCCGAGCATCGCGTCGCGCACCGGGCCGCCGACGAGGTGGAGCTCGTGCCCGGCGTCGGCGAACCTGGCGCCCAGCTCGTCGAGCACCGGCGCGAGCCGGTCGAGCTCGGCCGCGACCCGTCGCTGCACCTCCACCATCGAGAGGGGTTCGCGGTCGGGCACGGCGCGGAGTCTACGGAGCCGCCACCTCGTACCCTCGGGGCATGGTCGGAGCCGGGTCGTTGCTGCGCGCCCTGGCGGCGGCCGCGCTGCCGGCGCTGCTGGTGCCCGCGGTGGGGTCGGCGGTGGTCCCGGCTCGCGCCGAGACGCCCGTCCGCGCGCCGGTGGCCGACCGGACGCCGCTGGAGGTGTCCATCGACGCGTTCACGCCGTCGGTGCTGCCGCTGGAGGGCTCGATCACGATCCGCGGCACCGTCACCAACAGCACCGAGGAGACGTGGCTGACGATCAACCTCTACGCGATCCTCGGCGACGACCGGGAGCCGATGCGGACCTCCGACGAGCTCGCCGCGGCGCTCGCGGTCCCGCCCGAGACCGACGTCGGGCAGCGGATCACCGACGCCGGGCGCCCGGGCCGCGTCGACGTGCTGGAGGCCGGTGACTCCGCCTCCTTCACCGTCGTCCTGCCCGTGAGCGCCGTGCAGGTCACCGCCCCGGGCGTGTACTGGTTCGGCGTCCACGCGGTGGGCGAGAGCGCCTCGTCACCGCGCGACGACCTCGCCGACGGCCGCGCCCGCACCTTCCTCCCCTACGTCCCGCCGCGCTTCGACGAGCCGGTGCCGGCTGCCGTGGTGATGCCGGTGTCGCGGCGGATCACCTACCGCTCCGACGGCAGCGTCTCCGACATCGACCAGTGGGAGGAGCTGCTCGGACCCCGCGGCCGGTTGGGCCGGGTGCCCCAGGTGGCCGCCGCTGCCGACGGCGTGCCCCTCACCCTCGCCCTCGACCCGGCCCTCTTCGACGCCCTCGACCGGCTGGCGCGCGGCAATCCCACCCGCGCGCTCGGCCCCACCGTCATCCCCACCGACCCCGACGCACCACCCACCGACACCCCGAGCGCGACCCCGGAGGAGGGCGGCACCGACGACCCCGCGCCGGCCGGGGAGAGCCTCGGCATCCCGGAGACGCTGGAGGAGCTCGGGGCCGACCCGGGCTCGCCGTCCGCCCGCGCCGCCAGCGCCTGGCTCGACGACCTGGCCCGCACCCTCCCCGACCGGGATGTGATGACGCTCCCCTACGGCAACCCCGACCTCCCGGCGATGGCCTCGCACGACCCCGCCCTCTACGAGCTGGCCGCCCGGCCACGCGAGGACGCCCTGCGCGCACTCGGCGTCGAGCCCGACCCGGTGGTGCTGTCCCCGAGCGGCTACCTCTCGGCCGCGAGCATCGCGATGGTCGACGACGACGCGACGATCCTGACCGGCGACACCATGTTCCGCGGCGAGGCGCCGGCTGCGGCACTGGTCGACGGACGCCGGACGCTGGTGACGACGACGGCGGTCACCCAGGGCACGCCCGGCCCGGGGCCGTCGGTCACGGCGCTCGGCCTGCGGCAGCGGTTCCTCGCCGAGGCGGCGCTGCGCGCGATCGGCGGCGACGACCGGCCCGTGGTGTGGGCCCTCCCGCGCGAGTGGGACCTGCGCGACCCCAGCTCGCTGTTCACCGGCCTCGACCTGCCGTGGCTCGCGCTCGGTGACCTCGATGAGGCCGCGGCCGGTGCGACGGCGACCGCGGTGCAGCCCGAGGAGCTGCGCTACCCGCGCGCCCAGGAGGCCAGCGAGGTCGGACCCGACAACTTCGGCGCGGTCGGCGAGATGGTGGCAGCCGGCGAGCGGCTGGACCGGGTGCTGCCGGAGAACGACCAGGTCGGCGACGTCGTGGCCCGGCAGGCCCTCACCGGGGTGAGCTTCTCGGTGCGGGGGCCCCAGGCCGCAGGCCGCGCCGCCGCACGCCAGGCCGTGGTGTGGGTCGACGGCGTCCTCGCCCGGGTGCGCATCCAGGCGCCGCGCGGCGTCACGCTCTCGAGCAGCTCGGGCAGCTTCCGTGCCACGGTCACCAACCAGCTCGACCAGCCGGTCAGGATCAGCGTCGTCGGCCGCAGCGACGCCGGCCTCGAGGTGGTGCCACCCGACCCGGTCACGCTCGGCCCGCGCTCGCGCACCACGCTGCTGCTCGAGACCCGGGTGAGCAGCCCCCGGGTGCACGACGTCACCCTGCTCGTCACCGACGCCGAGGGCGAGCCGTTCGGTCCGGCCGACGAGCTCGCGATCCGCTCCAGCCAGGTGAGCGACGTGATCTGGGTGATCATGGGCCTCGGCGCCGGCCTGCTCCTGCTCGCGATCGTCGTGCGCCTCGTGCGCCGGGTCCGCACGGCTCGCGGCTCGCGCCGGACGGCGGCGGCGACGTGAGCGACACCAGCGACGACACCAGCGCGCAGCAGCCTTCGATCCTCGCCTCCAGCGCCGTCATGGCCGCGGGCACGGTGGTCTCGCGGATGAGCGGGTTCGTGCGGTCCGCGCTGCTCGCCGCCGCGCTCGGCGTCAGCCTGCACGCCGACCTGTTCAACATCGCGAACACCATCCCGACGATGCTCTACATCCTGCTCGCCGGCGGCGTCTTCAACGCGGTGCTGGTGCCGCAGCTGGTGCGCTCGCAGAAGAACGACCCCGACGGCGGGGCCGCCTACACCAACCGGGTCGTGACCCTGGCCGCCCTGTTCCTGGGCGTCGTCACCGTCGCGCTGGTGGTGGCGGCGCCGCAGGTGATGTCGGTGTTCCTCGACGGCCGCTACGACGAGCCCGACCGGGCCGCCCACCTCGACTCGATCGTGGCCTTCGCCCGGTTCTGCCTGCCGCAGGTCTTCTTCTACGGGATGTTCGTGCTGGTCGGCCAGATCCTCAACGCCCGGGGCCGGTTCGGGCCGATGATGTGGGCGCCGATCGCCAACAACGTGATCGCGGTCGGCGTGCTCGTCGTCTACCTGCTCACCTACGGCCCGGCCCAGGGTGCCGAGCGGGTGGGTCCGTTCACCGACGGCCAGGAGGCGCTGCTGGGCGCCGGGTCGACGCTCGGCATCGTCGTCCAGCTGCTGGTGCTGGTGCCCTACCTGCGCAAGGCCGGCTTCACGTTCCGGCCCCGGTTCGACTTCCGGGGCACCGGCCTCGGCCACACGCTCCGGCTCGCGGTGTGGACCGTGCTGTTCGTGGTGGTGAACCAGGTGGCCTACACCGTCGTGGTGCGGCTGGCCTCCAGCGGCACGGCCGACGCCGGCGACGGCACCGGCTACTCCATCTACTCCTCCACCTTCCTCATCGTGATGGTGCCGCACTCGATCGTCACCGTCTCGCTCGCCACCGCGGTCCTGCCGGCACTCTCGGCCCGGGCGGCCGACGGCGACCTGGCCTCCCTGGCGACGTCGCTGGCGGGCACGCTGCGCACCGCGCTCGCCGTCGTGGTGCCGTTCGCGGCCCTGCTGCCGGTGATCGCCCTCGACCTCTCCCACGTGATCTGGGGATACGGCGCGGCGGCCGACGCCTACGACCGCTACGCGCCCTCGCTCGCGGTGTTCGGACCCGGGCTGGTCTTCTTCACGGTGCACTACCTCGTGCTGCGCGGCTTCTACGCCCTCGAGCAGACCCGCGTCGTGTTCCTGGTGCAGTGCGTCGTGGCCGCGGTCAACATCACCATGGCGGTGACGCTGGTGGCGCTCACCGACGACGCCGCCACCTCGCCCGCGCTGGTCGGTGCCTACGCCGCCTCCTACGCGGTGGGATCGGCCACCTCCTACCTCGTGCTGTCACGCCGGGTGGGCGGCCTCGCCGGCCGCCGGACGCTGCGCTTCGTGGGGCGGCTGCTGGTCGTGACCGCGCTGGCCACAGCCGTCGGCGGGCTCGCGATGTGGGGACTCACGACGCTGCTCGGCGACTCCTGGCCGGCGGCCGCGCTGCGGGTCGCGGTGGTGACCGGACTGGGCGCCGTCACGTTCCTGGTGGCCGCCCGGGCACTGCGGCTGAGCGAGGTCACCGATGTCTTGGCGACGTTGACTCGGCGCTTCGGCCGTGCGAGCGCCTGACCTTCCTTACAGTGGAGGCAGGGTTCGCTGGGGACGCGAGCGAGGAGGGAACGGTGCCGCACGCCACGCGTTCGGGCGACGTCCTCGGCGACCGCTACCTCCTGGGTGACCTGCTCACCGAGAGCGGGTCCGGCCGGTTCTGGCGGGCGCACGACCGGATCCTCGAGCGGTACGTCGCGATCCACGTCATCGCCGCCGACGACCCTCGTGCGCCGTCGCTCATGGAGGCGGCCCGCCGGGCGGCCACGGTGCTCGACCGGCGCATCCTGCGGGTGCTCGACGCCGAGGCGAACGACGACGTCTGCTACGTCGTCAACGAGTGGGCGTGGGGGTCCTCCTTCGACATCGTCGTGGCCGACACGACCCTCGGGGCGCGCCGCGCGGCCTGGGTGGTGGCCGAGGTGGCCGACTCGATCGCCGCGGCCCACGCCGTCGGGGTCCCGCACGGCCGGCTGGCGCCGGAGAACGTGCTGGTCGACCGCGCCGGCCGGATCCGCCTGATCGGCCACGGGGTCGACGCCGCCCTGCACGGCAAGACCGGCACCCGCGCCGCCAGCGACGTCTGCGACCTCGCCGGCCTGCTCTACTGCCTCCTCACCGGGCGCTGGGCCGGTCTGGCGGAGTCCTCGGTCCCGCCCGCACCGCGCGAGCACGGGGAGGTGCTGCGACCCCGCCGGGTGCGTGCCGGGGTCCCGAAGCCGCTCGACCTGCTGTGCGACGCCGTCCTGCACCCGCACACGCAGCCGCGCTCGATCGACCTCGGCGACGTCCACACCGCCCGCGGCATCGCCACCTACCTCGAGGAGTACGTCGGCGACCCCGCGGGCATCGCGCAGGCGCTGCTCGCCGACATCCCACCGGTGCCGAGCGGCGGCATCGTGAGGCTGTCGCCGGTGCCCGAGCTCACCGTCGAGGACGACGAGCCGACCGTGACCATGGTCCGGCCGCCCGACCCGGTGCCCGACCCGGTGCCCGCACGCCCGAGCCGCAGCCCGAGCCGCAGCCCGAGCCCGAGCCCGCACCCCCGTCGCCGCCGGCCCGCCGGCCGGTCGAGCAGCCCACCGAGGCCGGCCTGCCGATCTTCGACGAGGACGGCGACGTGTCCTGGCTGGAGCGCCGCACCGAGCCGGTGCCGCCGCCCCCGCCGTTCGAGGACCCGCCCGAGCGCCCGCTCTTCGCCCCCGACCCGCCCGACGGCGTCCCGCGCCGGCCCCGCACCCCACCGCCGCGCCCGATGCCCGACAGCACGCCGCTGCCCGACGACTCACCGGTCACCGACTCCTCCAGCACCCGGCTGCGGCGCACCGAGGGCGGGTTCTGGCCGTTCGCCGCCGGCGCCACCGGTCACGGCGACACCGGATCCGGCCTCTACGCGATCGGCACCGAGGACGGCCACGTGCCCGGCCGCAGGTGGCTGCGCCTGGCCACCGGGCTCGCCGCGGTGCTGCTGCTCGTCGTCGCCGTGGTGGTCGCGGTGAACCTCCGGTCGGCGGGCGAGGGGCCCGGCCCGGGGGAGGACGACCCGTCGACCTCCTCCGCAGCGCCGCAGGACGACGAGTCGGCCGCCGCCCGTCCGCTCACCGGGGTCGCCGCCAGCGCGCTCGACCCGCAGGGCGACGGGGGGGAGAACGACGACGAGGCCCCGCTCGCGGTCGACGGGCGCGGGGACACCGCATGGTCCACCCAGACCTACTTCGACCAGCTCGGGCCCGGCGGCCTCAAGACGGGCGTCGGCCTGGCGCTCGACCTCGGCGAGGAGCGGGAGGTGAGCGCGGTCGACCTGCGGCTCGACGGCTCCCCCACCGACGTCGAGGTCTACACCGCCGACGAGGCCCCGGACGACGTCGTCGGGCTCACGCGCGTCGCCGCCGGCACCGCGAAGGGCCGGTCACTCTCCCTCGACACCGACGAGCCCGTCACCGCCCGCTACGTGGTCGTCTGGCTGACCTCCCTGCCTGCGACGGGCGCGGAGTTCCGTGGCAGCATCGCCGAGGTGGTGGTGCGGGGTGGCTGAGGCGTCGGAGGGGTCGCGCTCCGACGCAGACCTCCTGGCCGCCCACGTCGCGGGGGACCCCGAGGCCTTCGGCGAGCTGTTCGCCCGCCACCGCGACCGGCTGTGGGCGGTCGCGCTACGCACCACGGGCAACCCCGACGACGCCGCCGACGGCCTCCAGGACGGCCTGGTGGCGGCCTACCGGCGCGCGGGCTCGTTCCGGGGCGAGGCGCAGGTGACCACCTGGTTGCACCGGGTCGTCGTCAACGCCTGCCTGGACCGGATCCGAGCGGCCAAGGTGCGCCGGGCCGAGGCGCTCCCCGACGACCTCGACGAGCACGCCGGCCGCGGCTCCCTCCTCACCGCCACCGGCGATGCGGGCGGCGCCGGCGAGCCGGCAGACCCCGCCGACACGTCGGTGCGCTCCGAGCAGCGGCGCGAGGTGCTCGCGGCCCTGCAGACCCTGCCGGAGGAGCAGCGGGCCGCACTCGTGCTCGTCGACATGGAGGGCTACCCGGTCGCCGAGGCCGCCCTCATCCTCGACTGCGCCGTCGGCACCGTGAAGTCGCGCTGCTCGCGGGGGCGGGCCCGGCTCGCCGACCAGCTGCGCCACCTCTTCGACCCGGCCGACGAGGCCGCGGGCACCGCGCCGCCCGGGAACCCCCCGGAGGCCCGCCGCGTCCCATCACCGGGCCCGCCTCGCGGCCCGCCCGAGCGCGGCTGACGCCCGCACCCCACCGACGACACGACTGAGAGCCATGACCGAGCCCGATCCGAGCGCGCACGACGAGCGGCAGGTCCGCCGCCTGCTCGCCGAGGCGCGCCACGACGCGCCCCTCCCGGCCGCCGTCGCCGCCCGTCTCGACGGCGTCCTCGTCGACCTCGCGGGCGAGCGGGACGCCCCCGACGCCCCACCCGCCACACCCGTCCCCCCCGTGGTCGACCTCGCGGCCCGGCGTCGACGACGGCAGGGTGGCGCCCTGCTCGTGGCCGCGGCCGCCGTCGTCGCCATCGGCGTGGGGGTCGGCACCGTGGTCGACCGCGGCGCCGACGACCAGGGCAGTGCCGCGGGCGGCGGAAGCAGCGAGTCCTTCGACCGGGCCGACGACTCCCAGGCCGGCGCCGACAGCGACGCCGCGCCCAGCCAACCGGTGCCGTCGCTGCAGGAGTCCGACGGGCTCGCCCGGATGCGCCCGGTCGCGGTGTCGTCCGACACCTTCGCCGCCGACGCGGAGCGCTACCGCGGTCTGTCGCTGCGCGACGAGCAGAGCCCGGGCGCCGAGGAGAACGACCCCGGCTTCGCCTGCGACGTCGTCGGGTTCGGCGCCGGCGTCCTGGTGCCGGTGCTCTACGACGGGACGGAGGCCGTGCTCGCCTACCGCCCGCCCACCGACGACGCGCAGGTCGTCGACCTGCTCCAGTGCGGCACGGCCGACATCCTGCGCACCACCACGCTCCCGGTGCCCTGATCGGGGACCCGGCGGGAATGCCGCTCGCCTACGATCCGTTGTAGCGACCGCACCCGACCCAGGAGTTCTGCTTCGCATGAGCGAGACCCGCAACGTCATCATCATCGGCTCCGGCCCCGCCGGCTACACCGCGGCCGTCTACGCCGCCCGCGCCAGCCTGCAGCCGCTGGTCTTCGAGGGCTCGGTGACCGCCGGCGGAGCGCTGATGAACACCACCGAGGTCGAGAACTTCCCCGGCTTCCGCGACGGCATCATGGGCCCGGCGCTCATGGACGAGATGCGCGCCCAGGCCGAGCGCTTCGGCGCCGAGCTGGTGCCGGACGACGTCATCGAGGTCGACCTGACCGGCGACACCAAGGTCGTCACGACCGCCACCGGCACCTTCACCGCTCGCTCGGTGATCCTGGCCACCGGCTCGGGCTACCGCAAGCTCGGCCTGCCGAACGAGGAGGCCCTCTCGGGTCGCGGGGTGTCGTGGTGCGCCACCTGCGACGGCTTCTTCTTCCGCGAGCAGCACATCGCCGTCGTCGGCGGCGGCGACTCCGCCATCGAGGAGGCCACGTTCCTCACCCGGTTCGGCTCGAAGGTCTCGCTGCATCGCGCCGCCGTGACGAGCTGCGCGCCTCCAAGA
Organism: uncultured Actinomycetota bacterium; assembly: GCA_963845795.1. Taxonomy (GTDB): domain Bacteria; phylum Actinomycetota; class Actinomycetes; order Propionibacteriales; family Nocardioidaceae; genus Nocardioides. The sequence continues at coordinate 217,373 of CAWJTG010000018.1, read as the reverse complement.
TCATGCAGGAGCGCGCCTTCGCCGACCCGAAGCTCGACATCGTCTGGAACGTCGAGGTCGACGCGATCAACGGCACCGACCAGCCTCGAGTCGGTCACGCTGCGCGACACCGTCACCGGAGAGACCCGCGACCTCGACGCCACCGGGCTGTTCATCGCCATCGGGCACGACCCGCGCTCGGAGCTGCCTCCAGGGCCAGGTCGACCTCGACGAGAACGGCTACGTGCTGGCCACCCACCCCTCCACCGGCACCAACCTGCCCGGCGTCTTCGCCTGCGGCGACCTCGTCGACCACCACTACCGGCAGGCGATCACCGCGGCCGGCACCGGCTGCGCGGCCGCGCTGGACGCCGAGCGCTTCCTGACCGAGCTCGACCACGTGGCGTCGACCGGTGCCGAGGCCCAGGATCGCGCCGACGAGGTCGCCAGCGTCCTCTGAGGAACATTTGTCGGCGCTCGCCGGTTCACTCAGGTGTCACCCCCCGCCATTGATTTCCGCCAGAGAGGATCCACCGTGGGCAAGATCGATTCCGTCACCGACGCCGAGTTCGAGAGCACCGTCCTGAAGTCCGAGAAGCCCGTGCTGGTGGACTTCTGGGCCGAGTGGTGCGGTCCGTGCCGCCAGGTCGCGCCGATCCTCGACGAGCTCGCCGAGGCCCACGGCGACAAGATCACCTTCGTCAAGATGAACGTCGACGAGAACCCCGTCACGCCGTCGTCCTACCGCGTCACCGGCATCCCGACGATCAACGTCTACCAGGGCGGCCAGGTCGTCCGGTCGATCGTGGGCGCCAAGCCCAAGGCCGCGCTCCTGAAGGAGCTCGAGGAGTTCGTCGTCTGAGCTTGCAAGTCGCGCATGCGGCGCCGGATCCTCGTGAGCGATCTCGAGGCCGGGTCCGCTGGGTGTCCGCGCACCGGTCTCGGCCGGACGGCGCCCAGCACCCGGTCCAGCGCCGCCTCCATCTCGTCCTTCCACGTCACCGCGGACCGCAGGTCCATCCGCATCCGCGGCGTCGTGGGGTGGGGGCGGTGGGTGCGGAAGCCCACGTGGCCGAGGAACCCCGCCGGCGCCGCGCACCCCCCGCCCCACGCACCCGCGGTGCCGTGGGTCGCGAAGGCCTCGACGGCGCGCACCCCGCCGCGCTCGATGAGGTCACGGGCCATGTGCCTGCACCAGGAGCCGGCCGAGGCCCCGGCCCCGGTGTCCGGCGGCCACGTGCACGGTGGTCAGCAGGACGGCGTCCGGTGAGACCGGCGCCGTCGAGAACCACGTAGCGCCCGGCACGAACGACGCCGGGGCGTAGACCACGTGGCCGACCGCGACGTCGTCGACCCGCACCACCCGGCCGCAGGAGCCCCACTCCCGCAACACCTCGGAGAGCCAGGCCAGCTTCTCCTCGCGCCGCGCCGCCTCGCCGGCGGTGTCGAGGCGCGCCCGGCGCACCGGGTCGAGCTCCCAGAAGACGCACGAACCGCACGGCACCGCCTCGGCCAGCTGCACCAGCCGGTCGGGGGTGAGAGCCACCACGCGGCGCATGTCGACCAGTGTGCACCTGCGAGGATGCCGACGTGCGCCAGATCCGCCAGAGTCGCAAGCTCCACGACGTGCGCTACGACGTCCGCGGTCCGATCCTGGTCGAGGCGCAGAAGCTGGAGGCCGAGGGCCACCGCATCCTCAAGCTCAACATCGGCAACCCGGCGCCGTTCGGGTTCGAGGCGCCCGAGGCGATCCTCACCGACATGACGCACCATCTGGCGCGCTCCCAGGGCTACAGCGACTCCCGCGGCATCTACTCCGCGCGCACCGCGGTCGCGCAGTACTACCAGGGGCGCGGCCTGCGCGACGTCCACGTCGACGACGTCTTCATCGGCAACGGGGTCTCCGAGCTGATCTCGATGGTGCTGCAGGCCTTCCTCGACGACGGCAACGAGGTCCTCGTGCCCGCGCCCGACTACCCGCTGTGGACCGGGGCCGTGACGTTGTCGGGCGGCACCCCGGTGCACTACCGGTGCGACGAGGCCGACGGCTGGAACCCCGACCTGGCCGACATCGAGGCCAAGGTCACCGAGAACACCCACGCCATCGTCATCATCAACCCCAACAACCCCACTGGTGCCGTCTACAGCGAGGAGATCGTCCGCGGTCTCGTCGACATCGCCCGGCGCCACGAGCTCGTGGTCTTCGCCGACGAGATCTACGAGAAGATCATCTTCGACGACGCCGTGCACCACCACGCCGCCACCGCGGCGGGGGGCGACGTCCTGTGCCTCACCTTCAGCGGCCTCTCGAAGGCCTACCGGGTGTGCGGCTACCGCGCCGGCTGGGTCATGATGTCGGGCCCGAAGGAGATCGCCGAGGACTTCCTCGAGGGCCTCACCCTGGTCGCCAACATGCGGATGTGCGCCAACGTGCCAGCCCAGCACGCCATCCAGACCGCGCTCGGCGGCTACCAGTCCGTCGAGGAGCTCATCGTCCCCGGTGGGCGCTTCTACGAGCAGAGCATGCTCGCCGACCGGCTCCTCAACGAGATCCCGGGCGTCTCCTCGGTGCGGCCGCGCGGGGCGCTGTACTGCTTCCCCCGCCTCGACCCCGAGGTCTACCGGATCGACGACGACCAGGAGTTCGTGCTCGAGCTGCTCCGCGCCAAGAAGATCCTGGTCACCCACGGCACCGGTTTCAACTGGTTCGAGCCCGACCACTTCCGGCTGGTGACCCTCCCCGACGTCGCGGTGCTCGAGGAGGCCATCGGCCGGATCGCCGACTTCCTGGCCACCCGCCGCTGAGCACCGCTGAGCACCGACGAGCACTGACGAGCACCGACGAGCACGGAGGATTCATGCGCGACCTCACCTACCCCCCGATCATCGTCGCCTGCAAGGCCGGCTTCCGCCTGCTCGGCCAGCGGATCGACCTCACCGGCACCGAGCACGTGCCCCGCACCGGCGGCGTCCTGCTCGCGGTCAACCACGTCGGCTACGTCGACTTCGTCTACGGCGGCCTCGCGGCCAACCCGTCGGGCCGCAAGGTGCGGTTCATGGCGAAGAAGGAGCTCTTCGACCACCGGTGGACCGGGCCGCTCATGCGCTCGCTGCACCACATCGAGGTCGACCGCGGCGCCGGGGAGGCCTCGCTCGCCCGGGCGCTCGAGCTGCTGCGGGCCGGCGAGGCGGTCGGGATCTTCCCCGAGGCCACCATCTCGCGGGCGATGGAGCTCAAGGAGTTCAAGACCGGCGCGGTGCGGATCGCCGCGCAGGCCGGCGTCCCGCTGGTACCGGTGATCCTCTGGGGCACCCAGCGGATGATGACCAAGGACCACCCCCGCGACTTCTCCCGCGGCACGCCGATCGCGATCCGCGTCGGCGAGCCGCTCCACCCCACCGGCGCCGACCCGGTCGCCGAGACCGCCGAGCTGAAGGCGGTGATGGGCGACCTCCTGGACGCCGCGATCGCTGCCTATCCGGACTCCGAGCAGCCTCCGGGCTCCTGGTGGCTCCCCGCCCGCCTCGGTGGCGGCGCACCCACGCTCGAGGAGGCCGCGCGGCTCGACGCCGAGGAGAAGGCCGCGCGGGCCGCCCGTCGCCGGGACTGAGGTGCCCCGTCAGACTGGAGGCGACATACCGACTTGTTGCTTTGTCGACAAAGCGATCTATCGCTAGATCGGTCGGTCCGCCCGGTTGCGGGGGTCGATCATGTCGACGATGCGCTGGAGGTCGTCCAGGGTCGCGAACTCGATCGCGATCTTCCCCTTGCGCTGACCCAGGTCGACCTTGACCCGGGTGTCGAGCCGGTCCGAGAGTCGGTCGGCGAGCTCGGTGAGGCCCGGCGCGGTCGGGCGTCGCCGGACACGGCGCTCCTTCTCCGTGCCGGTCGCGCCGACCGCCACGATCTCCTCGAGCCCGCGCACGCTGATCCCCTCGGCGACGACCCGCTGCGCGAGCCGGTCCTGGACCTCGGCGTCCTCGACGGCCAGGAGCGCCCGGGCGTGCCCGGCCGACAGCACGCCGGCGGCCACCCGCCGCTGCACGGCGGTGCCGAGCCGTAGCAGGCGCAGCGTGTTGCTGATCTGGGGTCGGGACCGCCCGATCCGCTGGGCCAGCTCGTCGTGGGTACAGCCGAAGTCCTCGAGCAGCTGCGAGTAGGCGGCGGCCTCCTCCAGCGGGTTCAGCTGCGAGCGGTGCAGGTTCTCCAGGAGGGCGTCGCGCAGCATGTCGACGTCGTCGGTCTGCCGGACGATCGCCGGAATCGCGGGCAGACCGGCCTCCTGGGCGGCGCGCCAGCGGCGCTCGCCCATGATCAGCTCGAACGACTCGGGCCCGGCCCGGCGCACCACGATCGGCTGGAGCAGCCCGACCTCGCGGATCGAGTGCACCAGCTCCGCCATCGCCTCCTCGTCGAAGACCTGGCGCGGTTGAGCGTGGTTGGGCGTGATCTGGTCCGGCGGCAGCTCGGCGAAGTAGGCGCCGGCCACCTGCTCGGGCTCCTCCCCCGCCCCCGCGACCCCCGAACCCGGGGAGGTCGACCCCGACGCCGAGGGCGCCGTCGACTCCTCGACCGGGGCGGTCGGGATCAGCGATCCCAGCCCGCGCCCGAGCCCGCGCCGCTGCGCTCCGCCGCTCTTGGGGCTCCCGCTCATCCCCGCACCCCCTTGGTCGCGATCTCGCGCGCCGCCTCGAAGTAGCTCAGTGCCCCGGGACTGCCGGGGTCGTAGGTCATCACCGTCTGGGCGTACGACGGCGCCTCGGAGACCCGCACCGAGCGGGGGATCGCCGTTCGCAGCACCTGGTCGCCGAAGTGCTCCCGCACCTCGTCGGCGACCCCGGCCGCGAGCCGGGTCCGAGCGTCGTACATGGTGAGGAGGATCGTCGAGACCGCGAGGGTCGGGTTGAGGTGCGCTCGCACCATGTCGACGGTCTCCAACAGCTGACCGAGCCCCTCCAGGGCGTAGTACTCGGCCTGGATCGGGATCATCATCTCCTCCCCGGCCACCAGCGCGTTCAACGTGAGCAGACCGAGGCTGGGCGGGCAGTCGACCAGCACGTAGTCGAAGCGGTCCTCTCCCGCCTCAGCCGCCGAGCCGATCTGCGGGTGTCCGTGGATGGCCTTGCGCAGCCGTCCCTCGCGCGCCACGACGCTCACCAGCTCGATCTCGGCGCCCGCCAGGTCGATCGTGGCCGGGACGACGGCGAGACCGGGCACCGTGGGGCACGGCTGGACCAGGTCGGCCAGCGGTCGACCCTCCACGAGCGCCTCGTAGGTCGACGGGACCCCGCGCCGGTGGTCGACCCCCAGCGCGGTGGAGGTGTTGCCCTGCGGGTCGAGGTCGACGACCAGCACCCGCTGGCCGAGCTGGGCCAGTGCGGCGCCGATGTTCACGGTCGTCGTGGTCTTGCCGACGCCGCCCTTCTGGTTGGCGACCACGAAGATCCGGGTCCCCTCGGGTCGGGGCACGCGGGCCGAGCCATGGGCCTCCTGCCGCGCGATCAGGCTGTGCTGGGCGGCGCGGGCCAGCGGCGTCGCGTGCTCGTGGTCGAAGCCGTCGTCGTACCCGGCCATCTCGCCGGCGGTGCGGACCGACCTGGTTTCACGTGAAACGGACCCCTCGCCGGGCTGGGGAGAACTACCCGGAACCTGTGGATAACTCGGGCCGTCAGGCGGAGAGCCACCGGTGGATAACTCATCGACCACGTCGGCGCCTCCGCTTCCCTGCCTGTGCTCCACCGGCCCGGTGCGGGCGGTGCGTGCCCCCTGCCGGAGGTGCGGCGGGCCACGATACCGACGCCGGGTCCCGCCAGGCGACCCGGACCACCTGGCCCGGGGTGGCGACGCGGCCGGCGCCCACCTCCACGACCTCCGGGTCCGCGCAGCCGAGATCGGCCAGCGTCGCCTCGGCCTGAGCGATCTCCTCGGCGGCGCTCGCCCCCTTCAGGGCCACCATGACGCCCTCCGGCGCCACCAGCGGCATGGACCACCGCAGCAACCGCTCCAGGGGGGCGAGTGCCCGCGAGGTGACCACGTCGAACCGCTCCTGGCCGTGCAGCGTCTCGGCGCGACCCCGGTGCACCCGGACCCCGTCCAACCCCAGCAGCGCCACCGCCTCCTCCAGGAACGTGGTGCGGCGCAGCAGCGGCTCCACCAGCGTCAGCTCGAGGTCGGGGCGAGCGATCGCGAGCACCAGCCCCGGGAGCCCGGCACCCGACCCGAGATCCGCCACCGAGGCGTTCGGTGGCACGACCTCCTCCAGGACCGCACAGTTCAGCAGGTGGCGGTCCCAGAGCCGCGGGGTCTCCCGCGGTCCTATCAGCCCCCGCTCGACGCCGGCTGTCGCCAGCAGCTCGGCGAAGGCCTCCGCCTGCGGGAGCCGGACGCCGAAGACCCCCCGGGCCTCGTCGGGCACGGGGGGTCCGGTTTCACGTGAAACCACGAGGCTCAGTCGGCAGCCGGGAGCACCACGACGTACCGGCGCGGCTCGACGCCCTCGGACTCCGAGATCAGGCCGGCCTCGGCTACGGCGTCGTGCACGACCTTGCGCTCGAAGGGCGACATCGGGTCGAGCGACTCGGGCTCACCGCTCGCCTTCACCCGGGCCACCGTCTCGTCGGCCAGGACGATCAGCTGCTCGCGCTTGTCCGCGCGGTAGCCGGAGACGTCGAGCATCAGCCGCGACCGGTCGCCGGTCTCCCGGTAGACCGCCAGCCGGGTGAGCTCCTGGAGCGCGTCGAGCACCTCGCCGTTGGCGCCCACCAGCTGCTGCAGGTCCGCGCCGACGATCGACACGGCTGCCCGGTCGCCCTCCACGTCCATGTCGAGGTCGCCGTCGAGGTCGGCGATGTCGAGCAGCTCCTCGAGGTAGTCGGCCGCGATGTCGCCCTCCTGCTCGAGCAGGTCGGCGCGGCTCGGGCCGCCCTCGGGCGTCGCCTCGGCCTCAGCCGGGGCGTCGGTCACGATCTCGTCGGTGGTCTCGGTCTCGGTTCCGGCGTCGGCGGTCATCGCCTGCCTCCCTGCTTCTTCTTCTTCGTCGGTGGGTGGGACGTCTTCTTGACGCTGTTCGGGGTGGGGGCGGGCTTCGGGTCGGGCTCCGCGACCGGCTCAGGCTCGGGCTCGGGGTCCGGTAGCGGTGGCTCGCCCGCCGCCTGGGCCTCCGCCTCCTTGCGCAACGCGGCCTGCTTCGCCGCGGCTCGCTGCCGCTCCGCCTTGGTGAGCCGCTTCGGCTGCTCGCGCTGCGTCGGACGACGGTCCTCGGTCAGCGTAGCGACGCCGCCGTCACCCTCCTCGTCGTCGTACTCACCGCGCTTCTTGCGCTTCTCCCGGTCCCGCTCCTCCTTGGCCTCGAAGGCAGGCGTGCCGGGCGCCGGGTTGTTGCGGATCACGTAGAACTGCTGGCCCATCGTCCACAGGTTGGAGGTGGTCCAGTAGAGGAGCACGCCGATCGGGAACGCGACGCCGCCGAGGCCGAAGACCACGGGCAGCACGTAGAGCAGCATCTTCTGCTGCTGGGCGTACGGACCGGTCATCGCGTCCGCCGGCATGTTCTTGCTCATCAGCTGACGCTGCGTGGTGAACGTCGTCGCGGTCATGAGCAGCACGAGGACCAGCGACACCACCATGACGAGAGAGCCGCCGTCGCCGTTGAGCGCACCCCAGAACGAGTCGGCGATCGGGATGTTCCCGAAGATCTGCGACTCTCCGAAGTCCTTGGCCCGGTCGTCGGTGAGGAACCCGCGCCCCGACCCGTTGCGGGCCGCCTGGTCGAGGATCCGGAACAGCGCGAAGAAGATCGGCATCTGCAGCAGCAGCGGCAGGCAGGACGCGAACGGGTTGGTGCCCGCGTCCTTGTACAGCTTCATCGTCTCCTCGCCGAGACGCTGTCGGTCGTGGCCGTACTTCTTCTGCAGCTCCTTCACCTTGGGCTGGAGGAGCTGCATGTTGCGCTGCGACTTGATCTGCTTGACGAACAGCGGGATCAGCAGGATCCGGATCACCAGCGTCAGGCCGACGATCGAGAGCGCCCAGCTCAGCCCGCCCGCCTCGTCGAGGAACAGGCTGAAGAAGCTGTGGAACGCCAGCATGATCGCCGAGATCGCGTAGTACAGCGGCGTCATGATGAAGCTGCCGATGGCTGAGAAGAAACCCACGGGGCTCAAGCTCCTTGTTGGTGGATCGGGCGGCGTGCGACTCGCTCACGCCGGTCACGAGCAGGTGGGACCTTGTCGACGCCGCCCGGTGCCCACGGGTGACAGCGGGCGAGCCGGCGGGCCGCCAACCACGAGCCTCGCACGCTGCCGTGCACCTGCACGGCTTCGAGAGCGTAGGCCGAGCAGGACGGGTAGTAGCGGCACACCTGCCCGTAGAGCGGGCTGATCGCGAAGCGGTAGGCCTTCAACAGGCCGATGAGGAGGTACTTCACGTCCGGGTCCGCACCACTCGGGCCAGGCACCCGGTGAGGTCCCGGCCGAGCTCGTCGTAGGACGCCGCGGCCGAGGCCGGCTGGGCGCGCACCACCACGGTGGCGCCGGCCGGCAGGTCGGCGACCCGCTCGCGGGCGAGGTGACGCAACCGGCGCTGCACCCGGTGGCGGACGACGGAGCCACCGACGGCGCGGCTCACCACGAACCCCACCCGGGGCGGCGCCGAGGTGTCGTTCGAGGCCCCCGGCGGCACCGAGAGGTGCAGCACCAGGGTGCGCGAGGACGCGCGATGCCCGCGACGCGTCGTCTCGCGGAACGCGTTCGCGTCGGTCAGGCGGTGCACCGCGGAGAGCACGTCGGGTCGACGGCGAGCGGGCCGGGGCCCGCTCAGACGGCCAGGCTCTTGCGGCCCTTGCGGCGCCGACCCGACAGGATCGAGCGGCCGGCGCGGGTCCGCATGCGCAGGCGGAACCCGTGCGTCTTGTGGCGCCGGCGGTTGTTCGGCTGGTACGTGCGCTTGCTCACGAGGAGTTCCTTCTAGGATCGACTGCAGTCCACGCATGACGGGCCAGGTGACCCCTCGTGGACGTGCGGCATCGGTCGTCACCGAATGACCGCACCACGGTACGGGCTGCCGATCAGGCCGGTCAAACCAGCGTGGGCCCGGTGCCGCGACGCCGTCCCGAACCGAGGCGAACCGGCCGCGCCTGCCTGTGGATGACGGGTTGCCGGGCACGTCGTACGGGGTTAGGTTCCGACTCTCAGGGTTTCCCCGCCCGCTGGTCGTCCCCAGCTTCCGAATCGCCGGTGTGACCGTGCTCACAGCACAGCTATGTGCGGTCTGACCTGCGAAAACGAGGTGAGGAGCCGGTCACCGCGGGTCCCTGGTCGGGCTTCTTCCGCCCTGGTGGAGCCTGGTTCACACCCTGTGGACAAACTTGTGGATGCCGGAGGCCCGTCCTCCGCCGCCGCTGGACCCACCGGACCCCACCCCGGGGACCGACCACCACCGATTGCGGGAGCACCGTGGAGCAGACCTCCGACCTCGACCAGTCCTGGCGCGCCGTCGTCGCCGACCTCCAACCGCACCAGCAGGCCTGGCTGCGATCGAGCCGGCCGGTGACGCTGCACGAGAACGTCGCGGTGGTCGCCGTCCCCAACGACTTCACCCGCGCCCAGCTCGAGGGCCGGCTGCGCAACCAGATCGAGGACGCGCTCACCGAGAAGCACGGCTACGAGGTGCGGATCGCGGTCACCGTCGACAACACCCTCGACGAGGGCAGCGCCCGCTTCGACCTGGCGCACGACGAGGCCGGCGGGCCCGAGTCGACATCTCGACCTGACGACATGTCGACATATCGCTCTCTCGACATCGCACCCGGGCCGGACACCCCGCCGGGCGGGGTGGACTTCGGGGCGGACCCGGCCCCCGAGCCGAGTGCCGCCGGATCCCCGGCAGCACTCGCCGAGACGCCGCGGGCCTCCGCGCTCGAGGCCCGGCTCAACCCGAAGTACACCTTCGAGACCTTCGTCATCGGCTCCTCGAACCGGTTCCCGCACGCCGCCGCCGTGGCGGTGGCCGAGGCACCGGGCCGCGCCTACAACCCGCTCCTGGTCTACGGCGACTCCGGACTCGGCAAGACCCACCTGCTGCACGCGATCGGCCACTACGTCCGCACCCTCTTCGAGGGCGCGAAGGTGCGCTACGTCAGCAGCGAGGAGTTCACCAACGAGTTCATCAACGCGATCCGCGACGACCGGCAGGACCGGTTCAAGCGGCGCTACCGCGACGTCGACGTCCTGCTCATCGACGACATCCAGTTCCTGGAGGGCAAGACCCAGACGCAGGAGGAGTTCTTCCACACCTTCAACACCCTCCACAACGCGAACAAGCAGATCGTGCTCACCTCCGACCGGGCGCCCAAGCGGCTCGAGGCGCTCGAGGACCGGCTGCGCAACCGCTTCGAGTGGGGCCTCATCACCGACGTCCAGCCCCCCGACCTCGAGACCCGCATCGCGATCCTGCGCAAGAAGGCAGCGATGGACCGGCTCACCGCGCCGCCCGACGTCCTGGAGTTCATCGCCTCCAAGATCCAGACCAACATCCGCGAGCTCGAGGGCGCGCTGATCCGGGTCACCGCGTTCGCGAACCTCAACCGCCAGGACGTCGACATGACGCTGGCCGAGATCGTCCTGAAGGACCTCATCCCCGAGGGCGGCGAGCCCGAGATCACGGCCCCCCTCATCATCGCCCAGACCGGCGCCTACTTCGGCGTCGCGATCGAGGAGCTCACCGGGCCCAGCCGCGGCCGGCACCTGGTGATGGCCCGCCAGATCGCGATGTACCTGTGCCGCGAGCTCACCGACCTCTCGCTGCCCAAGATCGGCCAGCAGTTCGGCGGTCGCGACCACACCACGGTCATGTACGCCGAGCGCAAGATCAACCAGCTCCTGGCCGAGCGGCGCGCGGTCTTCAACCAGGTCAGCGAGCTCACCAACCGGGTCAAGATGCAGGCCCGGCAGGTCTGAACCGGCTGTGGAACCGGACCGCCCCGGGGTACGAACTACACGGGGAGGATCTGGGGACGACGCGGCGCCGGCCTCCCCAGCCGCGACGGTCCTCCCCAGGGGCGCCGGAGTTGTCAGGATCTTGTCCACAAGCAGTCGACAGGCAGAACCGACCGCTCACCTGCACCGATGGCCGTCATCCACAGAGTCCACAGGTGCTACGACTACTCCCGTACTACCTGGATCTCAGTTCTCCGCGGACTTCCTCCTGGCTGCTCGCCTGTGGACCGCGACCCGCCGTGGCAGGATTCCTCTCCCCACCGCACCCCGACCAGCACCAGACCAGCACCGTGACCCGAGCAACCTCTCGATGAAGGGCCCACCACCGTGAAGTTCCGAGTAGAGCGCGACGTCTTCGCCGACGCCGTCGCCTGGGCCGCGCGCAGCCTGCCGGTCCGACCCAGCGCCCCGGTCCTGGCGGGACTGCTCATCGAGGCCAGCGACGCCGGACTGGTGCTGTCGACGTTCGACTACGAGACCTCGGCGCGGGCCACGCTCAGCGCCGAGGTCGCCGACGAGGGCACCGCGCTCGTCAGCGGTCGGTTGCTGGCCGACATCACCCGCAGCCTCCCGGCCAAGCCGGTCGAGCTCGTGCTCGAGGGCACCCGGGTCTCGCTCACCTGCGGCGCCGCGCGGTTCAGCCTCCAGACGATGCCCGTCGAGGACTACCCGACGATCCCCGAGCTGCCGGAGGCCTCGGGCACGGTGCAGAGCGACGTGTTCGCCCACGCCGTCGCCCAGGCGGTCACCGCCGCCGGCCGCGACGACATGCTGCCGGTGCTCACCGGCGTCCGGCTCGAGATCGAGGGCACGACGATGTCGCTGCTCGCCACCGACCGGTTCCGCCTCTCCCACCGCGAGCTCGACTGGAGCCCGCGGACGCCGGATGCCTCGCTCGCCGCGCTGGTGCCCGCCCGCGTGCTCAGCGACACCGCACGCTCGCTCACCGCCGGCACCGAGGTCACCGTGGCGCTCGCGGCCGGCGGCACCGGCGACGGGCTGATCGGGTTCGAGGGTCAGGCTCCGGGGGGCGTCCGCCGCACCACCACCCGCCTGCTCGACGGCGAGTTCCCCAAGGTGCGCAGCCTCTTCCCCAGCGAGAAGGTCACGGTCGCGAAGGTCGACAAGAGCGAGCTCGTGGAGTCGGTGAAGCGGGTCGCCCTGGTGGCCGAGCGCAACACCGCCGTCCAGCTCGCCTTCGCCGACGGCACGCTCACCCTCGACGCCGGCTCCGGTGACGAGGCCCAGGCCTCGGAGTCGATCACCGCCGACATCGACGGCGACGACATCACCACCGGCTTCAACCCGAGCTTCCTGCTCGACGGCCTCACCGCCATCGACGAGCGCCAGGTCGAGCTCGCGTTCACCCAGGCCTCCAAGCCCGTGGTGATCAGTGGGATCGTGGAGGACGGCGACGTCGACCCCGGCTTCCGCTACCTGCTGATGCCGCGCCGTCTCCTGTCCTGACCGGCCCCGCCGGCACCGCACAATCCCCTTCGGGAAGGCAGCGTCTATGCACCTCGGACTCGTCGGCCTCGGCAAGATGGGCGGCAACATGCGCACCCGGTTGCGCAACGCCGGCCTCACCGTCACCGGATTCGACCGCAACCCCGACGTCACCGACGTCGACAGCCTGGAGGCGCTGGTCGAGGCATTGCCCGACGACGGCCGCAAGGTGGTCTGGGTGATGGTCCCCTCCGGGGAGGTCACCGACTCCGTCATCGAGGATTTGGCCGGCCTGCTCGGTGAGGGCGACCTCGTGGTCGACGGCGGCAACTCCCGCTGGACCGACGACCAGGCGCACGCCGAGCAGCTCGCGGCCCGGGGCATCGGGTTCGTCGACTGCGGCGTCTCCGGCGGGGTGTGGGGTCTCGAGAACGGCTACGCGCTCATGTCCGGTGGCTCGGACGACGACGTGGCCACGCTGCAGCCCGTCTTCGATGCCCTCAAGCCCGAGGACGGCGGCTATGTGCACGCCGGCACCAAGGTCGGCGCCGGCCACTTCGCCAAGATGGTCCACAACGGCATCGAGTACGCCGTCATGCAGGCCTACGCCGAGGGTTTCGAGCTGCTCGAGGCGGTCGACGTCGTCGACAACGTCGTCGACGTGTTCGCCTCCTGGCGCACCGGCACCGTGATCCGCTCGTGGCTGCTCGACCTGCTGGTCTCCGCGCTCGAGGAGGACGAGCACCTCGGCGAGCTGCGCGGGTACGCGGAGGACTCCGGCGAGGGCCGGTGGACCGTCGAGGCCGCCATCGACAACGCCGTGCCGATGCACGTGATCGCGGCCTCGCTGTTCGCCCGCTTCAGCTCCCGGCAGGACGACAGCCCGGCCATGAAGGCGGTGGCCGCGATGCGCAACCAGTTCGGCGGGCATGCCGTCCAGACGCCGCCACCGCCGGGCGACGCCCCCGGCACCGACTGAGTTCTCCACAGCCGCCGAGGACCCCCGTTTGCCCGGGGCACCCGGCGAGCAGCCTGCGCTCCTGACGATCTCGGGAGGCAGACATGACCGGCGACACCCACCGAACCGACGGCCAGGCGACCGGCGAGCTCGCCGCCGACCTGTACCGGCTGCATGAGGCCGGGGTCACCGTCTTCCCCACCGTGGCGCTCACCTACGCGGCGACGGCCACCTCGCTGCACCGCCGGCGCGGTGATCTCGAGACCGTCGCGGCGCTGCTCCAGCACGACGCCCCCCGCGCCGTGGCCGAGCTGCTCGGCCTGGTGCAGGACGGGATGGGCGCCACCGCCCTGGCCTGCGACGCCGCCGGCCGGGCGCTGGTGCAGGTCGCCCGGCGCTACGCGGCCACCGACCAGCGCACCGCCGCCGACCTCGACACGCTGCTCCGCACCCGCGGCGCCCACCTGGCCGAACCGCTCGGCACCTTCCGGGCCCCGCCGCGATCCGGTGACCCGGCCTTCCCGGACGCGCCGTGGCGCGGACCGAGGGACGCGGCATGACCTCCGACGACGCCGCCTCCTGTCGCGCCGGGCTCGACCGGCTCGCAACCCTGCTCGCCGACCTCCGGTTCGTCGAGCGGGCGATGGCCCACCTCGACACGGTCGACACCTGCGTCACCCCGCCGGCCGCGGCCGGCGAACCCGCGGGCGTGCTCACCGTGGTGACCTTCCGCCTCGGGAGCACCCACCCGATCGAGCGCGCGGTCGTGGTCTACGACGACGCGACGTTCGAGGAGCGCACCATCGCGCTGCTGGGGCACCTCGCTCACGAGGCAGCACGGTGGGCGCGGGCCGAGAGCGACCACCTGCTGACCGCCGCCCGTCCGGTGCTCGCGCTGGTGCCGGGCGACACCGCCGCCGTGCGCGCGGCCCTGCTCGCCGACCGGGAGGCGCTGGTGCTCGACGTCGACACCGACCTGGCCGACCTGCGGCTGCGCCTCGCCCCGTGGCACGGCCTGGCCAAGGACTCCTACCTGCTCGACTTCCACGGCCCGCTCGTCGACGCCCACCGCACCCACACCACCGCCCTCGTGCTCTGCGCGAAGGCGGTCACGGCGATCGAGATCGCGGCCCGGGGTGCCCAGCGGAGCCTGCGCCACACGGTGGACGCCGCCGTCGAGCTGGTCGACGCGTTGCTGCTCGGGTGGCAGGCCGCGCAGGCGCCGCCGCGCGAGGAGACCCGCGAGTTCCTCACCATGGCCGCCCGCGGTGCGGACCTCCTCGCCTTCGTGGCGATGCCCCGGCCCGACCTCGCCAGGGCGGCCCGGCTGACCGCCCAGGGCCTGCGGTGGCTGGAGCACACGGTCCCCGAGCCCCCCGACGTCGACCTGCCCGCCGGCGTCGCCACGAAGCACGGCCGGCTCGTGGGCGCGGAGGCGGAGCAGACCGCGACCGACCTCGCCGCCGGCGTCGCCGACGTGGTGGCCGCCCTCGACGAGGTGCTCGGCGAGGTGGCGGTGGCCTCGCGCGACCACGAGGAGATCGTGGCGCGGGCGACCCTCGCCCCCCGCGAGCCCGACGCCCTGCGCCCGGGCCGCTTCGACCATGCGGGCGGGCCGGCGTGAGCGGCGTGGGCAGTGGCGGCCGGCTCGAGGTGGTTCCGGAGGTCGTGGCCCGGCTCCGCCACGTCCTGGTCGACGGCGCCGTCGACCTCGAGGTCACCGGGCCCACCGACCCCACGGGCCTCGGCGGCACCGCCGCCGCGCACGACCTGGCGCGTGAGACGGCCATCGCGTGCGACGTCGTCGCCGCGCGACTCGACGCAGGTCGCGCCGGTCTGCGGCAGTGGGGTGACGCCGTGGCCGGCTTCGAGGCGGGCGTCCGTGAGGTCGACGACCGACTGGCCGGACGTCTCGCCGCCCTGGCGCGGAGATCGACGTGAGCGCGCCCGACACCGACCCGGAGGCGGTCGCCGCGGCGGCGCGCGACTGGTCGGCCACCGCCGAGGCGCTGCTCGACGTCGCCGGCCGCCTGGCGGCGCAGGTGCCGGAGGTCGAGGAGCGGCTGCACGGGCGCACCGGCGTGGTGACCGGTCGGTCGCTGCGGCGCGCCGTCGTCACGCTGCGGGCCGACGCCGCGGACGCGGCGGCCGGCGGGGCCGCGCTCGCCGACGTCGCGGAAGCCCTGCGCGAGGTGCGGCTCGACCCGTCCGACGCGTCGCGGCACCGGCTGGCGGCCCGGATGCGGGAGGCCGCGCGGGTGATGCGCCGCATCCACGAGCCCACTCCCCCGCGGGACCGGTCGCGGACCGTCGCGGCTGCGCTCACCGTCAGCGGCAGCGCCCTCTCGACGCCCGCCTCGACGTCACCCGACCGCGCCTTGCGCCTCGGTGCCGTCGCTTCCGCCGGCCTGCTCACCGCGGGCGTTGCTCGCGCGGTGGGTGGTGTCGTGGGGTCGACCGGCGTGTCCGGTGCGGCGTCGGGAGGATCTCCGATCCCCGCGGGGCGGGGCCGGTCGCACCGCGACCGGAGGTCGCGGGACCGGCGCACCACCCCCGCGGGGCTCGACGCCGAGGAGTGGGCCGACGACGAGGGCGTCGGCCCGGCCGTGCTCGGTGCTGACTAGCCGGACGATCGGCCGTCAGCGCAGCGGGCGGCCCTGGGCGTCCGGAACCTTGCGAAGGATGATCAGGACGAGGTCGATGATCGCCCAGATGCCGCAGCCACCGAAGGTGAGCAGCTTGGCGACGCCGAGGCCGGTGTAGCCCAGGTAGAAGCGGTCCACACCGAAGATGCCCACCAGCCAGGAGATGATCGCCGTGGTCATCAGCTCCTTGTCGGAGTAGAGACCGGGCACCTCCTTGGCGGGGAACCACTGCTGGCCGCTGCCGGAGCGCACCATCGTGTCGGCCTTGAGGTTGCCGGACGTCGCCATCTGGGCGAGCTGACCGAGGTCGAGGGGGCCCTGCTCCTGGCCCATGAGCGAGACGAAGTAGGGCCCGCCGGTGGCCTGCGGCTGCTGACCGTACGGCTGCTGGGGCTGCTGTCCGTAGGGGTTGTTGGGGTCGTGAGTCATGCCGCGCAGCCTAAGCCGAACCGGCCCCCGGAGGACCCCCGACGTGCCGCCCGGAGTGCCCGCGGTCTGGACCGGTCCCCCGGACTACGCTGCTCGACGAGGCCCGGGAGGAGAACACCGCGATGCACGTCTCGCGGCTGACGCTGCACGACTTCCGGTCCTACGGCCTGGTCGACGTCGAGCTCGAGCCGGGCGTCGACCGCCTTCCTCGGACGCAACGGCCAGGGCAAGACCAACCTGGTCGAGGCCGTCGACTACCTCTCCCGGCTGTCGTCGCACCGGGTCGCGGGCGAGGCGCCGCTGGTGCGCGCCGGGCGGCCGCAGGCGACGGTGAAGGCGTCGGTGGTGAAGGACGGCCGCACCGCCGTCCTCGAGGTCGACCTGGTGCCGGGCAAGGCGAACCGGGGCCGAGTCAACAAGTCGACATTGCCGCGGGTGCGGGACCTCGTCGGGCTGGTGCGGCACGGTCGTGTTCTCGCCCGACGACCTCACCCTCGTCAAGGGCGACCCGGGTGCCCGCCGCCGGTTCCTCGACGACCTGCTGGTGCTCAGGATCCCGCGGTTGAGCGGGGTCCTCTCCGACTACGACCGGATCCTCCGGCAGCGCGCCACCCTGCTCAAGACCGCGGGGGGCCGCCGGGGCGGCGGCAGCCGGGAGGGGGCGCTGGCCACCCTCGACGTGTGGGACGCCCACCTCGCCGAGGTCGGCACCGAGCTGATGGCCGAGCGGATGGCCCTGGTGGAGCGGCTCCGCCCGCACGTCGGCACCGCCTACGCCACCGTCGCCCGCGGCGCCTCCCGCGACGACGTCGGCATCGAGTACCGCCCGTCCTTCGCCCTCCCCGACTCCGCCGCTCCCGACTCCGCCGCTCCCGACCGGGCCGCCCTCGCCGAGGCGTTCCTGGCCGAGCTCGGCCGCCGTCGCGGCGACGAGATCGACCGCGGCGTGTGCCTGGTCGGCCCGCACCGCGACGACCTCGACCTCACGCTCGGCAGCGCCGACGGCCCCCGGTTGCCGGTGAAGGGCTACGCCTCCCACGGTGAGAGCTGGTCGTGCTCGCTCGCGCTCAAGCTGGCCTCCTACGACCTGCTGCGCGAGGAGGGCGAGGAGCCGATCCTGATCCTCGACGACGTGTTCGCCGAGCTGGACGCCGAACGCCGGACCCACCTCGCCCGCCTGGTGGCCGGCGCCGAGCAGGTCCTGGTCACCGCGGCGGTCGCCGACGACGTGCCGGCCGAGCTGGCCGGCGCCCGGTTCACCGTCGCCGACGGGGAGGTGACCCGTGCCTGACGAGCGACCCGACGACGGGTCCCCGGACCCCGTCGAGCCACCGAGGCACCCGAGCCTGCCGGGCCACCCGAGGACCACCGCGACGGGCTCGACCTGGCCCGCGACGTCACCCGGGCCACCGCGGGCAGCGCGGCGCCGTCCCGTCGCAGGCGGCGCCGCCGCGACGAGCCCCGCCGCGACGTCCGCGGCACCGAGGACCCGCGCCGCGGCTGGCTCTCCGGCACCCACCCCGACGAGCGCGACCCCCAGCCGCTCGGCGGCGAGCTGTCGAAGCTCGTCGAGCGGGAGGGCTGGGAGCTGATGCTCCGGGTGCGCGGGGTCATCGCGCGCTGGGAGGAGCTGGTCGGTCCGGAGGTGGCCGAGCACGCCGACCCCGAGAGCTTCGTCGACGGCGTCCTCGTCGTCCGCACCGACTCCACCGCCTGGGCCACCCAGCTGCGGCTGCTCACGCCGCAGGTGCTCGGCCGCCTCAACGACGAGCTCGGGCCGGCCACGGTGACCGCGCTCGAGGTGCGGGGGCCCGACGCGCCGTCGTGGTCGCGCGGACGGCGGTCGGTGCGGGGCGGGCGCGGTCCGCGCGACACCTACGGCTGAGGCGCCGGGCCGGCGCGTCCCGCGCACGATCCGACAGGCGATCTGCGGGGCCGACGGGCGAGGGGGAGCCTCGCCGCACCCCCGCGAGCCCGTCTCAGCGGCGATTGCGGGCCGCTGTGGGCCGGTTCCGGGGCCGACACCCCCCGGCTCTGGGGACGGCTGCGTGGCTGAAGGCCCGTGGA
Source organism: uncultured Actinomycetota bacterium (assembly GCA_963845795.1). Lineage (GTDB taxonomy): Bacteria > Actinomycetota > Actinomycetes > Propionibacteriales > Nocardioidaceae > Nocardioides. The sequence continues at coordinate 198,854 of CAWJTG010000018.1, read as the reverse complement.
CCGCTATCATGGACATCGGCCGTCCGCCCCGTGTGGTACGGCCGCTTGCATGTCGCGACACCCCTCCCCGGGGGCGCCGCGACCCCGACTCCGCGCCCGAGGTGTTCGTGACCGACGCTCCCGCTCCCCCGTCCGACGGCCGATCCGACGGCTCGCCCGACGGCCTCGCGGCAACGGCGGCTACGACGCCTCCGCGATCCAGGTCCTCGAGGGCCTCGAGGCCGTCCGCAAGCGGCCCGGCATGTACATCGGCTCCACCGGCGAGCGGGGTCTGCACCACCTGATCTGGGAGGTGGTCGACAACGCCGTCGACGAGTCGCTCGCCGGCTACTGCGACCGGATCGTGCTCACGCTCCAGTCCGACGGCGGCGTCCGGGTCGAGGACAACGGCCGCGGCATCCCCACCGACACCGCGCCCGGCCAGGAGCTCCCGGCCCTCACCCTCGCGCTCACCGTGCTCCACGCCGGCGGCAAGTTCGGCGGCGGCGGCTACAAGGTCTCGGGCGGTCTGCACGGCGTCGGCATCTCGGTGGTCAACGCACTGTCCAGCCGGGTCGTCGCCGAGGTCCGCAACCGCGGCCGGCACTGGCGCCAGCAGTTCGAGATCGGCGTCCCGGTCACCGGGCTCGACGAGGTCGGCACCATGGCCGACGGCGAGCGCACCGGCACCACGATCACCTACTACCCCTCCCCCGACGTCTTCGAGACCACCACCCACTCGCTGGAGACCATCACCAGCCGGATCCGCGAGTACGCCTTCCTCAACAAGGGCCTGGAGATCGTGGTGCGCGACGAGCGCGTCGGCGCCGACGACATCGCCGAGGCGGTCGCCGACGACACCGTCGACAACGCCGTCGACTCCGCCGGCCACGACGCCCTCGGCGCCGGCGACGACGGCGGCACCGAGCAGGTCTTCAAGTACGAGCGCGGCCTCGTCGACTACGTCGAGCACCTCAACCGCACCAAGACGCCGTTCAACCCCTCGGTGATCAGCTTCGAGGCCGAGGCGGCGGGCAGCTCCGAGCAGCACATGAGCCTCGAGGTCGCGATGCAGTGGAACACCTCGTTCACCGAGTCGGTCCACACCTTCGCCAACACCATCAACACCCACGAGGGCGGCACCCACGAGGAGGGCTTCCGCGCGGCGCTCACCTCGCTGGTCAACAACGCCGGCTTCGACTGGGGCCTGATGAAGAAGCAGGAGGACCGCGTCTCCGGCGACGACATCCGCGAGGGCCTCACCGCGATCATCTCGATCAAGCTCGCCGAGCCGCAGTTCGAGGGTCAGACCAAGACCAAGCTCGGCAACACCGAGGCCAAGGGCTTCACGCAGAAGGTCGTCAACGACCAGCTGGGGGCGTGGTTCGAGCAGAACCCCGCCGAGGGCAAGGACATCGTGCGCAAGGCGATGGCCGCCGCCCAGGCGCGGCTCGCCGCCCGCAAGGCGCGCGACCTCGCCCGGTCGCGCAAGGGCCTGCTCGGCGGGGGAGGCCTGCCCGGCAAGCTGTCGGACTGCCAGTCGACGAACCCCGAGGAGTGCGAGGTCTTCATCGTCGAGGGCGACTCGGCCGGCGGCTCGGCCCGGCAGGGCCGCGACCCGCGCATCCAGGCGATCCTGCCGATCCGCGGCAAGATCCTGAACGTCGAGAAGGCCCGCATCGACAAGGTGCTCGCCAACACCGAGGTGCAGTCGATCATCTCCGCGCTCGGCACCGGCATCCAGGAGGAGTTCGACTCCGACAAGCTGCGGTACCACAAGGTGGTGCTGATGGCCGACGCCGACGTCGACGGCCACCACATCAACACCCTGCTGCTCACGCTGCTGTTCCGGTTCATGCGCCCGCTCATCGAGCACGGGCACGTCTACATGGCCCAGCCGCCCCTGTACCGGCTGCGCTGGAACAAGCCGGCCGAGCACGAGTTCGTCTACTCCGACTCCGAGCGCGACGCGCTGCTGCGTGACGGCCAGGCGGCCGGCAAGAAGCTGCCGAAGGAGAACCCGGTCCAGCGCTACAAGGGTCTGGGCGAGATGAACGCCAAGGAGCTGTGGGAGACCACGATGGATCCCGAGCAGCGGCTGCTGCTCCAGGTCACGCTCGACGACGCCGCCCACGCCGACGAGATCTTCTCGATCCTCATGGGCGAGGACGTCGAGCAGCGCCGCAGCTTCATCCAGAGAAATGCCAAAGACGTCAGGTTCCTGGACATCTAGTGCACGGCGAGGCGGCGAGCGGAGCGAGCGGCGCCTCGCGTAGCCGACCCGTCGGCACCGGAGCGCAGCGAAGCGAGCACCGGATGGCGACGTGTCGGCGGGCGCAACGCCTGAGAAGCAACCGAAAGAGAAGGCAATGACTGAGACGACGAGCAGCCTCGGCGGCAGCAGCGGACCGGGGGGCCGGATCGAGCCGGTCGAGCTGCAGACCTCGATGCAGCGCGCCTACATCGACTACGCGATGGCGGTCATCGTGGGCCGGGCGCTGCCCGACGTCCGCGACGGTCTCAAGCCGGTGCACCGCCGGGTGCTGTACGCGATGTTCGACGGCGGCTACCGCCCCGACCGCGGCTTCTCGAAGTGCTCGCGCGTGGTCGGCGACGTCATGGGTCAGTACCACCCGCACGGCGACACCGCGATCTACGACACCTTGGTCAGGTTGGCTCAACCATGGGTGATGCGGGCACCGTTGGTGCACGGCCAGGGCAACTTCGGCTCGCCGGGCAACGACGCCGCCGCGGCCATGCGGTACACCGAGTGCCGGATGGCGCCGCTGGCGCTCGAGATGGTCCGCGACATCGACAAGGACACCGTCGAGTTCGGGCCCAACTACGACGGTCGCGGCCAGGAGCCGGCCGTGCTGCCGGCCCGCTTCCCGAACCTGCTCGTCAACGGCTCGGCCGGCATCGCCGTCGGCATGGCCACCAGCATCCCGCCGCACAACCTGCGTGAGGTCGCCGACGGCGCCCGGTGGGCGCTGGAGCACCCGGAGGCCAGCCGCGAGGAGCTGCAGGACGCGCTGGTCGAGCGCATCAAGGGCCCGGACTTCCCCAACGGCGCGCTCATCGTCGGGCGCGAGGGCATCGAGCAGGCCCAGCGCACCGGACGCGGCTCGATCACCCAGCGCGCGGTGATCGAGGTCGACGAGGACGCCCGGGGCCGCACCTGCCTGGTGATCACCGAGCTTCCCTACATGGTCAACCCCGACAACCTGGCGCTGAAGATCGCCGAGCTCGCCGACTCCGGCCGGGTGCAGGGCATCGCCGACGTGCGCGACGACACCTCCGACCGCACCGGCCAGCGGCTCGTCGTCGTGCTCAAGCGCGACGCCGTGGCGCGGGTGGTGCTCAACAACCTGCTCAAGCACACCGAGCTGCAGACCAACTTCAGCGCCAACATGCTCGCGCTGGTCGACGGCGTGCCGCGCACGCTGAGCGTCGACCAGTTCATCAGCAACTGGGTCGACCACCAGATCGACGTCATCCAGCGCCGGACCCGTTACCTGCTCGCCGAGGCCGAGCGGCAGGCGCACATCTACCGGGGCCTGGTGAAGGCGCTCGACGCGCTGGACGACGTGATCGCGCTGATCCGCAACAGCCCCGACGTCGAGGAGGCCCGCGACGGGCTAATGCAGCTGCTCGACATCGACGAGGAGCAGGCGCGCGCCATCCTCGACATGCAGCTGCGCCGGCTGGCGGCGCTGGAGCGGCAGAAGATCATCGACGAGCTCGCCCGGCTCGAGATCGTGATCGCCGACCTCCAGGACATCCTCGAGCGGCCCGAGCGGCAGCGGCAGATCGTCATCGACGAACTCACCGAGATCGTCGACAAGTACGGCGATGACCGCCGCACCCAGATCATCGCGGCCGACGGCGACCTGTCGATGGAGGACCTCATCCCCGACGAGGACCTCGTCGTCTCCATCACCCGCGGCGGCTACGCCAAGCGCACCCGCGCCGACCAGTACCGCACCCAGCGCCGCGGCGGGAAGGGCGTGCGCGGCGCGACGCTGCGCGGCGACGACGTCGTCGAGCACTTCATCGCGACGTCGAACCACCACTGGCTGCTTTTCTTCACCACCGCCGGGCGGGTCTACCGCACCAAGGCCTACAACCTGCCCGAGGCCTCGCGCGACGCGAAGGGCGGCCACGTGGCGGGGCTGCTCAGCTTCCAGCCGGACGAGTCGATCGCCCAGGTGCTCGCGATCCGCGACTACGACCAGATGCCCTACCTGGTGCTCGCCACCCGCAACGGGCTGGTGAAGAAGACCCGGCTCGGCGACTACAACAGCCCGCGGCAGGCCGGCGTCATCGCGATCAACTTCCGCGACGACGACGACGCGCTCATCGGCGCCGAGCTGGTCGCGCCGGACGACGAGATCCTGCTGGTCTCCCGCAAGGGTCAGGCGGTGCGGTTCCGCGCCGACGACGGCCAGCTCCGGCCGATGGGCCGGGCCACCTCCGGCGTCACGGGCATGAACACGATCGACGGCGACTCGGTGCTGTCGATGTCGGTGATCCGTGCCGCCCAGGCCGCGGCCGAGGACTCCGAGGAGAACGTCCAGTACGTCTTCACGATGACCGACGGCGGGTTCGCCAAGCGCAGTCGGATCAGCGACTACCGGCTCACCAACCGCGGCACCAAGGGCGTCAAGGCGATGACGCTGGCCAACGAACAGCGCGGCGTGCTCGTCGGCGCCTTCATCGTCGAGGACGGCGACGAGATCCTCTCGATCACCCAGGGCGGCCAGGTCGTGCGCAGCCCGATCAACGAGGACTTCCGGCCGCTCGGCCGCGCCACCCAGGGCGTCAAGTTCGTCACGCCGAAGAACAACGACGCCGTCGCGGTGGTCGCCCGTTCGGTGGAGGCGAAGGTCGTGGCCGAGGTCGAGGCGGCCGAGGCGGCCGAGGGCGCCCCGGACGCTGAGGTTTCCCCCGATGACCGCCCGAGTGCCACAATCGAGGCGGGTGTGTCCAGCACCGACACACCCGATCAGGCACCCGACGACGATGTCGACGCCATCCCGGCTAGCCCCGAGACGGAGGATGAAGGCTGATGACGGAGCGCTCCGCGCCGCCCTCACCGTCCCCCCCGCCGCCCCCGTACCAGGGCAAGACCGGCTCGAAGCCGGCCAAGCCCCCGCGGCAGCGGCGTGAGAAGCAGGGGCCGGTCCTGCCGCCCTCGCCGTCGGCCCCGCCGACCGTCCGGTCGGGTGCTTCCTCGGACACCTCGGCCGACGACACCGCGGTGCGCCCCGGCCTCGCCGAGCGGGTGCAGGCCAAGCTGAGCTCCACCCCCGACCCCACCCCGACCCCGGAGCGCAAGACCTCGGCCGCCCGCGCCCGCGGACCCCGCCGGGCGCGGCTGCGACTCACCCGCGTCGACCCCTGGTCGGTCATGAAGACCGCCTTCCTGCTGTCGATCGCCTTCGGCATCGTCACCGTCGTGGCGGTCGCGATGGTGTGGCAGGTGCTCGGCGCCGCCGGCGTGTGGGACTCCATCAACTCGGCGATCCGCGAGATCGGCCCGGAGACCGAGAACGTCGACGTGCAGGACTACGTGGGCACCTCCCGGGTCATGGGCTTCACCATGCTGATCGCCGCCGTCGACGTCGTGCTCATCACCGCCATGGCCACCCTCTCGGCCTTCCTCTACAACATGGCCGCCGCCCTGCTGGGCGGCATCGAGGTCACCCTCGCCGAGGACAACTGATCCGGTGGTCGGGCCGTGACCGCCGGTGGTCGAGCCGGTCCGAGCGCAGCGAGGCCGTGATCCGCCGGTGGTCGAGCCGGTCCGAGCGCAGCGAGGGTCCGTGAACCGCCGGTGGCGGTCGAGCCGGTCCGAGCGCAGCGAGGGCCGTGTCGAGACCCCCGGCCACCCCCGCCGACGCAACCGTTTTGGGCCCCCCTGACCGCGTGGGATAGCCTTCCTGCGCCCCGCTCGACGGGTGCCCACCACGGGCCTATAGCTCAGACGGTTAGAGCGCTTCCCTGATAAGGAAGAGGTCACAGGTTCAAGTCCTGTTAGGCCCACATGAAGAAGGTTCTGCTCCTCGCCCTCGCGACCGCCGGCGCCCTCGTGGCCCGCAAGCGGATGGAGGAGAAGCACGCCGACCAGGCCCTCTGGGCCGAAGCCACCGACGCGGTCAAGCGGTCCTGACCCGCACCACCCCAGCAGCACCCCCAGCAGCACCGCGGGGCCTTGGCGCAATTGGTAGCGCACCTGCTTTGCAAGCAGGGGGTTAGGGGTTCGAGTCCCCTAGGCTCCACCACAAACCGAAGCCTGACAGTTTCCTCCGGTTGATGTATCCGCGGATCGCGCACCAGTTTCTTGTGGTGGGGACGATGTCGGGCATGGCCCGCAGTCGCACCTAGCTTCGCCAGCCTCGAGCTGCGAAGCTGCGCCCGATGGATGGCTATGCGCGCCATGTGAAGGCGAACCTGTCGCCGGAGCAGGTCGTGGAGATGCAGGCCGTCGACGGTTTGGCAGCGAAGCTACTCGCGCATATCGCCGCCACCAGGGCCGAGATCGCAGACCTTCATGTGCACGGCGCCAAGAGCAAGCAATCCAGGATCACTTCGCCATCCTGCTGCGTGAGGGCTCGGTTTCGGTGAAGAGGTGGTGTTGACGCCGCAGAGCGGTCTCGTCACTCAAGCGCGGCCAGACTTCTTCTTCGAGCTGCTAGACGGCCGAGGGATCATCGCCGAGGTCGAGCGCGGCGGAACCATCACCAACAACCATGACCTCAAGGACCTGTGGAAGGCGCATGTCGCGCCCGACGCCCACCACCTGTTCATGATTGTGCCCCACAACAACTGGAAGGAAGACGGCTCGCCTCGCGAACGTCCCTTTCAAACGGTCGCTCGCCGCTTGGGCGCCTTCTTCGGTGACCCCCGCCGGGAGATCGATGTGCTCAGCGTGCACGTCTTCGCCTACTGACAGATCGGCCTCGGCGAGGAGCTCGGCGATCGGTCGGACAACACCTTGTTTCGGACCACTCGCGCGAACGGCCCTGGCTCGCTCTCCAGGTCTCCTTCGCTCCGCGCCGACCGCTCGCGCAGGCTGCGCAAGGATGGTGGGGTGCAGATCGACGACGCCCTGGTGCGTGCGCAGGAGGCCGCCGGTCCCGAGGTGGGGCGCGGCCGGCTGGCTGAGTACATCCCGAGCCTGGCGGCGGTGGATCCGCGCCAGTTCGGGATGGCGATCGCCTCGTGCGACGGCCAGGTGCACGTCATCGGTGACGCCGACGTGCGCTTCTCGGTGCAGAGCATCAGCAAGGTCTTCACGCTGGCCCTGGTGGTCGCCGGCGCGGGAGAGGACATCTGGAAGCGGGTGTCCCGCGAACCGTCGGGCAACCCGTTCAACTCCCTGCTCCAGCTCGACCAGGAGGCGGGGCGGCCGCGCAACCCGTTCATCAACTCCGGAGCGCTCGTCGTCGTCGACCGGCTGCACGCGCTGACGGGCGACGCGTTCGGCGCCGTTCGCGACCTGGTGCGGCGGGAGAGCGGATGCGCCGACGTGGACAGCGACCCGGAGGTGGCCCGTTCGGAGCTCGAGGCCGGCCACCGCAACTCCGCCCTCGCCCACCTTCTCGCCAGCTACGGGAACCTGGAGTGCCCGGTCGACCAGGTGATCGACCAGTACGTCGCGCAGTGCGCTCTCTCGATGAGCTGCCGCGAGCTGGCGCTCGCCGGGCTGTTCCTCGCCCGCGACGGCCTGCTCTCCGACGCAACGCCGCTGCTCACCGCGCAGCAGACGAAGCGGGTCAACGCCGTGATGCTCACCTGCGGCACCTACGACTCGGCCGGCGAGTTCGCCTACCGCGTCGGACTGCCGGCCAAGAGCGGCGTCGGTGGCGGCATCCTGGCCGTCATCCCCGACCGGGGCGTCGCCTGCGTGTGGAGCCCCGCCCTGGGGCCTACCGGCAGCTCGGCAGCCGGACTGGCCGCGCTGGATGCGTTCACGACGTACTCCGACTGGACGGTCTTCTGAGGCTCCGTCTCCGCCGTCGCGGGGGGGTGGTCCGGTCTAGCGACCGGGACGACCCCGGCGACGCCCGATCCGACGGCGGGCACGGTCCCAGGCGCCGTCGGGCAGCGACAGCCGGATGACCTTGTGCCAGGCGCTGCCGACCTGCGGGATCATCGGGCGGGCGTTGTAGGAGAGCCCGTAGCGCTCGAAGAGGTCGCGGACCGCGGGGGCGATGTGCCGGTAGCGGTTGCTCGGGCAGGTCGGGGAAGAGGTGGTGCTCGATCTGGTGGGAGAGGTTGCCGGTCATCAGGTGCAGCGTGGGGGAGCCGGAGATGTTGGCCGACCCGAGCATCTGGCGCAGGTACCACTCGCCGCGGGTCTCGTGCTCGGGCAGCTCCTCCAGCTCGAAGGTCTCGACGCCCTCGGGGAAGTGGCCGCACATGATCACCGAGTGGCTCCACAGGTTGCGGAGCAGGTTGGCGGTGAGGTTGGCCGTCAGGGTGGCGCGCCAGCCGGGCCCGGACAGCAGCGGGTGGACGACGTAGTCCTTGGCGAGCTGGCGCCGTGCCTTGGTGAGCACCGAGCGGAGGTCGTGTCGCTGCTCGTCGGTGAGCTTCTCACCGGAGGTGACGACGTCGCGCAGGTTGAGGTCGAACATCGCGATGCCCCACTCGAAGATGCACGCCGTGATCAGGTTCAACAGCGGCTGCGCGAGGTGGATGGGCTGCCACGGCTGCGCCTCGTCGACGCGCATGATGCCGTAGCCGAGGTCGTTGTCGCGGCCGAGGATGTTCGTGTAGGTGTGGTGCTGCACGTTGTGGGCGCGCTGCCACTGGTCGGTGGGGGAGGCGTGGTCCCAGTCCCAGGTCGAGGAGTGGATCTTCGGGTCGCGCATCCAGTCCCACTGGCCGTGCAGGACGTTGTGGCCGATCTCCATGTTGTCGAGCACCTTGGCCAGCGTCAGCGACGCCGTGCCGAGCAGCCAGGCGGGACGCCACCGCCCGGCCAGGAGCGTGGCGCGGCCGCCGAGCTCGAGCAGGCGCTGTGCGCGGATCACCCGGCGGATGTAGGCGGCGTCGCTCGCGCCGCGGGAGTCGAGCACCTCCTGGCGGATCGCGTCGAGCTGGCGGCCGAGCTCCTCGATGTCCTCGGGGCGGAGGTGGGAGGTCTGGGGGATGGGCCGGGTCGAGGCGGGGAGTGCGGTCACGTGGGTGCTCCGTGCTGGTGGTGGTCCACTCGCGAGGACGCGTCAAGGCGATCGCCGCGCCTGCGTGGACGAGCTGCCGGGGGCCCGGGCAACACCACGAGGTGGCTTGCTACCCCCAGGCTACAGACCCCCAGGGCACGCGTCACGATCGCGAAGCCGGTCCTCGGGGCCCGTTCCTGGCACACTGCCCTCGTGCGCATCCGGATGGTGACGGGGGCTGCGGTCGTCGTCGCGCTGAGCGTCGGGCTGGCTGGGTGCAGCAGCGACGACTCCGGGCCGGTGCTCGCCCCGCCCCTGGAGACCCCCGGCTCGGCGCCGACGGCCTACGACCCCGAGCTCGAGCCCGCGCGGGCGGTGCTGCCGCTGGTGCCGGCGGAGGCGACGTCGCTCCAGGTCACCGACTTCGACCGGGTGCGGCTCGAGCTCGGCGTCAGTGAGCTCACCGGGAGGTCGCCGGCGGGGGAGCGGGCCGCGTTCTGGAAGCGTGCCTTCGCCCAGTCGCCATTGCTGAGCGACGGCGTGCTGCGGGCCGGCGAGCAGGCCTTCGCCGCCGAGTACGGGTTCACCCAGGACGACGTCGCCTGGGAGGCCCACTTCGTCACCAGCGACGGCGAGGGCTGGGTGCTGAAGCTGCGCGACGGGCTGTCACCGGCCACCGTCGAGCGGGCCGCGGACGCCGGCAGCGGGCCGCTGGCCGGCGCCGACGTCGATGCCGAGAACCTGCTGGTGCTCCAGGGCGCCGCCCCGGACGTCGGGTCCAGCTGGGCCGCCGACGACGACCTGGCCGCCGTCGTGCCGGAGGAGGCGGCGCAGGCCACCTTCGTCTCGACCGAGTGCCTCACCACCGACGTGGCCGGCGACACCGGCGACCTCCTCGACCTCGGGCCGTTCTCGGTCAGCTACGGCGGCACGCTCGCCACGGCGCGGCTCGGCGCACTGCGCACCGACGTCTTCGACCGGTCGCGGCTCACGACGGGCCCGGCGTTCGCCGAGGCGCTCACCGACGTGGTGGCCGACCCCGGCACCGGCCGGATCGGGTTCCGGATGACCGACCCCGCCCTCGCCGCGGACCTCGCGCTGTCGGGCCGACTGCCGTTCGCCGTCTGCGCCTAGCGCCCGCCCTCCGCCCCTACGACTGGTGCAGCGCCCGCACCGTCGCGGAGCGATCGACGGTCGCCGGGTCGGGGTAGGTGCCGAACAGCCGGTCGGCGGTGCCCGCCGAGGTGACGGTGAACCAGTAGTGCTCGTTCTTGTAGTGGTGCAGCCGGTGGTTGCGCCACACCGAGCGGTACCACCGCGAGCGCGGCCGGTAGTCGCTGTGCACGAGGTAGTGGATCCACTCATACGCCAGCTTGATGCCGTAGACCGACACCAGCAGCGAGCACAGCGAGGCGGCGGTGGGCATCACCAGCCAGGCGATCGCGACGTAGGCCGGCAGCAGCCACAGCAGAGCCCGCCACGGGATGAACACCAGCGGCAGGTCGCGCGGGTCGGCGTGGTGGGCGCGGTGGTCGCGCGCGAGCAGCGAGTCGACGGTGACCGGCCCCACCCGGCGCGGCCTCCAGTGCAGGACGCCGACGTGCACCACCCACTCGATGACCGGGAACAGCGCCACCAGCCCGACGGGCAGCAGCAGCTCCCACCAGCCGCCCCCGCTGACCAGCGACCGCGCGAGGACGGCGGCCAGCAGCGAGCCGGCGATCAGCCACGGGCTCGGGTGGCGCCAGAACTCCCGCCAGGCCTCGCCCAGCGTGAGGCTGCGGCGCCGCGCCGCCTGCTCGGTGGCGCGGGCCTCGTCGGCGGCGAGCCGCTCGGCGGCGAGCCGCTCCGCCTCCGGGGTGGGGCGGCTCACGCGTCGTCCTCGAGCGCGGCGAGGGCGGCCACGAGGCTCGCGGTGGCGGGCCGCAGCACGCGGTCGGCCGCTGCACGGGCGGTGTCGGGGTCGCCCGCCCCGATCGCCGAGGCCAGCAGTCGGTAGGCGCCCACCTGGCCGACCTCCTCGGCCATCAGCGGAGCGAGCGCCTCGAGCGCGGGCTCGTAGGCCGCCCGGAGGCTGTTGAACATCAGCTGGAAGACCAGCGAGTCGGCGCCGGCCACGACGGCGTCCCAGAACGCGAGGGCGTGCCGCTGCCGCTCGACGTCGTCGTCGGTGGCGGCCAGCAGGTCGAGCGGGTCGGCCAGCACCGCGGCCAGGCCGGCTCCGCCGCGCTCGGCGGCGAGCGCCGCGACGGCGGGCCCGACGGCGAGCCGCGCCTCGAGCACGCTGCGAGCCACGGACACCTCGAGCTGGCCGCGCCGGACCAGGAGGCGGGGGAGCAGGTCGAGCCCCGCGGACCGGGCGAAGTCGCGCACGGTGGTGGCACCGCCGTGCCGGACGTCGACCAGCCGGGTCTGCGCCATCCGCTGCAGCGCCTCGCGCACCGCGGGCCGGGAGACGCCGAGCACCTCGGCGAGGCGGCGCTCGCTGGGCAGCGGCTCTCCGGCGCTGATCTCGCCGTCCATGACCTCGGCGAGCACCTGGTCGAAGACGTCGTCGGTGACCGATCGGCGGGTGACGGGAGTGAGGGGCACGCCTCGACGCTAGGACGGGAGTGGTCGGAGGTCAAGTGGTCGGACCAGTATTGCCTCCGTACCCTGAGGTGGTGCGCACCTACCTCCAGCCCCGGCTGCTGGGCGCGCACCTCCTGGCCGTCGTGTGCGTCGTCGCCGCGGGCTGGCTGGGCGCCTGGCAGCTGGGCAGCTGGCAGGACCAGCGCGCCACCGAGGCGCTCGACCTGACCCGTGACGAGCCCGTGCCCCTCACCGACGTGCTCGGCCCGGACGACCCGTTCCCCGCCGACCGGGTGGGCCAGCCCGTCACCGTCGCCGGCAGCTGGCTGCCGGAGGCCACCGTGCTGGTGTCCGGGCGCGCCCACGACGGGCGCGACGGCTACTGGGTCGTCACCCCGCTGAGGGTCGACGGCGGCGGGGTCGCCCTGGCGGTCGTGCGCGGCTGGACCGCGGACCCCGACGACGTGCCGCCCGCACCCACGGGGGACGACGAGGTCGTGGGGTGGTTGCAGCCGCCGGAGGGCACCGGTGCGGCCGACGACGACGCGAGCGACGACGTGTACCCCCAGCTGCGCACCGCCGACCTGGTGCAGCGGGTCGACGGCGACCTCTACGGCGCCTACGCGGTCGCCGAGCAGCCGACCGCCGGGCTCGAGCCGGCCGACCTGGAGGCGCTGCCCGACGCGGGCCGGTTCACCGCGCTGCGCAACCTGCTCTACGCCGTCGAGTGGTGGTTCTTCGGTGGCTTCGCGCTCTTCATCTGGTGGCGCTACCTGCGCGACGAGACCGCGCCCGCCCCCGTCGAAGGTGACGAGGCGGCCCCTAGGATCAGCGCGTGACGCTGTTCAACGCCTACCGCCTGCTCGCGATGGTCGTGGGCGTGCTGCTGGCGTTCTGCGCACTGGTGGCGCTGCCCACGAAGTACCTGCTCACCGAGGGCAGCAGCCTGCAGCGGTTCGGCGAGGACGCCAGCTTCCTGTGGGTCGTCCACGGCTGGGTCTTCATGGTCTACGTGGTGGTCGCCGTGCTGCTGGCCCGCCGGGCCCGCTGGTCGCTCGGCTTCACGCTGCTGATGCTCGTGGCCGGCCTGGTGCCGCTGATCATCTTCTGGGTGGAGCGGGTCGTGGCCGCCAAGGTGCGCGCCGAGACCCCCGACCTCACCGACACCTCCCCGGCCCTCTGACGCCCATGACGACCGCGTTCGTCCTCGGCGGGGGCGGTGTGCTCGGGGCGGTCGAGGTCGGCATGCTCCGGGCCCTGTTCGAGCGCGACGTGCGGCCCGACCTCGTGCTCGGCACCAGCATCGGCGCGATGAACGGTGCCCTGGTCGCGCAGGATCCCGGGCCCACCGTGGTCGACCGGTTGCTCGACCTGTGGCGGGGCGCCGCGTCGTCCGGACCCCGCGACCTCCTCGGGGGGCGGCCGCTGCGCACCGTCGGCCGGGCGGTCGCCAGCGGGACCCACCTCTACTCCGCCGAGCCGCTGGTGCGGCGACTGACCGACGAGCTCGGCGACCTCACCTTCGACGAGCTCCCGGTGCGGCTCCAGATCTGCGCCGCCCACATCGAGACCTCCTCCGAGCACTGGTTCGACTCCGGGCGGGTGCTGGACGCCGTGGTGGCGAGCTCGGCGGTGCCCGGCCTGCTGCCGCCGGCCGAGATCGACGGCCAGCACTACCTCGACGGCGGCATCGTGAACTCCATCCCGCTCGGCCGGGCCGTCGAGCTGGGGGCCACCCGCGTCTACGTGCTCCAGGTGGGCCGGATCGACCGGCCGCTGAAGCCGCCGCGCAAGCCGTGGGAGGTGGCGCGGGTCTCCTTCGAGCTCGCCCGCCGGCACCGGTTCGTGCGCGAGCTCGCCGCGCTGCCCGACGGCGTGGAGTGCCACGTGCTGCCGGCCCGCGGCACCTCGGCACGCGACGACACGATCTGGGCCTCGCGCGACTTCTCCTCGATCGACCGGCGCATCGAGGACACCTACGAGGCCGCGGCCGCCTACCTCGACGGTCTCGCCGCCCCCGCCGACGACGGGGTCTGAGCGATGCCCGCCGTCGTGACGCTGCTGCTGCGCCGGCTCGTCGTCACGCCGGCGGTGGTGCTGCTGACGGTGCTGCTGTGGGTGACCCTGCCGCTCTGGCTCGTGGTCGCCGCCGCGCTCTCGCCGCTGCTCCCCGGCCGGTGGCGGCTGCTGCGGCTGCTGTGGCTCGTCGTGCTCGGCCTCACCGTCGAGACCCTCGTGCTCGCCGTCCTGCTCGGGTGGTGGGTGGCGTCGGGGTTCGGCCGGCGGCTGCGGACGCCCTACTGGGAGCGGCTGCACTACGACCTGGTGCAGGCGGTGATGTGGGCGTTGTTCCGTGAGGCGCGGCGGGTCCTCAAGCTCCACATCGAGACCGATGGTCCGAGCCCGGACGCCCATCCCGGTCGGCCGCTGGTCGTCGTCTGCCGGCATGCCGGCCCGGGCGACTCGTTCACGCTGGTGCACGCCCTCATGCACTGGTACGACCGCGAGCCGCGCATCGTCCTCAAGGACACGATGGCGTGGGACCCGGTGGTCGGCGTGCTGCTGCGCCGGATCCCCGCCCGTTTCATCACCCCCGACCCGGAGCCCGGCCAGGACGCCACCACCCAGATCGCCGACCTCGCCAGCGGCCTCGACGACAACGACGCGCTGGTGATCTTCCCCGAGGGCGGCAACTTCACCGCCGCACGGCGCGACCGTGGCATCGCGCGGCTCCGCAAGCTCGGGATGCACCGGCTCGCCGAGCGGGCCGAGCAGATGACGACCGTGATCGCCCCCCGGCCCGGCGGGCTGTTCGCGGCCCTCGACGCCGCCCCCGGCGCCGATGTCGTCCTGGTGGCGCACACCGGCCTCGACCACCTCCTCACCATCGGCGACCTGTGGCACGAGCTGCCGATGGACAAGGTGATCGTGATGCGCTGGTGGGACGTGCCCCGCGCCGAGATCCCCGCCGGCAGGGACGAGCGGGTGGAGTGGCTCTACGACTGCTGGGAGCGGGTCGACGCCTGGATCACCCAGCACCAGCGCCCGTCCGCATGCCGAAAACGGGGACACGACGGGGAGGGCGACCGCACAATGGCGGAAGATTGAAACTTGGATCGCCGTCTTGGGGGTGACGTGGCACGAGGTACCGGGGTCGTCATCGACGACCAGACCCCCCTGAACGGCGCCACCGTCGACGTCGGCGCCCGCATCGGCTGGGTGCTGCGCATGGCCCGCACGCGGCACCACCGGGCGCCCGGCCTGGAGTATCTGGCGACCTCGCTCAGCACCAACATCACCCGGCTCCACCGCGCCGAGACCGGCACGCTGCGCTCGGGCCGCATCGCCGACGGCTACGAGGCCGCGCTCGACCTCGCGCCCGGCGCGCTGCGCGCCCCGATCGACATCACCTGTCGCACGTTCCCCTCGGCACCCCCCGACCGGGACCCCGGCCCCCCGGTCACCACCGTGCGCGAGATGTCGGCGCTCACCGAGCAGGTCCTGGGCTCAGAAGTCACCGGTGGGCAGTGGCTGCGCTGGGCGCGGGCGCTGTCCCAGCCGGGCGCGATCGGCCTGCGCGAGGTCGTCGCGCGCGACCTGGTGCGGACCCTGGTCTCGGAGCTGAGCCGATCGACCTCCCACGCCTATCCCACGCGGTACGAGGCACTCGCCCTGCTGCGGTGCAGCGGCTACGGGCACCTCGTGCTCGAGGTGGCGCAGGAGGAGGCGGCCGACCCGCACGTCCAGGTGCTCAACGACCTCATGAGCGCGGTGGGGGAGGCACCGACGCCGGACTCGGTGGCGTGGTGCCTCGACCTGCTCGACAGCGAGCGGCCACGCCTGGTGGTCGGAGCGGCGCTCGCGATCGAGGCCATGGGCGACGTCGCCGGCGCGGCCTTCTGGTCCAGGCTGGTGGAGCCGCTCCTCGACCACGTCGACCGTGCGGACGCCGGGACGACGGCCCACGAATGGATCTCGCACCTGCTGCGGCTGGTGCCGCGCGACATCCTCGCCGCGACCGGTCGCCGCCCGCGCCACCCGCTGGCCGACGGCGCCGCCATCCCGGACTGGTCGCGCAGCCGGCTCAACCGGCACTGGACCGAGTGCCACGAGCGAGCGAGCGAGATCACCACCGAGCTCGGGCTGCCCGACCAGCCGATGCTCGCCCGCTTCCTGTTCGAGGTGGCGATGGGTCCGCACGAGAGTCGCGCGGTCACGTCCACCATGTTGCTCGGCGCGCTCCCCGACTTCCCCATAGCGGTCGGCGCCCACGTGGGCCAGATCGCGGACTCCCATCCCGACCCGGTCGTGCGCGAGCGGGCAGGGCGCCGGTTGGCCGGCGCCCTGCACGGCTGCCGCCTTCCCCTCATCACCCAGTGGTTCCGCCACGGCGACGCCGAGCAGCAGGGGCGGGCGTTCCGGATCGCGGGCGCGGCCGGGTTGAGCATCCCGACGACGTGCCTCGCGACGGACCCGAACGAAGCGAAGCTCTACGCCGCGGGCATGACGAGGCACCCGGTGCTGACCACGTTGGCCGAGGACCCGGCGCAACCCGCCGACGTCCGGGGCGCCGCCCAGTGGTGGCTGCGCCGCGGCGGACGCATCACCGACTGACCGGCGCTACAGCAAGCCGGCGCTACTTCGGGGGCTCGACGTCGACGACCTCGGCCGGGTCGTCGGGGGTGGTGACGTCGTGCGGCGTGCCGTCGGCGGCGTCGGAGAGCGCCTCGTCCGGGGAGGCTCCGGCCGGGTCGTCGACGCCGGACTGCGGTGCCGACGGCGTGACCGGGGTGGGGCGCGAGGACGGCGGCGGCGACGGGGTGTAGGAGGACTGCCAGTTGTCGCTGGCCTTGTCGCCCTGCAGCTTCTTGGCCACGACAGCGGCGGCACCGGCGACGGCACCCACGATCGCCACGGTCTTCAGCTTGCTGCGCTTCGGCTTCTCACCCTTGAGCTCGGACACCTTGGCGTCGGCGAGGTCACGGACCGCGGTGGCGCGCTCGGCGGCCGCGGCGGCACCCTGCGAGACGTACGGCGCGGCGGCCTCGCGGGCGTCACTGAACCCGGCGACGGCCTTCCCGCGCGCGTCGGCGACGTACGGCGCCGCCTTGTCGCGGGCGTCCGCGAGCGCGGGGCCGGCCTTCTCGGCGGCGTCCTGGAGCGCGGGGATCGCGGTGGTGTTGACGAACTCGCGCGTGGACTCGAGGGCGGACTCGACATGGGGTCGCGCCGCGTCGACGTACTCCTGAGCCTGCTCGAGGGCCTGGTCGACCAGCGACTTGTTCTTGCGGAGTCCCATCAGGAGGCGTCCTTTCACTCACGTCTGCGGGGGAAGTTCTCCACAACCCAACCACGCAGCCCGTGGTGCTACCACCCCAGGTGGGGTGGAACACGGTCCGTGCCCGGACCGGCTGGTGCGCCGTGCCAGACTCGTCGCGCACCCCATCCACAGCGAAAGGCACGTGACGCGCCATGGCGGACCTCCAGGCCACCCTCAAGACCAATCGGGGCGACATCACGCTCAACCTGTTCCCGAACCACGCCCCCGAGACGGTCGAGAACTTCACCGACCTCGCGAACGGCGAGAAGGGCGGCCGCGGCCGGTTCTACGACGGCCTGGTCTTCCACCGCGTCATCGAGGGCTTCATGATCCAGGGCGGCTGCCCCGAGGGCACCGGCACCGGCGGCCCCGGCTACACGTTCAAGGACGAGATCCACCCCGAGCTGGTCTTCGACAAGCCCTACCTGCTCGCCATGGCCAACGCCGGCCCCGGCACCAACGGCTCGCAGTTCTTCATCACCGTGGGCGCCACCCCGTGGCTGAACCGCAAGCACACCATCTTCGGCGAGGTGGCCGACCAGGCCGGCCGCGACGTCGTCGACGCGATCGCCACCACCGCCACCGGTCCCGGAGACCGCCCGGTCGAGCCGGTGGTCGTGGAGTCGGTCGAGATCGTCGGCGGCTGAACCTCCCGGGCGCCCACCACCCGTGACCGACCCGACCCCCGAGGCGCCGGTCTGCTACCGGCACCCCGGCCGCGAGTCGCACATCCGCTGCCAGCGGTGCGGCCGGCCGATCTGCCCGGAGTGCATGCGGGACGCCGCCGTGGGCTTCCACTGCCCCGCCTGCGTCACCGAGGGCCAGCGCACCACCCGGCAGCCCCGCGCGCCGTACGGCGGGGCGAGGTCGGGCAACCCGGCGCTGACGTCGTACACGCTGATCGGCATCAACGTGGCGGTGTGGCTCGCCGTGCTGGGCACCGGCTGGTCCGACAGCCGCCTGGTCAGCAGGCTCGCCCTGGTGCCGCGGGGGCTGTGCGAGTCGGTCGCGGAACCCGGGGGCTACTACCGGGCGAGCACCGAGGCCGGGTGCGCCGGAGTCGGCGCCGACGGCCGGTGGGTCCCCGGCATGGCCGACGGCGCCTACTGGGAGCTGCTCACCAGCGCCTTCCTGCACATCGAGCCGTGGCACATCGCCGCCAACATGTTCTCGCTGTACCTGTTCGGCCCCCAGGTCGAGCGGGTGCTCGGCCGGGTCCGGTTCCTCGTCGTCTACCTGGTCTCCGGGCTCGCCGGCTCCGCGGTCGTGTTCTGGCTGGCCGACCCCAACGGCATCACCCTCGGCGCCTCCGGCGCCATCTTCGGACTGCTCGGCGCCTTCCTCGTGCTCGCCCACAAGGCGCACGGCGACGTCCGCGGCGTGCTCACGCTGCTCGCGCTCAACGGACTGCTCACCTTCGTGATCCCCAACATCTCCTGGCAGGGTCACCTCGGCGGATTCCTCGGCGGGCTCGCCGTCACCGGCGCGCTGGTCTACGCCCCGCGGGGGCGGCGGATGCTCGTGCAGGCGGTGGCGGTGGGCGGCCTGGTGGTCGCTGTGGCTGTGGCCGTGGTGGTTCGGGCGGCCGGGCTGTCCTGACCGGTGGTTGTCCACAGCTGTGGATCAGGTTGTGGAGAACTACAGGGTTGTAACTTTCCGCGTTCTCGCTCGCGTTCGCGCTCTCGCTCGCGTTTGCGTTCGGGCCCCGGGCGTTGGCCTTCTTCTCTGCGTTCTCGTGGCGTGACGCCGACACGTCGCTTGTGTACAGGGGGCGCTTCGCGCCGGTGACACAACCGACGGGTCGGCGTGGGTCTGTGGTGCTGCTCTTTGCTCGCGTTTGCCTGCTCGCGCTCCGCCTGGTCGCGGTCACGTGCTCGCGCTCGCCTGGTCCGCGTTCGCGCTGGCCCGGTCGTGCGGCTCGTCGCTGCTCGCTTACTCCCAGCGGGTGGCGAAGGTGAAGCCGACTGCCATGAAGCCGACTCCGACGATCAGGTTCTTCTGCTCGAGGTCGTTGAAGATCGGGAGGCGGCCGGTGTCCTGGGCGATCGCGTAGAAGACGCAGATCCAGGCCAGGCCGATGAGGAAGCAGGCGAGCATGCCGACGACGACGCCGCGGCCGCGGCCGAGCGGGGTGCTGGGGTGGGCGCTGACCGAGAGGCCGAGGAAGAGCGAGACGAAGCCGATCACGTAGTTCCAGCCGGCGAGGTCGCGCATGAACTGCGGGCCGGTGGCCTTGCCGACCAGGCCGTTGTCGTCGACCGGCGGCCGCACGCCGATGTAGTAGTACGCGATCCAGGCGATGCCGCCCAGGCCCAGGATCAGGGCCACCGCGAACCGCGGGCTGAGGACCGGACCCCGATCGGGGTCGAAGGTGTCCCGCTCCGCCTTCAGCTTCGCCACAGGTGCTCCTCGCTCGGTTCACTGACCCCGTTACCTTAGACGGCGTGACCCGAGTCGAGAGCGACCCCCCGGGCCGCGCCTGGCGGCTCGGCACCGGCATCGCGCTGCTGCTGTGCGGCGCCCTGCTCGTCGTCAGCTTCGTCAACAGCGACGGCACCGACCTGCGCCCGGGCCGCTACACCGACCTCGCCACGCTGGTGAGCACCGACGCCGACCGGTACGAGCGGCTCCAGGACCGCGCCGGCGACCTCCAGAGCGAGGTCGACCGGCTCAGCCGCGGCGTCGAGGACCGCATCGCCCAGCGGATCCGGCGGGAGTCCGACGCCCTGCGCGAGCCCGCCGGGCTCGAGCCGGTCAGCGGCGCCGGCGTCACCGTCGTGCTCTCCGACGCCCCCAACGAGGTGTTCGAGCAGGCGCTCCGCGACCCCGACGCCGACCTGCGCCCCTACGTGGTGCACCAGCAGGACATCCAGGCGGTGGTGAACGCGCTGTGGGCCGGCGGCGCCGCGGCGATGACGATCCAGGGCCAGCGAGTCGTCACCACCACCGGCATCAAGTGCGAGAGCAGCGCGGTGCAGCTGCAGGGGGTGCCCTACCCGCAGCCCTACACGATCCAGGCCGTCGGCGACCCCTCCGCGCTGATCGACGCCCTGGACGCCGACCCCGTCGTGCAGGGCTTCCGCGCTGACGCCGACGAGCCCGACGTCGGCGTCGGCTGGGACCTCGAGGCCGAGGACGTCGTCGAGACGCCCCCCTACGAGGGCCTGCTCGACATCAGCTCGGCCGCACCGATCCGCTAGCCGCCACCGCGGCGGCCGCCGCCGTTGCCGCCGCCGTTGCCGTTGCCCGGCGGGTCGGCCGCGGCCCCCGGCGTCGTGGGGATCGTGGGCTCGGTGGAGGGCGGCGACGAGGTCGGCGACGTCGAGGGTGGGGCCGAGGTGGTGGTCGGCTCCTCGTAGACCGAGACGAACACCGTGATGGTCGACCCCTGGTCGGCGGTCTCGCCCTTGCCGGGGATCTGGTCGGTGACGGTGCCGCGCGGCTCGGTGGAGGTGGCGTCGTCGCGGAACGACGGCTCGAAGCCGGCCCGCAGGATCTTCCGCTCGGCCTCCGGCTGAGTCAGCCCGACGACGTCGGGCACCTCCTCCGGCCCGTCGGAGTAGATGATCGTGACGGTGGCGCCCTCGGCGGTCTGGGTGCCCGCGAGCGGACGCTGCTCGAGCACCTCATTGGGATCGTCGTCGGTGTCCTGCACCTGCGCGACCACCTTGAACCCGCGATCTCGCAGCGTCTGGGCGGCATCGCGGCGCGGCAGCCCGACCACCGACGGCACCTCGACCTGCGGCTTGCCGGCGGAGATCACCAGGTCGACCGCGGTGTCGGGGTCGACGAAGTCCTCGGGTCCCGGATCCTGGTCGAGCACCCGGCCGGCCGGCACGGTCTCGTCGTTGCGGTTGGTGACCTCGCCGACCTCGAGGCCGGCGGTGCCGATCTCCTCGCGGGCCTGGTCCTCGGTGAGCCCGGTCAGGGTGGGGACCGCGACCTGCTCCGGAGAGGCGGGGAACAGCGAGTCCTTGACCAGGAACCACCCGGCGATCAGCAGGGCGATCACGAGCAGGCCGAGAAGGACCCAGAGCCCGGTGCGGGGCGGCCGGTCCTCGTCGTCGGCCAGCGGGAGCGGCGCCGGTTCCGGCCGCTGGGGCGTCACAGGTGCGGCCACGGGTGTCGGTACGGGCGCCGCGGGGGCGGGCACCGGCGGGGGAGGCGCCTGGACCGGGTGGCCGGCCAGGTAGCGCTCGATGTCGTCGCGCATCGCGCCGGCGGACTGGTAGCGCTCCTCGAGCCGCTTCGCGAGCGCCTTCATCACGATGGCGTCGATCTCGGGGGTGAGGTCCGAGTCGTGGTCCGACGGCGGGTCGGCCAGCTCGCGCACGTGCTGGTAGGCCACGGCCACGGGGCTGTCGCCGACGAACGGCGGCCGGCCGGTGAGCAGCTCGTAGAGCAGGCAGCCGGCCGAGTAGACGTCGGAGCGCGAGTCGACGGTCTCGCCGCGCGCCTGCTCGGGGGAGAGGTACTGCGCGGTGCCGA
This sequence comes from uncultured Actinomycetota bacterium, assembly GCA_963845795.1. Classification (GTDB taxonomy): domain Bacteria; phylum Actinomycetota; class Actinomycetes; order Propionibacteriales; family Nocardioidaceae; genus Nocardioides. The sequence goes on along the minus strand of CAWJTG010000018.1, from coordinate 177,326 downwards.
CGACGGCCGCGGTCTGGGTCATCGAGTTGGCGGCGTCGCTCATCGCGCGGGCGATGCCGAAGTCCATGACCTTGACGTCGCCGCTCGGCGTGAGCATCACGTTGCCGGGCTTGATGTCGCGGTGGATGATCCCGGCCCGGTGGCTGTAGTCGAGCGCGGACAGCACGCCGCTGGTGATCTCGAGGGCGCGCTCGGGGAGGATCTTGCGGCCCTCCCGCAGGATCTCGCGCAGCGTGCGGCCGGCGACGTACTCCATCACGATGTAGGGCTGCGAGACGTCGACGTCGGCGGCGGGCTCCTCGCCGGTGTCGTAGACGGCCACGATCGAGGGGTGGTTGAGCGAGGCCGACGACTGCGCCTCGCGGCGGAAGCGGGCCTGGAAGGTGGCGTCGCTGGCCAGGTCGGTGCGCAGCCGCTTGACCGCGACGATCCGGCCCAGCCGGGTGTCGGTGCCCTTGCGCACCTCGGCCATGCCGCCGCGGCCGAGGAGCTCGCCGAGCTCGTACCGGCCGCCGACCAGCACGTGACGCGGCGATCCGGGGCCGGTGGGGCCGCCCGCGCCGGTCTCGGTCATGGCGTCGCCCCCTCGGTGGCGGCGGGGTCCTGAGCGCGCCCGGCGGTGGTGGAGCCGTCGGTGGGCGTGACCGTCGGCGTCTCGGTGGTCGGGGGCGGCTCGGTCTCCGTCGGTGTCTCGGTCTCCGGCGGCGGCTCGGGCTCGGTCTCCTCCGGAGCCTCGCCGCGGTAGCTGACCGTGATCAGCGACCCCTCCTCGACGTCGCCGTTCGGGCTGACCGCGGTGACGAGCGAGTCCTTCGACGGGTCGTCGTTGGACTGCTCGTCGCGCTGCACCTTCATGCCGAGGGCGCGCAGGTCGGCCTCGACCTCGTCGATCGGCCGGTCGACGTAGTCGCTCTCGTCGATGGACACCGTGGTGTCCACCGGGGTGGACTCGGTCGGGGTCTGGCTCTGGGTGCGGCTGCGGGTGGGCTCGGAGCTCGCCGGCGTCGTCGCCGGCGGTCTCGTCGTCGCCGCCGGAGAGCGCGATCGCCGCGATCACGCCGATGAGCGCGAGCAGGAGCACGACCGCGAGCACGACCGGCCAGACCTGCTTCTTCCCGGTGGTGTCGGTGCGGGGCACGACCGGGGCGGCCACCGGGGTGGGGTCGGGGTCGGACTGCGCGGGCAGGACCTGGGTGGCGGAGTCCGGCGGCGGCACCACGGCCGGGGTCGGGCGCAGCAGCTCGGTGGCCGGGTCGCGCAGCGCGACCGCGAACGCGGCGCCGTCGGCATAGCGCTCGGCCGGGTTCTTCGCCAGCGAGCGGCGCACGACGGCGGTGAGGTCGTCCGGCACCGTCGCCGGCAGGTCGGGGATCGGCTCGCGGACGTGCGCGAGGGCCGTGGCGACCGGGGAGTCGGCCTCGAAGGGCCGCCGCCCGGCGAGCATCTCGAAGGCGACCACGCCCAGGGCGTAGACGTCGGAGGCGGCGGTGGCCGGCCGGCCCTCGGCCTGCTCGGGGGAGAGGTACTGGGGGGTGCCCATGACCGCCCCGGTGCGGGTGATGCCGACGCCGTCGGCGGCGCGGGCGATGCCGAAGTCGGTGACCTTGATCTTGCCGGCCGGGGTCACGATGAGGTTGGCGGGCTTGACGTCGCGGTGCACGATGCCCGCCTCGTGGGCGGCGCCGAGGGCGTCACCGACCTGCGAGAGCAGGTCGCGCACGGCGGCCGGGTCGAGGTCGCGGCCGCCCGCGATCAGCGCCGAGAGTGGCTGCCCGTCGACCAGCTCCATCACCAGGAACGGCCGCGGGTGCACCGAGCCGTCGCCGGGGGAGGACTCGCCGACGTCGTAGACCCCGGCGATGCCGGGGTGGTGCAGCGCGGCGGCGTGCCGGGCCTCGGTCTCGAACCGGGAGCGGAAGGTGGCGTCGTCGGCGTACTCGGTCTTGAGGAGCTTCACGGCGATCCTGCGGCCGAGCACCGTGTCGGTGCCGCGCCACACCTCGCCCATGCCACCGGTGGCGATGCGGCCGTCGAGCCGGTACCGGCGCGCGTCGTCGGCGAACCGCTCGGCGGCCCCGTCGCTGTCGCTCACGTCGCGGTCCCTCCCGTTCTCCTGCGCGTACTCACTTGACGATCGCCTCCATCACGGCCTTGGCGATGGGCCCGCCCAGGGCGCCGCCGGCGATCTCCTGCCCCGGCGCCTCCTCGATCATGACCGCCACGGCCACCTCGGAGTCCTCGGCCGGAGCGAAGGAGACGAACCAGGCGTACGGCGCCTTGCCCGGCACGCCGCGCTGGGCGGTGCCGGTCTTGCCGCCGACCGCGACGTCGGGGATGGCGGCCGGTGACGCGGTGCCGTTGTCGACGGTGGAGACGAGGAGCTCGGTGAGGAGATCGGCGGTCTCGGGCTCGATCGCCCGCCGGAACTCCTTGGGCTCGGTCTTCTCGCCGCCGTCGTAGTCGGCGGACTGCACCGAGTCGACGACGTAGGGCTTCATGACGACACCGTCGTTGGCGATCGCCGCCACGACCATGGCCATCTGGAGCGGCGTGGCCTGCACGTCGCGCTGGCCGAAGCCGGACTGGCCGAGCGAGGGCGGGTCGAGGTCGGCGGGGAAGTCCGAGCGGACCTGCGGACCGAGGTCCTCGAGGTAGTCGGAGTTGAAGCCGAACGCCTCTGCCTGCCGCAGCATGTCCTCGGCCCCGACCTCGATGGCCAGCTGCGCGAAGGTGGTGTTGCAGGAGTTCTCCATCGCGAGCCGGAACGTGATCCGGTCCGAGCCGCAGTCGCGGCCCTCGTTGTCGACCAGGCCGGAGTCGCCGCTGGTCTGGGGCAGCTGGTACGTGGCGCCGCCCGGCACCTGGGCGTCGGCGGAGTCGTAGCGCCCCGACTCGATCGCCGCGGCCGCGGTGACCACCTTGAAGGTCGACCCCGGGAACAGTCGCTTCTGGATGGCGCGGTTCACCAGCGGCTCGCTGTCGAGGTCGTCGAGCCGCTGGTAGAGGTCGGAGACGGCGTCGAAGTCGTGCGAGGCGAGGTTGTTCGGGTTGTAGGTGGGCAGCGACACCATCGCCAGCACCTTGCCGGTCTTCGGCTCGACCGCGACGACCGACCCCTCGACCTCGGGGCCGAGCGCCTGGAGCGCGTCGAAGGCCGCCTTCTGGGCGCCGGGATCGAGGGTCAGCTGCACGTTCCCGCCGCGACGCCCCTCGTTGCTCACCAGGTCGATGAGGTTGCGCACGAAGAGGCGGGGGTCGTTGCCGGTGAGCACCTCGTTCTGCGACCGCTCGATCCCGGTGGTGTTGCCGAAGGTGAAGAACCCGGTGACCGGCGCCCACAGCGGGCCGTTCTCGTAGACGCGCTGGTGCTGGTACTCGTCGTCGGAGCTGACGCTCTGGGCGATCGCCTGCCGCTTGCCGACCAGGATGTCGCCGCGCTCGCTGGCGTAGGCCGCCTCCAGCACCCGCCGGTTGCGGCCGTCCTCGTTGAGCGAGTCGGCCCTCCAGAACTGGAGATAGGTGGCGTTCAGCATCAGGGCGAGGATCAGGAAGAGGAAGAACAGCGACACCGTGCGGATCGGCTTGTTCATCGCGGCCCCCGCGGGATTGTCCGCAGGCGGAGCGCAGCGGGGGAGGCGGAGAATCTCGTGGGGAGGCTCATAGCTTGATCACCTGGGTGGACTCCTCGTCCTCGTCCTGCTCCTCGTCCTGGGAGAGGTCGGGGACGGGGCGCCGGGCCTGGTCGGAGATGCGCAGCAGGAGCGCCACGATCACCCAGTTGGCCACCAGCGACGAGCCGCCGTAGGAGAGGAAGGACGTGGTGAGGCCGGTCAGCGGGATCAGCCGGGTGACGCCGCCGATGACGACGAAGACCTGGATCGCGAGGACGGCTGCCAGGCCGGTGGCCATCAGCTTGCCGAAGCCGTCGCGGCACACCAGCGCGGTGCGCAGCGCGCGCTCGACGACGAGGCCGTAGAGCAGCAGGACGGCGAGCACGCCGGTCAGGCCGAGCTCCTCGCCGAGGGCGGCCATGATGAAGTCCGAGGACGCCTCGGGCACCCGCGACGGGTCGCCCTCGCCCAGGCCGCGACCGAGCAGGCCGCCCCAGGCCATGCCGAACAGGCTCTCGACGAGCTGGTAGCCGCGGTCGTCGGTGCCCTCGCCGTAGTAGGCGAAGGGGTTGAGCCAGGTGTCGAAGCGCACGCGCACGTGGGCGAACAGCTTGTAGCCGAGAGTGGCGCCGGCCGCGAACAGCGCGGCGCCGACGATCAGCCATCCGGGGCGCTCGGTGGAGACGTAGAGCATCACCAGGAAGACGCCGAAGAAGAGCAGGCTGGAGCCGAGGTCGCGCTGGAACACGAGGATGCCGAGGCTGACCAGCCACATCGCGAGGATCGGCCCGAGGTCGCGGCCGCGGGGGAGGTCGACGAACAGCAGCCGGCGCCCGGCCAGCGCGAGGGCGTCGCGGTGCAGCACGAGGTAGCCGGCGAACGCGACGACGAGCAGGACCTTCGCGGCCTCGCCGGGCTGGAAGTTGAACGGTCCGAGGTTGATCCAGATCCGGGCCCCGTTGACCTCGTTGCCGACCAGCGGCGCCATCGGCAGGATCAGCAGGAAGATGGCCAGCAGGCCCGAGGTGTAGGTGAAGCGCTGGAGCACCCGGTGGTCGCGCAGGATCAGCAGGGTTCCGGCGAACAGCAGCACGCCGAGCGTCATCCAGGTCAGCTGCTGGCGCGCGAAGGACTGGTCCTTGGCGAGGTCGATGCGGTGGATCAGCGCGAGCCCGAGGCCGTTGAGCGCGACCACGACGGGCAGCAGGACCGGGTCGGCGTACGGAGCCACCAGCCGGACGACGACGTGGGCGCCCACCATGAGCGCGGCCAGCCAGCCGCCGTAGCCCACGATGTCGGGAGGCACCTGGTCGTTGACGCCGAGCCCGACCGCGGCGTAGCCGCCGACGCCGACGGCGAGGGCGAGCAGGAGCAGGAACAGCTCGGCCCCCCGGCGTCGGCGGTGCACGAAGCCGAGGAGGGCGGACCCGGTGGGGGCGGCCATGGCGGGCTAGCCCGTCGCCGTCCCGCCCGGCGAGGACGGGGAGGGGTCGGTGGGCTGGTCGGTGGGCTGGTCGGACGGGTCGTCGGTGGGCTCGTCGGGCAGGACCCGGTCCTCGGCGAGGCTCTCGAGCTTCTCGCGGGCCTGGTCGAGGTCGTCGGCGTCGATGCCGCCCTCGATCGCGTTCCGATCGGTGGGGGCGAAGTCGTCGAGGCCCAGGTTGCTCCTCAGCACCGGCTCGTGCAGGTCGATGCCGGGAATCGAGGCGTCGATGCCGCGGAAGATGACGACCTCGCCGTCCTGCTCGCCGATGTAGTACTGCTGCTGGCTCCACGACCACGCCGACGCGACGCCGATCCACACCAGCCCGACGACGATCGCGACCACGAACACCCAGCGGAGCCACCCGTAGCGGCGCGGCGGGAGCGGCGCGTAGCGGGCGGACTCGGGGTCGAGGGGGTCGGAGGTGATCGCGAACGGGATGTCGTCGGGGATCTCGGCCTGCACCGGCTCGAGCTCGCCGGTGTCGCCGGAGCGGTGGCCGCGGAACAGCCCGCGTCCGCTGCCCGCCGGTGCGAGGTCCTTGAGCTCCGCGGCCGCGCCGACGACCATCGCCGCGACGGGTACCTCGTGCGTGGCCTGGCCGGCCTCCTCGGTGGGCACGGTGGGGCCGTTGGCCTCCAGCGGTGCCGCCGGGTCGAAGACGTCGGCGACCACGCAGGTGACGTTGTCGCTGCTGCCGGCCTCCAGGCTGGCGCGCACCAGCTCGACGGCGGCGAAGTCGGGGGTGCCCATGGAGAGCACGTCGGCCAGCCGGGTGTCGTCGAGGACGCCGCAGGCGCCGTCGCTGCAGAGGAAGAGCCGGTCGCCGGCGACGACCTCGAGGACGAAGAGGTCGGGGTCGGCGTCGTGGACGCCGTCGAGCGCCTTGAGGATGAGGTTGCGGTGCGGGTGCACCCGCGCCTCCTCCTCGGTGATGCGGCCCTCGTCGATGAGGCTCTGCACGAAGGTGTGGTCGGTGGTGAGCTGGGAGAGCTCGCCGCTGCGGTACAGGTAGGCGCGGCTGTCGCCGACGTGCCCGATGCCCACCCGCCGGCCGTCGAACAGGGCGACCGTGGCGGTGGTGCTGGTGCCGTTGATGGCGGGGTCGGCATCGACGAGCCGCCCGATCTCGCGGTGGGCCTCGAGGAGGGCCCCGGCGACCCGGTCGAGGATCCCCTGCTCGCCGTCGATCGGCGCGCGGTCGAGGTCGCGCAGCTGCGAGACCGCCGTGGCCGAGGCGATGTCTCCGCGCGCGGCCCCGCCGACGCCGTCGCAGACCGAGAGCAGCCACGGCCCCGCGTAACCGGAGTCCTGGTTGTCCTTGCGCACCCGGCCGACGTCGGAGATCGCGGCGAAGTCGAGCTGGAGCGCGGTCGGCGGCAGCACGGTCGGCTCGGTGGCGGGGTCGACCGGAGGCTGCGCGATCGGCTGGGTGGGCTCGTTCGCCTCGGGGCCGGGCTGGGTCACTTCTGCAGCTCCAGGATCGTCTTGCCGATGCGCACCTGCGTGCCGAGCACGATCGTGGTGGGCTGGGTGATGCGGACGCTGCCGATGTAGGTGCCGTTGGTCGACCCGAGGTCCTCCACGAACCACTGGTCACCGGACGCCGCGATGCGCGCGTGCCGGGTGGAGACGTAGTCGTCGTCGAGGCGGATGGCGGCGTCGTTGCCGCGGCCGATGAGGATCGGCGCCTCGGTGAGCGGCACCGTGATGCCGCTGTTGCTGCCCTGGGTGACCGCGACCTTCGACGGCGAGCCGCGGCGCTTCGGGGGGGCCTTCTGCTTGGGGACCTTCCCGCCCCCGCCGCCCCCGGTGCCGGCGGTGGCGCGCCCGCCGTCGGCGACCCGCGCTCCGAACATGTCCGAGCGCACGATCGAGACGGCGGCGATCACGAAGATCCAGAGGATCGCCAGGTAGGCGATGCGGATCAGGAAGAAGGTGAGCTCAGACACCGGTAGCCCCCTGGCCGGCGGAGGCGTCCTCGACGATCCGCAGCGTGATGCTCGTGGTGCCCACCTTGACGGTCGACCCGTCGTGCAGGGTCGCGCGGGGCACCTTGCGCCCGTCGACGCGGATCCCGTTGGTGGACCCGAGGTCGTGCACCTCCACCTGGGGCGGTACGTCCTCGCGGGGGTCGAGCGTCACGTTGAACTCCAGGTGGCGTCGGCTGATTCCGGGGTCGTTGATGCGCAGGTCGGCGTCCGAGCCGCGGCCCACCACGAGGCCCGGTGGCTGGAGGGGGTGGCGGGTGCCGTTGACCTCGAGCAGCGCGCGCGCCCGGCGCACCTGCGTGGTGGAGGCGGTGCCGACGACCTTGGCCTGCGCCGCGCTGCGGATCCGGAACCGGCCGGTGGTGAGGTCGCCGGCCTCCTCGAACCCGATCGCGATCGGGCCGGGGAAGACGTAGCTCTGCGACTCGGCGTGCTCCTTGAGCTGGTCGGAGAGCTCGCGGGCGAGGGTGCTGTCGTACGGCGCGAGCCGGGCCAGGTCGGCGGCGGAGAGCTCGACGTGGAAGTCGTTGGGCACCAGGCGGCGGTCGCGGGAGAGGATCTGGGCGTTGTTGTCGAGCTCGCGCTGGAGCGCGGCCGCGATCTCGACCGGCTGGACCGCGCTGCGGAAGGTGCGGGCGAAGGCGCCGGAGATCGCCGCCTCCAGGCGTTGCTCGAACCGCTGCAGACCACCCACCGCCGCACCTCCTCCGTTCCTGGAACGCGCACCGCACCTGGTTGGTCACGGCACGCCGAGCACCGGTCCGGGGACCGGAGATCCCGTCGATCGTAGCCAGGGGTCGGGTCGGGGTCGTGCACCCGCTCGGCGCGGTTTGGGTGCGCTCCGAGCGCTGGGATACCCTTCCCCGGCTACACGCGCGAGTGGCGGAATAGGCAGACGCGCACGGTTCAGGTCCGTGTGTCCGAAAGGACGTGGGGGTTCAACTCCCCCCTCGCGCACCGCACGAACGCCCGGGGCCGGACCTTTGCCTGGTTCCGGCCCCGCGGCGCGTCGCGATCTGCCACGCTGGTGGCCGCCGAGCCGGGCCGACCGGCTCACCGCCGGGGGGACACATGGAGCCGACGCCCGAGGCCGAGGGCCGTGACGACGACGCGCGCGTCGCGTCCACCCGTTGGGACGGTGGCACCGCCGTGGTCTCGCTGAGTGGGGAGATCGACCTCGCCACCGCTCCGGCCGTCCGCAGGGAGCTCGAGCACGTGCTCCAGCAGGGCGGGGACGAGCTCCGGGTCGACATGTCGGGGGTCGAGTTCGTCGACTCCACAGGCCTCGGCGTCCTCGTGTGGGCGTGGGAGCAGGCGCGCGCGCAGCGCATGGACTACCTCGTGGTCGATCCCTCGGCGATGGCGACCCGGGTACTCGAGCAGTCGGGGCTCTCCCGGATCTTCACCGTGGAGACCGGCGAGGCCTGAGCCCGGCGGGCCTTCGTGGTGCTGGAACGGTCACCCGCGAGGGTGATAACTCAAGGCCCGAGCGGGGGCTTGAGGAAATCTTGAACGAAGCGCCGGGTGCCGCTGCGTGGGGATGTTCGATAGATTCGCTCTCCGTCGCCCCCCGCTCGACCGTGGGGGGAGAGCGGGGGGCGGCTTCTAGCGTGATCGAGGCCGTGTCCATGGGGGGCCCACCCGGGTGTCGCACGGAGCCCTGTGCCCGGGTGAGGCGACGAGATGACCCCGCTGCATAACGTGGGGCCGATGGCTGCGACGACGATCCTCGACACCGTGCTGGACACCGTGCTCGACCGCTCCCTGGTCCTCGGGTACTCCCGGATCGGCCCGGCCCTGCGCCGCCGGTGGTGGCCGCGCGACCCGGTACCGGGCTGCCTGGCCGGCCGGCACGTCGTGGTCACCGGCGCTACGTCCGGCATCGGTGAGGCGATGGTCGGCTCGTTCGCCCGGCTCGGCGCCGTCGTCCACGTGCTGGGCCGCGATCCTGGGAAGGTCGACCGCACCGTGGCGGCCGCGCGGGCCTCGCACCCCGACGCCGACCTGGTGCCGGAGGTCTGCGACCTCGCCGACCTCGACCGCCGTCCGCGCCTGGTGCGCCGACCTCGCCACCCGGGTCCCGGAGCTCCACGGGCTCGTGCACAACGCCGGGCTGCTCACCCGCGACCGCGGAGAGAGCCCCCAGGGTCACGAGCTGGGGCTCGCGGTGCACGTGCTGGCGCCGCACCTGGCCACCGAGCTGCTGCTGCCGCAGCTGGAGGCGGGTCGCGGCCGGGTCGTGCTCATGTCGTCGGGTGGCATGTACTCGGCCGGGCTGCGCAGCGAGCCCGACGACATCGAGTACCGCCGCGGCGAGTACGACGGCGTCCGCGCCTACGCCCGCACCAAGCGGATGCAGGTGGTGCTCGCCGACGCCTGGGACGCGCGGCTGCGCGCCGACGGGAGCGAGGCACGGGTGGAGAGCTGCCACCCGGGCTGGGTCGCCACGCCCGGCATCACCGCCGGCCTGCCGGCCTTCGGCCGGGTGATGGGGCCGCTGCTGCGCGACGCCGAGAGCGGCGCCGACACCGCGGTGTGGCTCGTCGCCACCCGGCCCCGGGCGGAGGGTCCCCACCACTTCTGGCACGACCGGGCGCTGCGTCCCACCACGTTCGGCTGGCAGCGCGAGCACGACCCGGCCGCCGTCCGCGGGTTCCTCGGCTACGTCGCGGAGGCCACCGGCACCGCCACGCTCCCCGGCTGATCGGCGATGATCGCCCGGTGAACCCGCGCGCCCCGACCCCGGACGCCGAGCAGCTGGCCGAGCCGATGCGGTCGCGCTGGAGCCCGCGGATCCTCGACGAGACCCACGTGCTCGCCCAGGACGACCTGGCCCGGCTGCTGGAGGCGGCGCGCTGGGCGCCGAGCTACGGCAACACCCAGCCGTGGCGCTACGTCGCGCTGCGGCGCGGTGGCGCGGGCCACGCGGTGCTGGTCGCCCACCTGAGCCGCGGCAACAGCGGGTGGGTCCCGCGGGCCTCGGCGGTGCTGCTGACGGCGGTGCAGGTGGGTCCCGACCCGGACGGGGACGACGTCAAGGACGTCGACTTCGCCCGCTACGACGCCGGACAGGCCGCGGCCCACCTCACCCTCGAGGCCCGCGCGCTCGGACTCCACGCGCACCAGTTCGCCGGCTACGACCGGACGGCGGTGGCGCGCGAGCTCGGCGTGCCCGGGCACCTCGAGCTGATGGCCGGCATCGCGGTCGGGGTGCTGGGCGACCCCGCCGCCGCCGACGACCGCGACCGCGAGCGCGAGGACCGCCTCCGGATCCGGCGCCCGCTCGCCGAGAGCGTGCACGTGGAGCGGTGGGGCGCCCCGTGGCCGGGACCCCGACGATGAGCTGGCTGCGCGGCCGGTCGGGCCGGGTGGTGACGGTGCTGCTGCTGGCCGCGCTGGTGAACCTGCCGCTGGTGCACGGGGCGTGGCTCGGCCACCGCCTCGACGAGGACGGCGTCGATGGCGACGCCACCGTGGTGGAGGTGCAGGGCGAGCTGGTGGTGCTGCGGATGCCGGCGGAGGTCGACCCCGGCGAGAGCGAGTTCCCGGTGCGCCTCGACGACGACGCCGCCGCCGACGTCGAGGAGGGCGACCGGGTGCGGGTGCGGCTGCTCCCCGACGATCCCGGCACCTTCGAGGCCGCGGGTCAGGCCGGCCAGGGGTTCATCTACCTGCTCATCGGGTTCGCCGACCTCGTGCTCCTCGGGTTCCTCCTGCTGGTCCTCTCCCACGCCGGCCGGGAGCCGCGGCCGCTGCGGCTGGTGGCCACCGGCGACGTCGAGCGTGCCCGGCCGGGGGCGCTGCTGGAGGAGCAGGACGACGGCAGCTTCGTCGTCGTGGGCGAGATCGCGGCGATCCACGACGACGGCATCGAGCTCGCCGTCGGCGACCTCTCGGTCCGCGTCGACCTGGCCGGGCACCGCAATCCGGTGGGCTACCAGCAACCCGCACGGGTGAGGGGTCGTTTGCCAGACTCGGCGCCATGACCTCCCTCCAGGACTTCTCCGCCACCGGCATCGACGGCCAGGACGTCGATCTCGCCGACTACGCCGGCCAGGTGGTGCTCGTCGTCAACACCGCCTCGCAGTGCGGCTTCACGCCGCAGTACGAGGGCCTCCAGCGGCTGCACGACGAGTACGGCGCCCAGGGGTTCACCGTGCTCGGCTTCCCGTGCGACCAGTTCGGCAACCAGGAGCCGGGCGACGACGCGGAGATCGCCGGGTTCTGCCAGCGCAACTTCGGCGTCACCTTCCCGCTGTTCAGCAAGGTCGAGGTGAACGGCGACGGCGCGCACCCGGTGTACCAGTGGCTGCGCGACCAGAAGGGCGGCCTCCTCGGCGACAAGATCAAGTGGAACTTCACCAAGTACCTCGTCGGCAAGGACGGCCAGGTGATCGGCCGCTACGGGCCGACCACGAAGCCGGAGAAGCTCTCCTCCGACATCGAGAAGGCGCTCGCCGCCTAGGGGCGCGCGCCCGGCTGCAGGTAGGGGTCGGCCCACGCGCTGATGATGCGGCCGACCCGGGCGGCGTCGCCCTTGCCGCTGAGCAGGTGATCGGTGCCGTCGAGGGAGACGAAGCTGTGCGAGTGCCGGGCGGCGCGGAAGATCTGGCCGGCGTTCGAGATCTCGACGGTCTCGTCGGTGGGGGAGTGCATCACCAGCACCGGGACGCTCAGCTCCTCCAGCCGGCCCCGCACGTCGGCGCGGCGGACGTCCTCGACGAAGGCGCGCTTGATCGCGAGCGAGCGCCCGCCGGCCTGCCACGGCGCGCAGCCGTCCTCGAGCGCACGGTCGACCACCCGGTCGTAGTGGTGCTCGATGTGGGCCGGGCTCATCGGTGCCGCGATGGTGGCGACGGCGGTCACGCCCTCGACGTCCGCGGCTGCCGCCAGCACGACGGCGCCGCCGAAGGAGTGGCCCACGAGCAGCGTCGGCACGGTGCCACGCTCGGCCAGGAACCGGGCAGCCCGCACGGTGTCGGCGACCCTGGTGGTGAACGAGCCGTCGCTCCACTCGCCCTCGGAGTCCCCGAGCCCGAGGTTGTCGAAGCGCAGCATGCCGATGCCCTCGGCCGCCAGCTGGCGGCAGGTGCGGGCGGCCGCGGGTGAGTCCTTGCCGAGGGTGAACCCGTGCGCGAAGACACCCCAGCCGCGCACCTCGCCCGGGGGCCGGTCGACGATCCCCGCGAGGGCGTGGCCGGTGGAGCCGGTGAACCGGACGCGCTCGACCATCCCGACAGGGTCCCGCGGGGGGAGGGCGGACGCCAGGGGCAGTGACAGAATCCTCCCGTGCGTACCTTCAGCGCGAAGACGTCGGCCGAGGCCCTCGTCCCGCACCAACCCGAGGCCGTCTGGGACGTGCTGGTCGACCCCGTGCTGGTCGCCCGCTTCACGCCCTTCGTCAAGCAGATCACCGCCGACGGTGACCACTGGATCTGGGAGCTGTCCGGGATCAAGGTCCTGGGCGCCGGGTTCGCGTCGACCTTCACCGAGCGGATGACGCTGGAGAAGCCGAAGCGGATCGAGTTCACCCACGAGCCCGCCGAGGGCGTCAGCGAGCGCGCCGGCGTGCACGGCTGGTACGACCTCGAGGACCGCGGCGACGACGGCACCCGGCTCGCCACCAGCCTCGAGATCTGCGTCGAGCTCCCGCTGCCGCGTGCGGCCGGGCCGGCCGTGCGCACCGCGATGCAGGGCGTCATGGCCACGATGGGCTCCCGGTTCTCCAAGAACCTGCTCCGCCACCTCGACCGCGGCTGAGGCGCTCGCCGGGGCGGCCTCGGGCCACGCCGCTGTTGCCCCGCCGACCGGTCGGGGGGAGGCTGCGGGGGTGAGGACCGCCACCACGTCGTCGTACTCGATCACCATGCGTCTCCATGCCGCGCCCGACCACGGCGCCGTCGGGGCCGTGGCCACCGCGATCTCCGACGCCGGCGGCATCGTCACCGCACTCGACGTCACCGAGTCCAGCGCGACCCGGCTCGTGCTCGACGTCACCTGCTCTGCCGGCGATGCCGAGCACGCAGAGGCCCTCCAGGCCGCTGCCGACGACGTCGACGGCGTCGAGGTCTACAAGGTCAGCGACCGCACGTTCCTGCTGCATATCGGCGGCAAGATCGAGGTCGCCTCCAAGGTGCCGCTCAAGAACCGCGACGACCTGTCGATGGCCTACACCCCGGGCGTCGGCCGGGTCAGCCAGGCGCTGTTCGAGAATCCCGACGACATCCCGCGGCTCACCGTCAAGGGCAACTCGGTCGCGGTGGTCACCGACGGCAGCGCCGTGCTCGGCCTCGGCAACATCGGGCCCGGCGCCGCCCTGCCGGTGATGGAGGGGAAGGCGGCGCTGTTCAAGCGGTTCGCGAACATCGACGCCTGGCCGATCTGTCTGGCCAGCCAGGACACCGACGAGATCGTGAAGGCCGTCGAGATGATCGCCCCGGGCTTCGGCGGCATCAACCTCGAGGACATCGCCGCCCCCCGCTGCTTCGAGATCGAGAGGCGGCTGCGCGCCAGCCTCGACATCCCCGTCTTCCACGACGACCAGCACGGCACCGCCATCGTCACCCTCGCCGCCCTGAAGAACGCGCTGCGCGTGGTGGTGAAGGACCTCGCGTCGTGCCGGGTCGTGATCGCGGGGGCCGGCGCGGCCGGCAGCGCGATCGTCACCCTCCTGCTGGCGGCCGGTGCCACCGACATCGTGGTCTACGACCGCCACGGCTGCCTGGTCGACGGCGACCCCGAGCTCTCGCCGGCCAAGCAGGAGCTGGCCGCGATCACCAACCCCCGCCGGGTCGCCGGCGACCTGCGTGCGGCGCTCCAGGGTGCCGACGTGTTCATCGGCGTCAGTGCCCCCAACATCCTCGTGCCGGAGTGGATCACCGAGATGGCCGACCGCGCGGTGGTCTTCGCGCTGGCCAACCCCGACCCCGAGGTCGACCCGGCCGAGGCCGGCAAGTACGCCGCCGTGGTGGCCTCGGGCCGCTCGGACTACCCGAACCAGATCAACAACGTGCTGGCCTTCCCGGGCGTCTTCCGCGGCCTGCTCGACGCGCGGGCCGACGAGATCACGGTCGGCCAGCTGCTGCGGGCGGCCGAGGCGATCGCGGCGGTGGTGCACGACGACGAGCTCAACTCGAGCTTCATCATCCCGACCGTCTTCCACCCCGACGTGCCGGGCGCCGTCGCCGCGGCCATCCGCTCCGACGCCGCGTCCGACTGAGCTGCTGGGCCGCGCCGTCGCCCGGGAACCGCGCGCCCGCCCGCCGCGTCGGACTGCGCATGAGCCGTCTTGCCGCCCTCGCCGTCCTCGTCGCCGGGGCGCTCGCCGTCACCGGGTGCTCCACCGACCCCGACCCCGCCCCTGCCGCTGATCGGCCGGGCGCCGGGCCGCGGGGGATCGACACCCGCGCCTACTACGAGGAGTACGAGTCACCCGAGGTCGACTACGACATGGCGCCCCGGGGCGCCGCGCCCACGCAGTCCTCGGTCGGGGTCGCCGAGGACGGTGGCGGCGGGCCGCCCCGCATCCCCGACCCGGATGAGGACAACACCTTCGTCGACGCGGGCACGAGCGGCTTCGTCACCACCGGGGACGACCCGCTCTCGACGTTCGGGCTCGACGTCGACGACGGCTCGTTCAACCTGGCCCGCAGTCTGCTGGCCCAGGGCTACCCGGTGCCGCGGGCGGCGATCAGGCCCGAGGAGTGGGTGAACGCACTCGCCTACGACGACGCGGGGCCCGACGCCGGTGCGCTCGGGATCACCACCGACAGCGGCGTCGCCCCCAGCCTGGACGACGGCACCCAGGTGGTGCGGGTCGGCGTCTCGGCCCGCGAGGTGCCGGAGGAGCAGCGGCCGCGGGTGAACATCACGCTGGTGGTCGACCGCTCCGGGAGCATGGACATCCGGGAGCGGCTGGGCCTGGTGAGGGCGTCGCTGGCCCTGCTGGCCGACCGGCTGCGCGACGACGACACCGTCTCCGTGGTCTCGTTCGAGGACCAGGCGAAACCCCTGCTGCGACCCACCCCGGTGCGACGGACGCAGGCGATCCTTCGCGCCGTCGGCCGGCTGACCCCGGGCGGCAGCACCAACCTGGAGGCCGGCCTCAGCCTCGGCTACGAGCAGGCCCGTGAGGCCTTCGACCCTGAGGCCGTCAACCTCGTGGTGCTCTGCTCCGACGGCGTGGCCAACGTCGGCGACACCGGTCCCGGGTCGATCACCGACCGGATCGCCGAGGAGGGCGCCGACGGGATCCACCTGGTCACCGTCGGCTACGGCCTCGGCAACTACAACGACCACCTGATGGAGCAGCTCGCGAACCTCGGCGACGGCTTCTACTCCTACGTCGACACCTACGAGGAGGCCGAGCAGCTCTTCGGTGCCGACCTGACCACCACGCTGGTGCCGGTGGCCGGCGAGGCCCGCGCCCAGGTCGCGTTCGACCCCGCGCTGGTCACCTCCTACCGGCTGATCGGCTACGAGAACCGGGAGATCGCCGACGAGGACTTCGACGACCTCGACGTCGACGCGGGCGAGCTCGGGTCGGGCCACCACGCCACCGCGCTCTACGAGGTGCGGCTGGCCGACGGCGTCGCCCCCGGGGACGTGATCGGCACGGCATCGCTGAAGTGGCGCGACCTCGCCACCGGCCGGCCCGCGACCACCGAGGCGGACCTGGTCGCCGCCGACCCCGGAGCAACGCCGTCAGCGGCGTGGGAGCTGGCCGTGACCGCGGCCGACGCGGCGCAGCTGCTCAAGGGCACCGCACCGTTCGCCGACCGCGGCGTGGGTCTGGGCGCCCTGCTGGAGCGCGCGGAGAGGCTCGACCGCGCCGGGGCCGCGGGAGCTGCCGAGCTGGCAGGGCTGCTGGCGTCGGCCGCCGACGTCGATTGACAGAACCGTGCCCCTTGTCAAGCGGCCTTGACAGACACTACCGTTCTGTCAAGCCATCGAGGAGGCACCCATGCCCGATCAGATCCTGAACAGCACCGTCTCCGCGGGATCCACCGCGGACTGGCGCGACTCGAAGCGCTACCTGTGGTTGATCGGCCTGGTGGTGCCGTCACTGGCGTTCATCGCCTTCGGGATGTGGGCCCTCACCGGCCTGGGCGCCTGGTTCTGGATCGGCCCGGTCGTGATCCTCGGCGTCGTGCCGGCGATCGACCTCGTCACCGGGCTCGACCGCTCCAACCCGCCCGACGACGCGATCGAGGCGCTGGAGAAGGACCGGTACTACCGCTGGATCACCTACCTGTTCCTCCCGATCCAGTACGTCGGCTTCGTGGGCGCCTGCTACGTGATCGCGAAGGGCGCGCCGTTCGGGCTGCCCGACCTCACCGTGGTCGACAAGATCGGGCTCGCGATCTCGATCGGCTGCATCGGCGGCATCGGCATCAACACCGCCCACGAGCTCGGCCACAAGCGGGAGGCGAACGAGCGGTGGTTGAGCAAGATCGCGCTCGCGCAGAGCTTCTACGGGCACTTCTACATCGAGCACAACCGCGGCCACCACGTCCGTGTCGCCACCCCGGAGGACCCGGCGTCCTCCCGGCTCGGCGAGAGCTTCTACCGGTTCTGGCCCCGCACGGTGGCGGGCTCCCTGCGCAGCGCCTGGCGGCTGGAGAAGCGCCGCTTCGCACGCCGCCGGACCCACCCGTTCCACCTCGGCAACGACGTCCTCAACGCCTGGCTGATGTCGCTGGTGCTCTGGGGTGCGCTGGTCGCCTGGCTCGGCGTCGGGCTGCTGCCGTACCTGCTGGTGCAGGCGGTGGTCGGGTTCTCGCTGCTCGAGGTCGTCAACTACATGGAGCACTACGGGATGCTGCGCCAGAAGGTCGGCGTCGGCGAGCGGCAGCGCTACGAGCGGGTCGACCCCTCGCACTCGTGGAACTCCAACAACATCGCCACCAACGTGCTGCTCTACCACCTGCAGCGCCACAGCGACCACCACGCCAACCCCACCCGCCGCTACCAGACGCTGCGCGACTTCGAGGAGTCCCCGGTGCTCCCCACCGGCTACGCCGGCATGATCGTGCTCGCCCTGCTGCCGCCGGTGTGGCGCCGGGTCATGGACCCCCGCGTGCTCCACCACTTCGGCGGCGACGTCACCCGCGCCAACATCCAGCCGTCCCAGCGGGAGCGGATCCTCCGGAAGTACGCGACCCCGGTCGGCCGCGCGAGCGCGCGAGCAGCGAGCGCGTCCCCCGGCACGACGCGCGGTACGACGCCCGGTACGGCTCCGGTGGTCGAGCCGCGCGAGCGCAGCGAGCAGCGTGTCGAGACCCCCGGCACGAGGCCCGGCACGACGCCCGGTACGGCTCCGGTGGTCGAGCCGCGCGAGCGCAGCGAGCAGCGTGTCGAGACCCCCGGCACGACCGACCAACCGGAGATCCTCGCGGCCCGCTGCCCCGGCTGCGGCCACACCTACGAGGTCGAGGCCGGCAACGAGCTCGAGGGATTCGCCGCCGGCACCGCGTGGGCCGACATCCCCGACGACTGGTGCTGCCCCGACTGCGGCGTCCGCGACAAGCTCGACTTCGTGCCCGTGGAGCCGTCCCGCTTGAGCCGCTCCTGAACCATGGGGCCATGACCTTGCCCGAGGGCGTGCTTCGCCTCCCCCGCTTCGCTCCGCCGTCGAACAACGCCCTGGGGACCCCGAGATGACCACCCGCGCCACCCGGGACAAGGTCCTCGACGCCGCCGTCCACCTCACCGTCGACGGCGGGTGGGCGCGGGTCACCATGGGCCGGGTCGCCGAGGCGGCCGGCGTCAGCAGGCAGACCGTGCACACCGAGGTCGGCACCAAGACCGGGCTGGCCGAGGCGATGATCCTGCGCGAGCTCGAGCGGTTCCTCGCCGTCGTCGACCTGGCGTTCGACGAGCACCCCGGCGACCTGGTGGGTGCCATCCGCGGCGCCACCGAACGGGTGCTCGAGCACGCCCACGACAACCTGCTGCTCAAGGCGGTGGTCTCCGCCACCCACGGCGCCGACACCGAGCTGCTGCCGCTGCTCACCACCCACAGCGAGTCGCTGCTCGCCGCCGCCAAGGAGGTCGTGGCCGGCAAGGTGGCCGGCTACCACCTGGCGCTGACGCCGGCGTCGCTCGACGCGGCGATCGACATGGTGGTGCGTGTGGTGCTGAGCCACCTCATGGCGCCGAGCGGCCCGCCCGCCCAAGCTGCCGCGGACCTCGCCTGGATCGCCGAGCGCGTGCTCAGCGCTCGCTGAGCCCCGCCCTGGTGCGCGCCTTCGCCACGGCGTCGTGGAACGCGCGCACCACGTAGGAGGGCACCTGGAGCCCGCCCCGGTGCGCCCAGAGCAGGTCGCGCTCGACCCGCCCGATCTGGAGCAGGAAGTCGTCGAGCCGCTCGGTGATGCCGAGGGTGGCCATGAGGTCGCCGAAGTCGGCGTGCTGGCGGTCGTTGTTGACGCCGACCGGCCCGTACGACAGCGACCGCAACCGGCGGACGAGCCAGCGCTGCCAGGCCGCGAGCTCGGCCCAGAGACCCTGCGCGGAGAGTCGGTAGAACGCGTAGTGCCCCGGCTCCTGACGACGGATGGGCGCGATCACGCTCGCGGCGAGGCCGGGCTCGCCGACGTCGGCGAGCCCGTCGTGCAGCAGGTTGTAGGCGAGCACCGCGGAGCGCTCGGTGGACATGCCGGTCAGGTAGTAGAGCATCCGGCACACGTCCTGGAACCCCGGCGCGTGCGCGAGGGCGCCGAGGACCTTCAGCTTCAGCCCGATGCTCTCGGTGTCGGCCACCGCGGCCGGTCGCCCCAGCTCGGTCTGGAGGGTGTCGAGGACCAGGCCGTGCTGGACCTCCTGCGGCTGCCAGACGTCGGCGTAGAAGTAGCGGTCGATCTCCGGCGGGTCGGGGAGCATCGTGGTCAGCTCGAGCACGTTGCGGTCGACCTCGAGCTCCACGCGCGCCATGTAGTCGAGCACGTGCCCGAAGCGCTCGCGCACGACGTCGGGACGACGCACGGTGAAGTCGACGTCGTCCAGCCGGATCGGGGGGTGCTCGTCGGCGATCCGGTCGACGTGGACGCGGAGCCGGAGGTCAGTGGCGGTACTCATATGTCTCGTGTTCGTCGGGGCAGCCGGATCCGGATTGGCCGCGGCGCACGACCGACCGAACCACATCTTCTCATCCCGGTTCCACCGCTGGGCTGGGCGGCTCCGTCTACTCTCGACGGTGAGGGAGGACACATGCGGTGGCGGCGCGCGTTCGCAGCGGTGGCGGTGGCTGCCGTGGCGCTGACGGCTGCCTGCGGACCGGAGTCCGAGACCGCGGCAGGGGCTGCCGACGGGAAGGGCGGGGGCGGCGGGTCGACGTCACCGTCGACGACGACCCCGAGCCCCGACTCCAGCAGCCCGGCGGCCGTCACGCAGGTCTACACCGTGCCGCAGCCGGGCCCTCGTAAGGGCCCCGTCACCGTCGCCGACGTGCTGGTGACCTCCGAGGACCCCATCCCCGAGGACGTCGTGTCCACCATCGAGGGGCTGCCCGGCGTGGAGGCCGTGGCGAGCATCTCGGTGATCAACGTGCCGATCGAGAACAAGGGCTACACCCTCGCCGCCGTCGACCCGGCCGAGTACCGCACCTTCGTCGAGGCGGTGAGCGCCGACTTCGCCGACCAGTGGCGCCGCGTGGCCAACGGCGAGGTCGCCGTCGCGCTCGACCTCAAGGACAGGCTGCCCACCGACGGTCGCGGCTACGTCGACCTGCCGGGCCCCGAGGGCGCGCAGAAGGCGCACGTCGGCGTCTACGCCCAGCAGGTCACCCAGATCGACATGGTGGTCAACGACTCCTTCGGCGAGGCGCTCGGCGTCGTGCCCGGCAACGCGCTCCTGGTGAACACCGGTGCCGTCTCGCCGTCGACGCTGCGGGGCAAGATCACGCGCGCGGTCGGCGGCGGTGCCTCGGTGCAGAACCTCGACGCCGTCGCCCGGTACGGCCTCGACCCCGACGCCGTCCAGAGCGCCCTGCTCGTCGGCTCCTTCGCCGACGCCGTCGGCGTCTTCAACTACACCCCCACCGGCGGCGGCCGGATCGCCCCCGACCCGGCGTGGGTGAGCAGCCACATCGTCACCGAGCCGGTGCCGATCCTCGGCTCGGTCACCTGCAACAAGTACCTGATGCCGCAGCTGCGAGCGGCCCTCCAGGAGGTCGTCACCAGCGGGCTCGGCGCCGAGATCCATCCGGGGGAGTACGCCGGGTGCTACTACCCGCGCTTCATCGCCGGCAGCACCAAGCTCTCGAACCACTCCTACGGCCTGGCCCTCGACTTCAACGTCCCCGGCAACCAGCGCGGCACCGTCGGCGAGATGGACCGCACGGTCGTCGCGATCTTCAAGAAGTGGGGCTTCGCCTGGGGCGGTGACTGGAACTTCACCGACCCCATGCACTTCGAGCTCGACCGCCTCGTCAAACCCGACTGACCCGTCACTGATGCGCTGACCCGTCAGTTATGCGCCGACCCGTCAGTTGTACGAGTGACGGGTCAGCGCATGACTGACGGGTCGGTGGGGGACCGGATCAGGTTGCGGGGAGGCCACGGCCTGGTCGCCGGCCCGGACCCGCACCCGCACGTAGCGGAAGCCGACCATGCGCTGGAAGTGGCGCAGGCCGTTGGTCTGGACGCCGGGGTGCTCGGTGTCGAGGAGCCAGCGGACGCCGCGGGAGGCGAGCTCGTCGACGAGCACGGCGGTGCCGAGGTAGCGGCTGTTGGTGTGCTCGGGCCCCGACCCCAGGGTCCGGAAGTAGCGCAGCACCGCCCAGGAGCCGTCGGTCGGCACCACCGCGAGCAGCAGGGGCTCGTCGTGTGGTCCGTTCACCGTCAACCACAGGTCGGCCACGAGCAGGTCGCGGTTGTCGGGCCGCTCGACCCGGTAGGTCTCGTCGGGGTGGGTCTGCTCGGCGAGGTTGGCGCGGGCCAGGAGCGAGACCCGCTCGGCGGGGTCGTGGATGCGGCGGGTCGTCAGGCCCTGCCGCTCGGCGGCGCGCAGCTTGCGGCGCAGGGTCTGCCGCCGACGGCCGCCGCGGTAGGCGCCCGGCTCCGACGGGATCTCGAGGACGGCCGGCCCGTTCCACGCCAGCGGGGTGCCGAGGAAGCCGGCGGCGGTGAGCGTGGCGCGCACGGCCTGACCCTCGGGCGAGGACGACGGTGCCGCCTCGAGCACGGGGAGCCTGCGTAGGTCGCGCAGCGCCCCGAGGCAGCGCAAGGGGTGACGTAGCACGAACCGGACGGGGCGGTGGCGCGTCGCGGTGTAGAGCGACCAGAACGCAGCCAGCGCGAGCTCGGCGGCGACGGCCTCCCTCATGGTGACCACCGGGAGGCGCGCGGGCCGGGCAGGCCGCGGTGGCCGCCGGTCGGGTCGGGCATACCCATGCCTCCATCCTCGGGTCCGCGGGCCCGCCGCTTGAGCAGTGGGGTGGACCGCGACGTCGGGGTCACCCCCGCAGTGCGCTGCGGATCATGCCGGCGATGAGCTCCATCGTGCTGCGGGCCCGCTCGGGGTCGTCGCTGAGGAAGTAGTGGTCGGCGCCGGGGGTGAGGTCGTGCACGACGTCGATGCCGGCCTCGCGCAGCCGGACGACGTACCGCTCGCCGTCGAGGCGGAGCGCGTCGTTCTCGGCGGTGCACACGATGGCCGGCGGGAGGCCGTGGAGGTCGGGGGCGAGCAGCGGGGAGGCGTAGGGCTCGGAGCGCCGCTCGACGTCGGGGAAGTAGACGCGCCGGATCAGCGCGCGCAGCCGCGGCGAGATCATGCCGGTGCCGCCGGCGTCGCTCGCGAGGTCGAGGGCCGGCACGCCGAGCACCTGGAGCACGGGGCTGAAGCTGCCGGCGTCGCGGGCCATGAGACACACCGCCGCCGCCATGCCGCCGCCGCTGGAGAAGCCGCCGACCGCCACCGCCGTGCGCTCGGCCTCGGCTGCGGCGACGTCGTGGCACTCCTCCTGCGCATGGGGGTAGGTCACGTAGGGCGCCGCCCTGAAGTCGACGTTCACCACCCGCACCCCGGCGATCGCCGCCACGTAGCGACACCACCAGTCGTCCATGTGCGGGTGCCGCATCAGCCAGGCGCCGCCGTGCAGGTGCACGTAGGCGGGCCCGTCGGCGAGCCCCGGCCCGCCGTACTCGTAGACCGGGGTCCGGCCGTGCCGGGTCTTCACCAGCCGGCGCTTCGGGGGCGGCAGGCCGCGGCCGGCGAAGGTGAGGTCGTCGCCGTAGTGGACGGCGAGCGGCGCGGTGGCGTGCATCATGGTCGCTGCCACCCGGTCGGAGAACTTCACAGGTAGGTGTTCGGAGCCGGACGCCGTCCGGTTGAGGACCCGGGCTGGCTAATGTCGCGGGGTGCGAGCGCTCCAGGTGCAGACCCCGACCGGACCCGACGACCTCGTGGTCACCGACGTGCCCGAGCCCGAGCCGGGGGAGGGCGAGGTCCTCGTGGAGGTGCACCGGGTCGGGGTCGTCGTTCCCCGACCTGCTGCTCAGCCGCGGCGAGTACCAGATGAAGCCGGAGCCGCCGTTCTCGCTCGGGGTCGACGTCGCCGGCACGGTCGTGAGCGGCGACGGCTACGACGCCGGCCGACGGGTCGCCGCGGTGGTGGGCTGGGGCGGGGCGCAGGAGAGGGTGGCCGTGCCCGCCGTCTCGGTGTTCCCGCTGCCCGACGCCACCTCGTTCGACGCCGGCGCCGCGCTGCCGATGAACTACCTCACCGCCGAGTTCGCCCTGTTCGAGCGGGCCGGCCTGCGGGAGGGCGAGACGGTGCTGGTGCACGGCGCCGCGGGCGGCCTGGGCACCGCCACCGTGCAGGTCGCCAAGGGCATGGGGGCACGGGTGATCGGCGTCGCCTCCACCGAGGCGAAGGCCGAGGTGGCGCGCCGGGCCGGGGCCGACGACGTCGTGCTGCTCGACGGCTTCAAGGACGCCGTCAAGGGGCTCACCGACGGTGTCGGCGTCGACGTGGTGGCCGACATCGTGGGCGGCGACGCCTTCACCGACTCGCTGCGCGTGCTCGCCACCCAGGGCCGGGTGCTGGTGCTCGGCTTCGCCGCGGGGCAGGGCATCCCCGAGGTGAAGGTGAACCGGCTGCTGCTCAACAACGTCGACGTCCGCGGCGTCGGGTGGGGTGCCTTCGCGATGACCCGACCCGGCTACATGCAGGAGCAGTGGGAGCGCCTGGTGCCGATGCTGGAGTCGGGCGTCGTCGACCCGCCGATCGGCGCCACCTACGACCTGGAGGACTTCGGGACGGCGCTCACCGAGATGGCCGAGCGCCGCACCCTGGGCAAGTCGGTGGTCCGGGTCCGTGACTGACCCGACGTCGGACGCGGGCGTCTCGGAGGCATCCACCACCGACCCCGCCCACCGCCAGACCGGCCACGGGGTGCGGATGGACTGGGGACCCACCGGCGCGGCGGCCGTCGCCGCGGAGGCCGACGTCGCCGTGGTGGTCGACGTGCTGTCGTTCACCACCACCCTCACCATCGCCTGCGAGCGCGGCATCACCGTGCTGCCCTTCCGCTGGCGCGACGAGCGGGCGGCCGGGTACGCCGCCGAGCAGGACGCCGTGCTCGCGCTGACCCGGCAGGAGGCGCGGGAGGCCGGCGGCGGCCTCAGCCTCTCCCCGGCCTCGATCGCCCGGGCCGAGGGGGTGGAGCGGCTCGTGCTGCCCTCGCCGAACGGCTCCACCGTCGCCTTCGGGCTGCGGGACCTCGGCCCCACCGTGGTCGGCGGCTGCCTGCGCAACGCCGCCGCGGTCGGGCGGTGGGTGAGCCACCACTTCCCGGACGGCGTGGTGGCGGTCGTCGCCGCCGGCGAGCGGTGGGACGACGGCTCGCTGCGGCCCGCCGTCGAGGACCTGTGGGGCGCCGGCGCCGTCGTGGCCGCGCTCGGCCGCACCGACCTGAGCCCGGAGGCGGCCTTCGCGCGGGACGCCTTCGCCGCCGTCCGCCACCGAGTGCCGGAGGCGCTGGCCGAGTGCGCCAGCGGGCGCGAGCTCGCCGATAAGGGGTTCGGCGACGAGGCGCCCTACGCCGCCGAGCTCGACTGCACCGACGTGGTGCCGGTGCTGGAGGGCGAGGCGTTCAGAGCGGGCTGAGCCGGTGGATCTGCACCTCGCCGGCCAGCAGCGGGCCGGCCACCGCGAACGCCCGCCTGGGGTCGATCG
The DNA here is from genome assembly GCA_963845795.1 of uncultured Actinomycetota bacterium. Lineage (GTDB taxonomy): Bacteria > Actinomycetota > Actinomycetes > Propionibacteriales > Nocardioidaceae > Nocardioides. Next base: position 153,062 of record CAWJTG010000018.1, on the reverse strand, counting down.
GGATGGTCGCCACGACACGCAGGGTGTTCTCCGTCGTGGGCCGAACGTACGGTGACGGCCGTCGTCCGGCTAGCGTGACGCTCGTGAGCATGCTGGACGACGCCCGCCCGGGCATGGACCCCGACACCCGCCCGCAGGACGACCTCTTCGGTCACGTCAACGGCCGGTGGCTGGCCGAGGTCGAGATCCCGGCCGACCGGTCGAGCTGGGGACCGTTCGTGCAGCTGGCCGACGTCGCCGAGCAGCAGGTCCACGACATCATCGAGGACCTCGCCGCCCAACCGGCCGAGGAGCTGTCGGACGACGCGCGCAAGATCGGCGACCTCTACACCTCGTTCATGGCCGTCGACCGGATCAACGCGATGGGCACCCGGCCGGTCGAGCCGCTGGTGGCCGCGGTGGCCGGGCTGCGGGACGTGCGCGACCTCGCGGCGTTCCTCGGTGAGCTGGAGCGCATCGGTGGGCACGGGCTGTTCGGGTCCTACGTCAACACCGACGCCAAGGACTCCGACCGCTACCTGTTCCACCTCGGCCAGGGCGGCCTCGGGCTGCCCGACGAGTCGTACTACCGCGACGACAAGTTCGCCGAGACCCGCGAGAAGTACGTCGCCTACCTGGCCCGGCTGCTGGCGCTCGGCGGCCACGACGCGCCGGAGGCGGCCGCGGCCCGGATCCTCGAGATCGACACCCGGCTCGCCGAGGGGCACTGGGAGCGCTCGGAGACCCGCGACGTCCAGAAGACCTACAACCTGCTGACCAACGACGCACTCCAGGAGCTCTGCCCCGCGTTCGACTGGCACGCCTACGTCACCAACCTCGGCGGCACCCGGTTCACACCGGGTGAGGTGCTGCGTGAGGTCGTCGTCCGGCAGCCGTCGTTCTTCGAGCACCTGTCGACGGTGCTGGAGGAGGTCTCGATCGAGGACTGGCGCACCTGGCTCACCAGCCGGGTGCTGCGCTCGGCCGCCGCCTACCTCACCGACGACTTCGTCGAGGCGAACTTCGACTTCTACGGGCGCACCCTCAACGGCACTCCCGAGCTGCGGGCGAGGTGGAAGCGGGGCGTCAGCTTCGTCGAGGGCGCGATCGGTGAGGCCGTGGGCGCCCAGTACGTCGAGCGTCATTTCCCACCGGCGTCCAAGGCCCTCATGGACGAGCTGGTGGCCAACCTGCTCGCCGCCTACCAGGAGTCGATCGCGGCCCTGGACTGGATGAGCGAGGACACCAAGAAGCGCGCCTACGACAAGCTCGCGACGTTCCGGCCGAAGATCGGCTACCCCGACAAGTTCCGCGACTACTCCGCGCTGCGGGTCGCCGACGACGACCTGCTCGGCAACGTGGCGGCCGCCTCGTCCTTCGAGACCGACCGTCAGCTGGCCAAGATCGGCACCGCCGTCGACCGCGACGAGTGGTTCATGCTCCCGCAGACGGTGAACGCCTACTACAACCCCGGCGTCAACGAGATCTGCTTCCCGGCGGGGATCCTCCAGAAGCCGTTCTTCAGCCCCGACGCCGCGGCGGCCGAGAACTACGGCGGCATCGGCGCCGTGATCGGCCACGAGATCGGTCACGGGTTCGACGACCAGGGTGCGCAGTACGACGAGCTCGGCAACCTCGTGGACTGGTGGACCGCCGACGACAAGGCGGCCTTCGAGGAGAAGTCGCGCGCGCTGGTCGCGCAGTACGACGCGTTCAGTCCGCGCGCGCTTCCCGACGAGCACGTCAACGGCCAGCTCACCGTCGGCGAGAACATCGGCGACCTCGGCGGCCTCACGATCGGCCACAAGGCGTTCGTGATCGCGGAGGGCAAGGCCGGCCGGGAGGCGAGCGCGGAGGACCGCCGCACCCTGTTCACGAACTGGGCCTACGTCTGGCGCACCAAGCGGCGACCCGAGCAGGAGCGGCAGTACCTCACGATCGACCCGCACAGCCCGCCGGAGTTCCGCGCCAACATCGTGCGCAACCTCGACGAGTTCCACGAGGTCTTCGAGACCTCCCCGGACGACGGTCTGTGGCTCGACCCGGAGCAGCGCGTCCGGATCTGGTGAGCCGTCGGCCCCGGGCCGCTAGCGTGGGGTCATGACGAGTGGCGAGGAGACCGTCCGCGTCGACGGCGGGATCGTGGTGGGCCACGACGGCTCGGAGGCGTCCGGCGACGCCGTGCGGTGGGCGGCCGGTCTCGCGGAGCGGCTGGGCGAGCAGCTGCACGTCGTGCGCGCCTGGAGCCTGACGAACGCGCCGCGCCCCACGACGCAGGAGTTCGGCTACATCCCACCGGTCGCCGACTTCGAGGCCGCCGTGCGCGGCGCGCTGGAGCACGACGTCGGCGCGCTCGCGCTCGCCTGCGAGGTGGAGCTGCACGTCGTGCACTGCGGGGCCGCCCGGGCGCTGCTGCGTGCCGCCGAGGGCGCCACGATGGTCGTCGTCGGTCGCCGGGGCAGCAGCGGCTTCCGCGGGCTGGGCTTCGGCTCGACCGCCGACCAGGTCGCCAGCCACGCACCGGTCCCCGTCGTCGTCGTGCCCGTCGACCCGCGCGACGGCTGAGCCGTGCCGTGAGGCCTGGGGAGGAGGGGCGGAGGCTGTCCCCGGCCCTTGCTAGACAGGCTGCATGAGCGCCCCGACCACCATCACCGACGTCAGCGCGGTCCGCGAGCAGGCAGAGCGGCACCTGCGCGCCCTCGTCGGCCCCCGCGACGGGCAGGGCGAGGCCGTCCTGCACGACGACCAGTGGACGGCGATCGAGGCGCTGGCCGTGGCGCGCCGGCGCGCGCTCGTGGTGCAGCGCACCGGGTGGGGCAAGTCGGCGGTCTACTTCGTGGCCACCCTGCTGCTGCGGGCCGAGGGCGCCGGCCCCACCGTCATCGTCAGCCCGCTGCTCGCGCTCATGCGCAACCAGATCGCGGCCGCCGAGCGGGCCGGCGTCCGCGCCGTCACCATCAACTCCACCAACATGGAGGACTGGGAGGCCACCCACCGCGCCATCGCCGCCGGCGAGGTCGACGTCTTGCTGGTGAGCCCGGAACGGCTCAACAACCCGGGTTTCCGCGACGAGGTGCTGCCGCGGCTCGCCGCCACCTGCGGTCTGCTCGTGGTCGACGAGGCGCACTGCATCTCCGACTGGGGTCATGACTTCCGGCCCGACTACCGCCGGATCCGCACCCTGCTCGGCGAGCTGCCCGACGGCATCCCCGTGCTGGCCACCACCGCGACGGCCAACCAGCGCGTCACCGACGACGTCGCCGAGCAGCTCGGCCACGACACCGTGGTGCTGCGCGGCTCGCTCGACCGCGAGTCGCTGCGGCTGGGGGTCGTGCACCTGAAGACCCCGCAGCAGCGGCTGGCCTGGCTGGCCGACCACCTCGCCGAGCAGCCGGGGTCCGGCATCGTCTACTGCCTCACCGTCGCGGCCACCCAGGAGGTCGCGGGCTACCTGCGCGAGCGCGGGCTCGACGTCGCCGCGTACTCGGGGCAGACCGACCCCACCGAGCGGATGGCGCTGGAGGAGGCGCTGGCCGCCGGGCGGGTGAAGGCGCTGGTGGCCACCAGCGCGCTCGGCATGGGCTTCGACGCCACGCTGGGCTTCGTGGTCAACCTCGGCGCGCCGCAGTCGCCGGTGGCCTACTACCAGCAGGTCGGCCGCGCCGGTCGCGGCACCGACGAGGCGGTGGTCGTGCTGCTGCCGGCCCTCGAGGACCGCGACATCTGGGCCTACTTCGGCTCGCTGGCCTTCCCCCGCGAGCAGCAGGTGCGCGAGACCCTCGACGTCCTCACCGCCGAGGGAGCGCCGATGAGCACGCCCGCCCTCGAGTCGCGGGTCGAGCTGAGCCGCACCCGGCTCGAGACGATGCTGAAGGTCCTCGACGTCGACGGCGCCGTGCGTCGGGTGCGCGGCGGGTGGGAGGCCACCGGCCGGCCGTGGCACTACGACGAGGAGCGCTACGACCGGGTGCGCGAGGCGCGTGAGCGCGAGCAGCAGGCGATGCTCGACTACCTGCGCACCGACCGCTGCCGCATGGAGTACCTCCGCGAGCAGCTCGACGACCCCGGCGCCGCCCCGTGCGGGCGGTGCGACACCTGCGGCGGGCTCGACCTGCCCGCCGACGTCTCGGGCGAGGCCGTGGCCCAGGCCGAGAGCCGGCTCGCCCGACCCGGGGTCGTCGTCGAGCCGCGCAAGCTGTGGCCCACCGCGCTCGCCGCCCTCGGCCTCGACACCAAGGGCAGGATCACCGGGGCCGAGCCGGGCCGCGCCGTCGCCCGGCTCACCGACCTCGGCCACGGCAACGCGCTGCGCGACCTGTTCCGCGAGGGCGCCCCCGACGGCCCGGTGCCGGTGCCGCTGGTGCGCGCCGTGCTCGAGGTGCTGGGCGACTGGGCGCCCGCCGTCGACGCGATCGTCGTGGTCGAGTCGGTCACCCGCCCGCAGCTGGTCGACGACCTCGCGGCCGGGCTCTCCCGCCACCTCGCGGTTCCCGTGGCCGGCCGCTACGAGGTGGTCGACCCGGACGTCGCGCCGGGTCAGGGCGCCATGAACTCCGCGCAGCGGGTGGCCGCCGTCCGGCGCCGCTACGCCCTGCGGCTCGACGACCCGGCGCCGCAGCGGGTGCTTCTGGTCGACGACCGCACCGTCACCGGCTGGACCCTCACCTGCGCTGCGGTCGACCTGCGCGCGGCCGGGTGCGACACCGTGCACCCGTTGGTGCTCGCGTCCGCCTCCTGACCCCTCGTCGGGTCCATGATGCTGGGATGAGCACCACCACCGGCACCCGCACCGACACCCCCGACAACCCCCCCGGCAGCACCGCCGGCCAGCCTGTCGTCGTCGACCCGCCCGCCCGCCGGGGCACCGCCGCGGTGGTCGGGCTGGGGGCGGCGCTGCTCGGCGCCGCCGCCGCCGTCTCGACGACGTACACGCGGCAGGACGGCGACATCGACTGGTCCAACTACGCCATCGGCCTCGGCGCCACGGCGGCGCTGCTGCTCGTCGTGCTCGCCGGGTCCGCCGGCCACGACCTCGCCGCCAAGCGCGCGCTCACCGGGTTCCCCGGTGCCGTCGGGGCGCTCGCCGCCGGCGCCATGGTCGCCGTGGGCTTCGAGGACGAGAGCTGGGTGCAGTGGGCGGTCGGCGGCGCCATCGTGGCGGTCTCGGTCCTCGCCTACCTGCTCGGCCGGGCCGGGGCGCCGACGGTGAGCGCGGTGGTCGGGCTCGCCGTGCTCTACGACAAGGCGGTCGAGGAGCTCCTCGACGTAGAGGGCGACAACCGGCTCATCACCCAGGGTGCGGTGGTCGTCGTGTTCGTCGTGGCCGTGACCGCGCTGGGCTGGGTGCTGCCGCACCGGGCTCTCGTCGGCACCTTCGTCGGGGCCGGGGGCGTGCTCGGCATCGCCGGCCTGCTCGCGACCGCGTCCATCGCGCAGGCCTTCGGCTCGATGGTCTCGATCGGCTCGACCGGCGAGTCCACGAGCAGGCCCACCAGCGACCTCGAGAACGACGTCTACGTGTTCCTCGCCTACTCCGCCGGCCTGATCCTGATGTGGAGCCTTGCTGCGTGGCTCTCCGGCAGCTCGGGCTTCCGGGTGCTCGCCGTCGTGCACAGCGCGGTCATCGTCCCGCTGGCGATGTACGCGCTGGCCACCGAGCACCCCACCTGGTGGGGCGTCGGGCTCGCGGCTGCGGGTGCGGGACTGCTGCTGCTCGCACTCGCGGCGGTTCGCCGGTCCCGTCCGGCCCCGCCGCCGTCGGTGACCGAGCCGCCGCGACCGTTCTTCGACAGCCCCCCGCCCCCGACCCCGCCCGCGACCCCGCCCGCGGCCACGCCCGCGGCCGGGACCCCGGCCGGGACCCCGACCGGGACCCCGACCGGCTCGGACGCCGCGACCGGCGACCCAGCCCCCGGCGATTCCGCAGCGTCGACGCCTCCGGGACGCCCCGACGCCACCGTGATCGCACCGGCGGACGCCCCGCCGCCCCCCGACCCACAGGACCGCCGCCCGACCTGAGCTGTCGGTCGCCACTGGTATGAATCCTGATGGAACCCCTACTTCATCAGGAACCATCATGATCCCCAGCCCGTACACCCCCGGCGAGACGCCCCCGGTCCTGGTCGGTCGCGACGACCAGCTCGAGTCGGCGCGCGCCGACCTGGCGCTGATGTCCACCTACGGCCGGTTCCACGGCCGGATCCGGGTCGACCTCGGCTCCCGCGGCGTCGGCAAGACCTCGCTGCTCAAGGCGGTGCAGGACGCCGCGCTCGAGGCCGGCGCCGTCACGGCGTGGGTCACCGCCCGCGCCGACGAGAGCCTGGTGGGGTCCCTGGTGCAGGCGCTGGCCGTCGCGCTGGACCGGATCGGCGTCGACGTCGGGCCGCGGGGCGAGTGGCTCCGCCGGCTGCGCGGGTTCTCGGTCGAGGTCGGTGCGCTGGGCGCGAAGGCCGGCGTCGAGGTCGACCTGGCGAGTCGTGCCGAGGGGCCGGCGGCGGCCTCGTCCGCGGCACTCGCCGACCTCGTCGCCGACGCTGCGCTCGCCGTCCGCAAGCGCGGCTCGGCGGGCATCGCGCTGCTGGTCGACGAGGTGCAGGCCGCCCCGCGCGAGGACCTGCGCACCCTCGCCTACGCCTGGCAGGAGCTCCAGGGCCGCCGGCCCGAGTCCCCCGCCGTCGTCTTCACCGTCGGGCTGCCCAACGCGCCCGACGTGCTCACCGCCGCGGTCACCTTCAGCGAGCGGTTCTGGTTCCGCACCCTCGAGCGGCTCTCGCCCGCCGACGCCGCCGAGGTGCTGGAGGGTCCGGCCCGCGAGCACGGGGTGCGGTGGGAGCCCGACCTCGTCACCGACGTCGTCGGCCTCGCCGACGGCTACCCCTACTTCCTCCAGCTCTACGGCGACGCGGTGTGGCGGGTCGGCCGCCCCGACGAGGGCGGCGTGCTGGGGCGCGACCTGCTCGGACCGGCCGGCGACCGGGTGGAGCAGGAGCTCGCCACCATGTTCCGGGCCCGCTGGGCCAAGGTCACCACCGCCGAGCGGCGGCTGGTCGCTGCCATGGCCGAGCTCACCGACGACGCCGAGACCCCCGTGCGGCGCGGCGTCATCGCCGACGCGATGGGCGTCAGCACCAACGACCTCTCGGTCGCCCGCCGCAGCCTGCTCGACAAGGGCCTCCTCGAGACCGTCGACCGCGGCACCCTGCGCTTCACGCTGCCCGGCTTCGCCGCCTTCGTGCGCGGCGAGACCGGCGGGCCGTAGTCAGGCCGCCAGGTCGTCGGCCGCCAGCGGCCGCAGGTCGTCGTCGGTGGCGAGGTGCATCACCTCGACCGGGACGTCGGCGGCCCGGCAGGCGCCGAGGAGCGCCCGGGCCCAGGCACGGTCGTCGTCGGTGATCGCGGACGGTCCCGGCCGGCTGCGCAGGAACGCCCACCGCCCGTCCGGGGCGAGGTCGGCGAGCAGGTCGCGCAGCATCGAGGCGAAGCCGTCGGCCTGGTCCGGGGTGGGCGGCTCGTCGGCGTCCTCGATCTGGGTGACGTGCGGGAGCGGACGGTCGTCGGCGCCGATGAGCAGGAGCCAGACGCTGCTGCCGCCGAAGCCGAGCGGCCCCATCAGGTGCCGCCAGGCACTCTCGAGGTCGGCCTGGCACCGGATGACGGGACGGAACGGGACGTTCGTGGATTCGGTCATGGCAGCACGCTGCCCCACCGGGCGTCTGCGTGCCGGCGTCATCCACAGGGCCCTCGTCGGGGCTCGTCAGGAGCCCCCTCAGGGGGCGGTGCCGCCGTCCTCCTGTGGGTCGTGGTGCTCCTCGGGGTCATAGGGGGCGACCAGGTGCACCGCGCGGTGCGAGGTCGCGATGCGCACCCGGTCGGAGACCTCGACGACCGCCTCGACGGGCACCAGTCGGCGCACCCGTCCGAGGCCCAGGATCCCCCCGGACCCGACGACGAGCATCCGCGTGCGGTGGTCGGCCAGGTCGACGACCACGCCGTCGACCTCACCGATGCGGTGCGCATCGGGGTCGACGACGACGAGGTCCCGGAGGTCGTCGGGTGCCTCGCTGAACTGCAGGTCGTCGTCGAGGTGCACTGACCCGGCCGGCATGGTCCCCGTCATCGCTCGTCCCCTCGTCGTCCCGGTGATGTCTGTGCGGTGAAGTTGGGCGCCGGCCCCCGCCGGGTCTGCTCTCGCAGACCGGGCGTTCGGCCGGCGTGCGGACCACCCTGACAGCGGGAGGTGACATCCGGGTCGTCACTTTCTTTGCAGTTCCATGACGCTCCGATCCGGCCACTCGGACGGCCCGGGTGGCGCCGATGCCTCGGCTAGGGTCGGGCCGGTGACGAGGCTGCTGGTGCTCGAGGACGACGAGGGCCTCAGGTCCTCGCTCCGCCTCGTGATGGAGGACGCCGGCTACGAGGTCGTCGAGGCCGCCGCGGCCGAGCAGGCGCTCGAGGTGGTCCGCTGTCAGCACGTCGACCTGATGCTCGTCGACCTGATGCTCGGCGGGATGGACGGCTTCTCGTTCATCCAGCGCGTGCGTCCCACCACCCAGGCCCCGATCGTGGTCATCAGCGCGCGCGACGGCGTCCAGGACGTCGTCGCGGCTCTCGAGGCGGGCGCGGACGACTACGTGTCGAAGCCGTTCGTCGTCGACGAGCTGAAGGCCCGGCTGAGGGCGCTGCTGCGGCGCCCCTCGATGGCCGAGGAGGACCGCGGGTCCGAGGACGTCGTCGTGCTGGACGCCCAGGACGGGCCGTTGGTCTTCGACCGAGCGGCGGCGATCCTCTCCCGCGGCGGCGCCGAGATCCACCTCACCCACACCGAGTTCCGGCTGCTGAGCGTGCTCGCCGACAACGCGGGCCGCGTCCTCAGCCGCGACGTGCTCCTCGAGCACGTCTGGGACCACGACTACTACGGCGACGAGCGACTGGTCGACGTGCACGTGCGTCGGCTGCGCAAGAAGCTGGAGACGGAGCCGAGCGCGCCGTCGACGCTGGTGACGGTGCGGGGGCTCGGCTACCGGCTCGACCGGCGATGAGCTCGACCTCGACGCCGGCACGGGCTCCGCGCGTCGGTCACCTTCGCCTTCGCCTTCGGGGCGTTCGCGGTCTCCACGCTGCTGGCGCTGGGCACCTACTTCGCGGCCCGCCACCAGCTGGTGGACCAGCGCGAGAAGACCGCGACGCGGCAGGCCTTCGCCGACGCCGCCCTGGTCCGCGACAGCCTGCTCACCTCCGGCGCCCAGGTGAGCGACGTGCTGGGGTCGATCTCCCCGCCCCCGGAGGCGGTGATCTTCGTGCGGTTCGAGGGGGAGTGGTACTCCTCCAGCCTCGACAGCGCCGGACCGGAGCTGACCGAGGGCGTGCGGTCCGTGGTGGCGGACGGGTCGGTGGGTGTCGGGTGGACCGATGCCACCGATCCGCACTCGGTGGTGGTGGGAGTCCCGCTCCCGGCCGTCGACGCCCAGTACTACGAGGTGGTCGCGGCCGACGAGCTCGACCGCACGCTCGCGACGTTGGCGATCGCGCTCGGCATCGGTGCTCTCCTCACCACGATCGCGGGGGCGCTCGTGGGGCGGGCCGCGGTGCGGCGTGTCCTCGGCCCGCTGGACGAGGTGGCCACGGCCGCGACCCGGGTCGCGGCGGGCGACGTGACGACGCGCCTCGACGACGTCGACGACCCCGACCTGGCCCCGCTGGTCGACGCCTTCAACGACATGGTCGACGCCGTGCACGACCGCATCGAGCAGGACGCCCGGTTCGCCGCCGACGTCAGCCACGAGCTGCGGACCCCGGTGACGACGCTCACCACGAGCCTGAGCCTGCTCGAGAGTGCTCGTGACCTGCCCCCGCGCGCCGCGAGCGCCGTCCGCCTGATGGCCGATGAGCTGACCCGGTTCCGACGCGCGCTCGAGGACCTCCTCGTGCTCGGGCGGCTCGACGTCGACGCGCGCGAGGAGGAGCGGACCGTCGTCGCCGTGGGCGACCTCGTGCGCCAGGCCCTGCAGCAGACCGGTCGGTCGCCCGACCTCGTGGTGGCCGTCGACGCGGACGCGCTCGGCCGCGAGGGTCGTCGTCGACCGCGCTCAGGTCGTGCGAGCCCTCGCCAACCTGGTCCGCAACGCCGAGCTCCACGGCGCAGGCGTGACCGGCGTACGGGTGGCCGGCTCCGGGTCCTTCGTCGAGATCCGCGTCGAGGACGCGGGCCCGGGGGTTCCGCACGAGGAGCGCGAGCGGATCTTCGAGCGCTTCGCACGGGCCGGCGGCCAGAAGGCCGGCACCGGGAGCGGCCTGGGGCTCAGCATCGTGCAGCAGACGGTCCACCACCACGACGGCCAGGTGTGGTGCGAGCCGGCGGCGGCCGGCGGCGCGGCGTTCGTCGTACGGCTCCCTGTCTGCGAGGACGGCGCGTGAGGCGGGCGGGGGGCACCACGAGCCGGACTGCGATGACCGGCACCGTGGCCGCCCTGCTGGTCTCGTCGGTGCTCACGGCCTGCGGCGTTCCGGGCAGCTCGGCGGCGGAGCGGGTCGAGGACGACGCCGTGCCCTACCGCCTGCTCGACCCCGCGAGCCCCGGCCACGGAGGACGCCCCCCAGGGGCAGCCACCTGGCCCCGCGCCGACGGCCTTCTGGCTACGGGGGGACCGGCTCGTGCCGGCGATGGTCGAGGCGTCCTGCGACGACGACCCCGCCGCCGTGGTCGAGCTGCTGCTGACCGTCCTCGCCGGTGGGCCGATGGAGGACGAGCGCGCCACCGGCCGCTCGACCGCGATCCCGCCCGAGTCCGACCTCGCGCTGGTCGAGCTGCGGGACGGGGTCGCCTCGGTCGACCTCGACCCCGCGACGATGGTCAGCGCGGACCGGCTCCCCGCGGCGGTCGGCCAGGTCGCCCTGACCGTCAGCTCGGCGCCGGGGGTGCGCTCGGTGCTCCTGGTCGACGACGACGAGCCCGTGCCCGTGCCGCTGCCCGGAGGTGCCCTCACCTCGGAGCCGGTGGGCGCGGAGGACTACGCGGGCCTCCTCTCGACCGGGTTGCGCCGAGGCGCCGTCGCCGGCTGCCGGGCGGACTGAGCACCCCGGCGCGGCTCGGACTGTTGCAGTTCGATGACGCTCGGCGAGCAGGATCGCGGCGATCCGGCCCGGAGGGTTGTCCGACGCCTCCCGCAGTGAGTCGATGGAGGTGCGACGGAGATCCCGCCGCTATCCGCATCCCGAGGAGGAAACGTCATGCTCCGGATCACCTCCCGAGCCCTCACCGTCATCCGCCGGGTCACCGGCCACCCGTCGCTCGCCCCGACCGCGGGCCTGCGGATCGCGCAGGGCACGGAGCCCGACGCCCCGTTGCAGGTGCGCGCGGCGTCTGAGCCGGAGGCCGAGGACCGGGTCGCGGAGCGAGACGGTGGCCGGATCTTCCTGGGGCCGGGGGTGGCGGAGCAGATCGCCGACAGCGACCTGGACACCACGACCGACGACGACGGTCGGGTGCAGTTCGTCGTGCGGGCGTCGTGAAGCGGCAGCGGCTCGACCCCGTCCGTGCCGCCCGACGGCTGGCGATCATCGAGCGGAAGCGACGGACGTCCCGACGGGTCGAACGGCATCGCCGTCACGTGCTGGCCCGAGGGACGCATCCCCGGACGACCGTCGGCTGATGGTCCCCGCCGCCGCGGTTCCTGGGGGGTCCCGCGGCGGACGTGGCGAAGCTGGGGGTCCATCAGCCGCCACGCAGGGGGACCGTCCGACGGTGGCCGACCCGGGGCGCGCAGCCGTCGAGGCTCGCGCGTCCCGGGCGGTGTCGGGAGGGCGGGCTAGGTTCGCCGCGTGTCCTTCGTGCCCGTCACCGGCACGGCGACCTTCCACCCGGCCCAGGCGCCCGCGCGCCCGCGGCGATCCGTGGTCGAGTTCGCCGACCACCGGCGCACGGTCGCACTCGAGATGACGGCGGCCCTACCGGTCCTCACCAAGGCCCACACCAGGTCCGACCTCGCCGAGCTCCACCCCAGCGTGCGCATGCTCAGCGGGGCGGCCCTGCTGGGGCTGCGGCTGGTCGCGGCCGGACGGTTGCGGCCGCACGCCCCTGACGACACCCCCGACGGCCCCGAGCCCGAGCACGCCGACGTCCCCCCTGAGCCGGCGTGGCGGATCGGGCCGTTGGCGGACGACGACGAGGAGCGGGTGCGGCTGCTCGCCGCCGCGCACGGCGTCGAGGTGACGCAGGTCCGGCAGGTGCTGGACGCGGTCGCCGACACCTTGCCCCGCGGCGCACCCGTCCCGGCCCCACGCCCACGGACGGCGGCCGCGCGGCGCGAGCCCGACTTCGGCGCCCGGCTCGAGGCGCGGCTGGCCCGGCTGCGGACGGGGGGGCAGCAGGCCGAGCTGCCGCAGCTGGTGCGGATCGCGCTGCGGGTCGAGGCCGACGAGGAGGAGCTGGTCGCGGGCGCGGTGCGCCTCGTGCTGCAGGTGCACGACGAGCGCGACCCGCTGCACGTGTGCGACGCCGTCGACCTGTGGGACCCCGCCCGCGGGCCTGCCGAGCACGGCTTCGGCGACCGCGCCCGCACCCACACCAGCATCGCCCTGCGCACCGCGTCCGAGGCGTGGCCGGTGCTCGACCGGTTGCTCGCGTTGCGGGTGCCCGACGAGATCACGCTCGACACCGACGAGCTGGTGAGCCTCCTCGACGACGGGGTCGCGGCGCTGCGCGAGCGCGGCGTCGACGTCCTGTGGCCGGCGTCGCTGGGGCGCGACCTGTCGGCCACGGCGGTCCTCGACGCGCAACGGCGGGCCCCCGGCCCACAGCGGGAGGAGCCGCTCCAGGAGCCGCTGCTCGGCACCGACACGTTGTTCAGCTTCCGCTGGCAGGTCGCGCTGCACGGTGACCCGCTCACGGCCGAGGAGATGGACCTGCTCGCCGAGGCGGCCTCGCCGATCCTGCGGTTGCGCGGCCACTGGGCCGTCGTCGACCCCGCGCTGGCCCGCCGGGCCAAGAAGCGGCTGATCCGCACGGTGAAGCCCGCGCAGGCGGTCGCAGCGGCACTCACCGGCATCGTCGAGGTGCCCGACGACGACGGCGCCGCCACCGATACCGCGGTGGTGGTGGGTGCCAGCCTGGTCGAGGTGCGCGAACGACTGCTCGCCGCCGCCTCGCGGGAGCCGGTCGAGCAGCCGGCAGCACTGCGGGCCACGCTGCGCGACTACCAGCGCCATGGCCTCACCTGGCTCGCCGACCTCACCTCGCTGGGCCTCGGCGCGTGCCTCGCCGACGACATGGGCCTGGGCAAGACGGTCACGCTCATCGCCCTGCACCTCCACCGCCGCGAGCGGGGCGCCACGGGGCCGACCCTCGTGGTGTGCCCGGCCAGCCTGCTCGGCAACTGGGAGGCCGAGATCGAACGGTTCGCACCCGGGGTCCCGGTGCGCCGGTTCCACGGCACCCGGCGCGACCTCGAGGGCCTCGACGACGGCTTCCTCCTCACCACCTACGGCACCATGCGGGTCGACCACGGCGCCCTCGCCGGGGTGCCGTGGGACCTGGTGGTGGCCGACGAGGCGCAGCACGTGAAGAACCCGGCGTCGTCCACGGCGCGCGCGCTCCGCGCCATCCCGAGCGCCGCCCGGGTCGCGCTCACGGGCACGCCGGTCGAGAACGAGCTGGTCGAGCTGTGGGCGATCCTCGACTGGGCCACGCCGGGCCTGCTCGGCAGCCGCAACGCCTTCCGCAAGGCCTGGGCGCAGCCGATCGAGTCGGGCCGCGACCCCACCAAGACCCGCCAGTTCGCCGACCTCGTCGGGCCGTTCCTGCTGCGCCGGCGCAAGGCCGACCCCGGCATCGCGCCGGAGCTGCCGGTGAAGACCGAGACCGACCACCCGCTGTCCCTCACCCGGGAGCAGGTCGTGCTCTACGAGGCGTTCGTGCGCGACACGATGGAGCGCATCGAGCGCGCCGACCCCGGTGACGACGCCACCCGCCGCGGTCTCGTGCTCGCACTCCTCACCGGGCTCAAGCAGATCTGCAACCACCCGGCGCAGTTCCTCAAGCAGTCCGGAGCGGTGCGCCTCGCGGGGCGCTCGGAGAAGCTCGACCTGCTCGACGAGCTGGTCGCCACCGCCGTGGCCGGCGACGGCGCCGTGCTCGTGTTCACCCAGTACGTCGCCATGGCCCGGCTGCTCGAGGCGCACCTGGCGGCCACCGGCGTCCCCCACCAGCTGCTGCACGGCGGCACCCCGGTGGCGGATCGGGAGCGGATGGTCGCAGGCTTCCAGGACGGCGCCGTCCCGGTCTTCCTGCTCTCGCTCAAGGCCGGCGGCACCGGCCTCAACCTCACCCGCGCCGACCACGTCGTGCACCTCGACCGGTGGTGGAACCCCGCCGTCGAGGAGCAGGCCACCGACCGCGCCTACCGGATCGGCCAGACCCGGCCGGTCCAGGTGCACCGGATGCTGATGCGCGGCACGGTCGAGGAACGCATCGCCGAGCTGCTGGAGCGCAAGCGCGCGCTCGCCGACGCCGTCCTCGGTCGCGGCGAGGCGGCCCTCACCGAGCTCAGCAACGACGAGCTGCGCGACCTGGTGGCGTTGCGCCGGGACCACCGGTGAGCGTCACCCACCCGGCCTTCCCCGCCCGGCGCGGCCCCGCGCGGATGACGACGTGGTGGGGCAAGGCGTGGCTGCGGGCGGTCGAGGAGGCGGCCTACCACGAGGCCGACCTGCGGATCGCGCGTGTCCTGGCCCGGGCCGGGGAGGTCGGCGGCCTCACCATCGCCCCCGGGTCGCTGGTCGCCTCCGTGGCCGACCACCGGGGCCGGTCGACGGCGTCCTGCGCGCTGGCGGTGCTCGACCCCGAGTCCGTCGACGCGCTCGTGGAGGTGGTGGCCGCGGAGACCGGGCGGATCGGCGCACTGCTGGCCGGCGACCTGCCGCACGACCTCGTCGAGCACGCCGAGGAGTCGGGCGTCGAGCTGCTGCCCACCGGTCTGGACGTCGAGACGTCCTGCACCTGCGACGCCTGGCTCGACCCGTGCCCGCACGCCCTGGCGGTGCTGCTGCAGGCCGGCTGGCTCGTCGAGGCCGACCCGTTCGTGCTCCTCGCGCTGCGCGGCCTGCCCCGCGACGACCTGGTGGCCCGGCTCCACGCCCACCGCCCCGCGCGCCGCGACGCCGGGGGCGCCGGGAGCGCCGACGCCGCCGTCGACGCCGCCGTCGACGCGGCGGTCCGGGCCGCCCGCGTGCTGGAGCTCCTCGAGGCCGGCGAGACCAGGGTCGAGCACCTGCTCTGAATTGCGGGTTTCCGACGTGTCGTTCTCGGGCTCTGCCTACAGTGCGCCCATGAGCTCGCCTGCCACGGGGGCCGGGCGCAGCGCCGTCGTCTCGGTCTCGGCCCTGTTGATGCTCGCCGCGACCGTGGTCGCGCCGGCCCCCTCCTCCGCGGTGTTCAACGACACCGAGGTGTTCGCGTCGACGTCGGCGCAGGGCTCGGACCTCGACTCCCCGAACGACTGCCTGACGAGCGGGAACCCCACCGAGCGCTCGCGGTACCCCGCGATCGGGCAGCTGGGCGCCGTCGACTTCGACGACACCCTGACGGTCACCGACCCCGACGACAGTGCGGACAAGGCCACGTTCCGGATCCGTGGCCGGTCCGCCGGGCGCGTCGTCGCGGCGGGCAGCCGGCCCGACACGGTGCACTTCGCCGCCCGGCTCCGGGTCGAGGGCGTGTTCACCAAGAAGACCACCAGCGGCTGCGACTCCCTGGGTGAGGCGCTCGCGGGGATGGTCACCGACTTCGACCTGCGCCGGCCCCACCTCGTGAGCCTCGTCGTGCGCACCAGCGGCCGGCTGGGCGGGTCCTACGCGCTGGACCGGGTGAGCGACCCGATCGGAGGCATCGCGGGCAGCGGTGAGGACCTCCCGAGCGAGCAGCGGACCACCGCCTTCCTGAAGGCGGGCGCCTACCAGCTCAGCGGCGACTTCGACACCGGCGTCGCCTCCCCGATCCTCGCCGGCGACCCCACCAGCTCGGCGGGCACCGTGAGCATGACCGCCAGGTTCACCCCCGCCGGTGCGGCCACCTCGGCGAGCGCCGGAGCCGGCCGGTCGCTGGTGACCCTGCCCGCCGCGCGCCGCTGCGCCTCGCGCTCCCTGGTCGCCACGCTCCGCTCCGGGTCCAGCCGCCTGGACCGCGTGGTGTTCTTCGTCAACGGCCGCCGTCACGCCGTCGTCGGCACGCCGACGGGTGGCCGGTCGGTCGTGCTCCGCAACCTGCGCGGCGACCGGGCGGTCACGGTGCGCGCGCTGCTCGACCCCAAGCGCGGCCGCGACACCGCCGTCGTGCGGCACTACGCGCCCTGCACCGCCTGAGGGTCAGCCGAGCAGGGCCCGCTCGGCCATCTCGGTGAGCAGCCGTCGCATGTCGGCGTCGGGCAGCCGGCCGCTGTGGGGGGTGGAGTTGATCAGTCCGAACGCGGCGTGCGCCCGGGCGCGTGCCGCGTCGAGCGACAGACCGCCGTCGTGGCGGCGCAGCTGGGCGGCCCACAGGTCGACGTAGTCGAGCTGCAGCGCCCGCACCCGCTCGCGGGCGGTGTCGGGGAGCGAGGACCAGTCCCGGTCCTGGACCACGATGAGCGGACGGTGCCGCAGCGCGAAGTCGACGTGCCAGTCCACCAGCGCGCGGACGGCGTCCTCGGGGTCCTGGGCCTCGCCCACCCGCTCGCGCCCGACGGTGAGCAGCTGCTCGCTGATCGAGACCAGCATCTCGGCCAGCACGGCGTCCTTGGAGGCGAAGTGCTTGTAGAGCGCCGGCCCCGAGATGCCGCACGATGCCCCCAGGTCGGCGACCGAGACACCGTGGAAGCCGCGCTCGGCGAAGAGCTCGGCCGCCGTCGCGAGGATCTGCTCGCGGCGGCTGGCGACGGTCTCGGTCACACCCTCAGGTTAGTGCCCGTTAACCGGCTCGCCCCGCAACGGCCGGCTGCGGGACGGCCTCGTCGTCGGCGAGCGGGTCGTAGCGGTCACCGGGCAGCGCCACGAGCGCGGCGAGGGCCGCCGCCACGCACAGCAGACCGATCACCACGCAGGCGGTCGAGAGCCCGGCCATGAAGGCGACCTCGGTGGCGTCGGCGACACCGGGCGACCGGCGCCCGAGTGCGTCGGCCACGCCGACCGAGTCGCGCGCCGCCGCCAGCGGGCCGGCGGCCAGGCGACCGTCGAGCTGCTCGGCGAGCCGGTCGCTGTACAGCGAGGCGAACAGCGACCCCACGACCGCGACGCCGAGGGTGCCGCCGAGCTCGCGGGTGGCGTCGTTGACCGCCGACCCGACGCCGGCGCGGGCCGGCGGCAGGACCTGGAGGATCGACTCGGTGGCAGGCGTCGAGATCAGCCCGAGGCCCAGGCCCATCACCACCATCTGCGGCACGATCACGGTGGCGTAGGCCGCGTCGACCTCGATGGTGGCGATCCACAGGAAGGCCGATCCGAGCAGCGCCAGGCCGGTGGTGACCACCAGCTTGGTGCCGACCCGCGGGGCGAGCATGGCGCCGGCGACGGAGGCCACGGCGATGCTCAGCGCCACGGGCAGGATCCGGGCGCCGGTGCCGAGCGGGGAGTAGTCGCGCACGAACTGGAAGTACTGCGTGATCAGGAAGATGAACCCGAACAGCGCGAAGAAGGCCACCGTCACCGCGCCGCAGGCGGCGCTGAAGCGGCGGTCGAGGAACAGGGTGACGTCGAGCATCGGGTGCTCGACGGCCCGCTCGATCGCCACGAAGAGGGCCACCAGGAGCCCGGTGATCGCGAAGCCGACGAGGGTGCGGGTCGAGGCCCAGCCGTGGTCGGGCGCCTCGATGATCGTGTAGGTGAGCAGGCCGAGGGCGGCCACCGACACGAGCAGGCCGGCCCTGTCGAGCGCCGGGACGGCGGGGTCGCGCGACTCGGGCACGAAGGCGAGCGTCATCGCGATGGTGAGAACGGCGACGGGGATGAGCGCCCAGAACACGGCGTGCCAGGTGAAGTGCTCGAGCAGCCAGCCGCCGGTCACCGGACCGAGCGCGACGCCGATGCCGGTGGACGCACCCCAGACGCCGAGGGCGGCTGCCCGCTCCTTCCGCGCGGTGAACGCGTTGCTGATGATCGAGAGCGTCGTCGGGAAGATCAGTGCGGCCGAGATGCCCATGACGAACCGCAGCGCGATGAGCGCCCCGCTGTTGTCGACGAGGGCGGCGGCACCGCTGCTGAGAGCGAAGCCGGTGAGGCCGAGCAGGAGCGCGGGCCGTCGTCCGAACTTGTCGGAGAGGCTGCCCATCGCCAGCACCAGCGCGGCGAAGGCCAGGTTGTAGCCGTCGACGATCCAGAGCAGGTCGCGGGTGTCGGCGTCGAGCGACCTCGCGAGGCTGGGCAGCGCGACGTTCACGATCGTGGTGTCGAGGTTGATCGTCAGGGCCGCCAGGCAGACGGTGGCCAGGATCAACGGCTTGCGAGCGGGCATCGGAACTCCTGATGTGGACGGTGTCAACATGCAGGATGCACCTGCGGTGTTGTCGGTGTCAACATCCGCGCCGACATCGCCTATCCTCGGTCGCGATGAGCACCGCGGCCCCGTACCACCACGGCAACCTGCGCCAGGCGCTGGTGGACGCCGCCGTCGACGCCGCCCGCGAGCGCGGACCCGACGGGCTGGCCGTGCGCGAGCTGGCGCGCACCGTCGGCGTCTCCCACAACGCCGCCTACCGCCACTTCGCCGATCGCGAGGCGCTCGTCGAGGTCGTGGCCGCCGAGGGCCTGGTGCGGCTCGTGGAGTCGTGCGAGCGCGAGCTCGCCACCGTGCGCAGCCGCGACCCGGTGCTGCGGGCCCGGCGTCGGCTCTCGGCGCTCGGCCGGGGCTACGTGGCCTTCGCCGTGGCCGAGCCCGGCCTGTTCAAGGTGCTCTTCACCGCCTACCCGGAGCAGCACGACGACGCCGAGCAGGAGTCGGGAGCAGACCCCTACGGCATGCTCAACGAGGCCCTCGACGACCTCGTCGACGTCGGGTTCCTCGCCGCCGAGGCCCGCCCCGGGGCCGAGGTGAACTGCTGGGCGGCCGTGCACGGCTTCGCCGTCCTCGCCACCGAGGGCCCCCTGCGCACCCTCACCGCGCCGGAGCGCGACGCGCTCCTCGAGCACATCGTCGCGGCCATCGACCGCAGCTACGGCGCCACCACCCCGGGCCCCTGGCCCGCGCCGCGCTGAACTCCCGTGGACGCCGTGGTTAACGATCGCTAACCTGGGGTGGTGTCCGACCTGAGAGAGCTGGTGGCCGACCTGCGGGAACGGCTCGACGTCGCCCGGCGGGGCGGCAGCGAGGCGGCGCGGGAGAAGCACACCGGCCGCGGCAAGCTGCTGGTGCGCGACCGGGTCGACCGGCTGCTGGACCCCGGCAGCCCGTTCCTCGAGCTGAGCCCGCTGGCAGCCACCGGCATGTACGGCGGTCCCGGTGAGTCCCCGGTGCCGAGCGCCGGCGTCGTCACCGGCATCGGGCGGATCAGCGGTCGCACCTGCGTGGTCGTCGCCAACGACGCCACGGTCAAGGGCGGCACCTACTACCCGATGACGGTGAAGAAGCACCTGCGCGCGCAGCAGGTGGCCGCCGACAACCGGTTGCCCTGCGTCTACCTCGTCGACTCCGGCGGGGCGTTCCTGCCGATGCAGGACGAGGTGTTCCCCGACCGCGAGCACTTCGGCCGGATCTTCTTCAACCAGGCCAACCTGTCCGCCGCCGGCATCCCGCAGCTCGCCGCCGTCATGGGGTCGTGCACTGCCGGCGGCGCCTACGTGCCGGCGATGAGCGACGAGACCGTGATCGTCAAGGAGCAGGGCACGATCTTCCTGGGCGGGCCGCCGCTGGTGAAGGCCGCCACCGGCGAGGTCGTGACCGCCGAGGAGCTCGGGGGCGGCGACGTGCACGCGCGGAGGTCCGGGGTGGTCGACCACCTCGCCGACGACGACCGGCACGCCCTCGCCATCGTCCGTGCGGTCGCCGACACCCTGCCGCCGAACCCGGCTCCGCCGTGGGAGGTGCGCCCGCCCGAGGAGCCGGCCCTCGACCCGGAGACGCTCTACGACGTCGTGCCCGCCGACACCCGCACCCCCTACGACGTGCGCGAGGTGATCCGCCGGGTCGTCGACGGCAGCCGGTTCCAGGAGTTCAAGCAGCTCTACGGCGAGACGCTGGTGACGGGCTTCGCACACGTGTGGGGGCACCCGGTCGGCATCGTGGCCAACAACGGGATCCTGTTCAGCGAGTCGGCCCTCAAGGGCGCGCACTTCATCGAGCTGTGCAACCAGCGCGGCATCCCGCTGGTGTTCCTGCAGAACATCACCGGCTTCATGGTCGGGCGGGAGTACGAGAACCGCGGGATCGCCAAGGACGGCGCCAAGCTCGTCACCGCCGTCGCCTGCTCGGTGGTGCCCAAGTTCACCGTGGTCATCGGCGGCTCGTTCGGGGCCGGTAACTACGGCATGTGCGGGCGCGCCTACGACCCGCGGTTCCTCTGGATGTGGCCGAACGCCCGGATCTCGGTGATGGGCGGCGAGCAGGCCGCCTCGGTGCTCGCCACCGTGGCCGGCAAGCCGGACGACGAGGAGTTCAAGGCGCCGATCCGCAGGGCCTACGAGACCCAGGGCTCGCCGTACTACGCGACGGCGAGGCTCTGGGACGACGGCGTCATCGACCCCGCCGACACCCGCCGGGTGCTCGGCCTCGGCCTGGCGGCGGCGGCCAACGCGCCGGTGCCCGCGCCCTCCTACGGCATCTTCAGGATGTGACAGCGGTGCCGATGAAGACCGTCCTGATCGCCAACCGCGGCGAGATCGCCCTGCGGGTCATGCGCACCGCCCGCCGGATGGGGCTGCGCACCGTCGCCGTCCACACCGACCTCGATGCGCGGGCGCCGCACGTGCACGCCGCCGACGACGCCGTGCTCGTGCCCTCCTACCTCGACGTCGCCGCGATCGTGCGTGCGGCGCTCGACACCGGCGCCGACGTCGTCCATCCCGGCTACGGGTTCCTCTCCGAGCGGGCGCCGTTCGCGGCGGCCCTGGCCGAGGCGGGCATTGCGCTGGCCGGCCCCAGCGCCGAGGTGATGGAGCTGATGGGCCGCAAGGACGCCGCCCGCGACGTCGCGCTGGCCGCCGGCGTGCCGGTCGTGCCCACGGGAGACGACCTCGCCGGCGCGTCGAGGTTCCCGGTGCTGGTGAAGGCCGCTGCCGGTGGCGGCGGCAAGGGGATGCGCATCGTCCGGTCGGCCGCGCAGATGGACGCCGCGGTGGCCGCGGCCAAGCGCGAGGCGCTCTCGGCGTTCGGCGACGACACGATGCTCGTGGAGAAGTACGTCGAGTCGGGCCGGCACATCGAGGTGCAGGTCATGGCCGACAGCCACGGCACCGTGCTGCACCTCGGCGAGCGCGACTGCTCCGCCCAGCGCCGTCACCAGAAGGTGCTCGAGGAGTCACCGGCGCCCACCCTCGACGACGCCACCCGCACCCGGCTGCACGAGGCCGCCGTGGCACTGGCGCAGCAGGTCGACTACGTCGGCGCCGGCACGGTGGAGTTCCTGCTCGACAACGCGACCGGCGAGTTCTACTTCCTGGAGATGAACACCCGGCTCCAGGTCGAGCACCCCGTCACCGAGGCCGTGACCGGGCTCGACCTGGTGGAGCTGCAGCTTCTCGTCGCCGACGGCGAGCCCCTGCCGTTGAGCCAGCACGAGGTCCGCACCGAGGGCCACGCCATCGAGGCGCGGGTCTACGCCGAGGACGCCTTCGGCGGCTTCCTGCCGCAGGCCGGCACGACGTCGGTCGTGCGCTGGCCGACCGGCGTCCGGGTCGACCACGCGCTCGAGTCGGGCCAGGTCGTGAGCACGGCCTACGACCCGATGCTCGGCAAGGTCGTCGCGCACGGCCCGGACCGCGAGACCGCCCGGCAGGCGCTGGTGCGGGCGCTCGACGAGACCTCGATCCTCGGGCTCACCACCAACGCCGGCTTCCTGCGTGCGCTGGTGGCCTCCGACGCCTTCCGCGACCACCGGATCGACACCGCCTGGCTCGACGACGCCGACCTCGAGGTGGAGGTGCCCAGGCCCGACGACGAGGTGCCGCGGATGCTGTGCGCCTGGGTGTCGGCGATGCTCACCGCCGCCGACGCCGGCCACCCGTTCCAGTCCGACGGCTTCCGGCTCGGCTCCGCGCCCGCCCCCACCCTGGTCGAGCTCGACCGCGACGTGGTGGTCGACCGGGCGGCCGGCACCGTCGACGGCGTCCCGTTCCGGCAGCTGGCCGGCGCCGACCACGTGCTCGAGGCCGAGATCGCCGGACGGCGGGTGCGAGCCGTGGTGAATGTGCAGCGCGACGTCGTCGAGGTCGCCTGGCACGGGCACCGGTTCGTCTTCACCCCGCCCGACCGGCTCGCCGGTGCCGCGGTCGTCGGCGACGGCACCGTGACCGCCCCCATGCCCGGCACCGTGCTCGACGTGCGGGTCGCCGTGGGCGACGCCGTGGCCGAGGGCGACGTGCTCGGCGTCATGGAGGCGATGAAGATGGAGCTCTCGCTCACCGCGCCGTTCGCCGGCACCGTCACCGAGGTCGACGCCGACGCCGGCCGCCAGGTGCCGCTCGGCGCGGCCCTGTTCGTCGTTCAGGGGGCCGCGGAATGAGCGTGCCGATGGTGGTGCCGGAGCCCGGGCTGCCCGACCGCGTCACGGTCTACGAGGTCGGCCCGCGCGACGGCCTCCAGAACGAGGCGGCGATCGTGCCGGTGGAGGTGAAGGCCGAGTTCGTGCGACGTCTGGTCGCGGCCGGCCTGCCCGTCGTCGAGGCCACCAGCTTCGTGCACCCGCGGTGGGTTCCGCAGCTCGCCGACGCCGAGCAGCTGATGACCGAGCTCGGCGCCGAGGGCACCGACCTGCCGGTGCTCGTCCCCAACCAGCGCGGCCTGGAGCGCGCGCTCGCGCTGGGGCTGCGGCACGTCGCGATCTTCGGCTCGGCCACCGAGACCTTCGCCCGCAGGAACCTCAACCGCGGCCTCGACGAGCAGTACGCGATGTTCGAACCGGTGGTGGCCCGGGCCCGCGACGCCGGGCTCGACGTCCGCGCCTACGTGTCGATGTGCTTCGGCGACCCGTGGGAGGGCGCGGTCCCCGTCGCCCAGGTGGTGGCGGCCGGCACCCGGCTGCTCGACCTCGGCGCCTCCCAGCTCAGCCTCGGCGACACCATCGGCGTCGGCACCGCCGGCCACGTCACCGCGCTCGTCGCCGCCTTCGCCGAGGCCGGGGTGCCGGCCGACCGGCTCGCGCTGCACTTCCACGACACCTACGGGCAGGCGCTCTCCAACGTGCAGGCCGGGCTGCGCGCGGGCATCACCACCTTCGACGCCAGCGCCGGCGGCCTCGGTGGCTGCCCCTACGCGAAGTCGGCCACCGGCAACCTCGCCACCGAGGACCTCGTGTGGCTCCTCACCGGCCTCGGCGTCGAGCACGGGATCGACCTCGCCGCGGTGGTCGCCACCAGCACCTGGATGGCCGGTCACCTCGGCCGCCCCAGTCCCTCGGCCGTCGTCCGCGCGCTGGGCTGAGACACTTCCCGCATGGCCGACGTCGTCTACCTCCACGTGGGCGCGCCCAAGACCGGGACGACGTACCTGCAGGACCGGCTCTCGGCCAACAGTTCCCAGCTGGCCCGTCACGGCGTGCACTACCCGACCGGGCTGAGGCGCGACATGTTCCTGGCCGCACTCGACCTCGTCGACCGGCCGTGGGGCGGGCTGCGGAGCGAGGCGCACGGCGAGTGGGCGGCGCTGACCAAGCGGGTGCGGCGGGCGCGCGGCACGGTGATCGTCAGCCACGAGATCCTCGGCGCCGCCCGACCCGAGCGGGTGCGGATGGCGATGTCGTCGTTCGGGTCCGCCGAGGTGCACGTCGTCTACACCGCGCGCGACCTGGCCCGGCAGGTGCCGGCCGAGTGGCAGGAGCGGGTCAAGCACCGCCGGGTGGTGCCGTTCAAGCGCTTCGTGCGCCGGGTCCGCCACAACCCGCAGCACAAGGACGCCCGCCGGTTCTGGCGGGCCCAGGGGTTGCCGGACGTGCTGACCCGGTGGGGGCACGGCCTCCCCCCGGAGCGGGTGCACCTGGTCACCGTGCCGCCGCCGGGCGCCGACGCCGGCGAGCTGTGGCGCCGGTTCTGCACCACCGTCGGCATCGACCCCGGCTGGGACCTCGTCGACAGCGCCCGCCGCAATCCCTCGCTCGGTGCCGCCGAGACCCTGCTGCTGCGGCGGCTCAACCGGCGGCTGCGTCGGACCGACCTCGAGCCCGACGACTACCGCAACCTCGTGCGCGGCCTGCTCGCCCACGAGACCCTGGCCCACCGGGACGGCATGCAGCCGGTGCGGCTCGACGAGGACGCGCACGGCTGGGCCGCGGGGGTGGCCGAGGACTGGGTCGAGTGGGTCACCGGCTCCGGCGTCCACGTCGTCGGCGACGTCGACGACCTGCGGCCGCGGCCGTTCGAGGCCCCCGGCCAGGCGCGCGCCGTCGACGACCCGCGGCAGTCCGAGGTGGTCGACGCCGCCCTCGACGTGATCGTCGCCCTGCTGGCCGAGACCGCGCGACGCCGCGACCCCGCAGCCGCCCTGACCGCGAAGGTGGCGAAGGTGGCCAAGGCCCGGCGCCGGTGAGGGACCGGTGAGGGACCGGTGAGGGACCGGTGAGGGACCGGTGAGTGATCGGGCCCGGACCTGGTGCCGCCACCTGCGCGAGGGCGGCACGACGCCCTGGTCGGACTGGTCGGCCCGGTCGGACTGGTCGGGTGGGACGGGTGCCGTCGACGGCGCCCGCGGCCCTTCCCTGCCCGGCGCCCAGCAGCTCGAGCTGCTGCGACGGCTCAACGAGGCGGGCCGCCCGTCCGCCGCCCTGGCCGAGCGGGTGCTGACGGCCAGCGCCCCGGGCCGCGGCCGCCCCGACCTCGAGCTGGTGGGCGCCGCGCCCCCCCGTGGCTTCGGCCCGCGGCCGGTCGACCCCGCCGACCTCCCGGAGCACGAGCTGCTGCGGGTCGCCGCCGGCCTGCTCGCCGAGGACGTCGTGGCCGCCGGTCTGCCCGCTGCACCCCGACCCGGGTGGGAGCGCCCCTGGCGGCGCTCGTACCGGCTGGCCGGCGACGAGTGGCGGGCCGCGCCGCTGCGCGAGGAGCTGGTGCGGCGCGGTCGGCCGCCCGGCGGTCGGCGTCCGCTCGCCGTGGTGCTGGGCGCCGACCTCGACACCCTGCTGCGTCACGCCTACACCGCCCGCGCCTTCAGCGGGGGCGGGCCGGCGTGGCCGGACTGGCTGGGCCGCGCGGCCGCCCACGACACCCTCCCGCGTCGCGCCGACCTCGCGGCCGCCGCCGCCCGGTGGGAGCAGCGCGTCGGCCGGGCCCGGGTCCGGGTCGTGCTCGACGACGCCGCGGTGCCGCGGGTGCTGGGCACCCGGCGTCCGCTGCCGGCGCCGCCAGAGCCGTCGGGTGCCGCCGTCGACCTGGCCCGGCGCGTCGCGGCGCCGCTCGGCCTGCTCGTGCTGCCCGAGCACCGCGCCACGCTGCTGCGACGCACCCTGCTGCCGCGGCTGCTCGACGCCGACCCGGCCGGCGCCACGCTCGCCGTCCCGGCCCGGCACTCCGCCTGGGTCGGCGACCGCGCCGAGCGGCTCCACCGGGCGGTGCTGAGCGCTGACTACCCTGTGGTCGGCAGCCCGGAGCGGCTCCGGCGCCGGTCGGTCGACGGCACCGCCCACGCCCCCGCCGACGTCCTCGCGCTCGCGGCGCGGCTGCTCCTGGCCGGAGGGGAGGGGTGATGACCAGATGAGTACCCCACGACGTTCGTCGCCGCCCCCGCTCCGCTCCTCCACCGAACAACGTCGCAGGGACCCCCACACACCATGAGCCGTAAGCTGCTCCTCCACGTCGGCACCCCGAAGACCGGCACCTCCTACGTGCAGGACGTGCTGTTCCGCAACCAGCCCACCCTGCTCGAGCACGGGGTCCTCTACCCGGCCGACCGGCACGACGCCCACTTCCTCGCCGCCCTCGACCTGATGCGGATGCCGTGGGGTGGGCTCGAGACCGAGGCGATCGGCGCCTGGGACGCGCTCGCCGAGCGGGTGCGCGCGCACGACGGCACCTCGATCGTCAGCCACGAGATCCTCGCCACCGCCTCGCGCTCCCAGGTCGCGCGGGCGCTCGGCACCGTGGGCGACGCCGAGGTGCACCTCGTCCTCTCGGTGCGCGACCTGGTGCGGCAGATCCCCGCGGAGTGGCAGGAGAACGTCAAGCACCGCGCGACGCTCTCCTACGAGGCGTTCCTCGACCAGATCCGCGACCCCGAGCGGTCCGGCCGGATCGCCAGCTGGTTCTGGGGGGTGCAGGAGGTGCCGGAGATCCTCCAGCGCTGGGCGCACGACCTGCCGCCGGAGCGGGTGCACCTCATCACCGTGCCACCGCCCGGCGGCGCCCCCGAGGTGCTGTGGAAGCGGTTCAGCCAGGCGCTCGACCTCGACGGCATCGACCTCGACCTCGACGGCGGCCGCGCCAACCCGTCGCTCGGCGCCGCCGAGACCGCGCTGATCCGACGCATCAACCAGACCGCCAACCACGAGCTGCCGCCCGCCCACTACCGGCCGCTGGTGCGCGAGCTGCTCGCGCACCGCACGCTGTCGGAGCGGCGCTCCTCGCCGCGGCTGGGGCTGCCGCCCGACCTCTACCCGTGGGTGGCCGGGGTCGAGCAGAGCTGGGTCGACGCCGTCCGCGAGCGCGGCTACGACGTCGTCGGCGACCTCGGCGAGCTGCTGGGGCCGAGCCCGGAGTCGTGGAGCGACCCCGACCGACCCGAGGAGGCGGAGGTGGCGGGTGCCGCGGTCGACGCCATCCGCGCGCTCCTGCTCGACAACGCCCGGCTGCGCGACTCCGAGCGCCGGCTCGAGGGTGAGCTCGACGAGAGCCGGCAGGCGCTGCAGCGTGCCTACCTGCGGCCCAGCTACCGGCTCCGCGAGCAGGTGGTCCGCCGGCTGCAGACCAGCGGCGTCGGTCGGCTGCTGCTGAAGGGCTACCGCGTGGCGCGCGGCAGGAACTCGCGGTCGGCGTAGCGACCGACCCGCCAGGTGGCGTAGGCGTCGGTGCCCATGCCCACCAGCCCGCCGAGGAACGGCACCTTCTTGCCCACGAACGCCGCCGCCCGTTTGCCGGTGATGCGGTCCAGGACGTCGGAGGCCACCTGGGCCGAGACCAGCGGGTCGAGCGCGGCGTCGTGCACCGGCGCGGTGGCGAGCGCCATCGGTGGGGCGGGCAGCTTGCGCTTGCGCACCAGCTTCGCGACCTCGTCCTCGCCGAGGATGGTCACCAGGATCGCGTTGCGCACCCGGGGGTCGTCGAGGTCGTAGCCGCGCAGGTGGGCGATGCCCGCGACCATTCGGCACTGGAGCAGCGTGACGCCGGCGATGTTGGCCGGCACGGTCACCGCCATCGTCACCAGGCCACCGAGGTTCGTCGCGAACCCCTGCGCGCCGGCCCACCGCACGTTGTTCTCGATCACCTCGTGGACCGCGCGGTCGACGTCGCCGCGCTGCTCGGCGAGCTGCTTGTCGGCGGCCGCCGCGGCCGGGGGCAGCGGGCCGACACCGTCCACCGCGCGGGCGAGCGCCTCGCGCACGAACGAGGAGGACAGGCCCGGCGCCATCTCGGCCAGCCTGGGCGCGAGCACCGGTGCCAGACGGGTGCCCAGCTTCTGGGCGGCGGAGCGCGTGACGGCCATGGGGAAATCCTAGAGAGCGGCGCCTAGTCTGGGGGGAGTGGAACCGGTCGAGCCTCCGTCGACGCCGTGGGCGTTCCCCGGCCCGGGGTCCTTCGATCCCGACGACGACCTCGTGGCGGTCGGGGCCGACCTGCAGCCCGGCACGGTGCTCGCGGCCTACCGCAGCGGGCTGTTCCCGATGCCGATCGGCGGACGTCGGCAACCGATGGCCTGGTGGTCGCCGGTCCGGCGGGGGGTGCTTCCGCTCGACGCGCTGCGGGTCTCCCGCTCGTTGCGGAGATCCGGCCGCGACTTCGAGATCCGCGTCGACACCGCCTTCGCCGAGGTGGTCGAGGCCTGCGCCGACCGGCGCCGGCCGGGCGCGTGGATCGACGCCCGGGTCCGGGCCGCCTACGAGCGGCTGCACGCCCTGGGATGGGCGCACTCGGTGGAGGCGTGGCGCGACGACCGGCTCGTGGGCGGCCTCTACGGCGTCGCGGTGGGCGGCCTGTTCGCCGGTGAGTCGATGTTCCACCACGAGCGCGACGCCTCCAAGGTGGCGCTCGTGGCGCTGGTCGAGCGGCTGCGCGACGAGCACGCCGAGCACCGTCTGGTCGACGTCCAGTGGGTGACGCCGCACCTGGCGAGCCTCGGTGTCGTCGAGATGGAGCGCACCCGCTACCTGTCCCTGCTTCCCGCCCTCCTTACCACCCCGACGCCCGTCCTCGACGGGGCGTAGTCCGGTCCAGACCGACGTGCGCGAACCGGCGATTCGTACTGGCACGAACCGGCCCGGTGGGGGAGGGTTCGCCGAAACACAGGGAAAGGACCATCCATGACCTCCATCAAGCGCAGCGTCGGTGCCGCCGGGGCCGCCGTCCTGCTGGCCGCCGCGCTCACCGCCTGCGGTGGCGGCGCCTCCGGCGCCCCCGACGACGCGAGCAGCAAGGACTACTGCGAGGCCTTCGGCGACGAGCCGAAGGACGCCGACAACAAGGACACCGACAAGGCGGCCGACTCGGTCCACGAGTACGCCGACAAGCTGGCCGAGGTGGGCACGCCGAAGGACATCGACGGCGACGCTCGTGACGGCTACGAGATCTACGTCGACTTCCTCGCCGACATCGACGGCGACGACATCAAGAAGTTCTCCGAGGCCGAGAGCGCCGACGAGGTCTTCGACGGTGACGACGCCGACAAGGTCGACGCGTTCGTCGCGAAGACCGTCGAGATCTGCGCCGACGCGCTCGGCGGTGGTGAGGAGTGAAGCTGAAGCGCGCGCTGGTCGCCGCGGCGGCCCCGCTCCTGCTCGCCAGCACCCTCACCGCCTGCGGCGGCGTGCCGACCGACGCGAGCAAGAAGGACTTCTGCAAGGTCCACGACGCCGAGCCGGACCTCTCCGAGCTCGACGAGACGTCCTCGAACAAGGACATCGCGAAGGTCTTCAAGGAGGAGCTCGACAAGATCACCGAGGACGCGGAGGAGACCGGCACTCCCGAGGACATGCCCGACGACGCCCGCGAGGGCTTCGAGATCACCCTCGAGAAGGCCCAGGAGCTCAGCGCGAAGGACCTCGAGAAGGCGATCGAGGACGAGAAGGACCCGTTCGAGGACGACCTCAGCAAGGACGACAAGAAGAAGGTCGACGCCTACGACGAGTGGTCCGACGACTACTGCGGCAGCGACGGGGAGTGACCCGCCGCACCGGTTGAGCACGGCCGAGGGCCGGTCACCCCGTGGGGGTGGCCGGCCCTCGTGCTGCGGCGCTACGTCGGTGTCGGGGCGCTAGACGACCTGGGGCGGCTGGCCGGTCTCGCTCGCCATCGGCCGTCCCGCGTCGGCCCAGTCGACCATCCCGCCGTCGAGGTTGACGGCGTCACGACCCTGCTGCACCAGCCACCCGACGGCCTGGGCCGATCGACCCCCCAGCTTGCACACGACGATCGTCTGGCCCTCGGGCAGGTCGCCGACGCGGTCGGCCAGCTCGCCGAGCGGCACGTGGACGGCGCCCTCGATGTGGCCGTGGTCGAACTCCACCTGCTCGCGCACGTCGAGCACGCGCACTCCCTCGGGCAGCGGGTCGGGCACGGCGGACACGGTGACGGTGGGCACGTTCATGCGGCCAGGTTACCGAGATCCGCTACTTGAGGAACTTGCTGGTGCGGCGGTCGGCCAGCGGCTTGCCGCCGGTCTGACAGGTCGGGCAGTACTGCAGGCTGGAGTCGGCGAACGACACCTCACGCACGAGGTCGCCGCACACCGGGCAGGGTTCGCCGGTGCGCCCGTGCACGGCGAGGTGCGACTTCTTCTCGCCCTTGAGCTCGCTGGCCGCCAGCCCGCGGGAGCGGTCGACGGCCGCGCCGAGGGTGGTGCGGATCGCCTCGTGCAGGACCACCAGCTCGTCGTCGTCGAGGCTGGCGGCGGGCTTGAACGGCGACATCCGGGCGGTGTGGAGGATCTCGTCGGAGTAGGCGTTGCCGATGCCGGCGATGGTGCCCTGATGGCGCAGCACGCCCTTGACCTGCTTGCGGCCCTCCCGCTCGAGGATCGCGCGGAGCGCCTCGGGAGTGAAGTCGGCGGTGAGCGGGTCCGGCCCCAGGGAGGCGATGCCGGGGACGTCGAACGGGTCGCGCACGACGTACATCGCCAGACTCTTGCGGGTGCCGGCCTCGGTGACGTCGAGCCCGGCGCCGGAGTCGAGCTCCACCCGGACGGCGAGCGGCGACTTGTTGCTGGGCCGCGGCGGGACCGGCGGCACCTCCTCGCGCCACCGCACCCACCCCGCGCGGGCCAGGTGCAGCACCAGGTGGAGGCCGGAGACCTCGACGTCGAGGAACTTGCCGTGCCGGGTGACGCCGTCGACGAGCGTGCCCTGCAGCGCCGTGACCGGCGGGTCGAAGGTCTTGAGTGCGCTGAAGGCGACGAGGTGGACCGTGGTGATCGCACGGCCCTCGAGTCGCCCGCCCAGGTCGAGGGCGAGCGCCTCCACCTCGGGCAGCTCGGGCACCGGCACAGTCTGTCACCCGGCTGAAGACTCCCTGAACGCTTGCTGAGGGACCGTCGCCGAGCCGGAGGTGTCGGGCAGGATGGCGCGCATGACCACCGCGCCCGTCCGTGCTCGTGGGCGGGCTCGTGGGCGGGCTCGTCGGCGTGTCGTGGGCGCGGTCGCGCTGGCGGCGACTCTGACGACGTCGGCGGCGTCGCTCGCCGGCTGCAGCGACGACGAGGGGGCCCCCGGCAGCGGGGCGCCGTCCTCCTCCGACACGCCGTCGGAGGGCGGCACCGCGAGCACCGACACCATCTCGCCGCCCGACCTGCCCACGCCGCCCGGGGTGCGCAACTCCGCCGGCGGCGTCGCCGACGTCACCTACGACGAGTGCGAGACCGAGCGCGGTGACCGGACGCTCGCGGGCACGGTGACCAACCCGACCCAGCGCAGCCTCGACTACGTCATCACCTTCAACTGGATCAACGACACCTCCGATGTTCTCGGCCGCGGTTTCGTCGTGGTGCGAGACGTGGGGGGCGGGAAGTCGGCAGACTGGTCGCTCGAGGCCACGGTCGAGGACGGTGCCACCCAGTGCGTGCCCCACGTGCTGCGAGGGACGGTCGGCGCCCGGGGCTGAGCACTCGCGACCCAGGAGCAGCCGATGTCCCCCCAGGTGGTGGCGCACCGCGGCGCGAGCCACGACGAGGCCGAGCACACGCTGGGGGCCTACCTGGCCGCGCTCGACGGCGGTGCCGACGGGCTGGAGTGCGACGTCCGGCTCACCGCCGACGGGCACCTGGTCTGCGTCCACGACCGCAGCCTGCGCCGCACCGGCGGCTCACCGGGCCTGGTGTCGACGATGGACCTCGCCGAGCTCAACGAGGTCGACTTCGCCTCCTGGAAGCACCCGTGGGCCGACCTCGACGACGAGGCGCCCGACCGCGACGACACCCTCGACCGGGTGCTCACGCTGCGCAAGCTGCTCGAGACGGCCGCCGACTACGACCGGCGGGTCGAGCTCGCGATCGAGACCAAGCACCCGACCCGGTTCGGCGGGCTGGTCGAGCGGCGACTGGTCGAGCTGCTGGCCGACTTCGGCTGGGACCGGGCCGGCTCCCCGGTGCGGGTGATGAGCTTCTCGTTCACCGCCCTGCAGCGTGTGGAGCGGGCCGCGCCGGAGGTCCAGCTGGTGCAGCTGGTCGACAAGCCGCAGAGCTGGGCGATGCTCAAGCGCGTCATCGGGCCGCACTGGTGGGTGGGGCCGGGTGTCGAGCTGCTGCACGACCACCCGCGCACCTCCGCGAGCATCCGGCGCCGCGCCGAGCGGGTGCACGTGTGGGTGGTCAACTCCCGCGCCGACCTCGACGCCTGCCTCGACCTCGGGGTCGACGGCGTCATCACCGACCGCCCGGCCTACATCCTCGGGGAGCTGGGTCGGTAGCGTCGCCGGGTGGCCAAGAAGTCGCGCAACCGTCAGTCACCGTCCCAAGACCCCGCCCCGGCGGGCGAGGTCGGCCCTCGCCAGCCCTGCCCCTGCGGGTCGGGCAAGCGCTACAAGGCCTGCCACGGCGCGCCCGGTGGCGGTGACGTCTGGGTCGCCCGGCCCTTCGAGGGCCTCCCCGGCGAGTGCGACCTGGTGGCGCTGCGCGAGCTGGTGCCCGCCGCCACCGCGCCGCTCACCGTGACGGTCGACGGCACCGAGCACACCGTGCGGCTGGCCTCGCTGCTGCCGGCGGCCGCGCCCGCGATGGTGCGCGAGTCCGGTGAGGTGTGGCTCGGCCTGCAGGTGCAGCACGGCTTCGGCGACCCCTCACGCGACCTCGCCGCCGTCCTGCTGCGTGCCCTCGAGCAGTCGGCCGCGGGCGAGGTCGGCGTCGTCGGGCTGACGGCGAACCCGGGGCCCGGCCCGCGGCTGCAGGACCTCGTGACCTCGGAGACGCTCGACGTCACCGTGCACGACGGCTTCGACTACTGGATCGACGACGTCGACGACGACGAGCGGGAGACGCTCGCCGAGGCGCTGGAGCAGGCCAACGGCGGCATCGCGCCGTCCGCTCGGCTCACGAGCGTCGAGGGCGCCTACTGGACCGACGTCGCCACCAAGGAGCACCTGCGCTGGGTGCGGCCCGAGCCCGAGGACGACGTGCTCGACGCGCTCGCCCGCCTCCACGCCTCCGGCGCCGACGTGATCGTGCCGGACGCGCGACTGGTCGGCATGTTCCGAGCCCACGGCCTGCTCACCCCGGTCTGGGACCTCCCCGTCGGCACCGGCGCGGAGGCCGTCGAGCGGCCCGCCGCCGAGTTCGGCGCGGCCTTGGAGAAGGCGATGGCCGACGACGCGCCGCTGACCCCCGAGGAGCGCTCCGCCCGCTCCGGCCTGGCCGCCCGTCAGGTCAGCATCCGTTAGGAGTCGCAACCACCGCAGCCCTCACGCCCGCCGCAGCGCCCACGCCGGCAGCTTCGAATAGCCCTTCGCCGAGAGTCGGTGCACCCGGCGCAGCGCGAACGGCGACCCGTCGTCCGCGCCGAGGGCGTCGTGCGCGCCCTCGTCGACGAGCACGGTGCCGGGCCGGGCGGCGGAGGTGAGCCGGGCGGCCAGGTTCACGGTGCCGCCGAAGACGTCGCCGAGCCGGCTCACCACCGGGCCGTGGGCGAGCCCGGCCCGCACCTCGGGGAACTCGTCGTCGTGGTCGGCGCCCTGCTCGGTCATCCGCAGCGCCACGTCGGCGGCGGCGGGGAGGTCGTCGGCGACGAACAGCACCTCGTCGCCGATGTTCTTGATGATCCGGCCACCGGCCTCGGTGACCAGGTCCTGCGACGTGCTCTCGAACCGCTCCAGCCACGCCACCAGGTCCGGCTCGTCGAGCGCCTTGCTGCGCGAGGTGTAGCCGACGATGTCGACGAAGCCGACGGTGGTGGTGCTCTCGCCGGCGTCGGTGACGGCCAGCAGTCGCGAGCCGGCGCTCACGAGGTGACGCCGCCACGCGTAGGCCTGCAGCGCCTCGACGCGGGGCAGTACCTCGGCGGCGAGCCCGGTGAGGGCCTCGAGCGGGTCGGCGCCGTCCTCGCCGGCGACGTCGACCACGAGGTCGCTCTGCCACTCGGCGAGCCGGGCGAAGCTGCGGCCCCAGGTGCGCACCAGCGCCGACTGGCGCTCGGGGCTCAGGATGCCGAGCCTCACGAGCTCGTGCGACTGGCGCAGAGCGGTCACGTCGGCCTCCGTGAACGCCACCTCGTCGTCGGTGGTGCGGGCGAAGCCGAGCAGCCGCCACAGCTCCTGGGCGATCTCGAGCGGCACGCCGGCCTGCTCGCTGACCTCGACCCGGTTCAGGTGCGGAGCCTCGCCGAGCAGGACCTCCTCGAGGCCGTCGGACGGCGGCGACGTCGGCTGGTCAGCCAAGCCGGGCCTCGACGACGGCGGTGATCTGGTCCTTGAACGAGGGCATCTCGGTCATGAGCGCGGTGATGTCGTCGTCGGTGAAGTGGATCGCCTTGAGCGGCGTCAGGGCCACCACGGTGGCCGTGCGCAGCGAGTGGCCGACGATGCCGGCCTCGCCGACGATGTCGCCGGGGCCGAGCCGGGCGATCTCGGAGCCGTCGCGGCGCACCGACACCGAGCCGTCGAGCAGGATGTAGGCCTTGTCGGACGGCGTCTGCTCCCAGATCGGCGACCACCCCTCCGGCAGCGTGACCCGACGGCCGTGCGCGCTGATCTCGGCCACCTCGCGCGGGGTGAAGGAGTCGAAGAAGGTGGGCATGGGCGGGGTCGCCTTCCGGTGGGAGCGCTCGGGGTACCGCTCGAATCCTCCCGGACGCGGTCTCGGGGTGTCCAGCGAGGGATACTGGCCCGATGGGCGGCTCACTCCGCGACGTCGGCGCCCGGGCCGGCTGGACGGAGGTCGTCCGCGGCCAGGCGCCGGTGCTGCACGCCGTCGGCTACGCGCTCACGGGCTCGCCGGCCGACGCCGAGGTGCTGCTGGAGGCCGGCCTGGCCGCGGCCGCCGCCCGGTGGGACCCCGAGGAGCCGGGCGACGCCCACGACACCCGGTGGTTGCTCACCGAGTCCGTGCGGGCCCTCCTGCGGGCCTTCGAGCGCGGCGACGGCCGACGTCGCGAGCTCGGCTCGCGCCTCGTCGTCAGCCAGCCGCCGGCGGCGGGCGTCGACCCCGACCTCGAGGAGCGGCTCCCGGCCTGGCGCCGCCTGCAGGCCCTCGCCCCCGAGCACCGCGCGACGCTGGTGGTGCGCCACCTGCCCGTGGTGGCCGGGCGGGTCGACCCGGCGCGGGTGCTCGGCGTGCGCCGCCGCGACCTGCCGGAGCGGGAGCGGCGGGCCGCCGCGGCGTTCGGCGAGGGACTCGCCGACCTGCCCGCCGCGCTGGCCGCGGTGACCGGCCAGCTGCCTGCGGTCGTGGTCGAGGCCGACGCGGCCGCCCGGTTGGGCCGGCCCCACCGGCGCCGGCGCCAGGTGTGGAGCGCGGCGGGTGCGGCCGGCCTGTTGGCGCTGGCCGTCGGCCTCGGGGTGGCGGTGGTGACCGCGGAGCCGCCGGGGCCGCCCCGGCCTCCCGGCCTGGACCTGCAGCCGTTGACCCCGGCGCGCGGGCCGGCCGAGCTCGCCGACCTGCCGGTGGGCGGGCCGACCGACCTGCCCTACTGGTCCGGCGGCATCCTCCACGCCGGCGGCGGTTCCTACCGCACCACCGTGCCGCGCACGCTGCGATGGGCGGGCGGCACCACGCTGGTCTCCGGGCCCGGCCGTCACCAGGTGGTCACCAGCGACTCGGTCGCCGGACTCCCGGGCGGGATCACCTCGGTGCAGCTGGCGCCGGACGGCCGGCTCGTGGCGTGGGTGGCGGGCCAGGAGGTCGCCGCCTCGGTGGTCGAGGACGACGGCACGCTGGGCCCGCCGCTCACCTTCGACGCCGCCGTGCTGGCCGGGCCGGCCGACGTCGTGCGGATCCAGTCGATCCTGACCGACGGCCGGATCGTGGTGCAGGTGGCCGAGCTGCCGGTGGGCGACAGGGTGGGGACCGGCTCGCCGGGGCGGGCGGTGGTGTGGACGCCGGGCGGGGACCCGGTGGAGGTGCGGCTCCCGGCCGGCGTCCTGCTCGGCTTCGACGACGTGCCGTGGCCAGGCGGGATCAGCTGGCTCGACCCGGGTTCGGGCATCGTGCTGAGCCGGGTCCGCGACGACGGGTCGGTGCGGCCGGTCGGCCACCTCGACTACGGCGGCGGCGTGTGGAGCGCCGACGGTCGCGTGGTGGCGCAGATCTACGCCAGCGTCCCCTACGTGCTGGCCCCGTTCGACGGCGGCTTCGCCCCGACCCAGCTGCCACTGCCCCCGCCGCGGACTCGGTCGTGGCGCGCGATCGGTTGGGAGAACAGCAGCACCGTGGTGGTGGCCGTCGACGGCCCCGACCTCCTCGGTCGCACGCTGGTGCGCTGCGCCGTCCCGAGCCTGGTGTGCGAGCGGGTGGGTGGCGGCCCGGACGGCCGGGCCGTGCTCCCGGGGTGAGGTCAGGCAGGCAAGGGGTCGCGCTCGACCGGGCAGCTCATGCAGCGCGGGCCGCCGCGGCCCGATCCGAGCTCGGAGCCGGCGATCGGCACCACCTCGATGCCGGCCTCCTCGAGACGGCTGTTGGTCTCGAGGTTGCGCTCGTAGGCGACGGCGACGCGGGGGGCGATGGCCAGGGTGTTGTTGCCGTCGTCCCACTGCTCGCGCTCGGCGGTGACCGGGTCGAGGCCGGTCTCGATGCGGCGCATCTGGTCGATGCCGAGGGCGTCGGCGGCCGCCTCGAGGAACGGCCGGGCGCCGGAGACGCGGAGCACCAGGTTGCCGCGGTCGTCCTCGCCGTCCGGCTTCACGGTGTGGGCCACCAGCGAGTCGGCGACGTTCTCGTAGACCACCATCAGGTCGGCGTCGACCATCGTGCAGATCGTGTCGAGGTGCATCGTCGCCCGCTCCTGCGCGATCGGGACGGCGAGCACGGTGTGGGCGAGGTCGTCGTCGAACACCTGCCGGGCGAGTCGCTCGACGCCGGCCGGCGTGGTGCGCTCGCCGACGCCGACGGCGATGACCCCCGCCCCGAGGAGCAGCACGTCGCCGCCCTCGACGTGCTCGTAGTGGTGCCCGTGGATGCGGGGGGAGTCGGAGAACCGCGGGTGCAGCGAGTAGATGAGCTCGGTGAGCTGGGTCTCGCGCTTGCGGGCCGGCATCGCCAGCGACGTGACGGCGACGTGGTCGCGCACCCACACCGAGGAGTCGCGGGTGAAGAGCAGGTTGGGCAGCGGGTCGATGAGGAAGGCGTCGTGGGGCAGCAGCGAGGTGACCAGCCCGAACCCGCCGCGCACCTCGTCGTTGCGGATGCCCGCGGTGAGCAGGGTGGTGAGCTGGTCGGGGGCGGCGTCGCCCAGCTTGCCCTCGAGGTAGTCGCGCATCGTGACCCCGAGGTCGAGGTCGGACAGCGCGGTCTCGATGGCCGAGGCCCGCGCCTCGGCGAGGTCGAGGGTCTCGGTGAGCAGGTCGGTCAGGTAGAGCACCTCGACGTCCCGGGAGCGCAGCGCCTCGGCGAACGCGTCGTGCTCCTCCTGCGCCCTCGACACCCACGGGATCCCGTCGAAGAGCAGCTGGTCGTTGTTGCGCGGCGTCAGCCGCTTGAGCTCGGGGCCGGGTCGGTGCAGCATCACCGTGCGCAGCCGGCCCACCTCGCTGTCGGCACCCATCGTCGGCATGCCCGGCAGCCTAGGACCCCTAGGACGCCAACTCGTAGACGGTGAGCGAGGCGAGGACGACGCACACCCCGGCACCGACGAAGTGCAGCACGTGCACGGGCACCACCTTGAGGAGCCCGCGGCCCGCCACCACCGCGAGCGCGCTCACCGTGAGCAGCGCACCCAGCGCGCCGAGGAACACCTCCAGCGGCGCCTCGTAGCGCGCCACCAGCGACAGCGTGAGCAGCTGCGACAGGTCGCCCCACTCGGCGGCGAACAGCACGAGGAACGAGGCGAGCACGGCCCGCCAGCCGGTGGCGGGCGTCGCCTTCTCGGCGAACTCCGCGCCGTCGTCGGCCGCCTGGTGCCGGAGCCCCTCGCGGAGCAGCACCACCGCGCCGGCGAGGAACAGGACGGCGGCGGCGCCCCGCACGACCTCGGGCGGCAGGTAGGAGGCGGCGTGCCCCAGGGCCACGGCCACGGTGGTCTGCACGGTGAACGCGAGCCCGACGCCGATCCACACCAGCAGCGGCCGGTAGCGGGTGGAGAGCACGAGGGTGGCGAGGAACGTCTTGTCGGGGAGCTCGACCACGAAGATCGCCCCGAAGGTGAGGGCCAGGGCCGCGACGTCCACCGGACCATCCTGCTCGGTCGGTCGTCGCGCGCCTCCGCCGCCCGCCCGCCTCGGCGACCTAGCGTGGAGTCGTGCCCACGGTCCTGGCGGCGGCTGCCCTGGTCGTCGCGCTCTGCGCCCTCGCGATCGCGCTGTCCGCGCGACGCCCCCGGCGGCTGCGCGCCGACGGCTCCGACCTCCCGGCCGACCTGATCGGCCTGCGTCGTGAGGTCGCGGCCCTGCGTGCCGAGGCCGGCGACGGTCTGCGCCACCTCGCCGTCGTCCGCTACGACGCCTTCGGCGACATGGGCGGCCACCTCTCCTGGTCGCTCGCCCTGCTCGACGACGGCGGCAACGGCATCGTCCTGAGCTCGATCCACGGCCGCAGCGAGGCCCGCAGCTACGCCAAGAACGTGACCGGCTGGTCGTGCGACCACCAGTTCTCCCCCGAGGAGCGCGACGCCGTCGACCGGGCCCGCGGCCGCAAGGGCGCCGCGGCCTGAGCGCGCGGTCCCGGGCGAAGCGGCTCTGGCGACACGACCATGCTGCTGCACGGCTGCGACTGACCTCGCCGCCCGAGCTCACCGACCCCGTGCTCGGCCGGCCCCGTGCTCGGCCGGCCCGTGCTCGGCCGGCCCCGTGCCGACCTGCGCTGAGCCGATTCCGCCCCCGCCACCCCACTACGGGGATGGCCCGATCGGGCCAGGTGTGACCAACCACCGGCGCGACGGCCCGGCGCGGCCCTAGCCTCCAGCCGTGACCGACACCTTCGTGGAGCTGCCCGCCGAGCCTGCCGAGGGCCGGCTCACCATCCTCGCCGCCGTCCTGCTGGGCATCGCGGCGACGCTCACCGCGCTCTCGGCCTACCAGGCCGCGCTCACCGACGGCGACGCGCTGCAGGGCTACAGCAACTCCAACGCCGCCCTGGGCGATGCCAACTTCTTCTACAACCAGGGCAACCAGACCCTCGCCCAGGACCAGCAGATCTTCATCCAGTACGCCACCGCCACCCAGGAGAGCAAGGTGGAGCTCGCGGAGTACCTGCGCACCAGCCTGATGCGCCCCGAGCTGGTCGAGGCCGTCGACTGGTGGCTCGAGGACGCCGACGCCGTCACGCCCTTCGACGAGGACGAGACCAACCCCTACGTGATCGCGGAGTTCGCCGAGGCCGAGGCCAAGCAGAAGGAGGCGGAGAAGGTCTACGACGAGGGTGCCGAGGCCGACCAGGTCGGCGACCAGTTCGAGCTCTCCACCGTGCTGTTCGCCCTGACGCTGTTCTTCGGCGGTGTCGCCACTCTCTTCCGGCGCCGGTCGGTCTCACTCGCGCTGCTCGTGATGGCCGCCGTGGCGCTCGGCATCGGCAGCCTCCAGCTCGCCGCGGCCTTCGGCGCCTGACTCGGGTCGACCAGCCCGGTGGTGTCGGTTCATCACGGGATGTAGGCGAACCCGCGCTTCCCCCGTCGAGCTGACCGTGGGGGGTGCGGGTTCATCACGGTATGTAGGCGAACCCACCCTTCCCCGGCCGAGCTGACCGTGGGAAGTGCGGGTTGACCGACATACCGTGATGAACCACCAGCAGCACCGGCCGGCTCAGCGCGCCACCCGCACGAGCAGCCGGCCGTGGATGCATTCCATGTGCAGCTCCTTGCCGGGGCCGATCGAGTCGCCGTCGAGCTGGCGCGGGGTCTCGGCCGAGGCGCGGATCGAGACGGTGCGGCCGGTCATCCGGTTGATGGTGTCGTCGGTGCGCGAACGCTTGGCGAGCACTCGGTAGGCGAGCGGGATCCACGAGAGGAAGCGGCGCGGGTAGAGCAGGACGACGTCGAGCTGGCCGTCGTCGATGGCGGCGTCGGGCAGCAGCGGCATGCCGGCCTGGAGGTAGCCGACGTTGCCGACGACGATCGTGCGGGCGCGGTGCTTGGTGTACTCCGCGCCGTCGACCGAGATCTCCACCTTGGTGACGGGGTACATCAGCGACTTCAGCGCCGACAGCACGTAGGCCAGCCAGCCGACCCGCTCCTTGATGGCCGGGTTGACGCCGTCCATGATCGCGGCGTCGAAGCCGAGCCCGGCCATCACCATGAAGTGGCTGCGGAACTCGTCCTCGGCGGGGATCTCCTCGCCGTGCTCGTCGGCCTTCGCCCGGTCGCCGCGCACGGCCACCATGTCGATGGCGCGGTCCTGCCCGGTGAGGGCGATGTCGATCGCGGAGCGCAGGTAGAGCGGGATGTCGAGGTTGCGGGCCAGCAGGTTGCCGGTGCCGGCCGGGACGATGCCGACCGGGATCCCGGTGCCGGCCAGCTCGGCGCACACCTCGCGCACCGTGCCGTCGCCACCGCACACGATCACGAGGTCGGCGCCGTCGACGGCGGCCTGCTCGGCCTGGCCGGTGCCGGAGTCCTCGACGGTGGTGAGGTGCCACGTCGGGTCCTGCCAGCCGGACTCGCGGGCCATGGAGGTGACGGTGGCCTGGAACGTCTCGACGTCCTCGACCTTCACCGGGTTGAGGATGACGGCGAGCCGCCGGCTCGACGGCACCACCTCGGGCAGCGGCTCCGCCTTCACCGCGTGGCTGCGCGGCTGCGGGTCGAGGAAGACCAGCCCGAGCAGCACCAGCGCGCTGCCGAGCGCGGCTCCGCCGACGACGTCGGAGGGGTAGTGACGGCCCAGGAGGACCCGGTCGAGCGCCACGACGACCGCGACCAGCAGGACCGCGTTGCCCAGCAGCTGCCGGATGGCGCGGCGCCGCACCAGCATCGAGAGCAGCACGAGCACGATGCCGGCGAACGACACCATCGACGAGGTGTGGCCCGAGGGGAACGACCCGCTGTCGAGCAGGTCCACCGGCGTCTGCCACTCGGGGCGGGCGCGGCCGACCAGGCCCTTGACCGCCGAGGTCGCCCCCCAGCAGGCGAGCATCACGGCCACGACGAACACGGCGGCGCGGCGGTGGTTCTTCACGAACATCGCGACGGCGAGGACCGCGGAGTAGACGATCATCCCGATGGTGTTGAAGAGGTCCTCGACCACGCGCAGGACGTCGCGCAGGCCGGCGTCGTCGACCGCCCACCGCTCCGCGCCGCTGCCGCGGTTGTCGACGTCGACCAGCCACTCCCACCGCTGGTCGACGGCCACGGCGAGCAGCCCCAGCACGGCCAGGCACGCCACCGCCAGGGAGACCTGGACGGTCCGGGATCGGTCGAGCAAGCGGGTTCCTCTCGGGCGTGCGGGTGAGCTGGGGCGGGAGCCAGGATAGGCGCGCGAGCCCTCCCGATAGATTCGCCGCATGATCGACCCGCGAGTGCTCCGCGACGACCCGGACCGGGTGCGTGCCGCCCAAGCCAAGCGCGGGCTGTCCGCGGAGTCGGTCGACCGGGCGCTCGCGGCCGACGCCGCCCGCCGCTCGGCGATCGCCGCGTTCGAGACCAAGCGGGCCGAGCAGAAGCAGCTCGGCAAGCAGATCCCGCAGGCGCAGGGCGAGGAGAAGCAGGCGCTGCTCGCCCAGACCAAGGCCCTGGCCGCCGAGGTCAAGCAGGCCGAGGCCGCCCAGGGCGCGGCCGCCGAGGAGTGGACGGCGGCCGTGATGTCGATCCCCAACCTCGCGGCCGACGAGGCGCCGTCGGGCGGCGAGGACGACTTCGTCGTGCTGGAGACCGTCGGCACCCCTCCGGAGTTCGACTTCGAGCCCCGCGACCACGTCGAGCTGGGCCGGATGCTCGGCGCCATCGACCTGGAGCGCGGCGCCAAGGTGTCGGGCTCGCGGTTCTACTTCTTCACCGGCGTCGGGGCCAAGCTGCACCGCGCCCTGATCAACATGGCGCTCGACCAGGCCGCCGGCCACGGCTTCATCGAGGCGGTGCCGCCGTCGCTGGTGAAGCCCCGCGCGATGGAGGGCACCGGCTTCCTCGGCCAGGCCGCCGACGACGTCTACCGGATCGAGGGCCAGGACCTGTACCTCGTCGGCACCTCCGAGGTGCCGATGGCCGCCTTCCACTCCGAGGAGATCCTCGACGCGTCCGCGCTGCCGCTGCGCTACGCCGCCTTCAGCCCCTGCTTCCGCAAGGAGGCCGGCTCGCACGGCAAGGACACCCGCGGCATCTTCCGGGTGCACTGGTTCGACAAGGTCGAGATGTTCGTCTACACCACCGTCGAGGAGTCCTTCGCCGAGCACCAGCGGCTGCTCGAGTGGGAGAAGGAGTTCATGGACAAGCTCGAGCTCCACTACCGGGTCATCGACGTCGCCGCCGGCGACCTCGGCACCTCGGCGCAGCGCAAGTTCGACTGCGAGGCCTGGATCGCCTCCCAGTCGCGGTTCCGCGAGCTCACCTCGACGTCGAACTGCACCGACTTCCAGAGCCGCCGCCTCGACATCCGCAGCCGGAGCGGTGAGGGCGGTGACACCACCCACGTCGCCACCCTCAACGGCACGCTCTGCTCCACGAACCGGCCGATCATCGCGCTGCTCGAGACCCACCAGCAGGCCGACGGCTCCGTGCGAGTGCCCCGGGCGCTGCAGCCCTACCTCGGCGGGCTCGAGGTCCTGAAGCCCGTCACCGCATGAGCGACTGGACGCCGCGGCTGGTCGCGCTCGACATCGACGGCACGCTGCTCAAGTGGGTCGACGGCGGACGCGTCGACTACGAGCAGGTCACGCCGAGGGTGCACGACGCCGTGCACCGTGCACTCGACGCCGGCGTGCACGTCGTCCTGGCCTCCGGTCGCTCGCCGCACAGCATGACCGGCATCGCCGACCTGCTCGACCTGCGCGGCCAGCCGCTCGGGGGGCCGCTCGGGGGGGCCGGCGACCCCGACCAGCTCTGGGTGGTCGCCAGCAACGGTGCGGTGGTCTTCCGCTACGACGTGGGCGGGGAGATCGACGTCGTCCACGAGGAGACCTTCGACGCCGCTCCGGCCGTGCGCGCGGTGCTCGCGCAGCGGCCCGGGGCGCTGGTGGCGGTCGAGGAGCGCGGCATCGGCTACCGGGTGAGCGGGCCGTTCCCCGAGGGCGAGCTCGTCGGGGAGATGATCCAGGCCGAGGTCGAGGAGCTGGTGGCCGGGCCGGTGAGCCGGGTGATCATCCGCGACCCGCAGGCCACCGCCGAGGACTTCGTCGAGCTGGCCGCCGGGCTCGGCCTCCACGGCACCGACTACGTCGTCGGCTGGACCGCCTGGCTCGACCTCACCCCGGTCGGCGTCTCCAAGGCCTCGGGGGTGGAGCGGGTCTGCCGCGCGCTCGGCCTCACCGCCGCCGACGTGCTGGCCGTCGGCGACGGCCGCAATGACATCGAGATGCTCCAGTGGGCGGGCCGCGGCGTGGCGATGGGCCAGGCCGTCGAGGAGGTGCGCGCGGTCGCCGACCACGTCACCGCCGACGTCTACGACGACGGCGCGGCGGTGGAGCTGGAGCGCTACTGGTGAGCGGCGTGGAGTCGCCCCGCCCGGCGCGCGTCTGGTGTCATGGGCGCGTGATCGTGACCCTCCGCCGTCTCGCGGCCCTGGTGCTGGTGGCGCTCGTGTGCGCCCCCGCGGCCGCGCTGGCGTCGACCGCGGACGTCGTCCGGCCGGCCACGAGCACCGCCTCCGGCGCCCGGGCCGACACCGGCCCCACCGACATCTTCACCGGCACGATCCTCAGCCGGGGCGCCCCGCGCCGGGGCGATCAGGTGCCGCTCTACCGGATCCGGGTCGCCGAGGTGATCAAGGGCGACCTGCAGCCGGGCGCCATCGCCGCCCTCACCAGCCGGCCCACCTTCACCCGGTGCGACGGCGCCGACCTGGAGCCCGACAACGACCGTCAGTACCTCTTCCAGCTCACCGCCGAGGGCACGGCGCTGCTCGCGGAGCGCTGCGGCGACCTGCGCATCGCCACGCCGCTGCTGCTGCGCGAGATCCGGCAGCGGGTGCAGGCCGAGGAGGCGGAGCGGAACCCGCCGGCGCCGCCGGCCGAGCCGGACCCCGTCGTCCTCCGCGAGGTCGAGGTCGACCAGCCGCGCCCGTTCGCGCGTTCGGCGGCCCCGGGACTGGCGATCGTCATCGTCGGCGTGCTCGGCCTGCTGCTCACCGGCCGGCTCACCCGCCGCCGCTGACGGCTCCCGCACACCCCCCGCTCCCCGTGGGCACAGGTCGGCGCAGCTGGACGAATCTTTCGCCCACCCCACGAACCTTCGTCACGGAAGCGAAAGATTCACCGCTGAGGCGGTGAATCTTTCACCGCCGCGACCCGGCTCACCCACCGTC
The DNA here is from genome assembly GCA_963845795.1 of uncultured Actinomycetota bacterium. GTDB lineage: Bacteria > Actinomycetota > Actinomycetes > Propionibacteriales > Nocardioidaceae > Nocardioides. The sequence goes on along the minus strand of CAWJTG010000018.1, from coordinate 108,761 downwards.
GCTGAGAGCTACAGGTACATCCCGCCGGAGCCGGGCTGCCCGTCGCCGTCCTGCTGGCCCTGACCGGGCTGCGGGGGGCCGTTCATGCCGGCCGGCATGCCGTGGGGGAGCGCCTTGCGGATCTGCTCGAACTGGGCGCGGGCAGCCATCTGCTGGGCGTAGATCGCGGTCTGGATGCCGTGGAAGAGACCCTCGAGCCAGCCGACGAGCTGGGCCTGCGCGATCCGCAGCTCGCTCTCGGACGGCGTGGTGTCGTCGGCGAACGGCAGTGAGAGCCGCTCGAGCTCCTCGACCAGCTCGGGGGCGAGGCCCTGCTCGAGCTCCTTGACCGACGACGCGTGGATCTCCTTGAGACGGTTGCGGCTGGCCTCGTCGAGGGGCGCGGCCTTCACCTCCTCGAGGAGCTGGCGGATCATGCTGCCGATCCGCATCACCTTGGCCGGCTGCTCGACGAGGTCGGTGATCGCGCGCTCCCGCTGCTCACCGTCGTCGTCGTCGGCCACGGTGAGAGCCGAGGCCGGCACCGAGCCGATGGGGCTGCCGTCGGGCCCGACGACCATGACCCGCTGCTCGTCGGGTGCGCCCTCCACGGACTCGGGCTGCGAGGTGTCCTGCTGCTGCTCGGTCATGGGCCCGAGGCTATCCGTCAGACGGTGAGCACGATCTTGCCGGTGTGGGCGCCCTCGTCCATCCGACGGTGGGCGTCGGCCACCTGCTCCAGCGGCAGCACGGTGTCGACGACGGTGCGCACGGTGCCGTCCGCCACCAGCGGCCAGACGTGCTCCACCACCGAGGCGCAGATGGCGGCCTTGCCCTCCGGCGGGCGCCCGCGCAGCGACGTCGCGACGACGGCGCCGCGCTTGCGCAGCAGGACACCCAGGTCGAGCTCACCCTTGCTGCCGCCCTGCATGCCGATCACGACCAGGCGGCCCTCGGTGGCCAGCACGTCGACGTTGCGGCCGAGGTACTTCGCGCCCATGTTGTCGAGCACGACGTCGGCGCCCGCTCCTCCGGTGTGCTCGCGGACGACCTCGACGAAGTCCTCCTCGTGGTAGTCGATCGCCACCTCGGCGCCCAGCTCGCGGCAGAAGGCCCGCTTCTCCTCGGTGCCGGCGGTGGTGAACACCCGGGCGCCGAGGGCGGCTCCGAGCTGGATGGCGAGGTTGCCGATGCCGCCCGCGCCGCCGTGCACGAGCAGCGCCTCGCCGCGCTGCAGGCCGGCGACCATGAACACGTTCGACCACACCGTGCACGCCACCTCGGGCAGGGCCCCGGCGGTGACCAGGTCGACGCCGTCCGGCACCGGCATGAGCTGACCGGCCGGCACCGCGACGAGCTCGGCGTAGCCGCCACCCGCCAGCAGGGCGCACACCTCGTCACCGACCGCCCAGCCCTCGACGTCGGGGCCGAGGGCGGCGACGGTGCCGCTGCACTCGAGTCCGATGATCTCGCTGGCGCCGGGCGGCGGCGGGTAGAAGCCCTGCCGCTGCAGCGTGTCGGCGCGGTTGACCGCGGTCGCGGCGACCCGCACCAGGACCTCGCCCGGGCCCGGCTCGGGGTCGGCCACCTCGGCCACGCTCAGCACCTCGGGCCCGCCGGCCCCGTCCGTCACCACGGCTCTCATGGCGTCGAGCCTGTCAGAGCCGGCTCAGACCTCCTCGAACTGGTCGCTCGAGTGGTCGATGGCGGCGTCGTCGGGGATCTCGTCGTCGATGTCGTCGGGGTCGACGGCGTCCGCGGGCCGGTCCCAGCCCTCGGCCAGCCGCTGGGTGCGGGCGGCGAGCCCCTCGACGGCGTCCGGGCTGGCGTCGGCCGCTCCCGCGGCGAAGCCCACCAGGTAGGCGGTCACCGGTCCGGCGTGCTGGTCGACGTTCTGGTAGGCCATCTGCACCAGGTCGCGCACCAGCCCCTCGTCGACCTCGGTCTCGACGTCGAGCACGTCGGACAGCTCATCGATCCAGTCGTGCAGGTTCACGGTGTCCAGATTGGCGACGCGGACCGACGATGGCAACCCTCTCGAGCGGCCGTCAGGCCCGGAGGTCGCGCAGGTCACGCCAGGTGTCGACGTCGCGGTGCTCCTCGCCCACGGCCGGCACCGCCGCGAGGTCCAGCCCCTCCAGCAGCCGGTGCACCGCGAGGGCGTGCTGCTCCTCGTAGGACGGGCGGACCGCCTCGAGCCGGGCGCGGTCGAGGACGAGCACGAGCTGACGGCGCCCGTCCGGTCCCACGAGGGCGGCACCGTCGCGGCCGGTGGCGGCGTCCCGCAGCCGGGCGACGGTGCCCGCGGTGAGCCGCGGCATGTCGACGGCCAGGACGGCGACCAGCCGGCACGGCCGCAGCAGGGCGTCGACGCCGGTGAGCAGGGCGGCGACCGGCCCGCCGTGGCGCGGGTCCTCGACCGTGAAGGTCACCGGCCGCTCGGTGGGCACCGGCGGGCCGACCACCACCACCTCGCCGGCGTCGACGACGGCGTCGAGGGCGGTCGCCAGCATCGTGCGGCCGTCGACCTCGATGGTGGCCTTGTCGGCACCGTCGAGCCGGCTGCCGCGACCACCGGCGAGCACCACGGCGGCGAAGGCGTCGAGCAGGGGAGCGGGCATGCGGCGATGCTGCCACTGCGGACCGCCACGCCGGACTGGCACCCTGGTCGGGTGGACCCCCAGGACGTGCTGCGTGTGGCGCTGGTGCAGGAGGCCTCCGGCCTCGACCCGGCCGAGAACCGTGACCGGGTGCGCGAGCACACGCCGCCCGGTGCCGACCTCGTGGTCTGGCCCGAGGCGTTCGCCCGCGACTTCGGCGAGGCCGGGAGCGACGTCAGCGCCTTCGCCGAGGCCGTCGACGGGCCGTTCGCGTCCACCGTGGCCGAGACCGCGGAACGGCTCGGCACCACCGTCGTCGCCGGCATGTTCGAGACCGGCCCCGATCCGGCGCGGCCCTACAACACGCTCGTGGTGCGGGGCGCCGCCGCCGCCGACTACCGCAAGGTGCACCTCTACGACTCCTTCGGCTACCGCGAGTCCGACCGGCTGACGGCGGGCGAGGTGACACCGGCCGTCGTCGACCTCCACGGCTGGCGGGTCGGGCTCCTCACCTGCTACGACCTGCGGTTCCCCGAGCACGCCCGGCTCCTCGTCGACGACGGCGCCGAGGTGCTCGTGGTGCCGGCCGCCTGGGTGGCCGGCGAGCGCAAGGTCGACCACTGGCGCACGCTCGTGCGCGCCCGCGCGATCGAGAACACCGTCTACGTCGCCGCCGCGGGTCAGCCCGGCCCGCGCTACACCGGGCACTCGCTCGTCGTCGACCCGCTGGGCGACGTCCTCGTCGAGGCGCACGACGGTCCAGCCGTCGTCACCGCCGAGCTGTCCCGGGCCCGGCTCGACGAGGCACGTCGCACGAACCCGTCCCTGCTCAACCGCCGCTTGTAGCCTCGGTAGCCTTCGCGCCGTGTCTCGTCCCGCCGGTCGCCGTCGCGCGGAGACCGGCCGGTCCCGTCGCCGGTCCCGGTCGCCCCAGCCGACGCCCGAGCCGACCCCAGAGCCGACCCCGGTGCCGACCCCAGAGCCGACCCCGGTGCCGGCCGTCGAATCGCCGGCGCCGGTGGCGCCCGCGCCCGCTCCGGGCGGACAGCCGCGGCTCTCCCGGCTCCACGAGCGGATCGGCGAGAGCCGGGCGCCCCTGCTCGCCGGCGTCGTGGCCACGCTCGCCGGGGTGGGCGCGCTGGTCGCCTCGGCGGTGCCGGCCGGTCCGGACTGGCTCGGCCCGGCAGGCGCCGTGGCGGTGGCGTCGGTCTACTCCTGGGCGCTCGCCGCCCGCACCGGCGGCCGCCCGGTGATCTTCGGGACCGTCGCCCTCGCCATCGGCCTCGTCACCGTGCTGAGCGACGAGGACTTCCTGCACACCGGTGCCGCGGTGATGACCGCCGTGGTGGCCGCCGTCCTCGCCGTCACGGCCACCGTGCCGGCCCGCACCTTCTGGCGGGCCGCCCGCGAGTGCGTGCTCGCCGTCGTGCTGGCCGGGATCGGCGCGCTGGCCAGCGTGGGCTTCGAGCCGACGATCGAGGTCGCCCGCTTCGAGTACGTCACCTTCGGGCTCGCGCTGGTCGGAGCTTTCGGCGTCGTCTACCGGCTCGGGGCCGGACTCCACGGCCTCGGTCGCCGCGGTCTCGTCACGGTGCTGGTGGGGGCGGTGCTGCTCGCCGTGACGCTGGCCTACGCCGAGCTGCTGCGCCGCTACGCGAGCACCGACCTCGTCGAGCAGCTGCTCGACGGCGTGCGGTGGAGCCGCCGCGAGCTCGGGGCGTTCCCGAGGCCCATCGAGTCGGTGCTCGGCATCCCGGCGCTCGCCTACGGCTGCCACATGCGCGCCCGCCGCCGCCAGGGCTGGTGGGTGTGCGCCTTCGGGGTCGCCGGCACGTCGGCCGTCGCGAACTCGCTGGCCAACCCCGCCATCGCCTTCGAGGAGAGCGCGCTCTCGGTCTGCTACGGCCTCGTGGTCGGCCTGGTGCTCGGCTACGTCGTCATCCGGCTCGACCTCGCGCTCACCGGCGGCCACCGGCCGCGCGGGTCCCGCGGCCGCCGCAGCCGCGCCGACGAGGCCGCCGCCGCCCTCCGCCCCGAGCCCGGCCGCACCCAGGCCCTGTTCTAACCGCGCCGATCCCGTACGACCGGGCGGGTCCCGCGACAGCACCGACCACCCGACCCCGAGCCAGGCGCTACCGTCGGACAATGCCGTCTGCCAAGCCGTTGCGCGTCGTGGCCGAGATGGTCGCCAACATCCTCGAGATCGCGGTGGCGGTCGGCGACCGGGTCGCGGTGGGTGACGAGGTCGTGCTCCTGGAGTCGATGAAGATGGAGATCCCCGTGATCGCCGGGGACGCCGGCGTGGTCACCGCCATCAAGGTGGCGCCGGGCGACGTCGTCCAGGAGGGCGACATCCTCATCGAGCTGCTCTGAGGCTCCTACACTCGGACCGCATCGGGAGGGGTGCCGGAGTGGCCTAACGGAACCGCCTTGAAAGCGGTCGCTGGCAGAGAGTGTCAGCCGCGGGTTCGAATCCCGCCCCCTCTGCCCTGTCGGGTACGTCGCTTGCGTGGTTTCGACGCGCCCTTCCGGCTCGTTCCTCAGCCGGAGGCCTGCTCAACCTGCGCTCGTCCACGCCGGCGGTTCGTTCCTCACCGCCGGCTACTCGCTTCCCCCAGCTCCAGCTCGACCTCGTCGTAGGCGAGGTCGTTGACCCGCTGCACGTGGCGGGTGATGTCGCCGAGCAGCCGGGCGATCTCCGCGCGGACCGCGGCGACGTCGGGCTCGGCCAGCACCCGGCCACCGAGGTCGCCGAGCCGGGTGAGCAGCGCGTTGCGCTCGCGGAAGGCGACCCCGCCGCGGGCGGCGAGCCAGCCGTCGGAGGCGTCACCGGACTCCTCCAGCAGGGCGTCGCGGACGGCGGCCATGCGCTGCCGCACCGTCCACCGCCAGCTGCCGAGCGAGGCGCCCTCGCGCCGCGGCATCTCGAGGGCGGCGGCCAGCCCGTGGAGAGCGGCGGTCATGGTCGCGCTCGCAGTGCTCACGACGGCCTCCCCTCGCTCCCGGCCCGTCCGGCGTGTGCCTACTGTGATCGCCGTCACGGCCGGGGGCAAGGGGCGGGTCGCCTGGCGACCCGCGAGAATGTCGACATGCGGGACGACGGGCACTACCGGATGACGCCGGTCCTGGTCGCGCGCCTGGCCGCCGGCCCCCTCGTGGCACTCGGCGGGCTCGTCGTCGTCGTCGGCGTCGTGGTGGCCCTGGCGGGGTGGCCCCGGCTCACGGTGGCCCTCGTCGCCGGTGCCGGCCTGGCCGGCGTGCTCGGCTACGCCGGGTGGCTGCGGTGGGGTGCCGACCTGGTGCGCCTCGACGACACCGGCTACCGGATCCGGTTCCTCCGCGACCTCGGACCGCGCGCCGGGGCCTGGACCGACGTGCGGCAGGCGGTGGCCGCGAGCCCGGGGGGCGTGCCGTGCCTGCTGCTGCACCGGCACGACGGGCAGGACACCGTCCTCCCGGTGGGCATGCTCGACGCCGACCGTGACCGGTTCGCCGAGGACGTCGTTGCCCGGCTCGAGGCAGCCGCCGCATCTGATTCGTCCCGGTCCCAGGGGGCCTAGTAGCCTGTGGCCGCTGTCCGCGAGGACGGCAGGGAGGCGTCGCCTAGTCCGGTCTATGGCGCCCGCCTGCTAAGCGGGTTGAGGAGTGATCCTCCTCTCGCGGGTTCAAATCCCGCCGCCTCCGCCGTCCTGAGCCCGTCACCGTCCACCGGTGGCGGGCTCGGTCGGTCCGGCCGGTGCACCGACCGCGGTGGGTCTGGCGCCTGCGGCACACCCGTGCCAGGGTGAGACCCGATCGCACTGCACGATCCTGCAATGCATGAACTCGAACGGCCGAGGTGCTGCGTTCTTCCCCCAGGAGGACGACACTCGCCGCACGGACCATTCCGTGGGTCCCGGAAATGAGATGTGAGCTCCCCATGAACATCACGCGCAAGCTGGTCGCCGCCGCTGCGGCCGCCGTCCTGAGCCTCGGCGTCGTCACCACCGTCGCCCCCGCCGCCTCCGCCGACACCAGCTGGGCCTGCCCCGGCTGCAAGATGAGGCCGGGCCGCTAGGCGCGGTCTACCCGCCCGTCTCCTCGCCGGAGACCCCCAGCCGGCCCATCGTGTAGCCGAGCTGGAAGCGGGTCTCGGCCTCGTGCTCGGCCTTGAGGTCGGCCACGTAGCCGGCATAGGTGCGCGGGCTGACGCCGAGGCGCTTCGCGCTGACCGGGTCCGAGTGGCCCTCGATCAGCATCCGGATCGTCATCGCGCGCTGCTCGGCCGCGATGTCCTTGAGCGTGCCGCTCTCCCGGTTGGTGAACGGGCGCGCCCGCTCCCACGACCGCTCGAAGATGTCGACGAGGAACTCCACCACCGACGGCTCGCGGATGGCGATCGCGCTGGAGTAGTCGTCGCTGGCCGGGATCACCGCGGTGCGGCGGTCGGCGATGATCATGCGGCGGAAGAACTCGTCGAGCGTGCGCACCTCGGCGCCGCGGGCGCTCACCGCCGCCACGTAGGTGTGGGTCACCGAGCTGCGCCGCGCGCTGTGCTGGTAGAGCGTGCGCATCCTCACCCCGCGCTCGAGCATCGCGGTGTCGCGCAGCGCGGCCTCGGCGAGCGCCGCGGCGCTACGACCGGTCTGCGGCTGCGCGGTGAGCACCTCCTCCTCGGCGTCGGCCACCACGCCCTCGAGGAAGGTGTTGATGGCGGGGCCCTGCAAGTAGGTGAACGGGCCGCGGGACTCCGCCAGGGGCGAGCGGCGCCAGGCCTGGCTCAGCCCGGAGAACGCCCGGGCCCACTGCGTCGACTCCTCCAGCAGCCGGGTGCCCTCCTGGCTGAGCGGTGAGACCACGCGCGACTGCACGGTGGCGGGGTCCTCCGGCATCCAGGCGTCGCCGTCCTGGCTGCGCTGGACCAGGCCGAGCTCGCGCAGCTGGTCGAAGGCGGCCCGGCGCTCGCCGTCCTCGGCGATGCGCGAGTCGTCGGCGGCGATCGAGCCGGCGGCGAGGATCTCGTCGTAGAGGAGCGCCGTCTCGGACTCGAACAGGCTCCGGTCGCCCGGGCCGTGGACCGACATCCTGGACTCCTCCTGTGACGGCGCCGGTTGCAACTTCCTGCAATCCCGAGGGACTGCATGGTGTCACACCCGACGTCGACGGGAGGGCGCACCGGGAGGGTGCGCGTGGCTCAGCCCAGGCGCTCCCGCAGGCCGTCGAGCTCGGTCCAGAGCACGGCGGGCAGGTCGTCGTCGAACTTCTCGAACCACTCCTGGATCTGCGGCAGCTCGGCGCGCCACTCGTCGACGTCGACGGCGAGCGCCCGCTCCAGCGCCTGCGGGGTCAGGTCGAGACCGTCGGTGTCGAGCGCCTCCGGCGTGGGCACGTGACCGATCGGGGTCTCGACGGCGGCGGCCTGGCCGTCGATGCGCTCGACGACCCACTTGAGCACCCGGCTGTTCTCGCCGAAGCCGGGCCACAGGAAGCCCCCCTCGTCGTCGCGGCGGAACCAGTTGACGTAGAAGATCTTCGGCAGCTTGGCGGCGTCGTTGTCCTTGCCGATCGAGATCCAGTGGCTGAAGTAGTCGCCGGCGTTGTAGCCGATGAACGGCAGCATCGCCATCGGGTCGCGGCGCACGACACCGACCTGGCCGACGGCGGCCGCGGTGGTCTCGCTGCGACAGCGTGGCGCCGAGGAAGGTGCCGTGGGTCCAGTCGCGGGCCTCGAACACCAGCGGCACCGTGGTGCGGCGGCGTCCGCCGAACAGGATGGCGTCGATCGGGACGCCGCGCGGGTCGTCGTACTCGGGCGCGAGGATGTCGCACTGCTTGATCGGGGTGCAGTAGCGGGAGTTGGGGTGGCTCGAGAGCTCCTCGGACTGCGGGCCCCACTCCTCGCCCTTCCAGGACGTGGCCTTGGCCGGGGTGTTCTCCAGGCCCTCCCACCAGATGTCGCCGTCCTCGGTGAGCGCGACGTTGGTGAAGACCGAGTTGCCCTTGTTGATCGTGCGCATGGCGTTCGGGTTGGTGTGCTCGTTGGTGCCGGGGGCGACGCCGAAGAATCCGTACTCGGGGTTGACCGCCCAGAGCCGGCCGTCCTCGCCGATGCGCATCCAGGCGATGTCGTCGCCGAGGGTCTCGACCTTCCAGCCCGGGATCGTGGGCTGCAGCATCGCGAGGTTGGTCTTGCCGCACGCGCTCGGGAACGCCGCGGCGACGTACTTGGTGACGCCCTGCGGGCTGGTGAGCTTGAGGATCAGCATGTGCTCGGCGAGCCAGCCCTCGTCGCGGGCCATGACGCTCGCGATGCGCAGGGCGTAGCACTTCTTGCCCAGCAGCGCGTTGCCGCCGTACCCGGAGCCGAACGACCAGATCGCCCGCTCCTCGGGGAACTGCACGATGTACTTGGTGTCGTTGCAGGGCCAGGAGACGTCGGACTCGCCCTCGGCGAGCGGGTGGCCCACCGAGTGGATGCACGGCACGAACTCGGCGTCGAGCTCGGTCATCCGGTCGAGGACCTCGGTGCCCATGCGAGCCATGACGCGCATCGAGGCGGTGACGTAGGCGGAGTCGGTGACCTCGATGCCGAACATCGGCTTCTCGGCGTCCGGGTGGCCCATCACGAAGGGGATGACGTACATCGTGCGGCCCTTCATGCAGCCGGCGTACAGCCCGCGCATGAGGTCCTTCATCTCGCCGGGGTCCATCCAGTTGTTGGTGGGGCCGGCGTCCTTCTCGGCGAGCGAGCAGATGTAGGTGCGGTCCTCGACGCGAGCGACGTCGATGGGGTCGGAGGCCGCGTGGAACGAGTTGGGCTTCAGGTCCGGGTTGAGCCGGGTGAAGGTGCCGGAGGCCACGAGGGCGTCGGTGAGCTCGGTCCACTCCTCGTCGGAGCCGGTGCACCAGTGGATGCGGTCCGGGGTGGTCATGCCGGCCACCTCGGCGACGAAGTCGAGGATCCCCTGGTGGGTGGTGGGGGCGTCACCACCCGGCTGGGTCGATGTGACGGCGTCGGGCTTCTCCTGGATGGCGGTCATGGGGTCCTCTCGAGGCAGGTGAACGTGATGTCGCGCGGCTCCCTCGACGCCCGATCCAGTGGTCGTGGACGCTACCGGCGGGTCGACCCGTCACATATTGGAACGTGCCAATGCGGGTCAGACCCGCTCAGTGGTGGGCATCCGGCCGCACCCGGGGTGACGCAGGCCACTCCCGAGTGGGTACCGTGCCCGCCACCACACGCGGAAGGGTGACGCACATGGCTGACGGACTCGACGTGGAGAAGGTGCTCGACGAGGCGGGGGTGAAGAACCCGCACGTGCGCGAGTACGTCGCCCACTGGGCCGGCATCACCGAGCCCGACCGGATCGAGGTCGTCAACACCGAGGACGACGCGCGGCTCGTCGCCGAGGCGCTCGAGGCCGAGGAGCTGTTCCCGGCCGGTGAGGGCCGCTACTACTCGCGCAGCTACTACAAGGACACCGCGCGCTCGGAGGAGCGCACGATCGTCGCCACCTGCGATGAGTCCGACCGCGGCATCTACAACAACTGGCACCCGGCCGAGGAGATGACCGAGGCCCAGGTCGCCCGGATGCGCGGGCAGTCGCGCGGCAAGACGATGTACGTCGTCCCCTACCTGATGGCGCCGCCGGGCTCGCCGCTCGAGTCCTACGCCGCGGGCGTCGAGCTCACCGACAACCGGCCGGTCGTGCTGCACATGATCCGGATGGCGCGGGTCGGAGTGGCCCACCTCGACAACCTCGAGGACCCCGCGACGTTCGTGCGCGCCGTCCACGTGACCGGCGACCTGGAGAACCTCGGCCAGGGCACCGAGGACGACCAGCGCTACTTCGTGACCGTCGCCGACCAGCGGACGATCCTGCACTTCGGCTCGTCGTACGGCGGCAACGCGCTGCTCGGCAAGATCGCCCACGGCCTGCGGCAGGCCTGCTACGACGGCCGTGCGTCGGGGATCTTCCTCGCCGAGCAGTTCATGCTGCTCGGCATCACCGACAAGGAGACCGGGAAGCGCTGGCACGTCTGCGGCGGCTTCCCGAGCGCCTCGGGCAAGACCAACCTGGCGATGACGCTGGCGCCGGACGCGCTCGGCGACCGCTACAACGTCGAGTTCTACGGCGACGACATCGCCTGGCTGTGGGTCGACGACGACGGGCCGGGTCTACGGGATGAACCCGGAGAACGGCGTCTTCGGCGTCGCCAAGGACACCAACGAGAAGACCAACCCGACCGCGCTCGACTCGATCGCCGACGGCACCGGCGTGATCTTCACCAACGTCGCCTACAACCCGCGTCACCCAGGAGGTCTGGTGGGAGGGGATGACCAAGGAGCACCCCACCGACGAGGGCTGGCAGGACTGGAAGGGCGAGCTGATCGCCGACCGCTCCGACCGCGACGACTCGCCGTGGGCGCACCCGAACAGCCGCTTCACCACCACGCTGGCCAACGTGCCGAACGTCGCGCCGGACTTCGAGGAGCCGGCCGGCGTCCCGATCGACGCGATCATCTTCGGCGGCCGCACCAGCGACCGCGAGCCGCTGGTCCGCGCGATCACCGACCTCGCCGAGGGCGTCTACGACGGGCTCACGCTCGGCGCCGAGGCGACCTTCGCCGCCGACGGGCTCGACGGCCAGCTGCGCTACGACCCGATGTCGATGCGGCCGTTCCTGGCCTACCACGAGGCCGACTACGCCGCGCACTGGCTGAAGATCATCGGCGCGGCCAACGACCAGCCGATCTTCGCGCACGTCAACTGGTTCCAGAAGGACCTCTCCGAGGGGGGCGACGGCCACTTCCTGTGGCCCGGCTACCGCGAGAACCTGCGCGCGCTGCTCTGGCTGTGCCGGTTCCGCGACGGCGACGTCACCGGCCGTCCAGACGCCGGTCGGCGTCGTCCCGACCGAGGAGGAGCTCGACCTCACCGGCCTCGAGCTGCCCGCCGAGGACCTGGAGCGCATCCTCACCATCGACGTGCCGCGCTGGCGCCAGGAGATGGGCTTCCGCGAGGAGCACCTCCAGCAGTTCGACGGCCTCCCCGAGGAGATCTGGACGGCGCACCGCCGGGTGGCGCAGGCGCTCGACGAGGCGACCTGACCCACCGGCGCGCCGCCGCTCGCGGAGGGCCGGCGCTCCTCGCGGCGGCGTTCGTGCTCGTGTGGTGCACCGGATACATCGCCGGACCGATCGCCGTCGACGCGATCGGACCGTTCTCCTCCCTCGCCTACCGGTTCGGGATCGCCGCGGTGGTGGCGGGCCTGTGGGCGTGGCGGCGACACGGGTGGCCGGCCTCGTGGACCGGGGTGGGTCGCCATGCCCTGGTGGGCGTCCTCCTGAACGCGGTGCAGTTCGGCCTGATGTACGTCGCGTTCGAGGCGGGTCTCCCGCCGACGCTGGCCGCGCTGTTCCACTCGCTGTCGCCGGTGATCGCCCTGCTCCTCGCCGGCCTGCTGCTCGGCGAGCGGGTCCGCCCGGTCCAGGTGGCCGGGTTCGTGCTCGGTCTGGCCGGCGTCCTGCTGGTGCTCGGGCCGGAGGTCGACGAGGCGGGCGGCGCGCTCGGCGTCGTGCTCGGGGCGCTCGCCGCCCTGGCGCTGGCGCTGGGCTGGCTGGGCCAGCGGTGGACGGGCAGCGACCTGCCCGCGGAGTGGTCGGCGACCGTGCAGTTCGCGGTCTCGGTGCCGCCGACGCTGGCGCTCGGACTCTGGCTCGAGGGAGCGACGCCGATCGAGCGCCCCTGGCCCGCGATCTGGTCGGTGCTGTTCCTCGGCGTCGTGAACTCGGTGGTCGGCCTCCTGCTCATCGTCGCGCTGGTGCGCCGCAGCGGCGCGGCCGCGTCCTCGAGCGTGCTCTTCCTCAGCCCGCCGGTCACCGCCGTACTGGCCTTCCTCGTCTTCGGCGACGTGCTCGACCTGCGGGAGGGCGCGGGGCTGGTCGTCGCGGTCGTCGGCGTGGCCGCCGCCACCCGCTCGGGCCGACGCCCGGATCGGGACCGCCCCCATCCGATTGGGGCCTGAGCGACGGGCTCGGCTATCCTCGACCGGTCCTCGCTCGCGAGGGCGAGCGCCTGTAGCTCAACGGATAGAGCATCTGACTACGGATCAGAAGGTTTGGGGTTCGAATCCCTACAGGCGCGCAGATCGACGACACCACACCGACCTGCGACGACGCGGTCCGCCCGCGGGTCAGCCGGCAACCGCGCGACATCATCGGCGGTGGCGCGGCGCCGGTCCGCGAGCCCGTCCCTGCGCGAGGTGATCGCCCCGGCCCCGACCGGAGAGCCGGGCGGCCGCGCGCTCTCCCGCGAGTGACCCAGCCCAGCCTGCATCGATCGAACAGAAGCAAAAGGCAAGCAACATCTGTTGGACAGTGGATTCGCCGGGCGCGAGCATGGCGGAGTCCGACGGTGGTGCCGGACCCGCGGCTTCAAGCGGTCGGCTTTGGTGGAGGTTGATGTGTCGAGCCAGGAGACGGAGGTCCTCGTCGTCGGCGGCGGGCAGGCGGGGATCGCGATGAGCGAGCACCTGAGCAATGCCGGTGTGCCGCACCTGGTGCTCGAGCGCGATCGGATCGCGGAGCGCTGGCGTACGGCGAGGTGGGACAGCCTGGTCGCGAACGGACCGGCCTGGCACGACCGCTTCCCCGGGATGGAGTTCTTCGACCTCGACTGCGGCGGCTTCGCTCACAAGGACCAGGTGGCTGACTACTTCGAGGCCTATGCCGAGAAGATCGCCGCGCCCGTCCGCTGCGGCGTGGAGGTGAGGTCCGTGGTCAAGAACGTCGGTCGTCCCGGTTTCCGGACCGAGACGTCCGAGGGAACGGTGGAGTCACGGTTCGTCGTCGCGGCCACCGGGCCGTTCCAGCGTCCCGTCATCCCGCCCATCGTCCCCGCCGGCGCGGTCGAGCTGCAGATGCACTCGAACGCCTACCGCAACCCGGCGCAGCTGCCGGACGGCGGCGTCCTGGTGGTGGGCGCCGGGTCGTCCGGGGTGCAGATCGCCGACGAGCTGCGACGGTCCGGCCGCGACGTCTACCTCTCGGTCGGACCGCACGACCGGCCCCCGCGGTCCTACCGCGGTCGCGACTTCTGCTGGTGGCTCGGCGTCCTCGGTCTGTGGGACGCCGAGACCCCGCCCCTGGGGGCTGAGCACGTGACCATCGCCGTGAGCGGTGCACACGGCGGGCACACGGTGGACTTCCGCGCGCTCGCCGCCAGCGGCATCCGGCTCGTCGGCATGACCGATCGCTACGACGACGGAGTGATCCGCTTCGCTCCCGACCTCGGCGAGAACATCGCGAGGGGGGACGCCAGCTACCTGACGTTGCTCGACCAGGCGGACGCCTACGTCGAGCGCAACGGTCTCGACCTCCCGGAGGAGCCCGCGGCCCGCATCCTGGGCGCCGACCCGGACAGCGTCACTGCTCCGCTGCTCGAGCTGGATCTCTCAGACGTCGCCACGATCCTCTGGGCCACCGGCTACGCGGCCGACTACAGCTGGCTTCAGGTCGACGTCTTCGACGAGCGTGGCAGACCGGCTCAGCGCCGGGGGGTCGCCACCGAGCCGGGTGTGTACTTCCTCGGCCTCCCGTGGCTGTCCCGACGCGGCTCGAGCTTCATCTGGGGCGTCTGGCACGACGCCAAGTACGTCGCCGACCACATCGCCACCCAACGCACCTATCTCTCGTTCGAGGACCGCCAGGCCTGAACGACTACCCGTCGAGCAACTGATACGGAGTGAGCACATGTCCAGCTCGTCCCCCTACGACATCCTGTTCGAGCCCGTGAAGATCGGGCCGGTGACGGCGAAGAACCGCTTCTACCAGGTGCCGCACTGCAACGGCATGGGCTACCGCGACCCGACCGCACAGGCCGCGATGCGGCGGATCAAGGCCGAGGGCGGCTGGGCGGTGGTCTGCACCGAGCAGGTGGAGATCCACCCCACCTCCGACATCGCCCCCTTCATCGAGCTGCGGATGTGGGACGACCACGACCTGCCGGCGCTCGCCGCGATCGCGGACGCGATCCACGACGGCGGAGCCCTCGCCGGCATCGAGCTGGCGCACAACGGCATGAACGCCCCGAACCTGCTCAGCCGCGAGACGCCGCTCGGCCCGGCCGCACCTGCCGGTCGTGTCGTGACACCATCGATCCGGTGCAGGCGCGCGCCATGACCAAGTCCGACATCGCCGACATGCGCCGCTGGCACCGCGATGCGGTCCGCCGCGCGCTCGACGGTCGGCTTCGACCTCGTCTACGTCTACGCCGCCCACGGCCTCGGCGGCCTGCACCACTTCCTGTCGCGGCGCTACAACAACCGCACCGACGAGTACGGCGGCAGCCTCGAGAACCGGGTCCGGCTGCTGCGAGCAGATCCTCGAGGACACCGATCGAGGAGGTCGACGGCACGGCCGCCGTCGCCTGCCGGCATCACCGTCGACGAGATGATCGGCGAGACCGGCATCACCCGCGCCGAGATCGAGGACGTCATCGGCGATGCTCGGCGAGCTGCCCGATCTGTGGGACTTCGCCTCGGCAGCTGGGAGGACGACTCCGTCACCTCGCGCTTCGCTCCGAGGGACGCCGAGGAGGAGTTCGTGCGCCGGCCTGAAGCAGCTGACGACGAAGCCGGTCGTCGGGGTCGGCCGGTTCACCTCACCGGACACGATGGTGCGCCAGATCAGGACCGGCATCCTCGACCTCATCGGCGCCGCGCGGCCCTCGATCGCCGACCCGTTCCTGCCGAACAAGATCGAGAAGGTCGGCTCGACGAGATCCGCGAGTGCATCGGCTGCAACATCTGCGTCTCGGGCGACTTCACCATGTCGCCGATCCGCTGCACCCAGAACCCGACCATGGGCGAGGAGTGGCGCCGCGGCTGGCACCCCGAACGCATCCGCCCGAAGGAGTCCGACGCACGCGTCCTGGTCGTCGGCGCCGGCCCGACGGGTCTGGAAGCCGCGCGCGCGCTCGGCGAGCGCGGCTACGACGGTGCGCTCTCGCCGAAGCGCCGCGGCGCTCGGCGGTCGCGTCGACGCGGGAAGTCGAAGCTGCCCGGGCTGTCGGCGTGGATCCGGGTGCGCGACTACCGCGAGGCCGCGCTCGCGGAAGCTGTCGAACGTCGACATCTTCCAGGCAGAGCCAGATGGACGGCCGACGACATCGTCGAGTTCGACTTCGACCACGTCCTCGTCGCCACTGGCGCCACCTGGCGGCGCGACGGTGTCGGCCGGTGGCACACCCACCCCGTCCCGGTCGCCGCGGACGCCGAGGTCCTCACTCCCGACGACCTGATGGCCGGCGTTCGGCCCGAGGACGACGAGTGGTCGATCTACGACGACGACCACTACTACATGGGCGGCGTCCTGGCCGAGTTGCTGCGCGCAGAGGGTCACGACGTCGCGATCGTCACCCCGGCGGCGCACGTATCGCAGTGGACCACGAACACCCTCGAGGTGACCAAGATCCAGCGACGCCTGATCGAGGCGGGCATCGAGCGCAGGACCGACCAGGTCCTGACGAGCGTCGGCGCGGGGGGCGTCGAGCTGGCCGACGTCTACACCGGGACGACCCACGAGTACGAGGCTGAGGCCGTCGTGATGGTGACGGCGCGCCTGCCGCGTGAGGACCTGCTGCTGGACCTGATGGAGCGGCAGGAGCGCGGTGAGCTCGCCACGGTGCGGGGAATCGGTGACTGCTGGGCGCCCGCCACGATCGCGGCTGCCGTGTGGTCGGGCCGGCGCGCGGCCGAGGAGTTCGACGCCCCGGTGCTCTCGAACGACGTGGTGCCCTTCCGACGCGAAGTCACCCGGCTGGCCGACGACACGTTGCCCGCCGCGGTGCAGCACCGGTTCATCGGCATGCCGGCACCGCGAGGGGCCTGACCGGTCGGCCAGCGCGCGGAGGGCGCGAGCGACGGTCGGCGGCCCTCCAGGCAGACGCTCCTCTAGTCCACGTCACGCGGGCTGGACCGTGCCCGTTTCGCGGACTCGATGAAGGCCCGTGCCCGCCGGGTCAACCGGACGCCGCGCATCGATGCCAGCACCACCGTGAGCGGCTCGATGTCGTCGGACAGCTCCAGGACGACGACCTCGGTGCCGCCGTAGGTGACGGGGCTGGCAGGTCGCTGGTTGAGCACGGACCAGCCGTGACCGTGAGCGACCATCGCACGGACGGTCTCGAAGCCGGAGGTCCGGTGCCGGATCTCGGGCTGGATGCCGGCGGAGGCGACGAGACGCTGGAGGTAGTCGCTGCTGTGCGGGAGGTCGAGGAGGATCATCGGATCCTCGCCGAGGTCGCGGAGCGACACCGTGCGGCGCGAGGCGAGTCGGTGGTCCCTCGAGACGAGCGCGTACGGGGGAGCGTCGCGGACCCGGACGTGGTCGATGTCGTCGTCGAGGTCGTAGCCGTACAGCAGGGCGAGCTCGCAGCGGCCGCTGCGCAGGTGCTGCTTCAGCGCGGCGTGCTCGTCCTCGATGACCAGGACGCGGATGTCGGGGTGGTGCTGCTCGCTCGAGCTCAGCAGGCGTGGCAGCTCGAACGGCCCCAGCGTGGAGAAGCAGCCGATGGTCAGCTCCCCGATCAGGGCCTCGCCGGCACTCCGTGCCACCTCGGTGAGCTCCCTGGCGTGGACGAGGAAGTTGCGCAGCTCGCGGGCGAAGTCGTCCCCGGCCGCGGTCAGGGTGAGCCCCCGGGCGTGGTGGCGCAGGAGCAGCTGGACCCCGAGCTCGCGCTCGAGCTGCGCGACCGCGGTCGAGACAGCCGACTGGGAGATGTTCAGCTGCTTGGCCGCAGCCGTCATGCTGCCGAGCTCGGCCGCGGCGGCGAAGTACCGCAGCTGGACCAGGGTGAAGCCGGCTCCGGACTGGTCGATCACGGGGTGGCTCTGTGCTCTGGGCGCGGCATGTGCCTGATCCTGATGCACATCATCAAGATTTTCCATGCTTTCAGTGCTTCCCACAACCGTTGTTGATGGGAATGCTGGATCGGGACGCCGCTACGGCGTCGGTCGGACTCGGCGGATCGCCCAGACTGCTCCGCACCACCGCACCCGAGAGAAGAGTGGACATGGAACAACCGACTCGCACAGCGCTGGCTGCCGAGCAGGAGTCACACCTGCACCAGACCCTCGGGCGCTTCGACATCGTCTTCTTGATGATCGCTGCGGTGGTCGGGGTCGAGACGCTCGGCCCAGGTCTCGACCTACGGCGCCGAGGCGTTCACCTGGGCTCTGGTGCTCGTCGTGACCTTCCTCGTGCCCTATGGCCTGATCTTCGCCGAGGTCGGTGCCGCGTTCAGCGAGGAGGGCGGCGCGTACACCTGGGTGCGCAACGCCTTCGGTCGCGCCCGCCGGCGCCATCGCCTCGATCCTCACCTGGGTGACCCAGCCGGTGTGGGTCGGTGGATCCATCGCCTTCCTGGCGGCGGCGACGTACAACACGTGGCTCTCCCCCCTGTCGCAGGGATCGCTGGCGGACTGGGTGTTCAAGCTCCTCTTCGTCTGGACGACCGTCCTGGCCGCCATCGTGAGCCTCCGGTACGGCAAGTGGCTCCCCACGGTCGGAGCGATCATCAAGGTCGTCATCCTCGGCTTCTTCGTCTTCACCACCGCCATCTACGCGGCTCAGAACGGCGTCGCCGGGCTCAGTGCCGGCGACTTCAGCCCCAGCATGATCGGTCTGTTCGGTTCGGTCCCGATCCTGCTCTTCGCCTACCTCGGCTTCGAGTCCTCGAACAGCGCGGCGGGCGAGATGAAGAACCCGGCCCGCGACGTCCCGGTCTCGATCGCTCGGTCGAGCGCCGTCGCCGCCCTGTGCTACCTCGTGCCGATCCTCGCCATCTTGGTGGTCGTCCCGAAGGGGGAGATCACCGGCATCGGCGGGCTCCTGGACGCCGTCAGCACCGTCTTCACCGTCTACGGGTCCGCCGCCGGCGCCCTGATCAAGGTGACGGCCGTGTGCTTCATCCTCATGCTCGTGAGCCAAGGAGGGGCCTGGATGATCGTCTCCGACCGCATGCAGGCGATGGCGGCCGCCGACGGCGCATTCTTCGGCGGGTTCTTCGGCCGGTTCCACCGCGGACTCGGCACGCCGGTGCGCATGAACCTGCTGTCGGGAGCCGTCGCCACCACGTTCCTCATCGCCTCGATGCAGCTCGCCGGCGACAGCGCTGCAGTCTTCGGCGTGGTGCTGACCATCTCCATCTCGACGTTCCTGCTCAGCTACCTCCTGATCATCCCGGCGGCGATCCGGCTCCGCGGCATGTTCCCCGACGTCCCCCGGCCCTTCAAGGTCCCGGTCTCCGACGCCGGGTTCAAGGCGATCGGCTCCCTCTGCTTCGCCTGGGTCCTGCTCGGCTCGTGGGTGGCGGTGTTCCCCGGCACGCTCGAGGCGCTGTTCGGCATCGACTACCCCTTCGAGGACATCTGGGGCGTCACCCAGGCCCGCTTCGAGCTCTTCACCCTCGGCACCCTCGCCGTGCTCCTCGTGCTCGGCGTCGCCGGCTACCTGCGGGGAGCGGCCCTCCGCCGCGACCTGGGCCCCGTGTCGCTGACCAACGCCCCCTCGCTCGAGGTCCTCGACGACAGAATGAACACCTCACCCTGAGCTCGCGGGGCGCCGAGACACCACCCGGGCTGCCGCGTGGCACCCGTGCTGACGTGCTGGCGCCTGCGCCGGACGCAAGGAGATCACGTGACCGCACGACCGCCCCTGCACAACGCACACCTGCGGATCCGGCCGTTCAACACTCGCGACACCTATCCCGAGCAGAAGCTCGACAACGACTTGTGTCAGGCGGTCGTCGCCGGCAACACGGTCTACGTCCGCGGGCAGATCGGCCAGGACCTCGACACCAGCGAGTCCGTCGGCATCGGTGACGTCGAGGCGCAGACCGAGCGTGCGATGGGCAACATCGCCCTGCTGCTGGAGGAGTCCGGCAGCTGCCTGGACCACCTGGTCAAGCTGACGATCTACATCGTCGATCCGCGCTACCGCGAGGTCGTCTACCGGACCATCGGCCGGTGGACCCGGGGGGTGCACCCCATCTCGACCGGCATCGTGGTCTCCGCCCTGGCTCGTCCCGAGTGGCTCGTCGAGGTCGACGCCATCGCAGTGATCCCTGCGCAGGCACCCGAATGACGTTCTCCGTCCTGGGCACCGACGGCAGCGGCGCCGTCGGCATCGCGGTGTCCTCCTCGAGCCCGGCCGTGGCCGCGCGGTGCGTCCATCTGCGGGCCGGGGTGGGCGGGGCAGCGTCGCAGAACGTGACCGACCCCCGCCTGGGTGTCCGGCTCCTCGACCACCTCGAGGCCGGCCTGCCTCCGCAGGCCGCCCTCGACGCCGTGGTCGGGGACGCGGAGCACGTCGAGCACCGGCAGCTCACCGTCCTCGACCTGAACGGCGTGGCCGCCGCCTTCTCCGGCTCGGGGTCCCTCGGCGTGCACCACCACCAGGTGGCGGAGGACGTCGTGGCGGCCGGCAACATGCTGGCCGCGACCGAGGTCATCGACGCGGTCGCCGCGGCCTTCCGATCCTCCGACGGCGAGCTGGAGGAACGGCTGATGGCCGCACTCCTGGCCGGCGTGGCCGCCGGCGGAGAGGCGGGCCCGCTCCACTCCGCCGGCCTCGCCGTCGTCCGGCGCGTGTCGTGGCGGGAGACGGACCTGCGGGTCGACTGGCACGACGACCCGGTCGAGGAGCTGCGCCGGCTGGTCGACGTGTGGCTCCCGCAGCGCGACGACTACGTCAATCGCGCGGTCGATCCCCGATCGGCGCCCAGCTACGGCGTCCCCGGCGACGAGTGATGGACACCAAGACGCACGCGGCCACGACCGTCGCCTCGGACCGTGAGCAGCTCGTGGGCCTGTCCGAGCGCCTCCACGCCAATCCGGAGATCGCGTGGGAGGAGCACCGGGCCGCCCGCTGGGTCGCCGAGCTGCTCGACGGGGCGGGCTTCAGCGTCACGCCCGGCTACCTGGGACTCGAGACGGCGTTCCACGCCACCGTCGGCTCGGGGCCGTTCCGCGTCGGGCTCTGCGCGGAGTACGACGCCCTTCCCGGTCTGGGCCACGCCTGCGGCCACAACCTCATCTCGGCCTCGACCGTCGGTGCGGCCAGGGCCCTCGCGCCCCTGGCCGACGAGCTCGGACTCACCGTCGAGGTCTACGGCACACCGGCCGAGGAGGGCGGAGGCGGAAAGATCGAGATGCTCGACCGAGGTGCGTTCCACGGCCTCGACCTCGCTGCTGATGGTGCACCCGGCGCCGGTCGACGTCGTCGAGGCGCGGCCGTTCGCCGTCTCCCACTCCCACGTCACCTACCGCGGGAAGGCCGCCCACGCAGCGGCCTACCCCGAGCACGGCGTCAACGCCGCCGACGCGTTCACCCTCGCCCAGGTCGGCATCGGCCTCCTGCGTCAGCACCTGGCGCCCAGCGTCCGGGTCCACGGCATCGTCACCCGCGGCGGCGAGGCGCCGAACGCGATCCCCGAAGTCACCGAGGGACGGTGGTACGTCCGGGCCGAGACGCTGGCGGAGCTGGCCGAGGTCGAGCCCAAGGTATGGCGCTGCTTCGAGGCCGGGGCCCTCGCCACCGGCTGTGAGCTCGAGATCGTCCCGGAGAGCAAGCCGTACGCCGAGTTCCGCACCGACGAGACCGCGATCGCCGCCTACCGCGCCAACGCCGAGCGTCTCGGACGCACCTTCGCATCCGGTTCGGACGCCGCCCGCATGAACCGGGCGTCCACCGACATGGGCAACGTCTCCCAGGTGGTCCCCGCCATCCATCCCTACATCGGTATCGGGTCACTGCCCGCGCTCAACCACCAGCCGGAGTTCGCGGCGCACTGCGTCGGACCCGAGGCCGAGCAGGCGTTGACCGACGCGGCCACCGCCCTGGCCTGGACCGTGATGGACGTCGTCCGCGAGCGGACCGCGGACCGATGACGGCCCTCGTGGACGAGCGCACGCGCACCGAGCACGACTTCCTCGGCGACCGGCCGGTGCCCGCGGCCGCCTACTAGGGCGTCCACACCGCCCGCGCGCTCGACAACTTCTCGATCAGCGGCATCCCCCTGTCGCGGCACCGGCACCTCGTGGCGGCGCTCGGTGCGGTGAAGCAGGCGGCCGCCCAGACCAACGGAGAGCTCGGGCTGCTCGAGCCCGACCTCGTCGACGCCATCACCGAGGCGTGCCTCGACGTGCGCCGCGGCGACCTGGACGACCAGTTCGTCGTCGACGTCATCCAGGGCGGTGCCGGGCACCTCGACCAACATGAACGCGAACGAGGTCATCGCCAACCGCGCCGGCGAGCTGCTCGGTTGCGCTCGCGGCGCCTACGAGCGGGTGCACCCCCACGACCACGTCAACCGCTGCCAGAGCACCAACGACGTCTACCCGACGGCGGTGAAGGTCGCGTTGTCGTCTGCACTCGACGGACTCGCGGACGCCCTTGCCGCACTCGGGTCCGCCCTCGGCGCCAAGTCCGTGGAGTTCGCAGGCGTCCTCAAGGTCGGCCGCACGCAGCTCCAGGACGCCGTCCCGATGACCGTCGGCCAGGAGTTCGGTGCGTGGGCGGCCACGGTCGCAGCGGAGCAGGTCGGCATCGAGCAGGCGCGCGCGGCACTGCACGAGGTCAACCTGGGTGCGACCGCCATCGGCACCGGAATCGCCGCTGAACCCGGATACGCCCGCAGGGTGGTCGAGGTGCTGGCCGAGATCACCGGCCGCCCGATGGTCGCCGCGCCGGACCTCGTCGAGTCGACCTCCGACGTCGGAGCCTTCGTCCAGCTGTCCGGCGTCCTGCGGCGGATCGCGGTGAAGCTGTCGAAGATCTGCAACGACCTCCGCCTGCTGTCGTCCGGCCCGCAGGCCGGGCTGGCCGAGATCCACCTGCCGCCGCGGCAGGCCGGGTCGAGCATCATGCCCGGCAAGGTGAACCCGGTCATCCCGGAGGTCGTCAACCAGGTGGCGTTCGCCATCGTGGGCAACGACGTCACGATCACCATGGCCGCCGAGGCCGGGCCAGCTCCAGCTCAACGCCTTCGAGCCGGTGATGGCACACCGGCTCCTCGAGGGCCTCGACTGGATCACCGGAGCCCTGAGGTCACTGAGCGCGAACTGCATCCACGGGATCGACGTCGACCGCCGTCACCTCGCCGCGACCAGCGCTCGCAGCGTCGGCGTGGTGACGGCCCTCGTCCCCTACCTCGGGTACGCCACCGCGGCGCGGATCGCGAGGGCCGCCCTGGCAGGCGAGGGGGAGGTCCGCGATCTCGTCCTGAGCACCGGAGCGTTGAGCGGCGACGAGGTCGACGCCCTCCTCGTCCCGGACCACCTCACCGGGATCGCGACACTCGAGGCGCCGACCCGAGTGCGGCGAGTCGATCTCCCGGTCAGCGCAGAAGGAGAAGGCAGATGAGCGACCAGACCGTCAGGACCCGTGAGGACTGGAGCCGGTTGGCCTCCGCCATCGTGCCTCGCCACGAGCTCTGGATCGACGGCGGGTTCCGGCCCTCCCGGTCCGGTGAGCACCTCGAGTGCCGCAACCCGGCCACCGGCGAGCTCTTGGCCGAGGTCGCCGCAGGTGGTGAGGCGGACGTCGATCTCGCTGTCGCCGCCGCCCGGCGCGCCTTCGAGGACGGCCGGTGGCGTGGTCTGGCGCCGTCCCGGCGGAAGGCCGTGCTGCTCGGGCTGGCCGACCTCATTCGCACCCACGCCGACGAGCTCGCGCTCCTCGACTCGCTCGACGCCGGCAAGCTGATCGCCGACACCTCCACCATCGACGTCCCCGGGTCGGCCGCGATCCTCCAGTGGTACGCCGAGACCGCCGACAAGCAGTACGGCGAGGTGGCCCCGACCGGCAGTGCCGACCTCGCTCTCGTGACGCGTGAGCCGGTCGGCGTCGTTGCGGCAGTGGTGCCGTGGAACTTCCCGCTCGAGATGGCGATCTGGAAGCTGGCGCCGGCTCTGGTGACCGGCTGCTCGGTGGTGCTCAAACCTGCCGAGGAGTCGCCGCTCTCGGTGCTCCGCCTCGCCGAGCTGGCCGCAGAGGCGGGACTGCCGGACGGCGTGCTGAACGTCGTGCCGGGTGTCGGCGCCGTCGCTGGTCAGGCGCTCGGCCTGCATCCCGATGTCGACGCCGTCGCCTTCACCGGTTCGACGCCGGTCGGCAAGCTCTTCCTGCAGTACGCCGGCCGGTCGAACATGAAGCAGGTGTGGCTCGAGTGCGGCGGCAAGTCGGCGAACGTCGTGCTGTCGTCGGTCGCCGACCTCGACGCTGTCGCCGACGGTGTCTGCTTCGGGATCTTCACGAACACCGGCCAGGTCTGCTCGGCCAACTCGCGACTCCTCGTCCACCGCGACGTCAAGGACGCCCTCGTCGAGAAGGTCGTGGAGCGCGGACGCGCCATCTCCGTCGGCGACCCGCTCGACCCGGGCTCCGGGATGGGCCCGGTCGTGAGCGCCGCGCAGGCGCAGCGCGTGCGCAGCCTCATCGAGGTGGGCCGGACCGAAGGCCGGCTCGTGCTCGGCGAGCAGCCCGTCCCCCAGGGGAACTACGTGGCACCGACGATCCTCGACGACGTCCCGCCGACCGCCCGCGTGTCGCGGGAGGAGATCTTCGGCCCGGTACTCACGATCACGCCCTTCGACGAGGAGGCGGAGGCCGTCGCCCTCGCCAACGACTCCGTCTACGGGCTCGCGGCGTCGGTGTGGACCGACGATCTCCGTCAGGCCCACCGGGTCGCCGCGGCGCTGCGAGCCGGAACCGTGTCGGTCAACACGGTGGACGCCCTGGATGTCACCACGCCCTTCGGTGGGTTCGGCCAGTCGGGGTTCGGTCGCGACCTGTCCCTGCACGCGCTCGACAAGTTCGCGGGACTCAAGACGACCTGGTTCAAGCTCGGTTGACCCCGGCGGTGGTTTCGAGGCTCGGCGGGTTCCGGCGGGGCAGCCGCCGTTCGGGTGCCTACGGATCAGAGGGCTGAGGTGTCGGATCCCGCCAGGCGCGCAGGGCCACGACGGCGATGTCGTCGCTGGCCCGCGCCGACTGGAACTCGAGGACGGCCTCGGCGATCGCGTGGGTCATCGAGTCGGGGTCGCGCGGCGTCGAGGCGACCAGGGCGACGAGGCGCTCGTCGCCGTAGAGGCCCGCGGGGGAACGTGCCTCGGTGACGCCGTCGGTGTAGAGCACGAGGGTGTCGTCGCCCAGTCGGTGCTCCACGGTGTGGAACTCGGGCTCGGCGATCAGCCCGACCGCGCTGCCGTAGCTGCCGAGCTCGCGCACCGACCCTCCCTCGCCGACCAGCAGCGGTGGTGGGTGGCCGCCGAGGCTCAACCGGACCGTCCACTCGCCGTCGAACTCGGTGAGCTGGGCGATCACCAGCGTGCAGTAGTGCTCGGTCTGGTGGCGGTGGAGCGCCCGGTCCAGCTCGCGGAGCAGGACGCTCGGGTCCGGGTGCTGCATCGCGAGGGCACGGATGGTGTAACGGACCATCGACGTGATCGCCGCCGCCGAGACACCCTTGCCGCTGACGTCGCCCAGCGTCACCAGCCAGTTCGCGGGACCGAGCTGGAAGACGTCGTAGAAGTCGCCACCGACCGTGCTCCCGTCGCCGGCGGGTCGGTAGGTGGCCGAGATGGCGAGGCGCGGGATGGCGGGCGGTGCCGGCGGGATCAGCGTCTGCTGGAGCATCTGGGCGAGCGCGGTGGCCTCGGCCCTGGACCGCTCCGCCAACCGGGTCGCCACGAGCAGGTCCTGTTCGTAGCGGTAGCGATCGCGGGTCTCCATGAAGACCGCCCGGACCGTGCGGCCGTCCTCGGACCGTGAGGCGTTCAGCAGCACCGGGACCCGCGCGCCGTCGGTTCGCACCAGGTCGATCGAGACCTCGCGGACCTCGGCGTCGTGCTCGAGCACCGGCCACAGGTGGGTCTCGAAGTAGATCCGCCCGCCGACGGAGAGGACCGAGGCGAGGGCGCGGCCCGGCATCGAGCCCGGCACTGCCCCGACGATCCGGTGGAGCTCGGCGTTGGCGGCGAGCACCGTGCCGCCCGCGTCGACGACGGCGTACCCGCAGGGCGCAGCTTCGAAGAGGCCGGCGTCGTCGGCCCGATCGTCGGCGGCGCCCCCGTCGCTCAAGGCGCGGACGCGGCGGCGGCGGTGAGGAACCGACGCATGGCGGCGACGGTCTCGCCGGGAGCGGTGAGCTGGGGGCAGTGCCCGTGGGTGGGGATCACCTCGAGGGTGGAGTCGGGGATCTGGGCCTCCACGAAGCGACCGGCACTCATGGGGGCGACGGAGTCGACCTCGGACTGGAGCACGAGGGTGGGCGCGGTGACGTGCGCCAGGTCGGCGCGGTTGTCGCCGCGGAAGGTGACCGAGGCGAACTGCTCGGCGACCTCTGGCCGGGTGCGACAGAAGGATCGCTCCAGCTCGTCCTTCACCTCGGTCTGGTCGGCCCCGGCCACCAACGAGGAGAGCGGGTCCTGCCAGCCCAGGTGGTTGCGGCTCATGAGCTGCAGCAGGTCCTCGATGTCGGCCTCGCGGAAGCCGCCGACATAGTCGCCGTCGTCCAGGTACCGGGCCGAGGGCGCGACCAGCACGAGCCGGTCGACCAGCTCGGGACGGGCGCGTTGCGCGAGCACGCTGATCATCGACGCGACCGAGTGGCCGACGAGGGTGACCGGACCCAGCGCGAGCTCGTCGAGCAGTGCGACGACGTCGTCGCGGTAGCCGTCGAGGGAGTCGTGCCGGACGGAGTCGTAGGCCGACTCGTCGGCGTTGCCCGAGCCGGGCAGGTCGAAGACCACCACCCGGTGGTCGTCCTCGAACTCCGGCGCGACGTGGCGCCACATCTCCTGGCCGCACCCGAAACCATGCACGAACACCATCGGCGGCGCGTCGGAGGGCCCGCGCACCGCGGCATTCAGCTTCACGCCCAGGCTCACCAGCGCAATCTAGCCGCTCGGACGGGGCGGGAATGGCGATTCGCCGAGGTTGCTCCGCCCGCCCCCCAGGGTGGAACGTCGCGGCGCCATCCTCGACATGATCGTGGCTCCCGATGGATGGAGGAGCTCATGAACACTCGTGCAATCGCTGTCGCCGCACTCGTCATCGCGGTGATCGTCCTGCTGATCATCCTGCTGTGAGCCGGCGCGGCGCCGCGGATGCGGCGCCGCCCTCAGCGGGACTCCGGCTCCGGCCACGAAGCCGGCGAGGCTGACGCGGGTGCGGTAGCCCGCGCGATCTCCTCGAGGTACGCCGCCGCCGACCTGTGACGGTGCGGCTGGCGCCGCAGCCAGCGCAGGCTGTCGTCCTCGAGACCCACCAGGTCGGCGACGACCGCAGCGGCCCGCGCGGGCAGCGCCTCGGGCGGCACGACCTCCGCCAGCAGACCCAGCTGGTGGAGTCGGGACGCGTCCAGCGTGGCGCCGGTGGCGAGCGCGTAGGTCACTACCGGGGCAGGCAGGACGTCGGTGAGCAGCGACCGGCCCAGCCGCAGCCCGAGCCGCACCTCGGGCAGGGCGAGGCTCGCCCGCGGGGTGCCGAGGACGACGTCAGCGCACGCCACCAGGAGCGCGCCGGCGCCGACGGCGGGCCCGTCGAGTGCGCAGACCACCGGGACCGGGCACCGCGCGGCGGCGGCGACCGCCCGGCTCGCCCGTCGCAGGTGGGCCGCCCGGTCCTCGGCGCGCGTGAGCGCCTGCAGCTCCCGCAGGTCCTGGCCGGCGCACCAGACGTCGCCCTCCGCGCGGAGCAGGAGCACCCGGGCACCGGCTGCCACGTCGAACGCGGCGGCCAGCGCGTCGTACTCGGTGAGGGAGAGCGCGTTGACCGGGGGGCGACGGAGGGTCACGTGCCGGACGTCGTCGACGTCCTCGACCAGGACGGTCGCTGCCATCAGTACGACCGGGGCAGGCCGAGCTCGTGCTGGGCGATGTGGTTGAGAGCCATCTCGCTGCTGACCGGGGCGATGCGGAACAGCCGCACCAGGCCGCTGAGGGTGGCGAGTCCGTACTCGGTCGCCATGCCGTTGCCGCCGTGGGCCTGGATCGCCGCGTCGAGAGCATGACCGGCGGCCTCGGCTGCGGCGTACTTCGCCATGCTCGCGGCACCGCCGGCCTCCGGCAGGCCGGCGTCGAAGAGCGCGGCTGCACGCCAGGTCAGCAACCGGGCCGCCTCCACCTCGACGTGCGCGCGGGCCAGGGGGTGGGCCACCGCCTGGTGCGCACCGATCGGGACACCCCAGACCTCGCGCTCACCGGCGTACCTGGAGGCCTTGCCCAGCGCGTAACGGGAGATCCCGTTCAGCAGCGCCGCGCTCCCGATCCGCTCCGGGTTGAGGCCGCTGAACAGCGCGGCGAGCCCGTGGTCGACCTCACCGACGAGGGCGTCGCCCGGGATCTGGACACCGTCGAAGCCCAGCACGTACTGGCGTTCCGGCGAGACGACCTCCACCGGGATCGGCGACGCGGTGAGGCCGGGGCTGTCGCTGGCGACCACGAACAGCGAGAGGCCGCCGCGACCCCGGTCGTCCGGACTCCCGGTGCGTGCCACGACGAGGATCGTCTGGGCGTTGTCGACGTGGGAGACGTAGTACTTGCCACCGTCCAGCCGCCACCCGCTGCCGTCGGAGGTCGCGGTGGTGCGGGTGCGGTGGGTGTTGGACCCGGCGTCGGGCTCGGTGATGGCGAAGGCCATGACGTGCTCGCCCGAGGCCAGGCCGGGCAGCCACCGCTGCTTCTGGGCCTCGGTGCCGTGCCGGCTGAGCACGGTCGCGCACACGGCCGGGGAGAGCGCGAGCAGCATCAGCGGCACACCTGCCGCGGCCAGCTCCTCGGTGATGACCGCGAGGTCGTGCATCCCGGACCCGCCGCCCCCGTGCTCCTCCGCCACGTTGACGCCCAGCAGCCCGGCCCGCCCCAGCTCGTGCCACAGCTCGGTGGGGCTGGCACCGGCCCGGGCGGTACGCACGAAGTAGTCGTGGCCGTACCGCTGCCCGATCGTCCGCACGGTGTGCCGGAGTGCGACGAGCTCGGGCGGGTCGATCAGGGGCAGGGAAGGGGCGCTCATCCCGAGTGGCTACGCCCAGGCCGCCGCGACGTCGTCGACCGAGGCGAGCCATCCGAAGGCGAAGCCGATGGTGCCGAGGGCGACGTCGTTGCGCACTTGGTCGTACTCCGCCACGGCGTCGGTGACGACGTGCACGCGGTAGTCGCGCTGCCCCGCGTCGCGAGCGGAGGTCTCCACGCAGATGTTGGTGGTGACGCCGCACATCACGAGGGTGCGGATGCCCTGGCTGGTGAGCACCGGCTCCAGCTGGGTGCCGTAGAAGGCGCTGGGGCGCGACTTGTCGATCACCACGTCGCCGGCGGCCGGCGTCAGGGAGGGGGTGATCTCGGCGTCCCAGGTGCCGACGAGCAGCGCCTCGGCCTCGGTCATCTCCGGCACCTTCTCGTTCGGCAGCAGCCCGCCGTCGGCGTAGCCCGGCTGGTAGACGTAGCGCGTGTAGATGACCGGCACGCCGGCCTCGCGTGCCAGCGCCACGAGCCGCTCGCAACCGGGCAGCGCGGCGGTCAGCGCCTCGTGCGGCATGCCGATGCGTGCCATGGAACCCTGGGCGTCGAGAAACCCGTTCTGCATGTCGATGACGAGCAGTGCGGTGCCCTCCGTGGACAGCGTCATGATGCGCTCCTGCTATTCGTAGGACGTTCGGTATCCCGCACTATGGAGCAGGATTCGACGCCCGGCAAGGTGGCGTATCAATATGTCAGACATTAGGGTGTCTTGGTATGGCGACGAGGTCGGCGCGGCTGGGACTGGTCAACTCCGACGGGAAGCACTCCCCGCCGCTCGCCGACCCCGACGGCGTGACTACCGTGCTGCACGACCTCCGGTTCCGGGTGCTCGCCCGCTCGCCCTACGAGCACCTGATGACCGAGCTCGGCACCCTCGACGCGGCTGAGCGGGCGCTGGCCGAGGGGTGCGACGCGCTCTACGTCGACACCTTCGGCGACTACGCCGTCGGCCGGATCCGCGCCCTGGCCGCGGTGCCCGTGGTGGGTGCCGGCGAGGAGGGCATCAGGGCCGCGGCTGCGCTGGGCGAGTTCTCCGTCGTCACCGTGTGGCCGGAGTCGATGAGGTACCTCTACGACGAGCGACTGGCCGCCACGCCAGGTGGGGAGCGGTGCCGCGGGGTGCACCACCTCTCCGGTGACGACGAGCTCGACCGGGTCGGTCGCGGCGACGGCGTCAAGGCCCGGATGCTCCGTGGCGAGGGCGACGTCGTCGACGACCTCGTGGCGCTGAGCCGCGCCGCGATGGATCGCGACGGCACCGACGTGGTGCTGCTGGGGTGCACCTGCATGGCGCCGGTGGCCGAGACGCTGGGCGAGCGACTCGGCGTCGCGGTGCTGGATCCCTCCCGCATCGGCCTCGCGGTGGCGCACGAGGCGGCCCGTGCCCACGCTGCCGGTCACGCCGCCGGCCCCGGCGCCCCGATGGTCTCGCCGGTTCGGCACGCCGGGCTGGCGGTGGCGCTGGTGTCGGCCTACCTCGATCAGCAGGAGGCAGCGGCGGTGCAGCTCGACGACTGCGAGGTCTGCGGGGTCACCGCGGCCGCGGAACGGCACTCGTCCGTCACCCCGACCGACCCCGCCACCACTGACCGAGGGGGTCCGCATGCCCATCCCTGACCTGCCGATGGTGGGTCGCGCGCAGATCCCGCCGTTCCTCGAGGCGCAGGTGTCACGCCTCGAGGGACTGGACGCCGACACCAGCTTCCACCGCTTCATGAGCAACTCTCCCGGAACCGCTCGGTTCTACTGGGAGCAGTTCTACGGACAGGTCTTCGCCGGCGGCACCGTCCCGGTCCGGGTCAAGGAGGTCGTCCGACTCGCACTCGCGGCCCTGAGCGGGTGCACCTTCTGCCGGGCGGGCGACATCGACGCTGCGTTGACAGCAGGGCTCACCCAGGACCAGGTCGACGGCGTCCTCTCCCTCGACCCGACCCCGCTGCCCGACGACGAGCGAGCGGCACTGTCGCTTGCGATCAAGCTCTCGCCGTTCAGCATCGACGACGACGAGCTGACGCCGGAGGAGTGGGCCGCGCTCCGGACGAACTTCGACAGCGCCCAGGTCGCCGAGCTGCTGATGGTGACGGCGGTCCTGGCCGGCGTGGGCCGGATGCTCACCGTCGCGGGCTTCGTGCCGCGCACCTGCGCGGTCCCACCGCAATAGTCAGCGCGCTCGGAACACCGCGCCGGGCTCGGCCTCGCGGTCCACCGGCACCGCGTAGAGACGGTCGACGGCCGCGTGCACCTCGGCCGCGCCGCCGGCGAGGGCAGCGACCTCGGCCTCCGAGGCGGGCAGCCCT
Source organism: uncultured Actinomycetota bacterium (assembly GCA_963845795.1). Lineage (GTDB taxonomy): Bacteria > Actinomycetota > Actinomycetes > Propionibacteriales > Nocardioidaceae > Nocardioides. Next base: position 77,821 of record CAWJTG010000018.1, on the reverse strand, counting down.
GACCGGGCGACCAGCAGCGCGACCAGCTGCCGGGTGTCGTCGTCGTTCATGCGGTGACCTCCGGGTCGGGGAGTGCGGGCGGAGCAGGCCGGGCGAGGTGGTGGTCGGTGAGCTCCTGGAACGCCCACCCGATCCCGAGCACCCGGGCGTCGTCGAATGCGCGGCCGGCCAGCTGCAGTCCGACCGGCAAACCGTCCACGAGCCCCATGGGCACCGAGAGCGCCGGGTGCCCGGTGGCGTTCCAGTACTGGGTCTGGAGTGCAGCGACCACCTCGCCGAAGTCGAGCCGGTCGACCAGAGGTGCCGGGCAGGTGCCGGTGGGACCGACGACGACGTCGACCTCGGTGAGCACCGCGGCCATCTGCCGCTGCACGTGCCGACGCACCCGCAGCGCCTGGACGACGTCGGCGCCGGTGAGCAGCAGGCCCCCGAGCAGCGCGGCTCGGGTGGTGGAGCCGAAGTCGGTCCACCGTGCGACGGCGTCGCGGTGGTGGTAGGCGAGTGCCTCGGCGGCCAGGCCGAGCATGACGGTGTCCTCGGCCTCGGCATAGTGGGGGAGCCGGACCTCCCGCACCTCGGCGCCGGCTCGCTCCAGCACCGCGGTCGCCTCGGTCACCCGGTCGCGGACGCCGGGCACCGAGCGCTCGAGGGGGTCGAGAGCTAGCCCCACGCGGAGCCCGGCGAGATCGGCCGGCCCGTCGGGTGCAGTGAAGCAGGCGCCGGCCGGAACCGAGTCGTCGTCGCCGTCGGGGCCGGCCATGGCGGCCAGCAGGAGCGCGCAGTCCTCGGCGGTGGGGGCGAGCGGGCCGACGTGGTCGAGCGTCCAGGCCAGCGGGAAGACACCGGTGCGCGGCACCAGCCCGTAGGTCGGCTTGTGACCGGTCACGCCGCACCACGCGGCCGGCATGCGGATCGAGCCGGCGGTGTCGGTGCCGACGCCGCCCAGCGCCATGCCGGCGGCCACCGCCGACGCGGTGCCCGAGCTCGACCCGCCGGTCCAGCGCTCGTCGTCCCACGGGTTGCGGGGCAGCGGGAACGGCTTGTCGGGGTCGGAGAAGCCGAGCGCGAACTCCATGGTCGACGTCTTGCCGACCAGCGAGGCCCCGGCCGCTCGCAGCCGGGCGCTCACCGGCGCGTCCGGCGTCGCCACCCGCTCGCGCAGCAGGCTCTGCGCGGTCGTCGGCGCATCGGCGGTGAGCACGATGTCCTTCACCACCAGCGGGATGCCGTCGAGCGGGCCGAGCGCGCGGCCCTCGGCGCGGCGGGCGTCGGCGCCGGTGGCTGCCTCCCGAGCCGAGTCGAAGGTGGTGGTGAGGAAGACGCCGAGCCTGTCGTCGTCGGCCGCGGCGGCGGCCGCACACGCGTCGACCAGGTCGACCGCCGACATCTCGCCGGCGTCGAGAGCAGTGCGGGCGGCGGCCAGGGTGATGGGCAGGTCAGACACGGGTGCTCCTGGGGGTGGGCGCGACGGCACGCGCGACGAGGACGGCGGAGGCTGCGGTGGCGAGGAGGGCTAGTCCGAGCGCGACGGCGAGCGCGGTCTCGAGCGAGGCGTGGGAGACGACCGGCCCGAGCGCCAGCGACGAGGCGGCCAGGATCGTGAAGGCGACGACGAGGTAGGCGGCCTGCAGTCCCGCACGACGGTCGGGCGGCGCGATGGCTCCCACGTGCGCCGACGAGGCGAGCAGGCCGGTCCCCGCACCGATGCCGAGCAGCACGCAGCCCGCCACGGCGGCCGGGCCCGACTCCAGGACCACGCCCAGGAGCAGCACCGCCCACCCGCCCGAGCCGGTGAGTCCGCACGCCACGAGTGCCGGCCGCACCGGCACGCCGCGACCGAGCACCTGGGCCACGGCCACGGTCACCAGCACCAGCGACACCAGGGCACCGGCCGCGGCGGCCGACGTCCAGCCGAGCGAACGGGCCACCTGCGGGCCGAACGTGCCCATGACTCCGAGGCACACGTTGGTGCCGGCGATGGCCGCGGCGGCGGCGGCGAACGAGCCTCGCAGTGGGCGGGGCACGCCGACACCTCCCACCAGGCGCTGCCCGGGGCGGCGGGTCTCGGGCAGGGGCGCGGCCACGAGTGCGAGGGTCGCCGCGGCCAGCACGACGCCGACGAGCAGGTACGGGGCGACGAGGGGCCCGGGCAGCCGGCTCGCGGCGAGCCCCGCGGCGAGCGGACCGACCGCCATGCCGAGAGCGAGCGCGAGGGTGTAGCGCAGCGACCCTGCGTGGCGGCCGCGCGGGTGCAGCTCGGCCATCATCGCGCCCCCCGCGCTGGTCGCGACGCCGGTGGCGAGGCCCTGGAGCAGTCGCCCGCCCACGAGCACCTCGAACGTCGGGGCCGCCGCGAGCACCGCCAGTGCCACCAGCAGCAGGGCGCCCGACCAGCGCAGCGCCGGCAGCCGGCCGACCCGGTCGGCGAGGCCGCCGAGGGTGACCAGGACCGCGAGCACCCCGAAGGCGTAGGCCGCGAAGGCCAGGCTGATCTGCGCCGACGACAGGTCCCACCGCTCCTGGTAGCGCGGGTAGAGGGGGGTGGGGGTGAAGCTGGCGGCCATCGCGGCCACCAGGAGGGCCGACGTGCCACGGAGCGCACGGGTCCTCACGGCCGACCGGGCTGCAGCACGCAGAGCGACAGGTCGTGGGGGGTGTCGAGGCGGACGCCGCGCCAGGGCCGGCCGCCCCACGCGATCGCGTACGGCGCCGACACGGCTCCGGCGGTCGGGTGGGCGCGCAGCCGGTCCGCCACCTCGTCGACGTCGGCGACCACGACCGTCGGCACGACCGCCGGGCGCGCGGCGCCGGCGACCAGGGCCACGGGCCGACCGGCGCCGTCGACCGGGCGGGCGAACTCGAGCCGGGCGTTGCGGGATCCGGGTCCGCGGAACAGCGCGGCGTCCAGCCCGTGGCCCGGGGGGAAGCCGAGCATCTCCTCGACCTCCGGGCCCGCGAAGACGCCCGCGAAGTACTCGCGACCGCCGAGCACGTCGCGCGCCAACGCCCGTGCGGCCGGCAGGTCGGCCGTGAGCACCACCACCGCCACCACCTCGCTGCTGACGCCCGTCTCGTCGTCCCCGAGCACCGACCGGGTGCCGCCCGGGCGGTGCTGGACCAGGGCGTGCAGCAGGCCGCTGTGCGGCTGGTGGAGCATGTGCTCGCGCACCTCGATGTGGGTGCCGGGCAGCGGGTAGCGCACTGCCTCGGAGCTGAACCGCCACCCGGATTCGGCCAACCGGGCCTCGGTGCTGGCGGCGTCCCGCAGGTAGAAGTCCAGGGCGTAGGGGCCGGGGCGGCGGGCGGGCACGTCGGCGGGTCCGGCCGGCGGGCACCCTGTCTCCACCAGCAGCAGCGCGCCCCCGGACGCGTCGCCGCGGGTGAGGTGCACCGCCCGGATCACGGGCCGCTCCAGGCCGAGCAGGGCCCCGAGGTCGCCGGTGGCGCCGCCCTCCTCATCGCTCGCGATCGCGAACCCGAGCTGGTCGCGGTAGAGACCGAGCAGCGGCTCGGCCTGCGGCACCTCGAGGGCCACGACGTCGATCCCGTCGAACCGCAAGGCGGGAGGGGCGGTCACGCGCTGGCACCTCCGGGCATGATGAGTAAAGGTCTGAGTATTGCGGGCTGAGCCGACGGTGCCGGGTGTGCGGACCGTTGTCAACGGCCTGACGGGGGCCCGCCGTGAGCCACTGTTGACCGGAGATCGGGCAATCGGCGAGGAGTTAACCGGTTCGTGACCTGGAGGCCTTGCGGGCGTGACACGGCTCACCCTATGTTTACGTCAGACATATCCCGCTCGGGCGTTCCACCTACACCTGGAGTACAGATGCGATCGAGAGTCACACGACGGGCGGGGCTCACCGCCGCGCTGCTGGCGGTTACCGCGCTGACGGCGTGCGGTGGTGGTGGCGGCGGCGGTGGTGGCGCCGGCGGCGGGTCCGACACCACTCTCACCGTGGCCTGGACCGCCACGCCCGACCAGCTCGACCCGAACGTGTTCACGGGCCTGACCTGGCTCTACACGCTCGACTCGTCGATGGCCACGCTGTTCGAGTACGACACCTCGCTGCCCGACGACCAGCTCATCGGGACCGACGACGTCGTCCCGTCGCTGGCCGAGGGCGTCGAGATCAGTGACGACGGCACCGAGTACACCGTCACCCTGCGCGAGGGCGTCGAGAGCGCCTACGGCAACGAGATGACGGCCGACGACGTCCTCTACTCCTTCGAGCGCATGTACAGCGACCCCGCCACGTTGCAGGCCGGCATCCTGCTCGCCGTCGCGAACTTCGACCCGGAGAACGCCGTCGAGAAGATCGACGACTACACCGTGCAGTTCAACCTGACCGCACCCTCGACCGTCGTGCAGTCGACCCTGGCCTACCCGCTCGTGGGCATCCTCGACTCGACCGAGGTCAAGAAGCACGCCACCGACGAGGACCCGTGGTCGAGCGAGTGGCTCGCCCAGAACCTCGCTGGTTTCGGCGCCTACATCCTCGACTCTCTCGACCCGGGCAGCGAGGTGCGGCTCAAGCCGAACCCCAACTACTTCGGCGACCGCAGCTTCGACCGAGGTCGTCATCCGCGCGGTGCCGGACGCCGCCTCCCGCGCCCAGCTCATCTCCTCCGGTGAGGTCGACGTGATCTCGGAGCCGCCGATCGACCAGCTCGAGACCATCGAGAACAGCGACCAGGCGCGGACGTCGAACATGCCCGACACCAACCGGCACAACCTGACGCTCTCGGAGAAGAGCCCGGAGCTCTCCAAGCCGCTGGTGCGTCAGGCGATCAACCACGCGATCAACCGTGACGCGATCGTCGAGTCGATCTACCAGGGCTTCGCCGAGCCGGCGCTGACCCCGGTGTCGAGCACGCTGTGGGACGACCAGCCGAGCGTGGGCGACTACGACCCCGACGAGGCCAAGCGGCTGCTCGAGGAGGCCGGCTACCCCGACGGCTTCGACATGACGCTCAACTACAGCAACGAGCGTCCCGGCCCCTACGCCGAGAACCTCGCCCGTCTCATCCAGAGCGACCTGGGTGAGGTCGGCATCAAGGTGAAGCTGTCGGCCGTGCCGTCGGTGGCCGACTTCGAGGCCGGCGTCTCCGACCAGAGCTACGAGTCCTACCTGTACAGCGAGCGACCGGCTCAGCCGGAGGTCGGCTACGACCTGTTCCTCTACCTGAACAGTGCCTCCCCGCTGAACAAGAGCGGCTACAGCAACCCCGAGTTCGACAAGCTGGTCGACTCCATCCTCGACACCGAGGACAGCCCGGAGCGCGACCAGAAGATCAACGACGCGATCGGCCTGCTGGCGGAGAACGACCCGCTGGTCTCGCTCGTCGAGGTCCCCGACCTCGCCGGCGTCGCCGAGTCGATCGACGGGTACTCGGCCCTGCCCTCCGGCGGTGTCGCGTTCCAGGACCTCTCCCGGAAGTGACGCCATGGCGCTGAGCACCACCACACCGGTCACCAAGGTCCGGCGCGCGAAGGCCGCCAGTCCGGCGCGGCTGGTGCTCAACCGCCTGTTGTTCCTCGTCGCGGCGCTCTTCGGGGTGGTGACGCTGTCCTTCCTTCTGGTCAGCGTCACCCCCGGAGATCCCGCCGAGACGGTGGCGGGGCCGCTCGCCGGCGATGAGCAGGTCGAGGCGGTGCGGGTCGAGCTCGGCCTCGACAAGCCCTTCGCCGAGCGGTACGTCGACTACATGGGCGCCCTGGTGCAGGGCGACCTCGGGACGTCGTACTACAGCAAGCAGTCGGTACGAGGTGAGATCGCCGACAAGCTGCCGCCGACGATGCTGCTCATCGTGGTCTCGGTGGTGCTCGCCGCGCTGATCGGCGTCGCGGTCGGGACCGCGGGCGCCTACTTCCGCGGCCGGATCCCCGACAAGGCCGGCCGGTTCGGAACGGGCGTCTTCCAGGCGGTGCCCGACTTCCTGCTCGGCCTCCTGCTCATCTACTTCGTCTTCTACGTGCTCGGGTGGGCGCCCTCGCCCACCGGTCAGCTCGACATCACCGAGCGACCACCACCCGAGGTCACGGGCATGGTGCCGATCGACGCGCTGATCGCCGGCGACACGGCGCTGTTCTCCTCGGCCATGCAGCACCTCGTGCTGCCGGTGCTCACCCTCGCCCTGGTCTATGCCGCCTACTTCGCCAAGACCGCGCGCAGCACGGTCGGGAAGGCGCTGAACTCCCAGCAGGCGCAGTTCGCCCGGGCGCTCGGCCTCCCCGAGCGCACCGTCGTCCGCTACGCCTTCGTCGAGGCCCGCTCGACGATCGTCACCTACGGCGGCGTCATCTTCGCCGCGCTGTTCGGTGGCGAGGCGATCGTCGAGCGGATCTTCGCCTGGGACGGTCTGGGCCAGTGGGCGCTGCAGGGGATCCTGCGGCTCGACGTCCCGGTGGTCCAGGGGATGGTGCTCGTCGCGGGCGCCATCACCCTCATCACCTACACCCTGCTCGACATCGTCGTCGGGCTCCTCGACCCGAGGATCTCCCGTGCCTGAGAACACGTCCGCAGACGAGCCCCAGGCCCTGTTGGCCGACGAGCAGCTGCCCCCGCCGCCGGAGCGACCCTCGTTCGGGCGCCGCCTGGGCCGGATGGTGCGCCGTCACCCCGCCGCTGCCCTCGGCGTCGGCTTCATCGTCGCGCTGGTGCTCGCCGGGCTGTTCGCCCCGCTGCCCTTCGACCCGTCGGCCACCGACGGCTCGTCGTCGCTGCAGCCACCGTCGGGCACCCACTGGTTCGGCACCGACGCCGCCGGCGCCGACATCTTCTCCCGCACCATCGACGCCGCACGCGTCGACCTGTCGCTGGCGCTCGCCGGAACCCTGCTCTCGATCCTCATCGGAGTGCCGCTCGGGCTGGCCGCGAGCACCAAGGGGAAGGGCAGCGAGCGGCTGGTGCGCGGCCTCGACGCCTTCCAGGCGTTCCCGCTGCTGATCCTGGCGCTCGCGCTGGTGTCGCTCTCCGGTAACAAGCTCTACATGGTGGTGGTGGCGATCGCCCTCATCAACGTGCCTCGCTACATGCGGCTGCTGCGCAGCGAGGTGCTGGCGCTGCGCGAGTCGCGGTTCATCGAGGCGGCGATCGCGATGGGCGCGCGGCCACGACGGATCACCTTCCGCCATCTGCTGCCGAACGTGTGGGGCGTCGTCCTCGTCCAGACCTCGCTGACCATCGCCAACGCGATCGTCGTGATCGCCTCGCTGTCGTTCCTCGGCGTGGGGGTGAGCGCGTCCACGTCGTCGTGGGGCTCGATGGTGCGCGCCGGATCCGGCAACATGGCTTCCGGCCAATGGTGGATGACGACGTTCCCGGGCCTCGCCATCGTCCTGTGCGTCATCGCGTTCAACCTGCTCGCGGACGCGATCGGCGACCGCACCTCACGGACCCTGCGGTGAGCCGGCCGATGACAGCCGTCGACCAGAACGACCCGCCCTCCGACCCGACGGGGAAGAACCACGTGTCCGATCAGACCGAGCCTGAGTCCCGGCCGCCGGAAGCCACCGACCGAGCGGCCCGAACCGTGCTGGAGGTCTCCGGGTTGCGGGTCAGCATCGACACCCCGGACGGCGTCGTCCACCCGGTGCGGGGCGTCGACCTCACCGTGAGCCGTGGCGAGATCGTCGGCATCGTCGGTGAGTCCGGCTGCGGCAAGTCCACCACCGTGAAGGGGATCCTGCGGCTTCTTGGGTCCACGAGCACCATCACCGCCGACCGCATCGCCCTCGGTGACGTCGACCTGGTCGCGGCGTCGTCGCGGCAGATGCGCGAGGTGCGTGGCGGCCGGATCGGGTTCGTCGCCCAGAACCCGTTCGGCTCGCTCAACCCGATCTACTCGGTCGAGCGCCAGTTCCGCGAGCTCCACAAGGCCCACGGTCGGAAGCTGTCGAGGAAGGAGAGCCGCAAGGTCGCCCTCGGCATGCTCGAGGGCGTCGGCATCGCCGAGCCGGCCCGGGTGCTCGACGGCTACGCCCACCAGCTCTCCGGCGGCATGGCCCAGCGGGTGGTGATCGCGCTGGCCACCACGCTCTCCCCTGAGCTGCTGATCGCCGACGAGCCGACCACCGGCCTCGACGCCACCGTGCAGGCGCAGATCATGGACCTGATGACCCAGGTGGTCCGCGAGGAGGACCGCGCGATGCTGCTGGTCACCCACGACCTGGGCGTCATCGCCCAGTACTGCAACCGGGTGGTCGTCATGTACGACGGCGAGGTCGTCGAGCACGGTGACGTCATGGACGTGATGGTGCGGCCGCAGCACGCGTACACGCGCAAGCTCATCGGCTCGGTGCCGCGGGCGGGGGAGAGGCTCGATGTCGCTCGTTGAGGTGCGTGACGCGCACAAGACCTTCGCGGCCCGGCAGCGGGGCGGCACGCCCGTGCACGCGCTCCGCGGCGTCTCGCTCACGGTCGAGGAGGGCGAGACGCTCGCCGTCATCGGCGAGAGCGGGTCGGGCAAGTCGACGCTGGGCCGCGCCGTGCTGCGACTTCTCGACCTCGACGACGGAACCGTCACCTTCGAGGGCCGCGACCTCGGTGCGATGTCACCGGCCGAGCTGCGCGCCGAGCGCGCCCACATGCAGGTCGTGTTCCAGGAGCCGTTCGAGTCGCTCAACCCGCGGATGTCGGTGGGCTCGATCGTGGCCGAGCCCCTCCAGATCCACCAGCCCGGCCTGGGCGCCACCTCCACCCGGGACGCGGTACGTCGCACGCTCGACCGGGTGGGCCTGCCACCCGAGCTCGCGCAACGACTGCCCGGTGAGCTCTCCGGCGGTCAGCAGCAGCGGGTGGGGATCGCCCGGGCCATCGTCAACCGACCCCGGTTCGTCGTCCTCGACGAGCCGACCTCGTCGCTCGACCTCTCGATCCGGGCCCAGATCCTCGCCCTGCTCGCCGAGCTGCAGAGCGAGCTCGGCCTGGCCTACCTGTTCGTCTCCCACGACATGCACACCGTCGAGTGGGTGAGCGACCGCGTCGCCGTCATGTATCGCGGCGAGTTCGTCGAGACCCGGCCGACGGCCGAGCTCTTCGCGGCGCCGCAGCACGACTACACCAAGACGCTGCTCTCGGCCCGGCTGTCGGCCGATCCCCGTGAGAAGCACGCCTACCGCGCCTTCGCGGGCGAGACCGGAGTGACGCGATGACCAGCACCACCACCAGCACCACCACCGGCACGACCAGCACCGTCGTCGACGGGGCCGTCGCTGTCCTGGGTGAACGGCACCGACGTCTACGCCTCCATGGAGCCCGCGTTCCGGGACAACCTCGGCGACCCCGACCGGGTGGCCGAGCTGTTCTCGAAGTACTGGATGAAGCAGCTGTGGGTCGACGAGACCACACGTCGCATCGACCACGTGCGCGTCGACCCCGGGTACATCGACCTCTGCGAGGCCTACCACGACAGCGTCGAGGAGGCGTACTTCCTCGACGGGGAGGCCGTGCTCACCGCCGAGGGGCGCTTCGAGGCGGGCGACTACTTCTGGCGCCCGCCGGGCTGGGTGCACATGGCCGATGCGCCGCTCGGCTTCGAGAACATCCTGATGATGGAGGGCGAGGACCCCAGTGAGGGCAGCGGCCGGGTGAGCCGGGTGGTGCGGCCCGACGAGGAGGCCGGCCACAACCCGCGACCCGGGCACGACGGCGGTCTCGGCCCGCGCGGCTACGTCCGCCGCGCCGAGACCCGGTTCATGCCCTGGCGTGCTCACGACGACGAGACGACCGGCCTGGCCTCCGACAGCCAGGACGCCGCACGGCTGCGCAGCAAGGTGCTGAGCCTCAACGAGGTCACCGGTGCCCGCAGCGTCCTGGTGCGACTGCCCGACGGCTGGGACCTGCCGCTGGAGGCGTTGCCGCGGGAACGGTTCGTGGTGTCGACAGCCGGCACGATGGCGGTCGACGGTGTCGAGGTGGCCGCCTGCTCACTCGTGCACATCCCGGCCGGTGCCCCCGCCCCGCGGCTCGCGGCGCGCGGTGAGGTCGATCTGCTGGTGAAGGTGGGCCCGCCCCGGTGAGCTCCACCGCCACGGTGAGGCGCGCCTACGTCGACACCGCCTGGGGCCAGGTGCACGCCGTCACCGCCGGCGAGAGCGGTCCCCACATCGCGCTGTTCCACGAGTCGCCGCTGTCGTCGGAGGTCTGGCTCGACGTCGTCGCGGCGCTCGCGCCGCACGCGCGCGTCGTCGCCACGGACACCCCGGGGTACGGCACCTCCGCACCACCCGACGGACCGGGTCACGAGATCCCCGAGTACGCGGCCCGGTTGGCCGAGGCGCTGGCCCAGCTCGGGGCAGGCCCCTGGGTGCTCGCCGGCGTGCACACCGGCGCGTCCCTGGCCATCGAGGTGGCTCGCCGTCCGGGGGTCGAGGTGGCCGGGGTGGTGCTCAGTGGCGTCGCGCTCTACGACGAGGAGGAGCGGCGGGCCCACGTCGCGCGGCTGGACGCCCGCCGTGCCCGCCGACGTCGACGGCGCCGAGTTCACCTGGGCCGTCGAGCGGTACCGGCGGATCTGGCCCGAGCTCACCCCCGAGCTGCTGCACGTCGCAGCGGTGGAGCTGCTGCGCGTCAAGGACCGCTACGACTGGGGCTACCAGGCCGCGTTCCGGCACGACCCGGCCGGCTCGCTGGCAGCCCTCGACGTGCCCGTGCTCCTGCTCGATGCCGAGCACGACCTGCTGGCGGACAAGGACGAGAGGGCGCTCGAGCTGGCAGCGGACGCGCGGCTCGTCGTGCTCGAGGGCCTGCCCGGTCAGCCCCATCTGCGAGTCCCGGACACCTACGCACGACACCTGCTGGAGTTCACCCGCCAGTGCACGGGGGGAACCGCGTGACCGACGTCCGCTTCCACACCGCCGACCAGGTGATGTACGTGCTCCTGGACGGCGAGGCCACGATGAACTCGCTGCACCCCGAGGTGCTCGCCGGGCTCGACGCCGCCCTCGACGCAGCCGAGGACGACCTCGGGCTGCGCGCCGTCGTGATCACCGGAGCCGGCAGCAAGGCGTTCAGCGTGGGCATGGACCTCGCTTTCCTCGAGCGCTGCTTCGGCGACCCCGACGGCGTCTTCCTCCCGTTCCTCGACCACTTCCACGCCGTGCTGCGGCGCATCGAGGCGCTGCCGGTGCCGGTGGTGGCACGGGTGGGCGGTCTGGCCCGGGCCGGCGGCTTCGAGCTGCTCCTCGCCTGTGACTTCGTGGTGGCCGCGGACGAGGCCCGGGTGGGCGACGTCCACCTCGACTTCGGGGTGCCCCCCGGCGCCGGCTCGAGCCAGCGCGCCGCCCGCAAGCTCGGTGACCAACGGGCCAAGGCCTTGATGCTGACGCCGCTCTGGCTCGACGGGCCGACGATGGTGTCGTGGGGCCTGGCCCTCGCCAGCGCTCCGCGCGAGCGCCTCGACGACGAGGTCGAGAGCCTGCTGACCGGGATCCGCGGCCGCTCGCGCCCGGTCATCGCGATGGTGAAACGGCTGGTGCACGCGCCCCGTGAGGTGGGCCTCGAGGCCGGGCTCCGGCTGGAGCGGGCGCTGTTCGAGCAGTTCGTCCACGAGGTGCCGGACGCCGCCGAGGGCTTCACCGCGTTCGTCGAGAAGCGACCGGCCGGCTGGGGGGACGCCGATGTCCGGCCGCTCGCCTGACGTCCTCCCGCTGATGCCGGAGGTCGCCACCTCCGACGACGAGCGCGACTTCGCGGGCACCGTCGCGCGCTACCTCGACTCCGTGCTGCCCGAGGAGAAGGTGCTGGGGCTCGACGAGGCCGGCGAGCTCCCGATGGAGCTGTGGCGCGGTCTCGCCGACCTCGGGCTGCTCGGCATCGGGTTCCCCGAGCGGCTGGGTGGCAGCGGCGGTGGCGCCGTCGAGGCGTTCATCGTCACCTCCGAGCTCGCCCGCCGGTTCCCCTCGCTGGCCACCGACTACGTGCTCGTGGCCATGACCGGACGCGCGCTCGCCGACGCCGGGAGCCCGCAGCAGCACGAGCTCCTCGCCGGCCTCGCCCGCGGGGAGACCGTGATCTCCTTCGGGATCTCCGAGCCCGACGGAGGCACCGACGCGCTCGCCCTGCGCACCCGCGCCCGCGAGGTCGACGGCGCCTGGCGGGTCACCGGCCGCAAGCTGTGGATCTCGATGGCCCACCACGCCCACTACGTGCTCGTGCTCGCCCGCACCGACGAGCCCACCGACCCCGCCCGCCGCAGCCACGGCATCTCCCTGATCTGTGTGCCCACCGACCAGCCCGGCGTGCAGGTCAACCGGGTGAGGCTCGCGGGCATGCGCGCCGCCGGCAGCTGCGAGGTCGTGCTCGACGACGCCGTCGCGCCGCTCGACGCCCTGGTGGGCGAACGGCGACGCGGCTTCCACGGCCTGCGCTCCTCGCTCGCCGTCGAGCGGGTGCTCTCGGCCGCGATCAGCAACGGCATCGGGCGAGCGGCGCTCGACCTCGCCCTCGCCTACGCCCGGGAGCGGCAGGCCTTCGGCCGGCCGATCGGCTCGTTCCAGGCGGTCCAGCACCGGCTGGTCGACGCCGCCGCCGGGGTCGCCGCCGCCCAGCTGCTCGTGGAGCGGTCGGCGCGCGCCATCGACGCCGGCATCGAGTCGACGGCCGCCGCCACCCTCGCCAAGGCTCATGCCGCCGAGGCCACCGCGGTCGCCGTCGACGCCGGCATGCGCACCATGGCCGCGATGGGGCTGGCCGCCGAGAGCCGGATGCAGATGTACTTCCGCGACGCGCGGCTCCAGCTGTTCAGCCCGGTGAGCAACGAGATGGCCCGCAACCTGGCGGGCGAGGCGCTCGGCCTGGGGCGGAGCTACTGATGAGCACCCTCATCACGCCGTCGGTGGTGGTCACCGCCGACCTCGCCACCGACCTCGTGACCGGCGGCGGCTACACCCACCCGCTGTTCCATCCCGACGACCCGACCCAGCGACCGCTGCCCGGCCAGGCCGTGCTGCTGCTCATGGGCGGGCTCGTGGAGCAGTCCGGCGTCCTCGACCACGCGGTGGCGCTGCTGGAGATCCGCAACGTGCGCTTCGCCGCGATGGTGCGACCCGGCACCCGGCTGCACGTCGAGGTGTCCCTCGGCGTGCCTGAGCCGACCCGCACCGCCGGGCAAGGCCCGGCAGCAGGTCGACTGGACCGCGCGCGACGACGACGGCACGACCGTGGCCACCGCCGAGGTCGTCATGCTGGTGCGACACCCTCCCGAGGAGACTTCCTGATGACCGGTTCCCCGCTCCACATGGCAGCCGGCATCCGCGAGTTCGGCCGCTCCACGCCGCACCGCACCGCCGTCGTCGACGGCGACCGCAGTCCTCACCTTCGCGCGCCCTCGACGCGCGCTCCAACCGGCTCGCCTCCGGCCTGCTGGACAGCGGGCCTGCGCCCCGGGCGAGCCGGTGGCGGTGCTCGCCGGCAACCGCCTCGAGTACTTCGAGATCGCTGCGGGCCTGGCCAAGGCGGGGCTGCCCGATGGTGCCGTTGAACCCGCGCAACAACCCCGCCGACAACGCGCTACGTGCTCGAACCACTCGCGAGCGCGAGCGGTCATCGTCGACGACGCCCTGGCCGACAACGTCGCCGGGCGTGCTCGGCGACGTCGAGGCGCTCGACACCGTGGTCGCCATCGGCGGCGAGCACGGTCGTGACTACGAGTCGTTCCTCGACGCCGCGACCGAGCGCGACCCGCAGGTACGCGGTCGACGAGCTCGACCCGTTCTGCATCACCTACACCTCCGGCACCACCGGGCTGCCGAAGGGCGTCGTGCTCACCCACCGGGGCCGGGTGCTCAACGACTTCGCCTCCGCCATCGAGTTCGGCCTCGGCCCGAGCCGCACCACCATGGCGGTCGCCCCGATCTACCACGGCGCCGGTTTCGCCTTCGCCTACGCCTGGCCCCAGGTCGGCGGCACGGTCCACGTGCTGCGGCGTTGGGACCCGGAGGAGTTCCTGCGCGAGCTCGAGCACAGCCGCACCAGCACCGTCTTCCTGGTGCCCACCCACGCCCAGCAGGTGCGGCGGCTGTTCGAGGAGCCGATGCCGCTCCTTCGACCTCTCGGCGCTGAAGACGCTCTACTTCAACGCCGCCGCGCTGCCGGTGGCGCTCAAGGAGTGGGTCCACGAGGCCTTCCCCGGCGTCGACGTGCACGAGCTCTACGGCTCCACCGAGTGCGCAGTGGTCACCGACCTGCGCCCGGAGGACTCGCTGCGCAAGGCCGGCAGCGTCGGCCACCCGTGGTTCATGAACGAGGTGAAGCTGGTCGGCGAGGACGGCGAGCCGGTCGGCCCCGGCGAGCCCGGCGAGCTGTTCGCGCGCTCGCCGATGCTGATGAAGGGCTACCTGCACAACGAGGAGGCCACCGCCGAGGCCTTCGACGACGACGGGCTTCGTGACCGTGGGCGACATCGCGGTGGCCGACGACGAGGGCTTCATCTCCATCGTCGACCGCAAGAAGGACATGATCATCGCGGGCGGCGTGAACATCTACCCGCGCGAGGTCGAGGAGGTGCTCGCCCGCCACCCCCAGGTCGACGACGTCGCCGTCGTGGGCCTGCCGGACGACGTCTACGGCGAGCGGGTGACGGCCTTCGTCGTCGCCCGGCGCGACCAGATCGTCGACCCGGCGTCGCTCGAGGCGCACGTGAGCGCGGCCGTGGCGCCGCTTCAAGGTGCCGCGGGAGTGGCACGTGGTCTCCGAGCTGCCGCGCAACCCGAGCGGCAAGGTGCTCAAGCGGGACTTGCGTGACCGTTATGTGACAGCGGCAGGCGCGAGCGGGCAGGCTACGACAGGCCCGGGCAGCCCGGGTGCCAGGATCGCGAGGTCCTGCGATGACCGTCGGGGGGCGAGGAGGAGCGATGGCGGAGCAGCCGACCAGTCCGACTGGGCGCGTGATCCCGCCCGGGGGCAGCTCGGCGTGAGCCGGGTCCGGCCGGCCTACCAGCAGGTCGCCGACCAGCTGCTCGAGCTGATCCTGAGCGGGCAGCTCGCCTCCGGAGACCGGCTGCCGCCCGAGGCGGATCTCGCGGCCAGCTTCGGCGTCAGCCGCAGCACCGTCCGCGAGGCGCTGCGGGTGCTGGCCTCCCGCGATCTCATCCACACCACGCGCGGCACCACCGGCGGCACCTTCGTGCGACGGGTCGAGGTCGAGCAGGTGAGCGACTACCTCGAGACCAGCATCGGCCTCATGTCGGGTGCCGAGTCGCTCGGCATCGACGACATGCTCGAGGCGCGCGAGGTGCTCGAGGTGCCGGCCGCCCGGCTGGCGGCCGTCCGGCGGCAGGACCACCACGTCGAGCAGATGCGCGAGGCGATCGAGCGCGAGACCCGCACCCGCGGCCGGAGCCTGAAGTTCCGCGAGCACCGCAACTTCCACGGCATCGTCGTGAACGCCTCGGGCAACGGACTGCTCGAGATGATGACCGAGCCGGTCTTCCGGGTGCTGCAGTCGAAGTTCCTGGATCCCGATGTCCCCCAGAACTTCTGGGACACCGTCGACGCCGACCACGAGGTGATCGCCGAGGCGATCACCGCGGGTGACGGTGACGCCGCGGCGGCGGCGATGCACGAGCACCTCAGCCGGCTGCGCTCGGCCTATCGCGACCGCAGCTGATCCGGCGCCCTCGTCGCGGCCCGGCGAGCCCGCCGCGGCGGTCGCGTCAGCGACCCCCCATATGCGGATGTGGTGGAAACCTCTGAGGTAGCGATGCCGTTGTTTTGAGCGGAGATCGACGTGCCGCAAGGCTTGACCTCTATATGTCAGACAAATAGAATCACGCCCGTGACGAACTGTGACGGACGGGGCCGACGATGACGGTCCGCGAGGGATGGACCGGCCGCTTCTTCGAGGACTTCGAGGTGGGCGACGTCTACCGAGCACCCGCTCGGTCGCACCATCACCGAGAGCGACAACACCTGGTTCACGCTGCTCACGATGAACACCAACCAGAACCACTTCAACGCCGAGTACGCCACGCGGTCGGAGTTCGGTCGAGCCGCTGGTGGTCTCCACCCTCACCGTGGCCATCGCCGTCGGACAGAGCGTCACCGACCTGCACCCAGAACGCGTTCGCCAACCTGGGCTGGGACGACATCAAGATGACCCACCCGGTCTTCGCCGGCGACACCCTCTGGAGCGAGTCGCTGGTGCTCGACAAGCGGGAGTCGGGCTCACGGCCGCACGCCGGCATCGTCACCGTGCGCACGCGCACCATCAACCAGGACGGCGACGAGGTCTGCTCGTTCAAGCGCATGTTCCTACGTCTACAAGCGCGGTGCCGGGCACCTCGACGGGATCTTCCCCGAGGGCAAGCGGCCGCTGTCCCTCGAGTCCGAGTCCGAGCGGTGACGTCGCTCCGGATCACCTACCAGCCGTGGGGGGAGACCCTCGACGAGCTCGTGGACGCCGGACGCCGCGCTGAGGAGGCCGGGGCCGAGACGCTGTGGGTCTCCGAGCTGCATCGCAGCGCGACCGGTACCGCGGCTGCGCTGGCTGCCGGCACCGAGCACGGCGCGGGTCGGCACCGGCATCCTGCTGGCCTTCACCCGCAGCCCCATGGTCACCGCGCTCGAGGCCCTCGACCTCGACGAGCTCAGCGGCGGCCGGTTCGTGCTCGGGCTCGGCTCCGGCGTCCAGCGGCTCAACGAGGACTGGCACAACGTCGCTGTTCGGCAAGCCCGTGCCGCACACCCGCGAGACCGTGGCCGCCATCCGGCTCTTCTGGCGACTCGTGCACCAGCGGTGAGCCGATGGTCGCCGAGGGCGAGTACGAGCCGATGCGCATCCGCGGCTACGAGCGCCCCTTTCCCGTGCTCAACCCCGACATCCCCGTCTACCTGGCGGCCATGGGGCCGCTGATGACCCGGCTCGCCGGCGAGATCGGCGACGGCTGGATCAGCCACGAGCTCTGCTCGCCCGACTACCTCGCCGAGCGCGTGCTGCCCGACCTGGAGCGTCGGGCATCGACCGGGCAGGGTCGAAGCGACGCGACGACCTCGACGTCGTCGTGTCGGCGTGCTGCTCGATCGCCGAGGACGTCACGCGTCGCCCGCCGCCGGGTTGCCGGCCTGGTCGGCTTCTACGCCACCGTGCGCACCTACGCCGACTTCTTCGACTTCCACGACCTCGCCGACGACCAGCAGCGGTGATCGACGCGTTCCGGTCCGGGCCAGGGCGCCGACTACCTCGGCTGACCTCGTCTCGCGACCGCGATGGTCGACGCGCTCACCATGGTCGGCTCCCGCGACGACGTGGCCGCGCGGATCGCGGCCTACGAGGGGCTCGCCGACGCGGTCAAGCTCAGCCCGCCCACCCACGGGCTGGCCGCTGCGGACACCCGCGCCGCCCAGGACGAGATCATCGCCATGATCGCCGAGCTGACCGGAGCCCGCCCGATGAGAGCCACTGCCCCGAGCGACCTCCGGATCGTCGCC
This sequence comes from uncultured Actinomycetota bacterium, assembly GCA_963845795.1. GTDB lineage: Bacteria > Actinomycetota > Actinomycetes > Propionibacteriales > Nocardioidaceae > Nocardioides. Next base: position 60,392 of record CAWJTG010000018.1, on the reverse strand, counting down.
GTCGAGCAGTACGGCGCCGGGCCGTTCGGCAGCATGCACCTGGCCGACCTCGGCGCCGAGGTCATCAAGATCGAGGACCCGCGCGTCGGCGGTGACGTCGGTCGCTACGTGCCGCCCTACACCGAGGGCGAGGACTCGCTGTTCTTCGAGTCCTTCAACCGCAACAAGCGCTGCATCTCCCTCGACCTCACCACCGAGTCCGGTCGCCAGGTCTTCGAGGAGCTGGTGAAGGTGAGCGACGTCGTCTACTCGCAACCTGCGCGGTGACGTGCCGGCGAAGATGCGGCATCACGCTACGACGACCTCAAGCACCTCAACCCGAAGATCGTGTGCGTCTCCCTCACCGGGTTCGGCATGACCGGGTCCGCGCATGAAGGAGCCGGGCTACGACTACGTGCTCCAGGGGCTCGCCGGCTGGATGGACCTCACCGGCGAGCCCGGCGGGCCCGCCGACCAAGTCGGGCCTGTCGATGGTCGACTACTCGGGTGGATTCGTGGCGGCGCTCTCGCTGCTGGCCGGAGTCCACGCCGCCCGCCGCGACGGGGTGGGCATGGACTGCGACGTGAGCCTCTACGACACCGCGGTCACGATGCTCACCTACCCGGCGACCTGGCACCTCAACGCGGGCTTCGAGCCGGTGCGCACCCGTCACTCCGCGCACCCGTCGCTGGTGCCGTTCCAGGCCTTCGAGGCCCAGGACGCCTGGATGATCGTCGGCTGCGCCAAGGAGAAGTTCTGGCACGCGGCTCGCTGCACGTGATCGGCCAGCCGGAGTGGGCCGAGGTGGGCGTCGCCGTACGAGACCTTCGCCAAGCGCCGCGACCACCAGGACGAGCTGCTCGCGCAGCTCGAGGAGATCTTCAAGCAGAAGACGGTCGACGAGTGGCTGCCGCATGTTCTACGAGGCGTCGATCCCGTGCGGCCCGATCAACGACGTCGGCAAGGCGCTCAAGGAACCGCACACCGTGGCCCGCGGGCTCGTCGTCGAGACCGAGCACCCGCGCTACGGCACGGTCGAGCAGCTGGCCTCGCCGGTGCGCGTCGGCGACGGAGCCGCCGGCCTACCGCCGGGCACCGCAGCGCAACGAGGACGTCGAGTACGTGACCCGCGACCTGCTCGGGCTCGACGACGAGGCCGTCGCCGACCTGACCTCCCGCGGGGCGTTCGGCACGCCGGACGAGGAGCGCGAGGCGAGGGCCGAGCAGCCGTCGAGCGCGACCGAGGCCGCCGCCCGATGACCACTGCGGGCGTGCTGGCGGCCTGGGGCGTCGGGCCCATCGAGCTCCCCGCCCCGGTGCGCGACAGCGCGCGCTGCGGCACCTCGCTCGACGGCGTGGGCGCCGCCCTCGGCGCGCAGTGCGGCGCGACGCCGCCGCGCCGGCGGTCGCGGTGGCCACCGCGCTCGGTGGCACGCCGGAGGCCGCGGTGATCGGTGGGTCGTTCCGCCTCTCCGCACCCGCGGCGGCCCTGGCCAACGGCACGCTCGTGCACGCCCTCGACTTCGACGACACCCACGCCGGCGGTCTCGTGCACGCCACCGCGGTGGTGCTGCCGGCCGCCTTCGCGGTCGGTCAGCAGGTGGGCGCCAGCGGCCGGGAGGTCCTCGAGGCCGCCGTGGTGGGCTACGAGACGGTGTGCCGGATCGCGGCGGCAGCGCCGCACCGGTTCCACGCTCGGGGCCTGCACGCCACGGCGGTGGCGGGGGTCTTCTCCTCCGCACTGGTGGCCGCCAGACTCATCGGGCTGGACGCCGCCCGGGCCACCGACGCCCTCGGGATCGCCGGCAGCCAGGCGGGTGGGCTGCTCGCCTTCCTCGGCACCGGCGCCTCCACCAAGCAGCTGCACCCGGGGTTCGCCTCGCAGGCCGGCATCCTCGCCGCGCGGCTCGCGGCCGCCGGCGCGACCGGACCCGACACCGTGCTCGACGGTCCGCACGGCGTCTACGACGCGCTGGCCGGCGGCGGGGTCGACGCCTCGCTCGTGCTGGCCGGGCTGGGGGAGACGTGGGAGACCACCCGCATCGGCATCAAGCCGTATCCGGTGTGCCAGCTCAGCCACGCCACCGTCGACGCGGTCCGCGACGCCCGCGACAGCTGCGACTTCAGCGCCGACCAGGTGGCCGCGGTCGAGGCCGACGTGCACCCCGACTCGGCCCCGACCGTCTGCCCGCCCGACCGCGACCTCGCGCACCCGACCACGCCGTACGCCGCCAAGTTCTCCCTGCCCTGGACCGTGGCCGCACTGCTCGTCGACGGCGACCTCGGGCTCGCCGGCTTCGAGCCCGACTCGGCTGGACCGGCCCGAGGTGGCCGACCTCGCCGAACGGGTCACCTGGCGGGTCACCGACGACTCGGGGCCCGCTGCCGACGCGGCCGGCCGGGTGCGGATCACCCTGCGCGACGGCACCGAGATCACCGGCGAGGTCGCCCGGAGCAGCGGCGGCCCCGACATCCGCTCGACCTCGACGCCGTCACCGCGAAGGCGGTCGGCGGCGCCGGGGAGCACGCACGGGCCGTCGTCGACCTCGTGGCACGACTCGACGAGCTCGATTCGATCGACCCCGTGCTCGCCGCCACCGTTGACACCGCACGTCCCGACAGGAGAGAGACACGCATGACGCTGGACGGCGATCCGCCCCGACGAGTTCCCGTGGTTCCCCTACGACGGCTTCACGTTCTGCCTCGGCCTCCAGGAGGGCGATGCCGCCTGGACGTCGGGCCACACTGCGGCCGCCCTCGACCCGGCCGTCGGCAAGAACACCGTCGGCGGCTCGATGGCCGAGCAGGCGCGCATCGCCTACGAGAAGACGCTGACGATCCTCGGCGGTGCGGGGCTCGGGCCGGCCGACGTCACGCGGGTCAGCGAGAACGTCACGCTCTCCGGGCTCGACGACTACGAGGCCGCGGCCGGGGTCCGGCGCGAGCTGTTCGGCGGCCACGACCCCACCGTCCGCACCGTGGTGGTCGAGCGCCTGGTGCGGTCGAAGGCCTACCTCGAGATCGAGCTCCACGCCGTCGACGGCGGCGGCCGCACGCTGCGTGGCCAGCAGCGGCACGCGCACGTCCGGCACCTGGCAGCCGAGCAGCATCACCGAGGGCCACGACGGCGTCGTGTACCTGCCCACGGTGGTGCCGATCGACGAGTCCGGCGACGTCGTGCACCCCGGGGACCTGGTGGGCCAGTACGCCTGGTGCCTGGAGCGCGCGGGCGAGCTGCTCGGCAAGGCCGGGCTCTCCCTCGACCACGCGGTGACCACCTACGACTACACGACGCCGGCCACCCGCGACTCCTACCGCAAGACCCACCGCGTGCGGAAGGACCTCCTCGGCGGCGCCGGTGTCTACCCGGGCGCGGGCGGGATCCTCATGAGCCGGCTGCACCACCCGGACGCGTTGGTGGCGCTCGACGTCACCGCATCGCGGCACCCGCTCGAGCTGGTGAACCCCGGTTGGTCGCGCTACGACTCCCTGACCTACTCCCCGGGTGTGAAGGCGGGCCGGTCGCTGTTCATGTCGGGCTTCGCCTCGCTCGACATGGAGACCCAGGAGGCCCTGCACGCCGACGACCTCGCCGCGCAGGCCGAGGTCACCTACGGCGCACTGCTCGCCGTGCTCGGCCACGCCGGGCTCGGCCCGGCCGACCTGCTCGAGACCACCGAGTACTGCGTGGTGTCGGCGTTGCCGGACTACCGAGTGGTGGCGCCGGTGCGCAACCGGCTGCTCAGCCCGCCGTGGCCGACGTCCACCGGTGCGATGTGTGCCGGGCTGCTGCGGCCGGAGTTCCTGCTCGAGGTCTTCGCCACCGCGCTGTACCCCGAGGTCTCCGAGGCGCCTGCGTGACCCTGCTGACCGACGACATCCGCGCACTGGTGGGCAGCCGGCGCGTCTACACCGCGCCCGAGCAGCTCGGCCGCGCGGCGGGTCGCTACTTCGCGCTGGCGATCGGCGACCACAACCCGCTCTACACCGACGACGATGCCGCCCGCGCCGTCGGGCTGCCCGGGGTCACGGTGCCACCGACGCTGGTCTGCGAGACCAACCAGTACGCCGGCCTGCCCCGCGACGCCGACGGGTACGCCGGCCACCTGTGGGACATCGACGTGCCCGGCACCCGCATGGTGCGTGGTGGCAACCGCTACACCTTCCACCGCCGGATCCGGCCCGAGGACGTCGTCACCGCCACCTGGGAGATCACCGGGGTGCAGGAGAAGACGACCCGCACCGGCGCCGCCATGCTGCTCGTCGACCTCGCTCGCCACCTACACCGCCGCCGACGGCGAGCCCGCTGGCCGAGAACGAGGAGACGCTCGTGTTCGTGGCCCTGGAGGGCGCCTCGTGACGCAGGTCGGCGACACCGCCCCGCCGCTGGAGCGCACCGTCGAGCCCGCCGACATGGTCGCCTACGCCGGCGCCACGTGGGACTGGCACCGCTCCCACTACGACCCGGAGTACGTCGCGGCGATGAGACTGCCCGCGCCGATCGTCGACGGCCAGGTCTACGGCGCGCTACTTCGTGCAGCTGCTGCAGGACTGGCTCGGCCCCCGCTGCTTCGTGCGCACGCTCGAGTTCTCCTTCCGCAACCTGATGTTCGCGGGCGAGACGCTGCGGTGCACGGGCACGGTCTCCGAGGTCGCCGGCGACGAGGTCACCGTCGACCTGGTCGCCACGATCCTCGGCCGCGACGGCGAGCCCGAGCGCGTGCCGCCGCAACAGCCGGCCCGCGCCGTCGTACTGCTCGGTCGCGCCGACGGGCCGGCCGCATGAGCGCCGGCGTCGCCATCGTCGGGCGCGGCGGAGAGCGACCTCGGTGTCACCGACCTCTCGATCCTCACCCTCCAGACCCAGGCGGTCACCCGGGCGCTCGCCGACGCCGGGCTCACCCTGCGTGACGTCGACGGGATCGCCACCACCGGCGTCTCCCGCTTCTCCGCCACCCAGCTCGCCGACTACTTCGGCCTCGAGCCCACGTGGACCGACTCCACCTTCGCGGGCGGCTCCGCCTTCGAGATGATGGTGGCGCGCGCGGCCCAGGCCATCGAGGCCGGGCAGGCGAGCACCGTGGTCATCAGCTTCGGCTCCAACCAGCGCTCGGCGCGGTCGCGCTCGCTCTCGGGGGTCGTCGAGACCCACACCCCCGAGGCCCAGTTCGAGGCGCCGTACGACCCGCTGCTACCCGATCTCCTACTACGCGATGGCCGCCCAGCAGTACCTCGCACAGCTACGGCGGCACCCGCGAGCAGCTGGCCGAGATCGCCGTCGCGGCCCGGGAGTGGGCACTGCTCAACCCGGTGGCCTACCGCTACGGCGCGGGCCCCATCACCGTCGACGACGTCGTCGGCTCGACGATGATCTCGACGCCGCTCACCGTCGCCGACTGCTGCCTGGTCACCGACGGCGGCGGCGCCGTGGTGCTCACCTCGCTGGAGCGGGCCCGCGACCTCGCCCGTCCGCCGGTGCGGGTGCTCGGCTACGGCGAGCGCACCACCAACACGTCGATGACCGCGGTCCGACGACCTCACCACCACCGGTGCTGCCGGGTCCGGCTGCCGACGCCTTCGTCGCGGCCGGCGTCACTCCGGCCGACGTCGACGTGCTCGAGGTCTACGACTCCTTCACGATCACCGCCGCGCTCACCGTCGAGGCGCTCGGCTTCTGCGGCCGCGGCGAGGTGCTCGACTTCATGGCCGACGGACGGATCCGGCCCGGCGGTGCGCTGCCGCTCGAACACCAACGGCGGCGGCCTCTCCTACTGCCACCCCGGCCAGTACGGCGTGCTCCTGCTCGTCGAGGCGGTGCGGCAGCTGCGCGGCGACTGCGGGGAGCGGCAGGTGCCCGGCGCGCGAGATCGCGGTCGCGCACGGCACCGGCGGCATCTTGTCGCACCCACGCCACCGTGGTGCTGGGGGTGGACCGATGACCACCTTCATCCCGGGCGACGTGCCGGCTGCCGACGACGTCACCGCCGGTTGGTGGGACGCCACCCGCGAGCACCGCCTCGTCGTGCAGACCTGCGGGCTCTGCGGGCACGGCCAGCACCCGCCGCGTGCGGTGTGCACGGGTTGCGGCGCGACCGAGCCCTCTCCCTGCACCGCAGCGAGCGGCTCAGGGGTCGTCGACACCTGGACCGTGGTGCACCGCGCGCCGCGGCCGGAGGTGCCGAGGCGCCGTACATGGTCGCGCGGGTTCGGCTCGAGCGAGGGCCCGATCCTGCTCACCCGGCTCGAGCACGCCGGACGATCGGCGCGACGTCGAGTCAGCCGGTCGACCGTGCGGCTGGGCTCGACCTGCCCGACGGCCGTGCCCTCCCCGTCTTCCGTACCACCGACGACGCCCACCATCACGAGAGGCCTGACATGGACTTCCAGCTCACCGACGACCAGCGCGAGTTCCGCAGCGCTGCTGCGCACGTTCGTCGACAAGGAGATCATGCCGGTCGCGCGCGAGTGGGAGCAGACCGGTCGCTACCCGACCGAGATCGTGAAGGGCATGACCGAGATGGGCCTGTTCGGCATCACGATCCCCGAGGAGTACGGCGGTCTGGACCTCGACCCGGTGTCGTTCGCCCTCGTCTTCGAGGAGATCTCGCGCGGCTGGATGGGCATCGCCGGCATCCTCGGCAGCCACTCGCTGGCGTGCCGGATGATCGCGAGGCACGGCACCGAGGAGCAGAAGCAGGCGCTACCTGCCCGAGCTCGCCACCGGCGAGCGGCGCACCGGCATCGGCCTCACCGAGCCGACGCCGGCACCGACCTGCAGGGCATCCGCACCACGGCGCGGCGCGACGGCGACCACTACGTCGTCAACGGCACCAAGATGTGGATCACCAACGCCCGGCACGCCGATCCGCTGCCGGTGCTGGTCAAGACCGACCCGACGGCCGCGCCCGCCCACCGGGGCATGAGCATCCTGCTCGTCGAGCCGAGCCTCGACGGGCTTCCAGGTCACCAAGGACATCCCGCAAGCTCGGCTACAAGGGCACCGAGTCCTGCGAGATCGTGCTCGACGACGTGCGGGTGCCGGTCGACCGCCTGCTCGGCGGCGTCGAGGGCACCGGGCATGCAGCAGGCGCTGTCGGCGCTGGAGTGGGGCCGCATCAACATCGCGGCCCGCTCGGTCGGCATCGCCCAGCGCGCCTACGACGAGGCGCTGCGCTACGCCAAGGAGCGCCACGCCTTCGGCCAGCCGATCGCGCGAGCTTCCAGGCGATCCAGCTCAAGCTGGCCGACATGGCGACCCAGCTCCAGGCGGCCCGGCTGATGACCTACTGGGCCGGCCGACGCCGTGCCGCCGCGGCCGCGCCGACGGCGAGACCGGCATGGCCAAGCTGTTCGCTCCGAGGTGGCGCTCGAGCGCCGCGCATCGACGCGATGCAGGTGCACGGTGGCTACGGCTACTCGACCGAGTTCGAGGTCGAGCGGCTCTACCGCGACGCCATCCTGATGAGCATCGGTGAGGGCACCAACGACGTGCTGCGCACGGTGGTCGCGAAGTCGCTGCGTGCGCGGGCACGACGGTGGTCGGATGACCGGCGCGGCTGCCCCGGACCTACCTCTACGTGCCCGGCGACGCCGCCGACAAGCTGGCCAAGGCGCTGGGCCGCGGCGCCGATGCCCTCATCGTCGACCTCGAGGACGCGGTGCCGCTGGCCGGCAAGGACGCTGCGCGCGACGCCATCCGTCGCCTGGCTCGGCGAGTCAGATCGGCGCACCGGTGGAGCTCTGGGTGCGCGTGAACTCCGGCGAGCGTGGGGACGACGACGTCCGCGCGCTCGCCGGGCACCCGGCGCTCACCGGGATCGTGCTGGCCAAGGCCGACGCGGCCGCCGTCACCCGGGTGGCCGCGCTGCTGGCAGTCGCTCGGCGACGAGCGCACCCTGCTGATGCCCGTCGTGGAGTCGCCCGCCGCCGTGCTCGACGCTCCACGCGATCGTGCGGGCGCCCCGGGTGCAGCGGCTCCAGATCGGTGAGGTCGACCTCGCCGGCGAGCTCGGCGTCACCCTCGGTCCCGACGAGACCGAGCTGCTCGCCGTGCGCAGCGCCGTCGTGCTCGCCAGCGCGGCCGCCGGCATCGAGCCGCCGGTCGGGCCCGTGTCCCGGCTGGTGCGCGACCTCGACGCCTTCGCCGAGTCGACCCGTCTGGTGAGCCGCCTCGGCTTCGTCGGCCGCGCGTGCATCCACCCCGCTCAGGTCGGCGTCGTGCACGACGTCGTGACGCCGAGCGACGAGGAGGCCGCCGCGGCGCAGCGCACCCTCGACGCGCTCGCCGAGGCCGTGGCCCGCGGCACCGCCGTCCTGCTCGACGAGGAGGGGCGCCTGGTCGACCCCGCCGTGGTGCGCGCAGCCGAGCGCACCGTCGCGCTGCACGCCGCCGCCCACGAACGACCCTCGGCATGAGTGCCCCCGGCGAGGTAGACCTCACCGTCGCACCACCGTGGCGGTCGATCCCCATGCCGGGCAGCGAGCAGCAGCTCGACGTGGTCCGGCTGGCCTCGCCTCGGGACCGGCTCACCCTCCACTGCCGGTTCCCGGTCGGGTTCGAGCGCACGGTGCCGGGCGGCTACGCCGTGAGCGAGGAGTTCCTCGTGCTCGAGGGCGAGCTGGAGATCGGCGAGCGCACCTGCGTGCCCGGCGACCTCGTCGTCGTGCCTGCCCGGTACCTCCGCCCCGGGATGCGCGCTCCGCGGGGCTGCCGTGTGCTGGCCTGGTTCGGCGGCCCGGCCGACTTCGTGGAGGCCGGAGGCCTGCAGGCCTGCCACGAGCCGCTCGTCTCGGTGCCCACGGCCGCAGCGGCGCGCGGCCACCTCGCCGCATCCGACGCCGGCACCTGGTCCCGGGGTGCCGTGCCCGAGGGCGACGGCGTCGTGGAGGTGGTCTCGGGCGACCTCGCGTCCTGGCGGCGGGGTGACGTCACGCCCGGTCCGGACGATCTGGTGCGGCGGGAGCGGTGACCACCGCCCCCGTGGCCACCGTCATCCGTCCGGCCGACCCGCGCTGGGGGGGTCACGACGGGCTGTTCGGGGGCTACGCGGTGGCGGTCCTGGTCGACGCCGTGCTCACCGCCGAGCCGGCAGGTGGCCGGATGGCGTCGGTGACGGCGTCGTTCGTGGCGCGCACCGAGGAGGCAGACGCCGAGGTGGTGCTGGAGCGGGTGCACGACGGCCGTGCCACCGCCGTCGTCCGCGCGGCGTTGGTGCAGGCCGGCCGGCCGCGGGTGCACGCCACCGCGGAGCTGCTGCGCGGTATCGAGGTCGCGCCGCGCTACGTGCGCACCCTCGACCCGCCGCCGCCTCCGCTTCCCGATCGCTCGGCCGAGAGCCGTCACGACTACATGGCGGTCACCGGGATCCTCGAGCTGCGGATGTGCGCGCCGCCGGAGCTCGCCGCCACCACCGACGCCTGGGTGCGACGGCGTCCCGGCCTCGGCGACATCGGTCTCCGCAGTGACGAGGCGCTGGTGACCACGATGCTCGACCTGCCGACACCGGGCCTGTTCGGCGAGAGCCCGGCTCCGACGTTCGTGCCGAGCCTCGACTACGCCGTGCACTTCGCACCGCGAGCCGCCCCGCTCGCCGACGGCGAGTGGCTCCACCTGCGCCACGCCACGGCGTGGGCCACCGACCACCACTGCGTCGACGAGACCACGATCGCCACCGCCGACGGCCGGCTGCTCGCCCAGCTGCGCCAGACCCGGGCCGTCCGGTGGCCGTGACCCTGGGTCCCGACGTCCCGGGGCTGCGCCGCTCCTATGTCGACGTCGCCGGCGGGCAGGTGCACCTGCGCGAGGCCGGTGACCCCACCGACCCGCATCCTCTGGTCTGCCTGCACATGAGTCCCGCCTCCGGCCTGGTGTTCGAGCGCTTCGCCGCCGCGATGGGGCGCCACCGCAGGGTGCTCGTGCCCGACACCCCCGGCTTCGGGATGTCCGACCCCACCACCGAGCAGCCGGCCATCGCCGACTACGCCGACGTCGTGGCCGAGGTGCTGGGAATCCTTGGCCTCACCGGCCCGGTCGACCTGATGGGCTACCACACCGGCTCGCTCACCGCCGTCGAGCTGGCCGCCCGGCGAACCGACCTGGTGCGCACCGTCGTCGCCGTCTCCCTCCCGGTCTTCGACGACGCCGACCTCGCCCGGCTTCGCGCCCACTACGTGAGCGCGGGCCCGCTCTTCGACGAGAGCGGTGAGCGGCTGCTCGAGCGGTGGCGCTGGTTCGTCGACTTCTACCGCGTCGGCGGTCCGAACTCCGTGACCGAGGCCGGGCGCATCTTCACCGCCAGACTCTCCGGTGGCGAGCGCTACTGGTGGGGCCACGCGGCCGCCTTCGACTTCGACCTCGCCGCCCGCCTGGCCGAGGTGACGGCCCCCGTGCACGTCCTCAACATCGACGACGACCTCGCCGAGCACACCCGCCGGGCCGTCCCGCTGATCGGGAGGGGCGGGGTGGTGGAGCTGCCCCGCTGGACCCACGGGTTCCTCGACCACGCCACCGACGACGCCGTCGCCGTGGTGGATGGGTTGCTTGTCGACGGGTGACGATCACCCCCATCGTTCACGTCCGCATCGGGGGTGTGGGTGGGTCGCGGTGGATCAGGGTGTGGTGGCGGGGGCACTGGAGTTGGGCGTTGTCGAGGTTGGTGGTGCCGCCGCGACTCCAGGGCAACGTGTGGTGGACGTGGCAGAGCCAGGCGGGGGTGGTGCAGCCGGGGGTCTGGCAATGCCGTTGGGTGAGGGCGAGGGCGAGGCGTTGGGCCTCGGTGTGGAGGCGGACCTTGCGGCCGAGGTCGAGGACGCGGGACGTGGTGTCGAGGACGGCGGGGATGATGCCGGCCTCGCAGGCCAGGCGGCGCGCGGCTCCGGCCGACAGGCGGCTACCGGTGTCGATGCTGGCGGCTCGTAGGCCGCCGGTGAGGGTGTCGAGCTGCATCGTGACGATGACGGTGGCGTTGATGCCGCCGGCGTGGGGGAGCTTGTCGAGGGGGTAGCGGCTGACGTACTCACCGAAGGCCTGTCCCAGTCGCTCCGCGGTGGGGCGTTCGTGGTCGTAGGTCTCGCCGTGGGCGCGGACGTGCTGGGGGGCGGCGAGTGCCATCAGCGCCTTCTTGAGCATGCCGCCCTGGAGGGCGGGGAGGGTGAACTTGCCCTTGACCTTGCCGTCACCGGTCTCCCACATCGAGAACGAGGTCGCCTTGGCGGCTGCCTTCTCCTCCCGCTCCAGCAGCCTGGCCTCGTGGGCGTCGGCGGCGTCGGGGTCGACGAGGGCGAGCACCCGGCGGCCGTGGATCTTGAGCTCCTTGGCGTCGTAGTGGTCGGCCAACGAGACCAGCTCCTTCTCGCACAGCTCGCGGAGCGCGGGCTGGTCGGGGAGCTCGTCGACAGCGGTGGCAGATGGTGGTGGCCTGGTCGGGGTGGACGTGGCCGGCGGCCATGGCGTCGCGGACGGTGTCGTGACGGTCGAGCTGGCCCGCGAGCTTCACGTGGCGGTGTGCCTCGGCGCGGGTGAGCTTGGTGGCGTGGGCCAGCCAGGCTCGACGGCACCGGTGGCGCCGGTGTCGGTGAACGCGCCGTTGCGTTCGCCCTCGGCGATCACGCGCGCGAGGAGCTCGGTGCGCTGGGCCTGCTCACGGACCAGCTCGGCCACGGTCTCGCGGACGTCGTGGGGGGTCATCGACCAGGTGGGGTGGTCGGCCACCGACCCGATCTCGGCCCGCGCGCGGGCGACCGCGGCCGGGATCGGGTGCGCCGATCCGGGGCGGTGCTCGTCGTTGGCCATGGCTCTACTCAAGCACCGACCACCGACAGTGTTGGCTGGGTTTCCCGCTCAACCGTGCGGGATTGTGGATAAGTTTCTGGGATCGGTGTGCGTGGTTTCGAGGCTCGGCGCCGGCGCGCCTCGCACCTCAACCACCGTCAGGGGCGCGCACCTCATCGACCGTCAGCGGGCTGGACCGTTCGTCGTGGCGCGGTTCACCCGGGAGGGCAGTTCAGTCGGGGGCTGTGACTGCCGATACGAGAGTGACGGCACCCATCCCGGGTGCCCATCTCCCCTGGAGTCGGCTGTCCCATGTCCGTGCATCGCGCCCCTCGGCGACAGCGCCGTCCGAGCCTGCCCACGGGGTTCGCCCGCCGGGCGATGGCGGGCTCGGCATGCGCCGTCGTGACGGGGGCCGCGGTCGTGGTGGGGGTGGTGACGACCTCGCAGGCCCAGCCTGACGTCGTCGTGTCGAAACAGCCGGTCACTCTCGAACCGGCGGCCCAGCCCGCGACGCCTGAGCCGCCGGTCGAGGTGCCCGTGGAGGTGCGACCGGTCTCGGGCTTCGAGGAGCCGGCCACGCAGACGGAGACCCCGAGGTCCGATCGCTACGTGCCGCCGGTGGTGGCACCGCTCGAGGAGCAGTCGATCGAGGACGTCCCGGACGAGGCCACCGCCGCCTACCAGCGCGCCGAGACCGTCATCGGCGCCGCGCGCCCGAAGTGCCACCTCGAGTGGACGGTGCTGGCCGCGGTCGGCCGGGTCGAGTCCGACCACGGCCGGGTCGACGGCGGCACGCTCGGCACCGGCGGCAAGGTCAACCCCGCCCGGTTCGGCGCCGTCCTCAACGGCAAGCACGGCCGGCAGAAGGTGCGCGACACCGACGCCGGCACCATGGACGGCCAGCGCCGCTGGGACCGGGCCATGGGCCCCCTGAACTTCCTGCCGTCCACCTGGAACGTGGTGGGCGTCGACTCCGACGGCGACGGCCGCCGTGACCCGCAGGACATCGACGACGCCTCGCTCGCCGCCGCCGTCGTGCTGTGCGGCAGGAGCCTCGACCTGGCGACGACCGACGGCCTCGCCGAGGCACTGAAGCACTTCAACCGGGCCCGCGGCTACGCCCGCGCGGTGGCCGGGATCGCCGACGGCTACACGACCGAGCTGCAGGAGATCGCGGAGACCGAGCCCGTCGTGGTGGAGCTGCCCGCGCCGGAGGTCGACCCGACCGAGCAGCCCGCGGTGCGCAACGCCCGCCGCAACCGTGACCGCGACACCACCCGGGACCGTGACCGCAACCGCAACCGGGGCCGCGACCGCGACCGCGCCGGCAACCGCGGACCCGGCCCGGTCGACGTGAGCCTGGCGCCGGCGCCGGCAGGGTCGCCCCAGGAGTGAGCCCCTTTCCGCGACGCCGGTTTCGCGAGAGGTTGGGGTGATGGAGTCCTATGCCCAGGGAGAGCAGGAACCACCGCTCCTCGTGCGCACGATCGGAGCGGACTTCGAGGCCACGGTCGCGCGACACCCCGAACGGGAGGCGCTGGTCGAGTTCGCCACCGGACGCCGCTGGACCTGGGCCGAGCTCGACCGCGACGTCGACGCCGTCGCCCGCGGCCTGATCGCCGCCGGGGTCGCGAAGGGCGACCGGGTCGGGGTGTGGGCACCGAATCGCTCCGAGTGGACGCTCACGCAGTACGCGGCGGCCAAGGTCGGGGCGATCCTCGTCAACGTCAACCCCGCCTACCGCACCCACGAGTTCGCCTACGCCGTGAACCAGTCGGGGATGAGGCTGCTGGTCACGGCCACCGAGTTCAAGACCAGCGACTACCGCGCGATGATCGCCGAGACCCGTGCCGAGTGCCCGACGCTGGAACGGGTCGTGCACCTCGACACCGACGACTGGGCCGGCCTCGTCGCCGAGGGTGAGCGAGTGCCCGCGGACGCCGTCGCCGAGCGGATGGCGACGCTGGCACCGGACGACGCCATCAACATCCAGTACACCTCCGGCACCACCGGCTACCCCAAGGGCGCCACGCTGAGCCACCGCAACATCCTCAACAACGGCTACCTCACCACCGAGCTGATCGGCTTCACCGAGGAGGATCGGCTCTGCATCCCGGTGCCCTTCTACCACTGCTTCGGCATGGTGATGGGCAACCTCGGCTGCACCAGCCACGGCGCCACGATGGTGATCCCGCGCCGGCCTTCGACCCCGAGGCCACCCTGCGCTGTGTCGCCGAGGAGCGGTGCACCGGCCTGTACGGCGTGCCGACGATGTTCATCGCGATGCAGAACCACCCGACCTTCGCCGAGCACGACCTGAGCTCGCTGCGCACCGGGATCATGGCCGGGCTCGATCTGCCCGGTCGAGGTGATGAAGCGCTGCGTCGACGACATGCACATGCCCGAGGTGGGCATCGCCTACGGCATGACCGAGACCTCGCCGGTCTCCTGCCAGACCCGCATGGACGACGACCTCGAGCGGCGGACGTCGTCGATCGGCCGGGTGCACCCGCACCTGGAGGTGAAGATCGTCGACCCCGGCACGGGCGAGACCGTGGAACGCGGTCAACCAGGGCGAGTTCTGCACCCGCGGGCTACTCGGTGATGCTCGGCTACTGGGACGACGCCGAGAAGACGGCCGAGGCGATCGACGCCGACGGCTGGATGCACACCGGCGACCTCGCCGAGATGCGCGACGACGGCTACTGCAACATCGTCGGGCGCATCAAGGACATGGTGATCCGCGGCGGCGAGAACATCTACCCGCGCGAGATCGAGGAGTTCCTCTACGCCCACCCGGACGTCGAGGACGTGCAGGTCGTCGGCGTCCCCGACGAGCGGTACGGCGAGGAGCTGTGCGCCTGGGTGCGGATGCGGACCGACGCCGAGCCGCTCGACTCCGACGCCGTCCGCGAGTTCTGCGCCGGCCGGCTCGCGCACTACAAGATCCCGCGCTACGTGCTGGTGGTCGAGGACTTCCCGATGACCGTCACCGGCAAGGTGCGCAAGGTCGCGATGCGCGAGGAGTCCGCCGAGAAGCTCGGCCTGGCCTGACGCTCAGCGCCGTCGAGCGCGGCGCTGCCGTGGGACACGTTCGCGTAGGCCTGGCTCAGCCGCGTCGCTCCAGCGGGTCGCGGACGGCCGCGGCGATGATGGCCGTGCCGAGCAGGAGCACCGCCGCCCAGCGCAGGTGGGCGGCGACGAAGGGCGGGCCCCACGTCTGGCCGGCGAACAGCGCGTACCACCGTGGCATCGCCTGGGCCGCCCCGAAGCCGACCACCAGAGCCGCGGCAGCCAGGTGCGCCTGCGGGTCGCCGTGGCGCCGGGCCCGCAGTCCGGCCGCGATGGCCACCCCGACCACCGACAGGCTCACGAACTCCAAGGTGAGCGACGCCGTCGGCACCCCGGGGTCCCGCCAGCGGACCAGCACGGACGCGGCTGTCCACACCGGCACCACGACCAGGCCGACGGCGCCCACCCGGTGGGCGAGCCGGACCGCTCCCGGGTGCGGGGAGGCGTTCGCGACCTCGGTCGACGGCTCGTCGACGGCGGCGAGCCAGGCGCAGGCCAGCAGGAGCCCGGCCCAGCGCAGCACGGCCAGGGGGTCGGGAGGGTGCGGGACCGCCCACGCGAGCAGCGGGAGCAGGGCGCCCGCCACCAGCGGCGCGGCCACCTGGGCACGGCGCAGGGCCAGCGCCCCGATGCGGAGCAGGTCGGCGTCGATCACCGCAGCAGCCATCCGCACAGGACCGTCGCGAGGAGCACCGCCACTCCGAAGGCGACGACCACGGACCTCCGGCGCGCGACGGGGAGCAGCGCGCCCACCCCGGCCAGGCAGGTGAGTCCGGCGAGGTAGCCGACCCGCCACCCCGGCGCACCCTCGACCAGCCCGCCCCAGGCCTCGGGGACGACGCCCCACTCCGCCCACGACATCATCGGCACGTAGTAGGCCAGGCCGGGCCGCGCGCCGAGCCACACGTTGACGGCCACCAGCGCCACCACGACCAGCACGATCGCGGTCCGGGGTCGCAGCCAGGCGGCGGCGAGGACCCCGAGAGCCACGGCTCCGGCGAGGGTGACCGGGCCCTGGAGGATCTGCCACGCACCGGGTTCGACCAGGTACCGGTCGAGGCGCCGGTTCAGCAGGTCGAGCCCGAGCACCCCGACGATCCCGAGGGCGACCTGGCCCAGGGACCCGACGAGCAGCGCCGCGGTGCGCTGGGTGGGGCCGGTGGGGAGCGACCCGAGCACCTCGAGGGTGCCCGCCCGGCGGTCCCGGTGCGCCACCAGGTTGCCGACGACGATGAGCAGGACGCCGGGGAAGAAGGTGACGAGGGTGTCGGTGGTCTCGAACGCGGACCGCGGCCCGTTGCTCTCCAGCGTCGTCGTGAGGGCGAGGGTCACGAACAGCGCCCAGCCCGCGATCGAGAGGGGGTGCAGCAGCAACCGACGCCCTTCGTGGAGCGCCAGGGTGGCGGTGGGAGCCAGGGCGGTCACGCCGTCACCGCGGTCCGGGCGTCGCCGATGAGCAGCAGGTAGCCGTCCTCGATGGTCGGCTCGACCAGGTCGGCGCCGGCGGGTGGGTCGCCGATGAGGTGGTGACGGCCCGACCCGATGCGCCAGCTGGCGCGGGCCCGTGGGTCGCGGTCGTCACCGATCCACACCCGGCCCCGGGCGAGGGCGGCGAGCTCGTCCGGAGTACCGGTGAACCGCGCGCGGCCGTGATCGACCACCACGACGTGGGAGCAGACCGCGGCGACGTCCTCGGTCTGGTGCGTCGAGAGCACCACGGTCGCGCCGGCCGCCACGTCCGAGACGACGTCGCGGAACCGGATCCGCTGCTCGGGGTCGAGGCCCACGGTCGGCTCGTCGAGCACCAGCAGCTCGGGGTGCCCGAGCAGGGCCTGAGCGAGTCCGAGCCGGCGGCGCATGCCTCCCGAGAGCGCCTTGACCTTGGTGGTGGTGACCTCGTCGAGGCCCACCAGTCCGAGCACCCGGCGCACCTCGTCGTGCCGTCGCCGGGAGTCGCGATGCTCCTTGAGGACGGCGATGTAGTCGATCGCCTCGAAGGCGGTGAACGACGTGTGGAACCCGGCGTCCTGCGGCAGGTACCCCAGCCGCCGCCGCACCTCCTGACGTTCCTCCGGCGACCGCGGGGTCACGGCCGAGGAGCCGGAGCGTGCCGTCGTCGAAGGGCAGCACGGTCGCGAGACCGCGCAGCAGCGTGGTCTTGCCGGCGCCGTTGGGGCCGAGCAGCCCGGTGATCCCGGGCCCGGTCACGAGATCGACGCCGTCCAGGGCGCGGTGGCGCCCGTAGGACTTGGTGAGGCCGTGGGCCTCGACGGTCGGGGTCATGCGATCCTCCGGATCAGCTCGGACAGACGGCGGCGGTCGTGCAGGAGGACGAGCACCGCGAGGACGAGGACGAGCAGGCACACGACCTGGACCACGGGCTCGGTCGCGAGCAGCGGGTTGCCGCGCGGACGCAGCCCGGGTGCGGTGAGCGCCGCCCAGCCGAGCCCGAGCACGGCAGCAACCGCGACGGGCGACACGCGGGTGCCGACGGCCACCACGGCGACCGCCATGGCGAGGCCCGGCAGGATCCAGGCCGTCGCGGCCCAGGTCGAGCCGGGCAGCAGCACTCCGGCGAGCGCGGCCGGCGCCAGCGTGGTGGCCCCGACGACGACGGTGCGCACGGCGAGCAGCCGCAGGGACGCGTAGGGGGTGGCGGCCACCAGCTCGTGGGCGGGGTCGGTGGCCGGGCCGAAGGTGAGGGCGACGCCGGCCACCGGCAGGAGCGGCGCGACGGCCAGGAACAGGGCGAGTCCGTGCGGGTCGGCGTAGGCCGTGACGAGGGTGATCGCGAGCAGGACGACCACGCCGCCGAGCCAGGCGCCCCGCAACGACGGCGTCAGCGCGATCAGCCGGGCGGTGTCGGCGTCGAGACCGGTGCGGGTGAGCAGCCGCTCGAGCAGGGAGGCCCGCGGCCGCTCGATGCGCTCGCGCACCTCGGTCCAGGTCCTGGCGAGCCGGTCGGGGCGAGCGAACGGCGCCACGGTGGCGCGGCAGCGCGAGCAGCGCGCGAGGTGCTGCTCGAGGGAGTCCGACAGGACCGCATCGGTGCGCTCGGCGGCGTACGCCGCTGCCAGCTCGGCATCGAGGTGCCACGGGTGTTCCGGGGTTCCGCTCATGACAGCTCCTCACGCAGCGCCCGGCGGGCGCGCATCATCCTGGTCTTGACCGTTCCGGTGGGCACACCGAGCAGGCGTCCCGCCTCGCGGGTGGTGAGTCCGTCGAGCACGGTGGCGCGGATGACGGCCCGCAGCTCCGGCGACAGCCGGCCGAGGGCGTCGGCCAGGTCGCCGTGCTCGACGCCGAGCAGCACGCGCTCCTCGGCCGACTCGGTGATCGAGAGGTCCGCGGCCCACGCCTCGAGCGGCGCGGTGGCCGGCGGTCGCCGCCGTACCGCGTCGACGAGACGACGGATCGCGATGCCCCACACCCACGCGGCGGCCTCGCCGGTGCCCCGGTAGCGGCCCGCGCCCTTCCAGACCGCGACGAAGGTGTCCTGGAGGACCTCGTCCACCACACCCGGGTCGGAGCAGCGGCGGGTCAGCCGCAGCGTCAGCCAGGGCGCGTGCCGGTCGTAGAGCACCTCCAGCGCGGCCGTGCGGCCGTTCGCGACCTGCGCCAGCAGGTCGGCGTCGCTCAGGTCCTGCACGGTCTCGTCCATCAGAACGACACCTCGAGACAGGCCAGCGGCCGACCCACCACCGGGTCGGTCGGCACGGTCTGCAGAAGCACCCGATGGATGATGACCGACTCCGGCCGCGTCTGCGGCGGGAACTGCCAATCCTGCCTGGCGTGCGCCCGCCCGGCGCCGTCCGCACCGGTGCTGACGTCGAGCCACACCTCGTTGCGCGGGTTGCGGAACGCGGGGTCGTCGGCCAGCTCGGGCTCGGGCGGTGGCACCCGCTGGTAGACCGGTCCGGGAGCCGCGCCCGGCGGCGGGCAGGGCCCGTGGTGCACCCGCACCGCGTACCGGGTCTCGCGCTCCAGGCCCGAGACCCCCAGCCCGATCCGGGTGCTGCCCGCCGCGTCGTAGGCCACGTCGACCGAGGCCCGGCCCCCGGCCGGTCCCGCGTAGACCGTGAGCGGCCCCGCCGCGTGCACCCGGTCGGTGCCCGCGAGTGCGGGCGAGACGGCGAAGAGAGCGACGCCGACCAGGCCGAGCGCCGCGGGTGCGGCGCGCGAGCTCATGACGCGCATCGGGTGCTCCTCTCGTGGGCGGTGGACGTCCGACGTCCTGGTTGTCGTGCGGCGAGGCTCCGGTGGTTCACGCGCGGACGGCCGTGGTCCGCGACGAGGCGGGCAGGACCCGTGCGGACCCGGGGTAGCTGACCCGGAGCCGGTGCACGCCGCGCCGCAGCGGGGCGAGCCGGACCAGGGCGCGCCCGGCGCGCAGGGTGCCGTGGCCGACCCGCCGGCCGCCGTCGAGGACGACGACCCGCCCGGTGGCGGCTGCGTCGAGGCCGCGGACGGTGACCGCGGCGAGGCGACGACCGCGCACCAGCGGGTAGCGGGCGGTGACCAGGGCCGGGGACCTGACCACGATCGGGCTCGACACCGCGGTCGCGGGGTCGGCTCCGGGCGCGCCGGCGTACCGGGCCTCGATCCGGTGGCGTCCGACCGTCGGCCGCGGCAGGCTGAGTCGCAGCGTGGTGGTGGCCCCGGAGCTCGGCGGCACACGGAAGCTGCCGAGCGCGCGGCCGGCGTCGCTCAGGGAGACGACGCCGCCCGCGGTGCCCGCGCCGCCGAGCGTGATGGCGACCGGGAGCGGGGCGCGGCTGGAGCCGGAAGCCGGCACCGTGAGAGCCAGCGTGGACGGCCGGCTGGGCGCTGCCTGGATGGTCACCACGCGCTGGACCCAGGCCTCGTGGCCGGCGCCGTCGACGACGAGCAGGGTCAGGGTGAGCCGACCCTCGACGCTGGTGTCGATGGCGCCGTCGGCGTCCAGGCCGGTCGTCAGCTCGCACCGCGCGAGGCCCGACACGGCGTCGCCACAGGTGGTGAGCGGGGGGGCGATCTCGCCCACCGTGTAGGTCGCGGGGCCGTCGATGCTGCCGTAGGGCGCGCCGAGGTCGATGTCGAGGGTGCGGGTCACCGGGTCGCTCAGCCCGCCCTCGCTGTCGACGGCTCGGACGGTGACGGGGACGTCGTTGCCCTCGACCATGACGTCGAACCGGGAGGTGGTCCCGTCGCTGCGCCCATCGACGCCGGCGACGGTGCGCTGGATCCCGACGACCGGGAGCCGGGGGTGCCCGGCGGTCCCGGAGGCCGTGAGCGTGGGGTGGCTCGTGTACCAGCCTGTCGGGCCGGGGTCCGGGACGGCCAGGTGAGCCGAGGGCCGGGCGTCGGCGTCGATGACGTGGAAGATGCGGGTCCGGCGGGTGACGTGGCCGGCCCAGTCGCGCGCCACCACGATCGCGGCGATGTCGCCGACGTCGCCGGTGTCGAGGCGCCCGGTGTCGCGGTCGAGGTTGCCCTCGAGGGTGCACGAGGCGACCCCCGAGGTCGGGTCGGCACAGGAGCCCTGGACCGACACGGCGGCGCCGACGCGCACGATGTCGCTCCCCGGACCGCCGACCACGGACCCGGTCGGGGCGGCCTGGTCGAGAGCGACCCCCACGGAGCCGCGGCGTGCGTTGCCGGCGTTGTCGGTGAACTCGTAGGTGAGGGTGGTGACGCCGTCGGTGGTGACCGTGGCCTCGGCCATGTCGTCCACCACCTCGACGGATCCGGTGGTGGCGCCGCTCATCGACACCCACCCGGAGGCGATGCCCGAGCCGAGGTCGCGCGCGGCGAGCTTCACCCGCGGCGGGGTGCGGTACCAGCCGTTCGCTCCGTCGGGCGCCGGCACCGTCACGGTCACCACCGGCGGCGCGGTGTCAGTCGGCTCGCCGGGGTCACCGGGTTCGGCGCCGGCGTCGGTGACGGGCAGGACGGCGGCCACGACCGCGACCAGGGCGGTGGCCGCTGCGGCGGGGAGCAGTCGTCTCATCAGGGTTCCTCTCGTGGTTGACATCTCCCTGTCGTGCGGGCCTGCCCGATCGGTTCACGGAGCAGGAATCTCGGAACCGGCACGGTGCGGGCGAGCGGTGTGAAAACCTGCGGCGTGACCATCCCGCCGGGGCCGCCCGTGCCATCCGGCGAGCCCGGGGAGATCGACCCCCCCGTCGAGCGCGACCGGGTCCTCTGGCAGCTCGCCGTCGACGCGGCCGGGGTCGGAGCCTGGGACTGGGACCTCACCACCCGCGAGCTGCGCTGGGACGAGCGGCTGCTCGAGATCTTCGGCATCGCGCCCGACGACTTCGTCGGCACCATCGAGGCCTTCGGCGAGTTCGTGCACCCCGACGACCGTGCGAAGGTCACGAAGGCCCTCGACGAGTCCATCCGCACCATCGGCCCGTACGCCGCCGAGTACCGCGTGATCCGCTCCGACGGCGAGGTGCGCTGGGTGCGCGCCCGCGGTCGCACCCTGCCCGGTGAGGACGGCCGCGCCGCCCGGCTGGTGGGCGCCGCCCACGACACGACCGCCGTCCAGGAGGGCGAGGCGCGGGTCGCGCGGATCCTCGCCACGATGCCGACGGCCTTCTTCCACCTCGACCCGGACTGGCGCTTCACGTTCGTGAACGACGCCGCGATCCGAGTGCTCTCCGCCTTCGGCGCCGTCGTCCACGAGCTCGTCGGCGAGAACGTGTGGGAGCTGTTCCCTGAGATTCTCGGAACCCCGATCGAGGAGCGGTACCGGACGGCGGTGGCGACCGGGGAGCCGGTCAGCTTCGAGACCTACTACCCGGAGCCGCTCGACTCCTGGTTCGAGGTGCACGCCTGGCCGGGGCCGGACGGACTGTCGGTGTACTTCTACGACATCGACGAGCGCCGCCGGGCCGGCGACGTGCTGGAGCGGTCCGCGGAGCGCGCGGCCCTGCTGTCGGCGGTCACCGACGCACTCATCGGCACCCTCGACCTCGACGAGGCCGTGGCGCGGCTGGCGCAGGTCGTCGTGCCCGTGCTCGGCGAGTGGGCCGTCGTCACCCTCGCCGACGTCGCGCACGGTGGCGGGAACTGGCGGCGCGGGCTGCGCGGCGCGGGTTCGTGGCACGTCGACCCCGAGCGTCGCCCCCTGACGGCCCGCTACTGCAAGCTCCGCCTCGACGCCCTGAGCGACACCTCGTTCCTCGACCTCGCCTTCCACGACGGCCGCCCCCAGGTGGTCAACGAGGACGGCGCCGCCCGGCAGGCGGCCATGTTCGACCCGGGCGAGGTCCGCGACCTCGCGCTCGAGCTCGGCGCGGGCGCCTTCGCCGCCGTCCCGCTGCGCGGCCGGGACCGCACCGTCGGCCTGCTGTCGGTCTTCCGCGACCCCTCGCACGGTCCGTTCACCGACGAGGACCTCGACCTGCTCGGCGAGGTCGCCGCCCGAGCCGGCCTGGCGCTCGACAACGCCCGGCTGTACGCCGAGCAGCGCGACGTCGCGGAGGTCCTGCAGCGCAGCATGATGACGGCGCCGCCCGAGCCGGACCAGCTGGAGGTGGCGGTGCGGTACGTCTCCGCCGCCGAGGCGGCCCAGGTCGGCGGCGACTGGTACGACGCGTTCCAGCAGGAGCCCGGCGTCACGATGGTGGCCATCGGCGACGTCGTCGGCCACGACACCGAGGCCGCCGCGGCGATGAGCCAGGTCCGCAGCCTGCTGCGCGCCATCGCGGCGCACACCGGTGACGGACCGGCCGACGTGCTCCGCGGCGTCGACCGCGCGATGGAGCGGCTCGAGCTCGACACCACGGCCACCGCCGTCGTGGCCCGGTTCGAGCAGACCGAGGAGGAGCGGGCGGCGGGGGTGACCCGGGTGCGCTGGTCGAACGCCGGCCACCCGCCGCCGATGATCGTGGTGACGCACGAGGACGGCGCCGCCGCCGATCGCGCCTGGCGCCTCGGCGAGCGGCCGGACGAGGCCGTCGCCGCGCTGTGGGCGGACCGGTTCGACCTCCTGCTCGGCCTGGATCCCGAGACCCCGCGCTCGGAGACCGTGGTGACGCTGCCGGCCGACGCGACGGTGTGGCTCTACACCGACGGCCTGGTCGAGCGGCGCGGCCAGGGGCTCGACGAGGGCCTCGCCAAGCTGCGCGAGGTGCTCGACGACCTGGCCCAGGAGGGGCTCGGCCTCGAGGAGGCGAGCGACCAGCTGCTGCGCCGGATGGTGCCGGAGCGCCCCGAGGACGACGTCGCGCTGGTGGCGGTGCGGATGCGCCGCCCGGAGGCGGAGGGCTCGCGTTGAGGCGGAGGCGCACGGCGATGTGGCTCGTCGTCGTGGTGCTCCTCGTCGCCGCACCGACCGGATGCGGCGACGACGAGGGCGCCGTCGGCGGCGGCTCGCTCGACGGGCTCTCCCAGGACGAGCTCGTCGAGGCGGTGGTCGAGCGGCTGGAGCAGCACGAGGGCGTCGCCTCCGCGAACGGTGAGCGGAAGGCGCTCGACACGGAGTACTACGGCGTCACCGTCGAGGCCTTGATGGAACCCGATGCGACGCCCGACGAGCTCGCCGGCGCCCTCACGGAGCTGGACGACCTGGGGTCGCGGATCGACTCCGGCTCGGAGTACGACGCCGCGCTCGTGGTGCCGGGCGACGACGGCGTCGACCACCGGCTGCTGGGCACGGATCCGGACGACGCGGGCGGGGGTGCCGACGCCGACACCCGCACGGTGTGGTTCCAGTCGGCGCGCGCGGCGCTCCCGGCCGCCACGATCACCGTCGGGCCGGGGGTCCGGGCCGTCGTCGCCGAGCCGACCCCCGCGGCGGTCACCGACGCTGCCCGGACCGTCGCCGCCGACCCCGAGCTGGGCGCCGTCGAACGGGTGGCGGTGGAGACCGACGGCAGTGGCAACTTCCCGCAGGGCCTCCACCTCACGACCGCCGTCGGCATGACGCCCGAGGTCGTCGACGTGTGGACGGGCGTCCTCGCGGTCGTGGGCCCGCTCGACGACCAGTCGCCGCAGGACCTCTACGTGAGCCGGTCGGAGCCGGACGAGAGCTCGCCCCAGGCCTGGTACATCGGCGTGCACCTCAACACGCTCGTCGTCGACGACCTGCCCGCCGGCCCCGCGGCCGGACCCGACGGCCGGCGGCTGTGGGGTCAGGTGCGCGGCCTGCTCGACGTCGTCGACCCGCTCCAGCCGAACGCCGCCCTCGTGGTCACGGCCAGCGCCGACCCGTTCCTCGCCGTCTCGACCGACGACTCCCAGGTGGGGTACACCGACCTCGCCCCGTGGCACCGGGCGGCCGAGCAGTACCTGGCGGTTGAGTAGAGCCTTCGCGAGCTCCCGCACGGCGTCCGTCGCGGCGAGGGACGACGCGGTCGGCTCTGAGAACTGCCGGCGAAGATCGAGCCGGCCTCATCACCCCCTACCGTCGCGTCATGACGTCGGCGACCTTCGGCACCCTGCCCGACGGCCGCGAGGTGTTCCTGCTGCGGCTCGGCTCCGCGCCGGGCGTCGAGCTCGAGGTGCTGACGCTCGGCGCGACCGTGCACCGGCTGGTGGTGGGCGGCGGTGACGGCGAGCGGCGCAACGTGGTGCTCGGCCACGGCTCGGTGGCCGACCGGCTCGCCTCCGACCTGTATCTCGGCGCCACCATCGGTCGCTACGCCAACCGGATCGCCGGCGGGCGGTTCCGGCTCGGCGGCCGCGAGGTCGAGGTGAGCACCAACGACCGCGGCAACGCCCTGCACGGCGGGGCCGACGGCTTCGACCGCCGGCTCTGGGAGGTGCGCGAGCACACTGCCGACGCCGCGGAGCTCCGGCTGGTCAGCCCCGACGGCGACCAGGGGTTCCCCGGTGAGCTCACCGTCGACGTCCGCTTCGAGGTCGACGGCGACACCGTGCGCGTCACCCACACCGCCACCACCGACGCGCCCACGGTCTGCAACCTCACCAACCACACGTACCTGAACCTCGGCGGCGACGGCACGGGCACCGTCGACGACCACCTGCTCACGCTCGCCGCCGAGGAGTACGTGCCGGTCGACGACACCGGCGTCCCCACCGGCGGGTTCGCGCCGGTGGCCGGCACCCCGTTCGACTTCCGCACCGCCACCCGCGTCGGCGACGCCGTCCGCGCCGCGCACCCCCAGCTGGCGGCCGCCCGCGGCCTCGACCACGACCTCGTGGTCGGCGGTGCGGGGCTGCGTCGGGTCGCGGTGCTCGAGTCACCCGGAACCCGCACCCGGGTGGAGCTGTGGGCCGACCAGCCCGGCCTCCAGGTCTACACCGGCAACGGCATGGACGGCGCCCACCGCTCCACCGAGGGTGTGGCCTACCGCCAGGGCGACGGCCTCGCGCTCGAGCCGCAGCGGCACCCCGACTCCCCGAACCACCCCGAGTGGCCCTCGGCCACCCTCCTGCCCGGTGAGCGCTACGAGGCGCGGCTCGCGTGGCGGTTCGGTTGAGGCCGGGGTGGCGCCGGTGTTGGCTCACCACGGTAGGTCGATGAACCGTCGTTCCCGGTGGCGGACTCGGGACGAGCGGTGAGCTACTGAGGTTTGCGTCCTCGGAAATCCTCACTGACTCACCGCCGGCGGGCCCCGACGGTTGGTGCCGCTCGACAGACTCGACCCATGACCCGCCTCCGACGACCGCGCGGGCGGGTGCTGGTGGCGGTGCTGCTGACCGCCGCGCTGGTCGTGGCCGCCGTCGTGGTCGGGACGGTTGTGTCGGGCGACGACGACGTCGTCGTGCGCGAGGAGGAGTCCTCGGTGCCGGTCGGCCCCGAGCCCGACGGCGACGAGGTCGACCTCGACGTCTCGGTGTTCACCCCGCCCGACGGCACCCCCGGCGCCGACGACGACGGGCGCCGGGCCTCGGTGGTGCTGGCGCACGGCTTCGGCGGCAGCAAGGACCAGCAGACCGAGCAGGCACGCGAGCTCGCCGCCGCGGGCTACGTCGTCCTCACCTACACCGCCCGCGGGTTCGGGAGGTCGGGCGGCCGGATCCACCTCGACTCCCCGGACTACGAGGTGGCCGACGTGTCGGTGCTGCTCGACCTGCTGGCCGAGCGCGACGACGTCCGGCTCGACGACGACGGCGACCCGCGGGTCGGCATCGCCGGTGGTTCCTACGGCGGCGCCGTCGCGCTGATGGCGGCCGGCTACGACGACCGGGTCGACGCGATCGTCCCCGCCATCACCTGGAACGACCTCGGCGAGAGCCTGTTCCCGGGCGGGGTCTTCAAGCGGCGCTGGTCGTCGATCTTCTTCGCCGCCGGCGCGTTCGGCGGCGGTGGCGGCGGCGGCGCCGGCGGGGAGCGCCGGACCCTGCGGCCGGTTCGACCCCCAGGTCTGCGCCCTCTACTCCGACGCCGCCACCACCGGGCGCGCCACCCCGGCCATCCTGCGGCTGCTGCGCCGCTCCTCCCCGGCGCCGGTGCTCGACCGGATCACCGCGCCCACCCTGCTGCTCCAGGGCGAGCAGGACTCGCTGTTCCCGCTCGACCAGGCCGACGCCAACGCCCGCGGCATCGCCGCCGACGGCACCGAGGTGGCGGTGCGGTGGCTGGACGGCGGTCACGACGCCGGCGGTGCCGAGCCCGGCGACGAGCTGGTCAGCACCGCACTGGCCTGGTTCGACCACCACCTGCGCGAGGGACCCGACCCCGGCGACGACTTCGAGTTCGTGCTCCCGCCCTCGTCGCTGGAGCGCGACGAGGCCGGCGAGCGGCTCCGCACCGACCGCTACGACGAGACCGAGGAGCGCGAGATCGCGCTGGACGGAGGGCCGCAGCCGGTCGTCGCGCCGCCCGGTGGCGAACCGTCCGCCGTCACGTCGCTCCCGGGCACCGGCCGGCTCCTCGGGGCCGTCGGTGCCACCGGGGCCGGCTACGACCTGGCGGCCCTGCCCGGCCAGTCGGCGGTCTTCGAGACGGCGGCCGCAGCGCGCTCGATCACGGTCGCCGGAGCGCCCCGGGTGCGGCTGTCGGTCACCTCGTCGGCCCGTGACGCCGTGCTCTTCGTCTCGGCCTGGGTCGTCACCGCCGACGGCAACGCCACGCTGCCCCGCCAGCTGGTCACGCCCCTGCGGCTGAGCGGGATGCGGCCCGGCGAGCCACGCGACGTCGACGTCGCGCTGCCGACCTCCGCCTACCGCGTGGAGGCCGACCAGCGGATC
The DNA here is from genome assembly GCA_963845795.1 of uncultured Actinomycetota bacterium. GTDB lineage: Bacteria > Actinomycetota > Actinomycetes > Propionibacteriales > Nocardioidaceae > Nocardioides. The sequence goes on along the minus strand of CAWJTG010000018.1, from coordinate 33,420 downwards.
CGGGTGGTGGTCTCGAGCACCGATGCCGCCTACGACGTGCCCGACGACCCGCGGGTCTACCGGATCGACCTCGCCGAGCCGTCGATCGCGCTGCCGACGGTCGAGGCGACGCGGGTCCCCGGTACCGGGGCGCTGGTGCCGACGTCGCTGCTCGTGCTGCTCGGCCTGGTGCTGATCGGTGCGCTCGGCGTCGCGGCGGGTGCCCGGTGGCGGCACCGCCCGCCGGCCACGGACGCGGGCCTGCGCGACGTCCCGCTCGCGGTCGGCGGGCTGGTGAAGGAGTACTCGAGCGGGTTCCGGGCCGTCGACGGCGTCACCTGGCGGGCCGAGCGCGGCCAGGTGGTGGGGCTGCTCGGCCCCAACGGCGCGGGCAAGACCACGACGATGCGGATGCTCGTCGGGCTGATCAGCGCCGACGCCGGCACCGTGCACGTGCTGGGGGAGCGGGTGCTGCCCGGTGCGCCGGTGCTCGCCCGGGTCGGTGCCCTCATCGAGGGCCCCGGCTTCCTGCCGCACCTCACCGGCCGCGAGAACCTGCGCGCCTACTGGGCCGCCACCGGGCGCCCCGACGAGGAGGCCGGCTACGACGACGCGCTCGACGTCGCCGACCTCGGTGTCGCCGTCGACCGGCCGGTGCGCTCCTACAGCCACGGCATGAAGCAGCGGCTCGGCATCGCCCAGGCGATGCTCGGCCTGCCCGACCTGCTGCTGCTCGACGAGCCCACCAACGGCCTCGACCCGCCGCAGATCCGGGCCATGCGCGGTGTCCTCGCCCGCTACGCCGCCGCCGGCCGCACCGTCGTGATCTCCAGCCACCTGCTCGCCGAGGTCGAGCAGACCTGCAGCCACGTGGTGGTCATGCACCGCGGCCGGGTGGTGCTCGAGGGCGCGGTGGCCGAGCTGGTCGACGACCGCCGCCACCTCGAGGAGGTCTTCATGGGCTACGTCGGTGACGGCGGCCCCGCCCAGGTCGGCGGTGCGTCGTGAGCGCCCCACTGCCGGTGCGGGCCGAGATCCGCCGCCAGCTCGGACGACGCCGCACCCAGGTCTCGTTCGGGTTCCTGGTGCTGCTGCCGCTGATCCTCGTCGGCGCCTTCGCCCTCGGCGACGGCGAGCGCGACGGGGGCGCGCCGTCCTTCGTCGACCTGGCGCAGGTGGGGCCGGCGAACCTGACGGTGTTCACGCTCTTCGCCTCGGCCGGCTTCCTGCTGGTGGTGCTGGTCGCGCTGTTCGCCGGCGACACCGTGCCGTCGGAGGCCAGCTGGTCCTCGCTGCGCTACCTGCTGGCAGCACCGGTGCCGCGGGCGCGGCTGCTCGGCGTCAAGGCCGTCGTCGCGCTGATGACGGCGCTGACGGCACTGGTGGTGCTGCCGGTGTGGACGCTGCTCGTCGGTCTGGTCGCCTACGGCACCGACTCCTACCAGGGCCCCACCGGCGAGCAGCTGTCGTGGCCGCAGTTCGCCACCCGGCTCGCCGTCGTCGTGGGCTACCTGTTCGTGAGCCTGCTGTTCGTGGCGGCGCTGGCGCTGCTGGTCGGCGTGCTCACCGACGCTCCGCTCGGCGCGGTGGGCAGCGCCGTCGTCGTGATGATCGTGTCGAGCATCCTCGACACCATCGACGCGCTGGGCGACCTGCGCGAGGCGCTCCCCACCCACCAGCAGTTCGCCTGGGCCGGAGCGTTGCAACGCGACGTCGACTGGTCGGGCATGGCCACCGGCGCGGTGTGGTCGGTGATCTACGCGGTCGTGCTCACGACCGTCGCGTTCGCGCTCTTCCAGCGCAAGGACGTGCTCAGCTGAGGTCGCCGAACCGGGCCACGTAGGCCCGCAGCCCGTCGTCGAGCGCGTGCGGCTCGATCACCAGCGGCAGCTCGATCTCGGTGCCGTCGGCCCGCACCACCGGCACCCGGAGGTCGACGCCGAGGAGGGCGCTGCGGCCGTTGGTCTGGTGCAGCGCGTAGCCCGCGATGTGGGCCTGCTGGAACCGGTGCGGGATGACCACGACGACCCGTCGCCGCAGCAGGTCGGTCTCCTCCGCGTAGCCGAGGAGCTCCAGCAGCGGGGGTGTCACCGCCACGATGCGCAGGTCCTCGTCGGCCACCAGGATCCTCCCGCCGTGGTCGGCGAGGGCGCGCAGGGACGGTGGGATCCCGTGGCTGAGCGCTGCGGTGTCCGCCTCCACGCGGTAGGGCGTCGGCTCGACGTTGCTCGTGGCCTGCTGGCGCACCTGCCGGCACAACCACTGCCGCATGGCCGACATCTCGGGCTGGGTCGGGGTGGCCAGGAGCTCGCCGCTGCGGGCCAGGGCGATGGCCTCCTCGATGAGGCCCTCGAGGACCTCGAAGTCGCCGAGGCTCGCGCGGGGGATCCGCAGCACGAGCTCGGCCTCGGACACGGCGGGCTCCACCGTGCCGACCATGATCTGGTCGGGGTCGTCGGCGAGCTGCGGCCTCGGCACCTGCTCGAACAGCAGGCTCAACGCGGCGCTGGCCCGGGCGTGCCGCTCGAGCACGGTCGGGTCGCCCTCGAGCCGTGCCAGGAGGTACTCGCGGAGCAGCGCCGAGACCTGCTCCTGCCATGCCATGTGGATCAGGAGCGGCATCTGCCGCAGCACCACGGCGACGTCGGTGTCGGTGTCGGTGTCGGTCCAGGTGTCGGGGTCGGCGGCACCGGAGTCCTCCGGCACCAGGTCGAGAGGCTCACCGATCTCGAACCAGATCGTCTTGCCGTCGGGGTGGGTCTCGATGTCCCACCGGTCGACGCTGTTGTCGACGAGGTGGAGGCCGCGTCCGGTCGCCGCCGTGAGGGCGTGGCTGCGGGCTGCGGGGGAGTGGGTGTTGTGATCGGCGATCTCGACCCGCAGCGAGGTCGCGGACACGAGGACCCGTAGCTCGATCGCGGTGCCGGCGTGCACCACGGCGTTGGTGACGAGCTCGGAGACGGCGAGCGAGGCGCGCTCGGCCCAGTCGTCGCTGTCGGCGTGCCCGGACTCGGAGATCAGCGTGCGAACGACGCTGCGCGCCACGCGGACGCTCCGCGCGTCAGCGGGAAGCGACTCGTGCCGCACGACGTTGCCGACCTCCGCGATCTGCTCCAGCCTCCTTGGCGTCGGCCCGAGCAAGCCTTCTGCCGTGACGCCGGGCGGAGCACGCCACCTATCAGTTCGTCCGGTCATTCAACCATCGCGCGGCCCCCGGGGAAACCGACGTGTTCTGCCCGGGTCGAGCACCTAGCGTGGGGCGATGCCCTCGACGCTGCTCGCGGTGACCTTCGACGCCCACGATCCCGTCGCGCAGGCCCGGTTCTGGGGTGGTCTCCTCGGCCGGGAGGCGATGCCGGACGGCGACGGCGTCCTGCTGCCTGCTGACCCCACCCAGGTCGGCCTGCGGTTCACGCCCACGGCGCGGGCCAAGACGGTCCCGAACCGGGTGCACCTGCACCTCACCAGCGACCGCACCGATCAGCTGACCGTCGTCGAGTCGGTCCTGCGCAGCGGCGGTCGGCACCTCGACGTCGGTCAGGGCCCCGGCGAGGGCCACGTCGTCCTGGCCGACCCCGAGGGCAACGAGCTCTGCGTCATCGAGCCGGGCAACGCCTACCTCGCCGGCACCGGCTTCCTCGGTGAGGTCGGCTGCGACGGCACCCGCGCCGTGGGCGTCTTCTGGAGCGAGGCCCTCGGCTGGCCGCTGGTCTGGGACCAGAACCAGGAGACCGCGATCCAGTCCCCCAGCGGCGGCACCAAGATCGCCTGGGGCGGCCCCCCGGTCCCGCCCATCGTCCCGAGCACCCACCAGCGGTTCGAGCTCGTGGCCTCGGGCCTCGCCACCGAGGTCGACCGGCTGGTCTCCCTCGGCGCACGCCGGGTGCGGGACTCCGACGGCGTGGTCGTCCTCGCCGACCCCGACGGCAACGAGTTCCGGCTGCGGGCGGGGTGAGCGCTCGGGCCGGGGGTCTCGACACGGGCTCGCTGGCGCTCGCCCGGCTCGACCACCGGCCGGCTCGGGGCCGGGGGTCTCGACACGGGCTCGCTGGCGCTCGCCCGGCTCGACCACCGGCCGGCTCGGGGCCGGGGGGTCTCGACACGGGCTCGCTGGCGCTCGCCCGGCTCGACCACCGGCCGTCCCCGGTGGTCGAGCCGGCACGAGCGCAGCGAGGGACGTGTCGAGACCCCCGGCGTCCTACTCCGCCAGCAGCCCGTCGAACGCCAGTCCGGCGAGGTCGCGCGCCAGCGCGTCGGGCTCGAGCGGGCCGCCGGGGCGGTACCACTCGACCAGCGAGTTGACCATGCCGAAGAGCAGCCGGCTGACGACGTCGGGCGGGATGTCGGAGCGGAGCTCGCCGGCGTCGACGGCCTGGCGGACCAGGGAGGTCAGCCGGTCGTCGATCTCGCGCCGGCGGCGCAGGGCCTCCTGCTCGACCGGGCTGTTGCCGCGGATCCGGAGCAGCAGCGTGACGGCGGGGAGGTGGGCCACCAGGATGCGCACCGACTCCTCCACCGTGGCCCGCAGCCGGGCCAGCGCGCTGTCGGAGGGGTGGTCGAGGGCGGTGTCGATGGCGCGGGTGAGGCCGTCGAGCGCCTCGTCGAGCGCGGCCGCCAGCAGGTCCTCCTTGCTCGTCACGTGGTGGTAGACCGCCGACTTGGTGACGCCGAGGTCGCGGGCGACGTCGCCGATGCTGGTGGCGTCGTAGCCCTGCTGGTTGAACAGCTCGACGGCGCGCCGCAGCACCGTCTCGCGGTCGTGTCCGGGCCGCCCCCGGCGGGCCGGCCCGGTGCTCTCGTCGGTGCCCTGGTCGGCGGCCATGGCGGCATCCTGCCAGCGGTTGCATAGGGTCGCCCGCATGTCGGGATCGATCGCTCGGGAGCTGGTGCTGCCCGCCCTGCGGCTGGACGTGCCGTCCCGCCCCTCCCGCGAGCACCTCGCCGTCCTGGCGGAGCGCAGTGCGGAGGAGTGGACGACGGGCGCGGCGGAGTGGGCCGGCGCCCAGGTGGTGCGGCTCGCCGTCGCCGCGCTGCTGGAGGCACGGCTGGCGCAGGCCGCCGTCGAGCAGTCGGGCCGTACCCCGCTGCCGGCCGACCCCGCCGAGGTCACCGTCGGCCGGCTCTCCGCTGCCTTCCGCCCCCACGTCGACCTCGTGCGCCAGGCCTTCCAGGTCGGCGTCGTCGACTCCGTCAACAGCGCGGTGCCCGCCGTCGCCGACCCGCTGCGCGAGGGGTTGCGACGGGTCGGGGTCACCGGCCGTGACCCGATGCGCGTCCTCCTGCTCGGCCTCGACCGCGTGCCGGCGCGCGCCCGGCAGGAGTTCTGGAGGGCGGCCCGCGGCTCGGTCGGCGTCACCGCCGCGCTGGACGCGCTCACCGCGGCCTCCGGGTCGCACGACGTGAGCAAGCTCGACCGCAGCCACCTCGCCCGCGCCGACGCGCTCGTGCAGGCCGGCGGCCGCACCACCCCGATCACCGTCGACCCCGCCGCGCCCCGTCCGCGCGACGAGGGCGGCTCCTGGCTCAGAGGTGCCGCTCACCGTCACCCGCGGCCACGCCGGCGCCGGCGCGCGCTCCGGCAGCACCGAGGTGTCGCTGAACGGCGGCGGGTGGCACGCCGTCTTCGACGCCGCGCTGTCCGGGGTGGGCGCCGCCATGCAGCGGATCGACCTCGGCGGCAGCCCGCGTGGACGTGCGGCCGGCGTCGCCGAGGCGGTGGCCGAACGACTGGCCGACGCCCGGGACCGCACGGTCGCCGACGTGTGCGCGTCGCTGCGGGCCGTCGACCCCACGCTGCTGGAGCTCTACGGCGACCAGGTGACGACGTCGACGGTTCCCGTGGCGGTCAACGTGGTCGACGACGACCAGTTCGTCCAGCTGTGGCTGCCCACCTCGGCGCTGGCCGGCCCGCTCGTCACTGGTGCGGCCGACCTCTTCCTCGGCGGTCGGAGCGAGGTCCGGTCGCCGGGCGGCAAGCGGCCCGGCCCGCGCAAGGGCCCCCCGCCCGCGAAGGGCGGCGGCCGGGGTCAGCCCCGCCGGCGCTGACAGGCCGGGCACACCCCGAACAGCTCGACGGTGTGCTGCACCTCGGCGAATCCGTGGGCGGCGGCCTGCGCGCTCGCCCACCGTTCCACGGCGGGCCCCTCGATCTCGACGGTGGCGCCGCAGTGCCGGCACACCAGGTGGTGGTGGTGCGAGGGGCTGCAGCGGCGGTAGACGGCCTCCCCGGCGTCGGTCTTGACGACGTCGACGGCGCCGGCCGCGGCCAGCGCCTGCAGGGTGCGGTAGACGGTGGCCAGGCCGACCGGCTGCCCGTCGCGTCGCAGCGTCTCGTGGATCTCCTGCGCGGTCCGGAAGTCCTCCGAGGCGCTCAGCGCCGCCTCGACCGCGCGCTTCTGACGGGTCGACCTCGCGGGCGCGGCGGCCTGAGCGGTGCTCTGCTCGTCCTGCTGTTCCACCACGTCCTCCGGGTGCGGTTCGGGTGCGTGCACGGTACCGCGACCATGGGAATCGTTCTCAACAACTCCTGTTTAGCCAAGTCTTGGCCATTCCTCATGTGCGCCCTTCGGTCGTGTGCTGTGATGTCGTGGTGAGCAGGACGCCGAACTCTCGGGCGTCGTCGGCAGGTCGGCGGCAGCGTGTCCTCACGCTGCTCCCGTTGGCCATGTTGTCGAGCGCCGTGACCGTGCACTTGGCCGCGCCCGGCCAAGGCGTGGTCAGCGCCGCTCCCGCCCCACCGGCGCAGGTCGTCCCGCGCACGCCGTTCCTCGGCTCACCCCCGATGACGCCGGCCAGCGTCTCCACCGAGGTGGCCGACGAGGCCTCCGCCACCGGCGTCGCCGCCACCGTCGCCGTCGCCGACGTCCAGGGCATCCCGGCCCCGGCGCTCGCCGCCTACCAGCGCGCCGAGACCGTCATCAACGCCGCCGACGAGGGCTGCAACCTCAGCTGGCAGCTGCTCGCCGCGATCGGCGACGTCGAGTCGAACCACGGCCGCGTCGGCGTCTCGCAGCTCGACAGCGAGGGCGTGGCCGCCCCCGCGATCATCGGCGTGCCCCTCACCGGCTCCGGGGGCACCGCGCTCGTGCCCGACACCGACGCCGGGGTGCTCGACGGCGACCGCCAGTTCGACCGCGCCGTCGGCCCCATGCAGTTCATCCCGTCCACCTGGTCGGTGGTCGGCGTCGACTCCGACGACGACGGGGAGCGCAACCCGCAGGACATCGACGACGCCGCCCTGGCCGCGGCCGTCTACCTCTGCTCCGGCTCCGAGGACCTCTCCACCTCCCCCGGCCAGGTGGTGGCGGTCAACCGCTACAACCACAGCGCGGCCTACGTGGAGCGGGTGCTGACCCTCCTGCAGCAGTACCTCGCCGGCGGCTACGCCTCCGGTCCGGTGGGCGCGCTGCCGCCGATCACCACCAGCACCCCGACCACGGTGGCCGCAGGTCGCATCGACGGCCTCCACGCCGACGGCGGGCAGCCCGCCGCCACGATCACCCCGGTGACGGTGTCGGTGGCTCCGGACCCGAACTGGCAGGAGACCCCCACCTACACGCCGCCGCCGGCGCCGCGCGACCCGGACATCGACATCGACCCGACGCCGGAGCCCCCGCCGCCGACCCCGACCCCGCCGCCCGTGGTCGTGGTCGCGATCCCGCCCGCACCGCCGGTCACCGACCCGTGCGGTGCGGCGAACGCCACCTGGACAGCTGCCGGCGCCTAGCAAAGGGCCGTCGCTGGAGTCCCCAGAGTGGCCGGCTCGTGGTCGCCGTCCCGACGGTTCGGTTTCGACGGCGGCGCCGACCGTCACGACTTCGGGCCCGGCCCCGACTCCGGTGCGCCGTGCTTGATCGCCCCAGTCAGCCGGGGACGAGGGATGGCCGCTCCAGCCGGGCGGCAGTACGCCGTGGCTCGCCCGGCAAGGCCGGCCAGCAGGGCTTGCTCGCGCTCGAGGACGCCATCGCCCGATGCGTCGACGAGCACTTCGTCGACGGCACCCGCGACCACGTCACCTGTCTCGCCTTCTACGCGACCCCGGGTCCGGGCGTCCCCTACGCCGGTCAGGCCGTGGCTTTCGCCACCAACCCGCACTCCTGAACCCCGCCCCCTCCGGGCGATTCCCTGCCCGCTGGTAGGAACGGGCCATGGCCCTCACCGCCCTCGACGGCACCCCCGCCCACACCGTCGGCGAGCTCCCCGCGCTCGGCTCGACCGCCCCGACGTTCACCCTCACCGGCACCGACCTCGGCGAGGTCACCCTCCCCGCCGGCACCCGGACCGTGCTCAACATCTTCCCGAGCGTCGAGACCGGGGTCTGCGCCGCCGCCGTCCGCCGGTTCAACGAGATCGCGGCCGGGCTCGACGACACCACGGTGCTGTGCGTCTCGGCCGACCTGCCCTTCGCCCAGGGGCGCTTCTGCGCGGCCGAGGGCATCGAGGACGTCGTCGCCGGCTCCTCGTTCAAGTCCGGGTTCGGCACCGACTACGGCGTCACCCTGATCGACGGGGCGTTCGAGGGCCTGCTCGCGCGCTCGGTGGTGATCGTCGACGCCGAGGGCCGGGTCACCTACACCCAGCTGGTGCCCGACATCGGCACCGAGCCCGACTACGACGCCGTCCTCGCCGCCCTGGCCTGAGGAGTCCGGGGTCAGGGCGTGACCGCGCGCGCCAGCCCACGCAGCGCACCGACCACGACGTTGCCGGTGCTGAACCGGTCGTCCCACAGCACGATGCGACCCTCGCGCACCCGGAAGGTGCCGCAGACCCAGAACTCGGTGCGGAACCGGCCGAGACCGAGCGCGTCGGTGCGATCGGTGAGGACGACCTCGGGGTCGTCGACGTCGACGCCGACGTGGTGGAAGGTCACGGCGAAGTCGATACCCCGTGTCTCGAGCGCACGGAACGCCGCGTGCGCCCGCGAACCCCGCACCGTGGGGTAGCCGGAGTTGCGCCACTCGACGTCGGGATCGAGGAGGTCGGTCGCCGCGGCGGCGTCACCCTCCTGCAGCAGCCCGAGGCAGGTGCGGACGACGGTGACGGGGTCGGTGCTCACGGGCCCGAGCCTAGGACTCCCGGGGGATCGCCAGCTCGGTCTCCTCCGACCGGCCGCGCAGCTTCTCGGCGCCGTGCCGCTCCCAGTGGCCGGCCTCGTCCTCGTCGGCGGCCTCGACCGACGACCAGGTGGCGACCGGCCGGCGGCCGTCCTCCTTGGCGAGGTCGGCGAGCCGCGCGGCGGAGTTCACGGCGTCGCCGACCACCGTGTACTCGAAGCGGGAGGCGTGGCCGACGTTGCCGGCCACGACCTGACCGGTCGCGACCCCGATGCCGGCCTCGACCTCCGGCACCTCCTCGGCCAGCCGCCGCGCCATCGCCCGAGCCGACGCCAGCGCGGCGCCGGCATGGTCGTCGGCCGCCACCGGCGCCCCGAACACGGCGAGCACGGCGTCGCCCACGAACTTGTTGACCAGGCCCCGACGCTGGTCGACCTCGTCGACCACCACGCCGAAGAACCGGTTGAGCATCTCCACGACCTCCTCGGGGGAGTGCTCGGTGGCGAAGGCCGTCGACCCGACGAGGTCGACGAACAGCACCGACACCTCGCGCGTCTCGCCGCCGAGCCGGACGTCGGCCGAGCCCTCGGTCGCCGCCTCGGCCACCTCGCGCCCGACGTGCCGGCCGAAGAGGTCGCGCAGGTGCTCGCGCTCGCGCAGGCCGGCCGCCATCCGGTTGAACCCGGCCTGCAACAGCCCGAGCTCGGTGCCGTCGTAGACCTGCACGACGACGTCGAGGTCGCCGCGCTCGACGTCGAGCAGCGCGTCACTCACCGACAGCACCGGCGCCACCACGGCGCGGGCGTTGAGCACGGTGATGAACGAGCCGAAGACCAGCACGGTGCCGGCAATGACGAGCGCGATCACCGCCAGCCGGGTGCGGCCCACCTCGTCGCCGGTCAGCGCGAGGATCGCGGCGACCACCAGGCCCACGATCGGCATGCCGGTGCCGAGCGACCAGAAGATCACCATCTGGGCGCCCACACCGGCGCCGCGGGGTCGCCGCCCGACCGGCTGGTCGGCCAGCGCGCGCGCGGCCACCGGCCGCAGTGCGAACTGGGCGAGCAGGTAGGCCACGGCGCTCACCACCATGCCGGCGATCACGACCGTGAGACCGGTGCTGAGCGCGCGGTCCGGCTGGAACAGCACCGCCAGCACCGTGAACAGCGTGGCGCCGCCGAGCCACAGCAGCGACTGCAGCAGCGTGAGCCGGGTCGGCACCTGCAGCGCCGCCGTCCGCTCGCCGGCGTCGGGCTCGGTGGCCTGGGTGGCCCATCGCAGCGCGCGCAGCGACAGCGAGGTGCCCACCCCGGCGCCGACGATCACCGCGAGGCCCACGTAGACCGGCACGGCGATGGCCAGTGAGAGGCGGGTGGCGTCGGTGGCGTCGGCGGTGGGCACGACGAACGTCGACACCAGGAACACGACGGCGGCGCCCACCAGGTTCGTGGTGATCAGCAGGGCGGTGAGCAGCAGCTGCACCCGGACCCGCATCGCCGTCGCGCTCTGGTCGGCGGGCCCGAGCAGGATCGACCCGAACGGGCTGCGCCGCACCCGGCGGCGAGCGCTGCGTTCGGCCACGAGCGAACGGTAACGGCGTTCCCGGTGACGGGTGCGGCGCCCCGCCTGCGGTGGGAGGATGGCCGGCATGACGGCGCCCCGGTTCGCCGCGGCCGAGATCACCGAGGCCTACGCAGCGATGCACACGCGGGTGCAGGAGCACGCCCGCAGCGGCGACTGGCGCGACTTCTGCCTCAGCTTCACCGAGGACGCCGAGTACGTCGAGCACGCCTACGGCACCTTCCGCGGCCGCGCCGCCATCCGGGAGTGGTCGGTGGCCACCATGACGTCGTTCCCGGGCTCGGTGATGACCGGCTTCCCGCTGGCCTGGCAGGTGGTCGATGAGTCGGCGTCGCGACTGGTGTGCGAGGTCCGCAACCTGATGCCCGACCCCGGCGACGGGTCGGCGCACGAGCAGTCGAACCTCACGATCATGACCTACGCCGGCGACGGGTTGTTCTCCCGCGAGGAGGACGTCTACAACCCGCTGCGGTTCCTCCGGATGACGATGCGGTGGGCGAAGGTCGCCGAGGCCCACGGCACCCTCTCGCAGGAAGGTCGGGCCTATCTCGACCAGTACGCGGGCACAATCTCCCCATGAAGGCGGCGAAGCGGGTCGGGATCGAGGTCGTCGGCTGGGTGCTCGTGGTCGCGGGGATCGCCGCCCTCGTGCTCCCGGGCCCCGGGCTGCTGCTCCTCTTCGCCGGGCTCGCGGTGCTCTCCCAGCAGTACGAGTGGGCCGAGCGGCGGCTCGCCCCGGTGAAGTACCGCGCGCTCAAGGGCGCCGCCGAGAGCGTCGAGACCCCCGTCCGGATCGTGCTGTCGGGGATCGCGGTCCTCGTGCTCGTCGGGTGCGGCGTGGTCTGGACGATCTCGCCGCCGGCACCGGGATGGTGGCCGCTGCCGGAGTCCTGGTGGCTGCCCGGCGGCATCGCGACCGCGATCACCCAGTACGCCTCGGCCGTCATCGCCGTCGGCACCCTCGTCTACAGCTACCGCCGCTTCCACGGGAAGCCCGACGCCGTCTCCGACCTCGAGCGCGAGGTCGAGCGGGCCGACGAGGAGTTCCACCAGCGCTAGCCAGAGCGGCGCCGCCTCACCCGGGGCGGCCTCGTCCCTGATCGACGCCGTCCCCCTCCCCCGAGATGAGGCTCCGTTGACCGTGATTCGCCCGTGACGCCGCCCGTCACGCCGCCCGTGATGCCGCCCGTGATCCCGACCGTCACCGCCGTCCGGCTCACCGGCTCGGCCGACCGGGCGAGCCTCCCCCTGCTCGTGCTCGGCCCCTCCCTCGGCACCTCGGCCGCCACCCTGTGGCGCGAGTGCGCCGGCCACCTCACCGACGCCTTCGACGTGCTGGCCTGGGACCTCCCCGGCCACGGCCACAATCGCGCCGTCGCCGAGGAGGACTTCGACATGGCTGGGCTTGCCGCCGGCGTGCTGCGGGTGGTCGACGACGTGCTGGAGCAGCGCGGCGACCTCGGTGGGTCGTTCGGGTACGCGGGCGACTCGGTGGGCGGGGCGGTCGGCCTCCAGCTCCTGCTCGACGCACCTGGCCGCGTCGACGGCGCTGTCCTGCTCTGCACCGGCGCGCGGATCGGCACCCGCGAGACGTGGGAGGAGCGCGTCGCGCAGGTGCGGGCGGGCGGCACGGCCTCCCTGGCCGATGGCACGGTGGCGCGCTGGTTCGCCCCCGGGTTCCTCGACCGCGACCCCGACACCGGGTCGGCGCTGCTGCACGCGCTCCAGCAGGCCGATGACGCCGGCTACGTCCAGGTCTGCGGCGCGCTCGCCGACTTCGACGTCCGGGACCGGCTCGGCGACGTCCGCGCCCCGGTGCTCGCCGTCGCGGGTGCCGAGGACCCGGTCACGCCGCCCGACCTGCTCGCCGAGGTGGCGGGCGGCGTCCGTGACGGCCGGCTGGTCGTGCTGCCCGACACCTCCCACCTCGCCCCGGCGGAGCGGCCCGCCGAGGTGGCGCGGCTGATCCGGTCACACCTGCTCGACGAGCCGGAGTCCCTGGGTGACCGCTACGACGTCGGCCTCGCCGTCCGCCGGGAGGTGCTCGGCGACGCCCACGTCGACCGCGCGCTGGCGGGCACCACCGACCTCACCCGGCCCTTCCAGGAGCTCATCACCGGGTACGCCTGGGGCACGGTCTGGGCCCGCCCGGGCCTCGACCGCCGCAGTCGCTCCCTGATCACTCTCACGGCGCTGGTGGCCGGCGGCCACCACGACGAGCTCGCGCTGCACCTGCGCGCCGCGCTGCGCAACGGGCTCACGGTCGAGGAGATCCAGGAGTGCCTGCTCCAGACCGCCGTCTACTGCGGCGTCCCCGCCGCCAACACCGCGTTCCGCATCGCCCAGCGGGTGTGGGAGGAGGACGGGGTCGGGTGACCCGGCTCGGCGCCACTCGCGACGAGCTCGACGCTGTCGGCGGAGGGCTCACGTCCGCCGGTGGAAGCTGACCCGACCGGCGGCGTCGTGGCGAGTGTCGTACCGGGCGTCGTGGGCGCGGTGGTGGTGGTGCGGGCAGAGGAGCACGCCGTTGCCGAGGTCGGTGGGGCCGTGGGACGACCACGGCCGCCGGTGGTGCGCCTCGCACCACGAGGCGGGCACCTCGCAGGCGTCGGCGCGGCAGGTGCGGTCGCGGACGGCCATCGCCTTGCGCTGCGTCCTGGTGAAGAGCCGCTGGGCGCGGCCGACGTCGAGGACCTCGCTGGGGCCGTCGAGCACGATCGGCAGCAGCTGGGCGGTGCAGGCGAGCCGCCGGGCCTGGCCCGCCGAGATCGGGGTGCCGTCGACGAGTGCCGCGCTGCCCAGTCCTTCGGTGAGGGTCTCGATGGGGATGGTGACCAGCAGCGTGGTGGCATCGCCGCCGTGCAGCGGCAGGCGCTGGGGTTCGACGGCCTCGAGGAAGGCGCCGAACGCCTGGCCGAGACGCTGCTCGTACGGACGCCGGTCGGAGTCGCTCGGCTGCCGGCGCGGGCTGGTGTAGGCGTGGAGGTAGGTGAGCAGGCGCTCGGCGGTCGCGTCGGCGACGCGGATCAGGAGGTCGGTGGTGCCGTCGCCACGCGGGCGGGTGGTGAGCGAGGTGACCGCGGCGGCCCGGGCGTCGTCGCGCTCGAGGAGACGGCGGAGGTGCTCCTCGGCGACGCCGGGGGCGACAACCTCCAGGATCCGCCGCCCGAGGCGCTGCAGCGCCCGCGGCCGGAACTCGGCGGCCCGCTCGACCAGGTGCGCCTCGGCGTCGGCGCGCAGACCGGGCTGCAGGTGCTCGGGCAGCTCCTCGAGCGCCCGCACGAGGACCCGCGCCTGGTCGAGGTGCACCGCGCCGTCGCGCAGCCCCGCCCGGATGGTGCCGTAGGTGCCGTCGAGGGCCCGGGCCAGCCGGAGGCGTCGTCGGCCCTCGGCGCCGTCGAGCCGCGCGTTCCTCGACAGCCACTCGCCGGCGTGCCGGTCGCCCGACTCCGCCGCCACGTCGTCGGCACCCGCCAGCACCCGCAGTGCGAGCTCCTCCAGCCGTGCCCGCTGCTGCTCGATCCCGAGCAGCGCCGCTGCCTTGTCGGCGGTGCGCATGTACAGCGGGTCGACGTCGGCGACCTCGTCGAGCGCGGCGCCGATGTCGGCGACGCAGCGCAGCACGGGAGGCCCGGTGAGCGGCGGGTCCGGGGTGCGCGTGGCCATACCACATTCTAGAACAGGTGTTCGATTCGGTCCACGCCGTCTCCGTTCCTGTGGAGAACGTACTGACCCGCCGCGCGGTCTCGGGCGGGTCGGCGCCGTCGGCGGTGCGATCTAGGGTCTGACACCGATGACCCTCCACCTCCACCGCGCCCCGCGCACCGACCAGCTCGCCGACGCCCTCGGCGAGCTGCTGACGGTGCCGCTCGACGACCCGTTCGCCGACGAGGTCGTGGTGGTGCCGGCCGGGGGGTCGAGCGGTGGCTCACCCAACGGCTCTCGCACCGGCTCGGCGTCGGGCCCCGCGGCGGCGACGGCGTCTGCGCCGGCGTCCGGTTCCTCACCCCGCACTCGTTGGTCTCGCTGGTGCTCGACCGCGACCGCGACGACGTCTGGGACGCCGACCGGCTGGTGTGGCCGCTGCTCGCGACCATCGACGCCTCGCTCGACGAGCCGTGGTGCCGCACCCTCGCCGAGCACCTCGGCCACGGCCAGTCCGGCCACGACGGCGACCTGCGGCGCGACCGCCGCTAGTCGGTGGCGCACCGGCTCGCCCGGCTGTTCGCGGCCTATGCCGTCCAACGCCCGCAGCTGGTCACCGACTGGCGCGAGGGACGGCTCACCGACGGCGCCGGTCGCGACCTCCCCGACGACCTCGCCTGGCAGGCCCACCTGTGGCCGGTGCTGCTCGCCACGTCGGTGACGAGCCGCCCGACGTGCGGCTCGCGCGCGCTGTCGGTCTGCTCGACGCCGGCGGTGACGGGCTCGACCTGCCCGACCGGCTCTCGCTGTTCGGCCACACCCGACTGCCGGTCACCGAGGTGCGGCTGCTCGAGGCCTTGGCCCTCACCCGCGACGTCCACCTCTGGCTGCCCCACGCCGTCGCCGGCTCTCTGGGACGCCCTGGCCGACCTCGGCGGGGTGGTCGCTGCGCGACGACGACCGCTCCAGCGAGCGCGTGCACCACCCGCTGCTCGCCTCGCTCGGTCGCGACACCCGCGAGCTGCGGCGCACCCTCGCGGGAACTGGTCGAGACGAGCCGGTGGCCACAGCGCTCGCGGACGCACAGGCTCCCGCGAGCTCGCTGCTGGGCTGGCTGCAGCACGACCTGCGCGCCAACCACGCGCCCACGCCCGCCGAGCGCGCCGCCCGTCCCGTCGACGTCGCCGACCGCAGCCTCCAGGTGCACGCCTGCCACGGTCCGGCCCGGCAGATCGACGTGCTGCGCGAGGTGCTCGTCGGTCTGCTCGACGACGACCCGACGCCTCCAGCCGCGCGACATCCTCGTGATGTGTCCCGACATCGAGACCTACGCACCGCTGATCTCCGCCGGGTTCGGCCTGGCCGACGTCGTGGAGGGGACGGCGGGCACCCGGCTCACGGCCTCCGCGTGCGGCTCGCCGACCGCGCCCTCACCAGCACCAACCCGCTGCTGGCCGTCGCCGCCTCGCTGGTCGAGCTGGCCGGCGGCCGCGTCACCGCCTCGGACGTGCTCGATCTGGCCAGCACGCCCGCCGTGCGGTTGCGGTTCCACTTCTCCGACGACGACCTCGACCGGGTCACCCGCTGGGTCGCAGGAGTCCGGCGTCCGGTGGGGGCTGGACGCCGCCCAGCGTGCGCGGTTCGAGATGCACGGCTTCCCCCACAACACCTGGCGGATCCGGGCTCGACCGGATCCTGCTCGGCGTCGCGATGAGCGGTGACGACCACCGCCACGTCGGGGTCGGGCCTCCCCGTCGACGACGTCGGCAGCTCCGACGTCGACCTCGTCGGTCGCCTCGCCGAGCTGGTCGACCGGCTCGACGCCTGCGTCACGCGCTCGACGCCGCCACCGACGCGACCGCGTGGCATGGGCGTGCTGCGCGACGGCGTCCGCGGGCTCACCGACGTCGGCCGCCGACGACGCCTGGCAGCTGCCCCAGCTCGAGCGCGAGCTGGCGCGCGCGGCGGCCGCATCCGCGCGAGGACGAGGGCCCGGCGGCGTCGGCCTGCGGCTGGCCGACGTCCGGGCGCTGCTGTCGTCTCGGCTCGCCGGCCGCCCGACCCGCGCCAACTTCCGCACCGGCACGCTCACCGTCTGCACGATGGTGCCGATGCGGTCGGTGCCGCACCGCGTGGTGTGCCTGGTCGGGCTCGACGACGGCGTCTTCCCGCGGCTCGATCGCCGTCGACGGCGACGACGTGCTGGCCCGTCACCCGCTCACCGGCGAGCGTGACGTGCGCAGCGAAGACCGGCAGCTGCTGCTCGACGCGCTGCTCGCGGCCACCGAGCGCGTGGTGATCACCTACACCGGCGCCAACGAGCACTCCGGCGCCACCCGGCCGCCGGCCGTGCCGCTGGGCGAGATCCTCGACGCCGTCGACCGCACGCTGGCTTCGCCGGTCCGCGACCACGTGCGTCACCCGGCACCCGCTGCAGCCCTACGACGCCCGCAACCTCGGTCCCGGCCGCTCTGGTGCCCGCCGACCCGCGGCCGTTCAGCTTCGACGCCGCCGCGCTCGACGGCGCCCGAGCCGCTGCGGGGCGTGCGCGGTGGTGCCGCCGCGGCTGCTCCCCGGTGCGCTGCCCGAGCGCGGGGCCGACGACGTGTCGCTGGCCGACCTCCAGGAGTTCCTGCGCCACCCGGTGCGCGTCGTTCCTGCGGCAGCGGCTCGGCGTCGTCGACGCCGTGGCAGCCCGACGAGATCGGCGACGCCATCCCGATCGAGCTGAGCGCGCTCGACACGTGGCAGGTCGGCGACCGGCTGCTGCGCGCGCTGCTCCGGGGCGAGGCGGCCGAGGCCGTGATGACCGCCGAGTTCCTCAGCGGCACGCTGCCGCCGCGCGGCCTGGGTGAGCGCGCGCTGGAGGGAAGGTCGACGAGGCGGCACGATCCTCACCCGCACCGCCGACCTCCGCTGCCGGCGCGGCCCGCGCGGTCGACGTCGACGTCGACCTCGGTGACGGGCGCCAGCTACCGGCACCGTCTCCGGCGTGCACGGCAACCGGCTGGTCTCCATCGGGTGGTCGCGGCTCAAGGCCAAGCAGCGGCTGGCGGTCGTGGGTCGACCTGCTGGCGCTCAGCGCGGGCCACCCCGACGAGAGCTGGACCGGGCACGCGGTCGGTCGGGAGCGGGCGGGGCCGCGGCGGGCGCTGTCCGGCCCGCTCGACCACCCTCCCTCGACCTGCTGCGCACGCTGGTCGAGCGGTCCGCGACGAGGGCCTGTGCCGCCCGCTGCCGCTGCCGGTCGCCACCGCGCACGCCTGGGCGGAGGGCCACGCCCGCCGCCTTGCTCGGCGAGGACGTCTCGCCCGAGGCCCGCGCCGAGCGCGAGTGGGTCACCGACCCCTACAACGAGTGGGGCATCACCACGAAGACGCCGATCCCTACCACCGGCGCGCCTTCGGCGACGGGCGCTCCGCTCGGCGACCTGGCTCGACGCCGGTCTTCCCGACCTGGCGTGGCGGGTCTGGGAGCCGCTGCTCACCGGCCGCGAACGGGTGGCCGCGCTATGACCACCCTCGCCCCGTCTCGACGTCACCGGGCCGCTGCCGGAGGTCGGCACCACCCTGCTCGAGGCCAGCGCCGGCACCGGCAAGACGTGGACCATCGGCGCGCTGGTCGCGCGCTACGTCGCCGAGGGGGTCGCCACCCTCGACGAGATGCTGGTCGTCACCTTTGGTCGCGCCGCCAGCCAGGAGCTGCGCGAGCGGGTGCGGGCGCAGCTGGTCGAGGCCGAGCGCGCGCTTGAGCGGCGAGCCCACCGTCGTCCCGGTCGTCCTCCCCGCTGCTCCGGCTGCTGGTCGAGTGCTCGACGACGACGAGCGGGCGCCGGCGTCACGCCCGGGTGATCGAGGCGCTGGCCGGCTTCGACGGCGCCACCATCGCCACCACCCACCAGTTCTGCTCGATGGTGCTCGAGTCGCTCGGCGTCGCGGGCGACACCGACGCCCGGGCGCGGCTGGTCGACAGACCTCGACGACCTGGTGCGCGAGGTGGTCGACGACCTCTACCTCCGGGCGTTCGCGCTGGTCGAGGGCGACCCCGCGTTCTCGCACACCGAGGCGATGGCGATCGCCCGGGCCGTCGTCAGTGACCCGCAGGCCCGGCTGGAACCGGCCGGCGACGACCGCGCCACCCCGCCGGACGCCGGGTCGCGTTCGCCGAGAAGGTGCGCGAGGAGATCGACCTCCGCAAGCGCCGGCTCGGCGTCCTGTCCTACGACGACCTGCTCTCCCAGCTCGCCGCCGCCCTCGAGCCCGCCGACTCCGCCGGCCCGCACCCGGATGCGCGACCGGTGGTCGATCGTGCTCGTCGACGAGTTCCAGGACACCGACCCGGTGCAGTGGGAGGTGCTCGACCGCGCGTTCTCCGGCGTCGCCCGGATGGTGCTGATCGGCGACCCGAAGCAGGCCATCTACGCCTTCCGTGGCGGCGACGTCACCACCTACCTCGCCGCCACCGAGACGGCCACCCGGCAGACGCTGGCCGTCAACCACCGCAGCGACGCCGGCCTGCTCGACGCCTTCCAGGAGCTGCTCGACGGTGCCGAGCTGGGCGACCCGCGGATCGTCGTCCGACCGGTCACCGCGCACCACGGCGCGAGCCGGCTGCAGGGGGCGCCGTCGGCCGCGCCGCTGCGGCTGCGGGCGGTGCGCCGCGACACCTTCGGCAAGGGGCCGCGGGCGATGCTCAGCGTGGGGCAGGTGCGCCCGCACGTCGCCCACGACCTCGCCGCCGACGTCCGGCGGCTGCTCGACGCGCACCCCACCTTCGACGGCCGCCCGCTCGAGCGCCGCGACGTCGCCGTCATCTGCTACCGCCACGCCGACCTCGCCGCGGCGCAGGAGGCCCTCCACGCGGTGGGCGTCCCGGCGGTGATCGCCGGCGGTGGCAGTGTGTTCGCCACGCCGGCCGCCGTCGAGTGGCTCACGCTGCTCGAGGCGCTGGAGCAGCCGCACCGCAGCCCGCGGGTGCGGGCGGCCGCGCTCACCTGCTTCTTCGGGCACACCGCCACCGACCTCGACGCGGCAGGCGAGCGGCTCACCGACGACGTCGCGGAGACGCTGCGCCGGTGGGTCGACGTCGTGTCGCGCCGCGGGGTGGCCGCCGTGCTCGAGGCGTCCTCGGCGGGTGGGCTGACGGCGCGGGTGCTGCGCGAGGTCGGCGGCGACCGACGGCTCACCGACCTGCGCCACATCGGCGAGGCTCTGCACGAGATGGCCACCGTGCACCGGATGGGCGTGGTCGCGCTGCTCGCGTGGCTGCGCGACCAGGTGCGCGAGGGCCGGTCGGGTCGCGGCACCGAGCGCACCCGGCGGCTCGACTCCGACGCCGCCGCCGTCCAGCTCGTCACCATCCACGCCAGCAAGGGCCTCCAGTACCCGGTCGTCTACCTGCCCGCGCTCGCCGACCGGTTCGTGCCCAAGCCGACCCGCCCGCTGTTCCACGACGCCGACGGCGCCCGCTGCCTCGACGTCGGCGGCGGCGGGGGCGAGGCCTGGCGCGACCATGTCGACCGCTGGACCCACGAGGAGGCGGGGGAGTGGCTGCGGCTGCTCTACGTGGCGATCACCCGCGCCCAGTCGCAGGTGGTGGCGTGGTGGGCTCCCACCAAGAACGCCGTCGCCTCGCCGCTGCACCGGTTGCTGTCGCGGGCCGCCGGCGAGTCCGCCGTGCCGCCGAGCCCGCCGGTGCCCTCCGACGACGACCTCGTCGCGCTCCTCGGCGCCTGGGCCGAGCGCGGCGGACCGGCGCCCGAGGCGTCGCGTCTGGTCGAGCCGGGTCCGCCGGCGCCGCCCGACGCCGTCGGCGCTCTCGCCGTCCGCCGGTTCGGCCGCGAGGTCGACACCACCTGGCGCCGCACCTCCTACTCGGCCCTCAGCGCGGTCGAGGTCGTGGCCCCCACCGGCGGCGTCGGCAGCGAGCCCGAGGTCACCGCCAAGGACGACGAGCCGGCCGACGCCGTCCCGCTCGAGACCGCCGCCGCCCGGGGCGACCTCGACAGCGACGTGCCGTCGCCGATGGCCGGCCTGCCGGTCGGCGCCACCTTCGGGTCGCTCGTGCACGCCGTGCTCGAGCACACCGATCCCGAGGCGCCCGACCTGCGCGCCGAGCTGCTCGGGCACATCGAGGAGCAGCGCAGCTGGTGGCCGGTCGAGCTCGACCCCGGCGAGCTCGCCGACGCGCTGGTCGCGGTCTGCGACAGCCCGCTCGGCCCGCTGGCCGACGACCGCACGCTGCGCAGCCTCGGCCTGCGCGACCGGCTGCGGGAGCTCGACTTCGAGCTGCCGCTCGCCGGCGGCACCCGGCTCGGCGACCTCGCCCCGCTGCTCCGCCGCCACCTCCCCGAGGGCGACCCGGTGCGCCAGTACGCCGACGCCCTCGACCAGCCCGCCCTCGGCGACCAGCCGCTCCTGGGCTACCTCACCGGCTCGGTCGACATCGTGCTGCGCGTCGGAGCCGGCGACGGCGTCCGCTACCTCGTGGTCGACTACAAGACCAACTGGCTCGGCCCGCGCGACGAGCCGCACACCGCCGCCGGCTACCGGCCGGCCGCGCTCGTCGCCGCCATGGGGCACTCCGACTACCCGCTCCAGGCGCTGCTCTACGCCGTCGTGCTCCACCGGTTCCTCCGGTGGCGGCTCCGCGGCTACGACCCCGGGCAGCACCTCGGCGGGGTGCTCTACCTCTACCTGCGCGGCATGTGCGGCCCCGACACCCCCCGCGTCGACGGCGCCCCGTGCGGCGTCTTCGCCTGGCGGCCGCCGGTCGCGCTGGTCGAGGCCATCTCCGACCTCCTCGACGGGGAGGCGGCCCGATGACCTTTGACTCCGACGTCGACCGCCGGCTCGCGCTCCGGGCGCCGGGCGACCTGGCCACCTTCAACTCAGCCGGGGTGCTGGAGGCGGCCGACGTGCACGTCGCCGTCCGCACCGCCGACCTCGCCGGCGACTCCGACGACCGCGCGGTGCTGGCCGCGGCGTTCGCCGTGCGGGCGCTGCGGTCGGGCTCGGTGTGCGTCGACCTGACGGCCGTGGCGGGGTCGGTCGACACCGACCCGGAGGCGCCGGCGCTGCCGTGGCCCGATCCCGCGTCCTGGCTCGCCGCCACTGCCGGCTCCCGGCTCGCGGACGCCGGGGTGCTGCGGGTCGAGGGCCCGCTCGTCTACCTCGACCGCTACCACCGCCTCGAGGGCCAGGTGGCCGACGACCTGCTGTCGCGGGAGGCGGCAGCCCCGCCGTCGGTCGACGAGGACCGGCTCGCCGCCGCCCTCCACCGGGTCAGCGGTGGGCAGTTCAGCCGCGAGCAGCGCGTCGCCGCCGAGCAGGCGGTCCGGCAGTGGACGACGGTCCTCACCGGCGGCCCCGGCACCGGCAAGACGACGTCGGTGGCCAGGCTGCTCGTGCTGCTCGCCGACCAGGCGGCCGGCCGTGGCGAGCGGCTCACGGTGGCGCTCGCCGCGCCCACCGGCAAGGCCGCCACCCGGCTCCAGGAGGCCGTGCTCGGCCAGCTGGCCGCTCTCGGCGCCGACGGCGAGCAGGTCGGCCACCCTGAGGCGATGACCCTGCACCGGCTGCTCGGCTGGCGCCCCGACAACGCCACCCGGTTCCGGCACCACCGCGGCAACCGGCTCAAGCACGACGTCGTCGTCGTCGACGAGTGCTCGATGGTCGACCTCACGATGATGGGCCGGCTGCTGGAGGCGGTGCGGCCGCAGGCGCGGCTGGTGCTCGTCGGCGACCCCGACCAGCTCACCTCCGTCGGAGCGGGCGCCGTGCTCGCCGACGTCGTCGCCGGGTTCGGCGGTGCCGGCCCGGTGGCGCCGCTGCACCAGAACCACCGGTTCCGCGGCGAGATCAAGGCGCTGGCCGAGGCGCTCGACCGCGGCGACGCCGACGACGTCGTCGAGGTGCTCCGGGGCTCGGAACGGGAGGTCGAGTACGTCGAGCACGACCCCGAGGCCGTGCTGCGCCCCCGGCTGCTCGACACCGCCCGGCGGCTGCGCGACCTCGCCCTCGTCGGCGACGCCGAGGGTGCGCTCGGCGTCCTCGACGAGCACCGGCTGCTCTGCGCCCACCGCGAGGGGCCGTTCGGCGTCCGCCACTGGAACCGGCAGGTCGAGCGCTGGCTCTCCGAGGAGTCCGGGCAGCCGCTGCCGGGCGAGTGGTACGTCGGCCGTCCGCTCCTCGTCACCAGCAACGACTATGCGCTCGACGTCTACAACGGCGAGACCGGGGTGGCGGTGCGCGCGCCCGACGGCCGGCTCCGGGCGTGGGTCGACGGCTCGGGCCACCGCCGCGACCATGCTCCGGGTCGGCTCGACGCCGTCGAGACGATGCACGCGATGACGATCCACAAGAGCCAGGGCAGCCAGGCGGGCGAGGTCACGGTGCTGCTTCCCGAGCCCGGCTCCCGGCTGCTCACCCGCGAGCTCTTCTACACCGCCATCACCCGTGCCCAGGACCACGTGCGGGTGGTGGGGTCAGAGGCGGCCGTGCGGGAGGCCGTCGTCCGCCGCGCCGATCGGGCCTCCGGACTCGGCGCGCGGTTGAAACGGTCCTGACACACCCGGAGGCTAGTGTCGACCGGTGCCGTACCTCCTCCGTGTGGAGCTCCCCGACGTGCCCGGATCGCTGGGTCGGCTCGCGAGCGCGATCGGTGAGGCGGGCGGCGACATCGAGGCCATCGAGATCGTCGAGAAGCGCCACGACGACGGCACCGCGGTCGACGACGTGCTGCTCGAGGTCGACCCGAGCGTCATGCCCGACTCGATCGTCTCGGCCTGCACGAAGCTCGACGGCGTCTCGGTGGTGTGGATCAGCCGCTACGCCGCCGGCGGCCTGATGTTCGACCTCGAGGCCGTCGAGGAGCTCACCTCCGATCCCGCGGGCTCCCTCGACCGGCTCGTCGACGTGCTGCCCACGGTGTTCCGCGTCGACTGGGCGGCCCGGGTGCACCGCGCCCACGGCGTCGTCCACACCACCGGCGCCGCCCCCGACGCCATCGCCTTCTGCGAGGTGGAGCGCCCCGAGCGCCTCGAGTGCGAGGCGCTCGGCCAGCCCCGCGACGACGACACCCTCTACGCCGCGGCCCGCATCGACGGCAACGAGGTCGTCGTGGTCGCCCGCCGCGGCGGCCCCGAGTTCCTCGGCTCCGAGCTGGCCCGCCTGGGCCACCTCGCCGGCCTCGCCGCCTCCATCGCCCACTCCTAGGTGCCGGCAGCCGTCACGATGCGCTGACCCGTCAGTTGTACGAGTGACGGGTCGGCGCATAAGTGACGGGTCAGCGCATCAGTGACGGGTCGGCGGGTCAGCAGCCGACGCCGGTGACGTCGCCGTCGCGGCGGTCGCCGAGGGCGTAGGCGGAGCAGTAGTAGAAGCTGAGCAGCCGGTCGCGCTTCAGGGTGACCGGCTTCCACCGGCCTTCGCCGACCGGCTCGAGGTAGCGGAACGAACGGGCGAGCAGCGACGACGTCGAGCCGCGGTGCTTGAGGTAGTGGCCGAGCCACCGTTGCACGTAGACGCTGGTGAGCGCCTGGCCCCAGCGGCTGGCCGGCAGGACGAGCGGGATGTCGGTGTAGTCGAGGTGGGTCGAGGCGCGGGGGACGACGAGCATCGAGTCGACGCCGGCGCGGTCCCAGGCGTCGAAGCCGCTGGCACGCTCACGGCGCGGGTCGGGACCGTCGGGTGAGGGCTGCGGGGCGAGCGAGCTGCCGCCGCTCAGCCACCACGGGCTCACCGTGAAGCCGTACTCCGACTGCACCGCCAGCGCCGGCACCACCGGCTTCGCGCCCTTCTGGAGCTTGTCGAGCGCCACCACCGTGGCGATCCGACGGTCGACCGCCTGCACGCCGGAGATCGCGAACGCGCCGAGCGAGTGCCCGATCACCGCGATGCGGGTGGTGCGGCCCGGCGTGGCCGTCCGGCGGTCGGGGGAGCGGTCGAAGAGCCGCCAGGCGGGGTTGAAGCGGGTGACGTCGGCGCCGTCCGCGCCGGGGTTGCGGTAGGGCCGGCGCGGCGTCGAGGTGAAGAACGACAGCGCGTTGCGCGTGCCCACCACGAAGTTGGCCTCCTGCTGGGACGGGACGCCGTCGCAGCAGGTCGGCAGCGGGCCGTCGTGCGGGAACGTCTCGCTCTCGCCCTGACCCTGCACGTCGTAGGTGAGGACGACGTAGCCGCGCTCGGCGAGGTCCTGCGCGAGCCACTCGTACATCGCCGAGGAGCCCTGCACCGAGCCCTCGGTGAGCACGACGCCCGGGAACGGCGGGCGCAGCACCGCGCCGGTGTACGGGTCGCGGGCGCCGGGCCGCGGCGTGAACACCTGCCCCCGCAGCAGCGCGCCGTGCTTGTTGGTGAAGGCCACCTTCGACACCCGGCCGCGGGTCCGCTCCCACCCGGCGCGCAGCGGGTTGCCGACGTTCCAGCCGGGCACCACGTTGCCGGGCGTGACGGCGGGTCGCGTGGGCGAGGCCGCCTGCTGGAGCAGCTGGTCGACGCTCGTCTGCGTCGACTCGGTCACCAGGGCTGGCAGGTACGCCGGGTTCTGCAGCTGCCCGCCCGGGCCGGTGATCCGGCCGTAGGCGTCGGCGATGTTCCGGGTGTCGCGCTCGGTGTAGGCCGGGTCGCTCGGGTCGTCGGGGGCCGCCGTCGCGCCGGGCGCGAGGACGACGGCAGCGGCGAGCGCGGTCAGGACGGCGAGCAGTCGGTGCACGCCCGTACAACGAGCGCCCCCCGGGCGGGTGACGCCTGGGGATCTCGACACGGCTCGATCACCGGGGTCGCCGGTGGTCGAGCCGCTGCGAGCTCTGCGAGCGGCGAGTCGAGCCCCCCGGCCCGACGTCAGGAGTCGACGCGCTCCAGCAGGAACACCGGGATCTCCCGGTCGGTGCTCTCCTGGTACTCCGCGTACGGCGCGTAGGCGGCGACCGCCCGCTCCCACCACTCGGCCCGCTCCTCGCCCTCGGCGACCCGGACGGAGTAGGTGTGCGGCTCGGGGCCGTCCTGCAGGTCGACCTCGGGGTGGGCCACGAAGTTGTAGTACCAGGTCGGGTGCTCCGGCGCGCCGCCCTTCGAGGCCACGGCGGCGTAGACGCCGTCCTTCTCCACCCGCATCACCGGGTTCTTGCGCAGCTTGCCGGACTTCGCGCCCCGGGAGGTGATCACCACGATCGGCCACTCCGGGTGGCCCATGAGGGTGTTCGCCTCCTGGCCGCCGCTGGCCTCGTAGGCCGCGACCTGGTCGCGGACCCACTTCTCCGGGCTGGGCTCGTACTCGCCGTCGAGGGTCATGCCGGCCACGCTAGCGTCGCGGCATGAGTGCGATCGAGGGCGTGTCCGACACGTTCGACCCCGACGCCTGGGACGACGTCCCCGGCTTCGACGACCTGACCGACCTCACCTACCACCGCGCCCGGGCGCACGGCACGGTGCGCATCGCCTTCGACCGGCCCGACGTCCTCAACGCGTTCCGGCCCCACACCGTCGACGAGCTGCTGCGGGTGCTCGAGCACGCGCGCACCTCCTCCGACGTCGGCTGCGTGCTGCTCACGGGCAACGGCCCGAGTGCGAAGAGCGGCAAGTGGGCCTTCTGCACCGGCGGCGACCAGCGGATCCGGGGTCGCACCGGCTACCAGTACGAGGCGTCGGCACAGCCTGAGAGCGGTTCGGGTGTCGGTCCCGTGGACGCCGCGCGCCTGGGCCGGTTGCACATCCTCGAGGTGCAGCGGCTGATCCGGTTCATGCCGAAGGTCGTGATCTGCGTCGTTCCCGGCTGGACCGCCGGCGGCGGCCACAGCCTGCACGCGGTCTGCGACCTCACCCTCGCCAGCCGCGAGGAGGCCCGGTTCAAGCAGACCGACGCCGACGTCGGCTCCTTCGACGGCGGCTACGGCTCGGCCTACCTCGCCCGCCAGGTCGGCCAGAAGTACGCCCGCGAGATCTTCTTCCTCGGCGAGGAGTACTCCGCCGAGGACGGCATGCGCATGGGCACCGTCAACCGCGCCGTCCCGCACGCCGAGCTCGAGGCCACGGCGCTGGAGTGGGGACGACTGGTCAACGGCAAGTCGCCGACCGCGGTGCGGATGCTCAAGTACTCCTTCAACCTCGCCGACGACGGCCTGGTCGGCCAGCAGCTCTTCGCCGGCGAGACCACCCGCCTCGCCTACATGACCGACGAGGCCCAGGAGGGGCGCGACCAGTTCCTCGAGAAGCGCGAGCCCGACTGGTCGCCCTACCCCTGGTACTACTGATCCGTCGCGTTTGCGCAGGTCAGACCGGGTGCCGGGCCGAAAAGTCCGCGTCTGGTCCGCAAAAAGTCCGCAAGAATCCGACGTGAGTCGGCTGCGACCGTCTGGGATGGGCGCCGCCAGCGGTCGCGTTGGCCTCGCTGCGGTGTGCGATTCCGTCGACGTTCATCGTGACGAGATCAACGCAGGGGTCGAGGCCTCCCCCGAGAAAATCGACGGGACCGACGTGGCGGCGGTCGTGATGATGACCGGCTTCAACTTTGAAGAGTTTGACGAAGTCGGCGGTCTGTCGGAGTAGAACCAGCTCATCCTCCTAACAGCCGTGGATTTAGGAGGATGAGTTAGGAGGACCTCTCAAGGTCCTCAAAGAGATCGACATCATCCTTGATTTTGTGCGTATCATCCTAAGCGTACACAAGCTGAGGAGGAGTCCATTGCCGGCAGACATCGATGTCCTTGTCGCAGAACTGCGCAAGTTCGGTGCGGAGGCAACCGCGGTCGAGGTCAAGCGTGCAGCGGGCGGCCTTCCGAAGAGCGCCCGCGAGACGCTGTCGAGCTTCTCGAACACCCCCGGTGGCGGCACGCTCGTGCTCGGATTGGACGAGGTGTCCGGCTTCGCTGCGCTCGGTCTTGAGGATCCAGCAAAGATGATGGCCGACCTTGCGTCGATGTGCCGCGAGGACGTGGTTCCTCCGCTGGCCCCGGAGATCGAGATAGCTGAGGTCGATGGTCGGGCCATCCTCGTTGCGGACATCCCGGAGCTCGGGAAGGGACAGAAGCCCTGCTACGTCCGTTCTCTGGGCAAGGAGCGCGGGAGCTTCCTCCGAGTGGGCGAGAGCGACCGACGGCTTACCTCGGAGGAGGTGCAACAGATCGTTGCGGATCGAGGCCAGCCGCAGTTCGATCAGGAGGTTGTCCTGGATGCGACGCTGGAGGATCTCGACCGGGCTGCCGTTGATGCCTACGTCAGTCGGGCGCGTGAGAACAACCCTCGCATATTCGCTGACGAGCCGGCTGACGTTGTCCTACGCATGACGAAGGTGATCGGCCGGGGTCCGGAGGGCGCGGAACGCCCCACAACGGCGGGTCTGCTCGCCCTGGGACGTTATCCGCAGCAGTTCTTTCCGCAACTGAACGTGACGTTCGTGCACTACCCAACCGCCACCGGCGAGAGCACCCAAGCCGGCGTCCGGTTCCTCGACAACGTGAGCCTTGACGGGCCGATCCCGTCGATGGTCGCGGAGACGATGAGCGTCATTCGCAGAAACATGAGCCGACGTGCGCTCATCACCGGTGAGGGGCGCCGGGACATGTGGGAGTACCCGCCTGAGGCACTTCGTGAAGCCGTCGTCAACGCGTTGGTGCACCGCGACCTCAGCCCGGGATCCCGTGGCATTCAGGTGCAGATCGAGATGTATCCGGACCGACTGCGCATCATGAACCCGGGCGGTCTCTTCGGCGCGGTCGACATCGATCGTCTCGGCGAGGAGGGGCGGTCTTCCGCCCGGAACAGCCTCCTCATGAAGCTGCTAGAAGATGTCCAGGTTCCCGACGAAGACCGCACGGTTTGCGAGAACCGAGGATCCGGCATCCGCGCCATCCTGGCTGCGTTGCGCCACGCCGGGATGAGTCCGCCACGGTTCAAGGACTCGACCACTGCGTTCGAGGTCATGCTCCCGAACCACACCCTGCTCGACGACGAGACGGTCGCCTGGTTGCAGCTTCTGGGTCGAGAAGGCCTGCGCGATTCGCAGTGCACTGGCCTCGCTCTCATGCGACGCGGGGAGGTGATGGACAACGCGAGATATCGCGCCGCCACCGGCATCACTGACAGCCGGGTCGCGACATTCGAGCTGCAAGACTTGGTCGCGCGCGAGTTGGTTGCTCAGACGGGAACGCGCGGTGGTGCTCGCTACACGCTGTCCGAGTATGCGATGACTGCCCACGTGCGAGGCCGACGTGCTCGCCCCAATCGGCGACGTCAAATCCTTGATCTGCTTGCGCTGCACACCGAGTTGTCGAAGTCGGAGATCAGCGAGCTTCTGGGGCTGAATCCCAAGACCGCCGAGCACTGGCTTCGAACCTTGAAGGGGGAGGGCAGCGTCGAGCCGACGCAGCCGGGCCGCGGCAGTAAACACACGAGGTACCGCCTTAGCGCGAAGGCAATGCAGCAGTCTCTGTTTGGAGAGGCTGACCTCTGACCGAACCGCTCGGGAGCTCCGGTCGCGGCTTCATCGCCTGCCGCATCAACCCAGCTGCTGCCGCCCGCGTGCGGTCCTCCGCCGTCGGCCACAGATGGCTGTAGGTGTTCAGCGTGGTCGTCGCCGACGAGTGCCCGAGCGCCCGCTGGACGGTGACGACATCGCAGCCCGCTGCGATCAAGCCGGAGGCGTAGAAGTGGCGCAGGTCGTGCAGTCGCACCTGCGGGAGTCCGGCTGAGGTCCGGGTCGCACGCCAGCGCCAGTCGATGTCGTTGTCATACATCGGGCCGTCGCCAACGGTGAACAGCCAAGCATCCGGAGTCGGCTCAGAAGCCAGGTGAACCTCGATTTGCGAACGCAGCATCGCGACCAGCTCGTCCGGCAGGTGCACGACCCGCTCCGAGCCGTACTTCGGCAGCCGGACGACGAAGGTGGTGCCGTCGCGCTGCAGTTGTCGGGAGATGGCCAGCCGCCGACCGGCAAAGTCAATGTCGCCTACCTGGACGGCTGCGGCCTCGCCCTTTCGGAGCCCAGAGAACGCGCACAGCGCGACGTACGCGCGGAAGCCGTGACGAGTCGACACCCGTCGACTGTCCGCGTGCGCCAACAGCAGACCGACCTGCGCCACGGTCGGGATCCGCATCGCGGCCTCGACCTTCCGGCGCCGGGGGAGAGCCACGCCGACCGTCGGGTCGGCGACGATCAGCCGGTCCGCGATCGCAGCCCGGAAGACTGAGCGCACGATCACGAACCGCGTCTTGATCGTCGTCGGCGCCCAACGCTCCGACATCGACTTCACCCAGCTCTCGATGTGGGATCGCCGGATCGCCTTCAGCGGCAGGCCGCCGAACCCGACGGACCCAACGGCAAGGTCCGCATTCGCCCGGGTCGATGTCACCCAGAGTTGGCGTGGCGCCCAGTCGTCGTAGAAGGCCTGGAACGTGACGCGACCAGCCTGAGGGTCGACGTACGTTCCACCGCGAATCGAGGCGGTGACCTCGTCGAGCCACGCGACGGCGTCGACCTTCCGGGCGAAGTGGCGGGAGCGCTCGCGGCCGGCATCGTCGCGGTAGCGGGCGCGCCAACGCCCGTCCGGACGCTTGGCGATGCTTCCGGCCATCGGAGTCCTCCTTCCACGGATCAGGTCAGCCTGAGCACGACCTCCGGCCAGTGCGCAGATCAGTGGTGACCCTGTGGACGACTGGTCTGTTCTGAGAGCCAGAGGATGAGATCGGCACGCCAGTAGCGCACGTGGCGGCCGACCTTGAAGCTGCGCGGGCCGCAGCCGAGGTGGCGCCAGTAGCGCAGCGTCCCTTCGGGGATGCGGAGGAAGCGGCAGGCCTCCTGAAGGGTGAGCATCTCGTCGCCGGGGTTCTTGATCGGGCGTCGGTTCTCGTCGGGGTTGATCGGTGATGCGGTCATAACGCGCTCCTCGCTGATTGTCGTCGCGAACGGCTGGTTCGTATCGGCCAGCGTGGACCGGCAGGTATCCACGATTTCAGGGAACCTGAGGGGGATACCTGCCCGGAGACCTGAGTTTCCGCAGGTCAACAGGTATCCCTAAGTCGTTTGCCGGGACGGCTCGCGAAGGGTTGATTCGCGTCGATCAGCGTGGATCAGGGGTGTTACCGGAATTCGGAAACAAGCATGGGGAACGCGCAGGGGGAACCCTGCGTTTGTGCAGGTCAGCAGCGTTCCCTACGACGTTCGAGCCGCGAGGTTTGCTACAGGCCGATGCCGGGCGCTGTCGGCGCTGCTGGCTGCCGCTCGGGCGCGGGAGGAACGTAGCCACGACGGGTTACGCCGGACGGCCCGTACCGGTCGATCGCGTCGATCGCCTGCCGCCGAGCGTGCGCGGGGCCGAGGTCGGCACGGTCACGGCCGAAGACCTCGACCCACTGCCTGCGAGCGTCATCGACGGACCCAGCCACGAGGTGGGCGCCGTTGGTCTGGCGGCCGCGGGTCATGGCGACGTATGCCGAAGCGGCGCCTGTCGCGTCGCCGATGGCGAGGTGGGCGTGGTCGACGGTCTCTCCCTGGGTGCCGTGGATGGTGGTGGCGTAGGCAAGCTCGACGTGCTCATTCACATACGCCGCGGGCAACTCCCGATCGCGTCGTGTGCCGGGTGCGTGGACGATGAGGCTGCCGTCGTCGCCCACGCCGTCGACGGTCCACGTCTGCCGGTTCGTGACGCCGAGATCTGGGTCGTTGCGTCGGGTCGCGATCCGGTCACCGAGCCCGATGACGTCGCCGCGCTGGGTAGTGACACCTTCCTGACCGTCGCCACGGAGTCGTCGTCGGATCGCGATGTTGAGGGCGGCGACCTGCTCGCGAGTGTCGGCGACCACGAGCGCTCCCGCGGCGCCGAGGTCCGCGAGCGCAGCTGTCCGCTCGGCCTCGGAGGCGTGGATGACGACCTGGCCACGCTGGACGAGCCGGTCGAACACCGAGTCGGCGTCGCGGCCTTCGCGCATCTGGAGGCTGAGCTTCGCGTACTCCGGATCGGTGAACCGACGCACCTGACTCATCGGGATCACGGCCGAGGGGTGTGCCCAAGCGATGGCGTGGTCGAGAACGCCACCGCGACCGACGGCGGCGAGCTGGTGGCGGTCGCCGATGAACGCGATCCGCGCTCCGGCCTCGTCGGCGATCGTCAGCAGCGCGAGCGCCGTGTCCTGGTCGACCATCCCGGCCTCATCGACAACCAGCAGATCACCGCGCCGGAGCCTCGCTGCAGGTACGGGTTCGGACGGTTGTCTGGTCCGGTGCCCATCGTTGTCCCGGCGCCATCCGTGTTGGTGAATCAGCCATGCCGCGGAATGGCCCTCGGCGCCGGTCTCTCGGGCGGCAACTTCGGCGGCCTTCAGGGTCGGCGTGACGACGAGCAGCCGGTGGCCACGCATCACGAGATGCGTCTGTGCGGCGTCGAGCGTCGTGGTTTTCCCGGCCCCGGCCGCTCCCTCGATCACGATCAACGCACCCCTGCCGGTGAGTGCAGCGACGACCCGGGCTTGTTCAGCCGACAGCCGTGTCAGCGTCGCGCGATGAACCCTTGCCGGATCCGCCGGTGTTGCGCGACGCAGCAGCCGTTCCAGGAGCTCGGTCTCCACGGCCAGGACCGCAGGTGAGGTCAGGGACCGGACGTGCTCAGGTAAGTCCGGTCGCAGCAGCAGAGGAGAGCAGAGTGCGACTGCGCGTGCGGTCAGATCCTCCGCGAGGCCGATCCGCACCGCTGCGTCGGCGACGAGCCCTGTCTGGGTGATCTGCGCTTCGACCTGGCCGCGTATATCGGCCGCGTTCCACGCCGATCGCTTCGCCCCGAGTCGCGACAACACCAGATCGACCGCGATCTCTCGGTCAAGATCAGCCACGCTCGGCGACATCAGCGGGACCGGTCCGGTCGGGTCGATGAACCCGAGCGCTCGAAGCTCCTCATTCCAACGAGCGATGACCTCGGCGCCGTTCTTGGGTACGACCTTGTCCGGTCGAGCCTCCGCCCACGCCCGCCGATCCCACGCCTCGCGCAGCCGCGGGCCTGGCTCTTCGCCCGGATGCTCGGCTCGCCACTCGACCTCGTAGTGCTCGATGTTGTCGCGGATCTGCGCAGCCCGTGCACTGAAGGCCCCGACGAACGGCGCCAGCTCCCGGATCTCCCCGGTCTGCGGGTCCATGGTGAACCCGGCCCTCGCGAGCGCCGCCCGGAACTCCGGATCAGTCGCGACCGCAGCATGCCCGATGCCGTTAACCGCCTCGATCATGTCCCGCACCCCGACCGAATGCAGACCGCGCCAGACACCGTTCGCGAAGACGCGGGCGTTGATCTGGAGGTGCAGGTGTCGGTGCGGGTCGCCAGCTCGCGAGGTGTAGTGCCGGATAACCGCGGCCTCGAGCTGTTCGACCGGAACTTGCACTTGCCTCCCACGAGGCCCGACGCGAGTGGTGGCGTGCTCGCCGAGGTACTTGATGATCTGCACCGCCGCGCGCTCCTGAGCCGCGTCGAGCGCCGCAGAGACCTCTGGGTTCAGCGCTGCGGCGAGGGACCAGGTCTTCGGGCCATTGATGACCACCTCGACGAATCGCAGCGCGTCCGGGTCCTTCCGAAGCCGGCCCTTCGGCTGGCCAGTCTCGACGACCATCCCGGCGACCCAACCCTCGTAGGTCTCCCCGTCCATGTCCTCCTTCTTCGACACGTCGACCTCCCGATCCGACCCATCGCCCCGGGCTTGGGCGACGACCGGCATCGCGATCCCGTCGCCCTCGCGGAGGTAGTAGCGGTCGTCGTAGCGCGCGCAGTCCTGCTCGACGTACTGGCGCGCGGCCTTCGCGCCCCCGTTGTAGAACTTCACGCCGCCGTGCACGCAGATCACCTCGGATCACCGGTTCCAACGCGCCCGTCGACAACCAACGGAGCCCCTGGAATGCCGCGTGGGCCGCCCGATCCCGGGCGACCCATCTACGTCCTTCGTAGCATGCGTGCCGCTTGAAATGGAGGGGTTGAGATGGCCGGGAAGCAGATATCTGAGAGAGATTTCAGGGACCGTAGGTAGTCAACGAAATTGGAGGATCAGGAGATAGGGCCGAGTGGAAGTCAAGGGTCGGTCGGTAGCGGAGGAGAAGTGGTTGGCCAATCCGAGCCCGTAGGAGGCCCCCTTCCCGGCTTGGCCGTCGGACGGGGTAAACGGGACCGGTTGTCCGGGGCCAGCCGACCTTCCGT
>CAWJTG010000017.1:0-19236 GCA_963845795.1 uncultured Actinomycetota bacterium | reverse complement strand
CGATCGTCACCACGGCGGCCCAGCCGGGCGTGGGCCTCGACGACCCGCTCGCCCAGCGCCTTGGTGAAGGTGTAGCAGTCGGTCCAGCCGAGGCTGCGGGCGCGCTCGGTGCCGAGCCGCACCAGCTCCTCCTTCACCCACTCCTTGCGCTGCTCCTCGGTGGCCGTGGCCGCCGTCAGCAGGCCGGCACGGCCGTGCTCCTTCTCGGCCTTGGCGCGGGCCTCGGCCAGGCCCTCCCGGCTGCGCGACTCGTGCTCGACGCGCTCGCGCTGCGCGAGACCCCACGACAGCTCGGCCTCGACGTCGACGTCGTGCGGCACCGAGCCCTCGGGGATCACGCCCGCGCCGCCGGCCGGCGACGTAGGCCGTGGAGACGTGCACGTAGTGCACCTCGCGGTCGTCGCTGCGTCGCGGATCTCCTCGATCCGGGAGAGCAGCCCGCGGGCGCCGACCACGTTGGTGACGAAGGCCTGGTTGACCGGCGGGTTGAACGACACGTCGCCCGCGCAGTGCACGACGGCGTCGGTGTCGGCGGGCAGTGCCGGCACGTCGGCCATGTCGCCCTCGAGCACGTGCACCCGCTGCGACAGCGTCTCGACGTCGGCGATCTCGCGCGAAGATCGGTTTGGCCAGGAGCGACGCGATCCGGTCGGCGGCACTGGTGGCGCCGCGCGGTCGCACCACCACGGTCATCCGGCACCCCGGCACGTCGGCCAGCAGACGGTGCAGCAGCGCCTCGCCCACGAACCCGGTGACCCCGGTCAGGACGACGTGGGCACCGTCGAGCCGCTCGACGATCCCCGCTCCATCCGGCACAGCCCGCTCGGGCACGGCACCCTCCTCCCCTCAGGACACCGAGAAACCTAACCCGTGCCCGCCCGCCCCCCGCGCCCTGACCCGTCACTCGTGCCCGCCCCGACCCGTCACTTGTACAAAAGTGAACGGGTCAGCGCATAAGTGAACGGGTCGGAGAGGCGCTCAGGCCGGGACGTGGCCGAACTCGCCGCGCTGGAAGTCCTGGTACGCCTCCACCACCTCGGCCTTGGTGTTCATCACGAACGGCCCGGCCCACGCCAGCGGCTCGCGGATCGGCCGGCCGCCGACGACGACGACGTCGAGCTTCGGCGAGCGGCTCTCCTGGCTGCCGTCGGCGGTGATCGTGAGGTAGTCGCCGGCGCCGAGGACGGCGGTCTGGCCGGTGTGGATCGGCCGTGCCGTCGATGCCGACGGTGCCGTGGCCGTTGAGCACGTAGACCAGCGCGTTGAAGTCGACGTCCCAGGGCAGGTCGAGGCGGGCGCCGGGCTCGACGGTCGCGTGCACCAGCGTCATCGGCGTGTGCGTGGCACCGGGTCCGCCGTGCCGGCGACCTCGCCGGCGATCACCCGCACCAGCGCGCCGGCGTCGGGGGAGGACAGCAGCGCGACCTGCCGGCCCGGATGTCCTGGTACCGCGGGGCGTTCATCTTGGCGTCGCGCGGCAGGTTGACCCACAGCTGGATGCCGTGGAACAGCCCGCCCGGCTGCACCAGCCACTCCGGCGGCGCCTCGATGTGCAGCAGGCCGGAGCCCGCCGTCATCCACTGGGTGTCGCCGTTGGTGATCGTGCCGCCGCCGCCGTGGGAGTCCTGGTGGTCGAAGGTGCCGTCGATGATGTAGGTGACGGTCTCGAAGCCGCGGTGCGGGTGCCACGGGGTGCCCTTGGGCTCGCCGGGCGCGTACTCCACCTCGCCCATCTGGTCCATCATGATGAACGGGTCGAGCGTGCCAGGTCGACGCCGGCGAACGCGCGGCGCACCGGGAAGCCCTCGCCCTCGTAGCCCGACGGCGCCGTGGTCACCTGCCACACCGGACGAGGCTGGTCACCGAGGCCCGGCGCGGGCAGGCGGTCAGGACGGTCAGGTCGTCGACGGTCACTGCAGGCATCGCGGGCTCCTCGGTGGGGTACCGACGGAACGCTGGTTGAAGTTCTGACATTCCCGGCGCCGTCGCGGCGCACCTCAGCCCACGACGGCCAGCGTGACCCGGAACGTCGACCCCGGCCGGGGTCGACTCGACGCCCACGGTGCCGCCGTGCTCCTCGACGATCGCGTGGCGATCGACAGCCCGAGGCCGCTGCCGGGGACCTCCGCCTTGATCGCCAGCGAGGAGCGGAAGAACCGTGTGAAGAGCCGCTCCTGCTCGTCCGCCGGGATCCCGATGCCGGTGTCGGAGACCGACAGCGAGGCGTGGTCGCCGTCGACGTCGAGCCGGACGTCGACCTGGCCGCCGTCGGGGGTGAACTTCACGGCGTTGCCGACCAGGTTGACGACCACCCGCTCGAGCATGTCGCGGTCGCCGAGCACGGGCACGGGCCGGTCGGGCAGCTCCAGGTCGGTCGACGTCGCGCTGCGCCCAGCCGGGGGCGACCACCGTCGAAGCCGGAGCGGACGGCGTCGCGCAGGTCGATCGGCACGAGCTCGGGGTCGAGGCGCCGTCCTGCATGCGGGAGAGCGTCAGCAGGTCGTCGATGAGCCGCAACAGCCGGTGGCTGTTGCTCGAGACCCGGCCGATCGCGTCGCGCCTGCTCGGGGCGAGATCGCCGATCGCGCCGTCGGCGAGCAGCTCGAGGTAGCCGAGGATGCTCGGTGATCGGCGTCCGCAGCTCGTGGCTGACGCTGGAGACGAACGCGTCCTTGACGGCGTCGACCTCGCGCAGCCGCTCGACCGCCTCCCGCTCGGTCCGCAGCGCCTCGTCGAGCGCCGCCTGCGCGCGGACCCGGTCGGTGATGTCCTCGGACGTGCTCACGTAGCCGATCGATCTCGCCGCGGTCGTCGGTGATCCGGCTGAGCGTCATCGAGTGGCTGCCGCTCGACGCCGTCCTTGCGCACGAAGCCCGATCTCGGTCGGGCCCGCCGCCGCGGATCGCCAGTCGCCGCGCCACGACGCCGAAGTCGTCGACGACGCCGAGGTCGCGCGGCCTGCTCGGTGATGGTCGCGTCGCGGTGCAGACGACGGGTGGGCCGGCCGAGCATCTCCTCCCGGCTGTAGCCGAGCAGTCGCTCGGCACCGGGGTTGAACAGCGTGATCCGGCCCTGCGGGTCGGTGCCGATGAT
Organism: uncultured Actinomycetota bacterium; assembly: GCA_963845795.1. GTDB lineage: Bacteria > Actinomycetota > Actinomycetes > Propionibacteriales > Nocardioidaceae > Nocardioides. The sequence goes on along the minus strand of CAWJTG010000017.1, from coordinate 16,143 downwards.
CGCGACGCCCGGTGTGCCGTCGACGATGTTGCGCAGCCGGTTGCGCTCGGCGCGCGCCTCCCGGGCGGTCGCCACCTGCTCACCGACGCGCAGCGTCAGCGGCAGCACGATCAGCCCGCAGGTCGCGGCGAACGCCGCGAGCAGCACGCCGCGGGTGTCGCCGGTCAGGCCGAGCGCCTGTGGCACCGAGGCGAACGGCCCGTGGTCGAGGGTGGTGAGGGCGATGGTGATGCCGAGCACGAGCACCAGCTGCCCGAGCGCCTCCAACGCCCGCACCCGCAGCGCGCCCCAGGCCAGCAGCGGGATCAGCAGGAAGGGCAGCGACGGGAGCCGCTCGGACCAGAACACCAACGGGGTCGCGACGGTCAGCAGCGTCCACACCAGCAACCGCTCCCCGGTGGAGGCGATCGAGGGGTGGTCCGGCAGCAGGCACCCGAACGGCACGATGAGGAGGTGCGCGGCCAGGTGGGCCGTGCCGAGGGCCAGCGCCACCAGCCCGGGATCCCCCACCCGGTCGCCACCGACGTCAGGGCGCCGGAGATCGCTCCGACCACGCCACCGGCGAAGGCGGCTCCGACGAAGCGGCGCAGGTCAACGTCCTGCTGCAGCCGCGGCCGCTCCTCACCGCCGGGGGCGAGGATCCGCCAGACCAGCCACGACTCCACGGCGATGCCCACGGAGAAGCCGACCCCGACGTCGAGCGGGCGGCCACCGACCCAGATGGTGAGGACGCCGATCGCGAAGGTCAGGGCGACGACCAGGGGCCGCAGCCGAGGCCCGGCCACGAGCACGGCGATCACGGCCAGCCCGACCGGCCACGGCCCGTGCAGCCGGCCGCTCTCGGGGGCGGCCAGCACCGCCGCCACACCGCCCGCGGTCATCGCGGCGAGCAACGCGATGAGCCTGCGGTGCTGCGTCGACATGACCGCACTCCACCACACCACGACCGTCCCTCAGCCGACCCTCGCTGCTCGCGCCAGCGGAAGCCGGACCCGGACCGTCGTACCGGCCCGCTCCCGCGACTCCACCTCGACGGTGCCGCTGTGCGCCTCGACAACGGCCTTGACGATCGAGAGCCCGATGCCGGTGCCCTGCACCGCGTCACGCATCGCCACCCTGGACCGGAAGAACCGGGTGAACAGCCGCGGTTGCTCGTCGAGCGGAATGCCGATGCCGTCGTCGACCACGAGCAGCTCGGCCCAGTCGTCGACGACCTGCACCGTGAGGTCGACGTGACCCTCCTCGGCCGAGAACTTCACCGCGTTGCCCACCAGGTTGACCACCAGGCGCTCGAGGAGCGCGCGGTCGCCCGTGACGCACACGGGCCCGTCGGGGACCTGCACCGAGACGTGGGTCCGCCGAGCCCGCCACAGCGGCTCGACCACGTCGCACCCCGCTCCGACGATCTCGGCGAGGTCGAGCTCGACGCGCTCGACCTGGAGCTCCTCACTGGCGGCGCGCGAGAACGTCAGCAGGTCCTCGATGAGGGAGAGCAGCCGGGCGCTGTTGTCGGAGATGCGCTCCAGGGCCATCCGCTGCGGGCCGCTGAGGTCGCCGTACTCGCGGTCCTGCAGCAGCTCGAGGTAGCCGACGATGCTGGTGAGCGGCGTACGCAGCTCGTGGCTGACGCTCGAGACGAAGGTGTCCTTGCTCGCGTCGAGCTCGCGGAGCCGGGTCACCGCCTCCTCCAGTGCCGCCTGCTCGTTGACCCGGTCGCTGATGTCGTCGGAGATGCAGACGTAGCCGGTGAGGACGCCCTCGCGGTCGCGCACCTGGCTGAGGTTCACCAGGAACGTCCGCACCTCGCCGTCCTTACGCAGGTAGCGGAGCTCCCGACCGGCGACGTCGGCCTGCGCCAGCGCCTGCGTCAGCGAGTCGTAGTCGTCGGGGACGCCGAGCTCCGCGGTCTGCCGTGCGATCTCCTCCGCGCTGTGGAAAATCTCGCCGGACCGGCCGAGCACCTCCTCGGCGCGGTAGCCGAGGAGTCGCTCGGCGCCGGGGTTGAAGAGGGTCATCCGGCCGCGCGCGTCCGCGCCGATGATCGCCACCCGGTCGGCACTGGAGACGATGCGCTCGATCCGCGCCCGCTCCTGCGAGGCCTCCCGCAGGCTCGCCTGCTCCAGCCCCACGATAAGCAGCGTCGGCACCACCACGAGCGCGCAGCAGATGACGAAGAACTGGACCAGCAGCATGGGGCCGTCCGGAGTCCAGTCCAGCCGCGCCGGTGCCGGGTCGAAGGGGCCTAGGCCCTCCAGGGTCAGCATGATGGCGAAGACGGAGACCAGGATCATCTGGAGCAGGCCGGCCCAGGCATCGATCCGGCGCGCCCCCCACGACAGCGCCGCGACCACGGCGAAGGAGACGGCCGGGGGCTCGATGGCCACGAACACGAAGATCGTGGCCAACGCCGTGACCACCCAGCACGCGATCCGCTCCGCCGGACCCGCGAGGGCCGCATGGCCGTGGCGACGCAGGAAGAACGGCACCACGACGAGCTGCGAGGCGGCATGGGTGGTGCCGATCGCGGCCATCTCGTCGAGGCCCAGCCGACCCTCCGCCAGGCCGTACCACGCCAGCATGATCCCGGCCGAGGACACCGCGCCGGCCAGGCACGCGCCGACGTAGCGGGCGATGTCGGACTCGCTCAGCAGGGCGGCGCGTCGCCGTCCCCACGAGGTGAGCACGAGAACGACGGCCACGACGCCGCCCAGGTGCGCCAGCGTCACCCCGAGCGAGTCGCGGCCCCAGCCGGTCAGGGCGAGGCCCGCCGCCATCCCGAGGGCCGCGACCGCGAGCGCCGCGAACGCCGGCCCGCGCCGCCGCTGCCACAGCACGACGCCCGTGACGAGTCCGATCGGCCACGGCAGCGCCGCGGCGAGCTGCACGTTCGAGGTGCCCGCGATCGCGCCGGCCGGCAGGGCCGCAGCGAGGAGCGCGACCGAACGGAGGGAGGGGGGCACGCTCCATGGTCGCCCAATACCCTCCCCTGCGTCCGGAGGTTGGGCGGTTCGGGCCCTCGGGCGCGCCGTGACCCACGGCGTCGGGGCCCGCGCGGCACGCTCTACGGTGTCGGGATGACCAGCGCGGCGAGCCAGTACGACGTCGTCGTCGTCGGGGGTGGCCACAACGGTCTCGTCGCGGCCGCCTACCTGGCGCGGGCCGGCGTCTCGGTGCTGGTGCTGGAGCGGCTCGACCACACCGGCGGCGCCGCGGTCTCGGCCCCGGCGTTCTCCGGCCTCCCCACCCGACTGTCGCGGTTCTCCTACCTGGTCTCACTGCTCCCGACCCGGATCATCGACGACCTCGGACTCGACCTCGCCCTCGCCTCCCGCCGGACGGCGTCGTACACGCCGACGCTGCGCGACGGGAAGCCCGGCGGACTGCTGGTCGAGCGCGACGAGGGTCCCGCGACCCGGCAGTCCTTCCTCGACCTCACCGGGTCCGAGCAGGAGTACGAGGCCTGGCGCGCCTTCTACGCCGACGTCGGCACCCTCGCCCAGGCCGTCGCCCCGACCCTCACCGAGCCGCTGCCGCGTGAGGCCGACCTCCGCGGCCGGGTCGCCCCCGGCGTGTGGACCGACATCGTGACCGCACCGCTCGGACAGGCCGTCGAGCGCCGCTTCGCCGACGACACCGTGCGCGGCGTGGTGGCCACCGACGGCCTGATCGGCACGTTCGCCTCGCTCCACGACCCCTCTCTGATCCAGAACCGCTGCCTCCTCTACCACCTCATCGGCAACGGCACCGGCGAGTGGCGGGTCCCGGTCGGCGGCATGGGCGCGGTCACCGACGCCCTGCGTCGCGCGGCCGACGATGCAGGCGCCGAGGTGCTCACCGGGGCCGGCGTCAGCGCGATCCGCGCCGCCGACGGTGGCGCCGACGTCTCGTGGAACGACGGCACCGGCGCGCACACGGTGGGTGCCCGCTACGTGCTCTCCGGCGTCGCACCCTGGGTGCTGCGGATCCTGCTCGGCGAGTCCGACGACCCGGCGTCGAAGCCCGTGGGCGCCCAGCTCAAGCTCAACATGCTGCTCTCCCGGCTGCCGCGGCTGCGCTCCGGCGTCGACCCCGCTGTCGCGTTCGCCGGCACCCTCCACCTCGGCGAGGACTACAGCGACCTCGAGACCGCCTACCTCGAGGCGTCGGCCGGTGCGGTCCCCTCCTCGATCCCGGGCGAGGTCTACTGCCACTCGCTCACCGACCCCTCGATCCTCGGTGACGTGCCCGAGGGCACCCACACCCTCACCTACTTCGGGCTCCACACCCCGGCCACGCTCTTCGAGCACGACCGGGAAGCGGCCAAGGCGCTCGCCGTCGAGCGGGCGATCGCGACCATCGACCAGCACCTGGCCGAGCCGCTGGCCGACTGCCTGGCCCGCGACGGCGACGGCAATCCCTGCCTCGAGGCCAAGATCCCGCAGGACGTCGAGCGCGAGCTCGCGATGCCGGGCGGCCACATCTTCCACGGCGACCTCGCCTGGCCGTGGGCTCCGGCCCGGGCCCGGCTCGACACCCCGGCCCAGCAGTGGGGCGTCGCCACCGAGCTCGACTCGGTGCTGCTGTGCGGCTCGGGAGCGCGTCGCGGCGGGGCGGTCTCCGGCCTGGGCGGTCACAACGCCGCGCACGCCGTGCTCGCCGCCCTCTGAGTGCGGCACTGATTTCTCCGTGACGCACGACCGCTGGTAATCTCGCACCTCGCGTCGGGCAGTGCCGGGCGCATGCGCCATTAGCTCAATTGGCAGAGCAGCTGACTCTTAATCAGCGGGTTCGGGGTTCGAGTCCCTGATGGCGTACCCAGCAGGTTCACGACGGCGGAACGGCGGCCGATGACGAGGTGGTGGCTCCTCGCCGGCGCCATCGCCAGCGAGGTCACCGCGACGCTGTCCCTCAAGGCCGCTCTCGACGCCCCGGCCTTCTACGTCGTGGTCGCCGTCGGCTACGCCGTCGCCTTCACCCTCCTCGCGCTCGTGCTCCGGCACGGCATGGCGCTCGGGGTCGCCTACGGCATCTGGGCCGCGCTCGGCGTCGCGCTCACCGCGGTGCTCGCGGCCGTCGTTTTCGGCGAGTCGCTCGGCGCGGTGACCGCGGCCGGCATCGCACTCGTGATCGCCGGGGTGCTCGCCGTCGAGCTCGGGACACCGCACCCGTGACCTGGGTGCTGCTGGTCGGCGCGATCGTCTCGGAGGTCACCGCGACAGTGGTGCTCAGGGCTGCCTCCGACGGCCGGCGTGCCTGGTACGCCGTCGTCGGCGCGGGCTACCTGGCGGCCATCGGCCTGCTCTCACTCGCCCTCGACGCCGGGCTCGGCCTCGGTGTGGCCTACGGCATCTGGGCCGCTGCGGGCGTCGCGCTGACTGCTCTCGCCTCACGCTGGCTGTTCGGCGAGCGGCTGACGCCGGTGATGCTCGCGGGCATCGGGCTCATCGTGGTGGGCGTGCTCATGATCGAGATCGGCGCGGCCCGCTGACCCCGATCCCCACCGGCTACGGAGCCGGCTGGATCGAGGACTCGCGCTGAGCCTTGTGCTTGGCGGCCTCGACGGCGTCCTCGACCTTCTCCTTGGCGGTGTCGGCGGCGGACGACGCGACGTCGCCGGCCTTCGACTTCACCGAGCCGGTCGCGGACTGCACGCGCGGGCTGTCGGCCACCTTCTGGGCCCCGGACTTGATCTGCTCATAGCGCTCGCGGCCGGCGCGGGCACCGACGACGTAGCCGGCACCGAAGGCGAGGAGCAGCGGGATCTTCTTCATCCCCCCTTCCTACCCCCTCCCGGCGCCCCCAGGCTCACGCCGGTGGGTGAGGCCACCTGATCGCGCCCTAGGGTGGTTGCCGATGACAACCGCCGCTTCTCCCGCTCCGCTCCGGCGGATCGAGGTGATCACCTTCCTGGTGCTAGCGATCGCGGTGTCGTCGTTCGCCCTGCTGCAGTCGTTGGTGGTGCCGGTGCTCGCCACCATCCAGGTCGAGTACGACACCTCCCAGACCACGGCCACCTGGGTCCTCACCGGCTACCTGCTGTCGGCCTCGATCGCCACGCCGCTCCTCGGCCGCCTCGGCGATGCCGTGGGCAAGCAACGGGTGCTCGTCGCCACCCTGGCCGCGCTCGCGGTGGGATCGCTGGCCGCCGCGCTGGCGCCGTCGATCGGCTGGCTGATCGCCGCCCGGGTCGTGCAGGGCCTCGGCGGCGGCGTGCTGCCGCTGTCGTTCGGCATCGCCCGCGACGAGCTGGGCGCCCGCGTCACCGGCGCCCTGAGCGTGCTCGCATCGCTGACGGCGGTGGGCTTCGGCGTCGGCATCGTCGTCGCGGGGCCGATCGTCGACGGGCTCGGCTACCACTGGCTGTTCTGGCTGCCGATGATCGTGACCGCCGTCGTCGCCGTCGCCGCGCTCCTCTTCGTGCCGCCCTCCCCCGTGCGCACTCCGGGCCGGCTGCCAGTGGTGCCCGCGGTGCTGCTCGCCGGGTGGCTCGTCGCGCTGCTGCTGCCGGTGAGCCAGGGCAACGTGTGGGGCTGGACGTCGGTGCGGACGATCGCGCTGCTCGCCGCCTCGGTCCTGCTGCTCGGGGGCTGGGTGCGGTCCGAGACCAGGGCGTCGGTGCCGATGATCGACATGCAGATGATGCGGCTGCGCGGCATCTGGACCACCAACGTCGTGGCCGGCTGCGTCGGCTTCGGCATCTTCGCCTCGTTCGGCTTCCTGCCGCAGTTCCTCCAGACGCCGTCCGCCGCCGGCTACGGGTTCGACGCCTCGATCAGCGAGTCCGGCCGGCTGCTGCTGCCCAGCGCCGTGGCGAGCTTCCTCGTCGGCTTCACCACCGCGATCTTCATCCGCCGCTTCGGCGCGCGACTGGTGATCATGACCGGCTCGCTGCTCACCGCCGTCGCCTTCACGATGCTCGCGGTGCGGCACGAGGCGGTCTGGCAGATCTACCTCAGCACCACGGTGCAGGGCGTCGGCGCCGGCCTCATCTTCTCCAGCCTGGCGGGCGTCGTGATCGCCAGCGTGCCGCCGCACCAGACCGGGGTGGCCAGCGGCATGAACGCCAACATCCGCACCATCGGCGGGTCCGTCGGCTCGGCCGTCATGGCCGGCGTCGTCACGGCCCGGGTCGGTGACACCGGCCTTCCCGTCGAGCGCGGCTACACCATCGGCTTCCTGCTCCTCGCCGTCGCGATGGTCGTGGCCGCCGTGGTCGCCATCCGCATCCCCGACGTCCGCGGAGCCTCCGGCTCCCACCTCACCGACGCCGCCGACGGCGACCTGGGTTACGTCGCCGGCGCCCCGGCCCCGACGCGGTAGGTCCGGGGGTCTCGACACGGCCTCGCCGGCGCTCGGCCGGCTCGACCACCGGACGGGCCCGACCGGCCAGCAGCCGGGTGTCCGGAGGTCGACACGGCCTCGCTGGCGCTCGGCCGGCTCGACCACCGGGCCGACCCGACCGGCCGGCGGCCGGACGCCGGTGGTCGAGCCCCGCGAGCGCCAGCGAGCGGGTGTCGAGACCCCCGGCCCCGAGGTCAGCCGGTGATGCGCTCGACCCGGAGCAGCTGCCGCTGGATCTCCGGGCCGGTCCAGGCGAAGCGCACCCACTTCTCCTGCGAGAAGAGCCGCGTCTGGTCGGAGCTGAACCGCGAGCGCGGGTTCTCGTACTGGCTGTAGGTGAGGATGGTGCGCGGCAGCACCCGGCCGCCGTCCAGGAACGCGATGGCCTGGATGTGGGAGGAGCCGAAGGTGATCGGCTTGTAGCGGCCGCGGTTCTGGAACGGCTCGTAGGACGCGAGCGCGTTCGCGTTGCCGGCGAGATCGCCGAGGCCGCCACCGAGCGGGAACGCCGGGGCGCCGCGGTCACCCGCGACCTGGAGGCGACCCCACGGGGCGTCGAACGGCACCTTCTCGGTGCGCAGGTGGTCGATGGCGTCGGCCATGGCCTGCTGCACCTGCGGGTTGTCCTGGTTGAGGTCACGCGGGGTGTTGAACGGGTCGGAGGCGTCGAACGGCACCTCCCACAACCCGGTGGTGGGCGCCCGCCTCATGAACTCCTCGAAGATGTGGACGCCGACCGAGGTGCGGTCGGAGCGGCCGTCCCACCTCCGCAGTACGGCGCAGGCCTCGGTCTCGCCGGTGGAGTCGCAGACGGCGTTCAGGTCGCCGCCGGCACGCATCACCTCGGCCGCGCGCACTCGGTTCGCGTGCTGGTGCGACGCCAGGCTGTTGAGCGACTCCCGCGTCACGACCGGCGAGTCGGTCGGTGACGTAGCGCGCGACCATCCGGCTGCGCATGGTCCGCTGGCAGTCCTCGCAGCCGATGATCGAGGCGTAGCCCTCGAGCCGCTCGGTGACGTTGGGCGTCCAGTAGGAGTCGTTGGCGTTGAAGACCCAGTCGCGGCGCACCGTCGACGGCAGGTTGCCGGGCCCGAAGATGCCGGGGCGCTGGGCGTCGTCGTCGCTGCGCCAGGCGCAGTCGGTCTCCGCGCGGGTGCCGTCGAGGCCCGGCAGCCCGGCCACCTGGTCGAGCACGGCGCCGGACGGCGTGAGGCACTGGTCCTTCATGTCGTTCGGCACGTTCGGCACCACCGAGTGGTCGGCGTACAGCACGTTGCCGCCGCGGTCGGCCGCGGTGGTGTTGACCCAGGGCATGCCGCCGGCCGCGTCCTGGCGCCGCAGCAGGTCACGGACGCCGGTGGCCTTGCCCATGTCGAGGAAGGTGTCGACGGTGCGGAGGTGCTCCGCGTTGGCGTCGCGGATCGCCCACACGCTTGCCGCCGTCCACGGCATGAGGGTCGCCGAAGAGTCGACGACGTAGCCCTGCGGCGTCCGGTAGAGGTCCTCGGACACGGTGCTGACCGTGCCACCGCGCTTCACCCGCACCTTGACCGTGCGGTGCTCGAGCTCCTGCGGGCCATCCTCGGCGAGGTAGGTGGTGGGGCCGGTGAGCCGGTACTCGTAGGGCGTGAAGCGGTACGCCGTCGACACGGTGTGGCTCCAGGCCACGTTGCGGTTCCAGCCGATGTTCACCGCCGGCGACCCGACCAGCGAGGCGCCGGCCACGTTGTAGGCGCCGGGGATCGTGAGGTGCTGCTGGGTGAAGTGGTAGCGACCCCGCCACGGGAAGTGCGGGTTGCCGAGCAGCATGCCGCGGCGGGTGGTGGTGTCGTCGCGGCCGATCGCGGTGGCGTTGGAGCCGAACCCGCGCTCGGGGTCGCGTCCGAGCGCGGTCAGCAGGGCGTCGCGGTCGACCTCGGACGCCACCGGGGTCGCCTGAAGGCCAGGGTCGTCGGGGCTGGGCGGGGTGGCGTCGACGATCTCCGGGACGAAGACGCCCGCCGAGGCCAGCAGGTTCGCCAGGTAGACGCCGTACCAGAGGTCGATCGAGGTGGCGTTCGGCTTGATGTAGCCCAGGTCTCGGCACGCCGGGTCGGTGATCTCGTGGGTGCGCAGCCACCGGTTGATGCCGGCGACGTAGCCGTTGACCATGAGCCGGGACTGCCGCTTCGGCCCGGCCTTCGAGGCCAGCAGCCGCTCGACGACGCGCCGGTTGCGCAGGTCGGTCACGAAGGCGTCGACCTGGAGGTTGGTGGCGTCGAGGGTCACCTGGTCGTCGTAGCGGCCGTTCGGGCCGAGCCAGCGGGAGCGCTGGCCGCGTGCGGTGAGCACGGTGTCGGCCAGGGTGCAGATCGAGGAGTCGGCCGCGGCGTACCCGCTGCCGAAGCCGAGCGAGCCCCAGTCGCCGGCGACGACGTGCGGGATGCCGTGCCGGGTCCAGCGGATGGTGGCCTGGTAGCGGTCGGCGCGGGCGACGACAGCGGGTCGCTCGGCCCGCGCGCTCGTGACGTCGCCGGTGGCCGGGACGCCGGAGGAGGCGACGGCGACCACGGGGGTCAGGCTGACGGCGGCGAGCAGGGCGACCAGGCGGCGGTGCAGACGCATACCCGCTCAACGCACGGGCCGCGGCGTGGTTACTGGCGGGTCACAAGTAGAGACCGGCGGCCTCGTCGCCGAGCCGGTCGGCGGCGACCGCGTGCACGTCGCGCTCGCGCATCAGCACGTAGGTCTCGCCCGACACCTCGACCTCGGCCTTCTCGACGGGGTCGAAGAGCACCCGGTCGCCCACCTCGACGGCCCGGGCGTGCGGGCCGACGGCGGCGACCCGCGCCCACGCGAGCCGGCGGGCACCCATCGCTGCGGTCGCCGGGATCACGATGCCGCCGGAGGACCGGCGCTCGCCTGCCTCGACGTCCACCTCGACCAGGATCCGGTCGTGGAGCATCTTGATGGGCTGCCTGTCGGCCATCGTCGCGGCTCCGGCGTCAGCGGGTGGCGCGCCGGAGCGCGAGGACCACGACGACCGTGCCCACGAGCGCGCCGACGGTCTTGAGGATGTTGTCGGTGCGGGGCTGACCGGTGGCGGCGTCGACGTAGAAGGCCTTGACGTCGGCGACCTGGCGGCTCGCGATCGTCTTGGGGCTGGAGCGGTGCAGCAGCTGGTCGATGGTGCCGGCCAGCCGCTCCCGGGTCTCCTCGATCTCGCGCTCGAGCTCGGAGGGTGTGTTGCTCACGGCCGTGAGGTTACCGGGTGGCCCTGGGCACGAAGCCGAAGGGCAGCTCGAGACGGTGCGCGCGCATCAGGGCGTCGTCGGTGAGCACGTCGTAGGTGGCGCCGTCGGCGACCACGTGCCCGTCGCCGAGCACCACCGCGCGCTCGCACAGCTCCAGCGCGTACGGCAGGTCGTGGGTGACCATGAGGACGGTGACGTCGAGCGCGCGCAGGATGTCGGCGAGCTCGCGGCGCGAGGCGGGGTCGAGGTTCGACGACGGCTCGTCGAGCACCAGGATCTCCGGCTGCATCGCGAGCACGGTGGCCACCGCCACCCGCCGGCGCTGGCCGAACGAGAGATGGTGCGGCGGACGGTCGGCGAACGCCGTCATGCCGACCAGGTCGAGCGCGGTTACCACCCGCTCCTCGAGCTCCGAGCCGCGCAGCCCGAGGTTGGCCGGCCCGAACCCGACGTCGGCCCGCACCGTGCCCATGAAGAGCTGGTCGTCGGGGTCCTGGAACACCACGCCGACCCGCCGCCGGATCTCCTGCATGTGGCGACGCTCGACCGGCAGACCGCTGACCTCGACGGTGCCCGCGCCCGCCGCCAGGATGCCGTTGAGGTGGAGCACGAGGGTCGTCTTGCCGGCCCCGTTGGGGCCCAGCAGGGCCACCCGCTCGCCCCGGTGCACGTGCAGGTCGACGCCGTGCAGCGCCTGGTGGCCGTCGGGGTAGGCGTAGGCGAGCCCGCGGACGTCGAGAACGGGGGTCACGGCATGGCCCTCACTGCGGAAGCTTCCCGGTGTAGCCGCGCGACAGCATCGCGAGGTGCACCCGCTCACCACGTTCGAAGGAGCGGATGAACAGCGCGCCGAGGGTCTTCGCGAGCACCGGCCAGGCGCGCGGGCCACGCGCCACGAAGCCGCGCGACTCGCGAGCGATCCGCATCCGCCGCAGCTCGTCGGTGACGACCTCGAGGTAGCGGATCATGAAGCCCATGATCTGCACCAGCAGAGCGGGCATCCGCAGCCGCTGGAGGCCGGCGAGCAGCGCCTGCGGCTCGGTGGTGGAGGCGAGCAGGAGGCTCGCGAGCACGCCGAGGGTGCCCTTGGCCAGCAGCCCCCACGCGCCCAGCAGGCCGCTCTCGCTCACGCTGAGACCGAGCACCTCGGTGCGCGGCCCCTGGGCCACGAACGGCAGCAGCAGGGCGAACACGACGAACGGGACCTCGACCACCATCCGCCGCAGCAGGTAGGTCACCGGCACCCCGGAGACCGCGACGCCGATCGCGACGATCCCCAGGTGGACGCCGAAGGCCGGGTACCACTCGCGCGGGGTGGCCACGACCGTCAGCACGAAGACGAGCAGCCCGAGGATCTTCAGGTGGGCCGGCGCCCGGTGGAGGGGCGAGTGCCCGTGGAAGTGGAGCGTGTGCCCGTGAGCGGCGCCCACCTCAGTCCTCGACCGGACTGCGACGTCGGCGGACGACGTGGGCGAGGCCGGTGCCGAGCAGCAGCACGACCACGACGCCCACGACGCCGGCGACGCCGCCGCTCAGCCGCTCGTCGTCGATGAAGCTGCTGTCGTAGCCGGCGAACGGACCGTCGTCGGTCGCATGGTCCTTCTCCGAGGAGGCGAAGCCCTCGTCCTGGCTGACCTTGGTGAGGCCGTCGGGCGAGGTCGCGGCGTAGAAGCTCACGACGCCGGCGAGCACCAGCGTCACGAGCAGGAAGCCGAGCGCGGTGGCCCGGGTGCTCGGCCGCCTCACGCGGTCGTCCCGGTGCTGCGGATCTCGAGCTCGCGCTTCGCGAGCACCGACCGGGCGCCGTGCACGAGGTCGGGCCGGACGGCGACCAGACCGCCGACCGCGAGGAAGGTGATGACGCCCTCGCCGATGCCGATGAGCGCGTGGACGCCGACCATGGCCGTGGTGAGGGCGCTCAGCGAGAGCTCGACGTTGCCGCCGACCGCGTAGAGCCCCACGAAGACCAGCGCCGCGACCGGCACGCTCACGAACGCACCGATGCCCGCGGCGATCGGCACCATCGCCGTCGTCTTGGGCAGCACCGCCTGGAGCCCGCGGAACACCAGCCAGCCCACACCGCAGGTGACCACGCCCATCAGCACGATGTTGGTGCCGAGCGCGGTGATGCCGCCGTCGGCGAACATCAGGGACTGGACCAGGAACACCACGCTGGTGGCGAGCACGCCGGTCCACGGCCCCACGAGCACGGCCGCGATGGCGCCGCCCAGGAGGTGGCCGCTGGTGCCGGCGCCGACCGGGAAGGTGAGCATCTGCACCGCGAAGACGAAGGCCGCCACCAGCCCGGCGAGCGGGGCGGTGCGGTCGTCGAGCTCGTGCCGCGCCCGTCGCAGCGACACCCCGATCGCGACCGCGGCGACGACACCGGTGGCCACCGACGTCGGCGCGTCGAGGAATCCGTCGGGCACGTGCATGCGGCGGCTCCTGACCTGGTCGACCCGTAATCTGCCGTCATCTCACCCTACGCTGATGCAAGTCACTTGCAACAAGGAGCACCGTGACCTCGAACCGCCTCGCCCCCGGCGACACCGCCCCCGACTTCACGCTCGCCGACGACACCGGCACCCCGGTCTCGCTCGCCGACCTCCGGAGCGCCGACGGCGGCTCGCAGGTCGTCGTCTACTTCTATCCCGCGGCCATGACGCCCGGCTGCACCACGCAGGCCTGCGACTTCAGCGACAACCTCGACTCGCTCCAGGGGGCGGGCTACCGCGTCGTCGGCATCTCGCCCGACCAGCCCGGAGAAGCTCGCGGCGTTCCGCGAGAAGGAGGGCCTCACCCTCACCCTGCTCTCGGACCCGGACCGCGAGGTGCTGCAGCAGTACGGCGCGTTCGGCGAGAAGAAGCTCTACGGCAAGGTCGTCGAGGGCGTCATCCGGTCGACCTTCGTGATCGACGCCGACGGCACGATCGAGGTGGCGCAGTACAACGTGAAGGCCACCGGGCACGTGGCCAAGCTGCGCCGCGACCTCGGGCTCGACTGACCCGCGGCGTCGGCTACGCCGGCACCGAGTCGTCGCTCGGCTCGCCCCGCGGACCGGCGCCGTAGGCACAGAGCGTGAGCGTGATCGCCTTGTTGCGCTGGAAGTCCGGGGACGGCGAGGCCTGCTGGAACTCCTCGGGCGGTAGCGCCGCGTAGTACTCGATGGCCCCCAGCAGGGTGTCGGCGTCCTCGCCGTCGGCCACCAGGTCCTCGGCCAGCGGCACCGCCTTCTCGAAGCGCCGGACCGTCTCTTCCAGGTCGCCCGCGTTGAACGCGTCGATCCCCGCCCGCACCTCGGCGCACGCCTCGGTCCCGCTCAGCAGTCGCACGGACGGCGACGACGCCGGCGGCGTCGGACCGCTGTCGTCGCGGTCGTCGTCGGTGCCAGCGGTGCAGCCGGCCGTCACCACGGCGAGCAGGGCGACGAGCGCTCCGGTCCTCATCCGGCGACGCTACGCCCGCCGTCCACTCCCCCCCACACCCCGCGAGCCCCGGGGCAACACGGGTCGGCGGTGAGCCGTGAGGGTTTCGGAGGCCGAGAACCTCAGCAACTCACCGCCAACCCGAGCCCCGGGGCGGCGGTGAGCTAGTGAGGGTTTCGGAGGCCGAGAACCTCAGCAACTCACCGCCAACCCGGGGCAACACGGGTCGGCGGTGAGCCAGTGAGGGTCTGGGAGGCCGGAAACCTCAGCAACTCACCGCTGCCCCGAGGCTGGCAGACTGCCGGGGCCAGCCGGAGTGGTGGAACTGGCAGACACGCAGGCTTTAGGTGCCTGTGCCCTCTGGGCGTAGGGGTTCGAGTCCCCTCTCCGGCACACCGTCATACTGGCGCCGTGAGCGAGCAGAGCCCCTGGGGCACACCCCCGCCCTCGAACCAGTGGGGCCCGCCGCCGACAGCTCCGCCACCACCGCCGGCCCCACCGGGCGGTTACTACGGCGGCCCCGCAGGACCCACCGGTCCGCGGGGACCCGGCGGCCACGCCGGCCCGCCGCGCCGCAACACCGGTCTGATCGTCGCGCTCGTGGCGCTGGTCGTCGTGCTCGTCGTGGGCGCGGTCCTCACCGTGGTGCTGGTCGCCGACGGCGACGACAGCGCCGACGGGGGCGACCCCACCGCCGATCCGACGTCCGCCACGACCTCCGAGAGCGGGACCGGCACCACCAGCGAGCCGCCGAGCCCCACCGGCACCGGCGCGGCCGGCGACCCCGTGACGGGCGACGGCTACCGGTACGCCCTCCCCACCGGCGAGTGGCGCAACCGCAGCGACCAGGCGGCGACCCTCGGCGCCACGATCGACACCGTGATCGTGCTCGGTCCCTCGGTCGAGCTCAGCCAGTCCGCGGTGTTCGTCGAGGTGCTGCCCAACCCGGGCGTCGACGACGTCACCGACATCCGCGACGCCTGGGCTCGCAACGTGAAGGCCAACGACGGCGCCACCACCGAGACGATCGACCCGATCACGGTCGACGGCGAGCCCGCGGTGGGCGTCGACGTCGCGAACCGCAAGAACAACGCCGGCGTCGAGATCAAGCAGCGCGCCTACCTGACGCTGCACGACGACCTGCAGGTCGGCATCTACCTCACATACCCGGCGTCGGGCGACGCGGTGTCGGTCGACGACTTCCAGAAGGTGCTCGACAGCTGGCGCTGGGAGTCCTAGCTGGAGTCCTAGCCGGGAGTCCTAGCCGGGAGTCCTAGCCGGGAGTCCTAGCCCAGCAGCTCGGCGAGCCGCGGCGCGAGCTCGCGCAGCGCCCGGCCACGGTGGGAGATCGCGTCCTTGGCGGCGCGGTCGAGCGCCTCGGCGGCGGTGCGGCCGGGCTCGTCGTCGGGCTCGAAGACGACGTCGTAGCCGAACCCGCCGGACCCGCGGGGCGCCCGCACCACGCGGCCGTCCATCCGGCCCTCGGCCACGATCTCCCGGCCGTCCGGCAGGCAGCACGCGACGGCGCACGCGAAGTGCGCGCCGCGGCGCTCGTCGGGCACGTCGTTGAGCTGGTCCAGCAGCAGCCGGTTGTTGCGGTCGTCGGTCTCGTCCTTGTCGGCTCCGGGCCGGCCGGACCACCGGGCCGAGAGCACACCGGGCATGCCGTTTGAGGGCGTCGACGCACAGGCCGCTGTCGTCGGCGACCGTGGGCAGGCCGGTGGCGGCGAGCCCGGCGCGGGCCTTGAGCAGCGCGTTGCCCTCGAAGGTGGGCTCGTCCTCCACCGGCTCGTCGTAGTGAGCCACGTCGTCGAGCCCGACGACGGTGACGCCGGGCAGGTGCTCGGCGAGGATCCGCTCCATCTCGGCCAGCTTCTTGGCGTTGCGCGAGGCCAGGTGGATCCGTCGGTCCGGCCGAGGGGCGGCGTCGGTCACGCCAGCGCTCGACGTTGCAGCTCGGTCAGGTCAGCGCAGCCCTTCTCGGCGAGCCCGAGGAGGGCATCACCTCGGCGCGGGTGAAGGCGGCGCCCTCGGCGGTGCCCTGCACCTCGACGTAGGTGCCGGCGCCGGTCATCACCACGTTCATGTCGGTCTCGGCGCGGACGTCCTCGACGTAGGGCAGGTCGAGCCGCGGGACGCCGTCGATGATGCCGACCGAGACCGC
>CAWJTG010000016.1:0-48985 GCA_963845795.1 uncultured Actinomycetota bacterium | reverse complement strand
GGCTTCGCGGACGTGGTGTAGTTGCAGCACGCTTCCCTTCCAGGGAAGGGGTCGAGGTTCAAATCCTCGCGTCCGCTCCAGTCCTGAAACCCAGCGGTCGCCGTGGTCCCTCGGCAAGTCCACGTGAGGACGGACCGCAAGGACCCTTTCGGCGGGAGCCACGATTCGGGACCGCACGGGCGGCGTCATGCCGGCCCACGCTCGAGGACGAGAGGGTCGCGCTCGGCGTACTCGCGGTGCAGCCACTCCTCGCTCACCACCGCACTGAGGCAACGGCGCACCGCGTAGGAGTCCGGTGCGGGGTAGCCCGGCTCGAGCACCGGCTGGGCCATCTCCTCGAGCGGCTCGTCGCTCGGCTCCTCGCCGATCACTCGCGCCACGGTTGCCATCCGGTCGGCGCGCACGGCCAGGATCTCGTCGAGGGTGGGGCGAGCGTCCGCGTCGTGGGGAACCGCCGGGGTGTCGGCCGGCATCTCGCTGTGCGCCAGGCCGAGCGGGTGGTAGGGGCGCAGGGTCACCCAGGAGCGCCCTCAGCACCCACGCGTCGGTGGCCATGACGAGGTGGCGCAGGGTCTCGATGAAGGACCACTCGCCGTCGACCCGCTCGTGCAGCAGGCCTTCGGGGAGCGCCCGGGCGCGCTCGACCGCCGCCTCCCACCGTCGCACCACGACGTCCCACGCCTCTCGGAACCCCTCGGCGTCGGTGGGTCGGACGAGCCTGCGGTCGGGGTCGCGACGGTCGAGCTCGGCCTCGATCAAGGGGCCGACGTCGACCCCGTTGACCGTCACGTCCTCGACATAGCCGTCGATCTCCACCCGCTGGAGCCAGGCGCCACGGATCACGGTGTCCTGGAAGTAGACATTGTGGAAGCGCGACTGGCTGAAGTCGACCTCCTCGAACCGGCTGTGGCTCCAGTCCTGCCGCGAGTAGTCGGTCACGGCATCACCGTGCCAGAGCCGGGTGCCATCGAGGCAGGGTTGTCTGCACTCCTGGCGAGATGAGGCCATGCGGCTGGGACGAGTGCCTCGATCAGAAGGAGCCACCCTTGTGCGCTGTGGTGGCGACCAACCCCCGCGGCGATGTCGTCCCGATCATCGACGGTCCCCGCGGCCTCCAGGGCAACGCGGGCAGTAGCGGTTCGGACTTTGGCCAACTGTCCCGACGGCTGCCCGATCCACGGCACACTGTCCTCTCACCGCGAGGGGCGGGAGTGCCTGATGGATGTCGAGGACGCGCATGCGCCGTCCGCGGAAGGCGCGCGCACCAGCAGCAGGGGCGGTCCGGAGGTGTGGGCCGAGCTGCGCCGGATCGCCGATGACGCTCGGGTCCGGGCCGGGTTCGCGGTGTGTGCGGTCGAGGTGCTGCGTGCTGATGGCCTGCTCGAGGAGGTCGTCTCCACCGGCAACGCGGACTTCGAAGCCGGCCGGGGCCAGACCACCCGCTCAGCCATGTCCGCCGAGTCATGGAGAAGGGCGACCGCTACGGCAAGTTCGTCTTCCTCGCCGAGGAGGACATGGACCCGGCGCTCCAGGAGGCGATCCGGGGGTACGGCTATGTGCCCTCCTTGCCCGTCTCGAGCGATCCCGGGCGATGGCGGGCGTTGGACATGCTGGTGGCGCACGTTGACGACGCCTCGGGCCGCACTCGTGTCCTGTTCCACCTCGACGAGCCCTTGGGTGGACGCCGTCCCCGACCGCAGGAGCTGCAGAGGATCGCCGACAGCCTGGAGCTGGCGCTACAGGCCATCCTGGCCATCGTCGATCGCGAGGAGCTGACCCGCAAAGCCCGCCTCGACGACACCGCCCGCGCCGTGGTGCGGGCGGCCTCCCAGCAGGTCACTGCTCACGGCTGCTCGCCGCGGTCCACCCCACGCTCGTCGCCGGTTTCCGGGCGCGCTCGCTCGTTGTGTGGCTCCACGACGAGCCCGGTGAGCCGACCGCCGAGCCCGAGGTGGGATCCGCGCTGTCGGGGATGCGCCCGGCGATCGAGGCGGCGACGCGGCGGGCCTGGGGCGCGCACACGATGATCATCGCCGACACCGACCGCGTCTGGGGCGACGACGAGCTGGACCGCGACCACCGAGACGACCTGACCGATCATCTTCTCCGGCACGGGGTGGGAGAGGTGTTGTTGGTGCCCGTGGGCGCCGGGCACGAGCCGATGGGGGTGTTGGTCGTCGCCCGCGAGGGTGGGGGCGAGCGCTGGACCGGGAGTGAGAGCGCGGCCGCTCTCGGCGTGGGCCACGACCTGGGCCGCGCGCTGCTCAGCACCCGCGCCCACGAGCGCGAGCAACAGCTCATCGAGGAGCTGCGACGGCTGGACGAGTACCGGCGCCAGCTCATCGCCACGGTCTCCCACGAGCTGCGCAACCCGCTGGGTGTGATCGCCGGCCACGTCGAGATGCTCGAGTCGGTGCCAGACCTGCCCTCGGACGCCGAGGCCTCCCTGCGCGCGCTGGGGCGGGGCTCGGCTCGGTTGGCCGCGGTCGTCGACGACCTGTTGCTGCTGAGTCAGACGAGCAGCCCGGCGAACTCGATCGTGCGGGTGCCGGTCGAACTCGATGCAGTGCTTGCCGAGGTCGTCGAGGACGAGGCGATCCGTGCCGAGAAGCACGGCGTCGAGCTGCGGACCCTCCCCGGCGTGGGCCGGGTGGTGGTCCCCGGTGTGCGCGAGGAGCTGCGAGGTCTGCTCGTCAACCTGGTGAGCAACGCGATCAAGTACTCGCGTGCCGGTGGGACCGTGGAGCTGTGCGTGGCGGCGCATGCAGGCGAGGCCGTGTTCACCTGTGCCGACAGCGGGCTCGGCATCTCAGCCGAGGACCAGGAACGCCTCTTCACCGAGTTCTTCCGCTCCACCAACCCCGAGGCGCTGCAACGCCCCGGCACCGGGCTCGGCCTGGCGATCGCGGCACAGATCGTGACCCGGCACGGCGGACGGATCGACGTCGAGAGTGAACTCGGCACCGGCACCACCTTCCGGGTCACCCTGCCCCTCGACTGACCCACGGAACCCCTCGCCAGCCATCCGGACCGCGCCCCTCCGTGGCGACGGTTCCCGCGGCGAGCCGAGTGACTCCTACGCGTCGACCACCCGCTCGACTTGCCCGAGTTGGATGACAGAGCTTGTTGTCCCCGCGCGTCGGGCCCCTTCGTCTGACCGCGCTCGACAGTCCCGCTCACGCGCGCCCGGGTGCGCGCTGTCGCGTCATGGTCGGGCGGTGTGGGAAAGACGAGCTCCTGCGCGCTGTGGGGAGTGCCGCGCCTCGTCGTCGTGCCTTTAGCACGACCGTGGGGTCTGGGTCGCCGGCCGAGCCGGAGAGCGGCAACTTCAGCGTATTGCGGGAGCGGCGGTCTCAGGCAGCGATCGACATGCGCCGTCCGAAATCGAGCGGCGGTCCCCCACGCCACAGGGGACAATCGGCCGCGATGCTCACTGCCCTCCGCACCTATGTCACACCCCCGTCCTCCCTGGCCGGGCGCTTGTCAGTCCAGTCGCTGCTCTTCGCCGCGGGCGATGGCGCCTTCCTGGCGGGATCCGCCGTCTACTTCGGCGTCATCTTGGGGTTGTCGCTCGGACAGGTCGGTATCGGACTCACGGTGGCGGCAGCTGCCAGCTTCCTGACAGCGATGCCGGCCGGCAAGCTCGTCGACCGGTTCGGCCCCAAGCGGATGTGGTCGCTGAGCGCGGTGCTGCAGGCAACGCTGTTCCTCGCGTGGCCGTTCATCGACAACTTTCCGCAGTTCGTTGCGCTCGCGGTGGCGATGGAGGTGGCGGGCAGCCTCGGTGGGGCCGCCCACGGCGCCTACGTCCTCGACGTGCTGCCGCCCGGCGAGCGCGTGGAGTCCCGGGCTTACATGTACTCCGCGCTCAACGTCGGGTTCAGTCTCGGGGCGTTCCTGGGCGGCGGCGCCATCGCCTTCGGTTCCGACGTGCTGCGCTGGGCACCGATCCTCTCCGCGGTCCTCTTCGTGGTCAACGCGGTCGCGATCCTCCGGCTCCCGGACGCCTCGCACGACGTCCGGTCGACCGAGCCACGCCGGCCGCCCGAGGGACCACCGGCCATCCGCAACCGCAGCTGGCTCCTGGTGACCTTCCTGACCGGCGTGCTGTGGTCCAACCAGGTGCTGCTCCACACCGTGATCCCACTGTGGCTGGTGATCGAGACCGACGCGCCCCATGAGCTCGTAGCGATGCTGTTCGCCACCAACACCGTGATGTGCATCGTGCTACCGCGGCTGACCTCGCGCGGCATCCGCGACATCGGCACAGCCTTGCGCGCAGTGCGCTTGTCCGCGGTCTTCTTCGCGCTCACCTGCGTCGTCACCCTGGCCACCCACGAGACCGTCGGCTGGGTCACGGTGGTGCTGTTCTTCGTCGGCCACATCGTCTTGACGTGGGCCGAGCTCTACCTCTCCGCCTCGGGGTGGACCTTCGAGGCCGAGCTCATGGATCCCCGCCGGCGAGGTGACTACCAAGGCGTCTCCGAGCTCGGCAACACCCTCGGGCGTTTCTGGGCGCCGGCCGTCTACGGCTTCCTCGCCATGCAGTGGGGCGCCGTCGGCTGGCTCACCATCGCCGCCATCGTCGGAGCCGCGGCGGCCGCCATGCACCCGGCAACCCGCGTCGGCCGGCGGTACCTCGAGGAACATGTCCCACCCGATGTCCTCGCCGACGCCCGCGCCAGTGCCCCTGAGGAGGCGCCCCCTCCTCCGACCACGCTGACGAACCCGCTCGACCCCGGCACGACCGTCACCGACACCCCGTCGCCGCGCTGAGCGGCACACGGGCGGGAAGCCGGACTGCACACGATGACAGGTCCACTACCGCTCGCTCGCCCATTCGCTCGATGACGGAAGCGCCCACCTCGTGGCTACTTGTTGCATTGACCTCAGGACCGGTGCCTGGCAAGGCTCGGGCACCGGTGGCGCACGACGCTGCGGCGGGTCGGCGTCGAGGGGGTCCGCGAGGCGGCCGCACCTTCAGATGCCGAGCTCGACCGGTCTACTAGGGGCACTGTGGCGGCAGAACGGCCATCAATGGGCTCTGACCTGCGGCTTTACACGTTGAAGCGGAACTCCACCACGTCGCCGTCGGCCATGACGTAGTCCTTGCCCTCCATGCGCACCTTGCCGGCGGCCTTCGCCTCGGCCATGGAGCCGGCGGCGACGAGGTCGTCGAAGGAGACGATCTCGGCCTTGATGAAGCCCTTCTGGAAGTCGGTGTGGATCACGCCGGCGGCCTCGGGGGCGGTGGCGCCCTGGCGGACCGTCCAGGCGCGCGACTCCTTGGGGCCCGCGGTGAGGTAGGTCTGCAGGCCGAGGGTGTCGAAGCCGACCCGGGCCAGCACCTCGAGGCCGGGCTCGTCGACGCCCATCTCGGCGAGCATCTCGCGCGCCTCGTCGTCGTCGTCGAGCTCGACCAGCTCGGCCTCGAACTTGGCGTCGAGGAAGATCGCCTCGGCCGGCGCCACGATCGCGCGCATCCGGTCCTTGAGCTCCTCGTCGGCGAGCTCGTCGGCGTCGCAGTTGAAGACGTAGATGAAGGGCTTGGCGGTGAGCAGCGAGAGCTCGCGCAGCATCGAGGTGTCGATCGATGTCGCGATCACCGGAGTGCCGCCCTCGAGGGCCCCGACGGCCTCCTTCGCCGCCGCGACGACGGGCGCGAGCTCCTTGCGACCCTTCGCCTCCTTCTCCAGCCGCGGGATTGCCTTCTCCAGGGTCTGGAGGTCGGCGAGGATCAGCTCGGTCTGGATGGTGGAGATGTCGGAGGCCGGGTTCACCTCGCCGTCGACGTGGGTGACGTCCTCGTCGCGGAAGACCCGCGTCACCTGGCAGATCGCCGCCGACTCACGGATGTGGGCGAGGAACTTGTTGCCGAGCCCCTCCCCCTCCGAGGCGCCACGCACGATGCCCGCGATGTCGACGAACTCCACGGTGGCGGGCAGCACCCGCGCCGAGTCGAACAGCCTCGCCAGCACCGGCAGCCGCTCGTCGGGGACGCCGACGACGCCCACGTTGGGCTCGATCGTGGCGAACGGGTAGTTGGCCGCGAGCACGTCGTTCTTGGTCAGCGCGTTGAACAGCGTCGACTTGCCGGCGTTGGGCAGTCCGACGATCCCGATGGTGAGTGCCACGGGCGGCGAGTCTAGGAGCCGGGCGGCTGCGTGGCAGCATCGCCGGCATGTACGACGTCGACGCCGTCCGCGCCCACTTCCCGGCTCTCTCCGACGGCCTGGCCCGCTTCGACGGCCCCGGCGGCTCGCTCGTGCCCGACGTCGTCGCCGACGCCGTCCGCGACGCCCTGGTCTCGGGCATGTGCCAGCGCGACCCGAGCGCCGAACCCGGCCGCCGCACCGACCGCACCGTGCTCGACGCCCGCGCGGCGATGGGCCGGTTCCTCGGCACCGACCCCCGGGGCGTCGTCTTCGGCCGGTCGATGACCGCGCTCACCTTCGACCTCGCCCGCACGATGAGCCGCGAGTGGGGTCCCGGTGACGAGGTGGTGGTGTCCCGCCTCGACCACGACGCCAACGTGCGCCCCTGGGTGATCGCGGCCGAGCGCGCCGGCGCCACCGTGCGGTGGCTGGAGTTCGACGTCGACACCACTGAGCCGCACGACGTCGGGCCGCTGCTGTCGGACCGCACCCGGGTCGTGGCGGTCACCGGCGCCTCCAACCTGGTGGGGACCCGGCCCGACGTCGCCGCCATCGCCGCGCAGGCCCACGAGGCGGGGGCCCTGGTGGCGGTGGACGCCGTGCACCTGGCCGCCCACGCACCGGTCGACCGGGTCGCGCTGGGCGCGGACGTCGTCACCTGCTCGCCCTACAAGTTCTGCGGCCCGCACCTCGGCGTGCTCGCCGCCGACCCCGCCCTCCTGGAGACCCTCCGTCCCGACAAGCTCGAGCCGGCCCCGGAGGCGGTGCCCGACCGGTTCGAGGTCGGCACGCTGTCGTGGGAGCTGCTGGCCGGCGTCACCGCGGCGGTCGGTTTCCTCGCCGACCTGGGCGGCACCGCCGCCGTCGACGAGCACGAGCAGCCCCTGCTCCAGCACCTGCTCGAGGGCCTCGCGGCGATCCCGGCCATCACCACCTACGGTCGGGCCCGCCACCGCACCCCCACCGTGCTGCTGCGGCGGGACGGCGAGCCGCCCGCGGCCACCAGCGCCCGGCTGGCCGAGGCCGACGTGGTCGCGCCCGCGAGCACCTTCTACGCCGTCGAGCCCGCCCGGCGGCTCGGGATCGCCCCCGAGGGCGGCGTGCGGGTCGGTCTCGCGCCGTACACCTCCGCCGACGACGTCGACCGGCTCCTGGCCGCGCTGCGCTGAGCACCCGGGCGTCCGGGGGCTCGCCGGCCCTTGCTCGGACGCCCTCCTGTGCGAAGGGCGCGCCCCGGCACCCCCCACCGCCCTAGGGTGGGAGGGTGCGACTGGCCACCTGGAACGTCAACTCGCTGCGCTCGCGCATCGACCGCGTCGAGGCGTTCGTGCAGCGCCACGACGTCGACGTCCTGGCACTGCAGGAGACCAAGGGCCGCGAGGACCAGCTGCCGTTGATGGGCCTGCACGCCCTCGGCTACGAGACCGTCGTGGCGGGCACCAACCAGTGGAACGGCGTCGCGGTGGCGAGCCGGGTCGGGCTCGACGACGTCCAGGTCGGCTTCCCCGACATGCCCGAATGGGGAGATCCGCTGGCGCCGGAGTCGCGCGCTCTGGGAGTCACCTGCGACGGTGTGAGGGTGTGGTCCCTGTACGTCCCCAACGGACGCAAGGTCGGCGACCCCCACTACGAGTACAAGCTCGACTGGCTGGCCCGGCTGCGCACCGCCGCATCGGCTGGCTCGACGTCCCCACGGCCCTCGTCGGCGACTGGAACGTCGCTCCGCACGACGACGACGTGTTCGACGTCGCCGCCTTCGCCACGTCCACCC
This sequence comes from uncultured Actinomycetota bacterium, assembly GCA_963845795.1. Taxonomy (GTDB): domain Bacteria; phylum Actinomycetota; class Actinomycetes; order Propionibacteriales; family Nocardioidaceae; genus Nocardioides. The sequence goes on along the minus strand of CAWJTG010000016.1, from coordinate 41,059 downwards.
ACGTCACACCGGCGGAGCGGGAGGCGTTCGGGGCCTTCGTCGACGACGGGTACGCCGACGTCGTCCGACCGCACACCCCCGGGCCCGGCGTCTACACGTACTGGGACTACTACCGGCAGCGGTTCGAGCGGAACCGCGGGATGCGCATCGACTTCGTGCTCGCCTCTCCCCCGCTGGCGGCGCGGGTCACCGGGGCCACGATCGACCGCGACGAGCGGGCGGGAAAGGGCGCGTCCGACCACGCCCCGGTCCTCGTGGACGTCGCATGACAACGCCCGGCAACAACGGCGAGCTGTGGCCGGAGTCCGACGAGTCCCGGCCGTGGGTGCCCCACGCCGGCCACCTCATCGACGTCCTCGCCGAAGCCGCCATCGCGATGCCCTGGCCCTCGAACCAGATCGAGACCCGCCTGCTCCACTGGTGCCGCTCCTCGGTGCTCGGCGAGATCTCGATCGACCGGCTCCCGGCCCCACCGCCCGACCTCACCCTCGTGCTGTTCGGCGGGCGGTTCCTCGTCGCCCGCCGCTCGGTGGCCGACCCGCCGTTCACCTACCGCGACGAGCAGATGCTCGTCGCGCTGGTCACGATGGCCACCACGTCGAACCACTCCGCACGCCGCGAGGCGCGGCTGAAGCGGCAGGCCGTCACCGACGACCTCACCGGCCTGTGGCACCACGGCTACTTCCGCGAGCTGTTCGACAACGCCGTCGAGTCGCGCGTGGGCGAGACGATGGGCGTGCTCTTCGCCGACATCGACCGGTTCAAGCAGGTCAACGACGAGATCGGCCACCTCGAGGCCGACGACGTGCTGCGCGAGATCGGCCACCGGATGCGGCAGACCCTCCCCCAGGACGCGATCGTGGCGCGGATGGGCGGCGACGAGTTCGCCGCCGTCGTGCGCCACCTCGACGACGCCGCCCACCTCGAGCGCATCGTGGCCGACCTCCAGGAGGCAGCGGCGGCGCCGATGCCCGTGGGCGACATCATGCTCAGCGTCTCCGTCAGCATCGGCAGCGCCGTCTCGGTCTCCGGCGCCGACGACCCCGAGGAGCTGCTGCGCTCCGCCGAGCGCGACATGCGGCGCCGCAAGCGCAGTCGGCGCGAGGGACCGTCGCTGCGCTGGTACGACGAGCGCGAGGCGCTGCGCGAGATGATGGACCAGGGCCTGGTCGACGTCGCCTTCCAACCGGTGGTGCGGCTCGGGACCGGCGAGATCGTCGGCTACGAGGCGCTGGTGCGGGCGCGTCACGAGGAGCTGGGCACCGTCGCCCCGCTGCTGCTGGTCGACGCCGCCAGCCGGCTGCGGCTGCTCGACGAGGTCTCCGAGGTCGTGGTCGGTGGCGCGCTCGCCGCGATGAGCGACGTCGTCGACACCGCGGGCGCGCCGGTCACGCTGAGCGTGAACGTCGAGTTCGAGCAGCTGCGGCGCGACAGCCGGCTGCTGGAGTCGCTGCCGGCGCGGGTCGCCGACGCCGGCGTTCGGCTGGTGCTGGAGGTCGCCGAGCGCCAGGTCGGCCGTTGGACCGACGAGCAGCGGCTGGTGGCGGGCGAGCTCGCCGCAGCCGGCATCGGACTCGCGGTCGACGACTTCGGCGTCGGCTACACCAACCTGGGGCTGCTCACCAGCTACGACTGGACCTGGGTCAAGGTCGACCGCTCGCTGTTCGTCGGCACCAGCGAGGGTGAGCGCACCCTGCTCGGACACGTCGCCCGGATGCTCGCCGACCTCGACCTCGAGACCGTCGCGAAGGGACTCGAGACCGCCGAGCAGGCCGCCAGGGCACGTGAGCTCGGCATCGAGCTGGCCCAGGGCACCTGGCTCGCGGCGCCGCAGCCGGCGGCCGACGTGCAGACGGCGCTGCTCCGGCACGGTCTGCGGGTCCCGCACCTGGGCTGAGCCCCGCGCCGGGTGTCGACGGCGATGTCGATGGCGGTGTCGGTGGCGATGTCGACGGCGGTGTCGGTGGTCGCCGCCATGCTGTCGGCCATGGACATCTCCACGCTCCTCGCACTGGTCGTCGTCGGCCTGCTGGCTGCCGCCGTGGGTGTCGGCTGCGGCTACGCCGCCGGGCTGGCCGCCGGGGTGCTGCGTGGCGGCGCCGAGCGGCGCCCCGACCGGGAGCGCGAGCGCGAGCGCGACGAGCGCACCGAGGAGCACGCCGTCGTCCGGGAGCGGCTCGACCGGCTCCACGACCAGCTGCGCGACCTCGAGCACAACCGGGTCTCGTGGCAGGGCCAGCTGCACCAGCAGGTGGCCGACGTGCGGCTCACCGCCGAGGGGCTGCGGCGCGAGACCCGAGCGCTGTCCACGGCGCTGCGCAAGCCGCAGGTGCGCGGCCGCTGGGGCGAGCTGCACCTGCGCCGCACCGTCGAGCTCGCAGGCATGGTCGACCACTGCGACTTCACCGAGCAGGCGCAGCTCGCCGACGGCGCCCGCCGTCCCGACCTCGTGGTCCACCTCGCCGGCGGGCGCAGCGTCGTCGTCGACGCCAAGGTGCCGCTCGACGCCTACCTCGACGCCACCGACGCAGCCGACCCCGACGACCCCCACCGTGACCCCGCCGACGACGCCGCCCAGCGCGCCCACCTCGACCGGCACGCCCGGCAGCTCCGCGCCCACGTCGACGGCCTCGGCTCCAAGGCCTACTGGCGCTCACTCGACGGCTCGCCGGAGTTCGTCGTCTGCTTCCTGCCCGCCGAGTCCTTCCTGGCCGCCGCCCTCGAGGCCGACCCGGGCCTGCTCGAGCACACCGCCGGCCGCCGGGTGGTCCTGGCCACTCCGTCCACGCTGATCGCGCTGCTGCGCACCGTCGCGCACGGGTGGCAGCACGAGGCGGTGGCGGCGCAGGCCGAGGAGATCCACCGGCTCGGTCGCGACCTCCACGAGCGGCTCGGCACCTGGACCCGTCACCTCGACCAGCTCGGCCGCTCGCTGAACTCCGCCGTCGGGCACTACAACAGCGCGGTGGGGTCGCTGGAGTCCCGTGTGCTCGTGCAGGGGCGCCGGTTCCACGATCTCGCCGTCACCGACGACGACCTGCCCGCACCGCGCACCGTCGGGCTGCGAGCGATCCGCGGGCTCGACCACGGGCTCGGTGACGAGCTCGACGGCGGGCTCGACAGCGGGCTCGACGGCGGAGGACCGGTCCGGCGCGCCGACGACGACGAACCGCCCCGGACTCGTACCGTGGGCCTGTGAGTCAGGTCGGCTCGACCCTCCCGCTCCACCGCCCGGCGACGCGCCGCACGCTGTGGGAGGAAGGCCACGAGCCCGGCCGCGAGATGGTGTCGCTCGGCGTCGCCGTCGCACTGTCGGTCGCGGCGCTCGACCTGCTGATCACCGATCGGGTCAGCGTGTTGTTCGACCTCGGTTTCGTGCTGCTCTGCCTGGCGCTGGCGCTGGCGGTGCGGCCGCGCGACTTCTTCACCGTCGGCGTGCTGCCTCCGCTGCTGATGCTCACCACCTTCCTGCTGCTGGCGGCGTCCCGCTCGGCGGCGATCGCCCGGCCCGAGGACGGCGTCGTCCAGGCTGTCGTCAGCGGACTCTCCCACCACAGCGTGGCGCTGGCCTGCGGCTACGTCGGGTGCCTGGTCGTGCTCTTCCTCCGCAGCCGGGTGCTCGCCGCCCGGTGGCGTGAAGAGCTGGCGGGCTAGAACCTGTCCGGGTCGCCGGATCCCGCGGCGGAGCACCTCCGGCTCGCCGCGCGGACCAGTCGACGACCGTGGTGGGCTCCGCCGGTCACCTCGCCGGCCTCCACCACGACGTCGACGACGTGGTCGAGCTCCTCCTTGATCTGCCAGCTCTCGGTGCGTGGCTCGGCCTCGCCGGGCAGGATCAGCGTGCTGCTGAGCAACGGCTCGCCCAGCTCGGCGAGCAGCAGCTGCACGAAGACGTGGTCGGGGATGCGCACCCCCACCGTGCGCTTCTTCGGGTGCATGCAGCCGCTTCGGCACCTCCGGCATCGCCGGGAGGATGAACGTGTACGGGCCCGGGGTGGCCGCGCGGATCGACCGGAACGCCGCGTTGTCGACCTTGACCAGCTGCCCGAGCTGGGCGAAGTCCTTGCACACCAGCGTGAAGTGGTGCCGCTCGTCGAGCTGCCGGATCCGCAGGATCCGGTCCCGGCCGTCACGGTTGCCGATCCGCGACCCGAGGGCGTAGCCGGAGTCGGTCGGGTAGGCGATCAGGGCGTCGTCGCGCAACGCCTCGACCACCTGCCGTACCAGCCGTGGCTGGGGGTCCTCGGGGTGGATGTCGACGAACCTGGCCACCGGCCGATCCTCCCAGACCGCGCCCAGGAACCGCACAGCCCACGGCTGGCGGGTACTCAGCCCGGCCGAGTACGGTTTCCGTGCCATGGAGGCGGGCGAGGAGCAGGCGCGACGGCGGGTCGCCTACGTGCTGCCGGTCCACGACGAGGAGGCCAACCTCGAGGTGTTCCACGACGCGCTGGTCGAGGCCACCCTCAAGCGCGCCGACCTCGACTTCGAGTTCGTCTACGTCAACGACGGCAGCCGCGACCGGTCGCTGGACCGGCTGCTGGAGCTGCGCGAGGCCGACGACCGGGTCACCGTGCTCAGCTTCTCCCGCAACTTCGGTCACCAGGTCGCCGTCACCGCGGGCCTGGACGCCTGCCTCGACGCGGACGCCGTCGATCGTCATGGACACCGACCTCCAGGACCCGCCGCGGGTGAGCCTGGAGCTGCATCGAGCATCTGGGAGGACGGCGTCGACGTCGTCTTCGCGCAGCGGCGCAGCCGGCAGGACTCCGCGTTCAAGCGGACGACGGCCTACGGCTTCTACTGGGTGCTCGACCAGCTGGCCTCGGTCGAGATCCCCCGCAACGTCGGCGACTTCCGGCTGCTCGACCGCAAGGTGGTCGCCGAGGTGTCCCGCTACCGCGAGCACGACCGGTTCCTGCGCGGCATCGTCGCGCACGTCGGGTTCCGGCAGGAGGCCGCTGCTGTTCGACCGCGACCCGCGGCACGCCGGCGAGACGGGATACCCGCTGCGCACGATGATCAGGTTCGCCGCGAGCGGCATCATCGGCTTCTCCACCGCCCCGCTGCGCTGGATCTCGCGGCTCGGCTACGCCGTCTCGTTCGTCTCGGTGCTGCTGGCCGCCTACGTGTTCGGCGTCCGGGTGTTCAACCCCGAGCAGGCGGTGCCCGGCTGGGCGTTCCTCGGCGTCGGCATGTTCCTGCTGAGCGGGCTCCAGCTGATCATGATGGGCGTCATCGGCACCTACCTCGGCCGGGTCTACGTCGAGGCACAGAACCGGCCGCTCTACTCGCTGGCGCTCACCGCACGCGGCTCGCGCCGGCAGGACCCGCGCTGAGCAGGCTCCAGCCCGACCCTCCTGCGCTTCGCCGCGGTCGGCGTGGTCAACACGCTGATCGACGTCGGGCTGTTCCTGCTGCTCCACGACCGGGTCGGCATCGTCGTCGCGAACTTCCTCTCCACCAGCGCCGGCATGACCTTCAGCTTCGTGGTCAACGGGCTGGTCACCTTCCGCGCCGACCGCCTCACCGTGCGCCACGCCCTGCTGTTCCTCGCCACCACCGGCACCGTGATGTGGCTCCTGCAGCCGCTGTTCATCCACGCCCTGCTCGCCGTCGCCGACGCCGGAGGTCTCGACGAGGACGCCACCCCCGTCCTCCTCGTCGTGAAGCTCGGCTCGGTAGCCCTCAGCTTCGCCTGCAACTTCCTCGCCTACCGCCACGTCGTCTGGCCCCACGCCGACCCGTCAGAAATGCGCTGACCCGTCACTTGTACAAGTGACGGGTCAGCGCATTTGTGACGGGTCAGCGTTTGCCGGCGGCCTTGAGGTCGCGGCGCAGCTCCTTGGGGAGGGAGAAGATCAGCGACTCCTCGGCGGAGTGGACCGCCCGGGCGTCGGGGTAGCCGCGCGCGGCGAGGTAGTCGAGCACGCCCTCGACGAGTGACTCGGGGACGCTGGCGCCGGAGGTGACGGAGACGGTGCGGACACCGTCGAGCCAGGTCTCGTCGATCTCCGAGGCGTCGTCGACGCGGTAGGAGGCCTTGGCGCCGGCCTCGAGGGCGACCTCGACGAGCCGCACCGAGTTCGAGGAGTTGCCGGAGCCGACCACGATGAGCAGGTCGCAGTCGCGGGAGATCTCCTTGACGGCGAGCTGCCGGTTCTGGGTGGCGTAGCAGATGTCGTCGCTCGGCGGGTCGAGCAGGTCGGGGAACCGCTCGCGGATGGCGGCGACGGTCTCGAGGGTCTCGTCGACCGAGAGCGTGGTCTGCGACAGCCAGGCGACCCGCTTCGGGTCCCGGACGACGATGTTCGGCACGTCGGCGGGGCTCTGCACGAGCTGGATGTGCTCGGGCGCCTCGCCGGCGGTGCCCTCGACCTCCTCGTGGCCCTCGTGGCCGATGAGCAGGATGTCGTAGTCGTCGCTGGCGAACCGCTTCGCCTCGTGGTGCACCTTGGTGACCAGCGGGCAGGTGGCGTCGATCGTCTTGAGGTCGCGTTCGTCGGCCTGGCGGTGCACCTCGGGCGAGACGCCGTGCGCGGAGAACACGACGGTGGCGCCGGTCGGCACCTCCGCGAGCTCCTCGACGAAGACGGCCCCGCGGGACTCGAGGTCGGCCACGACGTGCTTGTTGTGCACGATCTGCTTGCGCACGTAGACCGGCGAGCCGTAGAGGTCGAGCGCCTTCTCCACGGTGACGACGGCCCGGTCGACCCCCGCGCAGTATCCGCGCGGAGCCGCCAGCAGCACGGCGCGCGCGTCCTCGGGGCTCAGGATCGGAGGCGTGCCGAGGTCGGTCGTCATGCGGTCGAGTCTACGGAGCGGTGGGGCGGTTGGCCCAAGCGACGACGAGGCCCGCCGCGCTGGGCGCGGCGGGCCTCGTCGGGCGGAGCGAGATCAGGACTTGGCGTCGCCCTCGGTCGCCTCGGACTCCTCGGCGGGCTCCCCCACCGGCTCCTCCTCGGCGACGACGCTCGTCTCCGGCGAGGCCTCGTCGGTCATCTCGACCGGGGCGTCGACCGGGGCGTCGACGGGGGTCTCGGTCGGCTCCTCGGTCTCCTCGGCGACGGGCGCCTCGGCGGGCTTCGCCGCGGGAGCCTTCTTCGTCGTCTTCTTCGGGGCCGACGGCGTGTAGGGCTCGGTGACGAGCTCGATGACCGCCATCGGGGCGTTGTCGCCCTTGCGCGGGTTGAGCTTGGTGATCCGGGTGTAGCCACCCGGCCGCTCGGCGAAGGTCGGCGCGATCTCGGTGAAGAGGCCGTGCACGACGCCCTTGTCGGTGATCAGCTTCAGCACCTCGCGGCGCTGGTGCAGCGGGTTCTCACCCAGGTGCGCCTTCTTGGCCTTGGTGATCAGCTTCTCGGCGTAGGGCCGCAGCCGCCGGGCCTTGGCCTCGGTGGTGGTGATCCGGCCGTGCTCGAAGAGCTGGGTGGCCAGGTTGCGCAGGATCAGCCGCTGGTGGGCCGGGCTGCCGCCGAGGCGGGCGCCCTTCGTGGGCTTGGGCATGCCTTCTCTCGATTCTCCGGGCCGTACGAGGTACCCGGGCTAGGGAGGTGAAGCTGAAAACTGGAGCTGTTCAGTTGTGCGAACTACGAGACTGCGCCTGCCGACCCGAGGACCACCCAGGCACGCTCTCCAGCGCGGCAGCGTGGCGTGGGCGGAGTAGCCGCAACCCAGACCGCGGTGAGCGATGACCGCCCACGACACGCTCGCGCAATTCAGTTCAGTACTGCTCGTCCTCGACGAAGGCGTCGTCGTCGTCGTCCTGACCGGCGAGGAACGCCTGCGGGTCGAAGCCGGGCGCGCTGTCCTTGAGGGACAGGCCCATCTCGACCAGCTTGGCCTTGACCTCGTCGATCGACTTCGCGCCGAAGTTGCGGATGTCGAGGAGGTCCTGCTCCGAGCGGCTGATGAGCTCACCCACGGTGTGGATGCCCTCGCGCTTGAGGCAGTTGTAGGACCGCACGGTGAGCTGCAGGTCCTCGACCGGCAGGGCCAGGTCGGCAGCGAGCTGCTCGTCGACCGGCGAGGGGCCGATGTCGATGCCCTCGGCCTCGACGTTGAGCTCGCGGGCCAGACCGAACAGCTCGACCAGGGTCTTGCCGGCCGACGCGATGGCGTCACGCGGCAGGATCGACGGCTTGGTCTCGACGTCGATGACCAGCTTGTCGAAGTCGGTGCGCTGCTCGACTCGGGTGGCCTCGACCTTGTAGGTGACCTTGAGGACCGGGCTGTAGATCGAGTCGACCGGCATCCGGCCGATCTCGTTGTCGGCGCCCTTGTTCTGGACGGCGGACACGTAGCCGCGACCGCGCTCGACGACGAGCTCCATCTCCAGCTTGCCCTTGTCGGACAGCGTGGCGATCTTCAGGTCGGGGTTGTGCACCTCGACGCCGGCGGGCGGGGCGATGTCGGCGGCCGTGACGGCACCGGCACCGGACTTGCGCAGGTACATGGTGACCGGCTCGTCGTGCTCGGAGGAGACGACGAGGCCCTTGAGGTTCAAGATGATCTCGGTGACGTCCTCCTTGACACCCTCGATCGTCGAGAACTCGTGGAGCACGGTGTCGACCTTGATGCTCGTGACCGAGGCACCGGGGATCGACGACAGCAGCGTGCGGCGGAGCGAGTTGCCGAGCGTGTAGCCGAAACCGGGCTCCAGCGGCTCGATGACGAACCGGGACCGGTTGGCGTCGACGGACTCTTCCGCGAGGGTGGGGCGCTGTGCGATGAGCACTTTGTCTCTTTCCTTCCCGGGTCGACCGCTATATGACGACCCAGATCTGCTGGTGTTCGGACCCTTCAGGACGGCGGCTGCGCAACTTGCTCAGCCCCCGGCTGGAGGGTTACTTCTTCGAGTAGTACTCGACGATGAGCTGCTCCTGGATCGGCATGTCGATCTGCTCGCGCACCGGCAGCTGGTGCACGAAGACCCGCATGCGGTCCGGGACGGCCTGGAGCCAGGCCGGGACGACGCGCTCGCCGAAGGTCTCGCGGGCGACGATGAACGGCGTCATCTCCAGCGACTTCTCGCGGACGTCGACGATGTCGTACTGCGTGACCTGGAACGACGGGATGTCGACCTTGCGGCCGTTCACCAGGAAGTGGCCGTGGACCACGAGCTGGCGGGCGTGCCGGCGGGAGCGGGCGAACCCGGCCCGGTAGACGACGTTGTCGAGCCGGCACTCGAGCAGCTGGAGCAGGTTGTCGCCGGTCTTGCCGGAGCGACGGGCCGCCTCGACGTAGTAGTTGAAGAACTGCCGCTCCATGACGCCGTAGGTGAAGCGGGCCTTCTGCTTCTCCTGCAGCTGGGTGCGGTACTCGCTCTCCTTCACCCGGGCGCGGCCGTGCTGGCCGGGCGGGTACGGACGCTTCTCGAAGGCGGCGTCGCCGCCGACGAGGTCGACACCGAGACGGCGCGACTTGCGGGTCATGGGACCGGTGTAGCGGGCCATGGGTCTGTCTCCTCTCGTCTCGGGCGGTCAGACGCGCCGGCGCTTGGGCGGGCGGCAGCCGTTGTGCGGGGTGGGTGTGACGTCCTGGATGGTGCCGACCTCGAGGCCGATGGCACCCAGTGACCGGATCGCGGTCTCGCGGCCCGAGCCCGGGCCCTTCACGAAGACGTCGATCTTCTTCATGCCGTGGTCCATCGCGCGGCGGCCGGCGGCCTCGGCGGCCATCTGCGCGGCGTACGGCGTGGACTTGCGCGAGCCCTTGAAGCCGACGGTGCCGGCAGAGGCCCACGAGATCACCGCGCCGGTGGCGTCGGTGATGGTGACGATGGTGTTGTTGAACGTGCTCTTGATGTGGGCCTCGCCCTGAGCGACGTTCTTCTTCTCCTTGCGACGCACCTTCTTCGCGGCGCTGGCGCGAGCCTTCGGCGGCATACGTTTCTCTCCTGGAAGTCGTGTCTCGAGATCGGGTCGGGGCGGCGCCCCGGGTCGCTACTTGGCCTTTTTCCGGCCGGCGACGGTGCGCTTGGGACCCTTGCGGGTGCGCGCGTTGGTCTTGGTGCGCTGACCGCGGACCGGGAGGCCCTGACGGTGGCGCCGACCCTGGTAGCTGCCGATCTCGATCTTGCGACGGATGTCGGCCTGCACCTCGCGGCGCAGGTCACCCTCGACCTTGAAGTCCAGGTTCTCGATCTCGTCGCGGAGCTTGACCAGCTCGTCGTCCCCCAGCGCGTGGACCCGGGTGTTCGGGTCGACACCGGTCAGCTCGAGGAGCTGCTGGGAGCGGGTACGGCCGATGCCGTAGATGTAGGTGAGTGCGATCTCGATGCGCTTGTCGCGCGGGAGGTCGACTCCCAGGAGGCGTGCCATGTGGATGGCCTTTCGCAGGTATGCAGCGGTGTGGTCGTGATGCGTCTGGTCCGGTGGACCGGCTCCGGCCGTCTGCCCCGGAGGTGGTTCGGTGGAGCCTGGCGGCCCCACCTAGCGATCACGTAGTGGTGTGTTCGGTGGTGCTTCTTCAGTTGTGCTTCTTCAGCTGTGGAGTCTTCGGTGCTGTCGCGCTCTTGCTGCGGTGATCTCGACTCGCCCGTTCCGGCTTCGCACGCTCAGCCGGAGGGCTCGCTCAATCTGCGGCTGAGACGCCCCCGCTCCTTCGTCGCGTGGGCTTCAGCCTTGCCGCTGCTTGTGGCGCGGGTTGTCGCAGATGACCATGACGCGGCCGTGGCGACGGATCACCTTGCACTTGTCACAGATCGGCTTGACGCTCGGGTTGACCTTCATCGATCGGGTCCTCTTTCGGCTGTGGAGACTTACTTGTACCGGTAGACGATGCGACCACGCGTGAGGTCGTACGGCGAGAGCTCCACCACCACGCGGTCCTCGGGGAGGATCCGGATGTAGTGCTGCCGCATCTTGCCGCTGATGTGGGCGAGAACCTTGTGACCGTTGGTCAGCTCGACGCGGAACATCGCGTTGGGAAGGGCCTCCACGACGGAGCCCTCGATCTCGATCACGCCTTCTTTCTTCGGCATGTCCTCACAATCTCGTTCGTTGCTGTCTCTACCGGGCCGGCCCGCGAACCTCCGCCCCACGGCTCTCGCTGCGGTGACGGTGGACCTCGTGCAGTCGTTCCGCGCTCCTCATTCCCTCAGCACGCGCCCGCCGCTCGAGAACGAGTGGTGGACGGCACCCAGGCAGCCGCGAGGCACCGCGAAACGGACCCACGTTGGGCCGACAGGTCAGTCTAGGTCGGCGGGAGGTGGAATCACGAATCCTGGAGGAGCCGCAGGGTCTGCTCACGGGTGGGCGAGGAGGCCGGGTCGGTGCCCACCCAGGCCCCCGTCACCGGGTTGACCATCACCTCGTCCACACCGTACTCCGTCGCCAGGGCCACCAGCCGCTCGCGGGCGTCGTCGGGGGTGCCTACGACCCAGGGGGCGGCCAGGCCCTCGACCATGTCGCGCTGTGCCGGGCTCAGCTCGCGCTTCTCGGCCTCCTCGACCAGCGGCTGGGGCTGCAGCGGCTGCCCGGTGCGCAGCGCCAGCATCATGTGGAGCTGCGGCTCCGCGAGACGCCGCGCCTCCTCGGCGGTCTCGGCCACCGCGACGTTCACCGTCAGGAAGGTCCGGGGCGCGTCCAGCTCGGGGGAAGGCCGGAACGTGGAGCGGTACAGCGCGAGCGCGTCGGCCGTGCCGCGGCCTGCGAAGTGGTGGGCGAAGACGTAGGGCATGCCCTTCTCGGCGGCGAGCCGGGCCGAGTAGTCCGAGGAGCCGAGCAGCCAGATCTGCGGCACCGACCGGGCGAACGGCGTCGCCCGCAGCGCGTGGGTGCGGCCGGCGACCGTGAGGCCGACCCCGGACGGCTCCATCATCGCGACCACGTTCTCGACGTACTCGGGGAACCGGCTGACGGCGTCGTCGGTGACGCCGCCCGCGCCGTGCCGCAGCGCATAGGAGGTGACCGGGTCGGTGCCGGGCGCCCGGCCGATCCCCAGGTCGATGCGACCGGGGTGGGCGGCCTCCAGCAGCGCGAACTGCTCGGCCACCACCAACGGGGCGTGGTTCGGGAGCATGACTCCCCCGCTGCCGACCCGGATCCGTTCGGTGGCGCCGGCGACCATCGCCATCAGCACCGGCGGGTTCGTGGCGGCCACGGCCGGCATGTTGTGGTGCTCGGCCAGCCAGTAGCGGCGGTAGCCGAGCGCGTCGGCGGTCCTGGCCAGGTCGAGCGTCGCGGCCAGGGCGTCGCTCGTGGACTGGTCGGAGCGCACGGGCACGAGGTCGAGCACCGAGAGGGCAGGCAGGTCTGTCATCGCCGTTCCAACGTCCGGTGGGGGCACGGCATTCCGCCCCGGCCAGGCTACTCGGCGGTGGCGCTGCGGCGGACCAGGAAGTAGCCGGCCACGGTGGTGAGGAGGCAGAGCGCGCCCAGCATCGCGACGGCGAGCGCGAAGTGACCCGGCCCGGACCCGGTGATGGAGTCGCCGGAGTACCGCTCCTGCGGGATGCGGGTCAGCCCCATCGCGCCCCCCGCCGCGGCATAGGCCCACCGCGACGGCGACAACCAGGCGATCTGCTCGAGCAGCGGCCGGCCGTGGACGGCGAACAGCGATCCCGACAGCACCAGCTGGACCATGATGACGCCGACCAGCGCCGGCATGGCCTGCTCGTTGCTCGTGACCACCGCGGACAGCGCGAGACCCAGGATCGCCATCGTGAACGCCAGGGCGCCCACCACCACGGCCACCCGCAGCGTGCCGAGCTCGCCGTCGGCTCCCGGTAGGCCCACCACGGCGATGAAGGTGACGACCAGTCCCTGGAGGAACGCGGCCACGCCGAGCACGCCGATCTTGCTGGCGAAGTAGACGCCGGGCGAGAGGCCCACGGCGTACTCGCGGCGGAAGATCGACCGCTCGCTCACCAGCTCGCGGATCGTGAGCGCCACACCCATCAGGCAGGCGGCCACGATGAGGACGATGAGCCGCTGCGAGGGCTCCCCGGGCTCGAAGAGCTTGTCGACCACCTGCCGGGCGCCGCTGCGGTCGTCGATCACCTCGCAGCGGAAGGGCCCGATCGACGTGACGGCGGCGTCACCGCGCTCGGGGCAGGTGCGGCCCTCGTCGAGCGACAGACCGGCGCTGCCGGGCACGAGCCTGCTCAGACCGCCGAGCACCAGCGGCAGCAGCACGAGCATCGCGAGCAGGAGCCGGTCGGCGACCAGCACGGCGATGTTGCGGCGCACCATGGTCGACAGCTGCTTGCCCAGCGACTGCCGCGGCGGGGACGGCACCGGCGAGGCCACCGCCGGCGTCGACCGGGTGTCGAGGGGTGCGTCGGGCGCCGGGATCCGCTGCCAGAGGAACGGGTCGTCGAGCAGGTCGAAGACCTGGGGGTAGTTGTCGACGCCGAAGTGGTCGAGCACCCGCGCCGGGGGTCCGAAGTAGGCGATCCGGCCACCGGGGGCGAGCACCATCACGTTGTCGCAGACGTCCAGCGCCAGCACCGAGTGGGTGACGACCATGACCACCCGGCCGTCGTCGGCGAGCCGACGGAGCTGGCGCATCACCTCGAGGTCGAGTCCCGGGTCGAGCCCGGACGTCGGCTCGTCGAGGAACAGCAGCGGCGGCGCGGTGAGCAGCTCCGAGGCGATCGAGACCCGCTTCTTCTGACCGCCGCTGAGCTGGGTGCCGATCCGGTTCTCCAGCCGCTGGGTCAGCTGGAGCTGGTCGGCGACGACGCGCACCCGGGCATCGCGCTCCTGAGCGGTGGTGTCGGGTGGCAGCCGCAGCTCGGCGGCGTAGCCGAGCGCCTGCTTCACCTTGAGCTGTGGGTGCTGGATGTCCTGCTGGGGCACCAGGCCGATCTGGAACCGCAGCTGGTCGTAGTTCTGGTACAGGTCGTGGCCCTGCCAGATCACGCGGCCGTGGGAGGCCGGCCGCAGCCCGGTGAGGGCGCCGAGCAGCGTCGACTTGCCGGCACCCGACGGGCCGATCACTGCGGTGAGACTCGACGGGTCGAGCTGGAAGGAGACGTTCTCCAGCAGCAACCGCCCGTCCTTCACCACGACCGAGAGCCCGTCGGCGTAGAGCGTGTACTCGTGGGTGGTGGCCGAGGAGAGCAGCTGCTCGCCGTCCCAGCGGAAGGTCTGGTTGCCGACGATGACCTCGCTGCCCGGCGTGAGCGGGGCGGCGCCGACGACCCGGGTGCCGTTGACGAAGCTGCCGTTGAAGCTGCCGAGGTCGTGCAGCACCGGCTGCGAGCCGAGGTCGAGGCGGCCGTGGAACCGGGAGACCAGCGGGTCGTCCAGGACGATGTCGTTGGACAGGTCGCGGCCGATGGTGAGCGCGCGACCAGGGGTGACCTGGGCCGGGAAGACGGTCTGGCCGTGCGCCAGCTGACCGGGCGGCAGGACGTGCTGAGGGGCCGAGGACGGCGGGGGCAGTGGGCCGCCCTGCCACGGCAGCGTGGGGCGCTGCGGCGAGCCGACCTGCTGCGGCGATGGCGCCGGGTGCTGCTGCGGCGGCGGGTACTGCGGCGGTGGGTACTGCGGGGGCGGGTGCTGCTGCGGGGACGCCGGGGCGGGGTGGGACGCCGGGGCGGGGTGGGACGCCGGGGGCGGAGGCGAGGGAACGACGACCCGGACCTCGATCGGCTCGCCGTCCGGCCCACCCAGCCGCAACGGCAGCGGGCTGCCGCCGACGGGAAGCCGGTCGATCCGGCTGCCCTGGGCGTAGGTGCCACCGCTGCTGGAGTCGACAGCCGTCCAGGTGTCGCCGTGTCGCTCGAGGGTCAGGTGGTGCCGCGAGGCGCGCGGGTCGAGCACGACGACGTCGCAGGCCAGGTCGCGGCCCACCACGACGCGGTCCTGGTCGAACTCCCGCGGCCCCTCACGGGTGGTCACCCACAGGCTGGCTCCCTGCCCCATCCGGATCCGTCCCCTGGCTCGTGCACGATACGTCGGCCGACACCCTACGGTCTCTCGGCGTCCGCCTCGTGCAGGTCACGGGGTGCGGTCGATGCGCGCCTCCGCGGAGTCGCCGGCGTCGGGGTCGTCGGTCGCCTCGGCCTGCTCGGGATCGGTGTCCTTCAGGAGGCTGGCCACCGCCGTGACCGCGAGCGTCACGATGATGACGGCGAGGCTCGCCAGCGTGGGGACCTCGAAGCCGACCACCGGCTCGCCGCCGTTGATGAAGCTGGGCTGCTCCTCGTGCAACGCGTGGATCACCAGCTTGACCCCGATGAACGCCAGGATGAAGGCCAGCCCGAGAGAGAGGTACACCAAGCGCCGGAGGAGACCACCGAGGAGGAAGTACAGCTGTCGCAGACCCATGAGCGCGAACACATTGGCCGTGAAGACGAGGTAGGGCTCCTGGGTGATGCCGAAGATCGCCGGGATGGAGTCGAGCGCGAACAGGATGTCGGTCGAGCCGAGCGCGATGATCACGATCAGCATCGGCGAGACCACGCGAGCCCCGTTGTCCTTCCAGAAGAGCTTCAGGCCGCGCCACTCATCCCCCACGTTCAGGTGGTTGCTCGCGAACCGGACGATCCGGTTCTCCCCGTCCTCGTCCTCGTCCTCGGCGCGGTAGCTCCGCACCAGTCCGACGGCGGTGTAGACGAGGAAGGCCCCGAAGACGTAGAAGATCCAGCTGAAGTTGCTGACGAGCTGGTAGCCGAGCGCGATGAAGATGGCGCGGAAGATCAGCGCCAGGATGATCCCCACCATCAGAGCTTCCTGCTGGTACTTCTTCGGCACCCCCAGCGCGCCCATGATGATGATGAAGACGAACAGGTTGTCGATCGACAAGCTGTACTCGACCAGCCAGCCGGTGTAGAACTCCACCCCGAAGGTCTGACCGTGGTGGATCCACACGAAGGCGCCGAACACCACCGCCAGCCCGATGTACACGGAGAGCGCGATCGCGCTTTCGCGGAGAGAGGGCTGGTGCGGGCGACGGGCGATGACGATGACGTCGAACACCAGCACGGCCACGGTGACGGCGATGGTGATCGCCCACTCGACGGTGGTGACTTCCACGGACTACTCCTGCGTTGAGGGTGACGGGTTTGCGGGCCCGAGGTCTCCTCCGCCGACTGTCCGGCCCACGGGCCCGGACCACCACCCCCGACGGGGCGGTCGTCGTGCTGACGAACCCGCGGCTTAGGGAGTACTCCCCTCACGCGATCCCCATCCTGTCACGTGTGCCGGAGCGGTCCGCATCCAGGCGGTCAGCGAGCGCCGCAGCGCACACCGCGCTCGGCCAGTGCGGCCCGGCCCCCGTCGAGGGCGGTGAGCACCCACGGGCCCTCGGGGGTGATGGCGATGGTGTGCTCGACGTGCGCGGCCCATGAGCCGTCGACGGTGACCGCCGTCCACTCGTCCGCGAGGACCTCGGTGAGCGGGGAGCCGAGGGTCACCATCGGCTCCACGGCCAGCGCCAGGCCGGGCACCAGCTGCGGCGATCGGCCGCCGTGGTCGACGTTGGGCACGTCCGGCGGCAGGTGCATCGCCGTGCCGATGCCGTGGCCCGTGTACTCCTCGACCACCCCGTAGTCGCCCGCGGCACGCACCGAGGCCTCCACCGCGCGCGAGACGTCGGCGACGACGTCCCCGGCGGCCATCGCGGCGACCCCGGCCCACAGGGCGTCCTCGGTGACCCGCACCAGCTCGGTGACCTCCGGCGGCACCTGGCCCAGGGTCACGCTGATCGCCGCGTCGCCGTGCCAGCCGGCGACGATCGCGCCGCAGTCGATCGACACCAGGTCGCCGTCGGCCAGCACGCGGTCGCCGGGGATCCCGTGCACCACCTCGTCGTTGACCGAGACGCAGATCGAGCCGGTGAACCCCTGGTAGCCGAGGAACGACGGGGCCGCGCCGCGAGCGCGGATGTGGGCCTCCGCGGCGGCGTCGAGCTCGGCGGTCGTCAGCCCGGGCCGCGCGAGGTCGCGCAGCATCGCGAGGGTCTCGGCCACCACGAGACCCGCGGCGCGCATCGCGTCGACCTGCTCGGGGGTCTTGATCTCCAGCCGCTGGCGGCGCCACCCCATCGAGGGCGCCCGGTCAGCTCTCGTCGATGATGTCGAGTGCCGCGAAGATGCGCTCGGTGACCTCGGTGACCTCGCCCATGCCGTCGACCTCGACGAGCAGCCCGCGCTCGCGGTAGAGCTCGATGAGCGGCTCGGTCTGCTCGCCGTAGAGATCCTGGCGGCGCCGGATGACCTCCTCGGTGTCGTCGGCGCGGCCCTCGGTCCGCGCCCGCTGGAGCAGCCGTTCGACGATCTCCTCGGAGTCGACGGTGAGGACGACGGCGGCGTCGAGCTTGTGGCCGGTGCCTTCGATCATCGTGTCGAGCTCCTCGACCTGGGCGACCGTGCGCGGGTAGCCGTCGAGGAGGAAGCCGGGCTCCGCGTCGGACTCGCCGATGCGGTTGCGGACCATCTGGTTGGTGATCTCGTCCGGGACGTACTCGCCGGCATCCATGTAGCCCTGCGCCTCGACGCCGAGCTCGGTGCCCTCGGAGACGTTACGCCGGAAGATGTCGCCGGTGGAGATGGCGGGCACGCCGAAGTGCTCGGCGACGTGCACCGCCTGCGTGCCCTTGCCGGCTCCCGGCGGGCCCATGAGGATCAGTCGCATCGGCGATTACCGCAGGAAGCCTTCGTAGTTGCGCTGCTGGAGCTGGCTCTCGATCTGCTTCACGGTGTCGAGCGCGACTCCGACCATGATGAGGATCGAGGTGCCGCCGAACGGGAAGTTCTGGTTGGCATTGATCAGCACCAGGGCGATCAGCGGGATCAGGGAGATCAGGCCCAGGTACATCGCCCCGGGAGCGGTGATGCGGGACAGGACGTAGGAGAGGTAGTCCTCGGTGGGCTTGCCGGCCCGGATGCCGGGGATGAACCCGCCGTACTTCTTCATGTTGTCGGCCACTTCGTTGGGGTTGAAGGTGATCGACACGTAGAAGTAGGTGAAGAAGACGATCAGCAGGAAGAAGGTCGCCATGTAGAGCGGGTGGTCGCCGACCACGAAGTACTTGCTGATGAAGTCGACCCAGAAGGGGACGCTCTCACCGGCCTGCGGCTGGTTGAACTGCACCGCCATCGCCGGCAGGTACAGCAGCGAGGAGGCGAAGATCACGGGGATGATGCCGGCCTGGTTGACCTTCAGCGGGATGTAGGTGGAGCTGCCGCCGAACATCTTGCGCCCCACCATGCGGCGGGCGTACTGGACGGGGATCCGGCGCTGGGCCTGCTCGATGAAGATGACCGCGGCCACGATCACGAGGCCGACGGCCAGCACGATGCCGAAGACCCACCAGCCCTGGCTCTTGCCGACCTGCCACAGGGCCGTCGGGAAGGTGGCGATGACCTGGGTGAAGATCAGGATCGACATCCCGTTGCCGATGCCGCGCTCGGTGATGAGCTCGCCGAGCCACATGATCACCGCGGTGCCGGCGGTCATGGTGATGACCATGACCACGAAGGTCGACAGGTTGTTGCTGTGCAGCAGCGGGAACTGCGTGCTGTCGCAGTTCTGGAGCAGGTTGCCCGACTGGGCGAGCGCCACGATGCCGGTGGCCTGGAGCAGCGCCAGGCCGAGGGTGAGGTACCGCGTGTACTGGGTGATCTTGGTCTGGCCGGACTGGCCCTCCTTCTTGAGGGCCTCCAGGCGCGGGATCACGACGACGAGCAGCTGCAGGATGATGCTCGCGGTGATGTACGGCATGATGCCGAGCGCGAAGACCGTCAGCTGGAGCAGCGCTCCGCCGGAGAACAAGTTGATGAGGTTGTAGACGCCCTCGTTGTTCGCCTGGTCGCCCAGGCACTCCTGCACGTTCGCGACGTTGACGCCGGGAGCGGGGATCTGGGAGCCGGCCCGGAAGATCACGATGACCAGCAGGACGAACAGCAGCTTGCGCCGCAGGTCGGGTGTCCGGAAGGCGTTGACGAACGCGCTGAGCACGAGCTCCTCTTTCTCCAACGATCGAGGGTCTCCCCGTCGGAGGGAGGCCCGTGGAAGCCTAACAGCCGCGCAACAGCCCGGCGTCAGGCCGCAGGGGCGCCGCCGAGCGACGCCCCCGCAGTCCGACGGTGGGTCAGGAAGCCGCTCCGGCCAGCGTGACGGTGCCGCCCGCGGCCTCGATCTTCTCCTGGGCGGAGCCGGAGAACTTGTCGGCGGTGACGGAGACCTTGACGTCGATCGTGCCCTCGCCGAGCACCTTCACCGGGTGGCCCTTGCGCACGGCGCCTCGCTCGACGAGCGAGGCGACGGTGACGTCGCCGCCGTCGGGGAAGAGCCGGCCGATGGTCTCGACGTTGACGACCTGGAACTCGACCTTGAAGGGGTTCTTGAAGCCCTTCAGCTTCGGCAGTCGCATGTGGATCGGCATCTGGCCACCCTCGAAGCCCGCCGGCACGTTCTTGCGTGCGCCGGTGCCCTTCGTGCCGCGACCTGCGGTCTTGCCCTTGGACGCCTCACCACGGCCCACCCGGGTCTTGGCCTTCTTGGCGCCGGGGGCCGGGTGGAGGTTGTGCAGCTTGAGCGTCATGTCACTCCACCTCCTCGACCGTCACCAGGTGACGGACGGTCTGGACCATGCCGCGGATCTCCGGGCGGTCCTCCTTGACGACGACGTCGCCGATCTTCTTCAGGCCGAGCGAGCGGACGGTCTCGCGCTGGTTCTTCGCGCACCCGATCGTCGACTTGGTCTGCTGGACCTTGAGCTGCGCCATCAGGACCTCGCTCCAGCCGGCTCGCCGGAGGCCTGCTCCGCCGCGGCCCGCCTGCCCTCGTCCTGAGCCTTGAGCAGCGCCGCCGGGGCGATGTCCTCGACGCGCATCCCACGCCGCGCCGCGACGGCCTCGGGCTGCTCCAGCATCCGGAGCGCCTCGATGGTCGCGTGCACGATGTTGATCTGGTTCGACGACCCGAGCGACTTGCTCAGGATGTCGTGGATGCCCGCGCACTCCAGGACGGCGCGCACCGGGCCGCCGGCGATGACGCCGGTACCGGGAGCCGCCGGGCGCAGCATGACCACGCCGGCCGCCTTCTCGCCCTGGATGGGGTGGGGAATGGTGCCCTGGATGCGGGGAACGCGGAAGAAGTTCTTCTTCGCCTCCTCGACACCCTTCTGGATCGCGGCCGGCACCTCCTTGGCCTTGCCGTAGCCGACGCCGACCATCCCGTCGCCGTCACCGACGACGACGAGGGCGGTGAAGCTGAACCGACGACCGCCCTTGACGACCTTGGCGACGCGGTTGATGGCCACGACCCGCTCGAGGTACTGGCTCTTCTCGGCGCCGCCACGGCCACCGTCGCGGCCTCGGCCGCCTCGGTCGCCGCCCGCACGCTGTCCGCGCTGGGGTCCGCTCATATCTGTCTCCTACCTAACGTCTTCAGAAGGCCAGCCCGCCGGAGCGGGCGCCGTCGGCCAGGGCCGCGATGCGGCCGTGGTACTTGTTGCCGGCACGGTCGAAGACCACGGACTCCACGCCGTGTGCCTTCGCCCGCTCGGCGAGCAGCTCGCCGACCTTGGTGGCCTTGGCGGTCTTGTCGCCGTCCTCGGAGCGCAGGTCGGCCTCCATGGTGGACGCCGACACGAGCGTCTTGCCGACGAGGTCGTCGACGACCTGGGCGGTGATGTGCTTGGTCGACCGGGTGACGACCAGGCGCGGACGCTCGGCCGTGCCCTGGATGCGCTTGCGGCCGCGGATCTGGCGACGTGCCCGCGACTTGCTGCGGGCCGAGGCGTGCTTGCTCTGCTTCAGCTTGACGGCCATTACTTGCCAGCCTTTCCGACCTTCTTGCGGACGATCTCGCCCGCGTAACGAACGCCCTTGCCCTTGTAGGGCTCCGGCTTGCGCAGCTTGCGGATCTTGGCCGCGGTCTCGCCGACCAGCTGCTTGTCGATGCCGACGACGCCGAGGCGGGTCGGGTTCTCGACGCTGAACGTGATGCCGTCGGGCGCGTCGAAGACGATCGGGTGCGAGTAGCCGAGCTGGAACTCCAGCTGGGCCGGGCCCTTCGACAGGACGCGGTAGCCGACGCCGACGATCTCGAGCCTCTTCTCGTAGCCCTCGGTCACGCCGACCACCATGTTGTTGACCAGGGTGCGGGTGAGTCCGTGCAGCGCCCTCGAGGTGCGCTCGTCGTCGGGGCGCTTGACGTCGAGGACGTCGTCGCTCCGCTCGACCGTGATGGGTGCGGCCACGGTGTGCGACAGGGTGCCCTTGGGGCCCTTGACGGTGACGACCTGGCCGTCGATGGCGATGTCGACCCCGGACGGGACCGGGACCGGCAGCTTGCCGATGCGGGACATGGTGGTTTCCTCTCTGCTCTCTAGACCCGGCTCACCAGACGTAGGCGAGGACTTCTCCGCCCACGCCCTTCTGGTTCGCCTGACGGTCGGTGAGCAGGCCCTGGCTCGTCGAGATGATCGCGACGCCCAGGCCACCGAGGACGCGGGGCAGACCCGTGTGCTTGGCGTAGACCCGCAGGCCGGGCTTGCTGATGCGGCGCACGCCGGCGATCGAGCGCTCCCGGTGGCGGCCGTACTTCAGCGTGATCGTGAGCGTCTTGCCCACGGCCGGGGCGTTGTCGGTGACCTCGAAGGAGCTGATGTAGCCCTCCTGCTGGAGGATCTCCGCGACGCCCTGCTTCAGCTTGCTGTAGGGCATGGACACGTCGTCGTGGAAGGCCGAGTTGGCGTTGCGCAGACGGGTGAGCATGTCCGCGATCGGGTCGGTCATCGTCATAGTTCTGGGTTTCTCTCTCTTCTGCGGTTTCGCCGCACCCGAGGGGCGCCGCGACCTTCAGCGGTTTAGTAGTCGGTCGTCACCAGGACGACTTGGTGACGCCGGGCAGCTCGCCGCGGTGGGCCATCTCGCGCAGGCAGATGCGGCACAGGCCGAACTTGCGGTAGACGGACTTCGGGCGTCCGCAGCGCTGGCAACGGGTGTAACCCCGCACCTTGAACTTCGGCTTGCGAGCGGCCTTGACCTTGAGCGCGGTCTTCGCCATCAGTTCCTCACTTCTCCGCGAACGGGAATCCGAGCTGCTTCAGCAGCGCCCGTCCCTGCTCGTCGTTGGTGGCCGTGGTGACGACCGTGATGTCCATCCCGCGCGAGCGGTCGATCTTGTCCTGGTTGATCTCGTGGAACATGACCTGCTCGGTGAGACCGAAGGTGTAGTTGCCGTTGCCGTCGAACTGGCGCGGGCTCAGGCCACGGAAGTCGCGGATGCGGGGCAGCGCGAGCGACAGCAGTCGGTCGAGGAACTCCCACATCCGGTCGCCGCGCAGCGTGGTGTGGCAGCCGATCGGCATGCCCTCACGCAGCTTGAACTGGGCGATCGACTTGCGCGCCTTCGTGACGGCCGGCTTCTGGCCGGTGATCGCCGTCAGGTCGCGGACGGCGCCCTCGATCAGCTTGGAGTCGCGGGCCGCCTCGCCGACGCCCATGTTGACGACGATCTTGGTGAGGCCGGGCACCTGCATGACGTTGCCGATGCTGAACTCCTGCTGGAGCGCCGGCGCGATCTCCTCGCGGTAGCGGGTCTTGAGCCGCGGCGGCGTACCGGCGGCCTGCTGGGGCGCGTCGGGGGTCGCGGTGGTGTCGGTGGACATCAGATCTCCTTCCCGGTCCTGCGGGAGATGCGGACGCTGCGGGAGGCGGCGTAGGTCGAGCCGTCGGAACGACGCTTGGTGACCTCTTCGCGGCGGAAGCCGATACGGGTGACGCCGTCGCCCTCGACCAGCATCACGTTGGAGACGTGGATGGCCGCCTCGGTGGTGATGATGCCGCCGGTGGTGCCGGCCCGGCCGCCCTGGTTGACGACCTTGGTGTGCTTCTTGATGCGGTTGACGCCCTCGACGACCACGCGCTGCTCCTCGCGGAGCACCTTGATGACCTTGCCCTCGGCGCCCTTGTCCTTGCCGGCGATCACCTTGACGGTGTCGCCCTTCTTGATGTTGATGCCGGGAGCCTTCTTGGTCTTCTTCTGCGGCTGGGTCATCACAGCACCTCCGGGGCGAGCGAGATGATCTTCATGAAGCGCTTCTCACGCAGCTCGCGGCCCACGGGGCCGAAGATGCGGGTGCCGCGCGGCTCGCCGTCCTGCTTGAGGATGACCGCGGCGTTCTCGTCGAAGCGGATGTAGGAGCCGTCGGAACGCCGACGCTCCTTGACCGTGCGGACGATGACCGCCTTGACGACGTCGCCCTTCTTGACGTTGCCACCGGGGATGGCGTCCTTGACAGTGGCGACGATGACGTCCCCGATGCCGGCGTAGCGACGGCCGGAGCCGCCGAGCACACGGATGCAGAGGATCTCCTTGGCACCCGTGTTGTCGGCGACCTTCAGTCGCGACTCCTGCTGAATCACTGATTTCTCCTTGTCGCCCGGTTCTCACCGCGAGGTGAGCCTGGGGGAACGATCGTGGTGCTGGTTACTTGGCGCGCTCGAGGATCTGGACGAGCCGCCAGCGCTTGGTGGCGGACAGCGGGCGGGTCTCCATGATCAGGACCCGGTCCCCCACGCCGCACTCGTTGTTCTCGTCGTGGGCCTTGAGCCGGTTGGTGCGGCGCAGGACCTTGCCGTAGAGCGGGTGCTTGACGCGGTCCTCGACCTCGACGACGACCGTCTTGTCCATCTTGTCGCTGACCACGAGGCCCTCGCGGGTCTTGCGGCGGTTGCGCTCGACCGCACCGGTCTCAGCGGACTCGCTGGACTCGGTGGTGCCGGTGGTCTCGGTGGTCTGGTCGCTCATGCGTCGTCCTCGTCGTCGGTGCCCGGGGTGGCGCGGATGCCGAGCTCGCGCTCGCGCACCACGGTGTAGATCCGGGCGATGTCCTTCTTGACCGTGCGGAGCCGGCCGTGGCTCTCCAGCTGGCCGGTGGCCGCCTGGAAGCGGAGGTTGAAGAGCTCCTCCTTGGCCTCGCGCAGCCGCGACTCCAGGTCGATGTCGTTGAGCTCGTCGAGCTCGTGCGCCGTCAGGATGGTCGCCATCAGAACTCACCGGCCTCTCGGGTGACGAAGCGGCACTTCATGGGCAGCTTGTGGATGGCGCGGCGCATCGCCTCGCGGGCGACGTCCTCGGTGACACCCGACAGCTCGAACATCATGCGGCCCGGCTTCACGTTGGCGATCCACCACTCGGGGGAGCCCTTGCCGGAGCCCATGCGGGTCTCGGCGGGCTTCTTGGTGAGCGGACGGTCCGGGTAGACGTTGATCCACACCTTGCCGCCACGCTTGATGTGGCGGGTCATGGCGATACGGGCGGACTCGATCTGGCGGTTGGTGACGTAGTGGCCCTCGACCGCCTGGATGCCGAAGTCACCGAATGCCAGCGTGGTGCCACCCTTGGCCGCGCCGCGGCGGTTGGGGTGGTGCTGCTTGCGGTGCTTGACCCGACGGGGCATCAACATGGCTCAGCCCTCCGTTCCGGGAGCGGTGTCGGTGGCAGGGGCTGCGGCGGGAGCAGCGGCCGGGGCCTCGCCCGCCGGGGCCTCGCGGTCCGAGCGGGTCGGACGCGTGCCACGGCTGGGACGCTCGCCACCGCGCTCGCCGCCGCGCTGGGGTCGGCTGCCGCCGCGGCCGGGGACTCCGGCGCGGGCAGCGGCCTGGGCCTGGCGCTCGGCACGGGTGCCGGCGACCTCGCCCTTGTAGATCCAGACCTTCACGCCGATGCGGCCGAAGGTGGTCTTGGCCTCGTAGAAGCCGTAGTCGATGTCGGCACGCAGCGTGTGCAGGGGCACGCGACCCTCGCGGTAGAACTCGGTGCGCGACATCTCGGCGCCGTTGAGACGACCCGAGCACTGGATCCGGATGCCCTTGGCACCGGAGCGCATCGTGGTCTGCATCGCCTTGCGCATCGCGCGACGGAACTGCACACGACCGGTGAGCTGCTCGGCGACACCCTGGGCGACGAGCTGGGCGTCGACCTCGGGGCTCTTCACCTCGAGGATGTTCAGCTGCACCTGCTTGCCGGTGAGCTTCTCGAGCTCGCCGCGGATGCGGTCGGCCTCCGCGCCGCGGCGGCCGATGACGATGCCCGGCCGGGCGGTGTGGATGTCGACACGGACCCGGTCACGGGTGCGCTCGATCTCCACCTTGGAGATACCGGCGCGCTCCATGCCCTTGGACAGCAGGCGGCGGATCGCGACGTCCTCGCCGACGTAGCTCTTGTAGAGCTTGTCGGCGTACCACCGCGACTTGTGGTCGGTGCTGATCCCGAGGCGGAAGCCGTTCGGGTTGATCTTCTGGCCCATCAGGCCTTCCTGCCCTTCTTCTGACCGGCCACCAGCGCGGAGGCCGGCTGCACGGCGAGCGTGATGTGGCTGGTGCGCTTGTTGATCCGGGTGGCCCGGCCCTGCGCACGGGGGCGCCAGCGCTTCATCGTCGGACCCTCGTCGACCATCGCGACCGAGACGATGAGCTCGCCGGCGGCGAGGCCCTCGGCGGTCTCGGCGTTCGCGATGGCGCTCTCGAGCACCTTGGCGACCGTGTCGGTGGCCGCCTGCGGGGAGAACTGGAGGGTGGCGCGGGCCTCGTCGACGGGCAGGCCGCGGACCAGGTTGACCACGCGGCGGGCCTTCATCGGCGAGATGCGCACGAAGCGGGCGGTCGCGAAGGCACCGGGCTGGTCGCCCAGCACGGTCTCGCGACGTGCGCTCGTGCGGCGGCGCTCGGCGGTGCTCATCGGCGGCGCCCCTTCCGGTCGTCCTTGACGTGGCCGCGGTAGGTGCGCGTGGGCGCGAACTCACCGAGCTTGTGTCCGACCATCGAGTCGGTGACGAACACCGGCACGTGCTTGCGACCGTCGTGGACGGCGATCGTGTGACCGATCATCGCCGGCACGATCATGGAACGGCGCGACCAGGTCTTGATGACGTTGTGGCTGCCCTTGTCGTTCTCGGCGTCCACCTTCTTCATCAGGTGGTCGTCGACGAAGGGGCCCTTCTTCAGGCTGCGAGGCATGTCAGTTACTTCCTACCCTTGCCGGTCTTGCGGCGACGGATGATCTGCGAGTCGGAGGCCTTGCGCTTGCGGGTGCGACCCTCCGGCTTGCCCCACGGGGACACGGGGTGCCGACCACCGGAGGTCTTGCCCTCGCCACCGCCGTGGGGGTGGTCGACCGGGTTCATGACGACACCGCGGACGGTCGGGCGCTTGCCCTTCCAGCGCATGCGGCCGGCCTTGCCCCAGTTGATGTTGGACTGCTCGGCGTTGCCGACCTCGCCGATGGTGGCGCGGCAGCGGACGTCGACGAAGCGCATCTCGCCCGAGGGCATGCGCAGCGTGGCGCGGGAGCCCTCGCGGGCGACCAGCTGGGCGCTGTTGCCGGCGGAGCGGGCGATCTTGGCACCGCCGCCGGGCCGCAGCTCGACACAGTGGATCGTCGTGCCGACGGGGATGTTGCGCAGCGGCAGGTTGTTGCCCGGCTTGATGTCGGCGTTCGGACCCGACTCGACGCGACTGCCCTGACCGAGGTCCTTCGGCGCGATGATGTAGCGCTTCTCGCCGTCGGCGTAGTGCAGCAGCGCGATGCGCGCGGTGCGGTTCGGGTCGTACTCGATGTGCGCGACCTTGGCCGGCACGCCGTCCTTGTCGTAGCGACGGAAGTCGACGAGACGGTAGGCGCGCTTGTGGCCACCGCCCTGGTGCCGGGTGGTGATCCGGCCCTGGTTGTTGCGGCCGCCCTTCTTGGGCAGCGGCCGCGTGAGCGACTTCTCCGGCGTGGTGCGGGTGATCTCGACGAAGTCGGCCACGGACGAGCCGCGACGGCCCGGGGTGGTCGGCTTGTACTTGCGAATGGCCATCAGGCAGGACCTCCGAAGATGTCGATACGGTGACCCTCGGCGAGGCTGACGATGGCGCGCTTGGTGTCCTTGCGCTTGCCGAGCCCGTAGCGGGTGCGGCGCGTCTTGCCCTTGCGGTTGAGGGTGTTCACCGACGTGACCTTGACGTTGAAGATCTTCTCGACGGCGATCTTGATCTCGGTCTTGTTCGCGTCGGGGCGCACCAGGAACGTGTACTTGTTGGCGTCGAGGAGGCCGTAGCTCTTCTCCGACACGACCGGCGCGAGCAGGATGTCGCGGTGGTCCTTGTGCAGGGTGCTCACTTGTCGTCCTCCCCGGACTCGGTGGCGGAGTCGGTTCGGACTCGGTGGTGCCGGCACCTGGGCGGCCACGAACGCGTCGTAGGCACCGCTGGGTGAAGACGACGTCGTCGCAGGCCAGCACGTCGTAGGTGTTGAGCTGGTCGACCGCCACGATGTGCACCTGCCGCGCGTTGCGCAGCGACAGCCAGGTGATGGCGTCGGTGCGCTCGAGCACGAGCAGGAACTTGCTGCGCTCGGTGAGACCACGCAGTGCGGTGAGGGCGGTCCTGGTGGACGGCGTCTCGTCGCTGATCAGCGCGTCGACGACGTGGATGCGGTCGTTGCGGGCCCGGTCGGACAGGGCGCTGCGCAGGGCGGCGGCCTTCATCTTCTTGGGGGTGCGCTGGTCGTAGCTGCGCGGCTGCGGGCCGTGGACGACGCCACCGCCGGCGAACTGCGGCGCACGCGTCGAGCCCTGGCGGGCGCGGCCGGTGCCCTTCTGCTTGTAGGGCTTGCGGCCACCGCCGCGGACCTCGCCGCGGGTCTTGGTGGACGCGGTGCCCTGGCGGGCGGCGGCCTGCTGCGCGACGACGACCTGGTGCATCAGCGGGACGTTGACGCGGGCGCCGAAGATCTCGGCGGGCAGGTCGACGTCCACGGTCGTGGCGCCCTGCGGAGCGGCGGCCTTCTTCGTGGTGCTCTTCTTCGTGGTGCTCTTCTTGGTCTCAGCCACGTCGGTCACGCCTCCTGGTTCTTGGCGGCCGAACGGAGCACGAGCAGCCCGCCCTTGGGGCCGGGGACGGCACCCCGGATGAGGATCAGGCCCTGCGCGGCGTCGACGGCGTGGACGGCGAGGTTCTGGGTGGTCACGGTGTCCGAGCCCATCCGGCCGGCCATCCGCATGCCCTTGAACACGCGGCCCGGGGTGGCGCAGGCACCGATGGAGCCGGGCTTGCGGTGGTTGCGGTGGGCACCGTGCGAGGCGCCGACGCCGTGGAAGCCGTGGCGCTTCATCACACCGGCGAAGCCCTTGCCCTTGCTCGTGCCGGTGACGTCGATGACCTCGCCCGGCTCGAAGGTGTCGACCGGGAGCTCCTGGCCGACGGTGTAGGTGTCGGAGTCGGCGGTGCGGATCTCGACGAGGTGGCGGCGCGGGGTCGTGCCGGCCTTGGCGAAGTGACCCGCCTTCGGCTTGGTGACCTTGCGGCCGTCGATCTCGCCGTAGCCGACCTGGATGGCGTGGTAGCCGTCGACCTCCGCGGAGCGGATCTGGGTGACGACGTTCGTGGCCGCGGCGACGACGGTGACCGGGACGACCCGGTTGTTCTCGTCCCAGACCTGGGTCATGCCCAGCTTGGTGCCGAGCAGGCCCTTCACGGTGTGTTCAGTGGTGTGCGTCATGACAGTTGCCTCAGAGCTTGATCTCGATGTCGACACCAGCCGGCAGGTCGAGCCGCATGAGCGAGTCGACCGTCTTCGGCGTGGGGTCGATGATGTCGATGAGCCGCTTGTGGGTGCGCATCTCGAAGTGCTCGCGGGAGTCCTTGTACTTGTGGGGCGAGCGGATGACGCAGTAGACGTTCTTCTCCGTCGGGAGCGGCACCGGGCCGGCCACGCGCGCGCCGGTACGGGTGACCGTGTCGACGATCTTGCGCGCCGAGGTGTCGATCACCTCGTGGTCATAGGCCTTGAGCCTGATGCGGATCTTCTGTCCCGCCATAGGTCTCTCTCGTCCTTCTCGTGCGTCTGGGCCCGTGCGTGCCGGGCTCGTCCGTCTGGGCTGTGGTTGCGGTCCTGCTCCGCCTCGCACCGCGACCCCCGAGGTCGGGCGTGTCGCACTCGCGACTCGCACCGATCTGGCGATCGAGCATGGTGGTGTGGCTGGCGCCGGGCGAGGCCATCGCTGTCCTCGTCGGGCCGATCGGGTCTCCAGGTGCGGTGCGGCACGCGCCACCACCGAGTCACATCACCCGGTCACAATGTCGCTGACCGGGAGGGAGACGCGATTCAGTAGTCAAGACGTGCAGCACCCCGGCAACCCGCCGGAGCAACCGGAACATCTTGGCAGACGTGGCGGGTGCGACCAAACCGAGGGAACCCCTCGCCCCTCCGCGCGCTCTCCGAGGCGCCGCAGGGCACCGATCTCGTCCTGTCGGTCGGGCTCCATGGTGTCGGACGGCGGCCCCGCTGCGCTCACCCCGACCTGACAGGATGGCTCCGTCGGAGCCGGCGGTCGTGGGAGGGCGTGGGGATGTCGGACCACCAGGCGTACCCGCCGCCGGGGGCGCCGCCGCCGGGCGCCCCTCCCCCGGACCAGCCGCAGGCGCCGTCGCGCTGGACCGCGGGTCCGCCCGCCCCCGCATCCGGGGCGACCCCGGGGCCGCACGTCGCGTGGCAGCCCGCGCCCGGCATGCTCGGCGCCGCCCACAAGCCCGGCGCCATGCCGTTGCGGCCGCTGCGGCTCGGCGACATCTACGACGCCGCGTTCCGGATCATCCGGTTCAACCCGAAGGCGACGGTCGGGTCGGCAGTGATCGTGGCGTCGGTGGCGATGCTCATCCCGGTCCTCATCACCGCCCTGGTCACGTTCACGGTGGGCGCGGCCTACGACGTCACCGGTCAGGACCCGACCGGCACCAGCGACGAGCTCGGCATCGCGGTGGCCTTCCTCTCC
Source organism: uncultured Actinomycetota bacterium (assembly GCA_963845795.1). Taxonomy (GTDB): domain Bacteria; phylum Actinomycetota; class Actinomycetes; order Propionibacteriales; family Nocardioidaceae; genus Nocardioides. Next base: position 11,335 of record CAWJTG010000016.1, on the reverse strand, counting down.
CTGCTCGGCAGCGTCTTCCTGCTGCAGATCGGGCTGGTGCTCGTGACCGGGATGATCTCCCACGTCACCCACGCGGCCGCCGTCGGACGCCGGCTCACCCTCGGCGAGGCGTGGGCCGCGACCCGCGGCAAGCGGTGGCGCCTGCTCGGCCTGATGGTCGTCATCAACGTGTCGTGGCTGGTCGCGCTCGGGCTGTGGGCGCTCCTCGGCGTGGCGCTCGCGCTCGCGACCGGCAGCACCCTGCTCACGGTCCTGTACTTCGTGCTCACGTTCCTTCTCCTCGTGCTGCCCGGGCTCGCGTGGTTCTGGATCCGCGTCTACTACCTGCCCGCGGTGGCGCTGATGCTCGAGCCGGTCGGCGTCTTCGGCGCGATCGCTCGCGGCTACCGGCTGACGAGCCGTCAGTACTGGCGCACCTTCGGCATCGCGATCCTCACGCTGCTCGTGGTGAGCGTCGCCGGCAACCTGCTCGCGCTCCCGCTGGGCATCATCGGCCAGATCGCGGTGATCGCCACCCCCGACTACGGCCTGCTGGTGCTCGTGGTCACCCAGGCGCTCAGCACCGTGGTGTCCTCGGCCTTCGTGGCCCCCTTCACCTCCACGGTCACCTCGCTGCAGTACCTCGACCAGCGGATGCGGAAAGAGGCCTACGACGTCGAGCTGCTGGAGCGCGCCGGGGTGCTGGGTACGTGACACCCCTGGTCCCGGCGCTGGTGCGCGTGCTCCCCGACCCACCCCTCGACCCGTCCGGCGACGACGCCCGCGGCCGGCTGCGGCGCGAGCTGGCCAAGCCGGAGTACTACGACGCCGACATCGTGCAGCGGATCCTGGGTGGATCGAGCGATCGCTCGACGACGCCGTGGGCACGGCCGACCGCACCCCGACCCTCACGTGGCTCGCCGGCCTCATCATCGCCGTCGCGCTCGGCGTCGCGATCACGTTGCTGGTCACCCGGGCCCGAGCCTCCGGCCGGCAGTCCAAGGAGGCGGCCGCCGTGCTCACCGACGACAAGGTCACGGCCGCCGAGCTCCGGGCCCGCGCCGAGGCCGCGCTGGCCGCCGGGCGCCACGAGACGGCGCTCGTCGAGGGGTTCCGCGCCCTCGCGGTGCGCCAGGTGGAGCGCGGCCGGCTCGACGACACCCCCGGCACCACCGCCGCGGAGGTGGCACGCGCCCTCGGCGGTGAGTTCCCCGGCCACGAGCCACGGGTCTCCCGCTCGGCCGGCCTGTTCGACGGCGTGATGTACGGCGAGCGCGCCGCCTCCCGCGACCAGGCCGCCGCCGTCCTCGAGCTGGACGACGAGCTGCGGAGGGCACGATGAGCCCGGCCGTCGCCGCGCCGACCACAGCCGTGGCGAGCGACGCCCGTCCCGGCCGGTGGCGCCGTCACCGCACCACCCTGCTCATCGTCGCGATGCTGGTGCTGGCCGTGGCGGTGGTCATCCTGGTCAGCCCCTCCGACGAGGGCCGGACCACCCCGCTCGACCCCGACAACCCCGGCCCCGAGGGCGCCCAGGCCGTCGCCCGGGTGCTGGCGGACGAGGGCGTCGACGTCTCGGTCGTGCGCTCCGCTGACCGGCTCGAGGCGACCTCGGCCGGCGAGGGCACCACCGTCGTCGTCACCTCCGCTTATTGGCTCGGCGCCGGCACCGTCGAGCGGCTCCTCGAGCACGCGGGCGCGGCCCGGGTGGTCGTCGTCGACCCGCCCGCCCACCTGCTCGAGGCCCTCGGCGTCCCGGGCTACCCCGGGTACGTCGGCACCGACGACGCGCTGTCCGCGGACTGCACCGACGCCGCCCTCGACGACCTGGTGGGCGACCTCGAGCTCGAGGTCGAGGTCGCCGAGTCCTACCAGGGTGAGGGCTGCTTCCCCGGCGACGGCGACGGCGACGGCGACGGCGAGGAGGGCGGGTACGCGCTGCTCGCGGGCGAGCGGGTCACGCTGCTCGGAGCCGGCGACCTGCTCAGCAACGACCAGGTGCTCCGGGCCGACAACGCGGCGCTGGCGCTGCGGCTGCTCGGCCAGGACGACCGGCTGGTCTGGTACGTCGCGTCCCCCGACGACCAGACCGGCGACGACGGCGTCCGGATCTCCGACCTGCTGCCCGACTGGACCCTCCCCGGGCTGTGGGTCCTCGCGCTCGCGACGGTCCTGCTGGTGGTGTGGCGCGCCCGCCGTCTCGGCCCGCTCGCCACCGAGCCGCTGCCCGTGGTGGTGAAGGCCATCGAGACGACGCTCAGCCGGGGCCGGCTCTACCGCAAGGGCGGCGACCGCGCCCACGCCGCCGCGACCCTGCGCGCCGCGGCCCGCGCCCGTGCCGTGGCCCGGCTGCGGCTGGACCGCAACGTCGACGACGCCACGCTGGTGCGCGACGTCGCCCGCCACACCGGCCGGCCCGAGCCCGAGATCGGGTTCCTGCTGTCCTCCGGAGCCCCCGCACCCGGCTCCGACCGTGACCTGATCGCCCTGGCCAACGCCCTGGCCGCACTCGAGGAAGAGGTACGCCACTCATGACCATGGGTCCCGAGCAGCCCGAGCACCACCCCGACCTGCCGCCACCGCCGACGCAACCGCCGACGCAGCCGCCGACGCAGCCGCCACCGAGCCAGCCGCCGCCCGCGGCGCCGGACCCGGGCGCCGCGGAGCGGGAGGGCGCGCGCAACCGGCTCTCCGCCGTCCGGGGGGAGGTGGCCAAGGCGGTCGTGGGCCAGGACGCCGCGGTCTCCGGCCTGCTGGTCGCCCTGCTCTGCGGTGGTCACGTGCTGATGGAGGGCGTGCCGGGCACGGCGAAGACCCTGCTGGTGCGCACGCTGTCGGCCTCGCTCTCGGTGGACACCCGGAGGGTGCAGTTCACGCCCGACCTGATGCCGGGCGACATCACCGGCTCGATGGTGATCGACTCGACACGCCGGCGAGCTGAGCTTCCGCGAGGGCCCGGTCTTCACCAACCTGCTGCTCGCCGACGAGATCAACCGGACGCCGCCCAAGACGCAGTCCGCGCTGCTCGAGGCGATGGAGGAGGGTCAGGTCTCGGTCGACGGCGTCACCCACCAGCTGCCCGCGGCCGTTCCTCGTGGCCGCCACCCAGAACCCGGTCGAGTACGAGGGCACCTACCCGCTGCCCGAGGCGCAGCTGGACCGGTTCCTGCTCAAGGTGGTGCTGCCGATCCCCGAGCGCACCGCCGAGCTCGAGATCCTCACCCGGCACGCCTCCGGGTTCGATCCCCGCGACGTGCGTGCCGCCGGCGTCGAGGCGGTGGCCTCGGCCGACGACATCGCGGCCGGGCAACGGGCGGTGCAGCGGGTCCAGGTCTCCCCCGACGTCGCCGGCTACATCGTCGACATCGCCCGGGCCACCCGGCAGTCGCCGTCGCTCTCGCTCGGGGTGAGCCCGCGCGGCGCCACCGCACTGCTGCGGTCGGCGCGGGCCTGGGCCTGGCTGTCGGGCCGCGACTTCGTGACCCCGGACGACGTGAAGTCGCTCGCCCACGCGACGCTCGTGCACCGGCTCGGGCTGCGGCCCGAGGCCGAGCTCGAGGGCGTCGACGTCGCGCAGGTGCTCGCCTCCGCCCTCGGCTCGGTCCCCGTCCCACGCTAGGAGCCCCGACCCATGGCCCTCACCGGACGCGTGCCGCTCCTGCTCCTCCTGGGGCTGGTGCCGGTGGTGCTGCGCCCGGGCGGTGGCACGGTGTGGCAGTGGCTCGGCATCGTGGTCGTGCTCTGCCTGGTCGACGTCGCGGCGGCACCGTCGCCCCGGTCGCTGGACCTCACGCGCCGCCCGACGCCGTCGACCCGGATGAACCACCTCACCGAGACCGTGCTCGTGGTGGGCAACCCGTCGCGGCGCCGGGTGCGGGCGCTCGTGCGCGACGCCTGGCAGCCGAGCGCCGGCGCCTCCGGCAACCGGCACCGGGTCCGGCTCGCGCCGGGTGACCGCACCCTGCTCACGACGTCACTGCTCCCCACCCGCCGCGGCGACCTGCGCGCCCTCGGTGTCACCGTGCGCAGCTACGGGCCGCTGGGTCTGCTGGCGCGCCAGCGGACGGTGCCGGTGGACGGCTCGGTGCGGTCGGTGCCGCCGTTCGAGTCGCGCAAGCACCTGCCGTCGCGACTGGCCCGGCTGCGCGACCTCGACGGCCGGTCGGCGGTGCGGATCCGCGGCGCCGGCACCGAGTTCGACTCGCTGCGCGAGTACGTGCGCGGCGACGACGTCCGCTCCATCGACTGGCGCGCCTCGGCCCGCACCACCAAGGTGGTCGTGCGCACCTGGCAGCCCGAGCGCGACCGCCGGGTGGTGCTCGTGCTCGACACCTCCCGCACCTCGGCCGGGCGGGTCGACGACGTGCCACGGCTCGACTCGGCGATGGACGCCGCCCTGCTGCTCGCCGCCCTCGCCGCCCGCGCCGGCGACCGCATCGACTTCGTGGCCGGGGATCGCCGCGTGCGCACCCGGCTGCGCTCGGCCGGCTCCCGCGACGTCGCCGCCAAGCTGCAGGACGCCATGGCCGGGCTCGAGCCCGTGATCGCCGAGGCGAGCTGGGAGGCCCTCGCCGGCGCGGTGCAGGGACTCGGCAAGCAGCGGGCCCTCGTCGTCCTGCTCACGCCGCTGGAGCCCGCGGCGATCGAGGAGGGGCTGCTGCCGGTGCTCCCGACCCTCACCCACCACCACCGGGTGGTGCTCGCCTCGGTGCGCGACCCCGCGCTGGAGCGCCTCACCCGCGCCCGTGACGACGCCGACGAGGTCTACGCCGCGGCCGCCGCCGAGTCCGCACTGCGCCGCCGGACCCGCACCGCCGACCTGCTCCGCAGGCTGGGCGTCGACCTGGTCGACGCCGACGCCGAGCGGCTCCCCCCGGCGCTCGCCGACCACTACCTGGCGTTGAAGGCACAGGGGCTGCTCTGACCCGTGGTGGAGGCCGGCGGTGGTGGGTGTTGGTTCGCCGCACCGCCCGAGCCCCGTCAACCCCGCGAGGCGACGCCGTCCTCCAGCAGGTGGGCGGAGAGGTCGCCGGTGTGGCCGCGGAGGGCGGCGTTGCGGCCGAGGGTGAAGACGTAGGCGAGGAACAGCAGCTCGGCGAGGATGCCGATGCCGACCCGGGCCCAGGTGGGGAGGGGGACGGCGTCACGAAGGCCTCGATGAGGCCGCTGACGAACAGCACGACCACCAGGCCGAGCACGATCGTCACCGACTCGCGGCCGGCGCGGGCGATCGATCTGGAGCGGCTGAGGTCGCGCGGCTCGACCCACGACCAGAACAGCCGGAAGCCGACACCCCCGGCGACGAAGACGGCGGTGAGCTCGAGCAGGCCGTGCGGGAGGATCAGGCCCCAGAACACCCCCGCGCGGTCGTGCTGGATCATGATCGACCCGATGATCGCGAGGTTCAGCACGTTCTGGAACAGCACCCACACCAGCGGGAAGCCGAGGATGCCGAACGCGATGCACTGCGCGGCCACCCAGGCGTTGTTGGTCCAGACCCGGGCGGCGAAGCTCTGCGCCGGGTTCTCGCTGTAGTAGCTCTCGAAGTCGGTGTTGACGAGACGGTCGATCTCGTCGGGGCTGAGCAGCGACTGCTCGACCTGCGGGTTCGCGAGCAGCCACACCATGATGACGGCGGTGACGACGACGTTGGCGGCCAGGCAGCCCAGCCACCACCAGCGCATCCGGTAGAGCGCCGCCGGGAACCGCTCGGTGAAGAAGGAGCCGACGCTGCGCCAGGTCGAGACCCGGGTGCCGACGAGGCGGATCCGGGCCCGGGCGAGCAGCGACGACAGGTGGGCGATGAGGGCGCCGTCGGGCGCGGAGGTGCGGACGACGGAGAGGTGGGTGGCCACCTGCTGGTAGCGCTCGACCAGCTCGTCGGCCTCGGGACCGCTCAGCCTGCCGATCGACACCAGTGTCTCGAGACGCTGCCACTCGTGCGCGTGCGCGAGCACGTACGCGTCGAGGTCCACGCGGCGAAGCGTAACTAGGCTTTGCACCATGGCTCGCGAGCTGTGGTGCGGTGGTGCGGACGACGGGCCGCTCGTCATTGTGTTCCACGGGTGCCCCGACACTCGGCACCTCGCGATGACCGGCGACGAGGCCGCCCGGCAGGTCGGGGTGCGGCTGGCCTGCGTTAACCGACCCGGGTACGGCACGGTGGCTCCCCTGCCCTTCACGCCCGGCTCGGTGGCCGACGGCGCCGTCGTCACGGCGCGGGTGCTCGGCCACGACCGGTTCGCGGTGCTCGGGATGTCGGTGGGCGGGCAGTACGCCACCGCGACGGCGGCCCGCCACCCCGACGTCGTGACTGCCCTCGGCCTGGTCTCGTCGCAGGGCGAGCGGATCGGGCCCGGGGCGGACCGCGACGAGTACGAGGCCTGGGTGGCCGGGATCAGGCCAGACGACGAGGACGACGCCGCGCTCGCCGCGCGCTGGTACGAGGTGCTGCCGGCGGCCGACGCGGCGCTGCTCGGGGAGCGGGGCGACGCCGCGGTGGCGGCGTCGGTGCGGGAGGCGCTCGCGCAGCCCGACGGCTACCTGCGCGACGCGGAGCTCAGCTTCTCCCCCTGGCCGCACCGCCCGGAGGCCGTGACCTGCCCGGTGCGGCTCTGGGCCGGCGAGCTCGACGAGCAGGCGGCCGGCCCCGACTTCGGGGCCCGGTTTCCGGACGGCCGGCTCGACGTCCGACCCGGCGTGACGCACCTCGCCACGCTGCTGGCCCACTGGCACGACGTCCTGGCGACCCTGCGCGGCTACCTAGACTGACCGCACCATGGCCGCCGTCCCCGAGTTCGCGACGCTCACCGCCGACGACCTCGTCACCGGCGAGGCGGTGGCCCTCGACCTGCCGCCGGCGAGCCTCGGCGCCCGGATCGTGTCGGGTCTCATCGACGTGGTGGTCACGATCGTTGCGCTCATCTTGATGTTCCTGCTGTTCGCGGTGGCGACGGTGAGATCCGACCCGGCACTGGCCCAGGCCGGCTTCGTGGTGGCGCTGGTCTCGGTCTTCGTGGGGTACCCGACCACGCTGGAGACCCTGACCCGCGGCCGTTCGCTCGGGAAGCTGGCCCTCGGGCTCCGCACGGTCCGCGACGACGCCGGCCCGATCTCCTTCCAGCACGCGCTGATGCGCTCGCTGATCGGGTTCGTGGAGATCTACGGCCTGTTCGGAACGCCGGCCTTCTTCTCGATGCTGATCAGCAGCCGCGGCAAGCGCTTGGGAGACTTCGCGGCCGGCACCTACGTGGTCCGCGACCGGGTACGCCTGAGCCTGCCGTTCCCGCCGCCGATGCCACCGCACCTGGCCACGTGGGCGCGCACCGCCGACATGACCTCGCTCCCGACCGGGCTCGCGCTCGCCGTCCGGCAGTACCTCGGCCGCCTCGACAGCATCGACCCCGCCTCCCGGACGACAGTCGGCGCCCGGCTGGCCGACCAGGTCTCCGAGCACGTCTCGCCGCTGCCGCCGCACGGCACCCGACCCGAGGACTTCCTGCTCGCCGTCATCGCCGAGCGCCGCGAGCGCGACCTGGGGCGGCTGCGGCGCCAGGACACCGCGCGCCGCCGGCTCACCGCGGGCTGAACCACGGGGCCACCGGCGCACCGCCGCCGCGGGCCGACCCCGAGGAGGGCGCCTCCCGGGCCTCAGGCCACCGGCGGGTCGACACCCCACAGCGCCGCCACGTGCCGGACGTCGGTGCCGCAGCAGCCCCCCACCACGCGGAGCGAGGGGAGCGCGTCGCGCACGGCGCGAGCGGCCTCGGCGAGGGCGTGCGGGTCGCCGTCGTCGAGCTCGGTGGCCTCGTCGAGCTCGGCGTGACTGAGGGTGGAGGCGTTGAACCGGACGGCCCCGATGCGGTGCCGCCAGTCCTCCGGCCCGTCCAGGCCGCGGACCACGTGGTCGGGGTGGGCGCAGTTCACGAGGAAGTAGTCGGGTGCCGTGTCGGCGTCGACCCGCCCGATCGCCTCGGCGAGGCTGGTGCCGCCGGGCAGTCGCCCGTCGGTCTCGACGGTGAACCCGACGCCGATCGGGAGGCCCACGTCGGCCGCGACGCGAGCCACGCCGAGCGCCTCGCCCACGTCGGTGAGCGTGAGTGCCGTGGCGCGGTCGGCCCCGGCCTCGGCGAAGGCGGCCAGCTGGGCACGGTGGTAGCCGGCGGCCTCGGCCGGGTCGACCGCCGCTCCCGGCACGTACCCGTCCCCGCGCGGGCCGACCACGCCGGCGAACTCCACCCGCGCGACCGCGGCCGCGTGCTCTGCCGCGACACCCCGCAGGAACGCCACCGAGGCGGCATTGACCCGCGCCAGCGCCGCGGCGTCGTACCCGAGCCGGGCACCCCAGTCCGGGTTCGCTCGCCACGTCGGCGTCTCCAGCAGGAGAGCCGCACCGGCGGCACGGGCCACGGCGGCGTACCCGGCGTAGTACTGCGAGAGCAGCGCGCGGCCACCCTCGTCCTCCAGCAGCGGGAACGCGGCGAAGTCGGGCAGGTCGACGCCGTGGTTGAAGATCAGGTCGGTCTCGAGGCCACCATCGGTGACGAACTGCTCGCTCATGACGCCCCTCGGCTGGTCGAGGACTGCTCGACCCGTTGTAGCACCGCCTCCCCGCGCGCGCGAGCGCTCCCTCCGGTACGTCGGGTCGGCGGGCGCCACCTGCCTACCCGGCCCGGGTGTAGCGGAGATCGGTGACGTCGCGGCCGGCATCGCGACCGCGGCGCTCGAACTTGGTGACCGGCCGCTCCTCCCACCGGTCGACGACTCGGCCGGCCAGCAGCGGCTCGGCGTCGAGCACCTCGACCATCCGATCGGCGTACTCCTGCCAGTCGGTCGCCAGCCGCCACGGCGCCCCGGGTCGCAGCCGCTCGGCGCTGACCCGGGCGAACTCCGGTGTCACCAGCCGGCGCTTGTGGTGCCGGGTCTTGGGCCACGGATCGGGGAAGAACGTCCACAGCCCGGCGAGGCTGCCGTGCGGGAACCGGTGCTCGAGGGTCCACACCGCGTCGACGGTGCACACCCGGACGTTGGTGAGCCCCGCCTCGGCGACCCGCGCCAGGGTCTCGGCGACGCCGGGCCGCCACACCTCGAAGGCGAGCACGTCGACCTCGGGGTGGCGTGCGGCGAGGGCCACCGTGGTCTCCCCCACGCCGGAGCCGATCTCGACCACGAGCGGTGCCGACCGGCCGAACCGGTCGGCCCACCGCAGGCGCTCGTCGTCGACGTCCTCGCCGGAGACCACCCACTCGTGGCGGTGGGTCTCCCACGCGTCGAGCTGCCGCGGGCTGAGCCGGTTGCCGCGCCGCGAGTAGGTGAGCACCTCGCGGACCCGGTGGCCCTCCTCGGTGTAGCGGTGGTGCGGGCGCGCGGGTGGGTGGGCGGTCACGCCGAGCCGGCGACGACGGCGATGACGACGGCGAGGTAGCCGATGGCGCCGACGACGCCGAGGATGAGGATGCAGCTGCCGACGATCCCGAGGACGTAGCCGATCTTGACGTTGGACCGACCGCCGTAGCGCCCGCCCGACGCGTCGATCTCCTGCAGCGTGCGGTGCCCCATCACCCAGGCGAACGGCGACAGCGCCTGGCACACGGCGAAGCCCAGGATGCCGAGCAGCAGCACGGTCGTGGTCTGCGGGTGGTCGGGCGGCGGTCCGATCGGGATGCCGTTGGGACCCAGCTGGTAGGGCGAGTAGGGCGAGCCGCCCCACGGTGCCGGCTGGTACGGGTTGTGCGCCGGGGGCGGGCTGTAGGGCGGCTGCTCACTCACTCCCCGATCCTCCCACCCCGGAGCCGGGTCAACCACGCGCCGTTCAGCAGGGGTTCAGCAGCCGGGGAGCACGCTGCCGGCATGACCACCACTCGCGCCGTCCGACTGCTCACCGGGGCTGGGGCCGTCCTCGCCCTCCTGCTCCCCCTCGCCGGCTGCGGAGGCGACCCGTCGTCGGGATCGGCGGCGGCCCCGGCCCCCGACCGGGTCACGGCCACGGCCACGGCCACGGCCCTCCCTACCGGCGCGGAGGAGGTCTTCCTCGACCCGGCCGAGTTCACGCCGGGCTCGGACAACCGGTGGTTCCCGCTGCGACCGCGCACCCGGTGGACCTACGTCGAGCTCGACGCCGACGGCACCCGCCTCGACGTGGTCGTCACCGTCACCGACCAGACCCGGACCATCGCCAACGGCGTCGAGGCGCGGGTGGTGCGCGACACCGTCACCGCCGACGGCGAGGTCGTGGAGGACACCTTCGACTGGTTCGCCCAGGACGGGGAGGGAAACGTCTGGTACCTCGGCGAGGACACCGCCGAGTTCGAGGACGGCGCTGTGAGCTCGCGCGAGGGGTCGTTCGAGGCAGGCGTCGACGGCGCCCAGCCGGGAGTCATGATGCCTGCGGAGCCGACGGTCGGCACCGCCTACCGGCAGGAGTACCTGCGCGGCGTCGCCGAGGACAACGGGGCGGTCCTGGCCACCGGCCAGCAGGCCCAGACCATGGCCGGGCACTTCGACGACGCGCTGCTGACAGCCGACACGATCGCCCTGGAGCCGACCACGCTCGAGTACAAGCTCTACGCCCCGGGCCAGGGGCTCGTGCTGACCCTCGACGTGTCCGGCGGCGCGGGCCGCGAGGAGCTGGTCGACACCACCCGGATCTCCGCGGCCGAGGCCCGTGCCGCCGCCGTCACCCCGCTCGGCCGGCCCTACCTGGGCAGCCGGCGGTAGTCGCGCATGCCTCGGGCGGGCTGGGCCGTCCGTCCTCCCTTGCCCGGCCGCGGCGCGCGACCTACCGTCGAGTGATGAGGCTGCCGCGGCTCTCGGGCCTCCCACTGGTGCACCGCCCCCCGGTGCCGCTGCCCGCGGCCGTGCGCCCGCTGCCCCGCCTCGCCCGCGACGTCGACCGCCTCGCCGCCGTCTTCCACCGCGGCGACCTGCGGTTCGCGAAGTACGAGGGCGTGCGGATCGCCTACGACGGGGTGCTGGGCGAGACCTGCGACGTGCTGGACCTCCCCCACCTGCTCGGCGTCCTCCCGCCCGGCCCCGAGCTCGACGCCGAGCGCGCCCGGGTCGAGGCCCTCCTGCGCAACGCCGGGTGGGGGCGGCGGCGGTGAAAGATTCACCGCCTCAGCGGTGAATCTTTCGCTTCTGGCACGAAGGTTCGTGAGGTAGGCGAAAGATTCGTCAACCCGAGCCGGGGTGGCGGGCGGTGGAGAGGTGGGGAGGCCGGGGCCGCCCCGTCGTCGAGGCACCACCGCCGGGCGACGCCTCAGCTGCCCAACGAGCCACCGGGCCACCCCCCACACGACGAAGCCCCCCGCAGCCTGTGGCTGCGGGGGGCTTCGCGTGTCTCAGAGCGTCACTTGGT
>CAWJTG010000015.1:0-150174 GCA_963845795.1 uncultured Actinomycetota bacterium | reverse complement strand
ACCTCGGAGAGGGTGACGGCCTCGTTGGCGGCACTGGCGACGGCCTGCAGCAGGTGTTCTGCGCCACCCGGTCCTCGAGCGCCTCCTCGCTCTCGCGAAGTGAGGCGATGAGCTCGTGTCGCTCGGTGTCGTCGGAGTAGCGGTGCAGGATCGCCCGGGCCCGGCCGTGCTCGTCGAGGAGGGCGCTCTCGCGGCAGCGCACCCAGACGATGTCGCCATCGCTGCGCACCCACTGCACCCCGACCTCGGTGGCGTTGACCTGGCCGGCGCGGACGCCGGCGAGGTGCTCCTCGAACTGCGTGCGGCCCGCCGCGTCGAGGGTGTCGAAGACCGTGAGGTCGGCGAGTGCGGCCGGCTCGATGCGATGCAGGCGCGCGATCTCCGCGTTCGCGTACAGGGTCCGACCGTCGAGGTCGAGCACCCAGATCCCGTCCGGGGAGGTTTCGACGATGTCCCGGTACAGCTCCGAGAAGTCCATGGCCCTCCTCTCAGGCGGACGCTACCGAAACGATGGTCGTCGTGCGCGCGTGACATGCGCACCGCGGTGCCGGGATCTCGCAGCGCGCCTGTTGTCCGTGAGTCGGATAAAGCCTTGCTGAGAAGACGCTGAGGTTCCGGCCACGGGGTCCCGGGCGCTCCTACGGTCGGCTCGAAGCCGACGCACCAGCGCCGCTCGGGACCACGGAAAGAAGAACCGACATGACCAGCATCCCCTCCCGGCTCCGCAGGGTCCGGGTCCTGCTCCCCGCCCTCGTCCTCGCCGCCCTGACGGCGTCGCTGCTGCCGGGTGTCGCGAGCCAGCCGGCGTCGGCGGCCGCCAAGCCGCCGTTCAGCATCACCCTCAACGCGAACCGCACCACCACGCCCGTGGGCGGCACGGTGACGGTCGGCGGGTACGTCAGGCCGGCCAAGCGCGGCCTCGCCGTGATCCTGCAGAAGCGCGGCCAGGGCAAGACCGAGTGGGTCCTCGACGAGCGCGGCACCATGAGCGCCACCGGCCGCTACTCGTTCTCAGTCAAGCCGAGCACCGTCGGGCTGCGCTACTACCGCGTCGTCGTGCCGGCCTCGGCCACCCGCCGCACCACGGCCAGCAGGGCCGCCGCGGTGACCGTCTACCGCTGGCGGAACCTCAACACCGTGCCCACCCGCAGCACCCGGGGCACCTACGCGGACAGCGCCGTCGACATCAACGGAGTCACCTACAACAGGGCGTTCCGAGGACAGTCGTACTACCAGGAGGGTCTCGTCGACTGGAACCTCGGACGCGACTGCACCCGGCTGCGGGGCCGCGTCGGCAACTCCGACGAGAGCGATGCGCTCGCCCAGGCGAACATCACCCTCACCACCGACGGCAACAGCGTCTACCAGCGCAGCTTCGGCCTCACGCAGTCGGCCGTGGTCAACGTGAACATCGCCGGCGCCTTCCGCTTGGCCTTCACCTGGAGCTCCACCAACCCCGACGGCACGGTGGAGGACCAGTCCGGTGCCTCCGCCGTCCTCGTCGAGGCGCAGGTCTACTGCTCCAACTGATCGCGACCCCGGGCCCGGTCACCGCCGCACGGTGGCCGGGCTCGGTCGCGTCCGTGCGCGGCCGCGACCGCGGTGCGGCATCCTGGAGCGGTGGACGTCGAGGCGATGCTGGCCCACTGCCTGGGAAAGCCGGGCGCCTGGCCCGACGACCCGTGGGGCCACGAGCACCCGGTGGTGAAGGTCGGGCCGGGGGAGCGCGGCAAGATCTTCGCGGCCCTCGCCGGCACCGGCGTCGGGGTGAAGGCCGGCCGTAGCCGCGAGGAGGCCGACATCTGGCTCGCGCGCTACCCGGGCGCGGCCACCGTCATGCGCTACATCGGCCGCAACGGCTGGAACGACCTCGCCTTCGACGGCATCCCCGACGACGAGCTCAAGGACGCCGTCGACGAGTCCTACTGCCTGGTCGTCGGCGGGCTGCCGAGGAGGCTGCGCCCCGAGGGCTGGGACGGCGTGGGGTGAGCGAGCCGGAACGCACGGCCGACGGGCGCTACCTGGTGATCGACGGCCGGCGCTGGCGCGCCACCGACCCCGCCATCCCCGAGGAGCGCCGAGCCGAGCTCACGCGGGTGCTGATGGCGTGGCGCCGCGACGTGCGACGCACGAAGGGCACCGCCGAGGAGCCGACGTCGCGGGCCGGCGTCCAGGCCGCCAAGGTGGCACTCGGGGAGCGCGGCACCCCGTGGTGGGAGCAGAGCGACGACGAGCGCCGGGCGCGCTGGGAGGCCGAGGTGCCCGCGCCCTGAGCGCGGGCTCAGCGGTGCCGGGTGGCGACGATCCCGACCAGACGCGCCACCACGAGCGCCACGTAGAACACGCCCGCCACCATCTCGAGCATCAGCAGCGAGCGGGCGTGCGGCAGCACGGGCACGACGTCGGACAGTCCGACGCTGGTGAGCGTGGAGAACGAGAGGTAGAGCAGCTCGAACCAGGTGCGCTCGCCCTCACCGGTGCCGGCGAACGAGCCGGGCGCGAGGGCTTGGCAGGCGTCGTAGACGTAGGCGAAGGCCCACGCCACCACCGTGAAGGCGGCTCCGGTGGCGAAGAGCTCGTCGCGGGTCACGATGTCGTCGTGGAACAGGTAGCGAAGCAACGCGTAGGAGGTGAACAGGTAGAAGGGCACGTGGAAGCAGGCGGAGGCGACCACCACTCCGCTCGGCGTCGGTGACCGTGGCCTCGACCACTCCGAGGACGACGGCGGGCCCGCCGAGCAGCGCGGCCACCCAGCCGAGCGCCGAGGTGGAGCGCACCGCCCACACCGCGACGCCGCACCACCACCATCTGCACCACGCTCAGGACCGCCTGCCCGGCATCGCTGGCCTCGAGGTACGGGTAGGCGAGCACGGTCAGCAGCTGGCCGGAGAGCAGCACGGCCGACGGGTGGGTGCGTGCTGCTCGGACGACCCGGCCCGCTGAGGTTTCCACGGTTCCGCATCGTAGGAGGGTCGGCCGCGACTAGCCTGCTGTGACGCGCGCCACCCCCGGGGACGTCGGTGGCCGTGTCCATTGGAGAAGACTCTCGTTGTCCAAGAACGAGAACACGTTCTATCTTCGCCGATAGTCCGTCATGATCGACGTCACACATGGGGAGGTGACCCGCTCGATGGCATTCAGTGCCGCGGGGGTCATCCGCGGGCCCGGTGAGGTCGCCGTCATGACCGTCGAGGTCGTCAAACGGATCTTCACCCGCCCGTTCCAGTTCCGCGAGTTCGTCGAGCAGGCCTGGTTCATCACCAGCGTCACCCTGCTCCCGACGATCCTGGTGTCCATCCCGTTCGGCGCGGTGATCTCGCTCCAGGTCGGCAACCTCACCAGCCAGCTCGGCGCGCAGTCGTTCGCCGGCGCGACCGCCGTCCTCGCCGTGGTGCGGGAGGCCGCCCCCATCGCCGCCGCGCTGATCATCGCCGGTGCCGCCGGGTCGGCGATCTGCTCCGACATGGGCGCCCGCAAGATCCGCGAGGAGATCGACGCGATGGAGGTGCTCGGCGTCGACCCGCTCGAGCGCCTGGTGGCCCCGCGCGTGGTGGCCACGATGGTCGTGGCGCTGATGATCATCGGCATCGTGATCAGCGCCGGCATCGCGGGCGGCTACTTCTTCACCGTGATCATCCAGGGCGGCTCGGCGGGCGCGTTCCTCTCCAACTTCACGGCGCTGGCCAGCCTCACCGACCTCTACATCGCCATCATCAAGGCGGTCGTCTTCGGCGCGATGGCCGCGATCGTCGGCGCCTACAAGGGGCTGAACGCGGGCGGTGGCCCGAGCGGCGTCGGCCGGGCGGTCAACGAGACGGTGATCATCGCGTTCATGCTGCTGTTCTTCATGAACGCGGTCATCACGGCCATCTACTTCCAAGTCGTCCCGCCCCCGGGTTTCTGATGGCCAGCATCACGTCGATCGCGGGCGCCCTCGTCGAGGGGCGCAAGAAGTCGCTGGAGACCTACGGCGACCAGCTGCTCTTCTACGTCAAGGCGCTGGCGTGGACGCCGCGGGCGATCACCCGCTACCGCCGCGAGATCCTCAACACCCTGGCCGAGGTCACCTTCGGGGCCGGGCGCCCTGGCCTTCATCGCCGGCAGCGTCGGCGTCATCGCGTTCCTGGCGTTCTTCGCCGGCACCGAGGTCGGCATCCAGGGCTACGCGTCGCTGAGCCAGATCGGCGTCGCCAAGTTCACCGCGTTCATCTCCGCGTTCTTCAACACCCGCGAGGTGGCCCCGCTCATCTGCTCGATCGCGCTCGCGGCCACCGTCGGCTGCGGCTACACCGCCCGGCTCGGCGCGATGCGCATCTCCGAGGAGATCGACGCCCTCGAGGTCATGGGCGTCCCCTCGCTGCCGTTCCTGGTGACCACCCGCATGATCGCGGCGTTCATCGCGGTGATCCCGCTCTACATCGTGGCGCTGAGCGCCTCGTACCTGTCACCGCGACTCATCACCGTCTACATCTACGGCCAGTCACCGGGCACCTATGACCACTACTTCCTGCAGTTCCTGCCGCCGATCGACATCCTGTGGTCCTTCGGCAAGCTGCTGTTCCTCGCCGCCGCGATCATCCTGATCCACTGCTACTACGGCTACACCGCCGACGGCGGGCCGGCCGGCGTGGGCACTCGCGGTCGGTCGCGCCATCCGCACCAGCATCGTGTTCACGGTGGTCGCCGACTTCTTCCTCAGCTTCGCCATCTGGGGCTCCACCACCACCGTGCGGATCACGGGCTAGGCGGCGCGGCGATGCTGGTCAACATCCACCACGGCAACCGCCGGGAGCACGTCGAAGCTCCTGGTGTCCGGCGTCGTGTTCATCACCGTCGATGGCGATGCTCGTCGCGCTGTCGATCGCCATCTACAACAAGGCGTTCACCACGGTGACGATGGTGACCATCAAGGCCGACCGGGCGGGTCTGCAGCTCACCAAGCTCGGCGACGTCCGCCGTCAACGGCGTGCTCGTCGGCCAGGTGCGCGAGGTCTCGCCAGGACGGCGAGGAGGCCTCGATCCGGGTGGCGCTGACGCCGTCCGCGGCGGAGGAGATCCCCGCCAACGTCGAGGTGCAGATCCTGCCGACGACGCTGTTCGGCCAGAAGTTCGTGTCCTTCGTGACGCCCGAGAACCCCGCCGACGAGCCGCTCCGCGACGGCGACGTCATCCCGTCGGACCGGGTCGAGACCAACGTCGAGCTCAGCCGGATCCTCGCCGACCTCTTCCCGCTGCTGCGAGCGGTGCGTCCGGCCGACCTCAACGCCACCCTCAACGCGCTCGCCACCGCGCTCGAGGGTCGTGGCGAGCAGCTCGGCGAGACGCTCGACGAGCTGGGCGAGCTACGTCGACGCCATCGAGGGCGAGCTGCCGACCCTGCGCCAGGACCTCATCGCGCTCGCCGACGTCGCCGACACCTACGACGCCGCCGCCCCCGACCTGCTGCGGGTGCTCGGCAACCTCACCGTCACCGGACGCACCGTCATCGAGAAGCGGCAGGCCCTCGACGTGTTCTTCGGCGACGTCACCGACCTCTCCGACACCACGCCGCCGGGTGCTCGCCGACAACGAGTCAGGCGATGATCCGGGTGGGCGAGGTCGGCGTGCCCGTGCTGAGCCTGCTCGCCACCTACTCGCCCGAGCTGCCCGTGCCTGCTCAAGGGCAGCGCGCGCTACGCCCCGGTGCTCGCCAAGACCTTCGAGGGCAACCAGGTCAAGCAGTTCATCGAGTTCGGCACCGCCCAGTACGAGCCCTACGAGCCGCGACGACCTGCCGGTGTACGGAGAGATCGGTCACGGGCCGTGGTGCTCCGGCCTGCCGTACCCGCCCGTCCCGATCGGACCCGAGTCGTTCAAGGACGGCACCGACATCGACGAGCGCCCGCCCACGAGCCCGGCTCCCACCCAGCTCGGGCCCGGCCAGCCGGGCCTGGGCCGCGTCGTCCCGGACTGGGCCGCCGAGGCCGGCTTCGGCGCCGGCATGACGAGCGGCTACGCCGGCACCGCGGGTGAGCAGCAGGTGGTCAACGCCCTGCTGGCCGAGGAGTCCGGCCGCCCGGCCGACGACTACGGCTCGCTCGGCTCGCTGCTCTACGGCCCCGTCGTCCGCGGGGGTGGGTCGTGACGCGCCCACGGCCGCAACGCGGCGTTCATCGGCTCCGCGGTCAAGCTCGTGCTCTTCGCGGTGGTCTCGATCCTCGTCACCGGTCTGCTCGCGGTGATCATGGGCAACGTCGGGTTCGGCGACAGCCACACCTACCGCGCGGTCTTCTCCACCGCCACCTCGCTGGAGAAGGGCGACGACGTGCGCGTCGCCGGCGTCAGCGTCGGCGAGGTGAAGGAGGTCGAGCTCTACGAGCGCAACAACGCGATCGTCACCTTCCGCGTCGAGGCCGACGTGGCGGTGACCACGCTCCACCCAGGCCGAGATCCGCTTCCTCAACCTCGTCGGCGACCGCTACATGGCGCTGGAGTCGGGGCCCGAGCCGAAGGCCGAGCGGCTCGAGCGAGAACGACATCATCCCGATCGAGCAGACCCGGCCCGCACTCGACCTCACCGTGCTCTTCAACGGCTTCAAGCCGCTCTTCGAGGCGCTGCAGCCCGACCAGGTCAACGAGCTGAGCATGAACCTGGTGCAGGTGCTGCAGGGCGAGGGCGGCACCGTGCGCGGCCTGCTGCAGCACACCGCCTCGCTCACGAGGGCGCTCGCCGACCGCGACCAGCTCATCGGCGAGGTGGTCACCAACCTCGGCACCACGCTCGAGACCGTCGACGGACGCCGCCGCCAGCTCGGCCAGCTCATCACCGAGCTCGAGGGCTGGATGACCGACCTGGCGCGCGACCGCTCGACGATCGGCGGCTCACTCGACAGCATCGACGACCTCGCCGTCGTCGCTCGCCGACCTGCTGCAGGAGGGCCGGCCGCTGCTGAAGCGCGACATCGCCGAGCTGCGCGGCCTGGCGAAGCTGCTGAACGTGCCGAAGAACCGCGCCCAGATCGTGGAGATCTTCGACCGGCTCCCCGAGTCGATGACCGACCAGACCCGGACCGGCACCTACGGATCTTGGTACAACTACTACATCTGCGGCTTCTCGGGGAAGATCACCCTCCCCGCCGAGCTGCAGCGCATCCCGAGCCTGCAGCCGATCATCAACGCCCTCGCCGACATCGACTTCCGCTCCGACGCGAAGCGCTGCACGAACAACGGGGGGCGGGGCTGATGCACGGTCGCTACCCCCAGGCCCGGGTGATGCGTGCGGGCGCCGTCACGATCGTGCTCGCCGTGCTCGTCATGGCCGCCACGTTCAACCTCGGCAAGTTCCCCGGCTTCGGCGGCACCTCCTACCAGGCGGAGTTCAGCGACGCGAGCGGCATCCGCCGCGGCAACATCGTGCAGGTCGGCGGCATCCGGGTAGGACGGGTGCAGGAGGTCGCGCTCGACGGGTCGAAGGTCATCGTCACCTTCGAGGTCGACAAGGGCGTGGAGTTCGGCACGAAGAGCCGGGCCTCGGTCGAGGTGCTCAACCTGCTGGGGGAGAAGTACCTCCAGCTGACGCCCGAGGGTGACGGTCAGCTGGACGCCGGCGACACCATCCCGCTCTCCCGCACCGAGTCGGCCTACGACATCGTCGGCGTCTTCGGCGACCTCACCACCACCGTCGAGGACATCGACAAGGATCAGCTCATCGAGGCGCTCGACGTGCTCGGCGAGACCGTCGACGCCGCCGCGCCGGAGCTGCACGACACCTTCGACGGGCATCGCCCGGCTCTCCCGCACCGTCTCCTCCCGGGACGCCGAGATCCGCCGGCTGTTCGCGAGCTCGAAGTCGGTGAGCGGTCTGCTCGCCGAGCGCAGCGACGACCTGGTGCGGCTGATGGGGCGCGCCGAGCTGGTCTTCGGCGAGCTCCAGAAGCGCAAGGACGCCATCCACCGGCTGCTGGTCAACGCCCGGGTGCTCGCCCGCGAGCTGCGGGGGGTGGCGGAGGACAACCAGGAGCAGGTCGGACCGGCGCTGCGGGAGGTGAGCGGACTGCTCGACACGCTGTTGAGCCGCGACAAGGAGCTCAAGGCGACGCTGGACGCGCTCGGTCCGTACGTCGCGATCCTCGGCAACATCATCGGCACGGGCCCCTGGTTCGACGCCTACGCCGTCAACCTGCCGCGGATCACGCTGGGCGAGTTCACCCCTGACCTGCCCCTGCCACTGCGGGGAGGCACCCGGTGAGCAAGGTCCTGACGCGCCTGCTGGTGCCCCTCGTGCTGCTCCTCGTCGTCGTGGGCGTGCTCGTCACGCGCGAGGAGGGCGCCGGGGAGCGCCGCGTCACCGCGCACTTCCCCCGCGCCGTCTCGGTCTACGTCGGCACCGACGTGCGCATCCTCGGCGTCTCGGTCGGCCGGGTCACCGCCGTCGAGCCGGACGGCGCATCGGTCCGGGTCGAGATGACCTACGACGCGCAGTACGACGTGCCGGCCGACGCCCAGGCCGTGGTCGTCACCCCCACGCTCGTGGCCGACCGCTTCGTGCAGCTGACCCCGGTCTTCGAGGACGGCGACGAGGTGATGGCCGACGATGCCGACATCCCGCTGGAGGAGACCGCGGTGCCGGTCGAGCTCGACCGCATCTACGCGAGCCTGCAGGACCTCACCCGGACCCTCGGGCCCAACGGCGTCAACAAGGACGGCACGCTGGACCGGGTGCTCGGCTCGGGCGCCGACGCCCTCCAGGGTGAGGGGGCCAGGGCCAACGAGATGCTCCGTGAGCTCTCGGCCGCGGCCAAGACCTTCGGCGACGGGAGCGGCGACCTCTTCGAGACCGTCACCCGCCTCGCCCAGTTCACCGGGGTGCTCAGTCGCAGCGACGTCACCGTGCGGCGCTTCATCCGGCAGCTCACGGGGGTCTCGAGCCAGCTCGCCGGGGAGCGGGACGAGATCCACGACCTGCTCGCTGCGCTCAGCGGCGCGGTCGGCGTCGTCGAGTCGTTCGTGCGCGACAACCGGGAGGCGCTCGGCAGCGACGTCCGCAAGCTGAGCCACGTCCTGCACACCATCGACTCCGAGCGCGCGAACCTCGACACCGCGCTCGCGGTCGCTCCGGTGGCGATGGGCAACCTGTTCCTGGCCTACAACACCGAGAGCGGCACGATCGGCTCGCGCATCACGTTCAACGGCAACGTGCGGGCCGCCGACCAGCTGCTGTGCAGCCTGATCACCTACGCCGAGGTCCCCGAGGCCATCCGGCGCCCCGCCTGCGCGCTCTTCGACGCGCTGGTCGGGCCGGTGGGCGAGAACGTCGGCCCGATCCCGCCGTCGGGTGGCAACCGCTCCGGTGCTCTCGGCCAGGGCGGCCGGGCCGGCGTCGACGCCGGCGCGGCGGTCTCGACGCACCGCGGTGGAGCGCTTCGCCACCGACGCCGACCCCGGCGCTCGACCGGCTGCTGGGGGAGGTGCGATGAGCCGCCGCCGGATGCGGAGACGCGTCCAGGCCCTGGTCGGGCTGCTCAGCGCCGAGCGTGCTGCTCAGCGGCTGCGACTTCGACGGTGCCTACGACCTGCCGCTGCCGGGCTCGCCGGTCGACGCCGACGAGGCCTACGAGGTCACCGCCGAGTTCGACGACGTCCTCAGCGTGGTGCCGCGCTCACCGGTGATGGTCGACGACGTCGTCGTCGGCGAGGTCATCGAGGTCGAGCGGTCGGACTGGCACGCCGTGCTCACGCTGCGGGTGCGCGACGACGTCCGGCTCCCCGACAACGCCGTGGCCGAGATCCGCCAGGTCAGCCTGCTGGGCGAGAAGTACGTCGCCCTGGAGGACCCCACCGGTGCCGAGCCGACCGGCCAGCTCGGCGACGGCGACGACGATCACCCTCGACCGCACGGGCCGCAACCCCGAGGTCGAGGAGGTGCTCGGCGCGCTGTCGTTCCTGCTCAGCGGCGGTGGCGTCGCCCAGCTCGGCACCATCACTCGCGAGCTCAACCTGGCGATGAGCGGCCGCGAGTCCGAGCTGCGCGACCTGCTCGGCTCGCTCGAGAGCTTCGTCGGCACCCTCGACGAGCAGAAGGGCGACATCATCTCGGCGCTGGAGTCGCTCAACAACCTCACCTCGACGCTGAACCGTGAGCGCACCACCATCGAGGACGCCATCGACGTCACCGGGCCCGCCGTCCGCGTGCTCGCCGACCAGCACCGCGAGCTGGTCGGCATGCTCACCTCGCTCGACCGGTTCGGCGTCGTCGGCACCCGGGTGATCGGGGCCAGCAAGGACGACCTGCTCGCGCATGCTTCGCGACCTGCGTCCGGTGCTCGCCAACCTGCGGCGCGCCGGTGACCAGCTGGCGCCGGGACTGAACCTCCTCGTGAGCTTCCCGTTCCCGAAGGAGGCCTCGCGAGATCGTGCAGGGCGACTACGCCAACACCTCGATCAAGGCCGACATCAACCTCGACAACTTCCTCTCGGAGGTGCCCGACGGCCCGCAGCTCCCCGACCTGCCCGGCCTGCCCGACCTGCCCGTGGTCTCCCAGCTGCCCCCCGTGATCCGCGCCTGCCTCACCAGCGGGAGCCTGCTGAGCCGACCCTGCGAGCGTGTCCTGGCGTCGACGGCGCTGCTGCCGCAGCTGCGGCGTGCCTGCCGCCGACCCGCGCTGCGCCAGAACCCGGTGTGCCGGGCGCTCGGCGCCACCGGCACCGGCGGTGGTGGTGGCGGCAACGGCGGTGGCGGGGGCGGGCCCCTCGATCCCCTGCTGCCCGACCTGTTCCGTCGGGGCTCGTCGGCCGGGAACCTCGCCGAGCTGTTCGGGGGTGCCTCGTGACCCGCGGCGTCCGGATCCGGCTGGTGATCTTCGTCGTGCTGTCGGCGATCGGCATCGTCTACATGGCCGGCAGCTACCTCGGTCTCGTCGACCGGGTGCTGGGCCGCGGCCTCACCGTCCACGCCACGCTGCCGACGTCCGGCGGTCTCTTCGAGGGCAGCGAGGTCACCTACCGCGGCGTCAAGATCGGCCGCGTCGACCGCATGTCCACGACGCGCGACGGCGTGAAGCTCGACCTGGCCCTCAAGGACGGCACCGAGCTGCCCCTCGACTCGCCGATGTTCGTGCACAACCTCACCGCCATCGGGGAGCAGTACCTCGACTTCGAGCCGCCCGACGACGAGGGCCCTACGCGGAGAACGGCGACACCCTCGAGGGCTCGATGGAGTCGCTGCCGGTCGACGAGGCCGACCTGCTCATCGACCTCGACGCGTTCGTCGGCTCGGTCGACAAGCGCAGCCTGCAGGTGCTGATCGCCGAGCTCGGCGACATGTTCGTCGACACCGGGCGTCCGCTGCAGCAGCTGCTCGACAGCGGCGGCGAGTTCATCGCGGAGGCCGACGCGCACACCCAGGAGACGATCGCACTGCTGCGCACCGGGCTCGTGGTGCTGCGCACCCAGCAGGCCGAGGGCGAGAACATCCGGTCCTTCTCGCGCGACCTGCGGCTGCTCACCGACACGCTGCGCGAGTCCGACGGCGACCTGCGCGGCGTGCTGGACGGCACGCCGGGCACCGCCCGCGAGGTGCAGAAGCTGATGGAGGAGCTCGAGCCCACGCTGCCGGTGCTGCTCTCGCGACGCGATCGGGCTCAACCAGACCGTGGTGTCGCCACCTCGACGGCCTCGAGCAGCTGCTGGTCACCTTCCCGCGCGTCATCGCGGGCGGGTTCACGGGCACGACCCGACGACGGCTACGGCCACGTGAACCTGCAGTTCGACATGTCCGTGCCGCCGTGCACGAAGGGCTACGCGCCGAACGACCGGCAGCGGCTCCCGGAGAACCTGACCGACGGCGCCGATCTTCCCCGCGCGGTGCGCGAGCGGCCCGCCGTACTCGATGCGGGGCACCAACTACGTGCCCGGCAGCCCGGGCAACCCCTCGCCGGCCCGCGACTACCTGACGACGTCCTACGACCCCGTCTCCGGCTACGTCGCCGGCGTCACCGACGAGCGCGGCCACCCCGTGCGCGTGTCGACGCCGGGCGACCTGTCATTGTTCGGCGACGAGGCCTGGAAGTGGTTGGTCCTCGGCCCCACCCTCGGTGAGTGAGAGTCGACTCGATGACGAAGATGCGGTTGCTGCTGAGCGCTGTCCTGGTGCTGGCGTGCCTCGCCGTCGTCGGCGGCGTGCTGGTGGTCTCCAGCCACCGTGACCGAGAGCGGTACGCCGAGCGCACCATCGGAGCAGGAGCGCTACGGCGACGTGCTGTCGGTCTCGCGGGAGTTCGCGCAGGCGCTCATGAATCGTGACTACCGCGAGTTCGACACCTGGACCTCCGACGGTCTCCGCGCTCAGCACCGGCACCTTCCTCGAGCAGTTCGAGGACGACGCCGACCGTGCCGAGGCCCAGACCATGCAGGTCCAGGAGGTGCGCACCGGAGAGGTGCAGTCGGCCGCGGTGTCCTCGGTCGACCCGGACAGCGCCGTCGTCCTGGTCGCCACCACCGGCACCACCACCCGCTCCGCCCCGAGCGACCAGGAGGTGCAGGCCAACTACCGGTTCCTGCTCACCCTCGCGCTGGTCGACGACGAGCTGGCGCGTCAGCAACTCCGAGCCGGTCGGCTGATGGCGGGCAGCACGGGCGCGGGCGGTCCGCGCGGTCGCCGACCCGCCGGGCGTCGACCGAAGCGACTGGCGGGTCACGGGCGTCCTCCGCGAGCCGGATCGGAGCCCGCCGAGGCCGCCGAGCCGGAGGTCGTCGAGCCGGAGGTCGTCGAGCCGGAGGTCGTCGAGCCGGAGGTCGTCGAGCCGGAGGTCGACGTGCTGGAGGTCGCGAGCCGAGAGCGTCGACGAGCCGGAGGTGGTGGAGCCGGAGGTCGTCGAGCCGGACGAGGACGGCCCGGACGAGCGGGTCGAGCGGCCGGTGCGCGCCGTCCCCCGGTGGTGCTGCTGGTGCTGGCGGTCCTGCTGCTCGCCGTCGTGGTCGCCGAGGCGTTCTACGTGGCCACCGAGCCCGAGTCGCCCGACGACGATCTCCGCCGAGCGCCCGGTGGTGCTCGATCCGCTCGAGACCCAAGGCGTCGTCGACCAGGCCGCCTCGGACGTCGTCGACGATCGTCTCGGGCTCCGGCGCGACCTTCGACGAGGACCTCGACCGTGCCACCGCGTTGATGACCGACGAGTTCGCCGACAGCTACCGCGAGACCAAGGAGGACGTGCGGGAGCGCTGGCTCGCCCAGCAGGTGCAGGTGACCGCACAGGTCTCGGCACAGGGCGTCGTCCGGGCCGACGCCGACCAGGTGGAAGCACTGCTGTTCCTCACCCAGGCCACCACCAAGGGCGACGGCGGCCCCACCCTCGTGCAGTACCGGGTGGTCGCCACGATGGTCGACACCGACGACGGCTGGCTCGTCTCGAAGCTCCAGACGTTCTGACGTCGGGCCACGTCCGCTGCGTGGTAGCGTCCGGCAGAACTAGAACACGTTCCACTTCGCAGGGCCCCGGGTCCGCGCCGCGTGAGGAAGGATCGAGGTCGTGACCACCCCGACGATCGTCGAGACCGACATCCTCATCATCGGCGCCGGTCCGACCGGCCTGTTCGCGGCCTACTACGCCGGCTTCCGCGGCCACCGGGTCGCCGTCGTCGACTCGCTGCCCGAGCTGGGCGGCCAGATCACCGCGATGTACCCCGAGAAGCAGATCTTCGACGTCGCCGGGTTCCCGGCGGTCAAGGGGCGCACCCTGGTCGAGGGGCTCGTCGAGCAGGCCGCCAGCGCCGACCCCGATCTACCTCCTCGACCGCACCGCGAGCACGCTCACGACCGACGACGACGGCGTCACCGTCGGGCTCGACGACGGCACCGAGGTGCGGGCCGGCGCCGTCCTCATCACCGCCGGCATCGGCAAGTTCAGCCCGCGCCCGCTGCCCGCGCAGGCCGACTGGCTCGGCCGCGGGCTCGAGTTCTTCGTGCCGAGCTTCCAGCCGTACGCCGGCAAGGACGTCGTGATCGTCGGCGGCGGCGACAGCGCCTTCGACTGGGCGCTGCACCTCGAGCCGATGGCGCGCTCGGTGACGCTCGTGCACCGCCGCGACGCGTTCCGAGCCCACGAGCGCACCGTGCAGCAGGTGAGGGCCCTGCCGGTGGAGATCATCACCAAGGCCGAGGTCACCGCGATCAACGGGAGCGCGCTCGTCGAGTCGGTCGACATCACCGTCGACGGGGAGACCACCACGCACGAGGCGCAGGCCGTCGTCGCGGCGCTGGGCTTCATCGCCGACCTCGGACCCCTGCAGGAGTGGGGGATCGAGGTCCGCAAGCGGCACATCGTCGTCGACCCCGCGATGCAGACGAGCCTGCCGCGGGTCTTCGCGGCCGGCGACATCACCGAGTACGACGGCAAGGTGCGGCTGATCGCCGTCGGCTTCGGAGAGGCCGCCACCGCCGTCAACAACGCCACCGTGGCCATCGACCCCTCGGCCAAGGTCTTCCCCGGCCACAGCTCCGATGCCTGACCCGTCCACCCGAACGTGCCGAGGAGGCATGCGATGAAGATCAAGGTCGACTTCGACCTCTGCGAGTCCAACGCGCTGTGCGAGGCCATGGCGCCCGAGGTGTTCGAGCTGGACGACGACGACTTCCTCCAGCTCAAGACCGAGGAGACCACCGAGGAGAACATCGAGAACGTCCAGCGCGCCGTGGCCGCCTGCCCGCGCGCCGCGATCTCGCTCGAGGAGGACTGAGGATGGGGGACACCTCGCTGGACGGCCGGGTCGCGATCGTCACCGGCGCCGGGGCCGGACTCGGACGCGCCGAGGCGCTGGCCCTGGCCGCCGCCGGCGCGCGCGTCGTGCTCAACGACCTGCCCGGTGCCGCCGACGAGGCCGCCGACGAGATCACGGAACGCGGGCGGCGAGGTCGTCGTCGTCGAGGGCGACGTGGGGGAGCGGGCCACCGCCGACGCGATGGTCGCGGCCGCGGTCGAGGGCTTCGGCTCGCTCGACGTCGTGGTCAACAACGCCGGCATGACCCGCGACCGGATGCTGTTCAACCTCTCCGACGAGGAGTGGGACGACGTCATCCGCGTGCACCTGCGCGGGCACTTCCTGCTCTCGCGCAACGCCGCGTCGTACTGGCGCTCGGCGTCGAAGGAGTCCGGTGCACCCGTGTACGGGCGGCTGGTCAACACCGCCTCCGAGGCGTTCCTGGGCGGCTCGCCCGGGCAGGCCAACTACGCCGCGGCCAAGGCGGGCATCGCGGCGCTCACGCTGTCGTCGGCGCGCGGGCTGTCCCGCCTCGGCGTCACGGCGAACGCCATCTGCCCGCGGGCGCGCACCGCGATGACCGCCGAGGTGTTCGGCGAGGACACCTCCGGTGCCGGACGTCGACCCGTACTCGCCCGACCACGTCGCGCCGCTGGTGGCCTGGCTCGCCTCGCCCGCCTCCGAGCGGGTGACCGGGCAGGTGTTCGTCGTGTACGGCGGCATGGTCGCCGTCGTCGCCGCGCCCGTCGTCGAGCAGCGGTTCGACGCCCCCGACACGGTCTGGACCGCCTCGGACCTCGACGCGCAGCTCGGCGGGTTCTTCGCCGACCGCGACCCCGCCGTCGGCTTCGCGGCCGACTCGGTGATGGGGCTGACGGTCTGATGGGGCGCCTGGACGGCAAGGTCGCGATCGTCACCGGCGGTGCGATGGGTCAGGGTGCGGGCATCTGCACCGCGTTCGTGGCCGAGGGGGCCGCGCGTCGTCGTCGCCGACGTCGCCGACGACGAGGGCGCAGGCGCTCGCCTCCGCGCTGGGCTCCGAGGCGTGGTTCGCCCACCACGACGTCTCCTCGCCGTCGTCGTGGGCGACGGTGATGGCCGACACCGAGGCGCGGTTCGGCCCGGTCTCGGTGCTGGCCAACAACGCCGGCATCCTGCGCTTCGGCACCGTGGAGGAGATGCCGCTCGACGAGGTCGAGCTGCTGTGGCGGGTCAACCAGCTCGGCTGCTGGCTCGGCATGCAGGCCGTCGTCCCCGGGATGCGGGCCCTCGGCGGCGGCTCGATCATCAACGCCTCGTCCACCGAGGGGCTCGGCGGCATGTCCAACACGGTCGCCTACGGCGCCACCAAGTTCGCGATCCGCGGCATGACCAAGGGCGCGGCGCACGAGCTCGGTCGCTACAACATCCGCGTGAACTCGGTGCACCCCGGCATGATCGACACCCCCATGACCCGCGTCCACGGCGGCGACCTGGCGATGGAGTACGGCGCCTCGAAGGTCCCGCTGCGCCGCGTCGGCCACCCCGAGGACGTCGCGCCGCTGTACGTCTACCTCGCCAGCGACGAGTCCACCTACGTCAACGGGGCCGAGATCGCCGTCGACGGCGGCGTCACCGCGACCCACGCCTTCGGGGGCTGAGCGCGGTGGCCAACCAGCGCTCCACGGTGGTGATGACGCCGTCCGAGGTGTCGACGTTCCTGACCGAGCAGCGCTCCGCCACCGTCGCCACCGTCGGCGGCTCGGGCGCGCTGCACCTCGTCGGCATGTGGTACGCGTGGTTCGACGGTCAGGTGTGGCTGGAGACGAAGGCGAAGTCCCAGAAGGTGGTCAACCTCCGCCGCGACCCGCGGCTGTCGTTCCTCGTCGAGGCCGGCGACACCTACGACCAGCTCCGCGGCGTCTCGCTCGAGGGCACCGGCGCCGTCCTCGACGACCCCGACCTGGTCTGGGACGTCTGCGTCCGCGTCTTCGAGCGCTACACCGGCCCCTACGACGAGTCGATGCGCCCGATCGTCGAGCTGATGGTCGCGCAACCGGGTCGTCGTCCGCCTCGACGCCGACCGGGTGCGGTCCTGGGACCACCGCAAGCTCGGCCTCGACCCCCTACCCCTCGGTGGCTCCACCGCCCCCTCCGTGGGGTAGGGCGAGGCCGGAATTCACCGGTCGGCCGGTGAATTCCGCGGTCCTGACCCCCAATCGGGCGGATTTCCGCGGAGTTCTTCGGTCCAGTAGTCAGGCAGCCCGCTCGAACAGGGGGATCAGCCGAGCGCGGAGGGCGTCGAGGTCCCAGAGGTCCTCCCACACGAGGCGGAACAACAACCAGCCCGTGGCCTCGCGCAAGCGGTCCTCGCGGACCTTCTCCCGCAGGACCATCTCCTCGATCGTCTCTCCGGGGCGCCGCATCCGCCGGTACTTCACCCGACCGTCGAACTCTCCCATCAGCCCGTGCTCCGGCCAGGCGAAGTCGACTCGTCCGATCAGCCTTCCCGGACGTCGAACACCTCGAACTGGAGCTCGGGGACGGGCAGTCCCAGCTCCCGGAAGACCAGACGGGCGAGCGTCTCGGCCAGCGACTCGGCCAACGCTGTCGAGAGGTCGACCTTGCGGAACAGACCGAGCGCCCCCGGCCAGGTCCGGACCGCTGCCACGAGGGCCTGGAGCTCGGCTCGGGTTGCCAGCCCCCGGTTCTGGACCCAGTCGAGCACGCAGACGGCCGGCTTGAGCGGCGCGTTGAGCGCGACGTCGATCGCGGTCCGTGCGGGGGTCGTGATCCAGTGGCCGTCGAGCCGCGTCACGTCGTTGACGCGGAGGGCTCCGCGGTGGTGGTGCAGCCGCGCACCTGTTCGCTCGCCGATCCCGTGCAGCGACGTCACGTGCGCGTCGGCGAGATCGAGGCCCCAGGCTGGTCCGCCCCACTCCAGGAGGGCGCTGACGTGAGAGCGGGCGACGTCGTCGTCGTACTGCCGCATCACCGCGTGGCTGAGCAGCCGGTGACGCTCGGCAGCGTCGGCGGCCCGCCACACCTCGGTCTGGGTGTACGCGCCTTGACGCAGGCGCACCAGTCGGCCGGCGGAGACAGCTCGGTACAGCGAGTCGTCCGTGCTGCCCTCCGCGAGGAGGTCTCGGCGCAGCACGACGCCTCGATGGTCGACAAGTTCCAGAGCGCGCATGCAGACGACTGTGGCCGCCCGGCCCCGCCGCGAATCCGGCAAATCGCAATCTGTGGATAGTCGACCGGACTAGGCCGAAGAAGTCCGCGGAAATGAGGCCCGATCCGCCACCAGATCGCGGAATTCACCGGCCGGCCGGTGAATTCCGGGCGGGGCGCCGGCGCCCGCGGTCAGTCGCGCAGGAGCAGGCGGACGGCGGTCTCGAGGTGCTCGCCGGTCTCGGCCGCGGTGGAGCGGCCGGTGACCCAGGAGACCAGCGCCGAGAGCCAGACGTCGCCGATGACGCGGGCGATGGCGACGTCCTCCTCGGTGGGCTCGTGGTCGGCTGGGTCGGTGGCCGGAGGGGTGCATCGCGCGGGTGAGCATCGAGGTGAGCAGCATGCCGACGGTGTGGATCTCGGTGGCCACGGAGGCGTCGGCGAACATGAAGGCGCGGGTGAGCGCCTCGGTGAGCCGGGGGTCGCCCTGGAGGCCGCGCGTCGTGTGCTTCATGACGTGGATGACGCGCTCGGCGGTGGTGTCGCCGGGGATCTCGACGCCGCGCAGCGAGATCGTCGGTGCGCTCGAACTCGCGGGCGAGCGCGGAGACGAGCAGGTGCACCTTGGAGGGGAAGTAGCGGTAGAGGGTGCCGAGGGCGACGTCGGCCTGGTCGGCGACGGCGCGCATCTGGACGGCGTCGTAGCCGCCCTCGCGGGCCAGGGCGTAGGTGGCGTCGAGGATGCGCTGACGGCGCTCGCGCTGGGCGGTCGAGCCGAGGTCGTCGACGGACAGCGAGTTGCCCGAGGTGGTCGTGGTCACGAGAGAACCCCCTTTGCGGGTTCGGTGGCGTCAGCACCCGCGACGGTAGGCGTGCTGGGGAGCCTCGTTAGGCTATCGCGACGTGCTCCATAATAGGAACACGTTCCAGTTTTCCGCGGCCCTCGTGTCGCCGGCGCGAGAGAGAAGCCGCATGCGCATCGCGATGCTGTCGTACCGCAGCAAGCCCCACTGCGGGGGCCAGGGCGTCTACATCCGCCACCTGAGCCGGGAGCTCGTCGCCCTGGGCCACACCGTCGAGGTGTTCTCGGGCCAGCCCTACCCCGACCTCGACGACGGCGTCGCGCTCACGAAGGTCCCGAGCCTCGACCTCTACCGCGAGCCCGACCCGTTCCGGGTGCCGAAGCTGCGCGAGTTCCGCGACCGGGTGGACGTCGAGGAGTTCGCCACCATGTGCGTCGGCGGGTTCCCGGAGCCCAAGACCTTCTCCACGCCGCGTCGCCAAGCTCCTGAAGGAGCGCGCCGGCGACTTCGACATCGCCCACGACAACCAGGTGCTCGGCACCGGGATGCTCGACATCGAGCGGCACGGGCTGCCCGCTGATCACCTCGGTGCACCACCCGATCACCTTCGACCGCCGCATCGACCTCGCGGCCGCCGCGACGCCGTGGCGCAAGCTCACGCTGCGCCGCTGGTACGGCTTCCTGCGCATGCAGGGCAAGGTCGCCCGCGCCGCTCGCCGCATCCTCACGCCGTCGGAGGCCTCCAAGCGCGACACCGCCACCGACTTCGGCGTCGACCCGGCCCGGATGCACGTCATCCCGCTCGGCGTCGACCAGCGGTTCCGGCCGCCCACCACGCCGCGGGTGCCGGGCCGGATCATGGCGATGGCGAGCGCCGACGTCGCCGTCAAGGGCATCGCCACCCTGCTCGAGGCGTTCGCGAAGCTGCGCACCGAGCGCGAGGACGCCGAGCTCGTGCTGGTCACCAAGCCCATCCCGGGCGGCCGCACCGAGAAGCTCATCGCCGACCTCGGCATCGGCCCGCACGTCCGCTTCGTCCACAACGTCTCCGACGACGAGCTCGTCGCGCTGATGGGCTCCGCCGAGCTGGCGTGCGTGCCGTCGCTCTACGAGGGCTTCTCGCTGCCCACCGCCGAGCTGATGGCGTGCGCCACGCCGCTCGTGGTCTCGCGCGCCGGCGCGATCCCCGAGGTGGTCGGCCCGGACGGCGAGTGCGCCGACCTGGTCACCCCCGGCGACGTCGACGAGCTCAAGCACGCGCTCGCCGCGCTGCTCGCCGACCCCGAGCGCCGCGCCCGGATGGGCGCCGCCGGCCGCCGTCGGGTGGAGGAGAGGTTCAGCTGGCACGCCGTCGCCGTCGACGGTGGCCGAGCACTACCAGCAGGTGATCGACGAGTACGACGAGGAGTCCCGCCGCGGGCCCGTCGGAGCTCGCCCGGCTCGATCCGCGAAAGGACGTGGCTGAATGCTGACCGTTGACTTCGACCGGCTCGGGCTGCGCCCGGGCGACCGCGTGCTCGACATGGGCTGCGGCGCCGGTCGGCACGCGTTCGAGATGTACCGCCGCGGCGCGGACGTCGTCGCCTTCGACATGGACGCCGACGAGCTGTCCGGCGTGCTGGACCTGTTCGGCGCGATGAAGGAGGCCGGCGAGGTGCCCGAGGGCGCCGAGGCCGACATCAAGCAGGGCGACGCGCTCTCGCTGCCGTTCGGCGACGGCGAGTTCGACCGGGTGGTCGCCGCCGAGGTGCTCGAGCACATCCCGGCCGACATCCAGGCGATCGACGAGCTGGTGCGGGTGCTGCGCCCGGGCGGCACGCTGGCGGTCTCGGTGCCGCGCTGGTTCCCCGAGGTCGTCAACTGGAAGCTCTCGGAGGAGTACCACAACAAGCCGTACGGCCACATCCGCATCTACACCGACGCCGAGCTGGTCGACAAGGTCACCAAGGCCGCCGGCGGCGTGATGGTGCACGAGGGCAAGGACTACGCCCACGGCCTCCACGCGCCGTACTGGTGGATCAAGTGCGCCGTCGGCGTCGACAACGACGGACACCCGCTGGCGCGCGCCTATCACAAGCTCCTGGTCTGGGAGATCATGAAGCAGCCCAGGACGCTGCGGCTGGCGGGCAAGGTGCTCGACCCGCTCATCGGCAAGAGCATGGTGCTGTACTTCCGCAAGGCGCTGTCGAACCCGCTCGACGACGCCGGACACCGCGACCTCGATGGCTGAGCCGCTGCCGTACGTCCACGGCGTCCTCAGCCCGGGGCAGGTCGCCGACACCGCGGCGTCGATCGCGGCGATGCAGGAGCCCTGCGGCGCGGTGCCGTGGACCGTCGGCGAGCACGTCGACATCTGGAACCACGTCGAGGCCGCGATGGCGATGCTCGTCGGCGGCCAGGTCGAGGCCGCGGAGCGTGCCCTCGCGTGGGTGCCGACGATGCAGCGCGACGACGGCTCGTGGCCGATGAAGATCGTGGCCGGCGAGGTCGAGGACGACCGCGGCGAGGTGAACATGTCGGCCTACCTCGCGGTCGGCGTCTGGCACCACTGGCTGGTGCGGCACGACCTCGGGTTCGTCGTCCGGCACTGGCCCTCGGTGCGCGCCGGTCTCGACTGGGTGGTCTCCCAGCAGGTGGGCTTCGGCGGCATCCGGTGGACGCCCACCGAGGACTTCTGCCTGCTCGCCGGCTGCTCGAGCATCTACCAGTCGCTGCGGGCCGGTGTGGCGCTCGCCGACCTCCTCGACGACCCGCAGCCCGAGTGGGAGCTCGCCGGCGGCCGGCTCGGTCACGCCATCCGCGAGCACCGCGACCGGTTCGCCGACAAGGCCACGTACTCGATGGACTGGTACTACCCGGTGCTCGGCGGTGCGGTGCGGGGCGAGGCCGGCGCCGAGCTGCTCGCGTCGCGCTGGCACGACTTCGTGACGCCGGAGCTCGGCATCCGGTGCGTCGACACCAACCCCTGGTACACCGGAGCCGAGACCTGCGAGCTGGCCCTGGCCCTCGACGCGGTCGGCGACCACCGCCGCGCGCTGCAGGTGTTCCGCGACATGCAGCACCTGCGCGACCCGGGAGGCGGGTACTGGACCGGCTGGGTCACCGGCGAGGCCAACCCCGACTTCCCCGACGGCGTGCACTGGCCCGTCGAGCACACCACCTACACCGCGGCCGCGGTGATTCTGGCCGCGGACGCGCTGGGGGAGACCTACGGCCACGGCACGCCGGGCTCCGGCATCATGCGCGGCACCTCGCTGGCCCCGCACTTCGCCGAGCTCGCGCTCGAGTGCGGGTGCGAGCCGTCCCGGGTCAGCTGACCGGGTCGCCCGCCGTGCCGCGCACCCGCCGCAGCACCCGCATCGAGCCGACCTGCTCGACGTCCTCGAAGTCGCCCGACCGCAACGCCCGGAGGTAGACGTCGTAGGGCGGCCGGCCGCCGTCGGCGGGGTCGGGGAAGACGTCGTGGATCACCAGGAACCCGCCGGTCATCACCCACGGCGCCCACCCGGTGTAGTCGTGCTGGGCGTGCACCTCGGCGTGCCCGCCGTCGATGAACAGCAGCGAGAGCGGGGTGCGCCAGTGCGCGGAGACCACCGTGCTGTGGCCCACCACGGTGACGACATGGCGCTCCAGGCCGGCCTCGGCGATGGTGCGGCGGTAGCGGGGGAGGGTGTCCATGACGCCGAGGTCGGGGTCGACGAGCGTGGGGTCGTGGTGCTCCCAGCCGGCCTGGTTCTCCTCCGAGCCCCGGTGGTGGTCGACCGTGAAGGCGGGGTGGCCCGCACCGTCGGCCCGGTCGACGGCGGCCGCCGCCGCGCCGAGGTAGACCGCCGACTTGCCGCAGTAGGTGCCGACCTCGAGCGCGGGGCCGTGGGCGAGGCGGTCGAGCGCCACCCGGTGCAGCAGCAGCCCCTCGTCGTCCGGCATGAAGCCGGTGGCCGCCCGGGCGAGGTCGAGCAGGGTGTCGGTGTCGGGCGGGGTCGTGGGGTCGCGCTGCACGCCGCGGACGCTATCCTCTAGAACACGTTCTAGTTCTCGTCGGTCCAGCACGGAGGGTCCATGTCGATCGGCATCAGCGAGGAGCACGTCGAGCTCGCCGCCAGCATGCGCTCGTGGGCCGCGTCGCTGGACGGCCGCGCGGTCGCCCGGGCGGGCGAGGACGACGTCGCCGCCACCTTCGACGACACCTGGAAGGCCGTCGTCGAGATGGGCGTCGCGGCGATCGCGCTGCCCGAGGAGCACGGCGGCGGTGGCGGCTCGGTGCTCGACCTCGCCGTGGCGCTCGAGGCGTGCGCCCATGAGCTGGTGCCCGGACCGCTGCTCGCGACGGCGGTGGCGGCGGAGGCCCTCGGCGACGTGGCGCAGGTCGCGGTCGCCGTCGCGGACGGTGCCCGGGTCGCACTCGCCCTCGCCCCGGACCTCGACGTCGTGTGGGACCTGCCCGGCGCCACCCACCTGCTCTGCCCCGACGCCGACGGCACCTGGTGGGTGGCGCCCGCCGATGCCGTCGTCGCGACGCCGGGGTCTCCGATCGACCTGTCGCGCCGGTTCGGCTCGGCCGAGGTCGACCTCGGCGCGGACGGCGTGGTGCGCACCGACCTCGACACCGACACCGTGCGCCGCACCGCCGTCACGCTGGCGGCGGCCGAGGCCTCCGGGCTCGCTCGCTGGTGCCTGGCGACCGCCGTCGCCCACGCGAAGGTGCGGGAGCAGTTCGGGCAGCCGATCGGCGCCTTCCAGGCGGTCAAGCACCTGTGCGCGGAGATGCTCGAGACCGCCGAGGCCGTCACGGCGTCGGCCTGGGACGCCGCCGAGGTCGCCTTCCACGGCGACGAGCAGTGGTCCTTCGCCGCCGACGTGGCCGTGGTGACGGCGCTCGAGGGCGCCGTCGAGGTGGCCAAGTCGTGCCTCCAGGTGCTCGGCGGGATCGGCTTCACCCACGAGCACGACGCCCACCTCTACCTGCGCCGGGCGCTCGCCCTGCGAGCGCTCGTCGGCGGCGCCGACGCCGCGGCCGAGCGGCTCACGGCGCAGGCGGTCGACGGCGTCCGCCGCCGGCTCGACGTCGACCTCGAGGGCCGGGACGAGGCGGTGCGCGACGACGTCCGCGCCACCGTCGAGCGCATCGCCGCGGCCGACGAGGCCGACCGCCGCGGCCTGCTCGTCGAGACCGGCTACCTGACCCCGCACTGGCCCGCGCCGGCCGGCCTCGGCGCCGACGCCGTCACCCAGATCGTCATCGACCAGGAGCTCGCCCGCGTTTGCGTGACCCGCCCCGACATCGTGATCGCCGGCTGGGCGCTCCCGACGATCCTCGAGCACGGCACCGACGCGCAGCGCGAGCGGTTCGTGGAGCCGTCGCTGCGCGGCGAGCTGGTGTGGTGCCAGCTGTTCTCCGAGCCGGGCTCCGGCTCCGACCTCGCCTCGCTGCGCACGCGGGCCGAGCGGGTGGACGGCGGCTGGCGGCTCACCGGCCAGAAGGTGTGGACCTCGGTGGCCGAGCGCGCCCACTGGGGCATCTGCCTGGCCCGCACCGACCCCGACGTGCCGCAGCACCGGGGCATCACCTACTTCCTCGTCGACATGGCGAGCGAGGGCATCGAGGTGCGGCCGCTGCGCGAGATCACCGGTGAGGCGCTGTTCAACGAGGTGTTCCTCGACGACGTCTTCGTGCCCGACGACTGCGTGGTGGCCGAGCCCGGTGACGGGTGGCGGCTCGCTCGCACCACGCTCGCCAACGAGCGGGTGGCGATGGCGACGTCGCGGCTCGACAAGAGCACCGAGCGGGCGGTGGCACTGGCGGCATCGGGTGGGCTCTCGGCCGCCCACCGGGTGGCGATCGGCCGCTCGGTGGCGCTGTCGACCGTGTGCACGCTGCTCGGGCTGCGCACCACGCTCCGTTCGCTCGAGGGCCAGGGGCCGGGGGCGGAGTCGTCGGTGGCCAAGCTGCTCGGCGTCCGCAACCGCCAGGACGGCGCCGAGCTCGTCGTCGAGCTGTACGGCGAGCGCGCCCTGACCGACGACCCCGACGTGCGGGCCGCCGTCTGGGAGCTGCTCAACACCCGCTGCCTCTCCATCGCCGGCGGCACCACGCAGATCCTGCGCAACGTGGCCGGCGAGCGGATCCTCGGGCTGCCGCGGGGCGGTGGTTGAGGTGCCTCGAAACCTCTGAGCCGGTCAGGCCGGGGCCCGGGTGTCCGTTGACCTCACGAGGCTTCGAGGCCCAGCGCTGGCGCGGTTCGCACCTCAACCTCCGTCAGGAGTCGGCTGGCACACGCGACTTCCGCCACGAGTTCCAGTGCCAGTGGAGATACCGGTCGATGGCGCGGACGATGTGGGCCGAGCGGATCGAGGGGAAGACGTCGAAGGCGTGCTGGGCGCCGGGGAGCTCGGCGTAGACGACGGTGCGGCGGCTGGTCTCGCGGAGCAGTCGTACCAGCTCGCGAGCCTGCGTGACCGGCACCAGCGAGTCGTGGGCGCCGTGGAGGACGAAGAAGTCGGGGGCGTCGGGGGAGACGCGACGCAGCGGCGAGGCCCGCTCGTAGGCGTCGGGGTCGGCGTCGTACCGGTCGGGGAACACCCAGCGGGCGAGGAACCGGTCACGCATCAGTGCGGCCTTGCGGCCGCCGACGGCGCCGGCGACGTCGTAGACGCCGTAGTGGGGCACGCAGGCCTGCACGCTGGTGTCGGCGTCCTCGAAGCCCGGCTGCCAGGTGGGATCGTTCGGGGTCAGCGCCGCCAGCGAGCAGAGGTGGCCGCCGGCCGAGCCGCCGGTGATCGCGATGTAGTCGGGGTCGCCGCCGTAGGAGGCGATGTGCTCGCGGATCCAGGCGATCGCCTCCTTGACGTCGACGATCTGCGCCGGCCACCGGTCGCGCGGCGCGAGCCGGTAGTTGATCGCCACGCAGATCCAGCCCTTGGCGGCCAGGTGCCGCATCAGCGGCAGGCCCTGCTGGTCCTTCGTGCCGATCGTCCAGGCGCCGCCGTGCACCTGCAGCAGCACCGGCGCGTTCGCGACGTCGCCCTCGGCCGGCAGGTAGAGGTCGAGCAGGCCGCGCCTTCCGTGGTCGTTGTAGGCGATGTCGCGCTCCACGCGGACCCCGCTCGCGCGGTTGCGGAACGGATAGACCAGCGAGCGCCACGGCGTCGCGAGGTCGGCCGGCGTCGGCTTCTGGTCGAGCTGCTCGAAGTAGTCGATGCCGAGCCCCTCGGTCAGCGACTCCTCGGCCTGCTGCTGCACCCGGCGCGCCTGCGAGACCAGGTAGAGGAGCCCGGCGCCGTTCAGTCCGGCGAGGGCCAGGGCGGTGCGGTCGCGGCGCGCAGCGGTGCTGTGGGCGGCGGCGTCGGCCGCCGTGACGGCCAGCACGTGCGGGGCGAGCTCGCCGGTCAGCCAGCTGGCGAAGAACGTCGGCACCTGGGTCGGGAAGCCGGGGAGCGGGTGGATCGCGTTCGCGGTGAGCGCCGCGGTGACGACCTGCCGGCGGAGGAAGCCCATAGCGCGAGACTATCGGGATCGTTGACAATCTAGAACACGTTCTACCGACCTAGGATGCGCCCATGGACCGACTGTCCGGACTCGACGCCAGCTTCCTCTACCTGGAGACGCCGGCGCAGCTCATGCACGTCTGCGCGGTCATCGTGCTCGACCCGTCGACGATGCCGACCGAGTACTCCTTCGACTCGATGCAGCGCGAGATCGGGGACCGGGTCACCGGCGTCCCGACGTTCACGCGCAAGCTGCGCCGGGTGCCGCTGGGCCTCGACCACCCGATCTGGGTGGAGGACAAGCAGTTCGACATCGAGCGGCACCTGCACCGCCTCGCGGTGCCGTCGCCGGGGGGCTACCCCGAGCTCGTCAAGCTGCTCTCCCACCTCGCCGGGCTGCCGCTGGACCGGTCGCGGCCGTTGTGGGAGATGTGGGTGGTCGAGGGCTACGAGGACGACAAGATCGTCGTCTTCTCCAAGATGCACCACGCCACCGTCGACGGCGTCTCGGGCGCCAGCCTGCTCTCGCACCTGTGCTCGCTGGAGCCGGCCGCCGACCCGATCGCGATCCCCGAGGAGCGCCCGCGGGCCCGCGCCGCGGGGTCCCGCGAGCTGCTCGGCCGGGCGGCGCTGAGCCGGCTCGCGCTCCCGGTGCACGCCGCGCGGATGCTGGCCCCCACCGTCGAGGGCGTGGTCAAGACCGTCGGCCGGGCCCGGTCCGGCACGGCGATGGCGGCCCCGCTCACCGCCCCGCGCACCTCGTTCAACGGCACCATCACCGGGCACCGCACGCTCGCCCTGGCCGACATGGACCTCGCCGACGTCAAGGCGGTCAAGAACGCCACCGGCACCACCGTCAACGACGTGGTGCTCGCGATCGCGGGCGGTGCCCTGCGCGCCTACCTCGACGAGCGTGGCGAGCTGCCGTCGTCGTCGCTGCTGGCGTCGGTGCCGGTGAGCGTGCGTGGCGACTCGCGCCACGACCGCGGCGCCAACAAGGTCTCCTCGCTGTTCGCGCGGCTCGGCACCGACATCGAGGACCCGCTCGAGCGGCTCGAGGACATGGCCGAGGCCAACCGCCATGCCAAGGACCACCACCAGGCGATCAGTGCCGACTCGCTGCAGGACTGGGCCGAGTTCGCCGCGCCGCGCACCTTCGGCCTCGCGGTGCGCGCCTACGCCGGGCTGCGGCTCGCCGAGAAGCACCCGGTGGTGCACAACCTGGTGATCTCGAACGTGCCGGGGCCGCCGGTCCCGCTCTACTTCGCCGGGGCGAGGATCGAGGCGATGTACCCGCTCGGGCCGGTGTTCCACGGTGCCGGCGTCAACATCACCGTGGCGTCGAACAACGGCGTCCTGCACGTCGGCGTCATCGCGTGCCGCGAGTCGATGCCGGACGCCGAGGCGCTGGCGCAATCCTTCCCGAAGGAGCTCGCCCGCCTCCGCGAGGCCACCGCCACCGCCGACCCCTTCCGCGTCCGAGCGCTCCCAGGGCGACGACGAGGGATAGTCGCGGACGTTCGGCACGCAGGTACGGCATGTCGCGTCCCGAAGGTCCGCGACTGGCGCGGTTCGCGGGAGGACTAGAACACGTTACAGTTTCGCCCATGACGCAGGTGGACGGATACATCGTTCCGCGCGCGGACGAGGCGGAGTCGCTCGACGCCGTCCGCGCCGTCGTCACCGAGGCGCTCGAGCGCGACGGCGACTGGCAGGCCTTCGCCGCGGCCGGGCTCACCGCCCTTCCCGTGCCCACCGCGCACGGCGGCGAGGGGCTCGGCCTGCCGGAGGTGGCGGTCCTGCTGCGCGAGACCGGTGCCCGGGCCGGCCACCTGCCCGTCTGGGAGACGCTCTGCTGCGGCGTGCTGACGCTCGCGAGCCACGGCACCGACGCCCAGCAGGAGACCTGGCTGCCCGGCGTGGCCGCCGGCGACGTCCTGCTGACCCCGGCCCTGCGCGAGGTGGGGCGGCGGATCGGTCAGCCGCCCGAGACCACGTTCGACGCCGGCGCCGGCACCGTGACCGGCCGCAAGATCGGCGTCTCCCTGCGCCGCCGACGCCGGGCGCCTCCTCGTCACCGCCCGCCGGGCGGCGACGACACGACGTCGTCGTGCTCGTCGACCCCGCCGGCCCGGGGTGACCCTGGAGGAGTCCGGCTCGTCGTCGCGACTCACCACGCACACCGTCGTGCTCGACGGCGCCCCGGCCGAGCCGCTCGCCGACGGCGCCGCCCGCCGGCTCACCGACCTCGCCGTCGCCGGGCTGCTGCTCACCGCCGCCGGGCTGGTGTCGGGCGCCCGCGACCTCACCGCCGAGTACGTGAAGGGCCGCGAGCAGTTCGGCCGGGCGCTGGCGCAGTTCCAGGCGGTGGCGATGCAGGTGGCCGACGTCTACATCGCCTCGCGCACCCTCGACCTCGCCGCCGACAACGCCGCCTGGCGGGTCACCCACGACCTCGACGCCGCCGACGACCTCGCCGTCGGCGCCTACTGGCTGGTGGCCGAGGGCCCGCAGGCGCTGCGGATCTGCCACCACCTGCACGGCGGCATGGGCGTCGACGAGACCTACCCGCTGCACCACTACTTCTCCTGGGTCACCGACATCGCGCACGCGCTCGGCACGCTGCCCGGCGACGTGCCGGTCGAGGACCCCGCCGCCAAGAACCTCGAGCTCACCCAGGCGCAGCGCGACCTCAAGGACCGGCTGCGCACCTACTTCCACGGCCTCGCCTCCCGCGACGAGCACGCCGAGATGGGCCAGGACCGCCACGGCGACACCTACCAGCGCGTGATCCGCCAGATGGGCGAGGACGGCTGGATGGGCGTCGGCTGGCCGCAGGAGTACGGCGGCCACGGGCTCGGCGAGGTGGAGCAGACGATCTTCGCCAACGAGGCGCAGCACGCCGACGTGCACCTGCCCGCCGTCACGCTGCAGACCGTCGGACCCACGCTGATCCGCTACGGCACCGACAAGCAGAAGGACCTGTTCCTCGAGCGGATCCTCGCAGGGCGACGTGCACTTCGCGATCGGCTACAGCGAGCCCGACGCCGGCACCGACCTCGCCGCGCTGCGCACCACCGCCCGCCGCGACGGCGACCACTACGTCGTCAACGGCCAGAAGCTCTGGACCACCGGCGGCCACCAGGCCGACTACGTGTGGCTCGCCGTCCGCACCGACACCGACGCCCCGAAGCACCGGGGCATCTCGATCCTCATCGTCGACACCACCGACCCCGGCTACTCCTGGACGCCGATCATCACCGCCGACGGCTCCCACCACGTGAACGCCACCTACTACAACGACGTGCGCGTGCCCGCCGACATGCTGGTCGGCGAGGAGAACCAGGGCTGGAAGCTCATCACCACCCAGCTCAACCACGAGCGCGTGATGCTCGGCCCGGCCGGCCGGCTCGAGGGGCTGCGCGACCGCATCCTCGAGTGGGCCACCAAGGCCGGCGTCGTCGACCGCCACGACGTGCGCGACGTGCTCGGCCGCGTGACCGCGGCCTTCCGCGTCAACGAGCTGCTCAACTGGGAGGTGGCCCGGGCCGGCGAGGCCGGTGAGGTGTCGGTGGGCGACGCGTCGTCGTCGAAGGTGTTCGCCGCCGACCAGGTGCAGCACCTCTCCGCCGACCTCGTCGCCGTGCTGCACCGCTACGGCGACCCCGCCGACGACGACACCCGGTGGCTGATGCGCTACCTCGACGAGCAGGCCAAGCGGAACCTGGTGCTCACCTTCGGCGGCGGCGTGCAGGAGGTGCAGCGCGAGCTGATCGGCATGTTCGGGCTCGGCCTGCCGAGGGTCCCGAGGTGACCGACGACGCCGGTGACGACGCCCGGCACGAGCGGATCATCGCCGAGGCCGAGCGGTTGCGGGCGCTGGGGGAGGCATCGGAGTCGCAGGCGCAGTACCCGGTCAACCAGGCCACGATCGGCACCTGGCTCGACGCGATGGGCTACGAGAACGAGCGGTTCCGCTCCGGCGGCGAGGCGCCGCCCTCGATGGCTCAGGTGTGGACGATGCCGGGCCTCGGGCGGCGGCGGCCCGACGACGACCCGTTGAGCCGGATGATGGTGGTGCTCACCGACGAGGGCTACACCGCCGTCCTCGGCACCAACTGCGAGCAGACCTACGAGCGCTACCTGGGGGTCGGCGAGCAGGTGCGCGTCACCAGCGCGCTCGACTCGGTCGTCGGACCGAAGCGCACCGCGATGGGCGTCGGCTACTTCGTGACGTCGAGGAACACCTGGTACGTCGGCGACGAGGTGGTGGCCTCGATGCTGTTCCGGGTCCTGAAGTTCGTGCCGCGCCACGAGGGGGAGGAGCAGTCGTGACGGTCCGGCCGATGGTGAACCGCGACTCCCAGTTCTTCTGGGACGGCACGCGGGCCGGCGAGCTGCGCATCCAGGTGTGCAACGCCTGCGGGGCCAAGCGGTTCCCGCCCGGGCCGGCCTGCCAGAGCTGCGAGGCCTACGACCGCGGCTACGAGGTGGCGAGCGGCGAGGGCACCGTCTTCTCCTACGTCGTGCACCGCCACCCGCCGGTGCCCGGCAAGGAGCTCCCGATCGTCATCGCCCTCCTCGACCTCGACGAGGGCGTGCGGATGGTCGGCGAGGTGGCCGACGTCGCCGACGACGAGATCGAGATCGGCATGCGGCTGCGCGTCGACTTCCGCGAGGTCGACGACGAGCTGACGCTGCCAGTCTGGAGGAAGGCGTGAACCCCACGCCATGAGGACCATCGAGGCCGGCGAGGTGCTCCCCGAGTGGAGCCTGCCGATGACGCCCACCACCATCGTCAGCACCGCGATCGCCACCCGAGACTGGCAGGACGTGCACCAC
Source organism: uncultured Actinomycetota bacterium (assembly GCA_963845795.1). Classification (GTDB taxonomy): domain Bacteria; phylum Actinomycetota; class Actinomycetes; order Propionibacteriales; family Nocardioidaceae; genus Nocardioides. Next base: position 119,161 of record CAWJTG010000015.1, on the reverse strand, counting down.
GACCGCGACGTCGCGCAGGCGGCGGGGTCGAAGGACATCTTCATGAACATCCTCACCAGCAACGGCCTGGTCGAGAAGTACGTCGTCGACTGGGCCGGACACGACGCCGAGCTGAAGGGCATCGCGATCCGCCTCGGTGCCCCCGCCCACCCCTACGACACCCTCACCTTCAGCGGCGAGGTCACCGAGGTGGCCGACGGCGTCGCCACCATCGCCGTCGTCGGCAGGGTCTCGCTCGGCGACCACGTCACCGGCACGGTGCGGGTGACCGTCGCATGACGCTGTCCGGCAAGGCCGCGATCGCCGGGCATCGGCGCCACCGAGTTCTCCAAGAGGTCGGGTCGCTCCGAGCTGCAGCTGTCGGTGGAGGCGGTGCGGGCGGCGGTGGCCGACGCCGGCCTCGACGTCGGCGAGATCGACGGCCTCACCACGTTCACCATGGACACCTCCTCGGAGATCGCGGTGGCCCGCGAGCTCGGGCTGCCCGAGCTGCGGTTCTTCAGCCGCATCAACTTCGGCGGCGGCGGTGCCTGCGCCACCGTGCAGCAGGCGGCGATGGCGGTCGCCACCGGCGTCGCCGACGTCGTGGTGGCCTACCGCGGCTTCAACGAGCGCTCCGAGAGCCGGTTCGGGCAGTTCTCGCTGGCCGCGGCCGCCCAGGTGAACACCAACGGCCTCGACAACGCCTGGACCTACCCGATGGGCCTCGGCACCCCGGCGGCCACGGTGGCGATGCAGGCCACGCGCTACCTGCACGAGTACGGCGCCACGTCGGCGGACTTCGGCGCCGTGGCGGTGGCCGACCGTCGTCACGCGGCCGTCAACCCGCACGCCTTCTTCCACGAGAAGCCGATCACGCTCGAGGACCACCAGGCCTCGCGGATGATCGTCGACCCGCTGCACCTGCTCGACTGCTGCCAGGAGTCCGACGGCGCCGTGGCGCTCGTCGTCGTCGTCCGCCGAGCGGGCGCGCGACCTGGCCCAGAAGCCGGCCGTCGATCACCGCCGCGGCGCAGGGGAGCGGCCGCGACCAGTTCGTGATGACGTCGTACTACCGCGACGACATCGGCATCCCCGAGATGGGCGTGGTCGGTCGCGAGCTGTGGCGCCAGTCCGGGCTCGGCCCCGACGACATGCCGATGGCGATCCTCTACGACCACTTCACGCCCTACGTGCTCATGCAGCTCGAGGAGCTCGGCTTCTGCGGTCGCGGCGAGGCGCCCGGCTTCGTGGCCGACGGCGCCATCGAGGTCGGCGGCCGGCTGCCGCTCAACACCCACGGCGGCCAGCTCGGCGAGGCCTACATCCACGGCATGAACGGCATCGCCGAGGCGGTGCGCCAGATCCGCGGCACGTCGGTGAACGCGGTGCCGGCCGCCGCCGACTCGCACGTCCTGGTCACCGCCGGCACCGGCGTGCCGACCAGCGGGCTGGTGCTGTCGGCGTCCTAGCCCGCGAGCTTCTCCCGGAAGAAGTCCAGCACCCGGTCGACCCCCTCCTGCTGGCGGTGCAGCGTCACGGTGCTGTGCTTGCGGCCCGGGAACTCGACACGGATGAAGGCGTCGCCGAGCTCGCGCGCTCGAGCGTCTCGAACCGGGTGCCGGTGGCGGGGTCCTTGGCGTACTGGAGGCCGAGCACCTGGCAGCCGCCGGCGGCTCGCGTCCTTCACCGTCTCGAGGTCGGCGGGGGAGAGGTTGAGGTCGGCGGCCCGCTTCCTGCCGACCGGGAACGGCGCCGACGGCTGGCAGAGCACCGGCGCGGCCACGGCGTCGTCGACCATCATCGCGAGCGCGAAGCCGCCGGTGAAGCACATGCCGAGCGCGCCGACGCCCGGGTCCGCCGAGCTCGGCGTGCAGGTCGCGGGCCAGGCTGCGCAGCCAGCCGGCCACCGGCGAGGTCTCGCCGGTGGCGAGCGTGGTGAACTCCCGGCTGACGCACACCTGGCGGAACGTGCCGGCGACGGTCAGCGGGTTGACGCCGGCGCCGGGCTTGCCGAACAGGTGCGGCAGCACGACGGTGAACCCGGCGTCGACCACCTCCTCGGCGAACCGACCACCTGCGGGGTCAGGCCGGGGATCTCGTGCACCACGATCACGCCCGGCCCGGTGCCCTTGCGGTAGGTCGGGAAGGTGCGGCCGTCGCCGACGTGCTCGCCGCGGGTCCAGGAGTCGAGGACGCTCATGAGCCGACAGCGTAGGGTCGCCGTCGGGGTGAGTGGACGGCGTCCACCGTGGCTACGGTCGGGCGATGGCGACCCGACACGTGCGGCTGGTGCTGCCGCACCAGCTGTTCGAGTCGCACCTCGACGCGCCCGAGGGCACGACGTTCGTGCTGGTGGAGCACGACCTGCTGTTCCGGCAGTACCGCTTCCACACCCAGAAGCTGGTGCTGCACCGGGCGAGCATGCGGCGCTTCGCCGACCGGCTGCGCGAGGCGGGCTTCGACGTCGAGGTGGTCGAGACCGACGGGCGACGCCGCAGCCGCACCGCCCTGGCCGACGTCGTGAGGCGGTTGCGAGCCGACCGAGGTGACCGTCTACGACGTCGTCGACGACTGGCTCGGGCAGGACCTGTCCGCCGCGCTGGCCGACGCCGGCCACGAGCTGGCGCCCGAGCAGGTGCTGGAGTCGCCGAACTTCCTCACCACCCGCGCGCAGATCGCCGAGGTGCTCGGCGGCTCCGGCCGGCACGCCCGGATGCAGCACTTCTACGCCTGGCAGCGGCAGCGGCTCGACGTGCTCGTGGACGGCGACCAGCCGGTCGGCGGGCGGTGGTCCTTCGACGAGGAGAACCGCAAGAAGCTGCCGAAGGCTGCACCCGGTGCCCGATCCCGCGTGGCCCGATCGTCACGAGGAGGTCGAGCCGGCGATCGCCTGGGTGCAGCAGCGGTTCCCCGACAACCCCGGCGACCCCGACGAGTTCGCGTGGCCGACGTCGCCACGACGAGGCCGACGCCGGCTACGAGCAGTTCCTGGCCGAGCGGTTCCACGAGTTCGGCCCCTACGAGGACGCGCTCTCGACCGCCACGCCCTGGGTCTTCCACTCGCTGCTCACGCCGGGGCTCAACATCGGGCTGATCTCGCCGCGGCGGGTGCTCGCCCGGGCGCTGGAGGTGGGGGAGCGCAACGACGTGCCGCTGGCCAGCCTGGAGGGGTTCGTGCGCCAGGTGATCGGCTGGCGGGAGTACATGCGCGCCACCTACGTCGTCCTCGGGCCGCGGATGCGCTCGCGCAACCGGCTCGGCCACGGCCGCCCGCTCGAGGACGGCTGGTGGACGGCGTCGACCGGGCCTCGCCCCGGTCGACCACGTCGTCCAGCGGGTGCTCGACCACGGCTGGGCGCACCACATCGAGCGGCTCATGGTGCTGGGCAACGCGATGTGCCTGCTGCGCACCGACCCGGACGCCGTCTACGAGTGGTTCATGGAGATGTTCGTCGACGCCTACGACTGGGTGATGGTGCCGAACGTCTACGCCATGTCGCAGTTCGCGGCGGGAGAGTCGATCACCACGAAGCCCTACGTCTCGGGGTCGAACTACCTGCGCAAGATGAGCGACTACGGCGCGGCCGGATGGGGGAAGGACTGGCAGGACGACTGGGACGCCCTCTACTGGACGTTCGTGCGCGACCACCGCGAGGTCTTCGAGCGCAACGCGCGCTCGGGGTTCATCACCTCCTCCTACGACCGGATGGACGCCGCCACCAAGGCCGCCCACACCCGCCGCGCCGCGAGATACCTCTCCTGATGCCCCGCCTCCACGCCCTCGAGCTCGTACCCGACGACGCCGGTCGGGACGTTGTGCTCGCCGACTGGCGGCTCCTCCGTGATGCCGGACTGCCCTCGATGCTCGACCACGCCGGGGCCACCAACACCCCGCACGTGACCGTGCTCTCGGCGCCCGGGCTGACCGCGGACCACGAGCGGCTCGCCGCCGACCTCCTCGGTCCGCTGCTGCCGCTCGAGCTGCGGTGCGCCGCGCTCGGCGTGCTCGGCGGTGAGCGGGTGTCGCTGGTCCGACTCGTCGACGCGCCCGACCAGCTCACCGCCGCCGTGCTCGAGCTCCGCGCGGCCGTCCCGGACGCCTGGCACCCGGGCTGGCTCCCGCACGTCACCCTCGCCCGACGCCTGCCCCGAGCCGACCTGGCCCGCGCCTTCGACGTCCTCGGCGCCGACGACGTCGTCCTCACCTGCCCCGTGCTGCGGCGGTGGGACCCGGAGGCTGAGGAAGTGCGGGTGGTGGCGGCCTCCGGGTGACACCATCGGCCCATGGGCGTGGAGCGGTTGCGGCACATCCCGGGAATCGGGGTCGACGCGGTCGGTGATCGGGCCGACGCGCTGGGCGACCCGGGGATGCTCCGGCTGGAGAACCTCGACACCGACCTGCGACCGCCCGAGGCGGCGCTGAGCCGGACCCGGGAGGCGGTCGGCGAGGACACCGCCAACAGCTACCTGCCGTTCCAGGGAGGCACCTCGCTGCGGGAGGCGGCGTCCGCGCACGTCGCGAGGTTCGCGGGTCGGCCCTACGACCCGGTCGCCGAGTGCGTCATCACGGCCGGCGGACTCAACGGCGTGTTCAACGTGCTGCTCGCGACCGTGGACCCCGGCTGGGAGGTCGTGGTGTGCGACCCGATCTATGCGGGCCTGGTCAACCGGATCCACCTGGCGGGCGGTGTGCCGAGGTTCGTCTCCCACCGGGGCACCGCCACCGGCTGGGAGCTGGATCCCGAGGCCCTGGCCGGCGCTGTCGGGCCGCGGACCGCCGCTGTCCTGATGATGTCGCCGGCGATGCCGACCGGCGCGCTCCTCGGCCACGAGCACTGGGACGCGCTGGCCGCCGCTCTGGAGCCGACGGACGCATGGTTGGTCTACGACGCCGCCATGGAGCGGATCCGCTTCGACGGCGCCCCGCCCGGGCACCCGGCCCGGCACCCGGGGCTGGCCGACCGCACCATCACGGTCGGCTCTGCGTCGAAGGAGCTGCGGATGATCGGCTGGCGCGTCGGTTGGGTCGTCGGCCCGCGCCGGATCATGCCCGACGTCCACCTCGTCGGCCTGACCAACGTGGTCTGTCAGGTCGGGCTCGCACAGGAGGCCGTGGCACTGGCCCTCGCGGCGCCGGACGCCGACGCCGACGTCGCAGCTGCGACCGGCACCTGGCAGGACCGGGCCGAGCACCTCGTGCGCGAGCTGGCCGACTACCCCGTCGTGCCTCCGTCAGGTGGCTGGTCGCTGCTGATCGACACCGAGGAGCTCGGCCTGACCCCGGCCGACGCCGCCGATCGGCTGTTCACCCGCGGCCGCGTGGCCGCCACCCCGATGACCGGCTGGGGTCCCTCCGGCGACCGCTACCTGCGCCTCGTCTACGCCAACGAGCCGCTCGACCGGCTCCACGACGTCCGCTCCCGCTTCGCGGAGGCCTGGGGCTAGTCCGCCGCCCTGCGAGCGGCGTGTGAGACCCCTGGGCACGCCTCGAGCCCCGCCCGTCGGGCGGGGTGTGGGGCGGGGTGGTCAGACGTCGGGCAGCGGGGTGGAGCCGCGGTGGTCGACGTGGAACCGGTTGCCTTCGGGGCTGGTCCAGGTGAAGGCGGTCGGGATCCCGGTCTCGGTGGTCTCGGCTGGTTGGTAGGTCCAGCCGGAGAAGGTCTTCATCCGGTGGTGGGTGCGGCACAGCGGCGTCAGGTTGCAGGGGCACGTTGGCGCCGCCGTCGCCGTGGGGGTCATCGGTGGTCGAGGTCGCAGCGTCGGGCTCTGCGGGTGCAGTAGGGGAAGACGCACTGCGGCCAGGTGAGCAGCACTTGCTCGCGGATCGTCTCGGTGGGCACGTAGCCGCCGATGCGGTGGTGGTCGTTGAGGTCGAGGACGGGGCGGATGGTGACGGTGGTCGCGGCGCCGCACCAGCCTGCGACCTGGTCGAGCAGGACGTTGCTGCCGCTCTGCCGGAGCTCGGCGACCTGGGTGTCGGTCATCAGGATCGAGACGTCGACCCCGCGACCCGAGCCTTCGCTCAGGTCGAGGGCGAGCTGGGCGCGGCCGATCTCGCCGGCGGCCATGGAGCGCCGGACGTCGAGCGGGAGGTCGGTCAGACCTCGCCGAGCTGGGCGGCGACCGAGGACACCGCGGCGTCGAGGTCGAGGGCGTCGCGCGGCGTCCATGAGTCCTTCGACCCAGGTGAACCCGTCGATGCCGGTGCCGTGGGTGCGGACGTCGAACCGGCGGGGGTCGGCGTCACGGCGGCGCTGCACCTCGTCGGGGTCGTAGACGGGTGCGGGCCTTCTCGATGGTGCGCTCCAGCTGGGTCCACGACAGCGAGTGCGCGAACGGCGCGAGCGCCGTGTCGACGAACGCGGCGCCGTCGAGCGGCAGGGAGAGGGTGGACTCGGCGACCTTGAATGACCGCCACACCTCGACCTCACCGTCGAGGACCCGGCGCCACAGCCGCGGGAGCCGGTACTTGACCTCCAGAGCGTTGCCCACCCAGTGCCGGCCGGCCGCGTCGGACTTGCCGAGGGTGGTGATCAGCTCGACGACCGCCGCCTCGGAGACCGCCGGGGCGCCGTCGCCGGCCAGCAGCAGCTCGCCGTCGCCGTAGTCGGGCATCGCGACGTCGTCGCTGATGCGGGGGTCGACCAGGTGCTGCTCGAGCCACGCGGTGACCGCCACGAGCCGGTCGACCTCACCGTGCCGGACCACCGCATCGGCGGCGCGGACGTCGGCCAGCGACGGCGGCTGCTCGGTGGTGGTCATGGATCCATTCCAGCACTCGCCACCGACACTCCGGCCCGAGAATCGGGCTCAACCACAGGGTTCCAGGTCACGAGGTGGTAACGATCGCGGGCGTCCTGCATCCGGACCCAACCCCGTACCTGGTCACTGCGATCCGACCCTCCCGGAAACGCCGGTGCCAGATTGCCTCCGGCGCTCTACCGTCCCGGACATGACCGAGCAGGACTTCGTCCCCGCCGACTTCGACCCGCCGACCTCGCTCGTCACCGAGCAGTTCCGGCTCGAGCCGCTGGGGCCACGGCACAACGAGTCCGACCTCGCGGCGTGGGGGTCGAGCGTCGAGCACATCCGCTCGACGCCTGGCTACCCGGACGGCAGCTGGCCGCCGCCGGGTGGCTACCCGCCGGAGCGGAACCTCCAGGACCTGGTCCGTCACGCCCAGGACTTCGAGCAGCGCATGGGGTTCACGTTCACGGTCCTCGACCCGGCCGACGGCCACGTGATCGGGTGCGTCTACCTCTACCCGTCGGAGACCGTGGACCACGACGTCGTCGTGCAGTCGTGGGTGACGGCGGACCGCGCCGAGCTCGACGGGCCGCTCGCCGAGGCCGTGGCGGGCTGGGTCGCCTCCGACTGGCCCTGGGACCGCCTCGACCGGTGCGGTCGCTGAGCACAGGGGTTCAGGAGCGCCAGCAGTAGAACTCGAGCAGGTTGCCGTCGAGGTCGAGGGTGGCGAACTCCCGGGTGCCGAAGTCGGTGTCACGTGGTGCGCCCGGGTCGGTGGGGTGGAGCACGCCCGCCGCGGCGAGCTCGGTGTAGAGCTCGTCGACCGATGCCGGCCGGTCGAGACCGATGCGGCAGCTGGCCGTGCCGGCCAGGAAGGTCTCGGCCCCGGTCCGGACCGGTGACATGCGCAGGTCGTCGTCGGGGCGGAGCCGCCAGCCGTGGTCGCCGGACTGCCAGAGGTGGAGACGGGCGGCGTCGCGGGTCAGGACGGCGAAGCCGGGCTCCTGGTGCGGGGAGGCGAAGCCGAAGCGCTCCTCGTAGTGCCGCACCGCGGCCGCGACGTCGAGCACGGGGAGTGCGGGTACCGCGCCCGACAGCTCCATGGCGCTCACCGTAGACCCCGCGTGGTCCCCTAGATTGGATCGTCGTGAGCGACCTGCCCGTCCTGTCGGCCGAGGAGCAACGCGTGCTGGGGAGCCTCCTGGAGAAGGAGGTGACGGTGCCGGCGTCGTACCCGATGACGGTCGCCGCGGTGCGGACCGCCTGCAACCAGGCCAGCAGTCGCGACCCCGTCGTCGACTACGACGAGCGGCTCGTGCACGACACCCTGCGCGAGCTGAAGGCCCGCGACCTGGTAGCGGTGACGTGGGAGGACCGCGGACGACGCACGCTCAAGTACGTGCAGACCGTGGCGGTCCGGCAGGGCTGGGCGGACGGCGAACGGGCGCTGCTGACCGTGCTCCTGCTGCGCGGCGCGCAGCCGCCCGGGGCGCTCAGGAGCAGGACCGAGCGGCTGCACGCGTTCGCCGACCGTGCCGACGTCGAGGCGACGCTCACCCGGATGGCCGCGGCCGATCCGCCACTGGTGCGGCAGCTGCCGCGCGGCCCGCGCGAGCACGACGCCCGGTGGGTCCACCTGCTCGGACCGGTCGACACCGCGCCGGACGTCGAGGCGCCAGCCCCCCGTCGACCGCGACGCCGTGCTGGCCGAGGGTGCCGAGGCCCGGGACGCCAAGGTCCGCGCCACCTACGACGCGGTGGCCACCGACTACGCCGACCACCTCACCGGTGAGCTCGCCCACCTGCCGTTCGAGCGGTGGCTGCTCGACCGGGTCGCGGCCGGCCCGGGCCCGGTCGTCGAGGTGGGGTGCGGCCCCGGGCACATCACGGCCTACCTGGCCGACCAGGGAGCCGACGCCACCGGCATCGACCTCACGCCTGCCATGGTCGAGGAGGCGCGGCGCCGGTTCCCGGACGGCCGCTACGAGCTGGGCGACCTGCGGCGGCTCATGCGCCCACCCGGCGCCGGGGGCTGGGGGGCGGTGCTCGGCTGGTACTCGCTGATCCACCTCGCCGCCTCGGAGCTGCCGGGAGCGCTCGACGCGCTGGTGCGGCCGCTGGCGCCCGGCGGCACGCTCGCGCTCGCGCTGCACGCCGGGGACCAGGTGCACCACCACACGTCGTGGTTCGAGCACGCCGTCGACCTCGACTTCGTCTTCCACGGACCGGCCGAGATGGTGCCGCTGCTGGAGGGCGCGGGGCTCACCGACGTCGAGTGGTACGTGCGCGGCCCGCTGTCGGCGCGCCACGAGTGGACCGAGCGGCTGTACCTGCTCGGTCGCAAGCCGTCGGGCTGAGGCCCACACCGACAGTCCGGTCGCCGGACTAGATCACCCCGTCAGGTGGGTTAGGAGCATCGAGCCGGGGAACAAGGCGATGACTCCACTCCCGCAGGAGGCGTCATGATCACCCGGCTCACCGTGCTGTTGCTGCTGCTCGTCGCAGCCCTGGTCTCGTTCCAACCCTCCCCGAGCCAGGCCGACGACAGCGGCGGCAGTCAGCGCGAGGTGTGCGTCGAGTTCGCGCACGCCGGCAGCACCGACTGCTGACCTACGCCGGCACCAGCATCCGCAGCGCGTCGCGCTGCAGCGTCAGCACCAACGGGGTGAGCGTCTCCACCACGCCGTCGAGCTGCACCTCGGTGTTCGGCCTGGTGACCACGCGCACCGCACTCGTGGTCAGGTGGTGCACCCGCTCGTGCTCGACGACGTCGCCGCGGCGCAGCCGACGGTCGACCGCGAGTGCGTCGCGCAGCCGCAGGTCCTGGACGCAGTGCACGTCGAGCACACCCGCACGGGGCCGGACCGACACCTGCAGGACGTCGTCGAGGTCGAGCCGCGGGTGGTCGCCGTCGGGGAACTCCAGGCGGACCTGGAACCGCACCGAGCGCCGGTGGGCGCGCATCGTGGCCACCGGACGCGCCAGCCGTCCGAACCGCCGCTCGAGCGACGGTGTGAGCCGGTCGGTCACGCCGACCGGGAGGCCGAGCACCGCCTCGTGACGGAACGGACGGCGTCCGGCGCGGCCCAGGTCGACGTCGGCGAGCGCGGCCTCGGCAGGGTCGGCCGGCAGCAGACCGAGCACGGTGCCGGTGCGGGCGAGCCGCCCCGCCACGAGGGTCGAGGCGCGGTCGTCGGCGCGGAGCAGCAGCAGGTCGGGGGCATCGTCGAGCAGGTCGTCGAGGGCGTCGGCGAGGGGGTGGACGTCGTCCACGGTCCGGGTGCGCAGCGAGCGCACCCCGGCGGCGGCCAACTGGTCCTGGGCCACGCTGAGCACCTCGGCGGCGCGCGGGTCGCGGCTGTCGACCACCACGGCGACGTCGCCGGCGAGGAGGTCGGGTACGGAGCGGGTCGGGGTCTCGTTCGTGGGGTGCGGCATGGAGTACGACGTTAGGTCGCGCTGGTGTGAGAGCGGTGAGAGTGGGCTGTGTGTCGTCGGTCTGTGACTCAACGCACGGCGAGCTCGATGTCGGACAGCACGGGGGAGCCCTCGCGCTCCCCGCCGCCGACCGTGGCCTCGCCCACGATGCGGCCGTCCTCGCGCCAGCCGCGCACCCGGATGGTGTCACCGAGGAGCACGACGCCGGAGAACCGCCCGCCGAACCCGGCCACGGCGGCGGCGTCGCCGCCGAGCAGGCCGTCGGTGAGCTCACGCAGCACGATCCCGTACGAGCACAGGCCGTGCAGGATCGGCTCCGGGAAGCCCGCCGCCTGCGCGAATGCCGGGTCGGCGTGCAGCGGGTTGCGGTCGCCGCACAGCCGGTAGAGCAGCGCCTGCTGCGGCGTGACCGCGTAGCTCGCCTCGAGATCGGGTACCCGGTCGGGCAGCTGGACCTTCTCGGTGCTCCCGCGCTCACCGCCGAAGCCGCCCTCCCCGCGCACGAAGATGGAGGAGCGGGTACGCCACAGCTCCTCGCCGGACGGCGCGGTGGCCACCGCCTCCTGCCAGATCACCGCCGCCTTGCCCTTGTCCCACACATCGGTGAGCGTGGTGGTGAGCGTGGCCGCTCCGGATGTCGGCAGCGGACCCGCCACCGAGATCTCCTGGGAGCCGTGCACCACCTGGGAGAGGTTGATGTCGCAGCCCGGCAGGTCGAGCGGCGGTGGGTCGGAGGCGTGGAAGGTCGGTGCCACGACACCGAACGACGGCAGCACCTGGAGTGACGGGCCCTCGACCGTGTAGGCCAGCGCGGCGGGGTCGAGGTGGTCGCCCGGGTGGGAGCCGGCCCCGACCGCGAGGTGGTAGAGCAGCACGTCGGAGTCGGTCCATGAGAAGTCGACGGTGCCGACGACGGCGCCGATCGCTGCCGCGGGGTCGATCGGCACGTCAGATCTCCTTCTCGTGCTGGGGATTCGCCACGGGCGTGAGCGCGCCCTCCTCGACCACCGACTCGGTGGCGATGTCCTCCGCGGCCAGGTAGCCGAACACCAGCGCGGGGCCGATGGTGGCGCCGGGGCCCGCGTAGGTGCGGCCCATGACGGCGGACGAGCAGTTGCCGGCGGCGTAGAGACCGGGGATGGCGCTGCCGTCGGCCCGCAGGACGCGGGCGCGCTCGTCGGTGACCAGGCCGCCCTTGGTGCCGAGGTCGCCGGGCACGATCTTCACGGCGTAGAACGGCGCCTGGTCGATCACGTGCAGCGACGGGTTCGGCTTCACGGTGGGATCGGAGTAGTACCTGTCGTAGCCCGACTCGCCGCGGTGGAAGTCCTCGTCGGTGCCCGAGCGGGCGAAGCCGTTGAAGCGCTCGAGGGTGGCCTCGAGAGCGTCGGCCGGGACGTCGATCTGCTCGGCCAGGGCGCGCGAGGGTGCCGGCCTTCACCACCGTGCCGTGCTTGTACCAGCGGCCCGGGAAGGGCTGGCGCGGGCCGAGGCCGGCGAACAGGTAGCGGTTGCGGTAGCGCTGGTCGATCACCATCCACGCCGGCACGTGACCGACGCCGGTGGCCTCGCCCCGGTAGATCTCGTGCACCGCCTCGACGTAGGGGAGCGCCTCGTTCATGAAGCGCATCCCGGCCTGGTTGACGATGATCGAGCCCGGCAGGTTGCGTTCGGCCAGGCAGAACCAGGGTCCGCTCGGCAGCGGGATCGTGGGTCCCCACCAGGCGTCGTCCATCAGGTCGGTCTCGGCGCCGGCCGCGACCCCCGCCAGGATGCCACCGCCGGTGTTGAACTGGCTGCCCGTCGTCCAGTCGACCGAGGTGGGGCGTGGCTGGTGCTTCTCGCGCAGGTCGAGGTTCTTCTCGAAGCCGCCGCTGCCGAGGATCACGCCCCGGCGGGCTCGGACCACGTGCTCCGCGCCGTCGCGCACGACCCTCACGCCGACCACCCGGCCGCCGTCGAGCACCAGCTCGGCGAGCTCGCTCTCGTAGTGCACCGGCACGCCGGCGTCGATCAGACCCTGCCGCAACCCGATCGCGATCGCGTTGCCCATGGCGTACATGCGCCGGCGCAGCAGCAGGCTGATGAGGCGGCGCACCAGCACCTTGGCCATCGTGATCGGGCCGCGCACCGTGCGGAGGCCGAGACTGATCTTCCGGAAGTCGGCCTGCGTGACGATCATGTTGGCCGGCGCCTTGGTGTACTGCGGGTGCAGCCGCTCGAGCTCGTCGCCCAGGAACGAGGCGTCCATCGGCACCGGTTCGCAGGAGCGGCCGCGCAGGCGCCCGCCGGGCGCGCTCGGGGTGGTAGTCGGCGTACTCGGGCACCCAGGTGAACCGCAACGGGGTGTGGTCGCGCACGAAGTCGAGCACCTCGGGGCCGCGATCGAGGAAGGTGTCGCGCCGCACCTTCGGCACCACGTCGCCGACGATGGCGTCGAGGTAGCGCTTGGCCTCCGCGACGCCGTCGGCCTCGCCGGCCGCCTTGAGCGCGTAGTTGTCGGGGATCCAGACCCCGCCGCCGCTGCGGGCGGTGGACCCGCCGAAGTAGCCGCTCTTCTCGAGGAGGACGGTGTCGAGCCCCTGCTTCGCGGCGGCCAGCGCGGCGGTCATGCCGGCGGCGCCTGCCCCGACCACGACGACGTCCACCTCGGCCGGCAGGGGGGCGCTCATGGCGCAAAACTGTAACAGGTTCTAGTCTTGCCCCGTGAGCTCCCCGGAGGCGATCGAAGCCGCTGTCGACCGGCTCTCGGTCGCGCTCGACACCCGCGTCCCGTGCCCGCCGGTCCGCGACCTCATCGGCACCGACGACCTGCCCGCCGCGTACGCCGTGCAGCAGGGGCTGGTGCGTCGGCGGCTCGGCGGCGGGGCCACCGTCGTCGGCCGGAAGATCGGCGCGACGTCGCAGGCCGTGCAGGACCAGCTCGGCGTCGACCAGCCCGACTTCGGCTACCTGCTGAGCGACATGGACGTCAGCGACCAGCGCCCGATCTCGATGCGGACGCTGCTCCAGCCGCGGGTCGAGGCGGAGGTCGCGTTCCGGCTGGCCGCCGACGTCGACCCGGCCGACGAGGACGAGATCACGCTCGCCGCCGTCCGCGACGCCGTCGAGGTGGCGCTGCCGGCGCTGGAGATCGTCGACTCCCGCATCCGCGACTGGGACATCACGTTCACCGACACCGTCGCCGACAACGCCTCGAGCGGCCTCTACGTCGTCGGCGACGACGGTCGTCCGCTCGGCGACGTCGAGCCGGTGGAGGTCGAGATGGAGCTGCGCATCGGCGGGGAGGTGCGCTCCAGCGGCAACGGCGCCGCGTGCCTGGGCGACCCGCTCGAGGCGCTGCGCTGGCTCGCCGTCCAGTGCCACCGGTTCGGCGACCCGCTGCGGGCCGGCCAGGTGGTGCTGTCGGGCGCGCTGGGACCGTTCGTGCCGTTCGCCGCCGGGGACCGCGTGGCGGCGTCGATCAGTGGGTTCGACACCCTGACCGTCGAGTTCGAGGAGTAGGGATGAGCAAGGCGACCGCCGCGATCGTCGGGCCGGGCAACATCGGCACCGACCTCATGTACAAGCTGCTGCGCAGCGACCTGATCGAGCCGCGCTGGATGATCGGCGTCGACCCGACGTCCGAAGGTCTCGAGCTGGCCGCCGACCGTGGGCTCGAGGCCTCGCACGAGGGCGTCGACTGGCTGCTGAAGCAGGACGAGCTGCCCGACCTGATCTTCGAGGCCACCTCCGCCTACGTCCACCGCGAGTACGCGCCGCGCTACGAGGAGGCCGGCATCCGCGCCGTCGACCTCACCCCGGCCGCCGTCGGGCCCGCCGTGATCCCGCCGGTCAACGGCGAGGAGCACGTGGCCGCGATGAACGTCAACATGATCACCTGCGGTGGCCAGGCCACGATCCCGATGGTGGCCGCGGTCTCCCGGGCTGCCGAGGTGTCCTACGCCGAGATCGTCGCGTCGGTGTCGTCGATGAGCGCCGGCCCCGGCACCCGCGCCAACATCGACGAGTTCACCCGCACCACGGCCGCGGGCGTGGAGACGATCGGCGGGGCCGCCCGGGGCAAGGCGATCATCGTCCTCAACCCGGCCGAGCCGCCGATGATCATGCGCGACACGATCTTCTGCGCGGTGCCGCCCGACGCCGACACCGACGCGATCATCCGGTCGGTGGTGGAGATGGAGAAGGCGGTCCAGCAGTACGTGCCGGGCTACCGGCTGCTCCAGGAGCCGCAGATCGACGAGCCGTCCGCCGCCACCCAGGGCCAGACCAAGGTCTCGATCTTCGTCGAGGTCGAGGGCGCCGGCGACTACCTGCCGTCGTACTCCGGCAACCTGGACATCATGACCGCCGCCGCCGCACGCGTCGGCGAGAACATCGCGAGGACCCTCTGATGGCGACCGCCGACCGCGACACCCTCACCCGCACGTGGTCCGGCACCCATGGCGACGAGCCGTGGGGCGAGCTCGACCTCCGACTCACCGACACCTGCCTGCGCGACGGGTCGCACCACAAGCGGCACCAGTTCACCGCGCAGGAGGTGCACGACGTCGTCGAGGCGCTCGACACCTCCGGCATCCCGGTGATCGAGGTGACCCACGGCGACGGGCTCGGCGGCTCGTCGTTCAACTACGGGTTCTCCAAGACACCCGAGCAGGAGCTCATCCGGATCGCCGCCGAGACCGCGACCCGGGCCAAGATCGCGTTCCTCATGCTCCCGGGTGTCGGCACCAAGGACGACATCCGCGCCGCGCAGGACAACGGCGGTCAGATCTGCCGGATCGCCACCCACTGCACCGAGGCCGACACCTCCATCCAGCACTTCGGGCTCGCCCGCGAGCTCGGTCTGGAGACGGTCGGCTTCCTGATGATGAGCCACACCCAGCCGCCCGAGGTGCTGGCGAAGCAGGCGCGGATCATGGTCGACGCCGGCTGCCAGTGCGTCTACGTGGTCGACTCCGCGGGCGCGCTGATCATGGAGCAGACCGCCGACCGGGTCGCGGCCCTCGTCGCCGAGATCGGCGACGTCGCCGACGTCGGCTTCCACGGCCACGAGAACCTGGGCCTCGGCGTCGCCAACACCGTGATCGCCGCCCGTGCCGGAGCCACCCAGATCGACGGGTCGGTGCGACGGTTCGGTGCCGGCGCCGGCAACACGCCGCTGGAGGCGTTCATCGGCGTCTGCGACAAGCTCGGCTGGACGACCGGCGTCGACTTCCTCCAGATCGTCGACGCCTCCGAGGACGTCATCAAGCCGGTCATGCCCGAGGAGTGCCAGCTCGACCGGATGACGCTGATGATGGGCTACGCCGGCGTCTACTCCTCCTTCCTCAAGCACGCCGGCAACGCCGCCGACCGCTACGGCGTCCCGGGCGCGAAGATCCTGCTGGAGGCCGGCCGCCGCAAGCTCATCGGCGGCCAGGAGGACCAGCTCATCGACATCGCGCTGATGTTGAGGGCCGAGCAGGAGAAGGAGTCGGCGAACTCCTAAGCGTCTGGGTCCTCGCCCTCGGGGGCACCCGGGCCGGAGTAGGCGAGGCTGTTCTGCACGTTCTGCAGCGTCGTCCGCAGGTTCGCCCAGTTCCGGGTGAAGGAGTACTTGGCGATGCTCCGCTGGTAGCAGTAGTTCACGCCGTCGACGTTCTGGGTGAAGTCGTAGTCGAGGATGATCTGGCCCCGCTGGTTGGGGCCGGGGTTGTGGTCGGCGAGGAGCACCTGGCGGCGGTACAGCTCTGAGAAGCCGCGGGGGCGGTGGACCTGCCCGACGGTGCGGAACGTCCAGCCCCGCTGGCGCAGCTGGGAGCGCTGACGGGCGAAGTAGGTGCGCACCGAGTCGGCCCAGGTGGCACCGCCGGCGCAGAAGGTCGAGCTGAAGCCGAGGTCCAGCGTCGCCCCGTTGCCGCCGAGGATCGTGATGCCGTAGGTGCCGTAGCCGGCGGTCCACGACGCGGGGCCGAACCAGACCCAGTTCGGGCCGGAGTGGCGGACGGCGGCGGCGGGGGCCTGGGCGGCGAACCCGGCGCCGAGCGCGAGTGCCAGCACGAGAGCGACGCGGAGCACCAGACGCTTCATGTCCGGACGGTAGGTGGGGTGCGTGCCGCCCGTCGTCAGACCGGTGAACCTTTACCGTGCGGTCTGGTCCGGAACCACGGTGGGCGGTGACCTAGTGAGGAAATGATGAGCCGCGATCCTCACTCACTCACCGCTGGCCCGCGGCGCCCCGGTCGGGCGGTGAGTGAGTGAGGCAATGGCGGGCCGGAACCCTCACCAGGTCACCGCTGGCCGCAGTCCGCACCGGGGTGAGCCGGGGGAGTGACGCGAGGTAGAACGTGTTCTAGTATTGGGACCGTTCCGATCAAGGAGAGCTCCATGTCCCAGGCTGTGCTCGACGGCGTCCGCGACCTGCTCCCCACGCTCCGTGAGCGTGCGGACGAGTGCGAGCGGCTGCGCGTCGTCCCCGAGGCGTCGATCAAGGAGCTCGAGGAGACCGGGTTCTTCCGGCTGCTCCAGCCGCGTCGCTTCGACGGACTCGAGTCCGACCCCATCGACTTCTACACCGCCGTGCGCGACATCTCCTCCGCCTGCGGCTCCACCGGCTGGGTCTCCAGCGTGGTCGGCGTGCACCCGTGGCAGGTCGCGCTGTTCGCCGACGAGGCGCAGCAGGCGGTGTGGGGCGAGGACACCGCCACCCGGCTGAGCTCGTCGTACGCGCCCACCGGCAAGGCCACCGTCACCGACGGCGGCTACACGCTGTCGGGCAAGTGGAGCTTCTCCTCCGGCTGCGACCACTGCTCGTGGGTGCTGCTCGGTGGGCTCGTGTTCAACGCCGACGGCCAGGTCGTCGACTTCAAGACCTTCATGGTGCCGCGCGAGAAGTACCAGATCATCGACGTCTGGAACATGGTCGGCCTGTCCGGCACCGGCTCGAACGACATCGTCGTCGACGACGTGTTCGTCCCCGAGGCGTTCACGCTCAGCATGGGCGAGACCGGTCAGTGCAAGGGCCCGGGCCAGGAGCAGAACGCCTCCGACCTCTACAAGCTGCCCTTCCACTCGATCTTCACCGGCACCATCACCACCCCGATCATCGGCATGGCGATGGGCGCCTACGCCGAGCACGTCGACATGCAGCAGAAGCGGGTCCGCGCCGCCTACCTCGGCGAGAAGGCCTCCCTCGACCCGTTCTCCGCCGTCCGCATCGCGCGGGCGTCGTCCGAGATCGACGCCGCCTGGGCGCTGCTCGTCAACAACATCCGCGAGGAGCAGTCCTACGTGGCCAAGGGCGAGAAGATCCCCCTGCGCAGCCGCCTCAAGGTCCGTCGCGACCAGGTGCTCGGCAGCCAGCGCGCCATCGACGCCATCGACGCCCTGTTCGAGGCCTCCGGCGGCCGGGCGCTCGCCAACGGCACCTACCTGCAGCGGGCCTGGCGCGACGCCCACGCCGGGCGGGTGCACGCGGCCAACGACCCCGAGCGCGCACTGCAGATGTTCGGCGCCCACGAGTTCGGCCACAAGGTCGACCCCGGGATGTACTGACCGCATGGACTTCTCGAAGGAGGCCACCCGCCGCTCGGCCAAGGCCGGGGACGTCACGCTCAACTACTACGAGGCCGGCTGACGGCCGGCGACGTCGGCGGCGGGCTGCCGCTGGTGATGCTGCACGGCGGCGGCCCCGGTGCGAGCGCGTGGTCGAACTTCGGGTCCGCACTGCCGCACTTCGCCGCCACGTTCCGCACCCTGCTGGTCGACCAGCCCGGGTTCGGCGGCTCCGACAAGCCCGACGTGGTCGGCAACTACTACTCGCACGCCGCCGGCTACGTGCTGCGGCTGCTCGACGAGATCGGCATCGACCGGGTGCACCTGCTCGGCAACAGCCTCGGCGGCGGCACCGCGATGCGGCTCGCCCTCGACCACCCCGACCGGGTCGGACGTCTCGTGCTCATGGGTCCGGGCGGGCTCAGCCTCAACCTGTTCCACGCCGACCCCACCGAGGGTGTCCAGCGGCTCATGGACTTCGGCGCGAACCCGACCCGCGAGTCGCTGCGCGCCTTCATCTCCACGATGGTGGTGAACCAGGACCTCGTCACCGACGAGCTGGTGGAGGAGCGGTTCGCCGACGCCACCGCACCCGGCGCCCAGGACGCCATGCGTCAGATGGGCATGTCGTTCTGGAACCCCGACACCGCCGAGGACGGCATGCTCTGGCGCGAGGCGCACCGGCTCCGCAAGCAGACCCTGCTCACCTGGGGCCGCGAGGACCGCGTCAACCCGCTCGACGGCGCGATGGTGGCGCTGAAGCTGATCCCCAAGGCCCGGCTGCACGTCTTCCCGAACTGCGGGCACTGGGCGCAGATCGAGGCCGCCGACGAGTTCGCCGAGATCACGGTCGCCTTCTTGGCCAGACATGTGGAGCGACGATGATCGACATCAAGTGCATGGGCTACGTGCGCGTCGCCTCCACCGACCTGGCGCAGTGGGAGAAGTTCGCGGGCAAGGTGCTCGGCCTCGCCGCCGGGCGCGGCCCGAACCCCGATCACCAGTACTGGCGCATCGACCAGGTCTCGGCGCGGCTGGTGGTCTTTCCCTCCGACGTCGACCAGCTCGCGGTCACCGGCTGGGAGGTCGCCGACCACCGAGCACTCCAGGACGCCCGCGAGCACCTGCAGAAAGCCGGCGTCGAGTTCGAGGAGGGCACCCGCGAGGAGCTCGACGAGCGCCGGGTGCAGGAGCTGGTGCGCTTCAGCGACCCGTTCGACAACGTCTTCGAGCTCTTCCACGGCATCACCTACGAGTCGCGCCCGGTCGTGACGCCGTACGCCGCCACCTTCGTCACCGGCGACCAGGGGATGGGCCACATCGTGCTGCCGGTCTCCGACGACGTCGAGGCGCTGCGCTTCTACGCCGACGTGCTCGGCTTCCGGCTGCGTGACTCGATGAGCATGCCGGGGGAGTTCGTCGGCAAGGAGCCGGGCTCGAAGGTGTGGCTGCGGTTCCTCGGCGTCAACCCGCGCCACCACTCGCTGGCGTTCCTGCCGATGCCCAACCCGGCCAAGTGCGTCCACATCATGCTCGAGGTCGACGAGCTCGACCACGTCGGCCGGGCGCTGGAGCGGGTGCGCAAGCACCAGGCGCCGCTGTCGGCCACGCTCGGTCGCCACATGAACGACGAGATGGTGTCGTTCTACGTGAGGTCGCCGGCCGGTTTCGACGTCGAGTTCGGCACCGACGGGCTCCAGGTCGACGACGCGCGCTGGGTCGCCCGGGAGTCCACCGCGGTCTCGTACTGGGGTCACGACTTCGGCGGCGGCGGATGTCAGCTAGCGTGAGCGCCGTGTCAGCGCACGAGCCCGAGCCCGACGTCCCGGAGGGGATGAACCCGGACGCGCGCGCGACCTGGCCGAGCCCCGAGCTGATCAGCTCGTGGCTGGGCGACGTCGACTTCGACGTCGAGTGGCGCCCCGGCGAGGGCAGCAGCGTCGCCGCCGACGACCCCGAGGCGGTCGCGGCGGCCCGCCGGTTCCGCGACGTGCTCGGCCGGTTCGCCTCCGGCGTCTGCGTCGTCACCGCGACCAGCGGCGGGGAGCCGGTCGGCATGACCTGCCAGTCGTTCTCGAGCGTCTCGCTCGACCCGCCGCTGGTGCTGTTCGTGCCCGCCCGGACCTCGCGCGCCTGGCCCCTGATGCAGCGGGCCGGCCGGTTCTGCGTGAACTTCCTGGCCGCCGAGCAGACCGAGCTGTCCAACACCATGGCCAGCCGCGGCACCGACAAGTTCGCCGGCGTCGCGTGGACGCCGTCGCCCGACGACCGGCTCGCCGGTGCTCGAGGGCACGCTCGGCCACGTCGACTGCGCGATCCACGAGGTGCACGAGGCCGGCGACCACTACGTGGTCATCGGCCGGGTGCTCGACCTCCACGCCGCCGACCTCGACGCCACCGAGATCGACCCGTTGCTCTTCTACCAGGGCGCCTACCGCTCGATCGCGGCCGACTGACCGTCCGGCGGCCGGTCCGCGCCGCCATCCGCGCCATTGCGCTGGACTGACCGGGCGCGCAGGGGGACTCAGGACGGACGGGCGGACCGCATCCTCCGCGGCGTCCTCCGGGAAGCGGTTGAGGCCGGGGTCGCGGAACTTGCGGCTCGGCCACGCGGCCCGGCGTCCGAGCAGGGTGAGGACGGCGGGCACCACCAGCAGCCGCAGCACGAAGACGTCCAGCGCGAGGCCCAGCCCCACCGCGAACGCCAGCTGGTAGAAGGGCACCAGCGGCACCAGGGCGAGGAGGCCGAAGCTGGTCGCGAGGGCGACACCGGCCGTCGTCACCGCGCCGACCGACGACGGCAGCGTGTGGTCGATCGCCGAGCGCAGACTTCGCCCGTCGGCGGCCTCCCAGACGTGACCGACGGTGAAGATGTTGTAGTCCGATCCGAACGCCAGCAGCAGCACCGCCGCGGCGAAGGGGACGTAGAAGGTCAGCCCCTGACCGGGGAAGGCCCACGCGAACAGCTCGCTGGTGATACCCAGCGTCGCTCCGAGGGACAGCACGGAGGCCCCCAGCAGCACCAGCGAGGACCACAGCGAGCGCAGGAAGACCAGCAGCATCAGCAGGTTCACCACCAGTGCTGCGATCGCGATGCGCAGCAGGTCCTGCTCGGTCTGCGCCACCAGGAACGACGCCGTCAGGCTGTCGCCGGCCAGACCCACCCGGGTGTCGGCGAGACCGCTGTCGGCGAGCAGTTCGGGCAGCCGGTCCTGGATCGCGTCGATCGCCTCCACCGCAGCCGCGCCCAGGGGCTCGGAGTCCAGGATCAGCAGGTAGCGAGCCGCGTTGCCGCCGCGGCTGACGAGCACGTTGACCTCGACAGGCAGGGGCTGGGACCCCGGGCCGAGGACGCCGGCGACGCCGGGCTGCTCGGCGAGCCGGCGGCCGAACTCGCGCAGCGCCGGGCGCCGCTGGTCGAGGTCGGTGCCCTCGAGCAGCACGGTCGTGGGCGACAGGATGCCCTCGGCGAAGCCGTCCTGCGCGCTGTCGGCGGCGAGGCGGACCGACGACCCCTCGGGGAGGGAGCTCACGAAGGACGCGCCGATGGCCAGGTTGGCGACCGGAACGCAGCCGAGGGCGAGACCTCCGACGGTGACGACGAGCACCCCTGCCGCCACCCGCCTGCTGCCGCTGATCGCGGTGACGACGCGGCGGGACCACGCCGGGGTGCGGAGGCGCAGCAGCGACTGCGTGCGGTTCGCGACGACGGCCCGGGGTCGAGCCGGGAAGAACACGCGGTCCTGGACGATCGCGAGGAGCGCGGGCACCAGGGTGATCGCGACCAGCAGACCGACGGTGACCGTGAAGGCCAGCGCCGGGCCCAGGGCGCGGAAGAACGGCGACTGCGCCACCAGGAGGGATGCGGTGCCGCCGGTCACCGCGAGACCGGCGACGGCGACGATCGGACCGCTGCGCGTCACGGCGTCGACCGTCACCGCACTCAGGCGGGCTCGCTGGTGCTCGGCGTCGTGGGCGGCGTCGCGCGGCGGGTCGGCCACGATCTCGTCACGCAGGGAGGAGCAGAAGAAGACGACGTAGTCGGTGACGACTCCCAGCAGCAGGGCCACGATCACCGGTTCGAGCTCGTCGGGGGCGGCCAGGTCGAAGATCGCCGCGGCGGCACCCGACATGCGCACCGTCGCGACGTAGGCGACACCGGCGACGGCGACCGTGACCAGTGGGGCCACCAGCGAACGGAAGGCGACGCCGACGATGGCCATGATCGCGAGCAGTGTCGCGAGCTCCACCATGGGCAGCGCGTCGCGGATGATCGTCCCCTGAGTGCGCCGAGCCGGTGCCGACCCCGTGACGCCCACCACGCTGTCGCGCTCGTCGAAGTAGGTCCGGGCGTAACGCTCCGCACTCCGCGTCCGGGTGCCGAGGGAGGCGTCGGCGTCGAAGAGCAGGTAGGTGAGGGCTGTGGTGTTGCGCTCCTTCGCCCCAGGAAAGAGCCCGCGCGTGTTGGTGATCGGCAGCGCGCCGCGCACCTGGGGGACCCGCTTCGCCTGTCCGCGCGAGGCGCCGACGGCGCGGACGACGGTCCGGGCCTGCACGTAGGGGGAGAGCCCGTCCGGGTCACGCTGCACGACCACCGTGCGCGAGGAGAGCGGGAAGCCGAAGGTCTGGAAGTCGCGCAGCTCGGTCTGCACCGCCGGGCTGTCGGTGTCGAGGAGCCCCTCGATCCCGTCCCCGCCCCCCGCGTCGCCGAAGCTCGGGAGGACGGTCATCGAGCCGACGACCACGGCCGCCCAGAAGGCGACGATCCACCAGCGCGCGACGACGACGAACCGCGCGTAGCGGCGGGACATGTCAGCCGGCCGGCGTCGGAACGGTCGGCCGCCGCAGCCCCAGGCGCTTCAGCTCGGCGTCGGCCAGGGCCCGGTCCTCGCGTTGGGGATCGCCGTCCGCAGCGGCCGCGATCTGCGCCACCTCGTCGTAGTACAGGGCGGCTCTCGCGCGATGGGCGAGCCACCTATCGAGTCCCCGGTCGTCGCCGTGGTCTCGCAAGGTGCGACGCAGCCGCTTGACCTCGCGCGCGCGGCGCAGGCGCAGCGGGAGGTAGAGCCCCACGACCGGGGTGACCGGAATGCCGACGATCGAGATGCCCAGCAGCACCCCGAGCAGCCGCAGCTCACGCTTGACCTCCTCGCCGCGTGTGGTGATGTCGGCCGCCGAGGCCTGGACCTCCTTGCCGATCTCGCCGGGTCGCTCGGGCACCAGGGGGATCTCGGAGAGGTCGGAGAGGCTGGAGCCCACCGTGCCCAACGTGCGCCCGGAGCTGCTCACCGTGTCACCGAGGTCGGACGCGCGCCACAGCGTCACGCCGGTCGCGACGCCGAGCACGACCCAGAGGACGACCCAGAAGACGACGAGCCGGTCGAGGTTGCGCAGGGCTCGCTGGTCGCTCATCACACGTAGGGTCGAGGACACGCCCTCACCCTAACGAGGACGCCGCGCGCCCACCCGGCGCGACGCCACCACCCCGGAGGAGACCCGATGGCCGGCCCCGCGAGCGACGACCGCGACGACCACCTGCCCGGCGACGCCCAGACCGATGACCACCAGCACTGGTTCGGCCTCCTGGTCCCGGCGCTCACCTTCCTCGTCGGGCTCGTGCTCGGTGGCGCCCTGATCTACGCCACCAACGGTGGCGATGCGTCCGATCCTCCCGACGCCGACTCCGCCGAGGCCTCCGACGCCCCCTCGCCCGGCAGCGGCGGCGACACCGTGGTCACCCTGCCCGCGGCCTGCGAGGAGGCCTCGGCGGGCGTCTCCGAGGCCTACGCCCTGCTGCGGCAGGCGCTCGGCCAGGTCCGCGACTTCCGGGCCGACGACCTCGCCGAGACCCTCAACGAGCTGCAGGACGTCGACGAGGAGACCCGACCGCTGGTGGAGGAGTGCTCCGAGGTCTCGGTCAGCGTGAGCCCGACGCCCACCGAGTCCGATCCCGAGTCCGATCCCGAGTCCGATCCCGAGTCCGATCCCGGGAGCGAGCCGGCCGAGCCCACCAGCTGAGGGCGAGGTGGCGCCGCCTGGGACAACCAGGATCAGGGCTGGCTCAGCCGACGAAACCGTTCGCGAGGATGTGAGCGGACCACCCGGACGGGCCGGAGCCGCTGACCTGCACGCAGAACTTGTCCTCGCCCTGCCCGTACTGCGTCCACGACAAGGGGGTCGGGAACGTCTCGACGACGGTGCCGCCGACTGGAACCACGATCGTGAACCGCTCCGCCGCGCCGAAGCCCCCGCCGCCGGTGTTGTTGCAGTTGCTGGTGGGTCCGCCGACGAGCACCAGGGCGCTCACCGTCACCGAGCCGGGGTTCCCGGCCGGGACCGAGACCGAGAACGTCGTCAGGTTCAGCCGCGTCTTGGCCACGCCTTCGTAGAGGATCCTGGAGGAGGTCGCAGCGTTGAGCGTCGTGCCGTTGACGTTCATCCACGGCGCGGTGGGACGTGTCGGCCGCGCCGCCACCGAACCGTCGACGGTCACCGGGCCTCTGCCGTCACCCACGAGCAGACGGCCGTTGGGATCGACCTTGGCGACCGGACCGGCGCCGTCGGTGATGCGGACGAGCGAGGCGCCGGCCGCCTCGACCGTCGTGGGCAGCAGCAGCACCGCAAGTGCGGCGCCGGCCACCAGGCCGGCGGTCTGCGGGAACGAGAAGGTGCGCATCCACCCAGCGTCGGCACCGCGCGAGTCGAGCACCATGGCCCGGTCGGGCCGTTTTCCTGAGCCGATCGGCTGCGCCACCCGGCTCAGAGGTCGAGGGCGGCCCGGTGCTCGTGAGCCTGGCCGAACAGCTGACCGAGGGCGTGGGCGCGCTTGAAGACGAGCTGGGCGTCGTGCTCCCAGGTGATGGCGATGCCGCCGTGCAGCTGGATGGTCTCGCCGGCGATCGTGTCGAGGGCGTCGGAGCAGTAGGCCTTGGCCACGTGGGTGAGCACGGACGGCGTCGTCGCCGCCGGTCGACACGGCGTGCCAGGCGGCCCAGGCCGCCGAGCGCGACATCTCCAGCAGCACGTGCAGGTCGGCCATCCGGTGCTGGAGGGCCTGGAAGGAGCCGATCGGCCGCCCGAACTGCACCCGCTCCCGGCTGTAGGCGACAGTCATCGCGAGCGCGCGGTCGGCGAGGCCGACCTGGAGGGCCGTGGTGGCCGCGGCGCCGACGACCTCGGCGCGCGCGAGCGCGGCACGGCCGTCGCCGATCGTCGTGCCGGCCGTGCTGCGGAGCCGGGCGAGCCGGGTCGTCTGGTCCATCGACTCGGCCCATGCAGCGCCCGGCTCCTCGACCTCGACGAGGTCGCCGTCGACGACGGCGAGCACGATCGCCGCGCGGTCGCCGTCGAGCACCGGCGCGGTGGGGTCGAGGGCCACCGTGGCGATCTCACCCGCGGCGATGCGGGGGAGGAGCCGCGCCCTCGCGTCGTCGTCGCCGCCGGCGAGCAGCGCCTCGGTGGCCACCAGGGTGGCGAGCAGCGGCGACGGCGCCAGCGACCGGCCGACCTCCTGCAGCACGATGAGCGACTCGAACAGCGAGAACCCGGCCCCGCCGTGCTCCTCGGGGATGCCGAGCGCCGCGGCGCCGATCTGCTCCACGAGGGTGCGCCACAGCTCGTCGTCGTAGCCGGACTCCGACGGTCATCGCGGCGCGCACGGCGGCGGAGTCGGCGCGCTTGGTGAGCAGGCTCCGCACCGTGGCGGCGAGCTCCTCCTGCTCCTCGGTGAACGCGAGCTCCATCAGCCGGCCAGCTCGTCGAGCAGCCGTGCGCGGTGGACGGCCGGCGTGCCCCACGCCGTCACCAGCGCGCGGATCTTGGTCAGCCACAGGCTGAGGTCGAACTCGGCGGTGTAGCCGATCGCGCCGTGCACCTGGAGGCCGGTGCGGGCGGCCCGGTAGGCGGCGTCGCCGGCGGCGACCTTGGCGCGCCGACGGCCGGCACCGCGCCGAGCGCGGCGCCGAAGCACCAGCGGCCGGGCGAAGTCGAGGGCGATGCGGACGTCGGCCAGCGCGTGCTTGATCGCCTGGTAGCTGCCGATCTCGCGGCCGAACTGCTTGCGCTGCTTGACGTAGGCCACGGAGTCGTCGAGCACCCGCTCGCCGGCGCCGAGCAGCTGGGCGGCGGTCGCGAGCACGGCGAGCGTCGAAGGCGTCGTCCCACTCCACCGCCGTGCCGGGCACCTCGAAGAGCCGGCGGGTGCGGTCGACCGAGGTGGCGCAGCGCACCGACGTCGGCGACGAGCGTCGGTGCCGACGTAGACCTCGTCGGCGACGTCGGCGTCGAGGCGCGAGCGGCACGTGGGGCGGGACGGCCACGGTGGCGACGCCCTCCACCTCGCGGCCGAGCGCGACCGGCAGGTAGGCGGCCGACTCGACCCACGGGCCCGGGCACGGCGTGGCGGCCGAGCGCCTCGAACGCGACGCACACCTCGACCGGGCGTGGCCTCGGTCGGCGAGCACGGTCAGGCCCTGGTCCGCGAGTCGCTGCCACAGCTTCGAGCCCGGGCCCGTGCTCGCCGTCGGCCCAGGCGCGGGCGACGGCGACGGTGTCGGCCGCGGTCAGCAGGGAGTCCAGCGAGGCGGCGAAGGCGCGCTGGTCGTCGTCGAGCGCGAACCTCATCGCCGTACCTCCCGCGGCAGGCCGAGGATCCGCTCGGCGACGATGTTGCGCTGCACCTCGTTGGTGCCGGCGTAGATCGGGCCGGAGAGCGAGAAGGTGTAGCCGTCGAGCCAGGGGGAGTCGAGCTCGGCCTCGGGGCCGAGCAGGTCGAGCGCGGTCTCGTGCAGCGCGATGTCGAGCTCGCTCCAGAACACCTTGTTGACCGAGCCGGCGGCGCCCATGTCGCCGCCACCGGCGAGCCGCGTCACCGTGCCCCAGGTGTAGAGGCGGTAGGCCTGGGCGCGGAGCCAGGCGTCGACGACGCCGTCCGCGGCGCGCGCGTCGGGCTGCTCGCGGTAGAGCTCGACGAGCCGGTCGGCGGCCGCGCAGAACCGGCCGGGGGAGCGCAGCGACAGCCCGCGCTCGTTGCCCGCCGTCGACATCGCGACCCGCCAGCCGTCGCCGACCCCGCCGAGCACGTCGGCGTCGGGCACGAACACGTCGTCGAGGAACACCTCGGCGAACCCGGCCTCGCCGTCGAGCTGGGCGATCGGGCGCACCGTGACGCCGTCGGCGTCGAGCGGGAAGAGGAAGTAGGTGAGGCCCGGCGTGTCGCTGGGCCTCGGGGTCGGAGCGGAACAGGCCGAAGCCCCAGTGGGCGTAGGTGGCGCGGGACGACCACGTCTTCTGGCCGTTGAGCACCCAGCCGCCGCGCTCGTCGTCGCGGCGGGCGGTGGAGCGCAGTGACGCGAGGTCGGAGCCGGCCTCGGGCTCGGACCAGCACTGCGCCCAGATCTGCTCACCGGTGGCCATCGACGGGAGGAAGCGGTCCTGCTGCTCCTGGGTGCCGTGGTCGAAGAGGATGGGCGACAGCAGGAAGATGCCGTTCTGCGAGACCCGTCCGGGCGCGCCGGCGCGGTAGTACTCCTCCTCGAAGAGCACCCACTCGACGAGCGAGGCGCCGCGGCCGTGGTACTTCTCGGGCCACGACACGACCGCCCAGCGGGCCTCGGCGAGCCTCGCCTCCCACTCCTGGTGCAGCCGCCAGCCCTCCTCGGTGTCCATCGACGGCAGCGGCTCGGCCGGCACGTTGGCCGCCAGCCACTCGCGGGCCTCGTCGCGGAACGCGTGCTCGGTCTCCGACAGCTCGAGATCCATCAGTCCCTCAGCTCGTTCTTCAGCACCTTGCCGGACAGGTTGCGGGGCAGGCCGTCGACGACCTCGA
Source organism: uncultured Actinomycetota bacterium (assembly GCA_963845795.1). GTDB lineage: Bacteria > Actinomycetota > Actinomycetes > Propionibacteriales > Nocardioidaceae > Nocardioides. Next base: position 91,632 of record CAWJTG010000015.1, on the reverse strand, counting down.
CGTGCCGCGGCACCTTGAAGTTCGCCAGGTGCGCCCTGGCGTGGGCGACGACGTCGTCGGGCGACGCCGAGCCGACGACGAACGCCTTGCCCACCTCGCCCATCCGCTCGTCGGGCACGCCGACGACGGCGACGTCGTCGACGCCGTCGAGCCGGAGCAGCACCTGCTCGACCTCGGCGGGGTACACGTTGAAGCCGCCGGAGATGTACATGTCCTTGAGCCGGTCGGTGATGCGCAGGTTGCCGTCGGCGTCGATCTCGCCGACGTCGCCGGTGTGCAGCCAGCCGTCGGCGTCGATCGCCTCGGCGGTGGCCTCGGGGTCGTCGAGGTAGCCGAGCATCACGTGGTCGCCACGCACGAGCAGCTCGTCCTGCTCGCCGATGGCGATCTCCATGCCGGGGATGGCGCGGCCGTTGGTGGTGGCCACGGTCTCGGCGGAGTCGCCGTCGCGGCACATGGTGACCACGACCGCCTCGGTCATGCCGAACGCGGTGACCACCTGGTCGATGCCGAGCTCCTCGCGCATCCGCTCGATCAGCACCACGGGCACGACGGCGGCGCCGGTGACGGCGAGCCGCAGCGAGGAGAGGTCGAGGTCGGCGCGGTCGGGCGCGCTCAGCAGCGACTGGTAGAGCGTCGGGGCGCCCCGGGAGCACGGTGATCCGCTCGTCCTGGATCAGCCGCATCGTGGCGCCGACGTCGAACGTGGCGACCGGGTACAGCGTGCAGCCGGTGAGCAGCCCCACCACGATGCCGATCTTGTAGCCGAAGGAGTGGAAGAACGGGTTGACCACGAGGTAGCGGTCGTCCTCCCGGACGCCGCCCAGCTCGGCCCAGGCCCGCGCGACGCCCACGGTCTGGCGGTGTGCGCTCATCGCGCCCTTCGAGCGGCCGGTGGTGCCGGAGGTGAAGAGCACGTCGGCGACGTCGTCGGGGGAGCACCTCGGGAAGTCGGCGGTGGCGCCCTCGACGGCCACCACCTCGGCGAGGGTGACGACCTGGTCGGCGATGCCGGACTCGGCCAGCTCGCCGACCTGGTCGCGTCCGAGGAACCCGTCGTGGACCACGACGAGGCGGGCGTCGACGCGGCGGGCGACGTCGGCCACCTCCGGCCCGATGTAGCGGGAGTTCACCGGCACCAGCACCCCGCCGGCGTAGGAGACGGCGAGCGCCGCGACCGCCCAGTCGGTGCTGTTGGGTCCCCACAGCACGACGTGGTCGCCCGGGCGCAGCCCCCGGAGCAGGTAGCCGGCAGCGGCAGCCTCGACGCGGGCGTGCAGGTCGGCGTAGGAGAGGGTCGCGCCGTCCTCGACGTAGGCCGGGTGGTCGCCGAACCGTGCCGCGGCGTCGCGGACGAGGTCGGGCAGCGTCAACAAACCAAGCATTTGCTTGGTAGGGTAGCAGGCGTGGACCTGAGCTACGCGGCCGAGGACGAGGCGTTCCGCGCCGAGATCCGCGCCTGGCTCGGCGACCACCTCACCGGCGAGTGGGCCGCTGTGAAGGGCCTCGGCGGCCCCGGCAAGGACCACGAGGCGATCGAGGAGCGGCTGGCCTGGAACCGTCACCTCGCCGAGCACGGCTGGTCGTGCCCGGGCTGGCCGGTGGAGCACGGTGGCCGCGGGCTGAGCCTGTGGCAGCAGGTGATCTTCCACGAGGAGTACGCCCGCGCCGACGCCCCGCCCGGGTCAACCACCTCGGCGAGGCGCTGCTCGGCCCCACGCTGATGGCCTTCGGCACGCCGGAGCAGCGGGACCGCTTCCTGCCGACGATCCTGGCGGTCGAGGAGCTGTGGGCGCAGGGCTACTCCGAGCCCGACGCCGGGTCCGACCTCGCCAACGTGCAGACGAAGGCGCGCCTCGACGGAGAGCGAGTGGGTGATCGACGGCCAGAAGGTGTGGACGTCGAACGCCCACTTCTCCCAGTGGGTCTTCGTGATCGCGCGCACCGAGCCGGGCTCCAGGCGCCACCGCGGGCTGTCGTTCCTGCTCGTGCCGCTCGACCAGGACGGCGTCGAGGTGCGGCCGATCGAGCAGCTCACCGGCGGCTCGGAGTTCAACGAGGTCTTCTTCACCGGCGCTCGCACCGCCGCCGACCTCGTGGTCGGCGAGCCCGGCGACGGCTGGAAGGTCGCGATGGCGCTGCTCGGCTTCGAGCGCGGCGTCTCCACGCTGGCCCAGACCGTCGACTACCAGCGCGAGCTCGCCGGCGTCGTCGCCCGGGCCCGGGCGAACGGCGCCCTCGACGACCCGGTGCTGCGCGACCGGCTCGCCCGGCTCGCCGTCGAGCTCGAGGTGATCCGGCTCCAGGGGCTGCGCGGACTCTCGTCCGAGACCCCCGGCGCCGAGTCGGTGTTCAAGCTGGTGTGGGCCGGCTGGCACCGCCGGCTCGGCGAGGTCGCGATGCAGGTGGCCGGCGCCGACGGGCTGCTGACCCGGGGCGCGGCTACGACCTCGACGACCACCAGCGGCTGTTCCTCTTCTCGCGCGCCGACACGATCTACGGCGGCAGCGACGAGATCCAGCGCACCATCCTCGCCGAGCGCGTGCTCGGCCTGCCCCGGGAGCCACGACCATGACCACCCATCGCCCCGAACAGCCCGCCCCCGACTACGTGCCCGGCCACGACCTGCTGGCCGGCAAGGTCGTCGTGGTGACGGCGGCCGCGGGCGCCGGCATCGGCGCCGCCGTCGTCCGCCGGGCTGCTCGAGGAGGGCGCGCGGGCCGTCGTCTTCTCCGACACCCACGAACGGCGGCTGGCCGAGGCCGAGGCGGCGCTGGCCGAGGAGTTCGGCGCCGACCGGGTGCGGCAGCTGGTCTGCGACGTCACCGACGAGACCCAGGTGCAGGCGCTGCTCGACGCCGCCGACGAGCTCGGTGGCGTCGACGTCATGGTCAACAACGCCGGCCTCGGCGGCACCGCGAGCGTGCTCGAGATGACCGACGAGCAGTGGTCGAAGGTCCTCGACATCACGCTCACCGGCACCTTCCGCTGCGTGCGGGCCGCCGGGCAGCGGATGCGCGAGGCCGGCACCAGGGGCGTGATCGTCAACAACGCCTCGGTGATCGGCTGGCGCGCCCAGGAGGGCCAGGCCCACTACGCCGCCGCCAAGGCCGGGGTGATGGCGCTGACCCGGTGCGCCGCCGTCGACCTGGCGCCGTACGGCATCCGCGTCAACGCAGTGAGCCCGAGCCTGGCGATGCACCCGTTCCTGGCCAAGGTCACCAGCGACGAGCTGCTCGCCGAGCTCAAGCAGCGCGAGGCGTTCGGCCGCGCCGCCGAGCCGTGGGAGGTCGCCAACGTGATGGTGATGCTCGCCAGCGACTACGCCTCCTACATGACCGGCGAGGTCGTCGCCGTGAGCAGCCAGCAGGCATGACCGGCCCGCAGACCGCCACCCGACGCGACGAGCTGCTCGCCATCGCGGCCGAGCTCTTCGCCACCCGGGGCTTCAAGAACACGACCGTGCGCGACATCGCCGACGCCGCCGGCATCCTCTCCGGCAGCCTCTACCACCACTTCGACTCCAAGGAGTCGATGGTCGACGAGATCCTCTCGACGTTCCAGGACGAGCTGTTCGGCCGCTACGACGAGATCCTGCGCAGCGACGCCGACCCGCGCGCCAAGCTGGAGCAGGCCGTCGAGGTCTCGTTCGAGGCGATCGACCGCGCACCACCACGAGGTGGCGATCTTCCAGAACGAGGCGGCCTACCTCGGCACCTTCGAGCGGTTCGCCTACCTCGGCGAGCGCAACCAGCAGTCGCGCGCGGTGTGGATCCGCCTGCTCGAGGACGGCGTCCGCGCCGGCGTCCTGCGCGACGACCTCGACGTCGAGGTCACCTACCGCTTCATCCGTGACACCGTCTGGGTCGCGGTCGGCTGGTACCGCCCCGGCGGCAAGCTCAGCCACGACGTCATCGCCCGCCAGTACCTGCACATCCTCCTCGACGGGATCGCCCGTGACCGAAGCCTTCATCGTCGACGCCGTCCGCACGCCGGTCGGCAAGCGGGGCGGCGCCCTCGCCGGCGTCCACTCGGCCGACCTGGCCGCGCACACCCTGTCCGCGCTGGTGCGTCGCACCGGCGTCGACCCCGGCGCCGTCGACGACGTGATCCTCGGCTGCTGCGACACCATCGGCTCCCAGGCCGGCGACGTCGCCCGCACCGCCTGGCTGGTGGCCGGGCTGCCCGACCACGTGCCCGGCGTGACGATCGACCGGCAGTGCGGCTCCTCGCAGCAGGCGGTGCACTTCGCGGCGCAGGGCGTGATGAGCGGCACCCAGGACCTCGTGGTGGCCGGCGGCGTGCAGAACATGAGCGCCATCCCGATCAGCGCGGCGATGCTCGTGGGTCAGCAGTACGGGTTCTCGACGCCGTTCGCGGAGTCGCCCGGCTGGCAGGCGCGGTACGGCGACCAGGAGGTCAGCCAGTTCCGCTCCGCCGAGATGATCGCGGAGAAGTGGGACATCTCCCGCGAGGACATGGAGGCAGTTCGCGCTCGCCTCGCACGAGCGGGCGCGCACGGCGATCGCCGAGGGACGCTTCGACTGCCAGATCGAGCCGGTCGGCGAGCTCGACGTCGACCAGTGTCCGCGCGAGACCTCGCTGGAGAAGATGGCCGGCCTCGAGCCGCTCGCACCGGGCGGCCGGATCACCGCCGCGGTGGCCTCGCAGATCTGCGACGCCTCCGCCGCGATGCTCGTCGCCTCGGAGCGCGCCGTCGCCGACCACGGCCTGACGCCGCGCGCGCGGATCCACCACCTCTCGGTGCGCGGCGACGACCCGGTGTGGATGCTCACCGGCCCGATCCGCGCCACCCACCACGCCCTGGAGCGCACCGGTCTGTCGTCGACGACATCGACCTGTTCGAGTGCAACGAGGCGTTCGCCTCCGTCGTCCTGGCGTGGATGAAGGAGACCGGCGCCCCGCACGAGAAGGTCAACGTCAACGGCGGCGGCATCGCCCTCGGCCACCCGATCGGCGCCACCGGCGTCCGCATCATGACCACCCTGCTCGCCGAGCTCGAGCGCACCGGCGGCCGCTACGGCCTCCAGACCATGTGCGAGGGCGGCGGCCAGGCCAACGTGACCATCATCGAGCGCCTCTGACGCCGACCCGTCACAAATGCGCTGACCCGTCGCTTGTACAAGTGACGGGTCAGCGCATAAGTGACGGGTCGGCGCGATTTGGCTAGCTCAGCCAGAACGGGCTGGCGTAGGCGATCGCCAGGTTGTTGGCGCGGTGGCCCTCGGGGCCCGGTGTGGCGTTCGGGAGGGCCGGGTCGGCGACGCGCAGCACCACCCAGTCGCCGTCGGCTGTGTCGATCGGCACGGTGAACGTCAGCACCGGACCCACCTGGAACGGGACGACGTCGGCCACCACCGGTACCTCCGGACCCGGCCGCAGCACCTGCACCTCGAGCTCGCGACCCCACCACGAGTCGTCGCGGGCGAGGTCGAGACGGAACCGCACCGGCCCGCGCTCGTGGCGCAGCGAGGACCCCATCCGCGACGTCCGGCCCAGCGAGGACGCCGTCGCGTCGAGCCGCAGCCCGGACGTGCGGGTGGCGAAGAACCTGCGGGCCCGCATCGCCTCCTTGACGCCGCGGCGCGAGTGCTCGCGGACCCACAGCCCCGTCCGCCCCTTGCCCTCGGGGAACCCCCAGTCGGTGCCGTGCTCGTCGGTGACGCCGGACAGGCCGGTGCGCCAGCCCGCGCCGAGGCAGGCCACCAGCGGGGAGGAGCGACCGTCGGCCCAGCCCTCGAACAGGTAGTCGTCCCGGCGGTTGAACATCTCCAGCGACACCATCTGGTCGCGCACCCGCGGGTCGTAGGCGAACTCCTGGAACCGGAGCGGCTCGCGGCCGGGGTGGTTGAAGCCGGCCAGGCCGTCGGCGCCGCCGTCGACCACCAGTCCCGGCTCGCGGGCGAGCCAGTCCAGCAGCGGCTGCATCACGCCGGCCTGGAGCACGTCGACGTAGTGCTCGGTGAACCACACGTTGACGTGACCGATGAGTGGCTCGGACCACTCGAAGCCACGGATCGCGGTGAAGCGGCCGTGGCGGTTCGCGGCGTCGGCCAGCCGCCCGGTGCGGGCGAAGTCGGCCGGGGTGAGGCCGCGCTGCCTGCTTGTACTCCGGTGGCAGCAGGCCGGCGAGGACGTCGCCGAGCAGGTTGTCGGAGAGGGTGGCGTGGTCGGTGAGCGCGGCGACGTCGAGCCCGGCGCTGCGCATGGAGTCGAAGGCCAGGGCGGGGTCGCCGTCCCCGTCCGACAAGAGCGTGTGGTTGTGCAGGTCGGCGTGCACCAGACGCGTGGCACGGACGAGGCGACTGGTGCGCGACGCACCGGTGGCCGGGCCGGTACCGGTCGCGGCGATCGCGCCGGTGGCCGAGCCGAGCGTGCCCGCCACCAGCAGGCCGGTCCCGGCCGCAGCCAGCGCGGCCCGCCGGGTCAGAGCCGCGCTCGGCTCGGGGTGGGTGTGGTCGTGGTCGCACATGCCCGGCTCAACGAGCGGGGGCGGAGCGGGTCACCCCAGGACGAGGAGGAGCCCGACCAGCGTCGGCACCAGGCCGAGGGCGAGCCATGGCGAGGCGAGCGAGCGGCCGTGGATCGCCAGGAAGGCGCCGACGGCGCAGATGCCGAAGGCTCCGGCGGAGACGCAGAGGGCGATCCGCGGCACGGGGTCGCTCTCGTCGATGAAGGTCGCGGCGATCACCAGACCGGCCGAGAGGTGCAGGATCGTGGTGCCGGCCAGCACCGAGACCACCCAGCGCTGCACCTGCCGCAGCCGGGCGAGGTCCTCGGGGGTGGTGGCCGGTCGCGGGCGGCTCGGGTCCATGAGGTGCCGCGCGCGGCGGGGCTCCGCCGGGCTCGGGCCGAATGCTCACGAGCCCCGAGTGGCGATGTTCACCTTCGTGCAAGTCGCCTGGTACCGAGCGCGCAGGTCCCAGGTGCCGAGTCGGCGTGTCATGACGTGCCGACTCGGCCCGACGACGTAGCGCCGCCGGGCACGCACGCGGCTCGTCGTCGACGTAGCGCGGCGCGTCAGTCGCGACGCGGTCGAGCAGCTCCTCGCACGACGGGAGGTCGTCGATGACGCCGACCACCTGGCCCGAGGCGAGCACGCCGGCACCGGTGTCGCCGTCCACGAGCCCGGCCTTCAGCATCACCGGGGTGTTGGCGGCCAGCGCCATCTGGCCGAGCGAGCGGCCCTGGGCCTTGCGCATGGCGCGGCCGTCCTTGAGCAGCTCGGCCCAGCTCATGCCGCTCTCGCGCTTGAAGTCGAGGGTGCGGCGGGCGGTGGGGCCGAGCCGCTTCACGGCGCTGGTGGCCTCGACGGACTCGACGAGGTCGGTGCGCAGCATCCGGTGCGGCATGCCGTCGACCTTCGCGGTGACGACGGTCCCGTTGAGGTCGGTCGCGAGGTACAGCTCCTTGACCGCCTGCGGCACCGCGCTGTCCCGGGTGAGGAGGAACCGGGTGCCCATGCCGATGCCCGCAGCGCCGTACGACAGGGCGCCGGCGAGGCCGCGGCCGTCGAAGTAGCCGCCGGCCGCGATCACGGGGATGTCGACGGCGTCCAGCACGGTGGGCAGCAGCAGGCTGGTGGGCACCGCGCCGGTGTGGCCGCCGCCCTCACCGCCCTGCACCATCACCGCGTCGGCACCCCAGCCCGCCACCTTCACGGCGTGCTTGGCGGCACCGATCGACGGCATCACCACGACGCCGTTCTCCTTCAGGCGCGCGATGAGCGCCTCCTTCGGAGCCAGTGCGAACGACGCCACCTTCACGCCGTGCTCGACCAGCAGGTCGCAGCGCGCCTCGGCGTCGCCGGCGTCGGCGCGCAGGTTGACGCCGAACGGCTGGTCGGTGCGGCCCTTGACCTCGACGATGGCGGCCTCGAGCTCGGCAAGGCTCATCGTGGCGCTGGCGAGGATGCCGAGGCCGCCGGCGTTCGCCGTCCCGCTCACCAGCCGGGCGCCGGAGACCCAGCCCATGCCGGTCTGCACGACAGGGTGCCGGACGCCGACCAGGTCGGTGAACGGGGTGCGGATCAGCTGATCGATCACCGGTCGGGCACCTCCTTGAACCGGATGCCCTTCGGGTCCAGCACCTCGCGGATGAGGACCAGCTCCTCGGTGGTCGGCGCCCGCGTCGTCGCCACCTCGCCCTCGACCCCGAGGTCGAAGCCGGTGGCCTCCTGCACGTCGTCGACCGTGACGCCGGGGTGCACCGATCGCAGCCGCAGCGTGTCGGAGTCGTCGACGTCGAGCACGGCGAGGTCGGTGACGACGCGATGGATGTCGTTGAACCGCGCCGCTGCGGGGCCGGCCGCCGCCGCCCGCTTCGGGCCGACGCCGGACACGATGTCGACCGCCTCGACGAAGACGCGGGGGGAGTGGCGCGGCACCCAGTAGGAGGTGCGGTTGTTGACCGTGTTGCCGGGGGCGCCGCGCGAGCCGAGCAGCTGCCGCTTCGGCCGCGCGAAGTCGCCGATGGCGGAGATGTTCTGGTTGCCGTCGCGGTCGATCTGGGTGGCGCCCATCATCACGTGGCGCTTGCCGTAGGCCACGACGTCGAAGACCCGCCGGAACGGGATCCAGCCCTCCACCACGTCGGCCGTCGCGAACAGCGGCGGAACCCCGGACAGGAACAACGACTCGCCGTCGGAGATCACCAGGTCGGGATTGCTGGTGAGCTTCGCGAGACGGACGCCGAGCATCGGCATCGTGCCCATCGGGCTGGCGAAGATCTCGCCGTCGTCCTTGAAGGCGTCGGCGACGGCGGCGGCGCACACGTCGGCGCGGGTGACGTCACCTCATGCCTGCTCCTCCCGCCACGCCTCGACCGCGGCCTGGTAGGCGGCCTCGTCGCCGGAGAGGAAGCGCTGCTCGAACGCCGTCCACTCCTCGTCGGTGCCGGACGCAGCGGCGGCGTAGGCCTTCTGGAACCTCTCGTCGCGGGCGTAGTCGGGGCGGCAGTCGGTGAAGTGCGCGCCGTTCGGCGTCTCGACGACCCCGGTGACCATCATCCGGCTCAACAGCAGGCGTTGCACCGGGGTGTCGACGGTGAGGCCCGCGGTGTCGACCACCTGCTCCACCGACAGGTAGGTGCGGTCGGCGGCCATCGCGAACAGGTCGTCGAAGTAGGGGTCGGGGCCGAGGTAGGTGGCGTTGCCGTGCGCGTCGGCCCGGTTCAGGTGCACCAGCGCGACGTCGAGGGTCAGCGCCGGCACGGCGACCAGCTCCTCGCCGTCGTCGTAGGGGCTCGTGACGGTCTTGATCCACGGCTGGTTGACCATCACGTCGGAGCCGAGGCCGGCGCGCAGCGGCAGGAACGGCAGCCGCTGGGCGGCCGCCTGCAGACCCGGTCATGAACATGCCCTCGTCGAGCTCGACGACCTCGGGGATCGTGCCCTCCTGCCGGGCCTTGCGAGAAGCTCGGCTCGAGGGGCACGGTGTCGAGGCTGACGAACGCGTAGACGAGCCGGCGCACCTTGCCCGCCCGCACCAGCAGTCCGACGTCGGCGCCGCCCCAGCTGACGAGCGTGAGATCCGTCAGGTCGGAGCGGAGGATCGCGCGCACCAGGGCCATCGGCTTGCGCCGCGGGCCCCAGCCGCCGATGCCGATGGTCATGCCGTCCTTCAGCTCGGCGACGACGTCGTCGATGCTCATCCGCTTGTCGCGCGGGTTCATGGAGAGTCCTCGGTGGTCGAGGTGCGAGCGGAGCGAGCCTCGGAGCCCTTCGACTTCTCCGTCCCGGCGAACTGGTCACGCAGCTCGTCGGCGACGCCCGCGAGGTTGAGCTCGAAGGTGAAACCCTGCTCGAACCGGTAGCTGCGGTTGACGTCGACCGGGTCGATCCCGTTGAGCGCCTCCTTGGCGGCTCGGATGACGCGGGTGTCCTTGGCGGCGATCTCTCCGGCGACCGCGAGCGCGGCGTCGAGGAGCTCATCGGGCGGCCACCACCTCGAGCACCGAGCCGAACTGCACGAGCTGGGTGGCCGGCACGGTGCGGGCGGTGAAGTAGAGGGTGCGCATCAGGTGCTGCGGCACCAGCCGCGCCATGTGGGTGGCGGCGCCGAGCGCGCCCTGGTTGACCTCGGGGACGCCGAAGTAGGCGTGGTGGTCAGCCACGATGCAGTCGGCGTTGCCGACGAGCCCGACCCCGCCGCCGAGGCAATGGCCGTTGACCGCCGCGACCACCGGCACCGCGCACTCGTAGACCGCCTTGAACGCGGCGTAGCAGCCCTTGTTGGCGCCGATGAGGGCGTCGAAGCCGGTGGTGGTCTGCATCTCCTTGATGTCGACGCCGGCGTTGAAGCCGCGCCCCTCGGCGCGCAGCACCACGACCTTGGTGTCGAGGTCGTGCGCGCACCTCGTCGAGCGCGGCCGCGACGTCGAACCAGCCCTGCACGGGCAGGGCGTTGACCGGCGGGTGCTCCATCGTGACGACGCGGACGCCGTCCGGCGCGGAGCTCGGAGGTGATCGGCACGGGGCTCCTCAGGGGCGACCAGGGCAACCAAGCATTTGCTTGGTAGGGTACCAGGCATGGCGCTCGCCCTGGACCTGGCCGGACGGGTCGTGCTCGTCACCGGGGGCACCCGCGGCATCGGGCGCGGCGTCACCGAGGCGTTCCTCGCGGCCGGTGCCACCGTGGTCACCTGCGCCCGGTCGGCCGAGCCCGCCGTCGACGGCGCCGACCACCGGGTGTGCGACGTCCGCGACCCCGACGCCGTCACGGCGCTGGTGGACGGCGTGGTCGAGACGCACGGTCGGCTCGACGTGCTCGTCAACAATGCGGGCGGGGCTCCCGCCACCGATGCGGCCACCGCCTCGCCGCGGTTCCACGACAAGGTCGTGGGCCTCAACCTGCTCAGCCCGCTGCTGGTGTCCCAGGCCGTGAACGCGGTGATGCAGCAGCAGCCCGAGGGTGGCGCGATCGTCAACATCTCCTCGATCTCCGCGCACCGTCCCGCCCCCACGATCGCCGCCTACGGCGCTGCCAAGGCCGGGCTCGACGCACTCACCCGCTCGCTCGCGATGGAGTGGGGCCCGGCGGTTCGCGTCAACGCCGTCGACGTCGGCCTGTGCCGCACCGAGAGCACCGACGACCACTACGGCGGTGACGAGCGCGTCGCTGCGATCGAGCGCACCATCCCGGCCGGCCGGATGGCGCGGCCCGAGGAGGTCGGCCACGTGGCCGTCTTCCTGGCCAGCGACCTCGCCTCCTACGTGTCCGGCGCCCGCGTCACCTGCGACGGCGGCGGCGAGCCACCCGTCTTCCTGCACCTCTCCTGAAGGGACCGCCATGACCGCACTGTTGGAGGGTCGCGTCGCGATCGTCACCGGCGCGGGCCGCGGCATCGGCCGCGCCCACGCCCTCGAGCTCGCCCGCCACGGCGCGCGCGTCGTCGTGAACGACTACGGCGTCTCGATCTCCGGCGAGGGCACGGGGGAGACCCCGGCGGAGGAGGTGGTCTCGGAGATCACGAGCGCCGGCGGGGAGGCGGTGGTGAACACCGCCGACGTCGCCGACTTCGGGCAGGCCGAGGCGATGGTGCGGCAGGCGGTCGACACCTTCGGCGGCCTCGACATCCTGGTCAACAACGCCGGTTTCGTGCGCGACCGGATGCTGGTGAACACCTCCGAGGAGGAGTGGGACGCCGTCATCCGGGTGCACCTCAAGGGCCACTTCGCACCGCTTCGGCACGCCGGCGCGTTCTGGCGCGCGGAGTCGAAGGAGGGGCGGCAGCGCTCGGGTCGGGTGATCAACACCTCGTCCGGCGCCGGCCTCCAGGGCTCGATCGGCCAGGCCACCTACACGGCCGCCAAGGCAGGAATCGCGGGGCTCACCCTCGTGGCCGCGGCCGAGCTGGGTCGCTACGGCGTCACCGTGAACGCGATCGCCCCCGTGGCGCGCACCCGGATGACCGAGGGCGCGTTCGACACCTCCGCGATGGCCGCGCCCGAGGACAACTCCCCGGTGGTGGCCTGGCTGGCCTCGGAGGAGGCCGGCGACGTCACCGGCCGGGTGATCGAGATCGACGGCAGCACGATCACCGTCGAGGCCGGATGGCGCCACGGCCCCAGCCGCGACGCGGGTGCCCGTTGGACCGCCGCCGACGTCGGCCCCGCCCTGCGTGAGCTGCTCGCCGAGGGTCCTGCTCCCGAGCCCGTCTACGGCGCCTGAGCCGGGTGGTGTCGGTTCACCACGGTATGTCGGTGAACCGGCACTTCCCGTGCTGAGCTGACCCCGGGAAGTGCGGGTTCACCACGGTATGTAGGCCAACCGGCCCTACCCACCTCTCGCCCACAGGGGCAGGTTGGGCCGGTTGTCCACAAGGTCGCACCGCGGGCAGGCCGGACGTCGCCGGCATCGTCCACGGTCGGCCACATGGACGAGCTCGCACTCTTGCAGGCCCGGCAGGGCTACTTCACCCGAGCCGAGGCGGCCGACCTCGGCTACGAGGACCGTGACGTCGCCCGCGCGGTCCGCGCCGGGACGTGGCACCGGTTCCGGCGCGGCTACTACACCCTCGGCGACCACTGGTCTCGTCTCGACGAGGAGCAGCGCCATCGCACGCGCAGCCACGCCGTCCTGCACTCGCTCGGCGACCGAGTCGCGCTCAGCCACGTGTCAGCCGTCGTCGAGCACGGCCTGCCGACGTGGGGTCTCGACCTCTCGCGCGTCCACGTCACCAGGACGGACGGGGCGCCCGGCCGGGTCGAAGGTGACGTGGTGCACCACGAAGGTCTCTGCCTGGGCGACGACGTCCTGGCGGTGTCGTCCGGACTAGTGGTCCAGCCGGTCCGGGCCGCGCTGGAGGCCGGATCTCGCGCGGGTGGCGGAGATGCGGGAGTGGTGCTGCTCGACGCCGTGCTCCATCAGGGTCTCGCGACGGAGAGCGACCTCGACCACCAGTTCCATCTCATGCGGCACTGGCCCTTCATGAGGTCGATGCACCTGCCTGTTCGCATCGCGCGCCCCGGCGCCGCCAGCGTGGGCGAGTCCCTGTGTCGCTGCATGTTCCGCCGGCACCGGCTGCCGGAACCGGTGCTGCAGTTCGCCGTCTTCGATCGCGACGGTCGGCTGGTCGGCACCACGGACTGGGCCTGGCCGGAGCATGAGCTGCTCGGGGAGTTCGACGGTCGAGTCAAGTACGGCCGGCTGCTCAAGCCGGGACAGGACGCCGGCGACGCCGTCTTCGCCGAGAAGCGCCGCGAGGACCTGGTGCGCGAGGCCACCAGCTTCGGGATGGTCCGTCTTATCTGGGATGACCTCGGGCGGGAGTTGCTGACGGCGGAGCGCGTGCGTCGTCAACTCTTCCGTAAAACGGGCTGAGAGCCTTGCGCGCCCGGGTCGGTCGCGCTCCTGGGGGGCCGGGGTGCGGGTTCACCTACATACCTTGGTGAACCCACGGTTCCCGGTATGAGTTCGACGGGGGAAGTGCGGGTTCGCCGACATACCGTGATGAACCGACACCACGCCAGGGGCAAGACGGCGTCAGATCCGCTCGAGCACCGTGCCGGTGGCCATGGCACCGCCGGCGCACATCGAGATCAGCGCGGTGGTCGCGTCGCGGCGCTCGAGCTCGTGCAGGGCCGTGGTGATGAGCCGGGCGCCGGTGGCGCCGACGGGGTGGCCCAGGGCGATCGCGCCGCCGTTGACATTCACCTTGTCGAGGTCGACGCCGTGCTGGCCGGCCCACGACAGCACCACCGACGCGAAGGCCTCGTTGACCTCGAACAGGTCGAAGTCGCCGATGCTCATGCCGGTGCGGTCGAGCACCTTCTGCGTGGCGTCGATCGGTCCGTCGAGGTGGTAGTAGGGGTCGGAGCCGACCAGGCAGTGGGTCGTGATCCGGGCGCGCGGCGTCAGGCCGAGGGCGCGCGCCTTGTCCTCGTCCATCAGCAGGACGGCGGCGGCGCCGTCGGAGATCTGCGACGACGTGCCGGCGGTGTGGAGTCCGTCGGGCAGCACGCTCCTGCAGACCGGCGAGTCCCTCGAGCGTGGTGTCGCGCAGCCCCTGGTCGGTGTCGACGGTGCGGGTCTCGCCGGTCGGCTCGCCGTCGGCGTCGAGCACGGGTGCGTCGACGGCGGCGATCTCGCGCTTGAACCGACCCTCGTCGACCGCCGCGCGCGCCTTCTGCTGCGAGGCGAGACCGAACGCCTCGAGGTCCTCGCGGGTCAGGCCGCGGTTGCGGGCGATGCGGTCGGCGGCCTCGAACTGGTTCGGCAGGTCGATCGCCCAGTCGTCGGGGCGGGGGTCGCCGAGCCCGGCGGGCACGTTGCCGCCGAGCGGGATGCGCGACATCGACTCGATGCCGCAGCCGATGCCGACGTCGATCGTGCCGGCGGCGATCATGTCGTGCACGAGGTGCGCGGCCTGCTGGCCGGAGCCGCACTGGGCGTCGATCGCGGTGGCGCCGGTGTGCTGGGGGAGGCCGGCGTAGAGCCAGGCGCGCCGGATCATGTCGTTGGACTGCTCGCCGGCCTGGGTGACGCACCCGCCGACGACCTGCTCGACGAGGGCGGCGTCGATGCCGGCCCGCGAGATCACCTGCTGCTGGGTGAAGGCGAGCAGCTGAGCCGGGTGCACGCCGGCGAGCCAGCCGTTGCGCTTGCCGAGTGGGGTGCGGACGGCGTCGACGATCACGGGGGTGCCCATGGCGCCAAAACTAGAACGTGTTCTTGTGTGCCACAAGCGATGGCGACCGACGCCGCCACTCGCATTCACGAAAGGCTTTCGTATTCGGCCGAGGTCTGTAGCGTGCGTCTAGAACGTGTTCTACCGAGGAGCGTCCCAGGCTCCGGCCAGCACCTGCCCCTCGACCACCTGCAGAAAGGCCGCTCGTGACGACCGACGTCCTCCCGAGGGTTTCGACTTCACCGACCCGTTCCTCAACGAGGAGCGGATCCCGCACGACGAGTTCCGTGCGCTGCGACGGACCTCGCCGATCCACTGGGTCGAGCAGGCTGCCGGCGCCTACGACGGCATGTCGGAGGAGTCCGGCGCCGGCTACTGGGCCGTCACCAAGCACGCCGACGTAGCCGCGATCTCCAAGGACAGCAAGCGCTGGTCGACCTGGGAGAACGGCGCGATCATCCGCTTCAGCGAGGGGATGCGAGCGCGAGCAGATCGAGATGCAGCGCCTGATCCTCATCAACCAGGACCCGCCCGAGCACACCCACACCCGCGCCATCATCTCCCGCGGCTTCACGCCCCGCGCGATCAACGCGCTCGAGGAGGTGATGACCCGGCGCGCCGAGAGCGTCGTCAAGGACGCTCGGGCCAAGGGCACCGGCAACTTCGTCGAGGACGTCGCCGCCGAGCTGCCGCTCCAGGCCATCGCCGAGCTGATCGGCGTCCCCCAGGAGGACCGGCACAAGCTGTTCGACTGGTCGAACCAGATGCTCGCCAGCGAGGACCCCGACTACCGGGGCGAGCCCGACGTCGCGGCCGCCGAGATCCTCGGCTACGCGATGACGATGGCCGCCGACCGCCAGGCCAACCCGCGCGACGACATCCTCACCAAGCTGATCACCGCCGACAAGGACGGCGACAAGCTGACCGACGACGAGTTCGGCTACTTCGTCATCCTGCTCACCGTCGCGGGCAACGAGACCACCCGCAACGCCATCACCCACGGCATGAACGCCTTCCTCGACCACCCCGACCAGTGGGAGCTGTGGAAGAGGGAGCGGCCGGCCGAGATGGTCGACGAGGTGATCCGCTGGGCCACCCCGGTCACGGTCTTCCAGCGCACCGCGCTCGAGGACCTCGAGGTCGGCGGCGTCACGATCCGCCAGGGCCAGCGAGCTGCGCTGTTCTACGCCAGCGCCAACCACGACACCGACGTGTTCGACGACCCGTTCAGCTTCGACATCACCCGCTCGCCGAACCCGCACGTCGCCTTCGGCGGCCACGGCGCCCACTACTGCGTCGGCGCCAACCTGGCCCGCCAGGAGGTGCGGCTGGTCTTCAACGCCCTCGCCGACCACTGCCCCGACATCACCAAGCTCGCCGAGCCGCGCCGGCTGCGCCACGCCTGGATCAACGGCATCAAGGACCTGCAGGTCAGGTACGCCTGACAGGGCGTGCGCCCGATCAGCCGCGCGCGGTGAGGACGAGCGGACCGTCGGCGGTGATGGCGACGGTGTGCTCCATGTGGGCGCCGCGGGAGCCGTCGGCGCTGCGCAGGGTCCAGCCGTCGGGGTCGGTGTAGATCTCGTCGGTGGTGTGCATGAACCACGGCTCGATGGCGATCACCAGGCCCGGCTTCAGCTTCAGCCCGCGGCCGGCACGGCCGTCGTTGGGCACGTGCGGCTCGCCGTGCATGGTGCGACCGACGCCGTGCCCGCCGAACTGGGTGTTGACGCCGAGGCCGTGCGGAGCGGGCGACGTCGCCGATGGCGGCGCTGATGTCGCCGAGCTGGTTGCCGGGACGGGCCTGCTCGATGGCGGCGTCGAGGGCGCGACCGGTGACGTCGATGAGGTCGAGGTCCTTCTGGTCCGCGGTGCCGACGACCACCGAGAGCGCCGAGTCCGAGACCCAGCCGTCGACGGCGACCGCGAAGTCGACCGAGAGCAGGTCGCCGTCCTGGAGCACGTAGTCGAACGGGAGGCCGTGGAGCACGGCGTCGTTCACCGAGGTGCACAGCACCTTGCCGAACGGCGAGGCGCCGAACGACGGGTGGTAGTCGATGTAGCAGGACTCCGCGCCGCGCTCGCGGATCATCTCGTGGGCAAGCGCGTCGAGCTCGAGCAGGTTGACGCCGACGTCGGCCTTCTCGGCGAGGGCGGTGATGACGGACGCGACGAACTCGCCGGCAGGTCGCATCTGCTCGATCTGGGTGGGGGTGCGGAGCTCGATCACGGGTCGAAGCCTAGGCCGCGCCCGCCGGCGGTCCCGCCGCGGGCGCAGTGCCGGCCCCACCGGGGCCGCCGCCGAGGCCGTCCTTGCACCGAGACGGCATGGCTAGGGTCGATCGCATGACGACGCTGACCGACCGGACGATCGCCTCGCTCCGTGCCCAGCACGACCAGCTCGCCGGGCTCGTGGAGGCACTGGGGGAGGAGCAGCTGGTCGGTCCGAGCGGCGCCACCGAGTGGCGGCTGTGCGACGTGCTGTCCCACCTCGGCAGCGGCGCCGAGACCATGCTGGGCACGCTGCGGGGCGGGCCCACCGAGGGCGAGGCGGCCTGGGCCCGTTGGAACGCCGCCACGCCGCAGGACAAGGCGGCCTGGTTCGTCGAGCACGACGAGCGGCTGGTGGCGGCCCTGGAGGACCTGGACCACTCCGCACGCGAGGAGCGCACCTACGACCTCGGCTTTCTGCCCGAGCCCGTCACCGCCGTCGTGCTGGTCGGGATGCGGCTCAATGAGATCGCGAACCACTCGTGGGACATCCGCGTCGGCCTCGACCCGGCCGCCCTCGTCGACCGCGAGGCCGCGGAGACCCTGCTGGAGCACTACTCCGGGCCGCTCGACTTCCTGCTGGGCTTCAGCGCCAAGCCGGACGCGATCAGCGATCCGGCCGTGGTGGAGGTGCTCGGTCACGGACTGGTCATCGAGGAGGCGGTCTCGCTGGTGCGCGAGGACCCGGTGGCCCCGACGGCGCACCTCGTGGCCGAGCCCGAGACCGTGGTGCGGCTGCTGTCGGGCCGACTCGGCCCGCAGCACTCGCCGGACGGGGTCGCCGTCAGTGGCAACGTGACGATCGAGGACCTGCGGCGGGTCTTTCCCGGCTACTGACGCGGGTGACACGGGCGGGCGGCGTCGTCACCCGGGCTCGTGGAGCGCGTCGAGACGTGCGACGTCGTCCGCCTCGAGCACCAGAGCGGCCGCGGCGAGGTTCTCCTCGAGGTGGGCCACCGAGCTGGTGCCGGGGATCAGCAGGATGTTCGGCGAGCGCTGCAGCAGCCAGGCCAGCGCGACCTGGCGGCCGGTGGCGTCGTAGCGCGCCGCCACGTCGTCGAGCTCGGTGAGGTCGAGCGGCGTGAACCCGCCCAGCGGGAAGTACGGCACGTAGACGATGCCCTCGGCGGCGAGCTCGTCGATCCAGGCGTCGTCGCCGCGGTCGGCGATGTTGTAGGCGTTCTGGACCATCGCCACGGGTGCGACGTCGCGCACCTCGGCCAGGTGCTCCGGCGTCACGTGCCGACAGGCCGAGGTGGCCGATCCTGCCCTCCTGCTGCAGCTCGGCGAGCACCTCCCACTGCGGGAGGATCGGGCCCTCGTGGCCGTCCATGATCCGTAGGTTGACGCCGCCGAGCCGCTCGACGCCGAGCCGGTCGAGGTTGTCGTGGACGGCGCTGCGGATCTCCTCCGGTGAGAACGCCGGCAGCCAGCTGCCGGCGTCGTCGCGGCGGGCGCCGACCTTGGTGACGAGCACCAGACCGTCGTCGTAGGGCGCGAGCGCCTCGCGGATGACCTCGTTGGTGACGTGGGGCCCGTAGTAGTCGCTGGTGTCGATGTGGTCGACGCCCCACTCGACGGCTCGGCGCAGCACGCGCACCGCCTCGTCGCGGTCGGCCGGCGGGCCGAAGACGTGCGGGCCCGCTCAGCTGCATGGCGCCGTAGCCCATCCGGTTCACGTCGGTCATCTGCTTCATGGGTTCAGTGAACTCGGGTCCGCGGCAACAGTGCGTTCCGCGGGGTCGTGACCCTAGGTTGGCTCGGTGGCCGGGATCCGAGGACGGCAGCGGGGTGCGGGGCAAGATCCCGACTCGCGACAGGACTGGCTGGGGGCCGGCTCGCTCGACACCCCGGATCCACCAGCACTGGCACGGTTCTACTGCCACGCTGCTCGGCTGGCCGGTCGGCGGGCGATGACGACGTCCGGCTGGTGCGCGCAGCAGATGCTCGACCCGTCAGTAATGCGCTGACCCGCTCAGTAATGCGCTGACCCGTCACTTGTACAACGTCGACGGGTCACGCTGACCCGCCCGAAGTTTCGGACGGGTCACCGGGTTTGTCGGAGCCGACGACCCACATCGCGAAGAACTGGGAGCCGCCGCCGTAGGCGTGGCCGAGGGCCTTGCGGGCGCCGTCGACCTGGTGCTCGCCGGCGGCGCCGCGCACCTGCAGGGCGGCCTCGCCGAAGCGGAGCATGCCGGAGGCGCCGATCGGGTTGGAGGAGAGGACGCCGCCGGAGCAGTTGACGGGCAGGTCGCCGTCCATGGCGGTGGCGCCGGACTCGGTGAGCTTCCAGCCGTCGCCCTCGTCGGCGAAGCCGAGCGACTCCAGCCACATCGGCTCGAACCAGGAGAACGGCACGTAGATCTCGGCCATGTCGATCTCGGCGCGGGGGTCGGTGATGCCGGCCTGCTTCCAGAGCGCGGCGGCGGCGTCGCGGGAGGCCTGCGGGTTCACCTGGTCGCGCTCGGCGGCGGTGGTGGCCTCCGAGCGCATCACGGTGCCGTGGATCCACGCCGGGTTCGGTGACGACGCGGCGACGTCCTCGGCGCCGATCACCAGCGCGCAGGCACCGTCGGACGACGGGCAGGTCTCGTCGTAGCGGATCGGGTCCCACAGCATCTGCGAGGCGAGCACCGACTCGACCGTGGTGTCGGGGTTGCGCAGGTGGGCGTAGGGGTTCTTCAGCGCGTTCTGCCGGTCCTTGGCCGCCACGATCGCGCCGATGTGGTCGGGCGCCCCGGACCGCCGGATGTAGGAGCGCACGTGCGGCGCGAAGTAGCCGCCCGCGCCGGCGTGCACCGGCATGTTGAACGGGATCGGCACCGACAGCGCCCACATCGCGTTCGACTCCGACTGCTTCTCGTAGGCGACGGTGAGCACGGTGCGGTGGACGCCGGCCTGCACCAGCGACGCCGCCACGATCGCCGTCGAGCCGCCCACGGAGCCCGCGGTGTGCACGCGGAGCAGCGGCTTGCCGGCCGCGCCGAGCGACTCGGCGAGGAACAGCTCGGGCATCATCACGCCCTCGAACAGGTCCGGCGCCTTGCCGACGACGATCGCGTCGACCTCGTCGAGCGTCAGGCCGGCGTCCTCGAGGGCCCGGTCCATCGCCTCGCGGCACAGGCCCGCCATCGAGACGTCAAGGCGCTTGGCGCGGTGGTGGGTCTGGCCGACGCCGATCACCGCGGCGGGCTGCTTGGCCATCAGTTGCCGCCTTCCGAGGGCACGGTGCTCAGGCTGCACAGGAGGTTCTGCTGCAGCGCCGGGCCGGACGTCGCGTGCGCCACCGCCTTGGCGGCCTCGCCCGACCAGATCCGCGACGCCGCCTCACCGACTCGGATGCCGCCCGCGGAGAACATCGGGTTGCTCACCAGCGCGCCGCCCGACGGGTTCACCCGGACGTCGTCGGCCAGACCGAGCTCGCGGCGCAGGATCAGCTCCTGGTGGCTGAACGGGGCGTGCAGCTCGGCCACCTCCACACCGGTCAGGTCGAGCCCGGCGGCCGAGCGGGCGGCCGAGGGGGAGCGGGTGAGGTCGCGGGTGCCCATGCTCATCGGGTCGACGTGGTGGGAGAGCCCGGTGATCCAGGCTGGCCGGTCGCGCACCTCGCGGGCCCGGTCGCCGGCGGCGAGGACGAGCGCCGCGGCGCCGTCGGTGACGGGGGAGCAGTCGTGCTTGCGCAGCGGGTCGGCGTAGACCGGCCGCGCGAGCAGCTCCTCGACCGACGAGCCACCCTTGCGGATCGCGTAGTCGTTGGCCTCCGCGTCGGTGAGGGAGCGGTTCGCCGACCTCGGCCATCGCGGTCTCGTCCCACAGCCCGGCGTCGATGCCGGCCCGGGCCTGCAGCCCCGCGAGCGACACGGTGTCGGGCCAGATCGGCGTCATCGTGTACGGGTCGAGCTGGAGCGCGAGGGTGCGGCGCAGCACGCCGGCCGAGCTCTTGCCGAACGCGTAGACCAGCGCGGTGTCGACCTCGCCGGTCTGGATCTTGATCCAGGCCTCGTACATCGCCCAGGCCGAGGTCCATCTCGACGTGCGACTCGTTCACCGGCGGGATGACGCCGATCGCGTCGACGGCCTGCACGAAGGAGAACGAGCGACCGGCCAGGTAGTCCGAGGAGCCGGAGCACCAGAAGCCGACGTCCTTGCGGGTCCAGCCGGTCTGCTCGTAGAGCTCGCCGAACAGCGGCACCAGCAGCTCGACGCAGGTCGGCGACCCGTCGAACTCCGCCATCTGCCGCTGGGCGAAGCCCACGACCGCGACGTCACGCATCTCGTCCCCGCCCCTCAGAGGTGCTGCTGGTAGGTGTCGTAGTCCGCGTCCGGCTCGCCGGTGGGCGCGAAGTGGCTGATGTTCTCGATCGTGGTGCCCCACTCCTCGCGGGGCTTCCAGACCGCCTTGACCCGCATGCCCATGTGCACGTCCTCGGCCGGGCAGTCGAGGATCAGGTGCAGGAAGGCGATGTCGGCGCCGTCGAGCAGCACGTAGGCCGACACGTACGGCGGCGTGATGCGCTGGCCGAGGAACGGCACGTTCACGATGCAGAACGTCGTGACCGTGCCGGTCTCGGAGAGCTCGACCTCCTCGGCCGTGGGCGTGCCGTCGGCCGGGCAGGCGCTGCGCGGCGGCACGTAGACCTTGTCGCAGGTGGGGCAGCGCTGGCCGACGATGCGGCCCTGCTCGATCGCCCGGTAGAACGCCGACTCCTCGGGGCTGGCGGCGTAGACGTAGTCGAGCTCGACCGGGACGACGATGCCCTCGACGACGTCGGTGGTCGCGTAGCCGCTGACCTCCCGTGGGTTCGGCGCGCCCGTCGCGACGCTGTCCTCTACGGGCTCGAAGCAGGCGATGTCGGTGATGTGGCCGGTGCGCTCCTCGGCCCACCGCACCTTGACCCGCATGCCGGTGCTCATCTCGGACGGCCGAGGCGACGTCGACGGCGTGCAGCAGCGGCGCGTCGGCGCCGTCGAGGGTCACCAGCGCGAACGCGAACGGCCGGTCCAGCGGCTGGCCCTTCACCGGCTCCGGCACCCACGACCACGACGCCACGGTGCCGACGTCGGAGACCTCGACGAGGTCGGTGAGCTGCTCGTGGGTCACCGGGTCGTACTCCGGCGGCGGGACGACGACCGTGCCCTCCGACGTGCGGCCGCCGACGACGACGCCGTCGCGCAGGCCGGCCAGGAACCGGCCGAGCACGGGTCCCGTCGAGCGCGTGTAGTCGAAGGCGACGGTCACCGGCGCCGAGAGTGTGCGGGACATGTGCCCGAAACTAGAACACGTTCTAGGCAGCCGACAACCCTGGTGCTCGCGAGCTAGGGTGGCGCCCATGAAACTCGGACTGCAGCTCGGCTACTGGGGCGCCCAGCCGCCGCACGGCGTGGGGGAGCTGGTCGCCGCGGCCGAGGAGGCGGGGTTCGACTCGATCTTCACCGCCGAGGCCTGGGGCTCCGACGCCTTCACCCCGCTGGCCTGGTGGGGCAAGGACACCGCGCGGCTGCGGCTCGGCACGTCGATCGTGCAGATGTCGGGTCGCAGCCCGACGTCGATCGCGATGCACGCGCTCACGCTCGACCACCTCACCGGCGGCCGGGTCGTGCTCGGCATGGGCGTGAGCGGCCCGCAGGTGGTGGAGGGCTGGTACGGCCAGCCGTTCGCGAAGCCGCTGGCCCGCACCCGCGAGGTCGTCGACATCATCCGCCAGGTGCTGGCCCGCGAGGCGCCGGTCACCAACGACGGGCCGCACCACCCGCTGCCCTACCGCGGCGAGGGCGCGACCGGGCTCGGCAAGCCGCTCAAGCCGATCGTGCACCCGCTGCGACCCGACATCCCGATCTGGCTCGGCGCCGAGGGCCCGAAGAACGTGGCGCAGACCGCCGAGATCGCCGACGGCTGGATCCCGATCTTCTACACGCCGCAGTCGGCCGGCATGTACCAGCCGTGGCTCGACGAGGGCTTCGCCCGTCCCGGCGCCCGCCGTACCCGCGCCGACTTCGAGATCGCCGCGACCTGCCACCTCCAGGTCGTCGAGGAACGCCGAGGAGAAGCAGCAGGTCGTCGACGCCCTCAAGCCCATGGTCGCGCTCTACATGGGTGGCATGGGCGCGGAGTCGATGAACTTCCACAACCAGGTCTTCGTGCGGATGGGCTACGAGGCGCTGGCGAAGGAGGTGCAGGAGCTCTACCTCGCCGGCGAGAAGGACGACGCCACCGCGCTGATCCCCGACGAGCTGGTCGACGACATGCACATCATCGGCACCGAGGGCGAGGTGAAGGAGAAGGTCGCCGCCTGGGAGGAGACGGGCGTGACCACGCTGATGCTCTCCTTCCACACCGCCGACGAGATCCGCGCCGTCGCCGGGTCTCCTGTCGTGACGACGCTACGGGGTCATCGGCGTCGGCGAGCTCGGCTCCGCCCTGGTCACCGGCCTGTGCGACGGCGTCGAGGCGCCACCGGCGGTGCTGCTCTCGCCGCGCGGCGAGGCGGCCGCGAACCGGCTGGCCGCCCGCTGCCCGTCGACCACGGTGGCCGCCGACAACCAGGCGGTGGTCGACGGCGCCGACGTGGTGGTGATCTGCCTGCGCCAGGCCGACGCCCGAGCGCTCGAGGAGCTCGAGTGGCGCGACGGCCAGGTGGCGATCAGTGCCGTCGCCGGTCTCCGGCCGGAGCGGCTCGCCGCCTTGGTGGCGCCCGCCACCGCGTGCCGTGCGGTGCCGCTGCCCGAGGTGGCCACGCGCAGCAGCGAGACGCCGCTGCACCCCGACGTGCCCGAGGCGGTCGAGCTCTTCGAGCGGCTCGGTGGGGCGATGCCGCTGGTCGACGGCGACGAGTGCGACGTCGTCTTCACGGTGCTCGGCACGGTGGCGCCGTTCTTCGAGTACCTCGACACCCTCGTGGAGTGGGCGGCCGATCGCGGCCTGCCGCCTGACGTCGCGCGCCGGCTGGTCGGCCGCGCCTTCGCCGGCGTCGGCGCCACCCTGCGCGACGCCGAGGACGCCGACTTCGCCGACCTGGCGCGGCGCTACGCCCCACCGGGCGGCGGCAACGACCAGCTCGCCGAGGCGCTGCGCGAGGCCGGGGTGTTCGAGCGGGTCCGCGAGGGCCTCTCGACGGTGCACGAGAACCTCACCAGCTCA
This sequence comes from uncultured Actinomycetota bacterium, assembly GCA_963845795.1. GTDB lineage: Bacteria > Actinomycetota > Actinomycetes > Propionibacteriales > Nocardioidaceae > Nocardioides. The sequence goes on along the minus strand of CAWJTG010000015.1, from coordinate 67,571 downwards.
CCGCCGCCCCGCGGGACCCCGGGCGAGCGGTGAGGTAGTGAGGTTTCCGGCCGCGCATTTCCTCACCAGGTCACCGCCGCCCCGCGGGACCCCGGGCGAGCGGTGAGGTAGTGAGGTTTCCGGCCGCGCATTTCCTCACCAGGTCACCGCTCCACCGAGGGCCCGTGACAGGAACTGGAACACGTTCTAGTCTCGCGCGCATGGTCGACGACATGCGCAGCCCACCCACAACGGCGACCTCATGGTCGCGGCGCTCAAGCGCCACCGCAACGAGCCGGTCATGCACCTCGGCGACACCACGCTCACCGGCGGCGAGACCGCCGAGCGGATCAGCCAGTACGTGCAGGCCTTCGAGTCGCTCGACGCCGGCACCGGCGTGGCCGGCGCGCTGCTCGCGCTGAACCGCCCCGAGGTGCTGTTCATCCTCGGCGCCGGCCAGACCCAGGGCTTCCGCCGGACGTCGCTGCACCCGCTCGGCAGCGCCGACGACCACGCCTACGTGATCAACGACGCCGGCATCAGCGTGCTGATCATCGACCCGTACTTCACCGAGCGGGCGCTGGCGCTGCTCGAGAAGTGCCCGGGGCTCACGAAGGTGCTCACGATCGGCCCGGTGCCCGACGAGCTGGCGGACGTCGGCACCGACCTGGTGGCCGCCGCGGCCGGGTTCGACCCGCGGCCGCTCGACCGCGAAGCCGCTGCCGCCCGACCACATCGTGTCGATCACCTACACCGGCGGCACCACCGGCAAGCCCAAGGGCGTCGATCGGCACCGTCGCGGGCGATGAACACGATGACCCAGATCCAGATGGCGGAGTGGGAGTGGCCGGAGCCGCCCCCGGTTCCTCATGTGCACGCCGCTCTCGCACGCCGGCGCCGCGTTCTTCGTGCCCACGGTGATCAAGGGCGGCTCGCTGTTCGTGCTGGCGCGGTTCGACCCGGCCGAGGTGCTCGCGGACCATCGAGGAGCAGAAGATCACCGCCACGATGCTGGTGCCGTCGATGCTCTACGCCCTGATGGACCACCCCGACTCGCACACCCGCGACCTGTCGCAGCCTCGAGACCGTCTACTACGGCGCCGTCGGCGATCAACCCGGTGCGGCTCCAGGAGGCGATCGACCGGTTCGGCCCGATCTTCGCCCAGTACTACGGGCAGTCCGAGGCGCCGATGGTGATCAGCTACCTGGCCAAGGCCGACCACGTCGGCGACGACCGGCGGCTCGCCTCCTGCGGCCGCCCGTCGGCGTTCCTGCGCACCGCGCTGCTCGACGAGGACGGCGACCCGGTGCCGCGCGGGCGAGCCGGGCGAGATCTGCGTGAGCGGCCCGCTGCTGGCCGGCGGCTACTGGAACCTGCCCGACGAGACCGCCGAGACCTTCCGCGACGGCTGGATGCACACCGGCGACGTGGCCCGCGAGGACGAGGACGGCTTCTGGTACATCGTCGACCGCACCAAGGACATGATCGTCACCGGCGGCTTCAACGTGTTCCCGCGCGAGGTCGAGGACGTCGTCGCCGAGCACCCCGCGATCGCGCAGGTCGGCGTGATCGGCACGCCGCACGAGAAGTTCGGCGAGGCGGTCACCGCGATCGTCGTGCTGCGCGAGGGCGCGCGAGCTCACCGACGACGTCGTCGCCGAGATCCAGCAGATGGTGAAGGACCGCAAGGGCTCGGTGCAGGCGCCCAAGCAGGTGATCGCCACCGACGCGCTCCCGCTCACCGGTCTCGGCAAGCCCGACAAGAAGGCGCTGCGCGCGCAGTACTGGACCGGCGAGCGCGCCGTCGGCTGACAGCTCCGATCAGGAGACGCCGCGCGCACCATGCTGGTAGCGGGTGAGCCCCGGTCCCAACCACGAGGCCAGGACGGTCGCGAATCGCAGCGCGTCGTCCAGCTGGTCAGCGGGGAACTCGCTCCGTTTCCGCATCACGAGCAGCGAGGAGTCGCGGAGCCGCCAGACCCGATCGGGCTCGCTCGCCAGCCAGCGGCGGACCTCCGGCGACAGCAGCTCGCGTGCCCAGCCGGCGTCGTCGGCGAGGACGACGAAGCGCTGGTCGAACCCGGGGTCCCCGGTGACCGTCGGCGCCGCCACGTGGGGACCCGACCACGGGACGTCGGAGCGTGGGCAGACGTGCAGCATCGGCGCCGGGGAGCCGAGGTGCAGGGCGAGGACCCCGTGACGCCGAGTCGTCGTGCTCTCGGACGACGGCTGGTCGTAGGAGTAGCGGAACGCCACGAATTGGTGGGGGCCAGCCCGGCCGGAGACGACGCCGTCGATGCTCCCGGGCGCGACGTCGAACGGACGGCCCGTGAAGTGCTCGAGCAGGTGCGGCGCCGTGCGCTCGTAGTTCCAACCCCGCTCGGCAGCGAGGCGGGCCAGCCCGCGGAGCCGGTAGCTGCGGTACAGGGCGAGGAGGCCGAGGAGGGCGAACGCGACGGCGAAGTAGAGCGCGATGACGAGCCAGTCCGACATGGGCAGATCGAACCATCCCGCGCAGCGGTCGCGGGCCGATATCGGCGAGCCGCTCTCAGCCCTCGCCGCGCAGTCGCGACCAGACCGGCGGGGGGACCTGGTCGAGGATGGCCTTGCCCCACGCCAGAGCGGCGTCGAGCGAGGCGGGGGCGTGCGCCCCGGAGTCGAACAGCAGCAGCGAGTCGCCCTGGAGGCGCCAGGCGCCGCCCTGGTGCGCCATCAGCATGCCGATCAGGTCCGGGTGCAGAACGTCCTGGGCGAGCGGCGGGCTGTCGGTAAGAACGTGGAACGCGTCGTCGAACGGCGGGTGCCCGATCCGGTGGTCGGTGCCGAACAGGTTGGTGAAGAACCGCCCGACCGAGCCCTGCGGACGCACCTGGAGCCGGGGCACCTGCACCTGGGGTGGGAGTCCGAGGTGCAGTGCGACCACGGAGAAGGTGCGGGTGGTGCTGCTGCGGTCCTCGCCGGTGCCGGAGTCGGTCACATAGGAGTAGTCGAAGGCGACGAAGGCCCGGCCCTCGTAGCGACCCTCGATGACGTTGCCCGCGCGCCGGCTGTGCCCCCGGCCGAACGGGTCGCCCTCGAACCGCGCCTCGAGCCCGGCGCCGTCGGGTCGGAACGTCCACTCCCGCTGGGCGGCGAACGCGCCGAGGTCGGCGACGCGCCTCTTGTGGGCCGCGATCTGCTGGACGATCAGCATCACGACGAGGACGACGACGGCCCCGAACACGGCCAGGCACAGGCTGCCGAACGCCAGCGCCTCCATGGGCGCCAGCCTGCCACTACGGCCCGGACGGCGTCACCGGCCGCGGAACTCCGGCGGTCGCTTCTCCGCGAACGCACGCGGACCCTCCTTGGCGTCGTCGGAGGCGAAGACGGCGGCGCCGACGCGGGCGTCGTCGGCCCAGCAGTCCTCCTCGTGCTTGCCCTCGGAGTCGCGCATCGTCTTGAGGATGGCCTGGACGGCGAGCGGGCCCGTTGGCGCAGACGGCGTCGGCGAGCTCGTGCGCCTTGGCCAGCGCCTCGCCGTCGGGCACCACGTGGCCGATCAGCCCGAGCTCCTTGGCCTCCGGGGCCAGGATGTGGCGGCCGGTGAGCAGCAGGTCGGCGGCGACGGTGTAGGGGATCTGCCGCACCAGCCGGACGGCGGAGCCGCCCATCGGGTAGAGCGACCAGCGGGCCTCGGAGATGCCGAACTTGGCCGACTCGCCGGCGACGCGGATGTCGGTGCCCTGGAGGATCTCGGTGCCGCCCGCGATGGCCGGCCCCTCCACCGCGGCGATGAGCGGCTTGGTGAGCCGGAAGCCCTTGAGCAGCGACTTGATGACCGAGGGGTCGAACTCGCCGGACTCGAAGCTCTCGCTCGGCGGCTTCTTGCTCGCCGCCTTGAGGTCCATGCCGGCGCAGAAGTAGCCGCCGGCGCCGGTGAGGATGCAGGCGCGGATCTCGTCGTCCTCGTTCACCCGGTCCCACGCCTCGGACATGATCGCGAGCATCTCGCCGGAGAGCGCGTTGCGCGCCTCGGGACGGTTCATCGTGACGACGAGCTTGTGGCCGTCCTGCTCGACCAGGCAGTGCGGTGCGCTCTCGCTCATCGGGCGACCGTAGCGAAAAACGAGAACGTGTTCTAGTCTCACGAATGTGGCTCTGAACATCGCCGACCTCTTCGAACACGCCGTCGACGCAGCGCCGGACAACCTGGCCCTGAAGGTGGGCGACCGGACCATCACCTACGCCGGGCTCGAGGCCGAGGCCAACAAGCTGGCCCACTACCTGCAGACCCGCGGGGTGGGCGCGGGCGACCACGTCGCCGTCTACGCGAAGAACAGCATCGAGCACGTCGTCGCCGTGCTGGCGGTGGTGAAGATCCGCGCGGTGAACATCAACGTCAACTACCGCTACGTCGAGGGCGAGCTGAACTACCTCTTCGACAACGCCGACGTCGTCGCCCTGATCCACGAGCGCACCTACGCGCCGCTGGTGGCCGCCTGCGCGCCGCGGCACGACAGGCTCACGACCTTCGTGGCGCTGCCCGACGTCACCGACCCCGACAACGACGCCGACCTGAGCGCGTTCGAGGGCGTCACCTACGAGGAGGCGACCGCCGGCCAGAGCGCCGAGCGCGACTTCGGCGAGCGCAGCCCCGACGACCTCCACATCATCTACACCGGCGGCACCACCGGCTTCCCGAAGGGCGTCATGTGGCGCCACGAGGACTTCTGGCGGGTGCTCGGCGGCGGCATCGACTTCTACACCGGCGAGCCGCTGACGGAGTACGACCAGTCCGAGCAGGCCAAGCAGGACGGCCGTCTCGTCACCCTCCCGCTGAGCCCGCTCATGCACGGCGGCGCGCAGGCGGCGCTGCTCATGCACCTCTTCGGCGGGCACGCCACCGTGCTCGAGCCCCGGTTCGACGCCCGGCGCACCTGGGAGCTCGTCGAGTCGAACGGGTGTCAGCTGATGTTCATGACCGGCGACGCCATGGCCCGCCCACTGATCGAGGAGTACGAGCGCCAGGCGGCCACCGGCACGCCCTACGACGCCTCCAGCCTGTTCGTGATCTCCAGCAGCGCCGCGGTCTTCAGCCCGCAGGTGAAGAAGCGCTGGATGGACGCCTTCCCGAACGCGATCTTCACCGACTCCGTCGGCGCCTCCGAGACCGGCTTCCAGGGCATGGGCATGCAGGACAAGGACAACATCAGCACCGACGGTCCGGTGGTGGGCCTCGGCCCCAACAGCGTCGTGATCGACGACGAGAACCGGATCCTCGACCCGGCCACCGACGTCGGCAAGGTCGGCCGGCTCGGCCGCGGCGGCAACGTGCCGGTGGGCTACTACAAGGACCCCGAGAAGTCGGCGCGCACCTTCCTGGAGATCGACGGCGAGCGCTACTCGGTGCCCGGCGACGCGGCCCGCATCGAGGGCGACGGCAAGGTCACGCTGCTCGGCCGCGGCTCGAACTGCGTCAACACCGGCGGCGAGAAGGTCTACCCCGAGGAGGTGGAGATGGCGATCAAGGCGCACCCCGCCGTCTACGACTGCCTCGTCGTGGGGCTGCCCGACGAGAAGTACGGGCAGACCGTCGCCGCCGTCGTCCAGCCGCGGGAGGGCGAGACCGTCGAGCTCGACGAGCTGCGCACCTTCCTGCGCACCTCGCTGTCGGGCTACAAGCTGCCGCGGGCGCTCACGCTCGTCGACGAGGTGCCGCGCAACGCCACCGGCAAGGCGCAGTACCCGCGGGCCAAGGAGCTCGCGCTCGCCACCCGCGCCGCCGAGGGGGCTCCGGCCTGATGCGCACCCCGCTGTGCGACCAGTTCGGGATCGAGTACCCGATCTTCGCCTTCACCCCGTCCGAGCACGTCGCGGCCGCGGTGTCGCGCGCCGGCGGGCTCGGCGTGCTCGGCTGCGTGCGGTTCAACGACACCGAGGAGCTCGAGACGACCCTCGCGTGGCTCGACGACAACACCGACGGCAAGCCGTACGGCGTCGACATCGTGATGCCGATGACGATCCCCACCGAGGGCAAGTCGGTGGATCTCCAGGCGATGATCCCGCCGGCGCACGTCGACTTCGTCGAGCGCACGCTGCAGAAGCTGGGCGTGCCGCCACTGCCGGAGGGGGAAGGTCGGGACGGCGTCCTCGGGTGGCTGCACTCGATCGCCCGCTCGCACCTCGACGTCGCGCTGCGGCACCGCCCGGTGCTCATCGCCAACGCGCTGGGCTCGCCGCCGGTCGACGTCATCGAGATGTGCCACGACCACGGCATCCAGGTGGCCGCCCTCGCCGGCGCCGCCAAGCACGCGCTCTCGCACGTCGCCAACGGCGTCGACATCATCGTGGCCCAGGGGTACGAGGCCGGCGGCCACACCGGCGAGATCGCCTCGATGGTGCTCACCCCCGACATCGTCGACGCCGTCGGCCCCGACGTGCCGGTGCTCGGTGCCGGTGGCATCGGCTCCGGCCGCCAGGTGGCCGCCTCGCTCGCCCTCGGCGCGCAGGGCGTGTGGACCGGCTCGATCTGGCTCGGCACCGAGGAGTACCGCAACCTCGCCTCCAACCAGGGCTGGGAGACCGCCTTCACCCGCGCGACGTCGTCCGACACCGTGCGCACCCGCATCTACACCGGCAAGCCGGCGCGGCTCCTCAAGACCAAGTGGACCGAGGCCTGGGCCGAGGACGACGCCCCCTCGCCGCTCCCGATGCCGCTGCAGAACCTGCTCGTCGCCGACGCGCACAACCGCATCAACGCCGCCCACGACCCCGACGTCATCTCCATGCCCGTCGGCCAGATCGTCGGCCGCATGAACGAGGTCCGCCCCGTCGCCGACGTCATGGCCGACCTGGTGCGGGAGTTCGACGAGACGGTGAGCCGGCTCGAGAAGCTGTAGGTGCAGGAATCCCCGGCCGACCGGGGATTCCTGCGCGGCGGGAGCGTCGTCAGACGGGCTCGGCCGCCAGCGCGCGGCCGATCGCGAGCGCCTGCTCCGTGGCGCCGCCGAAGGCGTTCTCGAACCGCTTGGCGCTGGTGAAGTAGCGGTGCGCCTCGCCGTCGAGGTCGATGCCGACGCCGCCGTGGACGTGGATCGTGGTGTGGGCGAGCCGGTGGCCGGCGTCGGCGGCCCAGAGCTTGGCGGTGGCCACCTCGACGGCGGCCGGCAGGCCCTCCTCGAGCCGCCACACCGCCTGCCACAGCGCGAGCCGCTGGCCGAGCACGTCGATGAAGCCGTCGGCCAGCCGCTGCGAGACCGCCTGGAAGGTGCCGATCGGGCGGCCGAACTGCTCGCGGGTCTTGGCGTACGACGACGTGAGCCGCAGCGCGCCCTCGGTGACGCCGAGCAGCTCGGCCGAGGCGCACGACCGTCAGCAGCTGGCCCAGCCGCTCGGCGGCGACGCCGTCGACAGCGCCGACCGGCGACGGCGGGGGCATCGGCGAGGTCGAGGCGGACGACGCGGTCGCCGCCGCTCACCTGCTGCTCGACGGCGGTGACGCCTCGGTGCCACCGGCTCGACGAGGAAGACCCCGACGCCGTCGTCGGCGCTGGCGGTGACGAGGAAGGCGTCGGCCGCGTGGCCCGCGCGCACGATCGACTTCGCGCCGGTCAGACGCCACTCCGTCGCCGTCGCCGCGGGCGACGACGGTCGGCGTGAGCGGGCAGCTGCGCCCGCTCCTCGGCCACCGCCGGCGGCGAGCACCGTGCTGCCGTCCGCGGCACCGGGGAGCCACTGCGCGCACTGCTCCGGCGAGCCGTGCTCGGCGAGCAGCAGCGCGGCCGGTCCGTGGACGGCGAGCGGCACCGGCGCCACCGTGCGGCCCACCTCGACCAGCACCCGGCACAGCTCGGTGAGCCCGAGCCCGGCACCGCCGTGCTCCTCGGGCACGGCGAGCGAGAGCAGCCCGGACGACGCGCAGCTCGCGCCACAGGTCGGCGTCGAACCGCGACCCCTCGGACTTCGACCTGCTTCATGCGCTCGTTGGTGGCGCGGTCCGTCAGGATGCTGGGCGGCCAGCTCGGCGGCCTCGTCCTGCTCGGCGGTGAAGGTGAAGTCCATCAGTCTCCTGTCGCCGGGGGTCTCGACGGGCTCGCCTCCGCCCCCGGAGTCGGTCAGCGCTTCGCGGCCGGCAGGCCGAGGCCCACGTAGCCGATGATGTCGCGCTGGATCTCGTTGGTGCCGCCGCCGAAGGTCATCACCAGCGACGAGCGGTAGTAGCGCTCGAGGCGGCCGGCGAGCAGCGCGCCGTCGGAGGACGCCGGTGACGTGGGCGTTCGGGCCGGCGATCTCGAGCAGCGTGCGGTAGACCTCGATGGCGAGCTCGGAGCCGTAGATCTTGATCGCCGACGCCTCGGCGGGGGAGAGGTCGGTGCCGGCGTCGGCGTCCGAGGCGAGCTTCCAGTTGAGCAGGCTGAGCGCCTCGATGCGGGCGTGCGCCCGGCCGAGGGCGATCTGCACCCACTCGGTGTCGATCACCCGCTGCCCGTCGGGGTTCTTGGTCTGCTGCGCCCACTCCCGCACCAGCTCGAGCGAGCGCACCAGCGGCGCCGCCGAGGTGAGCGAGACCCGCTCGTGGTTGAGCTGGTTGGTCATCAGCGGCCAGCCGCCGTTGAGCTCGCCCACCAGGTTGGACGCCGGCACGCGCACGTCCTCGTAGTAGGTGGCGGAGGTGCCGACGCCGGCCACCGTGTGCACCGGCGTGTAGGAGACGCCGTCGGCGTCGGCCGGCACCAGGATCATCGACAGCCCCTTGTGCTTGGGCAGGTCCGGGTCGGTGCGGCAGGCGAGCCAGAGCCAGTCGGCGTACTGGATGAGCGAGGTCCACATCTTCTGGCCGTTGATCACCCACTCGTCGCCCTCGCGCACCGCCTTGGTCTGCAGCGAGGCGAGGTCGGTGCCCGAGGCGGGCTCGGAGTAGCCGATCGAGAAGTGCAGCTCGCCCTCGAGGATGCGGGGGAGGAAGTAGTCCTTCTGCTCGTCGGTGCCGTACCGCATGATCGTCGGCCCGACCGTGTTGAGCGTGAGGTACGGGATCGGGACGCCGGCCACGGCGGCGGCGTCGGTGAAGATCAGCTGCTCGACCATCGAGCGGGCCTGGCCGCCGTACTCCTCGGGCCAGCCGATGCCGAGCCAGCCGTCGGCGCCGACCTGCCGGATGACCTCCTTGTAGACGCCGGTCTCGCCGAACTCACCGGTGGCGGCGGCGAGACCGGCCCGGCGCTCCGGGGTGACCAGCTGGTCGAAGTACTCCTCGAGCTCCGCGCGCAGCGCGAGGTGCTCGGGATCGAGGGCGAGGCGCATGCGCGCCAGACTAGAACGTGTTCTCGTTTTGGGCTAGCCTCGCTAGTCCCAGCAGCGGTCCGTGAGGGGGAGACTGACGCCATGAGCGACACCAGGATGCTCGACCAGGGCAAGCCGCCGGAGCGGTTCGCCCGCGGCTGGCACTGCCTCGGCCTCGCCGACAGCGTTCCGGGACGGCAAGCCCCACGGCATCGACGGCTTCGGCACCCAGCTGGTCGTCTGGGCCGACACCCAGGGCGACCTGAACGTGCTCGACGGCTACTGCCGGCACATGGGCGGCGACCTCACCCAGGGCACGGTCAAGGGCGACGAGATCGCCTGCCCGTTCCACGACTGGCGCTGGGGCGGCGACGGCAAGTGCAAGCAGATCCCCTACGCCCGCCGGGTGCCGCTGCGCGCCCGCACCCAGCGCTACGAGACCGCGATCGTCAACGACCAGCTGCTGATCTGGCACGACGTCGAGGGCTCGAAGGCCGACCACGACCTGCTGCCGCCGCAGCTGCCCGGCGTCGCCGAGGGCGAGTACACCGACTGGTCGTGGGAGGTCGTGCCGATCGACGGCTCCCACTGCCGCGAGCTGATCGACAACGTCGTCGACATGGCGCACTTCTACTACGTGCACTTCTCGTTCCCGACGAGCTTCCGCAACGTCTTCGAGGGCCACCAGGCCACCCAGTTCATGGAGTCGAAGGGCCGGCCCGACAAGACCGGCGGCTACGGCGACGCCGAGCTGTTCCTGAAGTCCGAGGCCACCTACTACGGGCCGTCGTACATGATCAACTGGCTCGACGTCGACTACAAGGGCTTCGAGACCGAGGTCATCCTCGTCAACTGCCACATCCCGACCGGCCCGAACTCCTTCACGCTCCAGTACGGCATCACCGTGAAGAAGCCCGAGGGGCTCGACGACGACACCGCGAAGTACATCGCCAAGAAGTACGCCCAGATGTTCGGCGAGGGCTTCCTCCAGGACGTGCACATCTGGAAGAACAAGGTGCCCGTCCAGAACCCGCTGCTGTGCGAGGAGGACGGGCCGGTCTACCAGCTGCGTCGCTGGTACGAGCAGTTCTACGTCGACGTCGCCGACATCCAGCCCGAGATGACCGACCGGTTCGAGTTCGAGGTCGACACCACGAAGGCCAACGAGTACTGGCAGGACGAGGTGGCCGAGAACCTGCGGCTCAAGGCCGAGGACGGACGGCGAGCAGACCGACGCCGGCGTCCGACGCCGAGCCGCAGATCATGAGCGGGACCTGAGCCGGCCATGCCGTCGTTCGTGCCCACCAGCGCCGACACGCTGGAGGACCAGCGCCTCTACACGCAGGCCCGGCTGGTCGAGGTGGCCTGCCTCGACTGCCTGGCGACGGTCGGGGTGAAGAAGAACAGCGACCACCACACCTCGATCCAGTGGACCGACGACGCGGTGCGGCAGTGTCCCGAGCTCGCCCGGCGCGGCGAGGCGCCCCGGGCCGGTCACGTCGCCTGCCCGCGGCTGGTCGCGAGCATCGACGCCGCCGTCCGCGACGGCGCCGATGCCGATCGGCGCCGAGGACGGCTACTGACCGCATGGAGACCTCCTACGAGCTCGAGGTCGTCGACGTCGTCGAGGAGACGGCCGACGCGCACTCGATCACCTTCGCCGTGCCCCCGGACGCCGCGGAGGCGTTCGCCTACACGCCGGGCCAGTTCCTCACCCTGGCCGTGCCGAGCGACCAGACCGGCGTGGCGGCCCGCTGCTACTCGCTGTGCAGCAGCCCGGCCGACGCCGACGGCCGGCTCACCGTCACGGTCAAGCGCACCGCCGACGGCTACGCCTCGAACTGGATCTGCGACAACCTCCGCGACGGCGACACCGTCCGGGTGCTGCCGCCGTCCGGGATCTTCACGCCGAAGTCGCTCGACGTCGACCTGCTGCTGTTCGCCGGCGGCAGCGGCATCACGCCGATCATGTCGATCACCCGCACCGCGCTCGCACGGGGCCGGGGCCGGGTCGTGCTCTTCTACGCCAACCGCGACGAGGCGTCGGTGATCTTCGCGCGGGCGCTCACCGAGCTGGCCGCCGAGCACCCCGACCGGCTGCAGGTCGTGCACTGGCTGGAGAGCGTCCAGGGGCTGCCCACAGCCGAGCAGCTGAAGGCGTTCGCGGCCGACCGTGCCACGTGGGACGCCTTCGTGTGCGGCCCGGCGCCGTTCATGAAGATGGTCGTGGGCGCCCTCAAGGAGCTCGAGCTTCCCGCGCGACCGGCGGCACCAGGAGAAGTTCGTGTCGCTGGGCGGCAACCCGTTCGGCGACGAGGCGGGTGCGACGAAGGCGGCCGCGGAGGTCGCCGCCGCCGAGTCCGACGACGAGCCGGACGGCACGGACGAGCGGCCCGCTCCGCCGGCAGCGTCGAACGGGCGGTCGAGGACGCCGGTGACCCTCGAGGTCGAGCTCGACGGTGAGACGCACCGCTTCGACGACTGGGACCCGTCGGTGCGGATGCTCGAGTTCCTCGAGAGCAAGGGCGTCAAGGCGCCCTACTCGTGCCGCGACGGGGAGTGCTCGGCGTGCGCGGTGCGGCTGGTCGAGGGCGAGGTCGAGATGGCCCACAACGACGTCCTGGACGACGAGGACCTCGAGGACGGCATCCGGCTGGCGTGCCAGTCGACGCCGACCACCGACACCGTCCGCGCGAGCTACTCCTGACCGCCTGGCGCTAGGCCTCCACACCGGTCATCGGCAGCGCGACTGTCCCGCTGTATAGGCCGGGCTATTTTCTTCTGCAAGGGTGGGTGACGGAGCCCCGCAGGATTTGCTCTACTTGTCCCGACCGATCGGGCGGTACGACCTGGTCACAGCGGATCACTGCAGTCGGGTGGTCCACCCCCACGCTCCACCTTTCACCCCCCACTCCACGGTGTCAACCGGCCGGTACGCCCAGCCGACAGATGCCGCGGAACCTGAAAGAGGCCCGCATGTCCGTCGCGCTCGTCATCCTGGGAGTGCTGGTCACCATGACACTCGTCGCGTTCACCGCCGCCGCACCGATGAGCTATGGGGCTCGTCGCCGTCGCATCGCCCGCCGACGCCGCTGGGTCACCGCCCATCCCGACTCGGCGAAGTCCCACGACGTCGTCGACCTGCTGCGTCGCTCCGGCCTGCTGATGCGCGAGGCGCGCGGCGCTCACCGAGGTCGCCGCCGACCGTGGCGTCCGCTCGGTCACGCTCTACCGCTGGCTCGACCGCCTCGACGACGACGTGCGCGTCACCGTCCTGCGCGCCGGGCTGAGCGACGCCCACCTCGTCGAGCACGTCGGTCGGGGCACGCTGCCCGACCTGCCGGGGGTTCGTGAGTTCGCCGAGGCCCACGGCCTCGCCGTCGCGCCGGTCGAGATGAGCGCCTACGCCGTGCGCGAGCTGCAGAAGGCCGGACGTGCCGTGTCCGAGGACCACGCCTCCGCGCCCGTGCTCGCCGACCAGGCCGAGGGCCCGGACGACGGTGACCAGCGCACCGCCGTCGCCGTGCAGGAGGCACCCGCCGTCACCCAGCAGCTGGTCGTCGAGCCGCCGGCCGTGATGCCGGTCTACCGGTCGGTGAACGCCTCGGCCACTCTTCTCGGCTCCGGTCTCGGCACCCAGACCCCCGTTCCCTAGTCGACCCAGGACCTGAGCAGCCCCCCACAGGAAGGGCCGCCTCGCCTCACGGCGGGGCGGCCCTTCACTGTGTCGTCACCAGCCCCGTTCGCGCCACTCCGGCAGGGCGGCGCGCTCGGCGCCGAGGGTCGAGTCGCCGCCGTGGCCGGGGTAGAACCAGGTGTCGTCGGGAAGCCGGTCGAAGAGCTTGGTCTCCACCTCGTCGACGAGCTGGGCGAAGGCGGCGTCGTCGCCGAAGGTGTTGCCGACCCCGCCGGGGAACAGCGAGTCGCCGGTGAAGAGGTGGGGGTGCCCGCCGTCGGCGGTGTCGTCGTAGAGCAGCGCGATCGAGCCGGGGGTGTGGCCGGCGAGCGGGATGACCTCGAGCTCGCAGTTGCCGACCGCGACGCGGTCGCCGGCACCGACGGTGCGGGTGACGGGCACGCCGGTCTGCTCGGTGACGGCCTCGGCGTCCGGGGCGCCGACGACGACCTCGGCGCCGGTGGCGTCGACGACGTCCTTCAGCGCCCGGTGGTGGTCCCAGTGCTGGTGGGTGGTGACGACGGCGGTGAGGCCGGCGTCGCCGATCAGGGGCAGCAGCGTGGCGGGCTCGGCCGCGGCGTCGACCAGCACCTGGGCGCCGGTGTCGCGGCACCGCAGGAGGTAGCAGTTGTTGCTCATCTCGGGGTCGACGGCGACCTTGGTGATGGTCAGGTGGGCCAGCTCGCGGACGTCGGGGCCGCCGCCCGACGCACGTCGCCGGTGTCCGGTGGAGTCGCTCATGCTCACCAGGCTGCCACGGTCGGGAGGGCGCCGTCGCGGGCGGTGAGACCGTCGCCGTCGCCGCGGCCGGAGAGCCACCAGCCCGAGGTCGGCGACGGTGCCCTGCACGACCGGCGATCCCGCGGGACCCAGCCAGGTGCGGCCGGCGTCGGTGGCCTGGAGGCGTCGGCCGGAGCCCGGCCGGCGAGCTGGTCGACCAGCCGCTCGGCGAACGCGGCGGGCCAGTCGGACCGCCCGTAGCCGGCGTCGAGGTCGGCGTGGTGGATCTCGACCTCCCGCAGCCGCATCGCCGCCGACCTCGCCGGGCGCGGAAGGTGCGGTCGCTGCCGGGCGTCCGCTCGACGACGTCGTCGCCGCGGTCGGCCGGGAGCGCCGCCAGGGCGTCGGCGAGGCGGGCGACGCCGGCCAGCAGGCGGTCGCGCAGCTCGACCGACGGCACGCCGGCGAGCTCCTCGATGTCGGTGTCGCGCGCCTCGTGACGAGGCGTACATCGGCACCGGCTCGCCGGCGAGCAGGCCGCGGACCACGTCGTCGAGCGCCTCGGCGTTGAGCGCCAGGTGGGCCACCACGTGAGCCCGGGTCCAGCCGGGGAGCAGCGAGGGGGCCGCGAGCTGCTCGTCGGAGAGCCCGTCGACGGTGCGGACCAGACGGTGGTCGGCCTCCCGGAGCGCGGCGGTGGTGGCGTCGTCCATGAGCCCATCCAACCGGACTCACCAGCGCTGTGGCGGGCCGCTTGAGCGGCGGCGGCGTCGCCTGGTGGGGAGACTCACCCCCAGGGTGTCGGTGGCCCGTGAGAGTGTTGAAGAGTGGCCGATCAGCTCATCATCCGGGGGGCCCGGGAGCACAACCTGAAGGACGTGTCGCTCGACCTCCCACGCGACTCCCTGATCGTCTTCACGGGGCTGTCCGGGTCCGGCAAGTCGTCGCTGGCGTTCGACACGATCTTCGCCGAGGGGCAGCGTCGCTACGTCGAGTCGCTCTCGGCCTACGCCCGCCAGTTCCTGGGCCAGATGGACAAGCCCGACGTCGACTTCATCGAGGGCCTCTCACCCGCGGTCTCGATCGACCAGAAGTCCACCTCGAAGAACCCGCGGTCCACGGTCGGCACCATCACCGAGGTCTACGACTACCTCCGGCTGCTGTTCGCCCGCGCCGGCCGCCCGCACTGCCCGGTGTGCGGCGCCCAGATCGAGCGGCAGACGCCCCAGCAGATCGTCGACCGCATCCTCGGCCTCGACGACGGCGCCCGCTTCCAGGTGCTCGCGCCCGTGATCCGGGGTCGCAAGGGCGAGTACGTCGAGCTGTTCAAGCAGCTCCAGGCGCAGGGCTTCTCCCGGGCCCGGGTCAACGGCGAGACCCATCTGCTCGACGACCCGCCCAAGCTCGACAAGCAGAAGAAGCACACCATCGAGGTGGTCGTCGACCGCCTCGCGGTGAAGGACACCGCCAAGCGCCGGCTCACCGACTCGGTCGAGACCGCCCTCAACCTCGCCGGCGGCCTGGTGCTGGTCGACTTCGTCGACCTGGCCGCCAAGGACCCGCACCGCGAGCTGCGGTTCAGCGAGCGGATGGCGTGCCCCAACGAGCACCCCCTCGACACCGACGAGCTCGAGCCCCGCTCGTTCTCCTTCAACTCACCGTTCGGCGCGTGCCCCGCCTGCACCGGTCTCGGCACCCGCATGGAGGTCGACCCCGAGCTCGTCGTCCCCGACGAGAACGCCACCCTGGCCGAGGGCGCCATCCAGCCGTGGAGCCAGGCGCACGTCGCCGACTACTTCCTCAAGCTGCTCGACGCGCTCGGCGCCGAGCTCGGCTTCGACCTCGACACCCCGTGGCGCTCGCCTGCTCGCCGAAGGCCCGCACCGCGATCCTCGAGGGGCACCCCACCAAGGTGCACGTCGTCACCCGCAACCGCTACGGCCGCCAGCGCTCCTACGACGCGCAGTTCGAGGGCGTCCGGGTGCACGTCGAGCGCCGCCACCGCGAGGCGGAGTCCGACACCACGCGCGAGCGCTTCGAGGGCTTCATGCGCGAGGTGCCCTGCCCCACCTGCCGCGGCAGCCGCCTGAAGCCGGTGTCGATGGCGGTCACCCTCGGCGGCCGCAACATCGCCGAGATCTGCGCGCTGCCGATCAACGAGTCGGCGGCGTTCCTGCGCGACCTCGACCTCACCGCCCGCGAGCGGCAGATCGGCGAGCGGGTGCTCAAGGAGATCCAGGAGCGGCTGAACTTCCTGCTCGACGTCGGTCTCGACTACCTCTCGCTCGACCGGCCCTCCGGCTCGCTGTCCGGCGGCGAGGCGCAGCGGATCCGGCTCGCCACCCAGATCGGCGCCGGCCTGGTCGGCGTCCTCTACGTGCTCGACGAGCCGTCGATCGGGCTCCACCAGCGCGACAACAAGCGGCTGATCGAGACCCTGGTGCGGCTCAAGGAGCTCGGCAACACCCTCATCGTCGTCGAGCACGACGAGGACACCATCCGCGTCGCCGACTGGGTGGTCGACATCGGCCCCGGCGCCGGCGAGCACGGCGGCCAGGTGGTGCACAGCGGCAGCGTCGAGGGCCTGCTGAACCACCGTGACTCGATGACCGGCCAGTACCTCTCCGGCCGCCGCGAGATCCCGGTGCCCGAGATCCGCCGTCCGCGCACGGTCGGCCGCGAGCTCACCGTCCACGGCGCGAGGGCCAACAACCTGCGCGACATCGACGTCTCGTTCCCGCTCGGCCTGTTCGTCGCCGTCACCGGCGTCTCCGGGTCGGGCAAGTCCACGCTGGTCAACGACATCCTCTACACCTCGCTGGCCAAGCAGATCTACCGCGTCCCGCACCGTGCCGGGCCGGCACCGCAAGATCACCGGCATCGAGCACGTCGACAAGGTGATCCACGTCGACCAGTCGCCGATCGGTCGCACCCCGCGCAGCAACCCGGCCACCTACACCGGCGTCTTCGACCACGTCCGCAAGCTGTTCGCCTCCACCCCCGAGGCGAAGATGCGCGGCTACCTGCAGGGCCGGTTCTCGTTCAACGTCAAGGGCGGGCGCTGCGAGGCGTGCTCGGGCGACGGCACGATCAAGATCGAGATGAACTTCCTGCCCGACGTCTACGTGCCGTGCGAGGTCTGCCACGGCGCCCGCTACAACCGCGAGACGCTCGAGGTGCACTACAAGGGCAAGACCATCGCCGAGGTCCTCGACATGCCGATCGAGGAGGCCGTCGACTTCTTCGCCGCCGTCCCCGCCATCAACCGGCACCTCACCACGCTGGTCGAGGTCGGCCTCGGCTACGTGCGCCTCGGCCAGCCGGCCACCACGCTCTCCGGCGGCGAGGCGCAGCGGGTCAAGCTCTCCTCCGAGCTGCAGAAGCGCTCCACCGGTCGCACCGTCTACGTGCTCGACGAGCCCACCACCGGTCTGCACTTCGAAGACATCCGCAAGCTGCTGCTGGTGCTCGGCCGGCTGGTCGACGCCGGCAACACGGTGCTGGTGATCGAGCACAACCTCGACGTCATCAAGACCGCCGACTGGCTCGTCGACATGGGGCCGGAGGGCGGCTCCCGCGGCGGCATGGTGGTGGCCGAGGGCACGCCCGAGGACGTCGCGGCCCGCCCCGACAGCTTCACCGGCGAGTACCTGGCGCCCCTGCTGGCCGGTCGTGAGGCCAAGCAGCCCGCCCGCCGTCGGGCCGCCTCCACGGCGCCGCCGCCCCCGACCCGCAAGAAGTCCGCGGCCTCGCGGAAGAAGGCCGGCTGACGCACCTGCCCTCACTGCTGCTTCCCAGGTGGTTCTCATCCGCGTCGGTAGTGTGGTGGTTCAACTACCGGCGAGATCGGGAACGTGAGGAGGGTCGTGGTCGTCGCTCGCAGCGAGCCCGACGTGCCCTGTCGGGCGCCGTCACCGTCGGGCTGTCCCTGCCCCTGCTCGCGGCCTGCGGCGACGACGAGAGCGGCTCCGTGCCGGCGACCGGGTCACGCCGTCGCCGAGCGTCGACCACGCCCCCGGCAGCCGATCGAGGATCCGCCCTCGGAGGAGCCGCCCGAGGGCGGCGGTGGCCGGGGCGTCGTCGCCACCGGTGACGTGCCGGTCGGCGGCGGCGTCGTGCTCGCCGACGCCGAGGTCGTCGTCACCCAGCCCGCCGCCGGCGAGTTCAAGGTCTTCACCGCGGTGTGCACCCACGCGGGGTGCCTGGTCGGCGCGTCACCGACACCATCGACTGCCCGTGCCACCGGAGCACCTTCGACATCTCGACCGGGGCGCCCACCGGCGGCCCGGCACCCTCCGCACTCGACCCCGTCGCCTTCGTGGTCGACGGAGACCAGGTGGTCCTGTCATGAGCAACCCCGAGCCCTCGCGCCGCATCGTCTTCCAAGGCCTCGGCGCCCTCGGCGTGGCCGCCGTCCTCGCCGGGCTGCGGTAGTGGTGACGACGGTGGCGGCAGCGGCGCCGACACCGCCACCGCCCGACACCGGCACCGAGCTGGCCGCCCCCGGACGTCCCGGTGGGCGGCGGGGATCGTGCTCACCGACGAGCAGATCGTGCTCACCCAGCCCACCGAGGGCGACTTCAAGGCGTTCTCCGCGGTCTGCACCCACCAGGGCACGATCGTCGACGAGGTGCAGTCCGAGGGCATCCACTGCCCCAACCACGGCAGCCTCTTCTCGGTCGAGGACGGCTCGGTCGTCCAGGGCCCGGCCACCCGGGCGCTGCCCGAGGTGAACATCGAGGTCGACGGCGACAAGATCGTCGCCGCCTGACCGCTGGTGACCCGGTGCTGGGGCGCGGGCGCGGGCGCGCGAAAGTCTCACCGCTTGAGCGGTGATTCTTTCGCTTACCCCACGAAGGTTCGTGTCCCAAGCGAAGGATTCACCGCTGAGGCGGTGAATCTTCACCCCGTCGGCCCACCGACCCGGCGTCGGCGGCGCGACCTAGGCTGGAGGGCGTGCCACCCGACCGCTCCGAGCGCCTCGCCGCTCGGACCCGTCGCAACACCCGCGGGCCGCAGTCGTTCCGTCCCGAGCCGGGCTCGATCCCCACCCAGCCGGGGGTCTACCGGTTCCGCGATGCGCGCGGTCGGGTCATCTACGTCGGCAAGGCCAAGAACCTGCGGGCCCGGCTGTCGTCGTACTTCCAGGACGTCGGCAACCTGCACCAGCGCACCGCGGCGATGGTCACCACGGCGGCCGGTGTCGACTGGACGGTGGTGAACACCGAGGTCGAGGCCCTCCAGCTCGAGTACTCCTGGATCAAGGAGTTCGACCCGCGGTTCAACGTGAAGTACCGCGACGACAAGTCCTACCCGTGGCTCGCGGTCACCGTCGGCGAGGAGTTCCCGCGGGTGATGGTCGGCCGCGGCGCCAAGAAGCGCGGCACCCGCTACTTCGGCCCCTACAGCCACGCCTGGGCGATCCGCGAGACCGTCGACATCCTGCTGCGCGTCTTCCCGATGCGCTCGTGCAGCAACGGTGTCTTCAAGCGGTCGGGGCAGATCGGCCGGCCGTGCCTGCTCGGCTACATCGGCAAGTGCTCGGCCCCGTGCGTCGGCAACGTGTCGGCCGACGAGCACCGCGAGATCGTCGACGACTTCTGCGACTTCATGGCCGGCCAGACCCGTCCGTTCATCAAGCGCATCGAGCGCCAGATGTACGAGGCCAGCGACGCCCAGGACTTCGAGCGCGCGGCCCGGCTGCGCGACGACCTCGGCGCGCTGCAGCGGGCGCTGGAGAAGCAGGCGGTCGTGCTCGGCGACGGCGCCGACGCCGACGTCATCGCGCTGGCCGAGGACCCGCTCGAGGTCGCCGTCCAGGTCTTCCACGTGCGCGGCGGCCGGATCCGGGGCCAGCGGGGCTGGGTGGCCGACCGCGTCACCGACGGCGGCACCGCCGACCTCGTCGAGGACTTCCTGCTCCAGCTCTACACCGGCGACGCCGACCTCCTGCCGCGCGAGATCCTGGTGCCCGAGCTGCCGCCGGACGCGCCGACCTTCGAGAAGCTGTTCAGCGAGCTGCGGGGCAGCCAGGTGCGGGTGCGGGTGCCGCAGCGCGGCGACAAGCGCACCCTGCAGGAGACCGTGGCCGCCAACGCGAAGCAGTCGCTGGCGCTGCACAAGACCAAGCGGGCGAGTGACCTCACCACCCGCAACCGCGCGCTCGACGAGATCCGCGAGGCCCTCGTCCCTCGAGGAGGCGCCGCTGCGCATCGAGTGCTACGACGTCTCGAACCTCCAGGGCACCGAGGTCGTGGCCTCGATGGTGGTCTTCGAGGACGGCCTGGCCCGCAAGGGCGAGTACCGCCGGTTCGTGATCCGCGGCGTCGACGGGCAGAACGACGTCGCCTCGATGCACGAGGTGATCACCCGCCGGTTCAAGCGGCTGCTCGACGAGCAGGGTCGTCCGAGACCCGGGTCGGCGACGACGGCCCGATGCTCGTCGACCCCGAGACCGGGCGGCCGCGCAAGTTCGCCTACGCCCCCGGCCTGGTGGTCGTCGACGGCGGCCCGCCGCAGGTGGCGGCCGCGCAGCAGGCGCTCGACGAGCTCGGCATCAGCGACATCCCGGTGTGCGGGCTCGCCAAGCGGCTCGAGGAGGTGTGGCTGCCGGGGGAGGAGGACCCCGTGATCCTGGCCCGCTCCTCCGAGGGCCTCTACCTGCTCCAGCGGATCCGCGACGAGGCCCACCGGTTCGCCATCAACCACCACCGCGGCCGCCGCTCGAAGTCGATGGTCGAGAGCGTGCTCGACGACGTGCCCGGGCTCGGCGAGGTGCGGCGCAAGACCCTGATCAAGCACTTCGGCTCGCTCAAGAAGCTGCGCGAGGCCGACGTCGACGAGCTCGCCCGGGTGCCCGGCATCGGTCCGCGCACCGCCGGCGCCATCAAGGACGCCGTCGCGGACGCGGCCCCGACCGGCAAGACTGCTCCCGTGGTCAACACCGCGACCGGCGAGATCCTCGACGAGGACGTCCGAGATGAGCGACGCCGCCGACGAGCTCCCGACGGACGCCGGCGAGCTGGTCGTCGTCACCGGCATGACCGGCGCCGGCCGCAGCACCGCGGCCAAGGAGCTGGAGGACCTCGGCTTCTACGTCGTCGACAACCTGCCGCCGAGCCTGCTGCCCGACGTCGTCCGGCTCGTCGACCAGAGCAAGGGGCGTCGCCAGCCGGTCGCCGTCGTCGTCGACGTGCGCTCGGGCTCGTTCTTCGCCGAGCTGCGCACCCACCTGGCCGAGGGCGCGAGCGGCCGCACCACCACGCTGGTGTTCCTCGACGCCGCCGACGACGTGCTGGTGCGCCGGCAGGAGGCGGCCCGCCGGCCCCACCCGCTGCAGGGGGCCGGACGCCTGCTCGACGGGCTCACCCGCGAGCGGCGGGTGCTGGCCGACCTGCGCGGCGACGCCGACCTGGTGATCGACACCAGCGCCCTCAACGTGCACCAGCTCACCGACCGGATCGCCGCGGCCTTCGGCACCCGCAGCAGCTGCGGCTCAAGGTCACGGTGATCAGCTTCGGGTTCAAGTACGGCATCCCGGTCGACTCCGACTTCCTCGCCGACATGCGGTTCCTGCCCAACCCGCACTGGGTGCCCGAGCTGCGGCCGCGCACCGGCCGCGACGACGACGTCGCCGCCTACGTGCATGTCCCAGCCCGGCGCGGCGGAGTTCCTCGACGGCTACGTGCCGGTGCTCGCCGGCGTCGCCGAGGGCTACCTGCGCGAGGGCAAGCGGTTCTTGCGGGTGGCCATCGGGTGCACCGGCGGCAAGCACCGCAGCGTCGCCATGACCGAGGAGATCGCCGCCCGGCTCCGGGCCCGCGGCATCGACGCCACCGCCACCCACCGCGACCTCGGGCGGGAGTAGCGGCATGACGTCCACCGACCGCGCCCAGTCGGTCGTCGCGTTCGGCGGCGGCCACGGCCTGCACGCCTCGCTCACCGCGCTGCGGCTGCTGCTCGACGACCTCACCGTCGACCAGCTGACCGCCATCGTCACCGTGGCCGACAACGGCGGCTCGTCGGGGCGGCTGCGCGACCAGTTCGACGTGCTGCCGCCGGGCGACCTGCGCATGGCCCTGGCCGCCCTGTGCGGCGACGACCAGTGGGGCGACACCTGGGCGCGGGTGCTGCAGCACCGGTTCGCCGGCGACGGCGACATGCGCGGCCACGTGATCGGCAACCTGCTCATCGTGGGCCTGTGGGAGCTGCTCGGCGACCACGTCGACGCCCTCGACTGGGTGGGCCGGCTGCTCGGCGCCAAGGGTCGGGTGCTGCCGATGGCGCTGGCGCCGATGGACATCCGGGCCGAGGTGCGCGGCGCCGGCGACGACCCCGACGCGCTCACCACCGTGCGCGGCCAGGTCGAGGTCGCCACCACCGACGGCGTCATCACCGAGATCGCCCTCGACCCGCCCGACCCGCCGGTCGAGCCCGGACGCGCTCGCCGCGATCGCCGAGGCCGACTGGGTCGTGCTCGGCCCCGGCTCGTGGTTCTCCTCGGTGATCCCGCACCTGCTGGTGCCGGCGATCCGCGAGGCGCTCGTCGCCACCGACGCGCGCCGGGTCGTCGTCCTCAACCTCGGGGTCGCCGACGACGACGAGACCGGTGGCTTCGGCCCGGCCGACCACCTCTCGGTGCTGCTCGAGCACGCCCCCGACCTCCACGTGCACCACGTGCTCGCCGACCCGCGCGACCTCGACGACGGCCCGCCTCGACGAGCTGCGCCAGGTGGTCGAGGCCAGCGGCGCCGAGCTCGTCCTGGACGACGTCATGGCCGACGACGGCGCCCCGCGTCACGACCCGCACAAGCTCGCCGCGGCCTACGCGCGGATCATCGAACGGGCCGGACTGGTCCCGGCGGTAGCAGCCGGTTCGAGGGTCGTTGACTCGCGTGCGAGGATCGGCCCCATGGCGATGACGGCTCAGGTGAAGGCGGAGCTCGCCAACACCTCGACCACCAAGAACTGCTGTCGCAAGGCCGAGGTGGCCACCACCCTCCGCTTCGCCGGCGGGCTCCACATCGTGAGCGGCAAGATCGTCGTCGAGGCCGAGCTCGACACCGGTGCCGCGGCCCGCCGGCTGCGCACCTCGATCGACGAGGTGTACGGCGCGAAGTCCGAGTTCGTGATGGTGCAGGGCAACGGCCTGCGCAAGGGCAGCCGCTACATCGTCCGCGTCATCAAGGACGGCGAGTCGCTGGCCCGCCAGACCGGCCTGCTCGACCAGCGCGGCCGGCCGGTCCGCGGTCTGCCGCCGGCCGTCGTCTCCGGCGGCGGGTGCGACGCGGTCGCCGCCTGGCGCGGCGCGTTCCTCGCCCACGGCTCGCTCACCGAGCCGGGCCGGTCGTCGTCGCTCGAGGTCACCTGCCCCGGCCCGGAGGCCGCGCTCGCCCTGGTCGGGCGTCGCCCGCCGGCTCGGCATCCAGACCAAGGCCCGCGAGGTGCGCGGCGTCGACCGCGTCGTGCTCCGCGACGGCGACGCCATCGGCCAGCTGCTCACCCGGCTCGGCGCCCACGAGACGCTGCTGGCCTGGGAGGAGCGCCGGATGCGCCGCGAGGTGCGCGCCACCGCCAACCGGCTCGCCAACTTCGACGACGCCAACCTGCGCCGCTCCGCCCGCGCCGCCGTCGCCGCCGGCGCCCGGGTCGACCGGGCGATGGAGATCCTCGGCGACGACGTCCCCGACCACCTGCGCATGGCCGGCCAGCTGCGCCTCGAGCACAAGCAGGCCTCGCTGGAGGAGCTCGGGCCAGCTGCACGACCCCGTGCTCACCAAGGACGCCATCGCCGGCCGGATCCGCCGGCTGCTCGCGATGGCCGACAAGAAGCGCCGAGGAGCTCGGCGTCCCCGACACCGAGGCGTCGCTGACCCCGGAGATGCTCGCCGACGACTGAGCAGCGACCACGCCATGAACGCGCGTGGTCGCTGGCCGGAAGGTTGCGAATCGAGACCGCGGACGTCGACGGCGACGCGAGGCCGGGGTCTCGACACGGACTCGCTGGCGCTCGCCCGGCTCGACCACCGGACCTACGTCGACGTAGGCCGGGGGTCTCGACACGGACTCGCTGGCGCTCGCCCGGCTCGACCACCGGAGCCGGAGCGGCCGGTGGTCGAGCCGCCGCGAGCTCTGCGAGCGGCGTGCCGAGACCCCGGACCTCAGCCGCCCGGCTCGACCACCAACAGCGGTTACCGGTACGTACCTCGGGACGCGCGCGCCGTCACCGGAGCCGCCCGACATAGGGTTGGAACGTTCACACCGCCGTACCCGAGCCCCAGGAGCACATCGCAGTGACCGTTCGCGTAGGCATCAACGGCTTCGGCCGCATCGGCCGCAACTTCTTCCGCGCCGTCCGGGCATCGGGCGCCGACATCGAGATCGTCGGGGTCAACGACCTCACCGACAACGCCTCCCTGGCCCACCTGCTCAAGTTCGACTCGATCCTCGGACGGCTCGACGCCGACGTCTCCTCCACCGACGACGCGATCGTCGTCGGCGGCACCGAGATCAAGGCGTTCGCCGAGCGCGACCCCGCCGCCCTGAAGTGGGGCGACCTCGGTGTCGACGTCGTGGTCGAGTCCACCGGCTTCTTCACCGACGCCACCAAGGCCCGCGCCCACGTCGACGGCGGCGGCGCCAAGAAGGTCATCATCTCCGCGCCCGCCTCGAACGAGGACGTCACCGTGGTGATGGGCGTCAACCACGAGGAGTACGACCCGGCCTCGCACACCGTCATCTCCAACGCCTCCTGCACCACCAACTGCCTGGCGCCGATGGCGAAGGCGCTCCACGACGAGTTCACGATCGTCAAGGGGCTCATGACCACGGTGCACGCCTACACCGCCGACCAGAACCTCCAGGACAACATCCACACGGACCCGCGCCGCGCCCGCGCCGCCGCCATCAACGTCGTCCCGACCTCCACCGGTGCCGCCAAGGCCATCGGGCTGGTGCATGCCCGAGCTCAAGGGCAAGCTCGACGGCTACGCGCTGCGCGTGCCCGTGCCCACCGGCTCGGCCACCGACCTCACCTTCGAGGCCGGCCGCGAGACCTCGGTGGAGGAGGTCAACGCCGCCGTCGAGAAGGCCGCCGACGGCCGCTACCTGCGCTACTCCACCGACCCGATCGTCTCCAGCGACATCGTCACCGACCCGGCGTCCTGCATCTTCGACGCGCCGCTCACCAAGGTGCATCGGCAACCAGGTGAAGGTCGTCGGCTGGTACGACA
Organism: uncultured Actinomycetota bacterium; assembly: GCA_963845795.1. Lineage (GTDB taxonomy): Bacteria > Actinomycetota > Actinomycetes > Propionibacteriales > Nocardioidaceae > Nocardioides. Next base: position 42,700 of record CAWJTG010000015.1, on the reverse strand, counting down.
ACGAGTGGGGCTACTCCAACCGCCTCGCCGACCTCATCACCTACATCGGCGAGACGCTCTGACCGGTGGCGGACTACGCGAACCTCGGTGACGTCGCCGGGAAGCGGGTGCTGGTGCGCTCGGACCTCAACGTCCCGCTCGACCGCCGAGAGGACGGCACCAGCACGATCACCGACGACGGCCGGGTCCGCGCCAGCGTTCCCACCATCCAGGCGCTGGCCGAGGCCGGCGCCCGGGTCGCCGTCGTGGCGCACCTCGGCCGGCCGAAGGGCGAGCCCGAGGACGAGGTACTCGCTGCGACCGGTGGCAGACCGGCTCGGCGAGCTGCTGGGCACCCCGGTCGCCTTCGCCACCGACACGGTCGGCGAGTCCGCCCGGCAGACCGTCGACGGGCTCGGCGACGGCGAGGTCGCGGTGCTCGAGAACGTGCGGTTCAACCCCGGCGAGACCAGCAAGGACGACGCCGAGCGCGGTGCGTTCGCCGACGAGCTCGCCGCACTCGTCGACGCGTTCGTCTCCGACGGTTTCGGCGTCGTGCACCGCAAGCAGGCCAGCGTCTACGACGTCGCGCAGCGGCTGCCGCACGCGATGGGCGGGCTGGTGCGCGCCGAGGTCGAGGTGCTGAAGCGGCTCACCGACGACCCCCTCCGGCCGTACGCCGTCGTGCTCGGCGGCGCCAAGGTCTCCGACAAGCTCGGCGTGATCGACAACCTGCTCGGCAAGGCGAACACCCTCGTCATCGGCGGCGGGATGGTCTTCACCTTCCTCGCAGCCCAGGGTCACGAGGTCGGCAAGAGCCTGCTCGAGGACGACCAGCTCGACATCTGCCGCGAGTACCTCCGACGGGCCCAGGAGGCCGGCGTCGAGCTGCTGCTTCCCACCGACGTCGTCGTCGACACCGCGTTCCCCTCCGGCGACCGCACCCCGCAGCCCACCGTCGTGGCGGCCTCGCGAGATCCCGGCCGACAGTCTGGGCCTCGACATCGGCCCTTCGTCGGCCAGTGCCTTCGCGGCCGCCGTCCGCGCGTCGAGCACGGTGTTCTGGAACGGCCCGATGGGCGTCTTCGAGGTGCCGGAGTTCGCCGACGGCACCCGGGCCGTGGCCCAGGCGCTCACCGAGGTCACCCGCGACGGCGGGCTCACCGTGGTCGGCGGCGGCGACTCCGCGGCCGCCGTCCGCTCCCTCGGCTTCGCCGACGACGACTTCGGCCACATCTCCACCGGAGGCGGTGCCAGCCTCGAGTACCTCGAGGGCGAGCTGCTGCCCGGTCTGACCGTCCTGGAGGACGCACGAGTGACCACCCCGAGCAGTGCGCGCATCCCGCTGATGGCGGGCAACTGGAAGATGAACCTCAACCACCACGAGGCCGTCGTCCTGGTGCAGAAGCTGGCGTGGATCCTCGCCGACAAGCGGCACGACCACGGCAAGGTCGAGGTGGTCGTGGTGCCGCCGTTCACCGACCTGCGCTCGGTCCAGACGCTCGTCGACGGCGACCGGCTGGCCATCCGCTACGGCGCCCAGGACGTCTCCCAGCACGACTCCGGCGCCTACACCGGCGAGGTCTCGGCCCCGATGCTGGCCAAGCTCGGGTGCTCCTACGCCGTCGTCGGGCCACTCCGAGCGGCGTGAGCACCACGGCGAGAGCGACGAGCTGGTGAACGCCAAGGCCCACCGGGCCGTGGCCGCCGGACCTGACGCCGATCGTGTGCGTCGGCGAGGGGCTCGAGGTGCGTCAGGCCGGCGAGCACGTGCCCCACACGCTGGCGCAGGTCGACGGCTCGCTGGCCGGCTTCACGCCGCAGCAGGTCGCCGACCTGGTGGTCGCCTACGAGCCCGTGTGGGCGATCGGCACCGGTGAGGTCGCCACCCCGGAGGACGCGCAGGAGGTCTGCGCCGCCATCCGCGCCCGGGTGCGCGAGGTCCACGGCGACGCCGCGGCCGACGGCGTCCGGGTGCTGTACGGCGGTTCGGTGAAGGCGTCCAACGTCGCCGGCATCATGACCAAGGACGACGTCGACGGCGCTCTGGTGGGCGGAGCGAGCCTCCAGGCGGACGAGTTCGCGGGGATCTGCCGCTACTACGCCCTGCCGGTGCTCTGATCCGCACCACCCTGACTTAGGATTTCGACCGTGGAACTGCTCTTCACCATCCTGCTCATGACCACGAGCGCCCTCATGATCCTCCTCGTGCTGCTGCACAAGGGGCGCGGCGGCGGTCTCTCCGACATGTTCGGTGGTGGTGTCTCCAGCTCGCTCGGAGGTTCCTCGGTGGCCGAGCGCAACCTCGACCGGTTCACGGTCGGCACCGGTGTCATCTGGTTCGCGTGCGTCATCGCACTCGGGCTGATCAAGGCGTACTGAGAAGCGGGGTAGGAACACGACATGGCAGGTGGAGGCAACGCGATCCGCGGAAGCCGCGTCGGCGCTGGGCCGATGGGCGAGGCCGAGCGCGGCGAGGCCGCGCCCCGGCAGGCGGTCACCTACTTCTGCTCCCACGAGCACCGCTCGGTCATCACGTTCTCGGTCGAGGCCTCGATCCCCGAGTCGTGGGACTGCCCCAAGTGCGGGCTCCCGGCGTCCCTCGACTCCGAGAACCCCCCGCCGGCGCCGAAGATCGAGCCCTACAAGACCCACCTCGCCTACGTGAAGGAGCGCCGCTCCGACAAGGAGGCCGAGGTCATCCTCGACGAGGCGCTCCAGCTCCTCCGCTCCCGCCGCAAGGCCGGCGAGATCGTCTTCTGAAGCCCGCAGGAGCCGGCCGAGGAACGAGGCCGGGTCCGTCGCCGGCGCAGGTTGAGCAAGCGACACGGCTGAGCCTGCGAAGCCGTACGAGCGCGTCGAAACCACGTGAGGTCAGCGGCCACGCAAGGCCGCAGGACCGGGCACACGCCGAGTCGGCGCGTCATCGACACGCCGACTCGCGCTTCCTGAAGCGACATGTCGCGCCGACTCGCGCCTCCTGAAGCGACATGTAGCGCCGACTCGGCGACGGGTCAGAGCCTGCGACGCGGCCTCGCGGTCGAGGAACCACGTCGTCTCGGTGACGCCCCGGACGGCGCGGGCGGGGATCTCGTCGACCGGGCCGTCGGCCAGCGCCGCGGCCACCGCCTCGGCCTTGCCGTCGCCGCTGGCGAGGAACCAGACCTGCTCGGCGCGGCGCAGGGCGGGGACGGTGAGGGAGACCCGGTCGGGCGGCGGCTTGGGGGAGTCGTGGACGGCGACGGCGATCCGGTCGTCGACGGCGAGCGCCGGGTGGCCGGGGAACAGCGAGGCGATGTGGCCGTCGGGTCCGATGCCGAGCATGAGCACGTCGAACGAGCCGGCGCCGTGCTCGCGCATCGAGTCGCCGTAGGCCGAGGCGGCGGCCTCGGCGTCAGGCACCTCGTCGGACGACCGGCACCTCGTGCACCTGGGTGGCACCGACGGCGTCGAGGAACGCGGCCCGGGCCTGGCCGGCGTTGCGGTCGGGGTCGAGTCGGCGGGCACGAACCGCTCGTCGCCGAACCACACGACCACCCGGGTCCAGTCGACCTCGGTGTCGGGGGAGAGCCGGGCCAGCTCGCGGTGCACGGCCTCGGCGATGGTGCCGCCGGTCAGCCCGATCTGCGGCACCGCCCCGGCCGCCTGCAGGTCGGCCAGCCGCGACAGCAGCTCGCCGGCGACGGCGGTGGCGAGCGTGTCCGCGTCGGGCTGCACCTCGACGCGGGGCTCGGTCATCCGAGCACCGACCGCAGCGCGTCGAGGTCGCCGGGCCGCCGAGGTGGATCCGCAGCACCGGCCGGTCGTGCGAGGCCAGCACCGACCCGTCGCCCACCGCCTGGGCGGTGAGGAACTCGTGGAACGTGAACGCCCGGTCCGGGACGGCGAGGTCGGCCTCCGGCTGCCCGGTGACCTGCAGGTAGACGCCGGTGCCGGGCCCGCCCTTGTGGTACTGCCCGGTGGAGTGCAGGAACCGCGGCCCCCAGCCGAACGTGACCGGCCGGCCGGTGCGGGCGGCGAGCGTCTCGCGCACCTCGGCGAGCGGGGCGTCGCGCATGCCGGTCGAGGTAGGCCTGGACGGCGAGGTAGCCGTGCTCGGGGTCGAGCCGCTCCAGCAGCGCCGCCACCGCGTCGGTGACGGTGGTGACGTCGTCGGAGAGCCAGTCGCCGGCGTAGACCGTGAACGGGCCGTCGGTGAACCGCGGCGTCGGCTGCTCGCCGCCGCCGTCGAGCATGTCGCGCGCGGCCTCCTTGGCGCTCTCGACGTCCGGCTGGTCGAACGGGTTGATGCCGATGCACCCGGCCGGCCACCACCGTGGCGTACTCCCACAGCAGCAGCTGCGCTCCGAGCTGGCGCGTCGACCGTGAAGCCCCACCGCGACGCGGGCGTGACCCGGTCGAACACGACGTCGGGACCGACGGTGGCGAGCACGCAGTCGGGCGTGCTCGGGTCGAAGTTGGGGGAGTCGAGCGACGGCACGACGACGGGCAGGATGCCCTGGCCGTTCTTGCCGGTGGACTCGGCGATCAGCTGCTCGGCCCAGTCGCCGAAGCCCGGGTACGGCGACCCGGCGTCACCGATGACGACCTTGTCGACGCCCTGGGCGTTCGCGGCGCCGAGCAGCGCGCCCATCCGCAGCGCCGGGTTGTCGGGGGAGTCGGCCTCCAGCGCCGGCCGGATGCGCCGCGGCGGCGTCGAGCAGCTCGGCCGACGTTCGCTCCGGCCAGCCCGCTCGGCACCAGGCCGAACGCGGTGAGCGCGCGAGTACCGTCCGCCGACCCCCGGGTCGGCGAGGAACACGGTGTAGCCGGCCTCGCGCGCCGTCTGCTCCAGCGGCGAGCCGGGGTCGGTGACGACGACGATCCGCTCGGCCGGGTCGATGCCGGCGTCGCGGAACGCCTTCTCGTAGGCGCGCCGCTGGCTGTCGGTCTCGACGGTGCCGCCGGACTTGCTCGACACCACCACGACGGTCTCGGCGAGCCGGTCCTCGAGGGCGCCGCGCACCATGTCGGGGTCGGAGGAGTCGAGCACGGTGATCTCGACGCCGGCGGCGGCGCAGATCACCTCGGGCGCGAGCGACGAGCCGCCCATGCCGCACAGGACGACGTGCGTGAGCCCGGCCTGGCGGTGCCGGACCTCGAGCGCCGCGATCTCCTCGACCAGCGGACGCGACGACGACGGCAGGTCGACCCAGGCGAGCCGCTTCGATGCCTCGGACTCGGCGTCAGGCACCCCACAGCGTGGCGTCCTGCGCGGCGATGCCCGAGGCCACGCCGTCGTCGACCAGGCGGGTGACGGCGTCGGCGAGCAACGACTCGTCGGGGTAGCCGAAGGACAGCTCGAAGTCGTCGCCGGAGACGCCGGCTCCAGTCGGTCATGCCCGGATCACTTGGCCTTCTCCATCTGACCCTGCACGGTCTCGACCAGCTCGTCCCACGACTTCATGAACTTGTCGACGCCCTCGTTCTCGATCGTGAGCATCACGTCGGTCCAGTCGACGCCGGCGGCGGCCACCTGGTCGAGCACCGACCTCGCGGCGTCGCCGCGACCGGTGACCGTGTCGCCCTCCACCTCGCCGTGGTCGGCGAAGGCCTCCATCGTCTTCTCCGGCATCGTGTTCACGGTGTCGGCGACGACGAGCTCGGTGACGTACAGCGTGTCGGGGTAGGCCTCGTTCTTGACGCCGGTCGAGGCCCACAGCGGACGCTGCGGGTTGGCGCCGGCCTCCTCGAGCACCTTCCAGCGGTCGCTGTGGAGCACCTCCTGGAACGCGGCGTAGGCCATGCGGGCGTTGGCGACCGCAGCCTTGCCGCGCAGCGCCAGGGCGTCGTCGGTGCCGATCTCCTCGAGCCGCTTGTCGACCTCGGTGTCGACCCGGGAGACGAAGAACGAGGCGACCGACCGGATCCGGTCGAGGTCGAGTCCGTTGTCGCGGGCCTGCTCCAGCCCGGCGAGGTAGGCGTCCATCACCTTGCGGTACCGCTCGATGCTGAAGATCAGCGTGACGTTGACGCTGATGCCCTGGGCGATCACGGCCGTGATGGCGGGCAGGCCCTCCTCGGTGGCCGGGATCTTGATCAGCGCGTTGGGGCGGTCGACCTCGCCCCACAGCGCCTGGGCCGAGGCGATGGTCTTCTCGGTGTCGTGGGCGAGGTCGGGCTCGACCTCGATCGAGACCCGGCCGTCGTGGGCGGTGCTCTCGGCCACGGGCGCGAGCACGTCGCAGGCGTTGCGGACGTCTTCGGTGGTGAGCGCGAAGATCACCTCGTCGACCGACTTGCCGTCGGCCACGAGCTGCTTCACCTGGTCGTCGTAGCGCTCGCCGTCCGCGATCGCGCCGGCGAAGATCGTGGGGTTGGTGGTGACACCCACCACCGACTTCTCCTTCACCAGGTCGGCGAGGTTGCCGCTCTCGATCCGCTCCCGCGAGAGGTCGTCGAGCCAGATGGAGACGCCCGCGTCCGCGAGCGCCTTGAGTCGGTCGGTCATGCGATCTCCCTCTGTCACGGGTCAGCCGGTGGCGACCCTGATGCTGTCGCGAGCGGCGTCGGCCACGGACTGCGCGGTGACGCCGTACTCGGTGTAGATGCGGGCGTAGTCGGCCGACGCGCCGTAGCGGTCGACGGACACGATGCGGCCGTGGTCGCCCACGACCTCGCGCCAGCCCTGGGCGATGCCGGCCTCGACCGAGACCCGCGCCTTCACGGTCGGCGGGATCACGGTCTCGCGGTAGGAGGACTCCTGGGCGTCGAACCACTCCCGGCACGGCATCGACACGACGCGCGCGGCGACGCCGTCGGCGGCGAGCAGCGCCCGCGCCTCCACGGCGAGCTGCACCTCCGACCCGGTGCCGACGAGGACGACGTCGGGGGTGCCGGGAGTGTCGAGGAGCACGTAGCCGCCCTTGTGCACGTTGCTGGTGTCGCTCCACTGCTGACCGTCGGCATCGGTTCCGCGCGGGAAGACCGGCAGGTTCTGCCGGCTCAGCACGAGGCCCGCGGGGCGATGGGTCTCGCGGAGGATCGTGGCCCAGCAGGCGGCGGTCTCGTTGGCGTCGGCGGGCCGGACGACGTCGAGGCCGGGGATGGCGCGCAGCGCGGCCAGGTGCTCGACCGGCTGGTGGGTCGGGCCGTCCTCGCCGAGCCCGATGGAGTCGTGGGTCCACACGTAGGTGACCGGCAGCCCCATCAGCGCGGCGAGCCGGACCGAGGGGCGCATGTAGTCGGAGAACGTGAGGAAGGTGGCCGCCGAACACTCGGGTGCCGCCGTGGACGGCGATGCCGTTGAGGATCGCGCCCATGCCGTGCTCGCGGATGCCGAAGTGCAGCACGCGGCCGGCGTACGGGTCGGTCTTCCACATGGCGGTGGAGCGGATCTTCGGGCCGAAGGACGGCGCGCCCTCGATCGTCGTGTTGTTCGAGCCCGCGAGGTCGGCCGAGCCGCCCCACAGTTCCGGCACCCGGGGCGCGATCGCGTTGATGACGGCGCCCGAGGCCTTGCGGGTGGCCACGCCCTTCGGGTCGGCGTCCCACGTGGGCAGGTCGGCGTCCCAGCCGTCGGGCAGGGTGCGGGTCTGCAGCCGCTCGAAGAGGGCGACGTCCGCCGAGGGCTTGCGGGTCCAGCGCTGGAACCTGTCGTCCCAGGCGGCCTGCGCCTCCTTGCCGCGCTCGACGGCCAGACGGGTGTGGGCGATCACCTCGGGGGCGACGTCGAAGGTGTGCTCGGGGTCGAATCCCAGCACCTTCTTGGTGGCGGCCACCTCGTCCTCGCCGAGGGCCGAGCCGTGGGCCTCGCCGGTGTTCTGGGCCGACGGTGCGGGCCAGGCGATGATCGTGCGCAGGACGATGAGGCTCGGCTGGTCGGTGACCGACTCGGCCTTGCGCAGGGCCTCGTGCAGCGCAGGCACGTCCTCGCGGTACTGGCCGCCGCCGTGGGTCCAGTCGACGACCTGCACGTGCCAGCCGTAGGCCTCGTAGCGGGCGGCGACGTCCTCGCTGAGCGCGATGTCGGTGTCGTCCTCGATCGAGATCTTGTTCTCGTCGTAGATCAGCGTGAGGTTGCCGAGCTGCTGGACGCCGGCGATGGAGGAGGCCTCCGAGCTGACCCCCTCCTCGATGTCCCCGTCGCTGGCCAGGCAGTAGATGTGGTGGTCGAACGGCGAGTCGTCGTCACCGGCGTTGGGGTCGAGCAGGCCGCGCTCGCGGCGGGCGGCCATGGCCATGCCGACGGCGTTGCCGACGCCCTGGCCGAGCGGTCCGGTGGTGGTCTCGACGCCGGCGGTGTGGCCGTACTCGGGGTGGCCCGGGGTCTTGCTGCCCCAGGTGCGCAGCGCCTTGAGGTCCTCGAGCTCGAGCCCCCACCCGCCGAGGTAGAGCTGGATGTAGAGGGTGAGAGAGGAGTGACCGCAGGACAGGACGAAGCGGTCGCGGCCGGGCCAGTGCGGGTCGGCCGGGTTGTGCCGCATCACCTTCTGGAACAGCAGGTAGGCCGCGGGCGCGAGGCTCATCGCCGTGCCGGGGTGGCCGTTGCCGACCTTCTGCACGGCATCCATGGCCAGCACCCGCACGGTGTCGACCGCTCGGTCGTCCAGCTCGTTCCAGTCCAGCGCGGGGGTGGTGCTCACAAGGCTCCTCGGGGGGTACGGACACGGGCACTCAGGCGCCTCCGAGCCTACTCATCCCGAGGGTTAGACTCACACCGCCTGCGCGGGTGGTGGACGCCCGCTCGCCCAGCCGGATCCGATCCCGAGAAGGACGCCTGTGACCTACGTCGGCGAGTCGCGACCCACGGTCGGCCCCGTCGGCGCCCGCCGAGGCGCGTCCTTCGGCCCGGGCGTCGTGGCGCGACCGGGTCACGGCCTACGTCGGGCTCACCAAGCCGCGCGTCATCGAGCTGCTGCTGCTCACCACCGTGCCGGTGATGTTCTTCGCCCAGCGCGGCGTGCCGCCGGTCGGTCTGGTGCTGGCCACCGTCGTGGGCGGTGCGCTGTCCGCGGGGTCGGCGTCCACCTACAACTGCGTCTACGACCGCGACATCGACGAGCAGATGCGCCGCACCCGGCGCCGTGCGATCCCGCGTCACGTCGTCTCACCGGTGGCGGCGCTGGTGTTCGCCACCGTGCTCGCCGTGGTCTCCACCGTCGTGCTCGCGGTGTGGGTCAACGTGCTCTCGGCGGCGCTGTCGCTCGGCGCCAACGCCTTCTACGTGTTCGGCTACACGATGCTGCTGAAGCGGCGCACCACCCAGAACATCGTGTGGGGCGGGCTGGCCGGCTGCTTCCCGGCCCTCATCGGCTGGACGGCGGTCACCGGCGAGCTGTCGTGGGTGCCGGTGGTGCTGTTCGCCGTCGTCTTCTTCTGGACGCCGCCCCACACCTGGGCGCTCGCACTGCGCTACCGCGAGGACTACGCCAACGTCGACGTCCCGATGCTGCCGGTCGTCGTGCCGGCCCGCGAGGTGGGCCGGCGGATCGTGATCTACAGCTGGGTGATGGTCGGCGTCTCGCTGCTGCTGTGGCCGGTGGCCGGCACCGGCCCCTTCTACCCGCTCGCCGCCGTCGTGCTGGGCGCGGTGTTCCTGGTCGAGGCGCACCGGATGTGGGGCCGCGATCGAAGGACACCGAGGACCTCAGCGTGATCCAGCCGATGCGGCTGTTCCACCACTCCAACCTGTACCTGTCGCTGCTGTTCGTGGCCGTGGCCCTGGAGCCGCTCGTCGCCGCTGAAGCGCGCCGCATACGCCACGTCGCGGAACCTCCTGCGAGGGGTTGAGACGTACCCCACACGGTATGGCGTAACGACAGGTGATCGATCGTCGTTGACCTGGGAAGATGACGAAGTCGCGGGCTCGGTCGCGCGATAGGTCAACAAGCTGTCAGCGCGAATTGCAGACGATTTGCGTCCGACTTGAAGGTGCGAGACCGAGGGGTCTGGCAGAGTGAAGGTTGTCGAGAGAGCTCGAGGCTCGGCGACACATGACTGGGGGGTCACCATTCCATGACGCTGCAACTCGAGCGTTTCCATGCCGAAGATCCGGCGACGGACGTCCGTCGCCGGCACTCGGCCGCGCCAGCCGCGGGTCGAGCGTGATCGTTCCGACGCTCAACGAGGCCGACAACGTGCGCGTGGTCCTGCCGCGTCTGCCCGAGCAGCCCGGCGTCCACGAGATCATCCTGGTCGACGGTGGGTCCACCGACGGCACCGCCGAGGCGGCCCGTGAGGCCCTGCCCGGCGACATGCTGAAGGTCGTGCAGCAGGTCCGGCGCGGCAAGGGCAACGCCCTGGCCGCCGGCTTCGCCCACGTCACCGGCGACGTCGTCGTGATGTTCGACGCCGACGGCAGCGCCGACCCCGACGAGATCCCGCGCTTCGTCGCGGCGCTCGTCGCCGGTGCCGACTTCGCCAAGGGCAGCCGGTTCTGCGACGGCGGCGGCAGTGACGACATCACCGCGATCCGCCGGCTCGGCAACAAGAGCCTGAACGCGACGGTCAACGTCGCGTTCGGCACCTCCTTCACCGACCTCTGCTACGGCTACAACGCGTTCTGGGCCGACCAGCTGCCCACGCTCGACCTGCCCGACCCGTTCCTGCCCGGTCCCGACGACGGCCGCATGCTCTGGGGCGACGGCTTCGAGATCGAGACCGTCATCAACTGCCGCTTCGCCGTCGCGGGCGCCGCGATCACCGAGGTGCCGTCGGTCGAGCTGCGAGCGCATCTACGGCGACAGCAACCTGCACGCCATCCCGGACGGCATGCGCGTGCTGCGCACCGTCCGCCGCGAGAAGGCCCGCGCCTCCAAGCGCGGGGCCGACGCGCCCGCCGCCCGTGGCCCCCGGGTGATGGCCGGTGCCGAGGGCGCCACGTCCGACGGACGCGACTCCCGAGCGACGAGGACGTCGAGGGCGTGTCCGACTCCTTGGCGTCGTGAGCGCCGGGTCGACGACCCGGCCCCGCGTCCAGTTCGTCACGGCGCGCGCCAGGCCGGAGCTCGGTGGCATCGAGTCGCACGTCGCCGAGGTCGCCGGCCGGGCGGTCGAGCTCGGGTACGACGTCGAGGTGCTGACCACCGACCGCAGCCGCAGCCTGCCGCGCCACGAGCAGGTGGCGGGCTACACGGTGCGCCGGTTCCGGGCCTTCCCGGCCAGCCGCGACTGGTACGCCAGCCCCGGTCTGTTCTGGGCGGTGCTGACCTCGAAGGCCGACCTGGTGCACGTGCAGGGCGTGCACACGCTGGTGCCGCCGACGGCGCTGCTGGCGGCCCTGCTGCGCGGGCGCAAGACCGTGCTCACCTTCCACACCGGCGGCAGCTCGAGCGCGCTGCGGCGCCGGTCCCGCGGCCTGCAGTGGCGGCTGATGGCGCCGCTCCTGCGCCGCACCACCCGGCTCGTCGGCGTCTCGCACTTCGAGGCCGACCTGTTCAGCGAGGTCACCGGCCGCGACGACGTCGAGGTGATCCGCAACGGAGGCGCGCTGCCGCTGCACTCCACCGTCGACCCCGACCCCGACCTGATGCTCAGCATCGGCCGGCTGGAGCGCTACAAGGGTCACCACCGCGCCATCGCGGCGCTGAAGCCGGGTTTCAGAAGCAACTGTTCCTAGCTCTGGTAGGCCTCATTGCCTTAGTGACAGTGGCCGATATTCTCGGCCGGTCGATCGCCAACCTGGGCGAGTCGCTCGCCCGTCGCAACGACTCCGTCGTGAAGTTCGCGAAGTCGATTACGAGCGAAGACGCCCTGTCGAACCTCGGCAAGTCCCTGACCCGTCTTGGCGACTCAATTTCCGATGCTCAGAGAGCCGATGTCGCTACGCCCCTCCCCAAGGCATTGGCGGCTCGCCACATCAAGGCCGGCGCCGATACGGACGGGCACGTCGCAGCTTTCCGTGGCTTGAACGGTGCGGAGCCTGCGGGATCGGGTGAGTACCTCTTCGTCACCAACGGCCCCGCCACACTTCCCGTCTGGCTTTCGGTTAAGGACCTGGAGCTGGCCTAATCGGGCCGGAACCGTCGGCGCCAAGGTCTTGCGGTTCTCTCCGGTGTCACACAGGTCGCCGCACCGGCTGTGTCCGGGTGACCAGGTCGAGGTTGGCGTGATGGCAGGCGAGCGACGCCGACCGGTGACGGTCCAGGTGATCGATGAGATAGGCTGCCCACCCCGCCGCGGATGAGATGTTCGGACCGTACCTTCGGCACGGCTGCCCGGGATCGGCGATACGGCCCGATGGTAAGTAGTCCGAGCAGGTCGGGTCCGACGAAGAGTGTCTGAGCATGGCGACGTCCCAGGGGAACCCCCCGCGCATATGCTTTAGTTGACACCCCAAATTGCGATTGCCGCCCGTCCGCCGAGCGCCCCAATGGTGGCGACACAATGAGACTTGCAGTGTTCGCTCAGTGTGCTTGCCCACGTCCAGGGCTGCTCGATCCTCGGCCAATGACGCCGATTCCGAGGGACAGCCAGCAGCGGATCGCTGTCGTAGTTGCACATGGCATCGGGAACCAGCTTCCGATGGACACCGTCCGTGCGTTCGTCGACAACGTGTCCGGGACCAAGTCCGGGCAGCCCGATCAAGGCGCGGTGTACAACCGGATGGACCGCGGAGCCAACTTCCTAGACCTACGTCGACTGATGCTGGTGGAGACCGGCGACCGGCCGCGGCTCGACTTCTACGAGCTGTACTGGCAGCCGACGTTCGGTGGCGGCAGCCCTGGCGCGGTGCTGGGCTGGGTGTTGCGGGTACTGCTCCGCAGAGCCCGAGGCCCGCAGATGCAGCGGGTGGTGAGAACCGTCCGGGTGTTTCTCGCAGTGCTGATGCTCACCATCGCGGCGCTCGCCGCGTTCATCGTGTTCGGACCCATGGACAGCTGGAAGGGCTATGTCGCTGCAGCTGTCCCGCTCCTAGCCGCCGTGTGGTGGCTGATATGGCTCGTTCTGAAGAGCGTGCTAGCCAACGTGGTCGCCGATGCCAGTCGGTGGTTCTCACCTGGACCCAGCGACATCGAGGGTCGCGACAAGGTCCGCAAGCAGGGCATGGAGTTGCTGAAGGAGGCCTACACGAATGGACCTCAAAGAACAACCCCCGCTACGACCGCATCGATCGTATCGCCGGCACAGTCTCGGCGCCGTCGTTTGCTATGACGCGATCCGTTTCTGGCGTTCGACGGCTTGCGCGAGCCAGCTTTCGAAGACGACTGTCGCAGAACATGACCGAGTTGCAGTCGAAGCAACCGAACGCGTGGAACTTCATCAGCGCACGCGCCGGTATGCGCAGAGCACCAGCGGAGTCGGGCGCGGAAGAGGAAGGGCCGCTACCTGCGCCGGAGCCAGTAAAGGGCTTGGCGTACCACCAGTCCAGCCCGCGCTGCAAGCCGAGCAGCGGGCAATGGGTGTGCCGTGGAGGGTGACGGATTTCATCACCGTCGGGACACCGTTGACCCACGCCCGTGACTTGCTCTCGACCAAGCACGTGTCGTTCGATCGGCGGCTAGAGGAGAACGAGCGTGCCCGGAGGAGTTCGCCGTACCGCGAGGAGCAACACCTCGGAGTAGACGATGAGTGGGCAAGGAGACCGAGCCTGTACCAGGCTCGGCGGGCGAAGTGGGACGGATGCGACCGCGTCGCGTTCTATAGGAGCAACACGCGCGCGGCCCGTGGCCGCGCACAGGCGTCCCCGTTCGCGACGACCCGGTGGACCAATCTGTACTTCCCGATGAGGTGGTGGCTTGGTGGGGATCCCGTCGGCGGGAAGGTGGCGCCGGCTTTCGGCGAAGGTGTGGTCGACATCGAGGTCGAGTTCAGCGGGCCGAAGAAAGCACGACGCCGGGTGATGGCATTTCCAGTCGGTGCCCACACGAAGTACTGGACACGCACAGGGCCCGGACACGAGAAACCCGAGAAGGAGAGCATCGCGCGGCTGCGGCAGGCGATGCTCCTGCGGTGGCGGCCCACCTCGGGGGCTTAACCGTTCATCCTCCGCCGCCGCACCGAATGCGCGCGCAGTGCGGTAGATCCGAATGTTGGGGGTGAGCGCCCACAGGGCGGCGAGAGGCAGCAAGTCAGAGGAGGGGTGCAGGTTGGCGAGACACTCGTAGGTGTCCCCCTGAAATTTTTGACGCGTGCGGAGTCTGGTTGCCCTCGGTGGGATTTGCACGCTCCCTTTCGCATGTTGGCGGGCGAGATCTAGCCCCAAGTTTCGAGCGTGGAAGTGCACACTCCCGGTGTTCGTCGACGCCTCCCTGCTCTGAGCCGAGGGGGAGGAGATGGAAGGGCTGAATCGCGGCACTTCGACACGCTCTTCTCAGCTTGGCGGGAAAGGAGCCGGAATGACGCACCTACAGTGGAGCGCGACCACGACAGCGGGCGGCCGTGACCGGCTATTGGGTGCGGTACCGGAAGACATTCACCGCTTTGCGTTGCGCGGAAACTCGTCCGAGTCGCGCGAGGTGAGCCTGGCCGCACGTCCTTCCGATCGGCGCCGACCATCCGGCCGCGACATCCTCGCCGACTCCTCCCCGTCGCGCGGCCTAGCGCCGTACGCGCCCTCTAATCGCCAGCAGACTCAAGCCCAGGAGGATCGGTCCGGTGACGCGGAGGGCGATCTGTACGTGGAGACCCCCGGTGGTGAGTTCGGCATCAGGCGCACCCGGCAGCGAGATGGTGCTGGCGAGCGCGTATCCGATCGCGGACCACACCGGATGCTTGCTCTCGACGACGTCACCGGCATTGCCAGAGCTGAATGGGGCAGACGGTGACTCGAACCCGAAAGCGTGAAAAGGCCCACGCCGCGACGAGTACGACCACGACCAGGGCCAGTAGCGAGCGACTTGCCCGAAGGCCATATCCCGAGAGCAACCAGTAGAGCCAAAGGATCAGTCGCTCTCCGCCGTTACGGAGCCGGCCGGTGGTCGAGGCGCCCGCCGCCTTCGTCTGGCGGCGCATCTCCATCTCGCCGTAATAAAAGCTCCGCCGCCCCTGGCCCGTCACCCGCGCTCTCCATGGAGACCCGCAGTGCGCGATAGATCTCTGTGCAGCTCTGCCGGTCCTGGCGGTACCTCCCCGTGGCTGTAGGCCATGCCGCGCGTGGAGTAGCCGACTTCCGGACGCTCCCAGTCCGATCCCCGAGTCCGGCCCAGCCGCCACAATCGCTCCTCGGCGATGATGCGCCGTGGCGTCCAGCCCAGACGGGTAGGAGACCGAGGCAGGCTCTCGAGGAACCCCTCGATCTTGATCTTCTCGACATCGTAGGCCTGCGCGAACCGGCAAACCGACAGGTCCAGTCTGGCCATCGTCAGGCCGGCAAGGCTGGCCCCAGACAACGCGATGACCTGTGGTGCCCGGCCATCCACCTCGGCCAGCTCATCGCCTGGCTCCTCCGTGCAGTCCTCGCTGTGGCCTGCTCCTGGTTGCTCGGCCAGTTGCGCTACCGACGTCTCCGTCGCGTACGCGGTTGGCTCTTCGACGGAGTCTTCTGATGGATCCTCCCTCTCGTACCGGGATGCCTTCTCGGCCGACTCGGCTGCTGATTCTGTATCGCCTTGCGCAGGGCGTCTCACGACTTGTCGGATCATCTCGCAGTACGAGTCCAACCGCGGGACGGACTCGACGCGCATGCGGTCACTCACCGACAGGTTGTTCATGAAAATTGCTGGAGCCTCCTCATCCGGCGAGGAGACGCGAACCCCGATGTAGGCCTGGGCGATCGACGCGTCGTTCAGGCTCACCGAGGAGGCTGACGCTCGGAAGTCGATCCGCTCCCGCACTTTGACGTGGTCGAGGGAGAAGGAGTCGACGACAATGAAGTCACCGAGGTTGCAAGTGCTTTCGAACGTCGCGCGACTCAGCGAGAAGAACCCACCGATAAATGAAGAGTCGACCCAGACCTCGTCTCCGAAGGTGGCCCCACGCCCTTCGAGGTAGCCGTCGACGATCATGCGGTCTGCCGAGAACTGATTCGAGAACGTCGACCCCGGAAGGCTCAACGTGCCCTTGACCTGGACCTGTGCCAGCGATGTCATGCCTGACACCAAGCCTGAACTCACAGTGAGGCTCCCGCCGATCCGGGCCTCACGCAGGTCGAGTCCGCCACCAATGACGGCCTTGTCGAAACGGGCATCGCCGCCGCTCGTCAAGGCCGGGAGGTCGACGTCCCCCGGCCCGTCGGCGTCCGCCGTGAAGGCGCATTCGGCGAGGTCCAGCCGTCCCTTAACCGCCATAGACCTTCCCCTGATCCCGCCCACGAAGGTCGTGCGCTGGAAGCTGAGGTCGCCCTGGATTGTGCAGGAATCCAATTGCGTGCTCTTGAAGCGGCTCTCCGTCGCGGTCGAACGATCCCTTCACTTCGGCCTGAGTGAGATGCAGCCGGGGGATTCGCATCGCCAGAGCGACAGGTCGCCCTGGATGACGCTTCGACGAAGGTCCACCGGCCGCCCGGTCTCGAAGAGAGTTCGCACGCGGTCCGCGCTCACACGGGACCCTTGCAGGTCGAGCAACCGTGGAGCTGTACGGTAGTCGCGCTCGAGCAGCGCAGTTAGTTCCGCGTCGCCTATGTGTCCGAGGCACAGGTCGTCCAGGACAGAGGTTCCCTCACAACCGACGGCGAGGCATTGACTGCGGGTACTCATGATCGGTCCTATTGCCGCCTCGCTGCGTCGGTGCATGTACCAAGGGTCCTTGCGGGCGAGGACTGTCACCAGACCCGATACGGCCACGCCCTCAGACGGCAGACACCGCACGAGCCATCACCGGCCCGGGGCACCGACCCTATCGGGTTTAACGCGCGGATAGACGCACGCCATACGCGGACGCCGTCGCGGTCGCGGTCGCGGTCCACAGCCGCGCAGGAGCCCGGTCTCTGCAAACGGTCCCGTTGCCGTGGAGACCACGTCTGTGGCTCCCGCCAGCGCGCATTCCCGCTCCACCTAAGGATTTTGGTTCGACCGCTCGACGGCAACCGGGTGTGTCAGCTTAGGGTTTGGCGGTGAGTCAACCAAGACAACATGGCCCCAAGGAACGCAAGCCGCCTGCACAGGACGGTGCGCATTCCACCCCTGGAGGCAAGAATGGAGCTACGCCGTCGGCCGATGACTTGGATAGGGAACAAATTCGACCAGTTGCACGCCGCGACATTGCAAGTTTCGGGAAACTGCTTCGAACTCAAGAAGCTGTGTGCGACGGTCTTGATCGCGGCGGGAACGTTGGTCGCGACGCTTACCGATCGAGAAGTCGACGCGGCGCTCTTCGTGGCAGCCCTAACCGTTGTCTTGCTCTTCTGGACTGCCGACGCGCAGAGCTATTTCATTCAAGCGAAGTTGCGAACTCGGATGAAGGAGCTGCAACAAACACGCATTCTTAGGGCTCATGAGCTCGGTGGCTATGATGCTGATGGCGTCGGGATGCCGATAGAGGCGCAGCCAGGGCGCGCGCATCGAGTTTTCCACTCGTTCTTCAACGCCTCGATGCTCTACTACTTCCTCATCGGGGCCGTGTTAGTCGCGACCTGGCTAGCGTACGAGGCGGGGTTGATTTCATGACGCTCGCATTCCTTAGCTACACGACGCGAGATGGCGTACTCGACAGGAGTCGACTCGATGAGATCGCGGACAAACTCTTGGGGGTCCATGACTCTGTCTACGTGGACCTGCTACACAACCACAGCCGCAATCCGCAGCAACATGTCGAAGAGGTCCTGCGACGCTCGACGACGCTCTACCTGATAGAAACACCCGCAGCGCTCAGATCCCCCTGGGTACGGCGCGAGCTGTCTCTGGCATCAAGATTAGGGCTCACGATTTCCGTGTTGCGGACCGAGATTCCCGAAGGGTGTCGCTAGCGGCGGTAAGACGCTGCTCAGTTGCCAAGCGGCTTCGCGCCTCATGGATCCGCTCTACAAACCGTACGGACTAGACGGGAAGACTCGCCACCGCTTTACGAACGCGCCAGTCCGGGTGTTGCGCGAGAGTGCGCAACCGACCCGAAAGCGCGGCACGAAGTTGAGATGCCGACTCGTCCGCAAGCTCGGCCAACAACTTCCGTAGGAGCCACGAGCCGTCCCGAGCCAACAGGTCGTTGATCCGGTCGGCGATGTGGTCCTGGTAGGGACCCGCACTGGAGTAGGCGTAGGCAAGCGCCTGCACGGCTTCGGCTTGTACATCAGGCTCAGTGTCATAAGTGGCTGCGAGGATGAAATGGGTGACCCAACTAGGGCGGAAGCCGGCTGGAAAAGCGGCCCACACTGTGATGGCCGCTAACCGGTGTTCCACCGAAGGCGAACTCATCAACGGTCCCAACATGGCCAGCAGGCGATCGTCTTCCATAAGTCTGAGAGCCGCCGCCACCGCTAGAGCCGCCCCGAAGGGTGCTTGTTGTTCGTCGAACGGCGACACTTCGGTTGCGAGCAACGCCGGCATTATTTCTTGAAGGCGCCGCCGCACGTCGTTTGGCACAGCGTCGGCCGATCTCGCAATCCGCCCTAGTGCCCTGCTCTTCTGACTACGGGGGATCCGCGGCTCTCGCAGAACGTCCAGGATCACGGGCCACAGGTCTTGGTGATCCACCACAGTTGCGTAGGCGACGGCTACATCGAGCACATCCGTCCGCCGAATGTTTCGACCCCGATTGCGCCGCGCATCGCCATCACCTCAGCGCGCACCGTCTCCCCATGCCTCTCGATCGAAGACCCCGTAGCGTCGATCTCCCTGCGAATGACCTGGTCGATGAATCGGACCGCCACCCCAATTGGCCATTCGTCATCGCCTGGCGGGATGACCGGTCCAACGACAGACTCGCCCAGACGTGCAGCAAGCACCTCGCGCAGCAGGGGGTGTCCGCCGACGTCGGAGATCTTCTCCAGGAGTGTCGATGCCGCGACCCTGGGCAACTCGGGAGCGCCCTGGACCGCATAAGCCCACTGCCTGTCGTCGCTGTCAGCGTCCGTAGCATCGCAGCTGCTCTGCGGCCAACAGGAGGAACTCAGACGCTTTGCCTGCAGGGGCGGACAGCGCAGCGAGACACTTCGTCAAGCTCTCCTGGCGAGCCCATGGGGCGGTCCAGCGTTCCAACAACGGCGCACTCCGCCCCAAAACTTCCTCGGCGAGCGAAGCAAAGAGGGAAGCAGCTCTCTCCTGCGTGAGCACAGGTGCAACTTCATACAGGTAATCAATCTCAAGGTGAGTGGGCTTGCCACGGGTTTCAATAGACGTCAAAACGTCATCGATGCTCGAAATGATCGCCGAAAGAGGTCCGTGGCGCATTGCGAAGCGAAGTGCCTGTCGCACTGGCTCGCGCTCGCCAGAGAAACGCATCAGGTTGAGAGCGCTATGGCTAGCCCACTCGCGAAGCGCAGCGTCCTCAATGAAGCGTCCGCGTAAGAATCGGGCGCGACCCAGTTCCATGGCGGCGTGCTTCGCGTAGGGATGGAAGCAGAACTGGGCAACCAGCACGGCAGTAACCATGCTCGCGTCTCCAGGCAGGGTGGCCCCGCCGAAACCCGCGTTCCTCGAGCTACGACCTGTTGATAGCTGCGCTTGTTCCAATCACTGTAGCCCTGAGCGACATTTGCCTGCAGTCCGCTAAGTAGTAGCGGAGTCGGGCGGCGCAGTTGTTCCTTCCACAGATCACCTCCCAAGCCTTCAAGGCTGATCTCCCAACGAAGGGCAGCATGGCTTAGGAAGTCCTGAATGCGCCTTGTGACCCCTTCCGCTGACAGTCCCAAGCCTTTAGTAGTAGGAAACCCTTGATCGCTATCGAGGAACCAGTTGTCGAGCTGCTCTCGGATGTCGCGAAACTCGTTGCGGTCCGCCTCACCGTAACCAACTCGGATCACGGCTGCCGCGAGGCGGACCCACAGATGCGCCAGGCGCGACAAAGAGTCAGACTCCGCCCCGGTGAGCCGAACGATCTCGTCCAGTGCGTCCCTCTTTGGCGCTCCCGACTCGAGTCGTAGCGCCACCAACACGAGATTGGCGCAAGTTCGCTGACCGAGATCCAACGCTGGGTTCGCAACGGAAAGCTCAAGCCCTCCGAGCGCATGGGAAGAGTTGCCTCGGATGGCGCTGATGACTTGGTCGGCGAAGGTGTCACCTTCCAGAGGCTGGTCTGACTCAGCGTTTCCGCCATGCAGTAACGAATGTTCGAGGATTTCTGAGGCCAGTCGTCCCGCAGCTGTAGGCTGGGCTCGCGATGCGAAATTCGGTGCACCGCGATCGATCGGGGGTACGCAAGGGCCGCGAGCCACTCAATTGCATTATCCAGTCCTTCCTCAGGATCCAGGCGGGGCAAGCGCGACACGCTGGCCGCGGCCTTCGGCGACCTGAACGATCAGATCGAAGAAATTCCCGAAAGGCCGCCACGATTTCCACGTCCTTGTCCGCTGCTCCCCGAAACCAACGCAACCTGGGAGCGTTCACCTGAGCGACGAGTTGGTCGACCGCAGCAGGGGCCATCGACCCGATTGGGCTGATACCCAATGCCATGCGGCCCTCCGATCGCACTTGCATCGCAACATCCGTTTGAACCTCCGCGGGGACATCAGGCGCCATGCATTGGGCGCTATAGGCGCGAATCAACAGGTCGGGTATCTCCTCAGTTGAACTTGGAACGAAATCGCCAATGGCGGCACTGCCGCGTTCTGCGGCGAACTGCTCTAGCGCGAGCCTGTAGGCGCTCTCCCAATGTGGATGACTTCCAGTCCCGTTGAACTCCGCAGATATGGCTGGCCCGCTTCGCGGCCGACTCATTGGGGCGCCAAGAAGTTCGTCAACTGAGTTCGCGAGCCATCGCGTTGTTCCTGAGTGACGCAGCGCACTGCGGTGTCCTCCCGACAGATGCGTCCGTTGGGGCGCCGGCAATCCGAGTTCCGCCGCCATCGCAGGAACGATGCGATCGGATAATGCCGAAGCGCCGAAAGTAGGGACATGTAACTGTCGTCGTCCAGCTCCCACGAGGTCAACATCGACCCACGTAGAGAAGAACTCGTCTACGTCGCGCTGAAACTGCGAATACTTTCTGAGGACAACCCGGTCGCGCCACGCTGGTCCTGGAAGCAAGTTTACGAGGCCGGACCCGGTGGCAGGCATGCACAGGGTGACGACACCTATCACGCTGCGGGTGTGCACGCTTGCCGGTCCGAATCGGGCGTGCAGACGACGCAAGGTCTCTTTCGCGAGGAGACCGCCCATGCTGTGACCGACTAGTACGACCCTGCGCGGCGAGATTTGGCTGATCTCGGTAGCGAGGCCGTGAGCCACCGCCTCAGGTGCCAGTTGACCTAGCCTGAAGTATCGCTTGAGACCCAGACGTAATTCACTAGGCCGATGTCGAACGTCGCAGATTCCTTCGCCCACTCGCTGCGTAGGATCGGCTTCCAGGTATCGAAACCGTGCCCACTGAACCCGTGCAAGAAAATCAACAGGGGACGGTCAGCGGCAGTGGCTGTGCGCTGGTGTATAGGCAAGAGGTCTGAGTCGAACGGAGTCTGCCGACCGGCACTTGAGTGTACTTGGCCATTGCACCCCCGTCTGGAGCATAAGTTACCTCGGCGGAAGCTCACATGGCCCTCCGTCCGAACTTCCTTGAGGGCGAGTCCCTCGGGTATGACGACGAGGTGGCGAATGAGGCGACCGATCCGCGCGGCCGAGTGAGGCCGTGCCTGTGACGAAATGTAGTGGCGTCCCTTCCCACCCGCGCGTCAATCTGGGCGATAGGACACTTCTTCGGGAATCGCTTGCCGCAGTCCTGGGCGCGCGGCCGGCCCGAGCTAGTGGTTTGGCCAGGCAGAACCTCAGATGCCTAGATCCGCGCGGCGAACCTTCGCAACGGCGGTGTCGTCCCCGGTGACCTCGACGTCGGCGTGGTCTTGCCGCCCATAGAGGAACAGCAGCACCTCAGAGGGCAGGCCAGTCACGACAGCCCCACGTCCGCGCTTCAGCGTCGTACCCGCTCCAGTGTCGCTGCGGGTGACGACCAGCGGCACGGGGGACTTCAGCGCCAAGAGACGACCGGCCACGCCGAGCGCCCGCCACAACGTGTCCTGACGAGCCCGCGACAGGTCGCGCGGCGCCCAGTCCGGCTGCGCGCGACGCACGTCCTCGTGGTGGACGAAGAACTCCACCAGGTTCCCGAGCGCGTCGACCTTCGGCAGCCGGAACGGCGACCACACCGGCGGGCCGTGGCGCACGGCGTCGACCAGGTCGGCGTACGGCCGCGCCAGCTGGCGCTCGGTGGCGCTGTCGAGCCAGCCCTCGAGCTGCGGCACGAAGACGCCCGCGGCCGCAGGACGCCCTTCGCGGATGACCAGGTGGGCCAGCAGCTCCTTGGTCGTCCAGTCGCCGCACAGGGTGGGTGCGTCGGGGCCGAGCTGCTGGGCGTGGGCGGCGAGCAGGGTGCGCTCGTGGCGGGCGAAGGAGGTCACCGGGGGAGCCTACGGAAGCGAGGCGCCCGAGGTCCGGGATAACCGTTGTGTCCGTACTGTGGGGAAGGCTTTGAGTGCGGGCGGTGTTAGGGCTTGACGACTGGGTCACCAGGTCTCGACATCGGTCGCTGCGCGACCTGCTCGACCACCGGGTGGAACGACGGGTGCGACCGACCTGGGTCACCAGGTCTCGACATCGGTCGCTGCGCGACCTGCTCGACCAACGAGGGGTCTGCTCGACCAACGGGACTTGATCTCGACAAGCTCGATCAGCGGAACGAAGGAGAAGTGTGGCGACGGCACAGGTCGGGACGATGCGTGCGGGCCTGCGCGTGCTCGGGGTCGCGATCAAGCGCGAGCCCAAGATGTTCACCATCTCCACCATCGGCGCCGTCCTCTTCGGCGCGCTGACCGTCGCCGACGCCTGGGTGCTCGGCTGGTCGACCGACAACGTGATCCTGCCGGCCTTCGACGACGGCGTCGCTCCCGCCGGAGGCCTTGTCACCGCCGCCGCGCTGTTCATCGGAGTCGCCATCGTCCGCGGCGTCAGCATCGTCATGCGCCGCTGGGGCGCCGGCATCATGCAGTACCGCATGCAGGCCCACGACCGTCGCGCCGTCACCCGGAAGTACCTCGACCTCCCGCTCGAGTGGCACCACCGCCACCCCACCGGCCAGCTGCTCTCCAACGCCAACAGCGACGTCGAGGCCGCCTGGGCGCCCATCGCGCCGCTGCCGATGGCCGTCGGCACCATCGCCATGATGGTCATCGCCGTCGGCCAGATGCTGCTGACCGACGTCGTGCTGGCGATGGTCGGGCTGCTGGTCTTCCCGCTCGTCATCGTCAGCAACCTGGTCTTCCAGCGCTTCCAGTCGCCGCTCATGACGCGCGTGCAGGCGTTGCGCGCCGAGCTCAGCGAGGTCGCCCACGAGTCCTTCGACGGCGCCCTCGTGGTCAAGTCCCTGGGTCGCGAGACCGAGGAGACCGCGCGCTTCGCCCGCAAGGCCGAGACCCTGCGCGACACCAGCATCAAGGCCGGCACCGTCCGCGCCGTCTTCGACCCCGTCCTCGAGTCGCTGCCCAGCCTCGGCGTGCTCGCCGTGCTCATGGTCGGCGTCGGCCGCGTCGAGGCCGGCACCAGCGCGCCCGGCGACGTCGTCAACATCTGCTACCTCCTCATGGTCGTCGCCTTCCCGATCCGCTCCCTCGGCTGGCTGCTCGGCGAATTCCCGCGCTCGGTCGTCGGTTTCAACCGCGTCCGGTCGGTGCTCGGCGAGGACGGCCACATGGAGTTCGGCCCCGACGGCCTCCCGGCCACGCGCGGCGGCGCCGGACTGCGCGTCGAGGACGTCGTCTTCTCGTACGTCGAGGGCGACCCGGTCCTCGACGGCGTCACGTTCGACGTGCCCCCAGGGCGCACCCTCGCCATCGTCGGCGCCACCGCCGCCGGCAAGAGCACCCTCACCACGCTGATGTTCCGCCTCATCGACCCCGACCACGGCCGCTTCCTCGTCGACGGTCAGGACCTGCGCGAGCTCTCCCACGGCACCCTCGCCCGCCAGGCCGCCCTCGTGCCGCAGCAGGCGTTCCTCTTCGACGACACCGTCCGCGGCAACGTCACCCTCGACCGCAACGGTCAGCGACGAGGAGGTCTGGGCCGCGCTGCGCACCGCGCAGGCCGACGGCTTCGTCGCCGCCCTCGACGGCGGCCTCGACGCGCGGCTGGGCGAGCGCGGCACCTCGCTGTCGGGCGGCCAGCGCCAGCGGCTCTCGCTCGCCCGCGCCCTGGTCGGCAACCCCCGCCTGCTCGTCATGGACGACGCCACCTCCGCCGTCGACCCCGAGGTCGAGGCCCGCATCCTCGCCTCCCTGCGCGCGTCGTCGGGTGAGAGCACCGTCGTGGTCGTCGCCTACCGCAAGGCCACCATCGCGCTGGCCGACGAGGTCGTCTTCATGGTCGACGGCCGGATCGCCGACCGCGGCACCCACGCCGACCTGCTGACCCGCAACCCGGCGTACTCCTCGCTCGTCAACGCCTACGAGGACGCCGCTGCCGAAGCCGACGCCGGGGCGGGGGTGGCCCGATGAGCACCACCACCGACACCACCGACGCCGCCCGCACCTCCAGCGGCACCAGCGTGCTGTCCGGTGAGGCCTCCACCGCGATGGACACCCTGCGCCGCGGCCTCGAGCTGTCGCCGCAGCTGCGCGAGGGCCTCGGCGTCACCGTCGCGCTCGCCATCCTCGCCACCGCCGGCCGCGTGCTCGTCCCCATCGCCGTCCAGCAGGGCGTCGACCGCGGCCTGTCCGCCCCCGGCGGGGTGGACGCCGGCTTCGTCGCGCTGATCGTCACCATCATCGGCATCGGCCTGCTCGTCACCGGCGTCGCCTCCGGGCTCATGACCGCGCGGCTGTTCCGCACCGCCGAGACCGGCCTGGCCACCCTGCGCGTCAAGGCCTTCCGCCACGTCCACGACCTGCCGGTGCTGACCCAGAACACCGAGCGCCGCGGCGCCCTGGTCTCGCGCGTCACCAGCGACGTCGACCAGGTCTCGCAGTTCCTCGTCTTCGGCGGCGTCATCGCCATCATCAGCGTCGGCCAGATCGTGCTCGCCACCGTCGTGATGGTCTTCTACAGCTGGCAGCTCGCCCTGGTGGTGTGGATCTGCTTCCTGCCGCTGTTCCTGAGCCTGCGCTTCTTCCAGAAGCGCCTCTCCGCGGCGTACGGCGTCGTGCGGCAACAGGTCGGCGCCCTGCTCTCGGCCATCTCCGAGCCCGTCGTGGGTGCGGCCACCGTCCGCAGCTACGCCGTCCAGGAGCGCACCCAGGACCGCATCGACACCGCCGTGCAGCGCCACCTCACCGCGAGCAGCCGGGCCCAGGCCCTGACCGCGTTCTCCTTCTCCCTCGGCGGCATCTCGGCGGGGCTGGCCAACGCCGGCATCGTCGTGATCGGCGTGCTGCTCGGGGTCGCCGGTGACCTGTCGGCCGGCACCGTGCTCGCCTTCGCGTTCCTCGTGACGCTGTTCGTCGGCCCGGTGCAGATGGGCACCCAGGTGCTCACCGACGCCCAGAACGCCTTCGCCGGCTGGCGTCGCGTCATCGGCATCCTCGACACCCCCGCCGACGTCTCCGACCCGGAGGGCGGTGTCGAGCTGCCCGACGTGCCGCTGCCGATCCACTTCGAGCACGTCGGCTACGCCTACACCGCCGGGCGGCCGGTGCTCAGCGACGTCGAGCTGACCCTCGAGCCGCACACCCGGGTCGCCATCGTGGGGGAGACCGGCTCGGGCAAGACCACGCTGGCCAAGATCCTCACCCGGCTCATGGACCCCGACGAGGGCCGCGTCCTGATCGGCGGCATCGACCTGCGGACGGTCGCGTTCTCGAGCCTGCGCACCCACATCGTGCTGGTGCCGCAGGAGGGCTTCCTCTTCGACGCCACGCTGCGCGAGAACCTCCAGTACGGCGCTCCCGGTGCCAGCGATGCTCTGCTGCTCGGCGCGATCACGGACCTGGGGCTCGGCGACTGGCTGGCGACGCTGCCGCACGGTCTCGACAGCCAGGTCGGGCAGCGCGGCGAGTCGCTCTCGGCCGGTGAGCGCCAGCTCGTGGCGCTGGTGCGCGCCCAGCTGGCCGACCCCGACATCCTCGTGCTCGACGAGGCCACCAGCGCGGTCGACCCGGCGCTGGAGATGCGGATCTCCGCGGCGCTGGACCGGCTGACGTCGGGGCGTACCGCTGTCACCATCGCCCACCGGATGAGCACCGCCGAGCGGGCCGACCTCGTCGTGGTGATGGACGCCGGTCGGGTGGTGCAGCAGGGGCGTCACGCCGAGCTGGTCGCCGAGGGCGGCGTCTACGGACGGCTGCACGCGTCGTGGACCGCGCAGATGTCGAGCCCGACCACCCACTCGGGGGGTTGATCCGTTCCGCTCCCCGTGACATCGTTTGTCGATACTATCGACAAACGATAAGGGGGTCAGGCATGAGTCGAGTCCTGGAATGGGGCCTGCGGTTGTGGGCCGGCGTGCTGTCGCTGGGCGCTGCGCTGTGGGTGCTGGGTCCCTATGGGGTCGGGTGGCTCGCAGGCATGGAGCTGATGCGGTGGCCCTTCAGGCCGCTGATGTTCGGCGGTCCGCTGGAGGGGTTGCTGACCGGTCCGGTCTTCGCCGCCGACCTCGCGGAGGACTCTGCCCGCACCCAGGTCGCCGAGCTCGGGGCAGAGCTGACGAACTACGACTACCAGCCGGCGTCCGGTGCCTTCGGTGACATCACCCTGGGGTGGAGCGTGCAGTTCACCTCGATGACCGGCCCACAGCAGTGGGTGTTCGTCGCCCTGCACGTGTCGCCACTGCTGGTGATGGCGGCGCTGTGGTGGTCGTTGGCGTCCGTGATCCGCCAGAGCCGGTGCGAGACCGTCTTCACCCTCGCCAACGCGCGCCGGCTCTCGGTGGCCGGCGCGGTCGTCGCCCTCGGCGGCCCGCTGGTGGCGCTCGCCACCTGGCTCCTCCACCGCTCGATCGTCGCGTCGTCGCAGCTGGAGGGCCGGGTCGTCGTACCGCCCTTCGGGATCGACTCAGTGCCGTGGACCGCGGTAGCAGCGGGGGTGGCGCTCCTGGTGCTCGGAAGCGTATGGCGCCGCGGAGCGACGATCGAAAGAGACATGGTGGGTCTCGTATGAGCCCTGCTCAGCAGGAGGAGGGACACCGGATCCTCTGTCGGCTCGACGAGCTGCTGGAGCAGCGGGGGATGACGTTGACGGAGCTGGCGGCGCAGGTCGGCGTCACGGTGGTCAACCTGTCGGTCCTGAAGAACGATCGAGCGCGGGCCATCCGCTTCAGCACGCTCACCGCGATCTGCGATGCGCTCGAGTGCGACGTGGGTGACATCCTGTGCGTCGACAACACGTAGGGCGAACGCGGCTGCGCCGGACGCGTGCGCTGCGGGCCACTGGAGGTGCGGGAGGATGGGGCCGTGAGCTCTCTCGACCCCACCATCGCCGACCGTCTCAAGCGTGACCCCCAGGGCCTCGTGACCGCGGTGATCCAGCAGCACGACACCGGCGAGGTGCTGATGGTCGGCTGGATGGACGACGAGGCGCTGCACCGCACGCTGACCACCGGGCGCGGGACCTTCTGGAGTCGATCGCGCGAGGAGTACTGGGTCAAGGGCGACACGTCCGGCCACCGCCAGCACGTGCGCGAGGTCCGGCTCGACTGCGACGGCGACACCCTGCTCGTGAAGGTCGACCAGGAGGGTCCCGCCTGCCACACCGGGACGCGGACCTGCTTCGACGACGGCCTGCTGACCTCCACCGATGGCTGACCCGCTCCACGGCTGGGTCCGGCTCGGCCGCGCCCGCCGGGCGCTCATCTCGAGCTGAGCCCGGCGACACCGCGCAACCGGCGCGGGAGCGGCGTACCTCGGGGTTGGGTGGCGTCCTCGCCGTCGGCGCCGGGGCCGCCGCGGTGGGCGTGTTCGCGGCCGGGCGGACCTGGGCCACCGCTGCCACCACCAGCCCGGGCAAGCGCGAGGTCGCCGTCGCGGGGTCCGACGTCGCGCCGGTGATGTTCCCGCTCGCACTCGTCGCCCTGGCCTGCTGGGGTGCCTTCCTCGTCCTGCGCACCCCCGGCCGACGCGTCGTCGCGGTGCTGGGCGCGCTGGCCGCCGGGGGAGGAGCAGTCGCCGCGATCCTGTCCGCGCCGGACGCGGCCGGCGCCGCCGCTGACCTGCTCAGCGCCACCGCCGACGGGGGCACGTCGACGACGCCCTGGCCCTGGGTGGGAGCGGTCGCCCTGGCCCTCTGCCTGGCCGCCTTCGCGGTCGCGTTCCTGAAGTGCCCGGGCTGGGCACAGATGAGCCGCCGCTACGACCGCGACGGTGCGACCGCCGCGCCCGGCGCGGCGGCGGCCGCCGAGGCGACCCCGGCCGACCAGTGGCGCGCCATGGACGACGGCCGCGACCCGACCGTCTGAGGGTCACGACCTGTCGCCTCGCACGCGTCGGGTGTCGTGGGCCCAGATCGCGACCTCGACGCGGTTGCGGACGTTGAGCTTGGTCATCAACGACGCGACGTGGCTCTTGACCGTGCTCAGGCTGACGAAGAGCTCAGCGGCGATCTCGACGTTGGTCCGGCCCCGGGCGACCAGCACGAGCACCTCCTCCTCGCGCACGGTGAGCGGGTCGACGGGCTGGTACGGCGCCGCCGGTGCCTGGTCGGCGAAGGTCGCCAGCAGCCGGCGGGTGACGTTGGGGGCGATCAGCGCATCCCCGGCGGCCGCCGCACGGATGGCCTGCGCGAGGAGCTCCGGCCCGGCGTCCTTGAGCAGGAAGCCCCGGGCGCCGGCACGGAGCGCGCCGAGGACGTACTCGTCGAGGTCGAAGGTGGTGATCACGACGACCGCCATCGGTTCCGGCACGTCCGGCCCGGCCAGGCGCCGCGTCACCTCGACGCCGTCGAGCCCGGGCATCCGGATGTCGACGAGGAGGACGTCGGGACGCAGCCGGGTCGCCAGGTCGAGCGCGGCGAGGCCGTCGGCCGCCTCCCCGACCACCTCGACGTCGGGTTGCGCGCCGAGGATCATCACCAGCCCGGTGCGAACCAGGTCCTGGTCGTCGGCCACGACGACACGGATGCTCATGCCGGCGTCTCCACCGGCAGCACGGCCTCGACCACCCAGCCACCGTCAGGACCCGGCCCCGCGGAGAGCGATCCGCCGAGGAGGTGGGCGCGTTCGGCCATGCCCAGCAGGCCGAACCCAGGCTCCGAGCTCGACCTCGACGCACTCTGCCCGTCGTCGGTGACACGCAGCCTGACCGTGCCACCGTCGCGGCGTACGTCGATGCCGACGCGGGTCGCGCTCCGGGCGTGGCGCAGAGCGTTGGTCAGCGACTCCTGCGCGAGCCGGTAGAGCGCGGTGTCCACGGGGCGTGCCAGCCGGCTCAACGAGCCGTGGAGCGAGACCTCGACGGTGGGCGTCGCGTCGACGCGCACCAGAGCGGGCAGGTCCGCGACACCCGGCCCGGGCGCGTAGGCGACCGCGTCGTCCTCGCGCAGCACCCGCACCATGGATCTCATCTCCGCCAGGGTTCGTGACGCCTCGGACTCGATCGCGGCGAGGACCTCAGCCGCCTTCTCCGGCTGGACGCCGGCGACCACGCCACCGGCCTGGGCCTGCACCGCGATGGCCGAGACGTGGTGGGCCACGGTGTCGTGCAGCTCGCGGGCCAGCGCCACCCGTTCCTGGTTCCGGATCTCGCGCTGCTGGCGGTGCCAGAGGTCGGCGCGGTAGCGGAAGACGACGGCCAGGGCGACCACCAGCAGCAGGAGCACGCTCCCGCCGAAGACGTCGGCCCAGCCCGCCGCGGCGGCGTACATCCCCAGGGTGACGACCACGGCCACGTACGCCGTACCGCCGGCGATCTCGCGGCCCGAACCCCACCGCACCAGGGCGTAGAGCAGGATGAGGACCCCCATCATGGCGAGGAGGCCGAGGTCCTCCGACCTCGTCGTCAGCTGGAGGACCGACAGCAGCCCGGCGACGCCCCACCCGACGAGGGTGGCCACCAGCGGGAAGCTCCGCCGCCAGAGCAGGGCGGGCACCAGAGCCAGGGCGAGCACCACCATGAGGGGGCGCCAGGTCAGGTCCGGACGCACGACGCCCTCGACCACGGCGGCGAGCGCGAACACGCCTGCCAGCAGCTGGTCGAGGCGACCGATCGGGGGGGCGTGGTCGGGCCGCGGCTCGTGCCACAGGGAGCGCCCGACGTCGATCACGGCTCCAGCCTAGGGACCGGCGCGCCTCGGCGTACCGGCCGAAAGAACGAGAGGCGGACCGTTCCATCGGCCGGGGGAGCCCGAGCCTGTGGGCTGATGTGCGCGGCATCCGGACTGGCGATCGTGGACTCACCGATACCGCACACGACACCAGGAGCCCACGATGCATACACGCCGACCCACCACCACCACGCTGGACGACCCACCGGTCCCGGTGCGGGCCAAGCTCGCCGCGGCGTGGACGAGCTTCATGTTCCTGTACGTCTACGTCGACGTCCTCGGCTTCTACACGCCCGGCACCGTCGAGGACATCCTCGACGGCCGGGTCTTCGAGTTCGACCTCTCCCAGACCTTCTCGACCGCGGCGCTGACGCTCGTGGGGATCCCGATCTTCATGGTCGTGCTGTCCGTGACGTTGCCCGCCCAGGTGAACCGCACCACGAACCTCGTCGTGGCCGCGGTCTACGTGCCGCTCACGGTGTTCAACGTGGCGGGCGGCTACTACCTGTACTTCTACGGCCTCGGTGTCGTGCTGGAGCTGGTCGTCCTCGCCCTGATCGTGCGATGGGCCTGGGCCTGGCCCCGCGAAGCACCGTCGATGACGACGGCGGACGGTGAAGCCGTTCACGTTCGGCGTTGAGGCTCGCGACACCGGCGTGACGACCGTGCGGACCCGGCGTGCCCGGCTCCCCTACGATGGGTCTGTCCCGACCCGGCCCCCGAAGGAGACCACGCGATGAGCGCCAACCACGGCAACACCCCTGCTGCCTGGACCGGAGTGTCGATCGTGTTCCTCGGGTTCGTCGTCGCCGGTCTGGGCCTCGTGCTCGAGAGCATGCTGATGTTCTGGATCGGCTGCGCCCTCGGCCCCGTCGGCGGCCTCGTGGGATTCGTCATGGGCAAGGCCGGCCTGGGTGGCACCCCGCTCGAGCACGACTACAGCAAGACCAGCGCCCAGTCGTGACCCTGCTGGACGCGCCGGACGCCGGGACCGACAGGTCCACGGCACGGCGGGTCCGCCTGCAGCGCGTCAAGCCGCACGTGCTGCTCGCCGGTGGCGTCCTCGTCGTCAGCCTGGCCCTGCACCTGCGCGACCCCCACGACCAGGGGTCCTGGGGGTTCTGTCCCTGGTTGGTCGCCACCGGCACCTCCTGCCCCGGCTGCGGTGGTCTGCGGGCGGTCAACGACCTGACGCACGGAGACATCCGTGCGGCGGCCAGCAGCAACCTGCTCTTCGTCGGCACGCTCCCGCTCGTGGCGGCGCTGTGGGCCCGCAGCCTGGTCCAGGCGTGGCGGGGCCGTCGACGGCCCCTGCCGAACGGTGTCGTCGTGGTGGCCTCGGCGCTGGGTGTCCTGGCCATCGCGGCCTTCTGGATCGCCCGCAACGTGCCGGCCGGGAGCTGGCTCGGCCCCTGAGTCGTCGTACTTCCCGTCGCAAACTGTCACTTCCCGCTGGTTGCAACGTGCGGGAAGTGCCAAATTCCCCGGGGACCCGGTGAAACCGACGTCCCGCCCCCACACGTTGGGGGGGAGTTGGGGGTCGTGAGAGGCTGGGACCTGGGGTTTCCCGCCCGCCGGCGGGACCGTCCGAGCCCCGCTCCACGCCCGCACGAAAGGTCAGTCATGTCCGTCCTCGACCAGATCATCGAGGGGGTGCGTGTCGACCTCGCCGCTCGCGAGCTCACCACGCCGCTGGCCGAGCTGGAGCGTCTCGTCGCCGACGCCCCGCCGGCGCTCGACCCGATGCCTGCGCTCGCCGCGCCCGGCGTCAGCGTGATCAGCGAGGTCAAGCGCAAGTCGCCGAGCAAGGGCGACCTGGCCGACATCCCGGACCCCGCCGCCCTGGCCGCGGCCTACGAGGCGGGCGGCGCTTCCGTCATCAGCGTGCTGACCGAGCAGCGGCGCTTCGGCGGCTCGCTCGACGACCTCCGCGCCGTGCGCAAGCAGGTCGCCATCCCGGTGCTGCGCAAGGACTTCATCGTCACCAGCTATCAGCTCTGGGAGGCCCGCGCCGCCGGCGCCGACCTCGTCCTGCTCATCGTCGCCGGGCTCGACCAGGCCACGCTGCAGGAGCTGCACGCCGAGGCCCGCGGGCTCGGCCTCACCGTGCTCGTCGAGGTCCACGACCCCGACGAGGTGCAGCGCGCCCTCGACGTCGGCGCCACGCTCATCGGCGTCAACGCCCGCAACCTCAAGACCCTCGAGGTCGACCCCAGCGCTTTCGAGCGCATCGCCCCCTCCCTGCCCGCGGACGCCGTCGCCGTCGCCGAGTCCGGCATCACCGGCCCCGACGACGTACGCCGCGTGGTCGCGGCCGGCGCCGACGCCGTCCTGGTCGGCGAGGCGCTCGTGCGTGGGGGAGACCCCCGCGCTGCCGTCGCCGCCATGGTGGAAGCCGGCGCCGCGTCGACACGGCCCACCCGACCCTCCCGATCCTGACGTCCCCGACAGGAGACACCGTGACCACCGAGACCGACCAGAGCGCCGAGCCAGCTGCCCCCGCTGACCTCACCGACATCGTCAGCGCCTGGCTGCCCGACGCGACCGGCCACTACGGCGAATTCGGTGGCCGCTTCATGCCCGAGGCGCTGGTCGCCGCCCTCGACGAGCTCGAGGTCGCCTGGCGCGACGCCATGGCGGATCCTGCGTTCATCGCCGAGCTCGACGAGCTCATGCGGGAGTACGCCGGAACGCCGAGCCGGCTCTACGAGGCCCACCGGCTCTCCGACCTCGCCGGCGCCCGCATCCTGCTCAAGCGCGAGGACCTGCTGCACACCGGCGCCCACAAGATCCGCAACGTGCTGGGCCAGGCCCTGCTGACCAAGCGGATGGGCAAGAAGCGCGTCATCGCCGAGACCGGGGCCGGGCAGCACGGCGTCGCCTCGGCCACCGCGGCGGCGTACCTCGGTCTCGACTGCACCGTCTACATGGGCCAGGTCGACACCGAGCGCCAAGCCCTCAACGTCGCCCGCATGCGGCTGCTCGGCGCCGAGGTCATCCCGGTGACCACCGGCTCCGCCACCCTCAAGGACGCCATCAACGAGGCCCTGCGCGACTGGGTCGCGAGCGTCGACTACACGGCCTACCTCTTCGGCACCGCCGCCGGCCCCCACCCGTTCCCGAGCCTGGTCCGCTCCTTCGTGCGCGGCATCGGCGACGAGGCCCGCGCCCAGTGCGTCGCGATGACCGGCGAGCTGCCTGACGTCGTCACCGCGTGCGTCGGTGGCGGCTCCAACGCCATCGGCCTGTTCGCGGGCTTCGTCGACGACCCGAACGTCGAGATCGTCGGCTTCGAGGCCGGCGGCGAGGGCACCGACACCCCGCGCCACGCCGCCACCATCGGCGGCGGCAGCATCGGCGTGCTGCACGGCGCGCGCACCTACGTGCTCCAGGACGAGGACGGCCAGACCGCCGAGTCGCACTCGATCTCCGCCGGCCTGGACTACCCGGGCGTCGGCCCCGAGCACGCCCACCTGTCGCACTCCGGGCGCGCCCGCTACGAGTCGGTCACCGACGTCGAGGCCATGGAGGCGATGTCGCTGCTGGCCCGCACCGAGGGCATCATCTGCGCCATCGAGACCGCCCACGCCGTCGCCGGCACGCTGCGGCTGGCCAAGGAGAACCCGGGCCGGACCTACCTCATCAACCTGTCGGGCCGTGGCGACAAGGACATGCAGACGGCCAAGGACTGGTTCGGCCTCACCGGCGCCGGTGGCGGCGAGCCCGTGCGCGAGGGTGACAGCCATGAGTGAGAGCAGCAAGGTCACCCAGGCCTACGCCCGCGCCCGCGACGAGGGCCGCGCCGCGCTGGTCGGCTACCTGCCCGCCGGCTTCCCCGACGTCGACGGCTCCATCGAGGCCATCAAGGTGCTGGCCGGCAACGGCTGCGACGTCATCGAGATCGGGCTGCCCTACTCCGACCCCGTCATGGACGGTCCCACCATCCAGGCCGCCGCCCAGCAGGCGCTGGAGGCGGGCATCCGCACCACCGACGTCCTGCGCGTCGTCGAGGCGGTCGCCGACACCGGCGTCGCCACCGTCGTCATGACCTACTGGAACCCCGTCGAGGCGTACGGCGTCGCGCGGTTCGCCGCCGACCTGGCCTCCGCGGGCGCCTCCGGCCTCATCACGCCGGACCTGACGCCCGACGAGGCCGGCCCGTGGCTGGAGGCCTCCGACGCCCACGACCTCGACCGGATCTTCCTCGTCGCGCACTCCTCGACCGACGCCCGGCTCGCCTACACCGTCGAGCACTGCCGCGGCTTCGTCTACGCCGCCGCCGTCATGGGCGTCACCGGCGCCCGCACCTCGACCAGCGACCTCGCCCCGCCGCTGGTGGCGCGCACCAAGAAGGCCACCGACCTGCCCGTCGGCGTCGGTCTCGGGGTCTCCAACGGTGACCAGGCCGCCGAGATCGCGGCCTACGCCGACGGCGTCATCGTGGGCTCGGCGTTCGTGCGCGCCATGCTCGACGCCCCCGACCGGGCCACGGCGCTGCGCGACCTCGAGGCCCTGACCGTCGACCTCGCCGAGGGCGTGCGGCGTGGCTGAGCGGCGCGCACCACGACGTACCGTCGCCGCGCTGCTGCTGGCCGCGAGCCTGGCGCTGTCCGCCTGCGGCTCCGGCGCGACCGCCGAGGGCGACGACGGCGCCGTGGTGGAGGGTCTCACCACCTCCGACAACGACGGCATGTTCGGCGCCGTCCTCGACGACCCCTACACCTGGGGGAGCGCGTCGCTGACCGACACCGCGAACGCCTCCTTCGACACCCGTGCGGAGCTGGAGAAGCCGCTGACGCTGGTGTTCTTCGGCTACACCAACTGCCCCGACATCTGCCAGGCCGTGATGGCCGACATCACCTCCGCGCTGGCCCGCCTCGACGCCGAGCAGGCTGAGCAGGTCGCGATGTGGTTCGTCACCACCGACCCGGCCCGCGACGACCCCGCCACCTTGCGGGAGTACCTCGACCGCTTCGACCCGGGCTTCGAGGGTCTCACCGGCGAGCTCGACGTGATCACCAAGCTGGCCAAGCAGGTCTACGTCGGCGTCGACAAGGGCCGCAAGCTGCCGACCGGTGGCTACGAGGTCAACCACGGCACCCCGATCCTGGCGGTGCAGCCCGACGGCACGGTCCCGATCCTGTGGACCGAGGGCACCTCGGCCTCCAAGCTGGCCGAGGACCTCGACGTGCTGCTGACCGACGGCGTTGCGTCGCAGGACGACGGCGAGGAGAGCTGACGTGAACGAGATGATCCTGCACTCGATCCCCAGCCCCGAGCAGGGCGTGTGGTACCTCGGCCCCTTCCCGCTGCGCGCCTACGCGCTGTGCATCATCGCCGGCGTCGTCGCCGCGGTCTGGATCGGCGACCGTCGCTGGGTGGCCCGCGGCGGCCGCTCCGGCGAGGTCGCCGACATCGCCATCTGGGCGGTGCCGTTCGGCATCGTGGGCGGCCGGCTCTACCACGTCCTCACCGACAGCGGGTGCTACCTCGGCGGCGCGGATCGCTGTGAGGGCGTCTACAAGGGACCGTGGGGGATCCTCTACGTCTGGCAGGGCGGCCTGGGCATCTGGGGCGCGGTCGCCCTCGGTTCGCTCGGCGCCTACATCGGCGCCCGCCGGATGGGCGTCCAGTTCCTGCCGTTCGCCGACGCCCTGGCGCCGGGCGTGCTCGTCGCCCAGGCCATCGGCCGGTTCGGCAACTACTTCAACCAGGAGCTCTTCGGCCGGCCCACCGACCTGCCGTGGGCCCTCGAGATCCCCGACGTCGCGCGCCGTCCGGAGGGCTTCCAGCAGTTCGAGACCTTCCACCCGACGTTCCTCTACGAAGCCGTCTGGAACGTCGCCGTCGCGCTCCTGATCGTCTGGGCCGACCGGCGCTTCCGGCTCGGCTACGGCCGTGTCTTCGCGTTGTACGTCGCCGGCTACTGCCTGGGACGCGGCTGGATCGAGTACCTCCGCATCGACCCGGTCGAGGCCAGCGACGTCTTCGGGCTGCGACTGAACGTGTGGACGTCGATCATCGTCGGGCTCGCCGCGGTGGCCTTCTTCGTCTGGTCCTCGCGCCGCCACCCGCGGCGTGAGGAGCGGGTCTACCGCGAGGGCCACGGCCCGGACGCGGAGACGGCCGAGGAGATCGACGAGGCGCGCACCGAGAACCCGGCCCGGACCCCGGCCGAGACCTCCCGCGAGCCCGACGAAGGTGAGCCTCACCTTCGGTGAAATCCCCGGTTCGCCTGGCTACGGTGGGGTCGTGAGCGACACGCGATCTCCCCGACCGGCCAGCGACGACGTACCCCCGCTGGAGGAGGTCCGCCCCGATCTGGCCGGGCTCAGCTCCGACGAGGTCGTCGAGGAGATCCAGCACGAGCACGCCGACGTCACCGGCGGGTGGCTGCGCCCGGCGCTCTTCGGCGCCATGGACGGCCTCGTCTCCAACGTCGCGCTCATCGCCGGTGTCGCCGGCGGCACCGCAGCCACGAACAGCTCCGACGCCACCACCGCGGTCGTGCTCGCCGGTCTCGCCGGCCTCGCCGCGGGCGCGTTCTCGATGGCGGCGGGCGAGTACAACTCCGTCGCCAGCCAGTCCGAGGCGGCGCAGTTCGAGGTCGCCAAGGAGCGTCGCGAGATCAGCCGCAACGGAGAGGCCGAGACCGCCGAGCTCGCGGCCATGTACTCCGCCAAGGGCATCGACGAGGACCTCGCCATGCAGATGGCCGTCCAGGTCCACCGCGACCTCGACAACGCGGTCGCCGTGCACGCCAAGGAGGAGTTCGGCATCGACCCCGACGACCTCGCCTCACCGCTGCTGGCCGGCGGGTCGTCGTTCGTCGCCTTCGCGCTCGGCGCCCTGGTGCCGCTGCTGCCCTACCTCCTCGGGGCGACCTCGCTGCTGCCGGGCCTGCTGCTGACGATGGTCGCGCTGTTCGCCTGCGGCGCGGTGGTCACCCAGGTGACCTCGCGTGCCTGGTGGTACGGCGGCGCCCGGATGACCGTCCTGGGAGCCGCCGCGGCCGCCCTGACCTACGGCTTCGGCTCCCTGGTCGGCGGTGCCGGACTGGGGTGAGAAACCCCTCGTCACCGGCACCGTCCCACCGCTTTCGGAACCCTGGGAGGTGGTGATGTGATGGGGTACGATTCCGGCACTGGGCCAACGTCGTCCCGCGCCGCCATGCACAGATGGCACCCCTTGTGAAACCGGTGATCCTTCGGGGTCCACCTCATGGCCCGGCTCGCGTGCTCGCACGCTGATCCGGCCCTGCGCGGGAGGGTGTCGACGACGCGAAAGGGTGCGCCATGCGGGCCTTCTCCTCGTCGCAGGGTCCTGAGGGGCTCTACGACCCCCGGTTCGAGCACGACGCGTGCGGAGTCGCCTTCGTCGCGACCCTCACCGGCGTCGCCAGCCACGACATCGTGGCCAAGGCCGTCCAGGCACTGCGCAACCTCGACCACCGCGGCGCCGTGGGTGCCGAGCCGGACTCCGGCGACGGCGCCGGCATCCTCATGCAGGTCCCGGACAGGTTCCTGCGCGCGGTCGTCGACTTTGAGCTTCCCGCCGCCGGCACCTACGCCGTGGGCACCGCCTTCCTGCCGCGCGCCGGCGCCCCCGAGGCCGCCGAGACCGACGCCGCCGACCCGCAGCTCACCGACGCCGAGGGGGCCGCCGACGCCGCCGCCGAGGCCGTCGCGGCCATCGAGCGGATCGCTGACGAGGAGGGCCTGACCGTCCTCGGGTGGCGCGAGGTCCCCACCACGCCCGACCTGCTCGGCTCCATCGCGCACGGCACGATGCCGGCCTTCCGGCAGCTCTTCGTCGCCTCCCGCGAGGGCGAGCTCGGCATGGCCTTGGAGCGGCGCGCGTTCGTCATGCGCAAGCGGGCGGAGAGGGAGGCGGAGGTCTACTTCCCCTCGCTGTCCTCACGCACCCTGGCCTACAAGGGCATGCTCACCACCGACCAGCTCGACCGCTTCTTCCCCGACCTGGTCGACGAGCGGGTCGAGTCGGCGATCGGCCTGGTCCACTCGCGCTTCTCCACCAACACCTTCCCGAGCTGGCCGCTGGCCCACCCGTTCCGGTTCATCGCCCACAACGGCGAGATCAACACCGTCATGGGCAACCGCAACTGGATGCGCGCCCGCGAGGCGCTGCTGGCCAGCGAGGTGATCCCGGGCGACCTCGAGCGGATCTTCCCGATCTGCACCACCGGCGCCAGCGACTCGGCCTCCTTCGACGAGGTGCTCGAGCTGCTCCACATGGGCGGGCGCACCCTGCCCCACGCGGTGCTGATGATGATCCCCGAGGCGTGGGAGAACAACGCCGAGATGGACGCGAAGCGTCGCGCGTTCTACGAGTTCCACTCCACGGTGATGGAGCCCTGGGACGGCCCGGCCTGCGTCACCTTCACCGACGGCACCCAGGTCGGCGCGGTCCTGGACCGCAACGGCCTGCGCCCCAGCCGCTACTGGGTCACCGACGACGGTCTCGTGGTGCTCGCCTCCGAGGTCGGCGTCCTCGACATCGACCCCGCCACCGTGGTCCGCAAGGGCCGGCTGCAGCCGGGCCGGATGTTCCTCGTCGACACCGACGAGCACCGGATCATCGAGGACGAGGAGATCAAGGGCGAGCTCGCCTCCCAGCACCCGTACGACGAGTGGCTGCACGCCGGGCTCATCCAGCTCGAGGACGTCACCGACCGCGAGCACGTCATCCACACCCACGCCTCGGTCACCCGCCGTCAGCAGGTCTTCGGCTACACCGAGGAGCAGAAGCGCGTCCTGCTCGCCCCGATGTCCAAGACCGGCGCGGAGCCGATCGGCTCCATGGGCACCGACACCCCGATCGCGGCGCTGTCGGCCAAGCCGCGACTGCTCTTCGACTACTTCAGCCAGCTGTTCGCCCAGGTCACCAACCCGCCGCTCGACGCCATCCGCGAGGAGCTCGTCACCTCGCTCAACGGCAGCATCGGGCCGGAGGGCAACCTGCTCACGCCGACCGCGCACTCCTGTCGCCAGGTGGTGCTGCCGTTCCCCGTGATCGACAACGACGAGCTGGCCAAGATCCGCCACATCAACCGTGACGGCGACATGCCCGGCTTCATCACCCACGTCTCGCGCGGTCTCTACGACCTCACCGGCGGGGGAGACGCGCTGGCCGCCCGCCTGGAGGAGATCTGCGGCGAGGTGTCGAGCGCGATCGCCGACGGCGCCCGCATCATCGTGCTCTCCGACCGGCACTCCAACGCCGAGCGGGCACCGATCCCGTCGCTGCTGCTCACCGCCGCGGTCCACCACCACCTGGTCCGCGAGAAGACGCGCACCCAGGTCGGGCTGGTCATCGAGGCCGGTGACGTCCGCGAGGTCCACCACGTCGCGCTGCTCATCGGGTACGGCGCTGCCGCCGTCAACCCGTACCTCGCGATGGAGACCGTCGAGGACATGGCCCGCGACCGCCACTTCGTCGACATCGAGCCCGAGAAGGCCGTCCGCAACCTCGTCAAGGCGCTCGGCAAGGGCGTCCTCAAGGTCATGAGCAAGATGGGCGTCTCCACGGTCGCGTCCTACACCGGCGCGCAGATCTTCGAGGCCGTCGGGCTGTCACAGGACCTCGTCGACCACTACTTCACCGGCACCGTCAGCAAGCTCGGCGGCATCGGCCTCGACACCATCGCCGAGGAGGTCGCCCGACGCCACGCGACGGCGTACCCGGTCGACGGCCTGCCGCCCGCGCACCGCTCGCTCGAGGTGGGCGGGGAGTACCAGTGGCGTCGCGAGGGCGAGCCGCACCTGTTCGACCCCGAGACCGTCTTCCGGCTCCAGCACGCCACCCGCACGGGACAGTACGAGGTGTTCAAGCAGTACACCGCGCGCGTCGACGAGCAGGCCGAGCGGCTGATGACGCTGCGCGGGCTGTTCACGTTCAAGGACGCCGACGCGATCGGTCGCACCCCGATCAGCATCGACGAGGTCGAGCCGGTCTCCGAGATCGTCAAGCGGTTCTCCACCGGCGCGATGTCCTACGGATCGATCAGCCAGGAGGCCCACGAGACGCTCGCCATCGCGATGAACCGCCTCGGCGGCAAGTCGAACACCGGCGAGGGCGGCGAGGACGTCGAGCGGCTCCACGACCCCGAGCGCCGCAGCTCGATCAAGCAGGTCGCCTCCGGTCGCTTCGGGGTGACCTCGGAGTACCTCACCAACGCCGACGACATCCAGATCAAGATGGCGCAGGGCGCCAAGCCCGGCGAGGGCGGCCAGCTGCCGGGACCCAAGGTCTACCCGTGGGTGGCCAAGACCCGTTACAGCACACCCGGCGTGGGGCTCATCTCCCCGCCACCGCACCACGACATCTACTCCATCGAGGACCTCGCCCAGCTCATCCACGACCTGAAGAACGCCAACCCGTCCGCACGGGTGCACGTGAAGCTGGTCGCCGAGGTGGGCGTCGGCACGGTCGCGGCGGGTGTGTCCAAGGCGCACGCGGACGTCGTCCTGATCTCCGGCCACGACGGCGGCACCGGAGCCGCGCCGATGACCTCGCTCAAGCACGCCGGCGGACCCTGGGAGCTCGGCCTGGCCGAGACCCAGCAGACGCTGCTGCTCAACGGGCTGCGCGACCGCATCGTGGTGCAGGCCGACGGCCAGCTCAAGACCGGCCGCGACGTGGTCATCGCCGCCCTGCTGGGCGCCGAGGAGTTCGGCTTCGCCACCGCGCCGCTGGTGGTCTCGGGCTGCATCATGATGCGGGTCTGCCACCTCGACACCTGCCCGGTGGGCGTCGCGACGCAGAACCCGACGCTG
The DNA here is from genome assembly GCA_963845795.1 of uncultured Actinomycetota bacterium. GTDB lineage: Bacteria > Actinomycetota > Actinomycetes > Propionibacteriales > Nocardioidaceae > Nocardioides. The sequence continues at coordinate 1,743 of CAWJTG010000015.1, read as the reverse complement.
CGCGCCCGCTACACCGGCAAGGCCGAGTTCGTCGTCACCTTCTTCGAGTACGTCGCGCAGGAGGTGCGCGAGCTGCTGGCCGAGCTCGGCTTCCGCACGCTCGAGGAGGCCGTCGGCATGGTGGAGGCGCTCGACGTCGCCCCGGCCGTCGACCACTGGAAGGCCTCCGGTCTCGACCTGACGCCGATCCTGCACCTGCCCGAGCTGCCCGAGGGCGCCTCGCGCGCACAACACGACGGTCCAGGACCACGGGCTCGACAAGGCACTGGACAACCAGCTCGTCGAGATCGCCGCCGACGCCCTCGAGAGGGGCGAGCCGGTGCGCGCGCAGCTCGAGGTGCGCAACGTCAACCGCACCGTCGGCACGATCCTCGGTCACGAGGTCACCAAGCGCTACAAGGGCGAGGGCCTGCCGGACGGGACGATCGACATCACGTTCCTCGGCTCGGCCGGCCAGTCGTTCGGCGCCTTCCTCCCGCCGGGCATCACGCTGCGCCTCGAGGGCGACGCCAACGACTACGTCGGCAAGGGCCTGTCCGGCGGCCGGATCGTCGTACGACCCGATCAGGCGGCCACCTTCGACGCCGCCGAGCAGATCATCGCCGGCAACGTCATCGGCTACGGCGCCACCCGCGGCGAGATCTACCTGCGCGGGCAGGTGGGCGAGCGCTTCTGCGTGCGCAACTCCGGCGCGGTCGCGGTCGTCGAGGGCGTGGGGGACCACGGCTGCGAGTACATGACCGGCGGACGCGCGGTGATCCTCGGACCGACCGGTCGCAACTTCGCGGCCGGCATGTCCGGCGGCGTGGCGTTCGTGCTCGACCTGGACGAGGGCGACGTGAACCCCGAGCTGTCGCAGCTCGGTGCCGTCACCGACGACGCGGTCGAGGAGGCTCGAGGGTTTCGTCCGCCGTCACTTCGAGGAGACCGGTTCGACGGTCGCCGAGAAGCTGCTGGCGGACTGGTCGTCATCGGTCGAGCGCTTCACCGAGGTGATGCCGCGCGACTTCAAGCGAGTGCTGGACGCCCGTGCCGAGGCCCTGGAAGAGGGCCTCGACGAGGACGAGGCGAACGCCCGGATCATGGAGGTGCTTCATGGCTGACCCACGCGGATTCCTCAAGGCCGGCCGGGAGGGCGCCGAGCGCCGCCCGGTCGAGGAGCGGGTGCACGACTGGAACGAGGTCTACCCCGACAGCGCCGGGCGCGCGGTGCTGCCCATCATCACCACCCAGGCCGGGCGCTGCATGGACTGCGGCATCCCGTTCTGCCACCAGGGCTGCCCGCTGGGCAACCTGATCCCGGAGTGGAACGACCTGGTCTGGCGCGACGACTGGGAGGAGGCCGTCGAGCGGCTGCACGCCACGAACAACTTCCCGGAGTTCACCGGCCGACTGTGTCCCGCGCCGTGCGAGACCTCCTGCGTGCTGGGCATCAACCAGGACCCGGTGACCATCAAGAACGTCGAGGTCGCCATCGCTGATCGCGCCTGGGACGACGGCCTGGTCCGTCCCCAGCCGCCGGAGTGGCTCTCGGGCGGTCGGGTGGCCGTCATCGGCTCCGGGCCGGCCGGTCTGGCCGCCGCGCAGCAGCTGACCCGCGCCGGGCACACGGTCGTGGTCTACGAGCGCGCCGACAAGCCCGGCGGGCTGATGCGCTACGGCATCCCCGAGTTCAAGATGGAGAAGCGGTTCCTGGACCGCCGGCTGCGCCAGATGGAGCGCGAGGGCACCGTCTTCCGCAAC
>CAWJTG010000014.1:0-23490 GCA_963845795.1 uncultured Actinomycetota bacterium | reverse complement strand
CGCCGTCTCCTCGTCCAGGACGCGGTCGAGGACGTCGTAGCGCCACGCGAGCGCTCCGCCGGCCACCAGTGCGAGCACGAGCACCAGGACGAGCGTGCCGGTGCGGCTGGAGCCGGCCGCCCGCGGGCCGGCGTCCCCACGACCCACGTGTCGTCCCCTCACCACCGCTCGTCGGCGCTGTCACTTCGGCGTTGGCGACATTGTGCGCGAGACTGTGCCCCACCTGGTCGACCCGGTCACACTGGAGGCAGCCCGTGTTCGAGTTCGACGTCCTCGTGGAGATCCCCAAGGGGGAGCGCAACAAGTACGAGGTCGACCACGCTTCGGGCCGGATGCGACTCGACCGGATGCTGTTCACCTCGACGCAGTACCCGGCCGACTACGGCTACATCGAGAACACCCTCGGCCTCGACGGCGACCCTCTCGACGCGCTCGGTCCTCCTCCAGGCCCCCACCTTCCCGGGCTGCCTGATCCGCTGCCGCGCGATCGGCATGTTCCGGATGACCGACGAGGCCGGCGGCGACGACAAGGTCCTCTGCGTCCCGCCACCGACCCACGGCAGGAGCACGTGCGCGACATCAGCCACGTCCCGAAGTTCGACCGCCTCGAGATCCAGCACTTCTTCGAGGTCTACAAGGACCTCGAGCCGGGCAAGTCCGTCGAGGGCGCCGACTGGGTCGGCCGCACCGAGGCGGAGAACGAGGTCCGCGCCTCCTTCCAGCGCGCCAAGGACGTCGCCGACGACGACCCCGACGCACCCGCCGACGGCGACCGCTGACCCCACCGGCAACATGGATCCCCGGTTCACCGGGGATTCCCTGACTTCTCGGCCCATGCATCGGCCGAGAAGTCAGCGAACTGGCTGAGAAGTCGGCGCGCGAGGCACCGCGGAACGGTTGTCCACAGATCGTCTCGACCCCCTGGCGCCGTCGGCGAGGGGCGATCAGGGTCGAGCCATGATGCTTCCGCCGCGGCCGCCCGACGACCCACGCCACGTGCCGGTCCGGCTGCGTCGCGAGCTCCTCGCGGAGGGGTACGACGACAACGCGCTCACCGCCCTGGTCCGCACCGGCAGCTGGTCCGGGTGCGCCGTGGCGCCTACCTGGACGGCGATGTCTGGAACCGGCTCGACGCCGCGGGCCGCTACGGCGCCAGGGTCCGGGCGGTCGCGGCCAACGCACGCACGTCGGTCGTCGTCTCCCACACCTCGGGCCTTCCCGAGTACGACGCACCACTGTGGGGCCTCGACCTGTCGGAGGTGCACGTCACCCGGCGCGACGCCCGCGCGGGACGGGCCGAGGCCGGCGTCCGGCAGCACTGCGGCACGATCGAGCCGGGCGACGTCGTCGAGCCGCACGGCCTCCCGGTGATGCACCCGACCCGGTTGGCCCTCGAGCTCACCACCGTCGCCTCCGTGGAGAGCGCGCTGTGTGTCGTCAACGACCTCCTGCATCGCGAGCTGACGACGATCGCGGCGCTGCGCGATCGTCTGGACCGCATGCAGCACTGGCCGCGCTCGCTCACGACCGACGTCGTGCTCTCCCTCGCCCGCCCCGAGATCGAGTCCGTGGGTGAGACCCGCACGTTCCACCTGTGCCGGCGCTTCGGCCTCCCCGCGCCGACGCCGCAGTTCGAGATCCACGACGCCTCCGGCCGCGTGATCCACCGCGTCGACCTGGCCTGGCCGGAGTACGGCGTCTTCCTCGAGTTCGACGGGAAGGTCAAGTACGAGAAGTACCTGCGGGAGGGGGAGCGGGCCAGCGACGTGGTGATCCGCGAGAAGAAGCGGGAGGAGCTGATCTGCCGGCTCACCGGCTGGCGCTGCATCCGCATCGACTGGAACGACCTGGCCCACCCCGAGCGCACCGCAGCCCTCATCCGCGCCATGCTGTTCCCGACGGCCGCCTGAGCCACTTCTCAGCCACTTCGCTGACTTCTCGGCCTCTGCATGCCCTGAGAAGTCAGGGAATCCCCGGTTCACCGGGGATCCACGCCCCCCGCGTCAGCCGACGAGGTCGGGCGAGCGGAGCATCTCCGGGGGGACGCCGAAGGCGTCGACGAGGTCGCCGGCCAGCGGGCGCAGCTTGCGGCACAGGTCGGAGACCTCGCGCGTGATCGCCTTGCTGCGCTGGGAGGAGAGTCGCCCGTGCTCCATGAACCACGCCCGGTCGGACTCGATGCCCGACAGGGCGTGCAGGTCGCAGAGCAGGTTGAGGGCCACCTTGAGGTCACCCTCGGGCAGTGCCGCCGTCTTCTCGACGAACGACTCCAGCAGCAGCCGCTCCATGTGCGCCCGCGCCGCCGAGATGACGTGGTCCTGCACCCGGGAGAACACCTCGCCCGGGTTCATGCCGCGGTCGATCCCCCGCTTCAGGCGACGGGCGACGCCGGCGACGACGTGCTCCTCGCGGAACCGGAACATGGCGAGCTGGTACTCCGGGTCGAGCAGTCCCGCGTCCTGGTCCCAGGTGGCGTCACCCCCGGGCAGCACGTCCTTGATCCGCTCGACCAGCTTGTGGACGCTGGTCTTCTCCAGCACCGTCTCGACCGCCATCCCGGCCACGAAGCGCACCATGCCCAGCTGGTCCATGTCCTCGAAGGCGCCGGCGTAGGCCGTGAGCAGACCCTTCGCCACCAGCTGCATCAAGACGGTGTTGTCGCCCTCGAAGGTGGTGAAGACGTCGGTGTCGGCCTTGAGCGCGGTGAACCGGTTGACGGCGAGGTAGCCGGCGCCGCCGCACGCCTCGCGGCACTCCTGGATGGTGCGGGTCGCGTGCCAGGTGCCGAGGGCCTTGGTGCCGGCCGCCCGGGACTCCAGCTCGCGGCGCGCGATCTCGTCGTCGACCTCGCCCGAGAACGTCTCGTGGACGCCGCGCGCCACGATCTCCTGCGCGAAGTGCAACGCGTAGGTGTGGGCGAGCAGCGGGAACAGCCGCCGCTGGTGCATCCCGTAGTCGAGCAGCAGCTGCTCCTCGTCGGGGTCGGCCGCCTCGAACTGCCGCCGCCGCAGCGCGTACTTGACGGCGATCGTGATCGCGACCTTCGACGCGGTGATGCCGGCGCCACCCACGCACACCCGGCCCTGCACGAGGGTGCCGAGCATCGTGAAGAAGCGGCGGTCGGGGTTCTCGATCTCGCTCTGGTAGACGCCCTGCGGCGTCACCTGGGCGAACCGGTCGAGCATCGCCTCGCGGGGCACCCGGACGCCGTCGAACCGCAGTCGGCCGTTGTCGACGCCGTTGAGGCCCATCTTCAGGCCGTCGTCCTCGATGTGGACGCCCTCGCACGGCTCCCCGCCCTCGCGGATCGGCACCACGAACGCGTGCACGCCGTGGCTCTCACCGGCCACGACGAGCTGGGCGAACACGACGGCGAGCTCGCCGTGGGCGGCCGCGTTGCCGATGTAGTCCTTGGTGGCGCCGGGCCCCTCGGAGTCGATCACGAACTCCTGCGTCTCCGGCTCGAACCGCGCGAACGTGCCGATCCGCTGGACGTTCGAGCCGTGCCCGGTCTCGGTCATCGCGAAGCAGCCCATGACGCGACCGGACACCAGGTCGGCCAGGTAGCGGTCGTGGTGCCGCTCGGTGCCGAGGTGCAGGATCGCGCCGCCGAACAGCCCGAACTGCACGCCGACCTTCACCAGCACCGACAGGTCGCCGAACGCGAGGGTCTCGAACGCCGCGAGCGAGGCCCCGATGTCGCCCCCGCCGCCGTAGTGCTCGGGGAAGCCGAGCCCGGTCTGCCCGTCCCGGGCCATCGTCACGACGAGGTCCTTGACCCGTTCGCGGTACTCCGCGGTGCTGAGCTGCTCGGCCTCCTCCAGGATGCCGGCGTGCTCGGCGAGGCTGGCGCGCACCATGTCGCGGACCGCGGCGTACTCGCCGTCGAGCAGCGTGCGCAGCGCCGCGACGTCGATCGCGGGCTCGGCGTAGGCGTCCGTGCGGGACGTCTCGGGTGCGGGCGAGGGGGCGGCGACGTCGGTGGCCATGCGGTCAAGGTACCGGCCCGGGGGCGCCCTCAGGGTCGTGCGTAGAAGGTGGGCGCGATCCAGTAGTAGAGCGACTCCTCGACCACCGGGCGCCCGGTGCGCGGGGCGTGCACCATCATCCCGTCCCCGGTGTAGAGCGCCACGTGGTAGATCGACGACGGGCTTCCGGAGGAGCCCCAGAACACGAGGTCGCCGGGCCGCAGGTCGCCGGCGCCGCCGAGCGGCGTGGACTGCTCGTACTGCGCCACCGAGTAGTGCGGCAGCGCGGTGCCGCCCTGCTGCCAAGCACCCATCGTGAGGCCGGAGCAGTCCCACGACGACGGACCGGCCGCTCCCCAGCGGTACGGCTCGCCGATCTGCGCGCGGGCGAACCCGATGGCGGCCGAGGCACCGCCGGACGGCGCGGGAGCCGGGTCGGGCTCGGGCACGGGCTCGGGATCCGGCACGGGCTCGGGCTCGGGGTCCGGGGTGGGCTCGGGGTCCGTCGTCGGCGTGGGGTCGGGAGCCGGGTCGTCGGCCGGCGGGTCCGCCGGTGCGGGCTCCTCGACGGTGGGCTCCTCGGCGGGCTCCTCGACGGCGGGCTCCGGGGCGGCGGCGGCGTTCTGCGCGGCCAGCCGCTCGGCCTCGGCGCGCTCGAGGGCGGACTGGCGCCGGGTGGCGAGCCGCACGCTGACCCCCTGGAGTCGCGCCAGCTCGGCGAGCAGCGAGGTCTTCTGGGTGGCGAGGGTGCGGGCCTCGGCGTCGGCGGACTCCATCGCGGCCTGTGCGGTGTCGCGGGCGGTCCGGGCCTCCTGGGTGGCGACGTCGGCCGCGTGCTCGGCGGTCTCTGCCCGCTCGCGAGCGCGGGTGGCGCGCTCCTCGGCGTCGAGGAAGCCGTCGCGGCGCCCGGCCATGGCGGCCGAGACGACCTCGATCGTCGAGGCCCGCTCGATCATCGCCTCGAGGTCGCCGGACTCCAGGATCGAGGAGGCGACGGCCAGCTCCGGGGGCACCGGCGAGGTGCCGACGACGACGTCGCGGTAGGAGTCGCGGTGACGGGCGACCTCGCGCTCGGCAGCGCGGGACTCCTCACGGGCCTCACGCGCCTCGCGGCGGGCCAGGCCGGCGCGGTAGCGGGCACCGTTGAAGGCCTCCGCCGCCTGGGCGGCCTCGATCGCCGCCTCGCGCAGCCGCTGGTTGGCACCGGCGAGGTCGGCCCGGACGGCGGCGACGTCGCGCTCGCCCGCGGCGACCGCGCCCCGGGCGTCCTGGACCTCGGCCCGGCTCGGCACCACGGCGGCGTCCCTGCCGGCGACCCCTCGTCGGCGCGGGCGGCGGTCACCGGGAGCAGCGCGAGCAGTGCCACCGCGGCCGTCAGGCGGAGGCGACGAGCAGGCGTCGAGCAGCGTCGGGGGGAGAGCACTCGCGGCACGCTAATGCGCTCACGTCACAAAAGGAACCAAAAACCTCAGAAACCTCAGGAGTATCGGCGTGTCGCCTTGACGAACTACACCATTGTCATTCCACGTCGGAGTGCACGGGCACCGACGACGTGGTCGTGGTGGGGTGCGAGCGCAGCGAGTGGCGGTCGAACCGCTGCCCCGTCGCGATGCCGCCGAGGTAGAACGACACGAACGCGATCATCACCGCGGCGATGTCGTCGGCCAGGTAGTGCCAGCCGAAGTAGATGGTGGCGATCACCGTCAGCCCGAAGTTCACCCAGAACACCCACTTCAGGGTCCGGGAGCGGAGCGTGAACTGCACCATGAGCGCCACCAGCAGCGTGATCGCGCAGTGCAGGCTGGCGAACCCGGCCACGGAGTTCACGATGCCCTCGACGCCCTGCCCGTTGTAGTCGCCGAGCCGGAACGCCTTGCGCCCCTCGTTGAGCGAGTCGACGAGGTCGGTGGTCGGGGTGTGTGCGAGGTCGGTGTAGCCCGCCGGCCGCTCGAAGACCGGGCCGAGCGTGGGCAGCGCGTAGTACGACGCGGTGCCGAGGGTCCAGGCGAGGCACTGGGAGGTGACGTACCAGTAGCCGAAGGAGATGTTGCGCGACCACACCATCCAGGCGGTGACACTCAGCGGCACCAGCGGCAGGAAGGCCAGGTAGATCGACGACAGCGGGTAGGCGACGACCTGGGTGCCGAACACGTGGTGGAGGACGTCGCCGGGGTTGTGCCCGAAGAACAGCGCCTTGTCGAGGAGGTAGAGCTCGCGGTCGTAGGAGACCGCGACCTGGTCGCCGTTGAGGGGGTCGGTGGTCGACCGCACGAAGGGCAGCTGCGACTTCAGGTTCCGGTAGCTGACGTAGGTGACGTAGAACGACACGACGCCCAGCACCACGAGCGTGATCCGCTCCCGGTTCCAGTGCGTCGCCCACCGCTCCTTGACGATGGGCATCATCGCCCGCGGGCGCATCCTCGAGAAGTAGAGCGTGCGCGGTAGCAGGTCGAGCAGGACGGCACCCAGCAGCAGGAGCGGGAGCCGCGCCCAGGACGGCCCGAGGAACTTGCCCTCGGGGTCGAGGAGCGGCTGGTCGTAGCGGATCGAGACCACCAGCGCGAGCAGTCCCATGGTGCCCGCGACGCCGATGAGGACGACATACGCGCGGCGGTACACGGGCGCAGTCTAGGAAACGGTGCGTCGTGCCGGTACGGGTATCGCCGCCAGCCGGGTCGCGTCGACCCGGAGCCCGACCCTGGCGCCGGGCGCCGGCACCTCGGCGGACCCTCCGACGGCGTCCAGCTGACCCAGCCCGTCGACGTCGACCACGAGACGCACCTGGTCTGGCGTGGCCCGCGCCGAGACGACGGTGGCCGCGAGCGAGGCGTCGCGGTGCGCGAGCGTGAGCGCCGAGCGGCGCAGGGCGACGGCGTCCGCGGGCCCGCGCCCGGCTGCCGCGAGCACCCGGGCCGCGGCGTCGCCCTCCAGCACGCGGGCGTAGCCGAGGAACAGGGCGGTGGCGGGGTCGGCCGGGCCGGACCAGACCTCGGCGACCGGCCCGTGCTGCACGATCCGCCCCTCCCGCATCACCACCAGCCGGTCGGCGACGGCGAAGGCCTCCTCGTGGTCGTGGGTGACCAGCAGCGTGGTGGTGCCGGCGACGGTGAGGATGTCGCGCAGCTCGCCGGCCAGCCGCTCGCGCATCCCGGCGTCCAGCGACGACAGCGGCTCGTCGAGCAGCAGCAGCCGCGGCTCCGCGGCCAGCGCCCGCGCCAGCGCCACCCGCTGCCGCTCGCCGCCGGAGAGGGTGCCGGGCAGCCGCGCGCCGTAGCCCTCCAGCCCGACCAGCCGCAGCAGGTCGGCGACTCGCCGGTCGACGTCCTTCGCGCGTCGCAGCCGCGGCGCGTAGCCGACGTTGCGGGCCACGGTGAGGTGGGCGAAGAGCTGGCCCTCCTGGAACATCAGCGCGAAGCCGCGGCGGTGGGTGGGCACCCGGGCCAGGTCGGCGTCGTCCCACCGCACCCGGCCGGCCGAGGGCGTCTCGAGCCCGGCCGTCACTCGCAGCAGCGTCGACTTGCCGCACCCCGACGGCCCGAGGACGGCGACCACCTGACCCGGCGGCACCACGAGGTCGGCATCGAGCAGGGCGGGCGTGCCGTCGAAGGCGACGGTGACGCCGTCCAGGTGCAGACCCCGCTGGTGGCCGCTCACCAGGCGCCCAGCGCGGGGACGCGGAGCCGCTCGACGGCGAGCATCACGAGCACGGTGACCGCGCCGAGCAGCACCGACGCCGCCAGCGACATGCCGTAGGTGGCGGCGCCCGGCTGACCGACCAGCCGGAAGATCACCACGGGGAGGGTCGGGTACTCGTAGCGCGCGAGGAACGAGGTGGCGCCGAACTCCCCCAGGCTGACGGCGAACGCGAACCCGGCGGCCGCGAGCACCGGTCGTGCGAGGGCGGGCGCGTCGACGGTGAGGGCGGTGCGCAGCGGCCCGGCGCCGAGCGACGCCGCGGCCTGCCGCTGCCGGTCGTCGACGCCCGCGAGCACCGGCACCAGCGTGCGGACGACGAGCGGCAGGGCCACCAGCGCCTGGGCGATCGGCACCAGGAGCGCCGAGGAGCGCAGGTCGAGGGGCGGTTCGTCGAGGGTGATGAAGAAGCCGAATCCCAGCGTCACCGCGGAGACGCCGAGCGGCAGCATGAACAAGCCGTCGAGCATGCCGCGGACCCGGCGCTCGGCGCGGCTGCGGGAGCGTCGCGTGAGCACGACGGCGACCAGCAGGCCCAGCAGCAGGGCCATCCACGTGGCGTCGACCGCGGTGCGCAGCGAGTTCACCAGGGCCTCGGTGACCGGCACCGGCACGGCGTCACCCCCGGTGGTGGAGAGGTGGCGGTAGTGCTCCAGGGTCCAGCCGCCGTCGGCGCGCAGCGACCCCACCACGAGGGTCACCACCGGCGCAGCCACGAGGGCGAGGAGCAGCGCGGTGGCCGCGAGCTGGGGCAGGTCGGACCGGCGGGGGCGCAGCGGGCGGGGCGGCGTCCGCTGGACTCGGGGGTCCGGCACCGCCCGCAGCCGCCCCGCCACCACCAGCAGCGCGACGACGGCGAGCAGCTGCACGATGCTGAGCGCGGCGGCCGCGGGCAGGTCGAGCCGGTCGACGGTGAGGGTGTAGATCTCGGTCTCCACCGAGGAGTACCGGGTGCCGCCGAGGGTGAGCACCACGCCGAACGCGGTGGCGCAGAACAGGAACACCACGCTCGCCGCCGACACCACGGCCGGCCGCAGCGCGGGCCAGGTGACGGTGCGGAACACCTGCGCCGGCGACGCGCCGAGCGCGGCGGCGGCCTCGGCCGGACGGCGGTCCAGCGACTCCCAGGCGGCGCCGACGGTGCGGATCACCACCGCCACGTTGAAGAAGACGAGCCCGGCCAGGATCGCGGTCGGGGTGCCGTCGAGCCCGAGCCCGGCCAGCGGCCCCGCCTCGCCGAGCAGCTCGCGGAAGCCGACCCCGACCACCACGGTCGGCAGCACGAACGGCACGAGCAGTGCCGCCCGCACCAGACTCCGGCCGGGGAAGGTCAGCCGGTGCAGGGCATAGGCCGCCGGGAGCCCGAGCACGACCGCCACCACGGTCGCCACCACCGACGTCCAGGCCGTGAACCACACCACCGTGCGCGTGCGGGGACGGGCCAGCACCTCGAGCACGGCGCCGGGGTCGAACCCGCCGTCGGTGACGAAGCCGCGCTCGAGCATCCCCGCCACCGGCAGCACGAAGAACACGCCGAGCACCCCGACCGGGAGCGCGGCCAGGCCGAGAAGGGTGAGCGACCTACTCCGCAACGAGGTCGCTCCACTCCTGGAGCCAGGCGTCGCGGTTCTCGTCGATCTCGGCCGGGTCGACCTCGATCGGGTCGGTGGGCCGCTCGGCGAACCTCGCCCAGTCGGCCGGGAGCGAGGCACCGTCGGCCACCGGGAAGACGTACATGCTCTCGGGCAGGGCCTCCTGCACCTCCGGGCTCAGCAGGAAGTCGACGACCTTCTCCGCGCCCCCCGGGTTGGCGGCCCCGTCGAGCACGCCGGCGTACTCCACCTGCTGGAAGCAGGTGTCGAGCAGGGCGCTCGTGCTGCTCGCGCCGTCGGCCACCGTGAAGGCGGGGCTGGAGTCGTAGGACACGACGACGGGCCGCTTCCCCTTCCCGCCACCTTGGGTGAAGTCGACGTTGTAGGCGTTCTCCCAGTCGGTGGTGACCTTCGCGCCGTTGCCGAGCAGGTCGCGCCAGTAGTCGGGCCAGTCGTCGCCGTACTCGCCGACGGTGGCGAGCAGGAAGGCCAGGCCCGGGCTGCTGCTCACCGGACTGGGGGTGACGAGCAGGTCGCGGTACGCCGGGTCGGTGAGGTCGTCGAGGGTGCGCGGCGGCTCCTGGTCGCGCTCGGCGAACCAGGTCTCGTCGACGTTCACGCACACGCTGCTGGTGTCGACCGGGGTCAGCACGTGCTCGTCGTCGCCCTCGAGGTCGTAGGCGTCGACGCCGGCCGGCACCTCGCCCTCGTAAGGGGCGAACACCCCGGCTCCGACCGCGCGGGAGCCGAAGGTGTTGTCGACGCCGAACACGACGTCGCCGAGCGGCTGGTCCTGGGTCAGCACCAGCTGGTTGGTGAGCCGGCCGGCGTCGCCGAGCGGCCTGATCTCGAGCGTGAGGCCGGACTCGTCCTCGAACTGCTGGAGGAGCTCGTCCGGCAGCTGGAACGAGTCGTGCGCGAGCAGGGTGACCTCGGTCGGGTCGCCGGCGGCGTCGGGGGCGTCGTCCTCACCCCCACCGCTCACCGTGAGCGAGCACCCGCTCGCGATCGTGACGACAGCGGCGGCCGCGAGGAACGAGCGGCGGGCGCGCCAAGGACGAGGGCCCATGAAAGGACTCCCTTCGCCGGTGCTAACCGGATCAGGTTCGGAGGGTCTGCGGCGGACGTCCGCACTCTCAGCACGCGCTCGTGCTCCCCTGTCTGTTCCCTCCCGACTCTAGCCATGGCCGTGGCGCGCACCTCGGGCGGGCGGTGACCTACTGAGGAAACTGCCGACCCAGAACCGCACTGACTCACCGCCGCCACCGGGCGGCTCGGGGCAGCGGTGACTTGCTGAGGAAATCAGGAGCCGAAAACCTCTGTAGGTCACCGCTCGCCCGAGGCGACCTGTCCACAGGGACAGGTCGGGCGACTTCTCCACAGGGCCGGGCGACGGACCGTGCGGAGCAACGCCGCGACGACTTGGGTCGTCGGTCGTGGAAGACATCCCCGAGACGCTGCGTGGCAGGCCGTTCACCAATGCCCAGGCTCGTGCCGCCGGCGTGCCCCAGCACCGCCTCACCGGACGCCGGTTCGTGCGCGTGCACCCGCGAGTCTGGCGTTGCGCGGACCACGAGCTGACTCGTCACGACGAGGTCGTCGCGGCCCGGCTCGCGATGCCCTTCGATGCCCACCTGACGGGCATCACCCGGCTCCAGACCCTCGGGCTGGACTTCGGACCGCGCTACCCGATCCGGTTCGTCGTCGCGCGCGACCACCACATCGCGCTCGAACGGATCTTCCTCCACCGCACGAAGCGGTTCCCGCCCCTCGACGACGTCGGCGTCACCGTCCCGGCCGCGTTCATCGCCTACTGCGCGCTCGCTCGGGTCATCGACGCGATCAAGGTCGGCGACTGGCTGCTGCACCACGACCACATGACCGTCGAGGCGGTGCAGCAGCTCGCCCTCGACCAGCTCTGGCGCGCGGGCGCCGGCGAGGCGGTGTGGGTGCTGCCGCAACTGTGCGGTCGGTCCCGCTCGATCCGCGAGTCCGAGACCCGGGCGGTGCTCGAGTTCGCCGGCCTCCCGCCCACGGCGGTCAACGAGGAGCTCGTGCTGAGCGACGGCCTCGTCCTCACGCCCGACCTCCTCTACCGACCCACGGGACTCGTCGTCGAGTACGAGGGCCGCCAGCACCAGGAGGACCGCGGGCAGTACACGCGCGACATCAGCCGCTACGCGGCGTACCGGAGGGACGGCGTCCCGTACGTCCTGGTGACCGGTGAGTCGTTGTCGCGTCCCCAACGCCTGGTCCGCGAGGTGCACCAGGCGCTCCTCGGGTGCGGGTACGACGGGCCGCCACCCGCCTTCGCCCACCGGTGGGCGCTCCTGTTCGCGAGCCTCACCGTGGCCGCCGGACCGAGGCGCGGCGTCGCCGACCCGTGGGAGCGGTGAGCTTGTGAGGAAACGGCGACCGCAGAACCTCTGTAACTCACCGCCCACCCGACGCGACCCCGGGTACCGGTGAGCTACTGAGGAACCGAACCCGCAGAAACCTCAGTAGGTCACCGCTCCCCCGAGTCCTCACCGCGCCAACGGCACCACCGAGGCGAGCCGGCCGAGCTTGGCGGGGTTGCGGACGAAGTAGAGCTCGGTGACGACGCCGTCCTCGAGGCGGACGGTGGCGACGGAGTCGAGCGTGCCGCCGATCCACATCACGAGCGCGGGGGCGCCGTTGACGGCGGCGACCTCGACGTGATCGGCCGGGTTGGCCTCGCCGATGGCGGCGAGGAACCGGAGCACCTTGTCGCGGCCCCGGATGGGGCGCAGCGCGGCCTTGCGCACGCCGCCGCCGTCGGTGACCAGGACGATGTCGGGGGCGAGCACGTCGATCAGCCCCTGGACGTCGCCGGTCACGGCCGCGGCGACGAACCGCTCGTAGACGGCGGCGTGCTCGGCCGGCGTCACGGTCGAGCGGGGGCGGCGGGCGGCGACGTGGGAGCGGGCACGGTGCGCCACCTGGCGGACGGCGTCCGCGGTCTTGTCGACGCTCTCCGCGATCTCGTCGTAGGAGAACCCGAACACCTCGCGCAGCACGAACACCGCCCGCTCCGTGGGGGTCAGCGTCTCGAGCACCATGAGCATCGCGATCGACACGCTCTCGGCGAGCTCGACGTCCTCGGCCACGTCGGGCGCGGTGAGCAACGGCTCCGGCAGCCACGGCCCGACGTAGGTCTCGCGGCGCCGGGCCAGGGTGCGCACCCGGTTGAGGGCGAGCCGCGTCGCGATGCGCGCCAGGTAGGGGCGCGGCCTCGCGCACGTCGGCCAGCTCGACGTCGGCCCACCGCAGCCAGGTCTCCTGGACGACGTCCTCGGCGTCGGCCGCCGAGCCGAGCAGCTCGTAGGCCACCGTGAACAGCAGGCTGCGGTGCGCCGCGAACAGGTCGGCGTGCGCGGTGCGCTCCGCGCTCACTCCCGCGAGGCCACGGCGAGCGGCAGCTCGCAGACGTCGGAGTAGCCCTGCGACTGCAGCCCGGCCGCGGAGTTGAAGCGCGAGCGCATGTTCTCCAGGGCCACCAACTGCGTCAGCTCGACGACGGCCGGGGCGCCCAGTGACTCGAGCAGCCCCGCCACCATCTCGTCGGTGACGGCCGGCGGCGTCACCGTCATCGCCTCGGCGTACTCGAGCACGTCGCGCTCCAGCGGCGTGAACACCTCCGACTCCCGCCACCGCGGCACCTCGCGCACCTTGGCGAGGTCGAGCCCCTCGTCGTGGGCGAGGAAGTAGCCGAAGTCGAGGCACCACGAGCAGCCGATGACGGCGGCCGAGGCCAGCTGGGCATAGGACTTCAGGTGCGGGTCGAGCTCGTCCCAGCTCGACACCTTCTTCTCGAACCCGAACACCGACCTCAGCACCTTGCGGTGGTGCCAGTAGACGTAGGCGTTGTCGGGCACCTCGCCCCACATCCGCTTCACGATGCGGGTCATGGCGGTGCCGTACAGGCCGGTGATCGTGGCCTTCGGGATGCGGAACGTGCTGGGCATGGGTCCTCCTCGGGTGGGTCGTCCCCCATGGGACACCGCCCGCCACCGGTCTGTGACACTGGCGCTCGTGCCGAGTCTGCGCCACGAGCTCCTCGCCTACGCGGTGCCGCGGTACCAGCGGTCCCGCGACCTCGACACCGCCGACCTGGAGCGCGCGCGGCTCGAGAGCTGGCACGCCGGGCTCGACCGATCGCTGCCCACCGACCTGGTGCCGGGCTTCGACCGCCGCTACGAGCTCGCCACCACCGTCCTCGACGGGCCGACGCCGTTCCCGGTCCACGTCGTCCGGCCCCGCAGCCACCGGCCCCGCACCACGCTCTACTACGTGCATGGCGGCGGGTTCGTCTCGCCGGCCGACCGGTTCCACGTGCGCTACGCGCTGCGGCTGGCGAAGCTGCTGGACGCCGAGGTGGTCCTCCCCGACTACCCGCTCGCCCCCGAGCACAGCTGGCGCGACTCCTACCAGCCGCTGCTGGAGGACCTCGGCGTCCGGTGCGCCATTCGCGACCGGGTCGTCGTCGCCGGCGACTCCGCGGGCGGCGGCCTCGCCCTTGCGCTCGCCCAGGGGCTGCGCGACGCGGGCGGCCAGCAGCCGAGCCAGCTCGTCCTGCACGCGCCCTGGGTCGACCTCACCACGAGCACCCCCGACACCTGGGTGCTCGACGACGAGGACCCGTGGCTGCGCCTCAGCAAGATGCTCGTCTACGCCGGCTGGTGGGCCGGCGACCCCGCCGACCTCGAGCGCCCCGAGGTCTCGCCCGCGTACGGCGACCTGTCCGGCCTGCCACCGACGCTGATGTTCTGCGGCACCCGCGACCTGCTCGTGCCCGGCTGCCGGATGCTCGCCGACCGGGCCGCCGCGGCCGGCTGGCCCCTCACCTACTGCGAGGTCTCGGGCCTCATCCACGTCTTCGCGCTGCTGCCCGGCATCCCCGAGGCGGGCCGGGCCTGGCGGCAGACCCGGCGGTTCCTGGCGTGAGCACGGCCTGCCGGTCGCTCACGTTCGCCGAGATCGACGCCCGCGCGCTGCACGACGTGCTCCGGCTGCGCCAGGAGGTCTTCGTCCTCGAGCAGGACTGCGTCTACCCCGACATCGACGGCCGCGACGTCGAGCCCGGCACCCACCACGTCCTCCTCACCGAGGACGGCGCGCTGCTGGGCTACGCCCGGGTGCTCGACGACGGCGGCACCTGGCGCGTCGGCCGGGTCGTCGTGCATCCGGAGGCGCGCGGCCGCGGCCTGGCCCGTGACCTGATGCAGGCCGCGCTCCCGCTCTGCGCGGGTCGTCCGATCGTGCTCGACGCCCAGGAGCGACTCGTCGAGTGGTACGCCGGCTACGGCTTCGCGGTCACCGGGGAGCCGTACCTGGACGACGGTCTGATGCACGTTCCGATGCGCCGGGACGGCTGAACCGCACACCACCGGGGTCGTCGGTCGCCACCAGGTCACCGCGCGCCACCAGCAGGTCGAGGTGGGCCTTGGTCTCCATCGCGGCCATGCCCTGGTTGAACACGTCGAGGGTGTCGTAGGGGTGCTCGTGACGCGTCCAGCCGAGGTGGCCGGCGACCGCCACCGCCGTCGTCGCGCCGTCGTGCGGGACGGCGGCGAGAGAGGCGCGCAACCGGTGCTCGTGGTGGTCGAGCAGCTCGCGTGCACGGGCGTGCGACGACGGTGCGACCGGACCGTGCGCGGGCAGCAGCCGGAGGTCGGGAAGGGTCAGCATCCGGCTCAACGACGCCAGGAAGTCGCCGAGCGGGTCGGAGGTCGGCGGCACGCTGAACCCGATGGACGGCGTGATCGTGGGCAGCACGTGGTCACCGGCGAAGAGCAGCCCGCCCGGCCGGTCGGCGAAGACGAAGTGGCCCGGCGTGTGCCCGGGGGTGTGGACGGCGTCGAGGGTGCGGCCGCCGACCGGCACCTCCTGGTCGCCGTCGAGCCAGCTCGTCGGACGCCGCCAGATCTCGGCCTCGTCGGGCGGCGGGCCGCCCGCGGCCCAGGCCTCGGCGACCTCCTGGGCGCCGGCGGAGGCGAGCACCGCGAGGAAGGGGTTCTCGGTGAGCTCGTGCCGGTGGTGGAGCAGGTCGAGGGCCGGCTTCTCCGGAAGGCCGAGCGCGATGTCGACGCCGAGCTCGTGCGCCAGCACGGTGGCGAGCGTGAAGTGGTCGCGGTGCACGTGGGTGACCAGGAACCGGCGGATGTCGCCGAACCCGCTGCCGATGGAGCGCAGGCAGCGGTCGAGCAGGTCGCGCGCCTCCGGGATCGCCCAGCCGCCGTCGACCAGCACCACCCCGTCGTCGGCCTCGATCGCGTAGACGTTGACGGCCCGGAGCCCGTCCATCGGCAACGGAAGCGGGATCCGGTGCACCCCCGGCGCCACCGGCCAGGCACCCTCGGCCGCCCAGTGCTCGCCGGAGTCCGGTGAGACGGCGACCGAGGTGGCCGGTGGCGAGGAGGTCATCCCCGCGAGCCTAGGGGGGTCACGAGGAGCCGACGTCGGGCAGTCCGAGGTCGAGGGTGGGCTGCTGGATGCCGCCGTCGATCTCGAGCAGCTTGCCGGTGACGTACTGCCCCGCCCGCGAGGCGAGGTAGAGCACACCCGCCGCGATGTCCTCCGGCTCCCCGACCCGGCCGAGCGGAGTCTTGGTCTCGAGCTGGTCCATCATCTCGGGCTGGCCCGCGACGTACTCGAGGGCGCTGGTCATGATCGACCCGACGTAGATGCCGTTGACCCGGATCCGCGGCGCCAGGTCGCGGGCGGCCATCCTCGTCCAGTGGGCCAGGGCGGCCTTGGCGGTGCCGTAGGCGAGGAAGCCGCGGTCGGCGGTGCGGCCCATCATCGAGCTGATCGTCACCACCGACTTCTGGCCGGACCCGCCGCCGTCCAGCATCAGCGGCACCGCGGCGCGGGTGAGCGCGTGGGCGGTGGTGACGTTGAAGCTGAAGGCCTCCTCGAGGAACTCGTTGCTGGTGTCGAGGAAGGCGTGGGGGAAGGTGCCGCCCACGTTGTTGACGATGGTGTCGAGCCGCCCGAACTCGTCGTGCGCGGCCTGCGCGAGCCCCGCGACGGCGTCGAGGTCGGAGAGGTCGGCGGGGACGACGAGCGCGCGGCGCCCGGCCGCCTCCACCTGCCCGGCCACGCGGGTCAGCTGCTCCTCGGTGCGGGCGGAGATCAGGACGTCGGCACCGGCCTCGGCGAGCGCGACGGCGGTGGCGGCACCGAGCCCGCGCCCGGCGCCGGTGACGATCGCGACGTGGTCGGTGAGGGCGAACCGGTCGAGGATGCTCATCGGGAGCGGCTCCCGCTCACCAGGCCGCGGCCGGTCACCAGCGGCAGGTCGATCGCGCGCACCAGGCCCGGCTCGGCCGCCACCACCGCGGGCACGGCGTTCACGATCCGCTGGGCGGTGGTGATCATGCCGCTGACGTTGTGGTCGCCGTGCTCGCCGTGGTGGGTGAGGTCGACCTGCATCACCGGCTCGCCGGTGATGCGGACGCGGTAGCAGCCGTCGACACCCTCGGGCGGGGTCTCCCAGTCGGGGTCGGAGTCGGCGGCGGTGCGGGTGACGTGCTCCAGCACGACGCGCGGCACGCCGTCGACCTTGCCCACCACCTGGAAGCGGACCGAGCCCATCGTGCCGGCGGCGACGTCACCCGAGACCGAGGGCGTGTCGCGCTCGGCTGGCCGCCGCTCGACCTCCTCGGTGAGCGGCTCGTCGAGGGTGACGTCGAGCGCGGCGGCGATCTGCCGGACGACGCTGCCCCACGCCATCGTGAGGATGCCGGGCTGCCAGAGCATCGCCTTCTCGGCCATCGGGCGGCCGAAGCCGAACAGCTCGCCCATGACGACCGGCTGGTCGTAGGTGGAGTAGTCACAGATCTCCATGACGCGCACCTCGTCGATGCGGCGCGACAGGCTGGTCATCACCAGCGGCAGGATGTCGTTGGCGAAGCCGGGGTCGATGCCGTTGACGTGCAGCGAGGCGTTCCCCGTCGCGCAGGCCTCCTCGATGCGGGCGATGTAGTCGGCGGGGAGGATCCCCTCGGGCCACTGCAGCAGCACGGGTCCGCTGCTCGTGACGTTCACGCCGGCCTCGACGAACCCGATGAGGTCCTCCAGGCACTCGACGACCCGGTCGTCGGCCATGGCGGTGTGCACGATCGCGTCGGGGGCGAGGGCGAGGAGGGCGTCGCGGTCGGTGGTGGCGAGGACGCCGAGCTCGCGTCCGAGCTCGGCCAGCACGCCGGCGTCCTGGCCGTCCTTGGCGGGGGTCGAGACCCAGACCCCGACCAGCTCCAGGTCGGGGTGGGCGTCGATGCCGGCGATGGCGTGCCGGCCGACCGTGCCGGTCGACCAGACGACGACACGGAGCGGCTTCTCGGGGATCACCTGCGACATGCCGGGCAGACTAGAACACGTTCTAGTTCGACGTCCACGCCTCGCGATCGTCGTCGTCGCGCACCGGGCAGTGCGTGCCGGTGTAGATCGTCGGCATGCAGCGGTTGCAGTGGATGCAGGCACCGGCGGTGGCGCGGCCGGCCGCGAGCCGGTTCACCAGGTCGGGCTCGCGCAGCACCGCGCGACCCATCGCCACGAAGTCGAAGCCCGCGGCCATCGCACGCTCCATCGTGTCGAGCCGGTTGATGCCGCCGAGCAGCATCAGCGGCATCGCGAGCGCCTCGCGGAACCGCACCGCCTTGTCCCAGAAGTAGGCCTCGTGGAAGTCGTACTCCTTCAGGAACGAGCGACCCAGCGGCGTGCGCAGACCCACGCGCACGGCGAGCGGCATCGCGGCCGCGAGCTCGGCCACGGGGACGTCGCCGCGGAACAGGTACATCGGGTTCATCAGCGAGGAGCCGCCGGAGAGCTGGAGCGCGTCGAGGTGACCGTCGCCCTCGAGCACGAGCGCGGCCTCGAGGCCCGCGTCGGTGGTGACTCCGCCCGAGAACCCGTCGCCCACCGAGACCTTGGCAGTGACCGCGGCCGCGTCGCCCACCTCCTCGCGCACCGCTCGCGCCACCTGCCGCGCCAGCCGGGCGCGGTTCTCGGTCGACCCGCCCCAGCGGTCCTTGCGGCGGTTCAGACCCGGTGCGAGGAACGAGGAGATCAGGTAGGAGTGCGCCATGTGCAGCTCGAGTACGTCGAACCCGGCAGCCACGAGGGTGCGCGCCGTGGACACGTAGCCGCGGGTGACGCGGGTGAGGTCCTTCTCCGAGGCCGACCCGACCAGCTGCATCGACAGCGGGCTCGGCAGCCGCGACGCCGCCACGGCACGGACCCCGTTCGACCGGCCGTTGGCCACCGGTCCCGCATGCCCGACCTGTCCCGCGATCGACGCGCCGGTGGCGTGCACGGCGTCGGCCAGCCGTGCCAGGCCGACCTGCGTGCTCGGACCGACCACGATCTGCTCCCGGTGCGTGCGCCCCTCCGGCGCGACCGCCAGGTAGGCGACGGTGGTGGTCCCGATGCCGCCGCGCGCCACCGCCAGGTGGTACTCGACGAGCTCGTCGGTGACCTGCCCCTCGGGCGTCCGGCCCTCGAAGGTCGCGGCCTTGACGGTCCGGTTGCGCACCGTGACCGGCCCGAGCCTGGCCGGGGCGAAGACGTCGGGCGGCACCGCAGAACGGTAACGCGTTCTAGTTCTAGGATCACTCCGTGACCGGCGCCGGCGCGGACCCGCTGGTGGCGCGGCTGCGGGCGGCGGGGTGCGTGTTCGCGGAGGACGAGGCGCGGGTGCTGCGGCAGGCGGCGGGCGAGGGCGCCGACCTCGCCCGGATGACCGCGGAGCGGGTCGGTGGCCGGCCGCTCGAGCAGGTGGTGGGGTGGGCTGACTTCGCCGGCGTACGGGTGCTGCTGGACGACGGCGTGTTCGTGCCGCGGCAGCGCAGCACGCTGCTGGTCGACCTCGCCGCCGCGCGAGCCGGGCACGGCGGCACGGTCGTCGACCTGTGCTGCGGTAGCGGCGCGATCGCCGCGGCGCTGGCCGCCCGCCGCCCCGATCTCACGATCCACGCAGCCGAGCTCGACCCGGCGGCGGCCGCCTGCGCGCGGCGCAACGTCCCGCCGGGACGGGTGCACGAGGGCGACCTGCTGGACGCGCTCCCGGGAGCGCTGCGCCACCGGGTCGACGTGCTGGTGGTGAACGCGCCGTACGTGCCCACGGGTCGGATCCGCGACCTGCCGCCCGAGGCGCGCGACCACGAGCCCCGCCTCGCGCTCGACGGCGGAGCCGACGGGCTCGACGTCCACCGACGGGTCGTCGCGGCGATGGGCGACTGGCTCGCCCCGGACGGCGTCCTGGTCGTCGAGGTCTCGACCGACCAGGCGCCCGTCGTCGTGGCGCTGCTCGCCTGCGCCGAGACGGTCGTGGACGACGATCGTGGCGCCACCGTCGTCGTGGGCCGGTCCCGAGTCACGGGCTGATCAGGGGCCTGCGGACCCCAGCACAGTGAGTCGGCGGACCGCCGTCAGAAGAACCGGTCGACGACGTGACCGCCCGCCGGGACGAGCTGCTCCGCCTCGCGGTAGCGCTCGGCCTGCTCGACGTCGGTGACGCCGAACCTGTTCAGGACGTCGATCACGGCCGCGCGCAGCTCCCACAGCTCGTCCGAGGTGCCCTTGATCGCACGGGTGGTGGCCGCCTGGAAGCCCGACCACGAGGCGTAGATGCCGTCACTGGCGTAGCCGATGCTCGCCGGGCGGGTGATCGCGAAGCTCGGGTCGACGTCCTCGATGGCGTAGCGCGTCCTGTCGAGCTGGTGGGAGGCGGTGACCAGCGACTGCTCGGCGATGTACCGCAGCCCGCCCTGGTCGATGTCCATGACGTCACCGCCGGCGAGGCCGCCGGGGTCGCTGCCGGTGCCCGTGACCTTCGACAGGTCGAAGTCGGCCGAGCCCGCCACCGTGTATCTGGCCCTCGTGGCGGCGTCGGAGAGGTCGCGCTCCTGATCGGTGATCGAGGTGTTGACCCGGTCGAGCGCCTCGACCATCAGGCTCCAGCACTGGTCGGGGTCGTAGCCGGCCAGCGAGGCCTCCACCTTGTCGGCCTCCTCCGCCTCCCCCATGAGCGCGTCGCCCAGGCCCACCGCGGCACCCACGGCGCCGAGGGCGGTGGCGAGCCCGCCGGTGGAGAAGGCGCCGGCGAGGCCGACGATCGAGCCGACGACGGCGAGGTCGATGGTGTCGCCTCCCACCAGGCCCTTGGCCGCCATGACGTTGTACAGGGAGTCGACCAGCCTGACGACGTCCTCGCGCGCGTTCTCGAGGATCTGCTTCTGCCCGGTGAGGTGGACTCCGAGGACGCCCGTCGCGGCGAACTCGCCGCGCATCACGTCGTCCATCCGCGTGACCAGCACCTCGTACATCTCTGCGGCGGTGTAGCCGCGCATGCTGCCGATCTTCGCCTCGACGGTGGCGCGGGCGCCGTGGAGGTCGGAGTTGCCGAGCGACGGGACCCCGGAGTCGGCCGGGTCGGCGTCGGCCACGTCGGCCTGCGCCGGGTCGAGCAGGCTGTTCATCTGGTCCCGCAGCGTGTCGATCCGCGAGTCCAGCGTGCTCGGGTCGGGCAGCTCGGTCCAGGGCTCCAGCACCTCGCGCAGGTTGGTGCGCCAGTTCCTCATCATGTCGATGTAGTACGGGCTGGGCTGCGACTCGCCGTTGAGCCTCACGTTGCCCTCGCGGTCGCACTCCCAGAACGAGGCGATGCCGCTGATGATCCAGCCGTCGCCGTGCCTGCCCCACTGCATGATCTCCATGCGCCAGTCGATGGCCTTCTCGGCGATCTCGTCGATGCGACCGCTCAGCCCTTCGTACGACGTCATGGGGGGTCTCTACCCGCCCGGACGCTCCGGAAAACCCTGGAGCAGCTGGGCGAGGTGGCGGGCGGGACGGTCCCGGAGGTCGGCCACCTGGGTGCGGCAGGAGAACCCGTCGGCCAGGACCACGGCCTCCGGCGCGGCGTCGAGCGCCGGCAGCAGCTGCTGCTCGGCCACCGCCACCGACACCTCGTGGTGGCCGCGCTCGACGCCGAAGTTGCCTGCGAGTCCGCAGCAGCCGGAGAGCCGGGTGACGGTGGCGCCGGTGCGGGCGAGCAGGGCGGCGTCGGCGTGCCAGCCCAGCACGGCGTGGTGGTGGCAGTGGGGCTGCACGACGACATCGGTGCCGGCCAGGTCCGGCGGCTCGTAGCCCGCGGTCTCGGCGAGCAGCTCGGCGAGGGTGCGGGTGGCCGCCGCCACCGCCCGGGCGTCGGCCTCGAGGTCGGACCCGGCGAACAGCTCGACCGCGTCGTGGCGCAGCACCGCGGTGCACGACGGCTCGATCCCGACGATCGGCAGTCCGGCGTGCGCGTGCGCGGCGAGGTCGGTGACGGTGCGGCCGAGGATCCGGCGGGCGGCGTCGAGCTGGCCGGTGGTGATCCAGGTGAGACCGCAGCAACCCTGCCGGTCGGGCAGTCGAGGCGCGTAGCCCGCGCTCTCGAGCACGGATGCGGTGGCGGCGGCGACGTCGGGGTCGAAGTGGTTGCTGAAGGAGTCGGCGAACAGCAGCACGGGGGTGCCGGCACCCCGCGGCTCGAAGGTCGCACGGAACGTCCGCCGGGCGAACCTCGGCACCGCGCGCCGCCGATCGACGCCGGCGACCCAGAGTGCGAGTGCCCCCAGCAGCGGCAGCCTCACCAGCAGGTTCGCGACCCGCGGCGCCCGCGACGCGAGCCGCGACCAGAGCGGCAGCCGGCCGAGCGAGTAGTGCGAGCGTGGCCGCAGCCGGCGCCACCACCGTCCGGCGGAGTAGGTCTGGTGCAGCACCTCGGACTTGTAGGTGGCCATGTCGATGCCGGTGGGGCAGTCGGAGACGCAGCCCTTGCACGACAGGCAGAGGTCGAGGGCGTCGTGCACCTCGGGCGCGCTCCACGCCAGCTCGCCGCGGACGACGTCCTGCAGCACCCGGGCCCGGCCGCGGGTGGAGTCCTTCTCCTCGCGGGTGGCGAGGTAGGAGGGGCACATGACGCCGTGGGCGGCGCTGTTGTCGGCGCGGCACTTGCCCACCCCGGTGCACCGGTGCAGCGCCTGGGCCAGGTCACCGTCGTCGGCCGGGTAGGCGAAGGCCAGCGTCGTGCGGCCTCCGGACCGACCCAGTGGGAACTCCCCTGCGAACCGGACGTCGGCGTCGACGGGGTCGGGATCGACCAGGACCCCGGGGTTGAGCAGGTTCCGCGGGTCGAAGGCGTGCTTGAGACCGGCGAACATCGCCAGTGCGTCGGCCGAGTACATGTGGGGCAGCAGCTCGCTGCGGGCCCGGCCGTCGCCGTGCTCGCCGGAGAGCGTGCCGCCGAACTCGGCCACCAGGGTCGCCGCGTCGCCGAGGAACGCGCGCAGCACGGCGGTGCCGTCGGGCCGGTCGAGCGGGAAGTCGAGGCGCGCGTGGATGCAGCCGTCGCCGAAGTGCCCGTACGGCGCCGCGGTGAGGCCGTGCTCGGCCACCAGCGCGTCGAAGCGCTCGAGGTAGGAGCCGAGCCGGTCGGGCAGGACGGCGGCGTCCTCCCAGCCCGGCCAGGCGGGCCGGCCCGCCGGCGAGCGGCCCGCCAGGCCGGCGCCGTCCTCGCGCAGCCGCCACAGCCGCGCCTGGAGCGCGGGCTCGGTGACCACCTCCGCGTCGACCGCTCCGACGTCGTCGCCGACCAGCCGCCGGGCGCGCTCGACCACCTCGCCGGCATCGTCGCCGGCGATCTCGACGAACAGCCACGCGCGGCCCCGCGGCAGCGGGGGCACCGCGGCGTCGCCACGGCGCGAGCGCAGCACCTCGACCAGCCGCGAGTCGAGCCCCTCACAGCTGGTGGGGCCGTGCGTCACGACCGCGGGCGAGGCGCGGCCGGCGTCGACGATCGAGTCGAACCCCAGCACCACCACGACCCGCACCGCCGGGTCGACGACGAGCCGCACCGTGGCCTCGGTGACCACCGCGAGCGTCCCCTCCGACCCGACCAGCGCCGGGGCTGAGGTCGAACCGCTCCGGCAGCAGGTGGTGGGCGGCGTACCCCGAGACCTGACGGCCGAACCGGCCGAGCTCGGTGCGGGCGGAGCCGAGGTGACGACCCATGACGTCGCGAACGGCGCCCAGCAGGGCGTCTCCGCCGGAGACGGTGGGCCTGCCCTCGCCGTCGTGACCGGTGACGACCTCGTCCCCGGCCGCGGTGAGCAGCCGGAGCCCGAGGACGTTGTCGGAGGTGCGGCCGTAGGCCAGGCTGGCGATCCGCACGC
>CAWJTG010000013.1:0-210136 GCA_963845795.1 uncultured Actinomycetota bacterium | reverse complement strand
CGGTGGGCGTCCATGAGTACCAGACGGAATACCCGCCGGCGGCGTACGTCGCGGCGGTGTCGGGTCGGTGCCCTCCTGGGTGGCGAACGTGTTGTCACCGGGCACGGTCCCGCTGGTGCCCGGTCAGCACCTCTGCGTCGGCCACGTCGTCGTTCGCCGGGCGGTCCGGGTGGTCGACGGTGACCTGGTCGGTCGCGATCGGGGAGGAGCCGACCGCAGCTGACCGCGGCGACCCCGACGACGTACTGGCCCTCGGCGAAGCCGCCCTCGCGGGTGATGTACGACCCCCCGGCTGGTCGGCGCCGCAGCTGGCCGACGTACGTCCCGTCGAGGTAGATCGCGTAACCGCTGATCGGCTGTGTCCCGGTGTCCAGGGGTTCGGTCCACCAGGCCTGCAGTCTGGCCGGTGCCCTGGTCGTAGGAGCCGGTCACGTCGCGGGGAGCGCTCGGCGCGGCGGGAGCCACTTCCTCCGTCGTGGCGCTCACCGTGACCGAGGGACCGGCGCCGGTCGCGTTCGACGGCCCGCACGGAGAGCTGTACGTCGTGCCGGCCGCCAGCCCCGTGTAGGTGTGGCTGCGCGCGTCGGCGCCGAGATGTCTCGGATCTCGGCGAACCGGAGCGTGAGACGACGTAGCCGGTGACCGGTCCGTTCCCCCGTGTCGGCAGGCGGTTCCCAGGTGAGGGTGAGAGTCGCCGGGCCCGGCAGGCGCTGCCCGAGACGTCGCCCGGGCGCCCGGTACGCCGGTCGGCGGCCTGCGCCGTCACAACCGGGGGCGCTCACCGTGTAGGCGCCGAGGCTGGCGTAGTCGTCGTACCCGCTGCTCGGCCCAGGCGCCCTCGACCGACACCATCGACGGTGAGCACCCACCCGTCGCCGTCCGCCGGGCACGTCAGGCTCGCCGCCGAGACCGGTAGCGGTCGTCCCGTCGCCGAAGCCCGGAGACGGCGCGTCCACGTCACGCTCGACGCCGGCGGCGTCGAGGAGAGTGGCGCGGACGTCGAGATTGGGGGCGACCGCGGCCGGTTGCACCGAGACGACCGTGTCGGCGGCGCACGTGCCCAGGAGAAGGCGTCGACGTCGGTCGGCGTGCCGATGACCGCCTCGCCCGACGGGCAGGTCGGCGGGGGTGGCGACGGAGCCCGAGGCCTCGTCCTGGCGCGCACCGAGGTAGCCGCGTGAGGATGGCGAGGTCGTCCTGCTGGCATTGTTGGCGCCGGGTAGGAGCCCCGCGCTCCACTGCACCAGCGGACGGTCGTAGCCGACACCCATGATCGGCGCCCAGACGCCGTGGCCGCGTGTAGTAGCCATGGAGTCGCGGTGCCGTCGTGCTCGAGGCGCGAGGTTGTGGCCGGCCTCGTGGGTGGCCGCCTCGGCGATGTTCTTGGCGCTGTTGCCCAGCGCCTGCGGGAACACCCAGGCGGGCTGGTGGTAGCCACCGACCTGGTCGAAGACGCTGAGGTAGGCGACCCCGCCGCACGGCCCGGTTGCAGATCTTGCGGAACGGGTCGTCGCTCGGCGTCACGAGCACGCGGGTGCCGTAGACCGTGTCGCTGGTCGAGCTCGGTCCGATGCCCGCCTCGCGCCGGGTCCTCGGTGGTGACGTCGACGTCGAACGGGGCGTAGTCCTCGGCAACCATCGCCCAGACCTGCTGCACGAGTTGCCCGCTCGCGGTCGCTGAAGGCGGCGCCGTCGCCGGCCGGGTCCCAGGCGGGTGCGTGGCCGGCGTGACTCCCGACTGCGAGTTCCAGGCCGTTCCGCCACGTAGGCGCCGTCGAAGTCCAGCAGGATCGTGCGGTTCGCGGTCGGGGTTGCTGTGGAGCTGCGAAGGTCTCGGACAGCGGCGCGGCCTGCGCCGGCGAAGGCTCGGCGTCCGCCTCGGTGGTCTCGCTCCGTGCGCCGGGTCCACGTAGAAGATCCAGCCCTGCGGGTCGACCCAGACGCCGCGGAGTCCGTACGCAGCAGCGTGCGGAGCTCGGCGGGGCGCAGGTCGTTGCGCGCCGCTGCCACGGCGAGCTGGTCGCCCAGCTGCTCGGATCGCCTTCCGGCCGCGCAGTGGCTGCGTCGAGCAGTGGCTCGACGGGGGCGACGGCGACCTTGCCCGAGGCGCCGGGAGACGGCTCCTCGCCGGCGGCGCCCGGCGCTGGTCCGAGCGCGACGGCACTGAGGGTTGCGGCCAAGAGGGGGATCAGTGCTCGGGACCGAGACGGTCTGGTGCTTCTCACTCGCTGAGGGTAGGGAGCGCGCCGCTGTCGCGGGCACGATCGACGAATCTCGAAGGTGCGGCACACGGGAAGGGACGCTCGGACTAGAGATCGCAGTCAATGTGACCGCCACTCAACATCCCTTGAGGCCGGCCCATGTCTCATTGCTGCCACTTCCCACCGAAGACCGACGCCACCCGTGGCGCCCGTGCTGGGTCGCTCAGGTCGAGCGACGAAGCGCGGATGGGAGGTCGCTGGTCCGGCTCTGCGCCGGACGGTCCCGCTCCGCCCTCCGCACCAGGGTAAAACAGGCGGACCGTGGTCCGTTGCCTGTGGAGTAGCGCTGGTCGGGGTCCCCTATCCGACTTATCGTGCTGGCACACGACGGTCTCCATCTCGGGAAGCGGGGGTCGCTCATGGCTGTCGCGCACGCTCAGGACGACGTCCTCGACCGGCTCGACCTGCACCTGCGGGAGCTGGTCCGCCGCGAGCGCGTCGACCCGCAGCGCGATGCCGACGTGGTGCGCCGGATGGCGGAGTCGGTGGTGCGCGAGCACGACGAGCGCAGCCTGACCGGCGTCGTCGCCCCGGTCGCCGACGTCTCGGCGACGGTGGGGGAGCTGGTGGCGCGGGTCAGCGGCTTCGGTCCGCTGCAGCCCTACCTCGACGACCCTGCGATCGAGGAGATCTGGATCAACGACCCGTAGCCGGGTCTTCGTGGCACGGCACGGCCGCCACGAGCTCACCAACCTGGTGCTCACCCGCGGTCAGGTCACCGAGCTGGTGGAGCGGATGCTCAAGTCGAGCGGGCGGCGGCTCGACGTCAGTGCGCCGTTCGTCGACGCGATGCTGCCCGACGGGCACCGGCTGCACGTCGTGCTCGAGGGGATCAGCCGCGGCTTCAGCGCCGTCAACATCCGCAAGTTCGTGCTGCGCGCCGGGCAGCTCCACGACCTCGTCGAGCTCGGCAGCCTCAGCCCGCGCGCCGCCACCTTCCTCGACGCCGCGGTGCGGGCGGGGCTGAACATCATGGTCGCCGGCGGCACGCAGACCGGGAAGACGACGATGCTGAACTGCCTGGCCGCGGCGATCCCCGGCGGCGAGCGGGTGGTGAGCGCGGAGGAGGTCTTCGAACTTCGCTTCGCACATCCGGACTGGGTGCCGCTCCAGACCCGGCAGTCGGGACTCGAGGGCACCGGAGAGATCCGGTTGCGACACCTGGTGAAGGAGGCGCTGCGGATGCGGCCGAGCCGCATCATCGTCGGCGAGGTGAGGTCCGAGGAGTGCCTCGACCTGCTGCTCGCCCTCAACGCCGGGCTTCCGGGCATGGGCACGCTGCACGCCAACAGCGCCCGGGAGGCGCTGATGAAGATGTGCACCTTGCCGCTCCTGGCCGGCGAGAACATCTCGGCGCGGTTCGTGGTGCCGACGGTGGCGACGTCGGTCGACCTCGTCGTGCACCTCGGCATCGACGCCACGGGCGTGCGGCGGGTCAACGAGATCGTGGGCGTGCCGGGCCGGGTCGAGAACGACGTCATCGAGTGCGAGCCGCTGTTCGTGCGCACGGGCAGGGAGCTGCGGCGCACCCACGGGATGCCGCCGCGGCTCGACCTGTTCGAGCGCGCGGGCCTCGACGTCCACCGGATCCTGAACGAGGGCCGGTAGGCCGATGGGCGCGCTGGTCGGGCTGGGTGTCGGCGTCGGGCTGCTGCTCGTCTGGTCGGCCTTCGCGCTGCCGCGGGCCGCCGCCCCCGTCGAGAGGCGACCCGGTCGCGCGACCCGCCTGCTCGCCCGCGCCGGGCCTCTCCCACGTGTCAACGATGGGGTTCGTGGTGCTGTGCGTCGGCTGCGGGGTGGTCGCCGCATTCGTCGATGCAGGTGGTGTCGCGGACGGCGCCGGTCGCGCTCGCCTTCGGCGTCATCGGGGCCTACGTGCCGGTGGCCGTGGTCAGCGGGCGGGCCCGACGGCGGCAGCGGGAGTTCGCCGAGGTGTGGCCGGAGGCGATCGACAACCTGGCCTCCGGCGTCCGCGCAGGTCTGTCGCTGCCGGACGCGCTCGGACGGGCTGTCGTCACGCGGCCCGGAGCCGTTGCGTGCCGCCTTCGCGGCGTTCGCGCTCGACTACCAGGTGACCGGCCGGTTCGGCGACAGCCTCGACCGGCTCAAGCACCGGCTCTCCGACCCGGTCGGCGACCGCGTCGTCGAGGGGCTGCGGGTGGCGCGCGAGGTCGGCGGCGGCGAGCTCGGACGGCTGCTCCGCAACCTGTCCGGCTACCTGCGCGACGACCTCCGCACCCGCTCCGAGCTCGAGGCGCGGCAGGCGTGGGCGGTCAACGGCGCCCGGCTCGCGGTCGCGGCACCGTGGGTCGTGCTGCTGCTGATGTCGGCGCAGACCGAGATCATCACCCGCTACCGCTCGCCCACCGGCGTCGTGATCCTGCTCGTCGGCGCCGGCGTGTGCCTGGTCGCCTACCGGCTGATGATGCGCATCGGCCGGCTCCCCGTCGAAGCACCGGATCCTCTCGTGACGCCGACGATGTGGGGCGCGCTCGCCGGGGCGACCGCCGGCCTCGGGGTCGTGCTCGTGCTGGCGCGGGTCGCGGCCATCCGGCGTCCGCAGCTCTCGGTGCGGGTGCTGCCCTACCTGCGCGACCTGCGGCCGGCGTCCGACGGCACCTACGTCGGGTCGACGGCCGTCGTCCTCGGCGGCCGTCGGTGTGTTCGGCCCGGTGCTCGGTGGCCTCGCGGCCGGGGTCGAGAGGGTGCTCGGCGGCTCGGCATCGGTCCGGCGTCGGCTGGAGCGGGCCGGTCTCGACCGCACCGTGCACGACTTCCGGGTCGAGCAGGTGGTCTGGGGTCTGGTCGGCTTCGGCGTGGTCGCGGCGCTGGGGCGTGCTCCGCGCGCTGTCGGGCGGCGCCGACCCGGTGCTGCTCCTGCTGGCGTGCCTGATCGCGTTCGCCGGCGGCGTGCTCGGCCGCGACAGCTGGCTGGGCAGCCAGGTGAAGGCGCGGGAGCGGCAGATCCTCGCCGAGTTCCCGACCGTCGCCGAGCTGCTCGCGCTCGCCGTCGCGGCGGGGGAGGGGCCGGTCGCCGCGCTCGATCGGGTCGTGCGGCGCAGCGGCGGCGCGCTCTCCGCCGACCTCGCCGTGGTGCTGGCCGCGATCCGCACCGGCGAGCCGGTCGCCGCCGCCTTCGACCGGATGGCGGCCACGTCGGGGCTGCCGCTGGTGTCGCGGTTCGCGCAGGGAGTGGCGGTCGCCGTCGAGCGCGGCACGCCGCTCTCCGACGTCCTGCACGCGCAGGCGGCCGACGTCCGCGAGGCCGGACGTCGCGAGCTGATCGAGGTGGCCGCCCGGCGCGAGGTCTTCATGATGGTGCCGGTCGTCTTCCTGGTGCTCCCGGTCACCGTGCTGTTCGCGTTCTGGCCCGGCGTGGTCGGGCTCTCACTGTCCTCGCCCTGACCTCCGGGGCGTTCTCGGGAAGGAAGCGCTGATGAAGAACTACGCGAGACCACGTGCTGCGGGTGCAGGTGCTGATACTGACCACCGCGCTCGCCCTGGTCGGCCGGGCGACGCGCGGCCGGCGGCGCGACGAGCGCGGTGACGTGCCGGGCTGGGTGTTCGTCACGATCATGTCGGCGGGGCTGGTGATCGCCGTCGGTGCGGTCGCGAAGCCCGAGCTGCAGGGCATGGTGCGGCGCGCGCTCAACAGCGTGCGGTGACCTCCAGATGCCTGGCACCACGGCCTCCCGCCACGAGCGCGGGGCGGCGATCGTCGACTTCGTGCTCGTGCTGGTGGTGCTAGTGCCGCTCGTGCTCGGCATCCTGCAGCTCGGCCTGACCCTGTACGTGCGCAACACCCTGGCCTCGGCCGCCGCCGAGGGCGCTCGCCACGGCGCCACGCGTGGTGCGTCGCCGGCCGACGGCGGGGCGCGCACCGAGTCGCTGATCTCCGAGGTCGTCTCGGAGCGGTTCGCACGGGGCGTCACGGCGCGCCGCACGACCATCGGCGGCGTGCCGGCGGTCGAGGTGACGGTGCGGGCCTCCGTTCCACCTCTGGGGATCGGAGGACCCACCATCGACTTCGAGGTCAGCGGTCACGCCGCCGAGGAGCCGGAGTGACCGTGCGGCGACGTAGACGGGATGAGCGCGGCAGCGCCGTCGTCGAGTTCGCCTGGCTCGGCGTGCTCCTGCTGGTGCCGGTGATGTGGCTGGTGCTGTCGGTCTTCGACGTCCAGCGCGGCGCCTTCGCCACCGAGACCGCGGCGCGGTCGGCCGCGCGCGCCTACGCCCTCGCCCCCGACGACGCCCGGGGCACACGGGCCGCCCGGGCCGCCGCCCGGCTGGCGCTGGCCGACCAGGGCGTCGAGGGCGTCCCGATCTCGGTGAAGGTCAGCTGCCGGCCCTACCCGCGCAACTGCCACTCCGGCACCTCGGTGATCACCGTCCGGGTGCGCACCCACGTGGTGCTCCCGCTGATGCCGGAGGTGCTCGGCGGCGACCGGCCGTCGTTCCGGCTCGACTCCACCCACAGCGTCCCGATCGGTCAGTACCAGGAGGTCGACCGTGGTTGAGCGGGATTCTCCGCACACTCCGGCGCCGCGACGAGCGCGGTCAGGTGAGCGTGCTGATCATCGGGTTCTCCGCGCTGCTGCTGATGGCGATGGTCGTCGTCATCGACGCCACCGCCGCCTACCTGGAGCGGCAGCGCCTCGACACCATCGCCGACGGCGCCGCGCTGCGGGCCGCCGACGCCGGGGCGGAGGGGCGCGAGGTCTACCGGCATGGTGTCCGCGACCGCCCGCTCGACCTCACCGCCCGAGCCGCGCGAGCCGGCGTCGCCGCCTACCTGCGCGACGTCGGCGCCCACGGCGACCACCCCGGACTCAGCTACACGGTGCGGGTGGTCGGCGACGAGGTGCAGGTCACCGTCACCGCCGCCGCCGACCTCCCGCTCACCGTGCCCGGGCGCGCCGTCGTCGGCGCGGGTCATCGGCCACGGGCACGTGCGGTCGTCACGCCGGAGTGACTGCCGGCGGCGTCCAGTACGGCCGGTCGGGCTCACCGATCGATGTCCCCACCGCACCCGCGCGGCGACCCGGGCGACGCGACCCAGCGTCCGGTTCCTCCACGACGAGGAGGTGCCCCGCACCGGCGTCCGCGTGACCGTGCACGACCGGCTGGTGCGCGGTGCGAACGTCCCGGCGTAGCGTCCGCGCCTGACCCCGTCTCAGCCGGCTCCCTCGAGCGCGGCAGTGAGGGCGACGTCGACCATGCGGTCGAAGGTCTGCTCGCGCTCGGCGGCGGTGGTCTCCTCACCGGTCACGATGTGGTCGGAGACGGTGCAGACGGCGAGCGCGCGGCGGCGGTGGCGGGCCGCGATCGTGTAGAGCGCACTGGCCTCCATCTCCACGGCGAGCACGCCGTGCTCGACCATGCGGGCGGTGAGCTCGGGTCGGGTGGGGTAGAAGGAGTCGCCGCTGAGGACCAGGCCCACGTGGGCCTCGGGGGCGGCCGCAGCGGCGTCGCGCAGCAGCGCGAAGTCGGCCACCGGCGCGTAGTCGAGGCCCTCGAAGGTGATCCGGTTCATCGCCGAGTCGGTGCACGCGCCGGAGGCGATGACGAGGTCGCGGACGGCGAGCCGCTCGGTGAGCGCGCCGCACGAGCCGACCCGCACGATCGTCTGCACGTCGTAGGCGCGGAACAGCTCGGTGGCATAGATCGCCATCGACGGCTGCCCCATGCCGGAGCCCTGCACGGAGACCCGCTTCCCGCGCCACGAGCCGGTGTAGCCGTACATGCCGCGCACGTCGGTGTAACAGGTGGCGTCGTCGAGGAAGGACTCGGCGATCCAGCGCGCGCGCAGCGGGTCGCCGGGCATGAGGACGACGGGGGCGACGTCGCCGGCGAGCAGGCGCCGATGTGGGTGCTCACGGGCGTCATCCTGCCCCGATCCTGCGGTCTTCCTGCGGTGATCCTGCGCCAACCCTGAGCCAGTTCAGGCGCGGGTGGTCGTATCTGCGGCCTATGGGCCTTTCCCGTCCCACCGTGGTTGCCGTGCTCACGGCGCTCATGGCGGTCGTCGCACTCCTGGCACTCGCCGCCGCTCCCGCCCACGCCGGCGGCGGTGTCGCAGGCGGCCCTGGCCTACGAGCGGGAGGCCCACGCCACCACCAACGTGAAGCGCGAGCACCACGGCCGGGCGCCGCTTGGTCGCAGCGCCTGCCTGAACCGGATGGCGCGCGCCCAGGCCGAGCGGATGGCGCGGCGTCAGGAGATCTTCCACCAGCGTCTCGACACCGTGCAGCAGCGGTGCGAGATGGGCTGGGTCGGCGAGAACGTCGCCGCCGGGTACTCCTCGGGCCGAGCCGTCGTCAACGGCTGGATGCGCTCTGACGGACACCGCGCGAACCTTCTGAACCGGCGGTTCCGGCTCGAGGGGCTGGGCGCGGTGTCCCGCGACGGCACCTGGTACGTCGCCCAGGTGTTCGGAACCCCCGCATGACCGCCGGTCCAGACCGGGTGCGCTCCCCAGTGAGCCGCGATGTCGAGGCATCCCGCTCCCTGAAGTAACGCCATCGTCGAAGCCCTGCCGATCTCGGTAGGATAGATCCCTCGCTCAACACCGCCCCACAGGAGAATTGCCGATGTCGCTCGCAACCGTGCAGGCACGACGCCTCGCCGCCGTCTCGGCGCTGGTCCTCGTGGCCGGTGCCGGCATCGGCCTCGCCGGACCCGCCGAGGCAGCGTTCGCGCAGGCTCAGAGCCGTCACCACCGACGGCCAAGGCGAAGGACAAGAAGGACAAGGACAAGAAGGACAAAGGACAAGAAGGACAAGGACAAGCAAGGACAAGGACAAGAAGGACAAGGACAAGGACAAGGACAGAAGGACAAGGACAAGGACAAGGACAAGGACAAGGACAAGGACAAGGACAAGGACAAGGACAAGGACAAGGACAAGGACAAGGACAAGGACAAAGATAAGGACAAAGACAAGGACAAGGACAAAGACAAGACAAGGACGACGACGACGGCGGACGACGACGACGGTGACGGCGACGGCGACGGACGACGGCGACGGCGACGACGACGACGACGACGGGAACGGCGGCGGGAACGGCGGCGGGAACGGCGGCGGACGGCGGGAACGGCGGCGGAACGGCGGCGGAAACGGCGGCGGAGACGGCGGCGGCAACGGCGGCGGAACGGCGGCGGAAACGGCGGCGGCGGCGGAAACGGCGGCGGTAGTGCCGGCGGAAACGGCGGCGGCGGCGGAAACGGCGGCGGTAGTGCCGGCGGAAACGGCGGCGGCGGCGGAAACGGCGGCGGTAGTGCCGGCGGAACGGCAACGGCGGCGGCAACGGCGGCGGCAACGGCGGCGGCGGCAACGGCGGCGGCAACGGCGGCGGCAACGGCGGCGGCAACGGCGGCGGCAACGGCGGCGGCAACGGCGGCGGCAGTGACCAGGGTGGCGGCTCGGGTGACCCGGTCGGCGGCTCCGATGACCCGGTCGACGGCAACGGGATCGTCGCGATCGCGCCGCTCGGCGCGGTCGACGGCATCTCGAACGACACGAGGCGCCCGGACTGCACCTTCCTCGTCGAGTGGTACGGCTTCGACGAGGGCACCGATGTCGTCTCGACGGTCTCGTTCGCGATGCAAGCCCCGACCAGCGACGTCAGCCTCACCGTCTTCGGTCCGGCCACGGTCTTCGTCGGTGAGGACCCGGCCTCCGGGCCCGGGTCGGGCAGCGGTCTCGACGCCCGCCAGCGCTACCAGGTCGCCTTCGACGGCGAGGCGCACCCGACGCAGGGTTACCACGTCGAGCTGACCGTGAGCACCCCGCGCTCCCGGGGCACGGACGAGAAGTCCAGGGTCTTCTGGGTGGAGCCGTGTGACGACAAGGGCGGCACGGGCAGCCGCAAGAACAACGAGAGCCAAGGTCTGGGGGCCGGCGGCGGCGCCGTCAGCATCCCGGCCGACCTCGTCGTCGCTGCCGTTTCCGCCTCGACGGACCCCCGTGGTGGCGGCAATCCGGTCACGAGCGCCTTCACCTCGCCGTTCGGACTCGCCTCCATGCTGCTCGGCCTCCTCTCGGCGGCCGGCGCGTTGATGCTGCGCCGCCGCCCCACGGTCGACGCGACCGCCGCAGCTCACGGCCGCCGCGAGGCGTGACGCTCCCTGCCTTCGACGTGGGGTCGGAGTACCTGAGCAACGTCGTGGTGATGGCGGTCCCGGCGCGCTGAGCCGCCGAGCCGGGCACGTAGGCTCCCCACGTGGCAGGCCCCGACTTCGAGACCGATCTCAAGCAGCTCCAAGCGACCATGAGCACGATCGAGCAGGTGCTCGACCTCGACGCGATGCGGGCCGAGATCGCCGACCTCGGTGAGCAGGTGGCCGCCCCCGACCTGTGGGACGACCAGGACAACGCCACCCGCGTCACCGGCCGGCTCTCCGACCTCCAGGGCCAGGTCGACCGCTTCACCGAGCTCAGCACCCGGGTCGAGGACATCGGGATCATGGTCGAGCTCGGGCGCGAGGAGAACGACGCCGACAGCCTGGCCGACGCCGAGCGCGAGCTGGTCAAGGTCAAGAAGGCCGTCGAGAGCCTCGAGGTGCGCACGCTGCTCTCCGGCGAGTACGACGTCCGCGAGGCACTGGTCACGATCCGCTCCGGCGCCGGCGGGGTCGACGCCGCCGACTTCGCCGAGATGCTCATGCGCATGTACACGCGCTGGGCCGAGCGCCACTCCTACAACGTCGAGGTCTTCGACACCTCCTATGCCGAGGAGGCCGGGCTGAAGTCGGCCACCTTCGCGATCCACGCGCCGTACGCCTACGGCACCCTCAGCGTCGAGGCCGGCACCCACCGGCTGGTGCGCATCAGCCCCTTCGACAACCAGGGCCGGCGCCAGACCAGCTTCGCCGCCGTCGAGGTGGTGCCGGTGCTCGAGACGACCGACGAGATCGACCTGCCCGACGAGGACGTGCGCATCGACGTCTACCGCTCCAGCGGTCCCGGCGGGCAGAGCGTCAACACCACCGACTCCGCCGTGCGCCTCACCCACATCCCCACCGGCGTGGTGGTGTCGTGCCAGAACGAGAAGAGCCAGCTGCAGAACAAGGCCAGCGCCATGGTGATCCTCAAGGCCAAGCTGCTCGCGCTGAAGAAGGCCGAGGAGGAGGCGCACCTCAAGGACCTCAAGGGCGACGTCGCCGCCAGCTGGGGCGACCAGATGCGCAGCTACGTGCTGCACCCCTACCAGCAGGTCAAGGACCTCCGCACCGAGTTCACCGTCGGCAACACCCAGAACGTGCTCGACGGCGACATCGACGGCTTCCTCGAGGCCGGCATCCGCTGGCGGCGCGGCAACGAGAAGGCTGCAGCCGAGGCCTGAGTCCTCGTGCGCCTCGTGGACGCGGACGCGGCTTCTACCTGGTCATCCCGTAGCGGACGACGCGGCGAGCGCCACCGCGGCGCACCACCGGTCAGCGCGGGCGGCGGCATCCTCGCGGGACCCGCCACCGGCGACGCTGCAGGCCAGCCAGGCGTCGCCGAACAGCCCCCGGTAGGAGGCGACCGGACCCTCGGGCGAGCGACACACCGAGGCGGTGGTGGGCTCGCCGAACCTCGCCGCGTCCGGACGCGTCCGGCAGCCCTCCTGCCGGTCGGCCGCCCGGCGCAGCGCGCGGGCGTCGGCCGGACTCACCGGCGGGGCGAACACCCAGGCGCGGACCTCGGTGCCCGGGCCCGACCACACGCAGCCGAACTCGTGCGCGACGTCGTCGACGTCGTCGGCGAGCCCGGCCCGCTCGCCGTTCGCGTAGGCGTTCGCGGACGTCGGCTCGCCGCCGAGTGCCTCGGTGACCGCCTCGGCGGGCACCGCGTCGCAGAACCCGGCCCGCGCCACCACGAGCGCGGTGGTGTCGACCTCGGCCAGCGACGGACCGGGCGTGGGAGCCGGCGACGACTCCGGAGTGGTGCGCGGAGCGGCGCTCGCGTCGTCCGGCTCGGGCTCGGGCTCGCGCAGTGCCAGCACGCCGCCGACGGCGAGCGCGGTCAGCACCGTGGCGGCGAGCAGGAGGACGAGCTGGCGGCGCACCCGGCCACCCTAGGATCCGGTGGGTGATGCCGCTCGACCCGACCGCCGAGCGCCGTGCCGTGTTCCGCGACCGGCTCGACCGCTGGTGGCCGGACCTCCTCGCCGCCGTCGACGGCCTCTACGACGAGCCGGAGGCGGTTGCCCAGCGTCTGGTGGCCATCGCGGCCGAGGGGTTCGCGGCGCGTCCCGACGAGCTGCACCGCCACGACCACCGCCGGTTGCTGCGCCCCGACTGGGTGCAGGAGCCCGGGATGTTCGGCTACGCCTGCTACACCGACCGGTTCGCCGGCGACCTGCGCGGCCTGGAGAACCGGTT
Source organism: uncultured Actinomycetota bacterium (assembly GCA_963845795.1). Lineage (GTDB taxonomy): Bacteria > Actinomycetota > Actinomycetes > Propionibacteriales > Nocardioidaceae > Nocardioides. The sequence goes on along the minus strand of CAWJTG010000013.1, from coordinate 197,512 downwards.
CGACCACCTGGCCGACCTCGGCGTCACCTACCTGCACCTCATGCCGCTGCTCCAGCCCCGCCCCGGCGACAACGACGGTGGCTACGCGGTGATGGACTACGGCGCCGTCCGGCCCGACCTCGGCTCGATGGACGACCTCCGCGAGGTCGCCACCCTGCTCCGCGACCGCGGCATCTCGCTGTGCGTCGACCTCGTGCTCAACCACGTCGCCCGCGAGCACTCCTGGGCGGAGGCCGCCCGCGCCGGCGACCCGGCGCACCGCGCCTACTTCCACGTCTTCCCCGACCGCGCCCTGCCCGACGCCTACGAGCGCACGATGCCCGAGGTGTTCCCGGACTTCGCGCCCGGCAGCTTCACCTGGGACGACGACCTCGGAGGCTGGGTCTGGACGACGTTCAACGAGTGGCAGTGGGACCTCGACTGGTCGAACCCCGCGGTGCTCGAGGAGTTCGCCCGGATCGTGCTCGACCTCGCCAACACCGGCGTCGAGGTGCTGCGGCTCGACGCGATCGCGTTCCTCTGGAAGCGGCTCGGCACCAGCTGTCAGAACCAGCCCGAGGTGCACGCCGTCACCCAGGCGCTGCGGGCCGTGGCCCGGATCGCGGCGCCCTCGCTGCTCTTCAAGGCCGAGGCGATCGTGGGGCCCCGCGACCTGGTGCCCTACCTGGGCGTCGGTGAGCGCACCGGCCGGGTCAGCGACCTCGCCTACCACAACAGCCTCATGGTGCAGGTGTGGTCGATGCTGGCCGCTCGCGACACCGTGCTCGCCCGCCACGCGCTCGCGGCGCTGCCGTCGACGCCGCCGTCGGGCACCTGGATCACCTACGTGCGCTGCCACGACGACATCGGCTGGGCCATCGACGACGGCGACGCCGCCGCGGTCGGCCTGTCGGGCCACGGGCACCGCGGCTTCCTCTCCGAGTGGTACGCCGGGCTGTTCCCGGGGTCGTGGTCGAGCGGGCTGGTCTTCCAGGAGAACCGCGCCACCGGCGACCGACGGATCAGCGGCACCGCCCGGGCGCTGGCCGGGTCGGTGGAGCGGGTGCTGCTCGCGCACGCCGTCATCGCCGGCTGGGGCGGCCTGCCCGTCGTGTGGAGCGGCGACGAGCTGGCGCAGCCCAACGACCCCGACTGGGCGCTCGAGCCCGGCCACGAGGACGACAACCGGTGGGCGCACCGGCCGAGGCTCGACGACGTCGCGGCGGCCCACCGGCACGACCCGGCCACCGAGGCGGGCCGGGTGTTCACCGGGCTCGCGCACCTGGCCCGGGTGCGGGCCGGGCTGCCGCAGCTGCACGCCTCCGCCCGGGTCGAGGTGCTCACCGACACCGACCCCGGCGTCCTCGCGGTCGTGCGCCACCACCCTGCCGGAGGGTTCGTCGGCGTCTACAACGTCACCGGGGAGCCGCGCCCCTTCCCGGCGCACCACCTGACCGAGGCCGGAGTCGACCCGCCGCACGACGCCCTGGGCGGCGTCGACGTCGCGCCCGACGCCCATGGGGACGTGGTCGTGCCGCCCCACGGCGCGCTGTGGGTGGTCCGGGGACCGCACAGGTCCGGCGCGTAGCCTCGCTCCACGTGATCCGTTTCGAGAAGGCCACCGTGCGCTACCCGGGCCCCGGCGATCCCGCTCTCGACGAGATGTCGGTCGACGTCGACAAGGGCGAGTTCGTGTTCCTCGTCGGCCCCTCCGGCTCCGGCAAGTCCACGGCGCTGCGGCTGGTGCTGCGCGAGCTGCGGCCGACGGCGGGCCGCGTCTACGTGGCCGGCAAGGAGGTCAACCGGCTGGCGTCGTGGAAGGTGCCGCGGCTGCGCCGCCAGATCGGCACCGTGTTCCAGGACTTCCGGCTCCTCCAGACCAAGACCGTCGCCCAGAACGTGTCGTTCGCCATGGAGGTCACCGGCCGGTCGCGGCGCGAGATCAAGCGCTGGGTGCCGTCGACCCTCGAGCTGGTGGGGCTCACCGACAAGGCCGACCGGATGCCCACCGAGCTCTCCGGCGGCGAGCAGCAGCGGGTGGCCATCGCCCGCGCGATGGTCAACAAGCCGATGATCCTCATCGCCGACGAGCCCACCGGCAACCTCGACCCCACCACCTCGGCCGACATCACCCACCTGCTGGAGCGGATCAACCAGCAGGGCACCACCGTCGTCATGGCCACCCACGACCACGGCATCGTCGACCAGATGCGCAAGCGGGTCGTGGAGCTCGAGAACGGCCGCGTCGTGCGCGACGAGGCCACCGGCGTCTACGGCTACCAGCGCTGACCGCGGCCCGCTGCCCGCACCGACCACCGATCCCCAGCTGAGGTCCTCCACTCCCATGCAGATCACCCACGTCGGCGGCAACCTCCGCCAGAGCCTGCGCCGCAACGCCTCCATGCACCTCGCGGTCGTGCTCACCCTGTTCGTGTCGCTCACTCTCGGCGGCATCGGCGTCCTCCTGAGCAAGGAGGCCGACCTCATCGTCAACAAGCTCCAGGACGACCTGAAGCTGACGATCTTCTTCTGCATCGAGGACGACCCGCAGAACGAGCAGGGCTGCACCGACGACGTCAGCGACGAGCAGCGTGCCGCCGTCGAGGACGTCGTGAAGGACGACGAGGACGTGGAGGACTACTACTTCATGTCGCAGCAGGAGGCCTACGACGAGGCCAAGGAGGTCCTCGGCCCGCAGGGCTTCGAGGGGCCCAACCCGGCCGTGACCGTCGAGGACTTCCAGCAGTCGATGTGGATCACGCTCGCCGACCCCGACGACTACCAGGGGCTCCAGAGCGAGGTGGAGTCGCTCGACGGCGTCAGCTACGTCAGACCGGCGCAGGAGCTGGTCGGTCCGATCTTCACCGTCATCAACGTCCTCAAGTGGGGGGCCTGGGGCGGTGCCGCCGTCCTCCTCGGCGCGGCGATCCTGCTGGTGGCCAACACGATCCGGCTGGCGGCGCTCGCGCGCAGACGCGAGATCGAGATCATGCGGCTCGTCGGCGCCTCCACGTTCTTCGTGGCGCTGCCCTTCCTGCTCGAGGCGCTGGTGATCGCCGCGATCGGGGTGGCGCTGTCGGCCGGGGCGCTCGCGCTGTTCACCCAGTTCGCGATCGTGGGCGGACTCGACGACTACGTGAAGGCGCTCCCGTTCGTCGGTTGGGGCGACTACGTGGAGACGCTGGTGGTCATCGGGATCGCCGGACCCGCGCTCACCGTGCTCCCGACACTCCTGCTGACCCGCAAATACATCAGAGTCTGACCTCGGCGTCGTACGGTCGACGCGTCCACTTCCCCGGACCGAAGGTCGACCTGTGCGCTACTTCCCCAGCGCGGCGCGGCAGCGCGTCGTCGGTGCCCTGGCACTGATCGCACTCCTCGTCGGAGTGCTGGCCCTGCCCGACGCCTCCGCCGACCCCGAGGGCGACCTCAAGCACCGGCAGGACCGGGTCCAGGACCGCATCGACAGCCGCAAGGACCACCTCGACGAGGCCAGCCGCGACTACACCGCCGCCACCCGCCGGCTTCGCGCCGCCGACCGCCGGCTGGCCTCGGCCCGCACCCGGCTCGGTGGTGTGACCGAGCGCCTCACCACCGCGCGGCAGCGCTCCCAGGTGCTGGCCCGCGAGCTGCGCGAGGCCCGCCAGCGGCTGGCCACGGCCTCCGAGCGGCTCCGCGAGGGCCAGGAGGAGACCGAGACGCAGAAGGGTGACCTGCGGGAGGTCGTCACCTCCGCCTACGGCGAGGGTGACGCCCAGCTGCGTGCCATCGGGTCGCTGCTGAACGCCGAGTCGCTCGACGACCTCACGGTGCAGCTGACCGTGCAGGACATCGTCATCAACAGCAACGAGGACGCCTACCAGGAGCTCCAGGAGGCCGAGCGCCGGCTCGAGGAGCGGCGCTCCGAGGTGCGCCGGGTGGCCCGGGAGGTCTCGCCGCAAGGAGCGGGCCGCGCGCGCCCAGGAGGCCCGGATCCTCGGCATCTACCGGCAGGTCCGCGAGGTGCGCGACCGGATCGCCACCCTGGTGCGGGGGATCGCCCAGGTGCGGCGGTCGGCGTACCGCGCCAAGGCCCGCGACCGGCAGGCGCTGCGCGAGCTGCGCCAGCGCGAGTCACGGATCTCCCAGCGGCTGCGCAGGCTGGCCGCCCGCCAGCACGGCCAGCGCGGCTACCGCGGCGGCTCGGGCGGCTTCCTCTCCTCGCCGGCGCCGGGCGCCTACATCACGTCGTCCTACGGCTACCGCACGCACCCGATCTACGGCTACTGGGGCCTGCACAACGGCACCGACTTCGGCACCGGCTGCGGGATGCGGCTCAAGGCCGGCGCGTCCGGCGTCGTCGTCGACCGCTACTACGACTCGGTCTACGGCAACCGGCTGTTCCTCAACGTCGGCAACGTCAACGGCCGCAGCATGACGCTGGTCTACAACCACCTGTCCGGCTACGCCGTGGGCCAGGGCCAGCGGGTGGCGCGCGGCGCGACCATCGGGCGCTCCGGCAGCACCGGCTGGTCCACCGGCTGCCACCTGCACTTCACCGTGCTGATGAACGGCTCGCCGGTGAACCCGATGAACTACCTGTAACCGTCGCTTGCGGGCCCTTGGGACACTGGGGCCATGGTCAAGGAGCAGGGGCGCAAGATCGTCGCGCAGAACAAGAAGGCGCGGCACGACTTCGCCATCGAGGACGTCTTCGAGGCGGGCCTCGTGCTCCAGGGCACCGAGGTGAAGTCGCTGCGGCAGGGGCGCGCGTCCCTGGTCGACGGGTTCGTCGACGTCGACCGCGGCGAGGCGTGGCTGCACGGCGTCCACATCCCCGAGTACACGCAGGGCACCTGGACCAACCACGCCGCGCGCCGCAAGCGCAAGCTGCTGCTCCACCGCGAGGAGATCGACAAGATCGAGCGACGGGTCAACGAGCGCGGTCTCACCGTCATCCCGCTGGCGCTCTACTTCGTCGACGGCCGCGCCAAGATCGAGATCGGCCTCGCCAAGGGCAAGAAGTCGTGGGACAAGCGCCACTCCCTCGCCGAGCGGCAGGCCCAGCGCGAGGTCGACCAGGCGGTCGGTCGTCGCCTCAAGGGCATGAGTGACTAGGCGAGCGAAGCGACGCCGGCGGTGGTCGAGCCGGGCGAGCGCCAGCGAGCCCGTGTCGAGACCGCGGAACCGATCCCGTGACGTTCGCTGAGCACGAGCCGACCCCGGAGCCGGTCTCGGAGACGCAGGCCTTCTGGGATCGGCTCGGGCTTCCGGGATTGTTCGACGTCCACGTGCACTTCCTCCCGCCGCGGATCCAGGACGCCGTGTGGGCGGTCTTCGACGCCGCCGGCCCGAAGATCGGGCGGGAGTGGCCGATCCGGTACCGCCAGCCGCACGAGGAGCGGGTCGAGATCCTGCGGTCCCTCGGCGTGCGGCGCTTCTCGACGCTGCCCTACGCGCACAAGCCCGGCGTCGCCGGCTTCCTCAACGACTGGTCGCGCGACTTCGCCGCCGGCGTGCCCGAGGTGATCCGGTCGGCGACCTTCTACCCCGAGGCCGGGGCCGCCGACTACGTGGCCGCGGGCGTGGCCGACGGCGTCGAGCTGTTCAAGATCCACCTCCAGGTGGGGGAGTTCCACCTCGACGACCCGCTGCTCGACGGCGTCTGGGAGGTGCTGGAGGCGGCCGGCACGCCCGTCGTCGTGCACGCCGGCTCGGGGCCGGTGGGCAACGAGTTCACCGGGCCGGCCTCGATGGCGCGGCTGCTCGCTCGGTCCCGCGGCTGTCGCTGGTGGTCGCGCACCTCGGCGCGCCGGAGTGCGCGGAGTTCCTCGACGCTGGCCGAGCGGCTACGAGCGGGTGCACCTCGACACCACGATGATGTTCGTCGACTTCTTCGGCATCGAGTTCCCCGACGCCCTCGTGCCGCGGCTGGCCGCGCTGCGCGACAAGGTGCTGCTCGGCAGCGACTTCCCGACCATCCCCTACCCCTACCTCCACCAGCTGGAGGGGCTCGAGCGGCTCGGGCTCGGCGACGACTGGCTGCGCGCCGTCTGCTGGCACAACGGCGTCCGCCTGCTCGGGGCCCCTAACCTCCTCCCATGAGTGATGACGAGCTGTGGGCCGCCATCGCCGACGAGCGCCGGGCGCTGGCCGACCTGCTCGCGCGGCTGACGCCCGAGCAGTGGGAGACGCCGTCGCTGTGCGGGGCCTGGACCGTGAAGCAGGTGGCCGTCCACCTGCTCCCCACCGTGGGCAAGGGCCTCGCGGAGTTCGGGGTGGCGATGGTCAAGGCTCGCGGCAACTTCCACCGGGCCAACCTGGCGGTGGCGAGCAGGCACGCCGCCGCCATGGGCGCCGAGGACGTCGTCGCCGCCCTGCGCGACGGTGCCGGGTCCCGCTTCACCCCGCCCGGGGTCGGCGTGATCGGGCCGTACACCGACGTCCTGGCGCACGGCGAGGACATCCGCGTGCCGCTCGGTCTCGACGACGACCGGCCCGCCGAACGCTGGCGGCCCGTACTGGACTTCCTGTTCACCCGCACCGCGCGCACCGGCTTCCTGCCGGCCGCCCCGCCCGACCTCTGGTACCAGGCCACCGACATCGAGTGGCAGCACGGTGCCGCGGACGTCGTCTCCGGGCCCGCGGCGGCCCTCGCCCTGGCCCTCATCGGCCGCACCGCCCGCCTCGACGAGCTGGACGGCCCCGGTCAGGACGTGCTCGCGGAACACGCGCGCCGGTAGAGTGGTTGACGCACCACAACTCAAGAGGGGCTGATCGGTTTCGACTTGGGACGCCTGTGCCCAGGGGAAGCGGGTCGAGGAGCCAGCGTCATCTCGTAAACGATCGCTGGAAACCAATAACTGCCAACGCTAAGCGCAGTTCCTTCGCTCTCGCCGCCTGAGCGGTGATCGAAGCGTCAGACCGGGCATCCGTCTCCGTCCCGGACCCTGGCGTCGACTAGGAGACTTGCCGATCACCTGCCGTCGGGGCGGGTGATCAGGGACACAATCCCGACTGGGCCTGTCGGCGACGTGTCAGTGCGAGCGCCGGGGCCGAGAAAAGCGACATCACTGACTGCACCCGGAGAAGACCTGGTACGACGCTCGAGGACGCGGGTTCGATTCCCGCCAGCTCCACGCACGACCTGCACCCCCGCCGACAGCGCGAACGCGCTTTCGGCGGGGGTGCTGTCGCGCGTGGAGAAGCATCGACCCGTCAGAAGCTGCGGCGAGCGCAGCGAGACCGCAGGTCTTCTGACGTGTCGATGCCACCCCGGACCGACGAGAGGTGCCGGGCCGACGCCCTGGGGACGCGCGACGATGTCGAGACCGTCGCACGAGCGACCTCCTCGACCACCGGCGGGCCGGGGCAGGGTCAGGACACGAAGCCGTCCGACGGCGTCCACACGAGCACGTCGGCGATGCGCAGCCCGTCGTCGGCGCCGATCGGCTCGCCTTGCGGCCCGCGGTAGTAGGTCGACGTCCACTCCTGGAGGTCGGTGGACGCCGCGAGCGCGTAGCCGTCGCGGCAGCTGCATCACGAGGACGGCGCCGGCCGGTCCGGCCTCCTGGACGTCGAGGTAGGTGCACCGCGCCCGCGGCGGGGCGCCGTCGAGCACCACCGGCTCGCTCCAGCGCTCCTCGCCGAGCAGGTGGCTCTGCACCTGGATCCGCTGGCCGTCGGGCGACCCGAAGGTGAGGGCGTTCCAGTGGATGAAGCCGGCCGTCGCGGAGTCGCAGCAGCCACGGGCGACGTCGATGAGGTCGAGACCGCTCGCGTCCTCCTGGGTGGTGCTCCAGGCCTCGCCGTCGCGGACGAACCAGAACGTCGCGGCTCGGTGGTCGTCGGCGTTCACCTGGAGCCAGTCGTCGCTCCAGGTGGCGGTGTAGGTGCCGCAGTCCGTCCACCCGCGGCCACGCAGTCGGCCGTTGTGCTCGGCCGCCGCGGTCGAGCACCCCGTCGCGCGTCCCCGTGGTGTAGAGCTCGAAGGTGCAGCTGCGGCGGACGCGCGACGCCGTGACGGCGCGGAGCGACCCGTCGGGGGCGAGCACCGGCTCGTCGGAGAGGGTGGCGAGAAGCGAGGGATCGCTCCAGCTCTCGGAGCGGAAGCCGTCGGACGAGCTCCAGAACAGCGCGCCCTTCGGGGTGGCGCCGAGGAAGGCGGTGGCGCCGTCCGGGGTGACCTGGGCCTCCGCTGGAGATCCCCCGCGGCGCGCCTCGCACTCGCGGTCGCGGCACACGACGGCGACCTGCACGTTCCCGATGTCGCTGTCACTGCTGCATGTCCTCGACGTAGGTCTCGACGATCGCGACCGTGCCACCGCCGTACCGCACGGTGTTCTCGATGGCGCTGTGGGCCTCGTCCTCCCAGACGGTCTCCGGTGCCGTCCACCCGTGCCCGTCCGGATCGCGCCACTGGACGACGAGGCGGTGCCCGTCGGGCGAGCCGAGCGCCAGCTGCGCCTCGCCGTCGGGCAGGTTCACGTAGACGTTGGGCTCGCCCGTCTCGTTGTCGTAGCGCTCGAGGCGAGTGGGTGTAGTCGTCGTCGCTCGACCACGCGCCCAGCCGACGGCGCCGCCGGTGCCGAGCACCACGAGGGCGAGCACCACCACCAGCCAGGTCCGACGCACCTCGGGAGCCTACGTCCGCGACGCCCGCCGGCTTGGCATGATGCGCGCCATGCTCCCCCCACGCCTGCTCGGGCTCGTCGTCGCGCTGCTCGCCGCCGCCCTGCTCGGGCTCAGCCGCGAGCCCGGCCGACGCCGCGGCCTCCGAGCTCACGCTCGCGCTGCCGAGCGGGTACGCCGGGGCGGAGGTGCCGATCACGGTGCGGCTGGTCGACGGTGAGCCGGTGGCGGACGCGACGGTGGTGGTGACCCGCCGTGTCGCGGGGGAGTGGCGCCGGGTCGGCGAGGTCGTCACCGACGCCGAGGGGCACGGGCAGCCTCACCGTCACCCGCGCGCGGCTGACTTCGCAACAACGCCTTCCGGGCGAGGTACGCCGGCGACGATGTTCACGCGCCCGACGACACGGGCGTCGTCACGATGCCGCTCCAGCGCCGGGACGGCGTCGTGAGCCTCATCCGGCCCGAGCCGGCTGGTCGACGAGCGCAGCGCGACCCTCGAGGTGGCGTGGCGCACCGGGCACGGCGAGCCGGTGAGCGGCGCGGTGCGGGTGCTGCGTCGCGAGCCGGGCGTCGCCTGGCGCCGGGTGGCCACCCTCACCACCGGCACCGGCGGGCTCGCGCGGCTGACGGTGACGCCACGCACCGACACCGTGTGGCGCGTGGTGGCGCCGGGTCTCGACTGGGTCTCCGGCGACGTCAGCGGCGACCTCGCGATCGACAACGTGCCGCCGGGCGAGCCGGTGCGGATGCCGAAGGGCGCGCCCCGCCCCCGTATCTCGCTGCCCCGCCAGGCCCGCGCGGTCGGGGACGGCCCGCACCCGGTGGTGCAGCGCATCCCGGACGCCGTGTGGCGGAACATGACCGGTCGCACCTGGCACGCCGGCTGCCCGGTGGGCCGATCAGGACTGCGGCTGGTCCGGGTCAACTACTGGGGTTACGACGGCTACCGCTACCGAGGCGAGGTCGTCGCTGCCACCGGCGCGGCCGACAACATGGCCCGCGCGCTCGCCGAGATGTACCGCGGCGGCTTCCCGATCCGCGCGATGTACCGCGTCGACCGGTTCGGCTGGTCGAAGAAGCTCAGGGGCGGCAACGACTACCGCTCCATGGCGGCCGGCAACACCTCGGGCTTCAACTGCCGCGACGTCGTCAACCGGCCCGGCGTGCGCAGCCCGCACTCCTACGGTCGCTCGCTCGACGTCAACACCTGGGAGAACCCGTACCGCTCCGCCACGGGGCTGGTGCCGAACTCGTGGTGGCAGTCCCGCAGCCACCCGCGCATCGCGTGGCGCTCCGGGTCGCACGGCGTCGTGCAGATCATGCGGCGCAACGGCCTGCACTGGACCTACGGCCTCGGCGACACCCAGCACTTCGACGTCGGCGGTGCCCACAAGATGCTGCCCCCGGGCTGCCACGACACCGTCTGCCACTGAGCTCGGTCTACCGGCGGCGGTGGCTTCGAGGCTCGGCGACCACCGGACCGAGCGACGACCTAGCCGATCTCGAGCCGCCACGGCAGCGACAGCACGCCGTGGGGGAGCGGGACGCCGGCCCAGCCGGCGAGCCGGGCCAGTGCGGCCTCCGGTCCGAGGTCGGGGCGCTGACGACGGCGGCGGCGTGGCCCGACTCGCTGGACTCCGCGGGCCGGAGCCGGGCGAGGAACGGCAACGCCGGTCCGGACCGGAGCACGACCCGGTCGCGGTCGAGGTCGGCCAGGTCGCACAGCCGGTCGAGCGCCAGGTCGGTGCCGCCGAGGTGGTCGACGAGCCCGTGCTCGAGGGCGTCCACCCCGGTCCACACCCGGCCCCGGGCCAGCGGCTCGAGGTCGGCGAGGTCGAGGCCACGGTCGGCGGCGGCCTTGCCGGTGAAGTCGGCGTAGACGTCGTCCAGCCAGCCGTCGAGCACCCGCCACTCCTCGTCGGTGAACGGCTGCCCGACCGCCATCATCGCGGCCCGCGGCCCGGCCGTGACCGACTCGCGCACCACCCCGATCCGGTCCAGCAGCCGCTGCGCGACGAGCTTGCCGGCGAGGACGCCGATCGACCCGGTGAGCGTGGTCGGCTGGGCCAGCACCTCGTCGGCCCCCATCGCCACGAAGTAGCCGCCGGACGCCGCCACGGCGCCCATCGTGGCCACCACCGGCCGTCCGGACTCGCGCAGCAGCGCGACCTCGCGGTGGATCGTGTCGGAGGCGACGTAGGAGCCGCCCGGGCTGTCGACCCGCAGCAGCAGTCCCTCGACCTTGTCGTCGCGGCCGGCCGCGCGGAGCCGGGCCGCGACGACATCGGCCCCGGCCTGGCCGCTGCGGCCGTGCCCGGTGACGATCGGCCCGCGGACGTCGACCACGGCCACGCCCGGCCGGCGGTCGACCGACGCGCCGAGCCGCTGCGCCGCCGACTCCTGGGCGTAACGGTGCACGTAGCGCAGTGCGGCGTCCGTACCGCGGGACCAGGTGTCGCGGGCGTGGGTGTAGACCTCGTCGCGGTAGCCGACCCGATCGACCAGCCCGGCCTCGAGCGCCGCCGTCGCCGACAGCGGTGCGGCGGCCACCGCCGCGTCGACGGCGGCCGGGTCGAGCCCGCGCCGCTGGGCCACCCGCGCCACGGTGTCGTCGAGGAGCGACGTGGCGATCCGCTGCATCATCTCGCGGTTCGCCGGGGTGACCTCAGGAGCGGCGAGCTGGTCGGCCGCGGACTTGTACTCGTGCCGCTGCCCGAGCTCGGGGTCGAGCCCGAGCTTGTCGAGGCCGCCGCGCAGCAGGGTGATCGCCACGTGCACCCCGGTGAGGCCGAGCATCCCCGACGGCTGCAGCCAGACCTCGTCGGCCGCGCTGGCCACCCGGTAGCCCGCCATCCCCGACGACAGCTCGCCGAACGTCTCGGCCCAGGCGATCGACGGCTTGTGCTCGGAGAACCGCGCCACCAGGTCGGCGACCTCGTCGGCCGGGGCCAGGCCGAGCGAGTCGTTGCCGACGTGCACGAGCAGCCCGACGACGTCGCGGTCGCGCGCCGCACGTCGCAGCCCCCGCCGCACCGCCGCCAGCGTCGGCGCCTGCCGCTGCTGCCACGCCTGGAGCGGGCCGGCAGGCGGCGCGGTGACGATGCCGTGGGCGAGGTCGAGCTCCAACAGCACCGGATCCCCGCCGAGACCGGGCACGGGGACGGGGAGTCGCTTCAGCACGGCGCGCGGGTCCATGCGTCCACCGTAGGGAGTGGTCACCAAGGCCCCGCTCGCCGTTCATCGCGGCGGGGTCGCGCCCGTGCGCCGCTACGCCGACGGGGTCGGGCCCGAGAAGAGCCAGGTGCTGCCGCGCGCGCTAACTTCGGCGGGTGGCCTGCGTCTTCTGCTCGATCGTCGCCGGAGACGACGAGGCGACCGTCGTGCTCGACGACGACGACTTCCTCGGCTTCCTCGACATCCGCCCGGTCTTCAGGGGGCACGTGCTGCTCGTGCCGCGCGAGCACGTCGTCACGCTGCCCGACCTGCCCGCGGGGCTGCGCGACCCGTTCCTCGCCCATGCCCAGCGGCTGGCGACGGCGATGGTCGAGGGGCTGGGGGCGCAGGGCAGCTTCGTGGCGATGAACAACACGGTCAGCCAGTCGGTGCCGCACCTGCACCTGCACGTCGTGCCGCGCACCAAGGGCGACGGCCTGCGCGGCTTCTTCTGGCCCCGCACGAAGTACGCCGACGGCGAGCCGGACCAGTACGCCGAGCGGATCCGTGCCGCGCTAGCGTGACGGCCATGGGTCGTTACGACGGGCGGGTCGCCCTGGTCACCGGTTCGGCACGAGGCATCGGGTTCGGCATCGCCACCCGGTTCGCTCAAGAAGGGGCGAGCGTCGCGATCGTCGACCTCGACGAGAGCGCGGCGAGCGACGCCGCCGGGCGGCTGCCCGGTGACGCCCAGCACGTCGGCATCGCCGCGGACGTGAGCGACGCGGCGTCCGCGGAGGCCGCCGTCACCCGCACCGTCGAGACCCTCGGCGGCCTGCACGTGCTGGTGAACAACGCCGGCATCACCCGCGACAACCTGCTGTTCAAGATGACCGAGGACGACTGGGACCTCGTGATGGGCGTCCACCTGCGCGGCGCGTTCCTGATGACCAAGGCCGCGCAGAAGGTCTTCGTGGAGCAGAAGTACGGGAAGATCCTCAACCTCTCGAGCGTCTCCGCGTTGGGCAACCGCGGACAGGCCAACTACGCGGCCGCCAAGATGGGCGTGCAGGGCTTCACCCGCACCCTCGGCATCGAGCTCGGCCCGTTCGGCATCAACGCCAACGCCATCGCCCCCGGCTTCATCGTCACCGAGATGACCGACGCCACCGCGGTGCGGCTCAAGATGGAGCCCGAGCAGCTGCAGCAGATGAACGCCGACGCCAACCCGGTGCGCCGGGTGGGCCAGCCCGAGGACATCGCCGCCGCGGCGGCCTTCCTCTGCAGCGACGAGGCCGGATACGTCACCGGCCAGACGCTGTACGTCGACGGCGGCGCCAAGCTCGGCTGACGCCGGCCGAGGGCATCCCCGGCGCATTTCCCGACACACCTGGTGCACTGACGCTGCCCGGCGGCGTCCGCCCCCCACACTGGAAGCGGGCTCCGGACCCCTCGGACCTCCCACCGACGAACGGAGCTCCCGTCGATGACCTCGAAGGCGCGTCACCGCCTCGCCGCGCTGCTGACGACGACCGCCGTGGCCCTGGCGCTGGCGGGCTGCGGCGGCGACGACGACTCCGAGCCGAAGGAGGAGGGCACCGCGGCGCCGGTCGTCGAGGGCGACCCCGACACCTGGCCGCTCACCGGCCTCGAGGTCGCGAAGGACGGGTCCTCGATCAAGAAGCACCCGGTGCTCGTGCTCAAGATGGACAACACCGGGTCGAGTGCTCCGCAGCGCGGCCTCGACGACGCCGACCTGGTGGTCGAGGAGCTCGTCGAGGGTGGCCTCACCCGGCTCGCCGTCTTCTACTACTCGACGCTGCCCGGTCTGGCCGGCCCGGTGCGCTCGATGCGCGCCTCCGACATCGGCATCGTGTCCCCGGTCAACGGCTCGATGATCACCAGCGGCGCGGCTGGTGTCACGATCCAGCGGCTGAAGAAGGCCGGGGTCGACTTCTACTCCGAGGGCGCCAAGGGCCTCGCCCGTGACGACAGCCGCAGCGCGCCGTACAACCTGTTCGCCGACGTCTGCGACCGTCGGCCGGGCCGCCAAGGCGAAGCCGGCCCGTCCCGTCGACTACCTGCCGTTCGGTCCGGCGTCCGACCTGCCGCAGGGCCAGCCCGCCACCCAGATCGACGCCTCGCTTCTCCGGCGGCCACGTCACGACCTGGAAGTTCGACGGGCGGTAGCTACGTCCAACGACAACACCTACGCCGAGAAGGGCGAGGAGTTCCCTGCCGACACCGTGCTGGTGCTGCGGGTGAAGGTCGGCGACGCCGGCTACACCGACCCCGCGGGCAACCCGGTGCCCGAGACCCAGCTCGAGGGCCAGGGTCAGGCCATGCTGTTCACCAACGGCCGGCTGGTGCGCGGCACCTGGAACAAGGACGGCCTCGACTCCCCGCTGCGAGCTCAGCACCAAGGCGGGCAAGCTGGTCGTGCCGACCGGTCGCACCTGGATCGAGCTGGTGCCCAAGAACACCGGCGACGTCACCTTCACGAAGTAGGCGCGTCGGTCCGTCTCGGCTCGACGTCGGCGAGGGCGTTGGGCAGCTCGACGCCCTGCTCGACCATCACCTGGAAGCCGGCGACCATGAAGCCGATCGCGGCCTCCACCCGGCGCGCCTCGAGCTCGGGGTCCTCGGCGCCGGCCACCGACTCGCCGGCCGACGACATCGCGCCGAAGAAGATGCGGGCGAAGGTGTGCTGCATCTCGGCTGGTCGAGCTCCCAGGTGCCGGCGTCGAGCACCGACCGCACGATGTCGAGCACGTTGGCGAAGGTCGAGCGCTCCTCGCGCTCGCGGAACCGCTCGTAGCCGAGCACGGCCGGCCCCTCGGAGATCACGATCCGGCGGTAGCGCGGCTCGCGGACGACCTCGAGGAAGGCGCGCAGCCCGGCCAGCGACTTCTCCCACGGGTCGCGGTGGCCGCGCAGCGCGTTCTGGATGAACCTGGCCGAGTCCTGCTCGACCCGCTCGAAGACCGCCTCGAAGAGTGCCTGCTTGCCCGAGAAGTGGTGGTAGAGCGCGCCCTTGGTGACCTCGGCGCCCGCCACGATGCTGTCGAGCGAGGTGGTGGCGTAGCCGTGCTCGGTGAAGAGCTGCTCGGCGACGTCGACGAGCGCGCGCTTGGTGGAGGCGGAGTACGCCGCGCGCCGCCCCGGCACCAGCTTGCTCACCGACTTCGGCATCCGGACAGCCTAGGAGAGATCACGTGGTCAGGGTCACGCCCGGGGTGGCCGGGGTCACCGCCGGATCGCGTGGCTCGCCCGATCCCAGTGGGACATACTGGAAGTACGTACTCACGGTATGTGAGGCGTCACCGAAGGAGTCACCCATGACCTGGAAGACCTTCCACCGCCGCGGCGACATCCTGGCCGCGGTCATCACCGTCGTCGACCACCGCCGCGACGGCCTGCTCCCGATGGACGTCGACGGGGTCGCCGAGACCTTCGGTGACGAGCTCACCCTGCTCGGCGCCCTGCAGCTGAAGTGGCACACCCGGCTCGCCGGCAAGGTCGAGCGCGCCATGTGCGGCCAGCCCCTCGACCTCGACGACGTCGTGGCCGCCGCGTGGCGCGCCGCGGCCGACGACCTGCCCGGTGTCCGCGCCGTGCTCGACCACTACCGCGAGCACCCGGTCGACGACGCCATGGCGACCGCGATGGGCAAGGCCACGCGCAAGGAGCACACGATGCTCGCGATGATGGCGGGCCGCTGCAGCGTCGGCGACGACACCGCCGCGCCGATCGGTGCCGCGCTCGAGGAGCGTGCCCGCACCGGATGGCCGCGGACGCTGCCGGCCAGGGCCGAGCGGCCGACCCTGCTGGACCGGCTGCGCGCTGCGCTCGTCGGCCTGACGGCGTCGACCGCACCGCCGGATCCTGGGCCATGATGGACCCGTGAGCCGAGCTGCGGACGGGGATGCTCCTGCTCGCCACGCCCGTGCTGCTCGACCCGAACTTCACCGACAGCGTCGTGCTCATGCTCGACGTCAACGACGACGGCGCGCTCGGCGTCGTCCTCAACCGCCCCACCGGGCTGGCCGTCGGCGACGTGCTCGCCACGTGGGCCGAGCACGTCGCGGAGCCCGAGGTGCTGTTCGAGGGCGGGCCGGTCTCCACCGACGGCGCACTGGCCGTCGCGCTGCGCGCCTCCGACGGCGAGGGCGGGCCCGGCTTCCGCGGCGTCGTCGACCGACTCGCGCTGCTCGACCTCGACACCCCCGCCGAGCTCGTGGCCGGCGACCTCGCCGGCCTGCGGATCTTCGCCGGCTACGCCGGCTGGGGCGCGGGGCAGCTCGAGGAGGAGATCGCCGAGGGGCACTGGTACGTCGTCCCGGGCGTGGCCGGCGACGTGTTCCGCACCGACACCACCCACCTGTGGCGCGACGTCATGCGGCGCCAGCCCGGCGACCTCGCGATGCACTCGACGCGGCCGGTCGACCCCGACCTCAACTGAGGCGCGAGCAGTCACTCCACCAGGTCGACGGTGGCGAGCACCGAGTCCGCGAGCGCGCGCTGCTGCTTCGTCGTGCGGTCGAAGGGTTGCAGCTCGAAGGTGAGGTTCACGCGTGTACGCCGTCGAGTTCGATCCGAAGGACTCGAGCCAGGTGGTGCGATTGACGCTGCCCGGAGCGGTGGAACATCGCGACGCCGTCGACCTCCACCGGCGGCAGGATCAGCGGCGGGTCCTTCGCGAAGCCGTCCGACTCGTCGTGCTCGCGACGGGCCTGCTCGGGCGGCGACGTGAGTCCGTCGTTGGCCAGGAACTGCAGCGTCAGGTAGTCGAGGGTGAGGCCCTTCGGGCGGGCGGTGAAGCCCTCGACGTCCTTCGAGACGACCTTCCAGCCCTGCGGCAACCGCAGGCTGAGCGCGTCGAAGGTGAGCTCCTGGCCCGTGGCGGGGGCGGCACCGGTGCCGAGCGGGGTCTCGGGCTCGGCGGGCTCGCTGGGCTCCGCGGACTCGGAGGGCTCGGCCTCGGTCGGCGACTCCTCCGACGGGCTCGAGGCGGGGTCGGGGCCCGGGGAGCCGTCGCCTCCCTTCTCGTCGGCGCCGCACCCCGCGAGCGTGAGGGTGGCCGTGAGAGCCAGCGCCACCAGGGCGGCCGGAGTCGATGGGGTGTGCTTCACGTGACACATGATGTCCGGTGGGACGTCGGGCAAACGCCGTCGGTTTCACCGTCCGTGGGGTGGGGATACAACCTGGGAGCTGTTTCTCGCGCTCCCACCCACCAGGTTTCAAGGAGAGACGCCGTGCTGGACTCGGTAGCAAGCACCTTCGGCGGGTACGTCGAGGATGTCGGTGACTTCCTCTCGAACCTCCTCGAGGTCGACGAGGAGACCGTGCAGAAGATCATGGGCCACCTCGAGCGGGCGCAGTCCCTCATGCCGCGTGACGGCGACGTCGAGCCGATCCCCGGCACCGCCTTCGGCACGCTGCCCGGCCAACCGCGAGATGGACGTGCACTCGGCCAACGCCCGTGACTACGTGATGGGCGCCCTCGGCGAGATGCTCACGACCCTCGGCGCCTACGACGACGGCGTGCTCGCCTTCCGCAGCAGCGTCAGCGGCGCCGACGATCTCTCGGCGTCCGAGATGCTGCGGATCGCGCGGGCGACCAACGCCGGCCGCGCGTCGAACGACGAGGAGGACTGAGATGGCGAAGGGACCCTCCCGCCAGCGACTCGACGAGGCCGTCGACACGGCCAAGGCCGGCCGCGTCGCCACCGGCCAGGACCAGTGGCACGACGCCTCGCGAGAAGCTCGGCAAGGTGGCCGACCACCTCCGGCAGGCCGCCCACCTCGGGCTCGACATCAAGGGCGACGCCGGCAAGAAGATGTTCGAGACCATGCTCGACTCGGCGAACCGGCTGGACCGACGCGCCGAGCAGATGGAGACACGGCAAGGGCGCGCTGCGCGACACCACCACCGCGATCATGATGGCCCGCGCCGCCCGCGACGAGATCGACACCACGCTGCCCCCGCTGGAGCCGGAGCAGTTCTCGCCGCCCGACGGGCTACGACGACCTGCCGGCCTGGCGCCAGACCGAGATGCGCCAGAACCACGGCCAGACCCAGAGCGGGCTGGTGGAGAAGCGCGAGCAGGAGCGCGAGGACGCCGCCCGCGAGGTGGCCCAGAACTTCGAGAAGGACTACCAGCCCCCGATCAAGATCATGCAGGAGATCTACGGCTACGAGCCGCCCCCGCCGCCCCCGCCGGGCGACGTCCCCGCGCCGGTGTACGCGCCGGGCGGTGGGTCGGGCACGCAGTCGGGCGGGTTCGTCGGACCGCGCGGCGACGGTGGCGACGGCGGCCCCGGTGACGGCGGCCCCGGTGACGGCGGCCCCGGTGACGACGGCCCCGGTGACGACGGCCCCGGTGACGACGGCCCCGCCGACGACGGACCCGGTCTCGTCCCGCCCGGCCCCGGCGGCGACCCCGACGAGACCACGCCGCCCACCTCGCCGTGGGTCGACATCCCGGGCACCTACGGCGACGCCGGCCCCGGCAGCACCGGTGGCTCCGGCCCCTCGGTCTCCCCGGCCGTGCTCGGTGCGGGTGCCGGCGTGGTCGCGGCCGGCGCGCTCGGCGCGGCCGCCCGTGGCGGCGTCGCCAGCGCCGGTGTCAGCGCCCTGCGCAACCTGACCAGCCGTGGCGGCCCGCTCGGCGGCACCGCTCGCGGTGCCGGCCCGGTGCTCGGCAGGGGCGGCGGTGTCGGTCGGCGCGGGCTCGCCCACCGGCGCGCGCGGTGGCGGTGCGGCCGGTCGTGGTGCCGGTGGGCTGCGCAGCGGAGCCGGTGCGGGTGCCGCGGGTCGCGGCGGCGGCGGTGCGGGTCGCGGTGCGGGCGCCGGTGCCGGCGGACGCGGTCGTGGCGCGGGTGGACGCGCCGGCGGCATGGGCGTCGGCGGCAAGCGCGGACGCGGCAAGGACGAGGAGGAGCAGCGCACCGAGCGCGACCTCTTCGACGACGGGCAGGACTGGATCGACGACGAGGGCGTGGCGCCCGGAGTCATCGACTGAGGGTCCTTCGCGTTAGCCTGGGGCCGTGACGAGCTTCGGGTTCTCGACGCGGACCGACGTCCTCGAGGACGAGCGCACCGTCCCGACCGACGAGGGCGACCACGAGCGGTTCTCCCACTACGTCGAGAAGGACAAGCTCACCGAGGCGATGGTGATGGGCACGCCGGTGCGCGCCCTGTGCGGCAAGGTGTGGGTGCCGAGCCGCGCGCCGGAGAAGTTCCCGGTCTGCCCCGACTGCAAGGACATCTGGGACTCGCTGAAGGACGACAAGGGCTCCGGCGACTCGGGTTCCGACGAGTGACGCTCGGGCCCGCGTGGCCCGAGCGAGCAGCGTGGGGGACCGCGCCGTCGCTCCGCGCCTGGCAGCAGGCCGCGCTGCACGACTACCTCGCCCGCTCGCCACGGGACTACCTGGCCGTCGCCACCCCGGGCGCGGGCAAGACGACGTTCGCGCTCACGGTGGCCGCCGAGCTCATCGGACGGCGGGTCATCGACCGGGTGGTCGTCGTGACGCCGACCGAGCACCTCAAGATCCAGTGGGCCGAGGCGGCGGCGCGCGCCGGCGTCCCGATCGACCCCACCTACTCGGCCGGCAAGGGCAAGATCGCCGGCGACTTCGTCGGCGTCGCCGTCACCTACGCCGGCGTCGCGGTCAACCCGCTCGCGCTGCGGGTGCGCACCGAGCGGTTCAAGACGCTGGTGATCCTCGACGAGGTGCACCACGCCGGTGACGCGCGGTCGTGGGGCGAGGGCGTGCGCGAGGCGTTCGAGCCCGCCGCCCGGCGGCTGGCGCTGACCGGCACCCCGTTCCGCTCCGACGTCAACCCGATCCCGTTCGTCACCTACGCGCCCGGCGACGACGGCGTCCCGCGCTCGCTGGCCGACCACACCTACGGCTACGGGCACGCGCTGGCCGACCACGTCGTCCGGCCGGTGCTGTTCATGGCCTACTCCGGCGAGCTCACCTGGCGCACCCGCGCCGGCGACGAGATGGCCGCCCGGCTCGGCGAGCCGCTCACCAAGGACCTCACCAACCAGGCGCTGCGCACCGCGCTCGACCCGGACGGCGCCTGGATCCCGACCGTGCTCCGGGCCGCCGACAACCGGCTCACCGAGGTGCGGCAGCACGTGCCGGACGCCGCCGGGCTCGTGATCGCCACCGACCAGGACTCCGCCCGCGCCTACGCGAAGATCCTGCACGAGATCAGCGGCGAGAAGCCGGTCGTGGTGCTCTCGGACGAGAAGGCGGCGTCGAAGAAGATCGCCGGGTTCACCGACTCCGAGGACCGGTGGATGGTGGCGGTCCGGATGGTCTCGGAGGGCGTGGACGTGCCGCGGCTCGCCGTCGGCGTCTACGCCACCACCACCTCCACCCCGCTGTTCTTCGCCCAGGCGGTGGGCCGGTTCGTGCGGTCGCGCTCGCGCGGCGAGACGGCGTCGGTGTTCCTGCCGTCGGTGCCGACGCTGCTCGGGCTGGCCTCCGAGCTGGAGG
This sequence comes from uncultured Actinomycetota bacterium, assembly GCA_963845795.1. GTDB lineage: Bacteria > Actinomycetota > Actinomycetes > Propionibacteriales > Nocardioidaceae > Nocardioides. The sequence continues at coordinate 177,253 of CAWJTG010000013.1, read as the reverse complement.
TGGAGCGCGACCACGTGCTCGGCCGCCGGATCAACGACGAGGCCGACATCTTCGCCGCCGAGGACGACCTGCTCGCCCGGGCGCAGGCGGGGGAGGGCGCCTCGGACGAGCTCGACCAGCTGCCGTTCCAGGCCCTCGGCTCGGAGGCGCGCTTCGACCACGTGCTCTACGACGGCGACGCCTACGGCTCCGACGAGGAGATCGACTTCCTCGGCATCCCGGGCCTGCTCGACCGCGACCAGGTCAAGGACCTGCTCTCGCAGCGGCAGTCGCAGCAGACGGCGCGGCAGCTGGCCGAGCGGTCGCGGCAGCGCTCCGAGGCGGCGGCCGACTCGCTGGAGGAGGTCTCCACCCACGAGCGGCTCGCGGTGCTGCGCCGCGAGCTCAACGGACTCGTCGCCGCCTGGCACCACCGCACCGGCACACCGCACGGCCAGACCCACGCCACGCTGCGCCGCGAGTGCGGTGGCCCGCCGGCCGCCGTCGCCAACGCCGAGCAGCTCGCCGCCCGCATCGAGCGGGTGCGGGAGTGGGCGATGCGCGGCAGCGCCTGAGCTACCGGGCGCCGGCCTCGTAGTCGTCGACCATCTCCTCGCACCGAGCGCCCGACGTCGAGCACCACGTGCCGCTCGTCGTCGGTGAGCGGCTCGAGGGTGTCGAACTGGGAGTCGAGCAGCGAGGTGGGCATGAAGTGCTGCGGCCGCGCGGCCTGACGCCCGGTGATGGTCTCGCGGTCCCCGTGCAGGTACACGAACTCGACGTCGGGGGCGTGGCTGCGCAGCTGGTCGCGGTAGGACCGCTTCAGGGCCGAGCAGGCGATGAAGCCGCCGTCGGCGGAGTGGGCGGCGAGCCACTCGCCCACGAGGTCGAGCCAGGGCCGGCGGTCGTCGTCGTCGAGCGGCTCGCCGCGCTGCATCTTCTCGACGTTGGCGCGGGGATGGAGGTCGTCGCCGTCCTCGAACGGCACGCCGAGGCGCTCGGCCAGCGCCCGGCCCACCGTGGTCTTGCCACTGCCGGAGACGCCCATCACGACGGCTGGATGGTCCATGGGGACAACGCTCGCACGACCGGCTCCGGGCAGACCACCCCGAGGTACGGTGCGCATGCTCCCTCGCCGCACCCGTCGGGCGTCGCTCGGCGTCCTCGTCGCGCTGGCCGCGCTGGCCGCGCTGCTCGTCGTCACGCCCGGCACCATGGCGCGGGCCGCGACTGAGCCGTCGGAGCCGCCGCGGCTCACGACCCCGCGCGCCACCCTCGCGGAGGCCGTCTACTGCACGAGGAGCGCGCGCACCCGGCGCACCGTGCTGCTCGTCCACGGCACCGGCTCGACCCCGAAGGAGTCGTGGGCGTGGAGCTACTCGCGCGCGCTGCTGGCCGACGGGTACGGCGTCTGCACGGTGCGGCTCCCGCAGCGCGCGGTGGGCGGGTTCCTGCGGGCGGCCGAGTACGTCGTGCACGCCGCCCGCCGGGCGGCCCGGGTCTCGGGGCGCCCGATCGCGATCGTGGGTCACAGCCAGGGCGCCGCGCTCGCCGATCTGGGTGACGAAGTTCTGGCCGGACGTCGCGCGCCGCACCACCGACGTCGTGAGCATCGCCGGGCCGCTCGACGGCACAGCGTTCGCCAACGAGCTGTGCAGCGGCGGGCAGTGCGTGCCGCTCGCCTGGCAGCTGCGTCGCGGCGCCCGCACCGTCACCGCGATGCGCCGCGCGCCGCTGCCCGACCGGCCGGCGTTCACCGCGCTCGCCACTCGCTACGACGAGATCGTGCGTCCGCAGCCGGCCGTGAACCGGATGCGGGGCGTGCGGGCGGTGATCGTGCAGGACGTGTGCGCCGCCGACCCGGTGGAGCATGGGCTCATCCTCGGCGACCCCGTCACCTACGCCCTCACCCTCGACGCACTGCAACACCGAGGGCCGGCCCGGCCGGCGCGGATAGCGGCGCAGGTGTGCACCCAGACCTTCATCCCGCACGGCGATCCGGCCGGCTCCGCCGTCTTCCTGCGGTCGCCCCTGATGCTGGTGCTCGGGACGCTCGACCCGCGGCGCTGGGTCGACGCCGAGCCGCGGCTGCCGGCCTACGCCCACCGCTACGCGGGTTGACCCGACCTCAGGTCGCCTGCAGCAGCGGGAGCACGCGGTAGGGCACCTGGGTGGCCAGCGCGATGACGGTCGAGGACCGCAGGATCGCGGTGTCGGCCAGCACCGCGTCGATCACCCGCTGCAGGTCGGCGTTCGAGCGCGCCACCACCCGGGCCATCAGGTCGCCGGACGCCGGTGATCGTGAACGCCTCGAGCACCTCGGGGATGCGGGCGAGGTGGGCGGCGACGGCGTCGTGCCCGGTGGCCTGGGCGATCTCGAGGGTGAGGAACGCGGTGACGGGGTAGCCGAGCGCCTCCGGCGAGAGGTCGGGGCCCCACCCGGTGATGACGCCGTTCGCGGCCAGCTTGTCGAGCCGTGCCTGCACCGTGCCGCGCGCGACCCCGAGCCGGCGCGAGGCCTCGAGCACGCCCACCCTCGGCTCGGTGGCGAACAAGGTGGTCAGGGTGCGGTCCAGGTCGTCCACGGATGCGCCTCCGAGTGTGCAGATTGTGCAGTGAGCTCGTCGTACTGTTGCACAGGTTGCCCTGTACAGCGGGACCATCAGTGGTATGACGCTGACTCCGGACGAGCTCAAGGCCGACCTCACCCTCGAGCAGCTGAAGGAGCTCGTCGGGCCTCGTCGAGTACGACGCCAGCCGCGACCCGTTCCCGGTCACCGCGATGGACGCCGTCTGCTTCGTGGTCGGCAACGCCACCCAGACCGCGACCTTCTACCAGGTCGCGCTCGGCATGGACCTCGAGGCGTACCGCGGCCCCGAGACCGGCGAGCGCGACTCGAAGACCTACGTGCTGCGCTCGGGCAGCGCGCGCTTCGTGTTCACCGGCGGCGTCACCCCCGACAGCCCGGCGCTCGACCACCACCGCAAGCACGGCGACGGCGTCGTCGACCTCGCGCTCGAGGTGCCCGACGTCGACAAGTGCATCGACCACGCCCGCTCGGTCGGCGCGACGATCCTGGTCGAGCCGCACGACGTCACCGACGAGCACGGCACGGTGCGCACCGCGGCGATCGCCACCTACGGCGAGACCCGCCACACCCTGGTCGACCGCAGCCGCTACTCCGGCCCGTACCTGCCCGGCTTCGCCGCCCGCACCTCCACCGTCGTCCGCCCGGAGGGCCACCCGAAGCGGCTGTTCCAGGCCGTCGACCACTGCGTCGGCAACGTCGAGCTCGGCCGGATGGACGAGTGGGTCGCCTTCTACAACAAGGTCCTCGGCTTCACGAACATGGCCGAGTTCATCGGCGACGACATCGCCACCGACTACTCCGCCCTCATGAGCAAGGTGGTCGCCAGCGGCAACCACCGCGTGAAGTTCCCGCTCAACGAGCCGGCGATCGCGAAGAAGAAGTCGCAGATCGACGAGTACCTCGAGTTCTACGACGGTGCCGGCTGCCAGCACATCGCGCTCGCCACCGGCGACATCCTCCGCACCGTCGACATCCTGCGCGGCAACGGCATCGAGTTCCTCGTGACCCCCGACTCCTACTACGACGACCCCGAGCTGCGCGCGCGGATCGGCAACGTGCGGGTGCCGATCGAGGAGCTCAAGAAGCGCGGCATCCTCGTCGACCGCGACGAGGACGGCTACCTGCTCCAGATCTTCACCAAGCCGATGGGCGACCGGCCGACCGTCTTCTTCGAGTTCATCGAGCGCCACGGCTCGCTCGGCTTCGGCAAGGGCAACTTCAAGGCCCTGTTCGAGGCGATCGAGCGCGAGCAGGAGGCGCGCGGCAACCTCTGACGGCCCGCCCGTTGCTCGGGTGCGCGACGTGCCACCACTCGCGCATGGGCACGCTGAGGGGGACGTGGCTGCGATGACCACCTACGTCGCGTTCCTGCGGGCGATCAACCTCGGCGCCCCCGGAAGTTCCCGAAGCCGGCGATCGTCGCGGCTACCGAGGCCGCCGGGTTCACCGACGTGGCCACCCACATCAACACCGGCAACGTGCGGTTCGAGAGCCGGATGCGCTCGCGGGAGCGGATCGAGCGGGCGCTCGAGGCGACCTACCTCGAGGACCGCGGGTTCGAGGTGCCGACGATGGTGTTCACCGTCCCCGAGCTCCGCGAGGTGGCCGAGGACGTCGACCGGCTCGCCGAGGGTCACGACGGACGTCACTACGTCTCGCTGCTGAAGCAGGAGCCGAGCGCCGCCGCCGCCCGCGAGATGGAGTCGCTGGCCGGGACGGGGGCTGGCGTGCACGTCGCCGGCCGCGCCGTCCACCTGCTGCTCGGCGAGAGCTACCTCGGGGGCGCGGTCGACAACGCCCGCGTCGAGAAGGTGCTCGGACCGGCCACCAACCGCAGCGCGACGGTGATCGGGGCGATCGTCGCGAAGTGGTGCTGAGCGGCTACTGGCCCCGGAACTCCGGGCGGCGACCCTCGGCGAACGCCCGCATGCCCTCGGCCGCGTCCTCGGTGCGCATCAGCACGGTCTGGCCGGTGCGCTCGCGCTCCAGCGAGGCGTCGAGGTGCCCGAGGGTGGCGGCGTTGACGGCGCGCTTGGTGGCGGCGTGGGCGAGCGGCGGCCCGGCGGCCAGCCGGCGCACCAGCGTCGCGACGACGGCCTCGTGCTCGTCGTCGGCGGCGAGGTGGCTGACCAGCCCTGCCTCGTGGGCCTCTCTTCCCGAGAGCGGCTCGGCCAGCAGCGCGAGCCGCATCGCCCGCGACCGCCCGACGGCGGCCGCCACGGTGGCGCTGGTGCCGCCGTCCGGCATGAACCCGATGCGGGTGAACGCCAGCAGGAACGTGGCCGACTCGCTCGCGACGACGAGGTCGGCGGCCAGCGCGGCGGAGCAGCCGACGCCGGCGGCGACGCCCGCGACCGCCGCCACCACCGGCTTGTCGCAGGCCACGACGGCGCGCACGATCCGGTTGGCGACGTCCATCGCACGGACGTCGAAGCGCTCGTGGGCGTCGGCCCCCGAGATGTCGGCGCCGGCCGAGAACGCGCCACCGGCGCCGGCGATCACCACGACCCGCACGGCGTCGTCGATCGTGGCCCGCTCGAGCCGCTCGGCGAGCGCGACACCCATCTCGGGGCTCATCGCGTTGAGCACCCCGGGACGGTTCATCGTGAGTCGCAGGACGCCGTCGGCGAGGTCGACGAGCAGGTCCTCCGTGTCGCCCCCGGTGCCCTGATCCATGCGGGGGAGTGTGCCACCATGACGGCGTGTCCACCGCGAGCCCGGAGGTCGACGAGGGACTCGAGACGACCCTGGACCCCGACCAGATCACGCTCACCTCGACGCCGTGGGTCACGATCGTCTGGAACGACCCGGTGAACCTGATGTCGTACGTCACCTACGTGTTCCAGAAGCACTTCGGCTACGGGAAGAAGAAGGCGGAGAAGCTGATGATGGAGGTGCACGAGGACGGCCGGTCCGTGGTGAGCTCGGGCAGTCGCGAGGAGATGGAGCGCGACGTCCAGGCGATGCACGAGTACGGCCTGTGGGCCACGCTCTCGAAGTCGGAATGAGCGGATTCGCCCGCCACCGGCGCAGTGGCCGCCTGATCGCGACCTTCAGCGGGTTCGAGGCCGACCTGCTCCGCTCGCTCGCGAGCCAGCTGGTCGAGCTGCTCCGCAACGAGGCCGCCGTCCCCGACGACCGCGACCCGATGGAGGCGATGTTCGACTTCTCCGGCCCGGTCGCCGAGCCCGACGACCCCGTGCTCGCGCGGCTGTTCCCCAGCGCCTACCGGGACGACGAGGAGTCCTCGGCCGAGTTCCGCCGCTTCACCGAGGGCTCCCTGCGCGACGGCAAGGCCGCCGCTGCCGTCTCGGTGATCGACACCCTCGAGGAGGCGGGCCTCCCGCCGCAGCTCGAGGAGGACGGGCTGATGATCGACGTCGAGCTCGACGAAGCGACGGCGAACACCTGGCTGCGCAGCTTCACCGACGTCCGGCTCGCCCTCGCCACCAGGCTCGGGGTCGAGGAGGACGACGAGGAGTACTGGTACTCGCTCCCCGACGACGACCCGCGCTCCCAGGCCCACCACCTCTACGAGTGGGTCGGCTACCTGCAGGAGACGCTGGTGCAGGCGCTCACGAAGCGCTAGGAACCTAGCGGGCTTGACCGCGAGCACGGGGCACGACGCCTCGAGGATCACCCGCTGCGCGACGCTGCCGAGCAGCAGCTTGCCGACCGGCGTGCGGCGGCGGACGCCGACCACCACCAGCCGCGCCTGCTCCTGCTCGGCGGCCTGGATCACGGCGTCGGCGACGTCGGAGACGATGTCGTGCCGCACGTCGACGTCGAGGCCGCTGCTGCGCAGCCGCTCGGTGAGCGAGGTCAGGTCCTCGTCGCCGGCGTGGCCGTGGTCGACGAGGCTGTGGCCGGTGGAGGCGTTGACCACCACGAGTCGCTCGCCGCGCTCGCGGGCCGCCTCGGCGGCGTGGTCGACGGCGGCGCGACCGTAGGCATCCGGGCTGTAGCCCACCACGACGGTCATCGGGCATCCACCTCCTCGCGAGCCGCGGGCTCGGGCTCGTCGCGGGCGGGCTTGCGCACGCCGCGGGCGCCGACGGCCAGCAGCAGGACGGCGATGACGACGTAGACGACGACGGCGACCGGCTCGCCCCACAGCGTGCTCCACTCGCCCTGCGAGATGGCGAGCGCCTCGGTGCAGCTTGCTCCTCCAGCGGCCGGCCCGAGGATGAGCGCCGACGAGCAGCGGCAGCACCGGGATGCCGAACCGCCGCATCGCCAGGCCCAGCAGGCCGGCCAGGAGCAGCAGCGCCGAGGTCGAAGGCCTGGAAGTTCACCGCGTAGGCGCCGAGCGAGGCGAAGAACAGGATGCCGGCGTAGAGGTAGGGCCGCGGGATCTGCAGCAGCTTCGCCCACACCGGCGCCAGCGGCAGGTTGAGCACCAGCAGCAGCGTGTTGGCGATGAAGAGGCTCGCGAGCAGCGCCCACACCAGGTCGGGCTCGTCGTCGATCAGCTGCGGGCCGGGCTGGATGCCGTAGCTCTGCAGCGCCGACCAGGATCACCGCCGCGGTCGCCGTGGTCGGCAGCCCGATCGCGAGCAGCGGCACCAGGGTGCCGGCGGCCGAGGCGTTGTTGGCCGCCTCCGGCCCCGCGACGCCCTCGATGGCGCCGTCTCGCCGAACTCGTCCTCGGGGTGCTCTGGCCAGCTGCTTCTCGGTGATGTAGCTGCAGGAACGTCGGCATCTCGGCGCCGCCCGCCGGCAGCGCGCCGAACGGGAACCCGAAGGCGGTGCCGCGCAGCCACGGCTTCCAGGAGCGGCCCCAGTCGTCGCGGCTCATCCACGGCTGACCGACCGGGATCACCTCGAGCGGCCGGCGGCGCAGGTGCGCCGCCACCCACAGCGCCTCGCCGATCGCGAAGATCGCGACCGCGACCACGACGATGTCGATGCCGTCGGCCAGCAGCGGCTGGTCGAAGGTGAGCCGCGCCTGGCCGGTCGAGGTGCCGACCAGCCCGATCGCGAGGCCGAGGAAGAGCGCGATGAAGCCGCGCAGCTTGGAGGCGCCGAGCACGGCGTCACCGCCAGCAGCGCCAGCACCATGATCGCGAAGTACGACGGCGCGCCGAGCTTGACGACGACGTCGGCCACGGTGGGCGCGAGCAGCACCAGCAGGATCGTGCCGATCGTGCCGGCCACGAAGCGAGCCGACGGCGGCGGTGGCCAGGGCCTGCGCGGCCCGCCCCGCCTTGGCCATCTTGTTGCCCTCGATCGCGGTGATCACCGACGAGGACTCGCCGGGGGTGTTCAGCAGGATCGAGGTGGTCGAACCGCCGTACATGCCGCCGTAGTAGATGCCGGCGAACATGATGATCGCGCTCTCCGGCGGCACGCTGTAGGTGACCGGCAGCAGCAGCGCCACCGTCATCGCCGGGCCGATGCCGGGCAGCACGCCGACCGCGGTGCCGAGCAGCACGCCGAGCACGGCGAACAGCAGGTTGTGCCGGCGTCAGGGCGGTCTGGAAGCCGTCGAGCAGGAGGTCCATCTCAGAGCACCCCGTCCAGGATGCCGGCCGGGATCGGGATGCCGAGACCGACGTAGAAGCCGTACCAGGTGCCGACCGACAGGGCCGCGCCGATCGCGACGTCGCGCACGCGGCGTCCGGCTGCCGAGCACGCAGGCGGCGCCGGCGAACAGCAGCGCGCCGGTGATCGCCCAGCCGAGCCAGTCGATCAGGAGCGATGTTGAGCGACGAAGACGCCGACGAGCATGCGCGACGGTGCGCCAGTCGGTGCCGCCGTCGAGGTCGACGTCCTCGCCCTCCTCGGCCTCGGGCACGGTCGCCGCGCGCGGTGGCGACGGCGAGCAGGACGCCGAGCACCACGCAGCGCGGCGCCGACGACGTAACGGGAAGGCGTAGGGCTGCACCGGCTGGTCGGCGAAGCCCGTCTCGCAGGGTGGCTGGCGTCGTAGAGCACGTAGGCGCCGACGACGACGAGGAACGCCGCGAGGCCGTACTGCGCCTTGTCGACGAGCCGGCTCGGGCGTCTCGGTCTGCTGGTGCGTCGACCCCGGTGCTCGTCGAGGGCTAGTCGGTGGCTCATGCCAGCCCCAGCTCCTTCAGGGTGTCGGCGACGCGGTCGTCCTGCTCGTCGAGGAACGTGCCGAACTCCTCGCCGGTGGCGAAGTTGTCGGTCCAGCCGTTGCGCCTCGAGCTGCCTCGCGCCACGCGTCGGTGTCGTGCATCTCGGTGAACAGGTCGACGAGGTAGTCCTCGCGTGCTCCGTCGGTGATGCCCGGGCGGGGCGAGCACGCCGCGCCAGTTGGTGAAGACCAGGTCGATGCCCGCCTCGGTCAGCGTCGGGGCGTCGACGCTCGTCGAGCCGCTCCGCGCCGGAGACGGCGAGCACGCGCAGCGAGCCGTCCTCGATCTGGCCCTCGAACTCGCCGAGGCCGGAGGTGCCGACGTCGATCTTCGAGCCGAGCAGCGCCGCTGGTGAGCGGGCCGCCGCCGTCGTAGGGCGATGTAGCTGACCTCGCGCGGGTCGATGCCGACCGCCTCGGCGAGCTGCATCGGGAACAGGTGGTCGGGGCCGCCGGCGGTCGAGCCGCCGCCGACGGTGACCGAGCCGGGGTCGTCCTTCCAGGCCTCGCACCAGGTCGTCGACGGTCTCGAACGGCGAGTCCGCCGGCACCAGCAGGCCCTCCTGCTCCTCGACCAGCCGCGCGATCGGCGTCATGTCGGAGACCCGGGCGTCGGACTCGTTGGTGTAGACCGCGCCGACGACGCCGAGGCCCATCGTCATCACCAGGTCGTCGGCGCCCTTCGCGTTGGCGAGCCGCTGCATCGCGACGGTGCCGCTGGCGCCGAGCACGTTGGTGATCTCGAAGCGGCCGGTGAGGTCGTCGTCCTCCATCGCCTTGGCGCGGCCCGGCCGGTGAGGTCGTAGCCGCCGCCCGGGCTGTTCGGGATCATCATCCGCAAGCCGGCGGTTGCCGGGGTCGTCGCTGCCGCGGGTGACGCCGCACGCCGGCGCGGCGAGCGCGAAGGCGAGCGCGCGAGGCCACGACGGCGGACGCCGCACGCGCAGCGCGCCGCTGGCGGTTCGAGTGGTGTGATGTCGGTGACACGCTGCACGAGCATGAGCGCCTCGGTGTGGCGGTCGTCACCGTTGCGGTAGCAAAGGAGGTTGTGGTCGTTGTGGTCGTGCGCGCCGGTCGTCGCGAGCTGACGCTCGCCGGCCAGTTCCTCGCGCTCCAGCTGGTGGTCGTCGCCGTCGCTGCTCGTCGTCGTCGGCGTCGTCAGCGTGCGCCAGTCGACCGCCGACGTTCGCCGACGAGCACGGTGCGCCAGATGCGCTCGGTCGCCGAGTACGTCGCGAGCATCGACCGTCGTGCCGCGCGCAGCTCGACGCGCTGGACGAGCGACGGTCGCGGACGAGCACCGGCGCGGTGCTGGCGCCGCCCGGTCGACCGCGGCCTCAGCCTCTCCGGCGCCACCGACGTGCTACATCGTCTCGACCCGACGGCGTCGTGCTCGCCGCGTCCGACCCGTCGCTGGTGGGCGACCGCCGCGCCGAGCTCGGCGACAGCGACGTGCTGCGAGGGCCGCGGCTGGGTCGGCGACGTCGACGCTCGACGACGAGCGCGCGGTCGCCGCGCACGCGCCGATCCTCGACGACCGACGGCGACCTGCGTCGGCTCGCGGTCGCCGAGCAGACCTACCCCTCGCGTCTGGCGAGCGGCTCACCGGCGCGGCGCCCGACCTCGCGCTGTACCTCGGGCTCGGCGCCGCTGCTCGGCATCGTCGGCACCTACGTCGTGTCGCGGGTGGTGAAGCGCCGCACCCGCGGCCTCGCGCCCACGCGAGATCGCCGGCCTCGCCGACCACCGCGAGGCGCTGCTGCACAGCATCCGCGAGGGCGTCGTCGCGGTCGGCACCGACGGCCGCGTCACGATGATGAACGACGCCGCCCGGCGCACGCTCGAGGTCGCCGGCGACCCGGTCGGCCGGCCGGTCGCACGACCTCGGACTCGACCCGCACGTGGTCGACGCTGCTCGCCGGCGCCGACGGCGCGCGACGTCGCACGACGCCGTGGCGCTCGTCGGCACGCCGGGTGCGTGGTGTTCAACCGGCGCGCGGCGTCGCTCGCGGGACGCGGGCATCGGCAGCGTCACCACGCTGCGCGACCGCACCGAGCTGGTGTCGCTGCAGAGCCAGCTCAGCTCGAACCTGTCGATCACCGACACCCTGCGCGCCCAGACCCACGAGTTCGACAACCAGCTGCACACGATCTCCGGGCTGGTCCAGCTCGGCGAGTACGACGAGGTGCGCGCGCTCGTCGGCACGCTCACCCGGCGCCGCTCCGAGATCGGCGACTTCGTGGCGGCCCGGATCGCCGATCCCGCCGTCGCCGCCCTGCTGCATCGCCAAGGACGCCGTCGCCGACGAGCGCGGCGTCGCAGCTCGAGCTCGACCCCGGGTCGCGGCTGCCGGCGCTGCCCGCCGACGTCTCGGCCGACCTCACCACCGTGCTCGGCAACCTCGTCGACAACGCGGTCGACGCCTGCGCCGGGTGCGCCCGACGCGCTGGTCGAGGTGTGGCTCACGCGTCGACCGACGGGCGCCGTGCACGTGCGCGTGCGCGACAACGGGCCCGGCGTGCCGGACGACCTGCGCGACGCCGATCTTCGTGCGCGGCTTCTCCACCAAGCCCGACGTGCTCGGCGGCCGCGGCATCGGGCTGCCGCTGGTGCGGCTGATCTGCACCCAGCGCGGCGGCCGGGTCGAGGTCGACCGGGCCGACCGACGAGGCGGCGCCGAGTTCGCGCGTCGTGCCTGCCGCGTGCCGGAGGGCCGTGTCGGCGGATGGTGACTCGTGATCCGCGTGCTCGTCGTCGACGACGACTTCATGGTGGCCCGCATCCACGCCGCGCTTCGTCGAGCAGACCGACGGGCTTCGAGGTGGTCGGCACCGCCCACACCGGCGCCGACGCGCTGCGGCTCGTCGCCGAGCTGCGAGCCCGACCTGCTGCTGCTCGACGTGCACCTGCCCGACCTCAGCGGGCCTCGAGGTGCTCGACCGGCTGCGCCGCGACGGGCAGCCAGGTCGCCGTCGTGATGGTGACCGCCGAGCGCGGCGCCGACGCCGTGCCGCACGGCCCTGCACGGCGGCGCGATGCAGTACCTCGTCAAGCCGTTCGAGCACGCCGACCTCGCCGAGCGGCTGCGCCGGGTGGCCGACGCCCTCGGCGTGCTCGGCGCCGACGGCGAGGCCGACCAGGCCGCCGATCGACCACGCCTTCGGCGCCGCGCGGCGGTCGCGCCGCGCGCGCCACCGAGGGCGCGGCTGCCGAAGGGGCTCAGCCCCGAGACCGCCGACCTCGTGCTCGCCGCGCTGCGCGAGCACGCGCGAGGTGTCCGCGTCCGAGCGCCGGCGACGAGCTCGGCCTCTCCCGCGTCACCGCGCGCCGCTACCTCGAGCACTTCGTCGACACCGGCCAGGCCGAGGTGCGGCTGCAGCTACGGCACCGCCGGGCGCCCGCAGCGGCGCTACCGCACGCCCTGACTACCCTGGGGGAGTGCTGCGCATCGACCAGGCGACCCACGACGCCATCGTCGCCCACGCCAAGCGGGACCACCCGAACGAGGCGTGCGGCGTCGTGGCGGGCCCGGTGGGCAGCGACCGCCCCGAGCGGTTCGTCGAGATGGTCAACGCCGCCGGCAGCCCGACGTTCTACGAGTTCGACAGCACCGACCTGCTGCGGCTCTACCAGGAGATGGACGACAACGACGAGGAGCCGGTCGTCGTCTACCACTCCCACACCGCCACCGAGGCCTACCCGAGCGTCACCGACATCAAGCTCGCGGCCGAGCCGGGAGCGCACTACGTGCTGGTCAGCACGCGCGAGCACGGGAATAACGAGGGCCCGGTGGAGTTCCGGTCCTACAGAATCGTCGACGGCACGGTGACCGAGGAAGAGGTCGAGATCGTGCCCGAACTGGTGAGGAGCACCGACTGATGGCCATCGAGGTCAAGATCCCGACCATCCTGCGCACGTACACCGACGGCGAGAAGGTGGTGCAGGGCGAGGGCGGCAGGCTGAGCGCGCTCATCGACGACCTGGAGTCGCAACCACGCCGGTCATCAAGGACCGCCTGGTCGAGGACAAGAACGGCGCCGACGAGCTGCGGCGCTTCGTCAACGTCTACGTCAACGACGAGGACGTCCGCTTCATCGGCGGCCTCGACGCCGAGCTGGGCGACGGCGACCAGGTCGTGATCCTGCCCGCGGTCGCCGGCGGCTGAGCCGGCCATGACCCTCGCCGAGGAGGAGACCGCGTCGGAACCGGTCCCGGACCGGAACGCCGCACGTTCATCCTCGTCGACGGCGAGAACCTCGACGCCACCCTCGGCAACGCGGTCCTCGGGCGCCGACCGTTGCCGGAGGAGCGCCCCCGGTGGGAGCGCGTGACCGCGTTCGTCGAGCGGGAGTGGCAACAGCGGGTCACCGGCCTGTTCTTCCTCAACGCGAGCAGCGGGTCGCTGCCCACCACCTTCGTGCAGGCGCTGCTCGCCCTCGACTACCGGCCGGTGCCGCTCGTCGGGCGGGCCGGACGAGAAGGTCGTCGACATCGGCATCCTGCGCACGCTGCAGGCGCTGCGCGACCGGCCCGAGGCCGACGTCGTGCTGGTCAGCCACGACGCCGACTTCGCCGAGGACCTGCTCGCCCTCGGCCGACGGCACCCGCCGGCTCGGGGTCGTCGGCTTCCGCGAGTTCACCAGCACCCAGCTCGTCGACCGACGGACTGTCGTTCTTCGACCTCGAGTACGACGTCCGCGCGTTCAACAGCGAGCTGCCGCGGATGCGGATCATCCCGCTCGCCGAGTTCGACCCGACCGCCTTCCTGCACTGACCCGCGACCGGAAGGCTCGATGCGCTACGACAACCTGCTCGCCTCGGTGGGCGGCACCCCGCTGGTCGGGCTGCCGCGGCTCTCGCCGAGCGCCCGGACGTGCGGCTGTGGGCCAAGCTCGAGGACCGCAACCCCACCGGCTCGATCAAGGACCGCCCCGCGCTGGCGATGATCGAGGAGGCGGAGAAGGACGGCCGGCTGCGCCCCGGCTGCACGATCCTCGAGCCGACGTCGGGCAACACCGGCATCTCGCTGGCCATGGCCGCCAAGCTCAAGGGCTACCGGATCGTGTGCGTGATGCCGGAGAACACCTCCGAGGAGCGGCGCCAGCTGCTGCGGATGTGGGGCGCCGAGATCGTGTCGTCGCCGGCCGCCGGCGGCTCCAACGAGGCGGTGCGCACGGCCAAGCAGGTGGCCGAGGAGCACCCCGACTGGGTGATGCTCTACCAGTACGGCAACCCCGCGAACGCACTCTCGCCACGAGCGCGGCACCGGCCCCGAGCTGCTCGCCGACCTGCCGTCGATCACCCACTTCGTGGCCGGGCTCGGCACCACCGGCACCCTGATGGGCGTCGGCCGGTTCTTCCGCCGCGAGAAGCCGGAGGTGCGCATCGTCGCCGCCGAGCCCCGCTACGGCGAGCTCGTCTACGGCCTGCGCAACCTCGACGAGGGCTTCGTGCCCGAGCTGTACGACGAGTCGCTGATCGACGGCCGGTTCTCGGTCGGCCCGCGCGACGCCGTCCGCCGCACCCGCGAGCTGCTCGAGCTCGAGGGCATCTTCGCCGGCATCTCCACCGGCGCGATCCTGCACGCCGCGCTCGGCCAGGCCGCCAAGGCGGTCAAGGCCGGCGAGAGCGCCGACATCGCGTTCGTGGTGTGCGACGGCGGCTGGAAGTACCTGTCCACCGGTGCCTACGAGGGCACCGTCGACGAGGCCGAGGACGCGCCTCGAGGGCCAGCTCTGGGCGTGACGCGTCTTCGGGGTGACTGTGCGGGCGCCCGCGCGCGTAGCCGATCGAGTCTCCGCGTCAAGGATCGCTTCGCGCCCGCTGCGCGGCGGCCTTCGGCGTCCGCCCGGAGCCTCGCTCGATCGGCTAGCGGCGCGCTCGACGGCACGGGCTCCGCCCGCGCCGCCCGCATGCGCGGGCGCCCTCGGTACATCGCCCGGCTCGACTCCCGGCGCTCGCCTGCTCTCGCCCATGCAGTGCCTGAGAAGTCAGCAAGTGCCTGATCGGTCGACGGCTGGGGGTGACGGTGGTGGCCGCGCTTGCGCGGACGGCGTGGCGGAGCCCGCCGTTCGTGCGCCGTCGCACGCCGGGGAGGCTCGAGTCAACGATGCGCGCAGCGCACCGCGCAGCGGCGCGCGGAGCGCGTCCTTGACGGCGAGCCCGGCGTGCTACGCGCGCGGCCACGACCAACCCGGCGACGGGTCAGCGGGTGCCGTCGACGTCGGCGGGCTCGTTGCGCACCAGGCCGACGGTGTCGAGCTCGCCGTCCAGCGGGGTGACCAGGTCGGACATCATCCGGCGGGCCGACTCGAGGGTGTGCATGAGGTAGTTGGTGGCGCGCTCGACGTCCTTGAGCTCGAGTGCGTAGAGCGCGGCGGTGAGGCCCTGCACGACGTTGTCGTTGATCTCGACGGCCTGGGTGCGCCGGACCTCGGCCTCGATGAGCCGGGCGGCGTGCTGCTCCTGGTCCTGCTCGGCGCGCACCCGCTCGGTGATGTCGACGCACGTGCCGCGCATCCGCACCGGGGTGCCCTGCTCGTCGGTGACCACCTCGCCGTTGGTGGAGAGGTAGCGCACCTCGCCGTCCGGGCGCACGATCCGCTCCACGATCGCCCAGCCCTCGCCGGTGGCGTAGGCGCGCTTGTGGGTCTCGACGACGCGCTCGCGGTCGTCGGGGTGCAGGAGCGAGAGGAACCTCTCGTACGAGGGGTTGAACGACTGCGGCTCGAAGCCGTAGATCCGGAAGAGCTGGTCGCTCCAGCGGTTGGTGTCGCTGGGGATGTGCCAGTCGTAGTCGCCCATGTTGGCGAGCTCCTGGGCCTTCGCGACGCGCGCGACGAGAGCGTCGAGCTCGTCCTCGGCGGTCGCCGTCATGAGCGTCAGTCTGGCCCGTATCCGGAGGATCCACCAGCAATCGCCGGTATCGGTGTGGCGCGACCGCGTACCGTGCCGCCCGTGCGTGCTCTCCTCGCCGTCCTGGCCGCGACCGTCGGGTCTCCTCGTCGCGCCGCCCGACCGCGTGGGCCGACGACGTCGAGAGCACCGCGCCACCGACGGTGTCCGGCACCGCGGTCTACGGCGAGGTGCTCACCGCCGACCCCGGTTCGTGGACGCCGGCCGGGGTGACCTTCGCCTACCGCTGGCTGCGCGACGGCGAGCGCATCCGGGGCAGCGCGCCGACCGGACGCACCTACCGGCTCGGCGGTCGACGACCTGCGCCACCGGATCTCGGTGCGGGTGGTGGCCACCGACGCCGACGGCCACCGCGACAACGCCACCTCGGCGCCGACCCGCCAGGTCGCCCGCCGTCAGCTCGAGAACCGGGTGCCGCCGACGGTGCGAGGGCGTGCAGCGCTACGGCAGCACCGTCGCCGCCACCGCGGGCCGCTGGTCGGCCGACCCGGCCTACGTGCGCTACCAGTGGCTGCGCAACGGCCGCGAGATCCCGCGGCGCCACCGCGCGCCGCTACACCTACGGCCCGCGCGACGTCGGCACCCGGGTCCGCGTGCGGGTCACCGCGTTCGCCGTCGGGCACCGGCCTGCCGCCCGCGGCTCCGAGCCGCGCGGTGCGGTGCGGCACCGCCGCGACGTGCGCCGGACGGTCACCTACGTGGTGCGCACCAACGGCCGGATCACCGCCGACGTCGGCGAGTTCGCCCGGCAGGCCGCCGAGACCTACGCCGACGCCCGCGGCTGGCGCGGCAAGGGCGTGCAGTTCCGGCAGGTGCGCCGCGGCGGGTCGTTCACGCTGGTGCTGGCGAACGCCTCGACGTTGCCGTCGTACTCCTCGGTGTGCAGCACCATGTGGAGCTGCCGGGTCGGCCGCTACGTGGTGATCAACCAGACCCGGTGGCTCCACGCCTCGCCGGCGTGGAACCGCGCCGGCCGGTCGCGCCGCGACTACCGCCACATGGTCGTCAACCACGAGACCGGCCACTGGCTGGGCAAGGGTCACGCGTCCTGCCCGGGCCAGGGCAGGCTGGCGCCGGTGATGATGCAGCAGTCGAAGGGCACGCAGGGGTGCCGGCTCAACCCCTGGCCGACGCTGCGAGAGCTGCGGTAGGGGCCAGCGTGCGCGAGATCGTCGTCTTCAGCGGCAGTGCCCACCGGGCGCTCGCCACCGACATCTGCGAGCACCTCGGCGTCCCGCTGTCACCGGTGGAGATGACCCGGTTCAGCAACGACTGCCTCCAGGCCCAGCTGCAGGCCAACTGCCGCCAGCGCGACGTCTACCTCGTGCAGCCGCTGGTGCCGCCCACCCAGGAGCACCTGATGGAGCTGCTCCTCATGGTCGACGCCGCGCGCGGTGCCTCGGCGGAGAAGATCACCGCCGTCATCCCGTACTACGCCTACGCGCGCTCGGACAAGAAGGACGCCTCGCGGCTCTCGATCGGCGGCCGGCTGGTGGCCGACCTGCTCACCACCGCCGGCGTCGACCGGATCATCACGATGACGCTGCACGCCCCGCAGGTGCACGGGTTCTTCTCGGTGCCGGTCGACCACCTCACCGCGCTCGGCGTGCTCGCCGACCACTTCCTCGGCCAGGACCTCAGCGACGTCGGTCGTGGTCTCGCCCGACTTCGGCAACGCCAAGACCGCCACCCAGTTCGCACGGCTGCTCGGCCTGCCCGTCGCCGCCGGCAGCAAGAAGCGGCTGGCCGACGACCGGGTGGTGATCGACGCGATCGTCGGCGACGTCGCCGGTCGGCGCGCCGTCGTGCTCGACGACGAGATCGCCACCGGCGGCTCGATCCTCGAGCTGCTCGACCGGCTGCGCGACCAGGGCTGCGAGGAGGCCGCGATCGCCTGCACCCACGGGCTGTTCGTGGGCAAGGCGCTCGAGCGGCTGCGCGGCCACCCGATGATCACCGAGGTGGTCACCACCGACAGCGTGCCGCAGCCGGCAGGACTGGCCGGAGCTCACCGTGCGGTCGGTCGGCTGGCCTGCTCGGCGAGGCGGTCGCCCGGGTGCACGCGGGGGAGTCGGTGAGCGACCTGTTCGGCGGCGTCGACCCCTCGCTCGGCCCGCCGCAGCCGCGACTGTTCGATTGAGCAGCGTCGAAATCACCGCAGCCGATCTCGCTGACGTGACCTATCTCGCTTGCGCGCCGTAAAGCCGGGGCAGCCCGTACCGTTGGCTCTCGTGCCGGATCCGACCTCCCTCGATGCGCCCATCGGGATCTTCGACTCCGGCTTCGGTGGCCTCACCGTCGCGCGCTCGGTGATCGACCAGCTGCCGCACGAGTCGATCCTGTACGTCGGCGACACCGCCCGCCAGCCCTACGGCACCAAGCCGATCGGCGAGGTGCGCGAGTACGCGCTGGAGTGCCTCGACCACCTCGTGCACCAGGGCGTCAAGGCGCTGGTGATCGCGTGCAACTCCGCCAGCGCCGCGATGCTGCGCGACGCCCGCGAGCGCTACGACGTGCCGGTCGTCGAGGTGATCCTGCCGGCCACCCGCCGGGCGGTCGCCGCCACCCACACCGGCCGGATCGGCGTCATCTGCACCGCCGCGACGGCGTCCTCGCGGGCCTACGACGACGCCTTCGTGGCCGCCCCGCACGTCGACGCTCACGACGCAGGCCTGCCCGCGGTTCGTCGAGTTCGTCGAGGCCGGCGTCACCGGCGGCGCCGAGCTGCTCGACGTCGCGCACGAGTACCTCGACCCGCTGGTGCGGGCCGGCGTCGACACCCTGATCCTCGGCTGCACCCACTACCCGCTGCTCACCGGTGTCGTGTCGTACGTGATGGGCGAGCACGTCACCCTGGTCAGCAGCGCCGAGGAGTGCGCGAAGGACGTCTACCGGGTGCTCGCCGACACCGGCCTGATGCGCGACGTCGGGCGAGCCCGCCTACACCTTCGTCACCACCGGGTCGCCGGAGGAGTTCGAGACGATCGGACGACGGTTCCTCGGCCCGGAGATGGTGGCTGCCAGCCAGTTCGCGGGAGGTCTCGCATGAGGCTCACCGTGGTCGGCTGCTCGGGCTCCTTCCCCGGTCCGGACTCCGCGGCCAGCTGCTACCTCGTCGAGGCCGACCTCGGCGACGGCCCCGACAAGCGCACCTGGCGGATCCTGCTCGACCTCGGCAACGGCGCGCTCGGCCAGCTGCAGCACCACATCGACCCGCTCACGTCGACGCCGTGCTGCTCAGCCACCTGCACGCCGACCACTGCCTCGACCTCTGCGGCTACTACGTGATGCGCAAGTACCACCCGAGCGGCCCGCAGCCGCGGATCCCCGTCTACGGCCCGGCCGGCGTCGCCGACCGGCTCGCGCGGGCCTACGAGCTGCCGCTCGACCCCGGCATGCACGAGGAGTACGACTTCCGCGAGTACGACGGACCGTTCGAGATCGGCCCGTTCTCGGTGCTGCCGGTGCCGGTCGAGCATCCGGTGCCGGCGTACGGGCTGCGGATCACCGCCGGCGGCGCGGTGCTCGGCTACAGCGGCGACACCGCCCCCTGCGACGGCGTCGACCGGGTGGCCGCCGAGGCCCGGCTGCTGCTCGCCGAGGCGTCGTTCCGCGACCACGACGAGAACCCGCCCGGCATCCACCTCACCGGCCGCGACGCCGGCGAGGCCGCGGCGCGCGGCGGCGCCGCCCGGCTCGTGCTCACCCACATCCCGCCCTGGTTCGACAAGGCCGGGATGCTCGCCGAGGCGCGGCTCGCCTACTCCGGCCCGGTCGAGCTCGCCGCCGCGGGCGCCGTCTACGAGCTCTGAGACCGCGCGCCACGACTCTCCACCGAACCTCCACGAGCCCTCCGCGCGGCGGGCTGCGGCGTAGGGCAGGGTTGGCGCCATGATCACCGTCGAACGGCTCACGCGCCGCTACGGCAGCTTCACCGCGGTCGACGACGTCAGCTTCGTCGCGCAGGCCGGGCGGGTCACCGGCTTCCTCGGTCCGAACGGCGCCGGCAAGACCACCACGATGCGGGTGATGGTGGGGCTCACGCCCGCCCACCTCCGGGCAGCGTGCTGATCGGCGGCCACCGCTACACCGACATCCCCAACCCGGGCCGCCACGTCGGCGTCCTGCTCGACGCCTCGGCGCAGCACGGCGGCCGCACCGGCCGCGAGGTGCTCACGCTCGGCGCGGCCGCGATGGGGCTCCCGAAGCGGCGGATCGACGAGATGCTCGAGCTCGTCTCGCTCAACGACGACGAGGCGGGGCGGCGGATCCGCAACTACTCGCTCGGCATGAAGCAGCGGCTCGGCATCGCCCACGCGCTGCTCGGCGACCCGCAGGTGCTGATCCTCGACGAGCCGGCCAACGGCCTCGACCCGGCCGGCATCCGGTGGATGCGCGCCCTGCTCAAGGGCTACGCCGACCGCGGCGGCGCGGTGCTGCTGTCGAGCCACCTGCTCCACGAGGTCGAGCTCATCGCCGACGAGATGATCCTCATCGGCCGCGGCAAGATCCTCGCCCAGGGCGACAAGAAGTCGCTGCTGTCGAGCAGCAAGGCCCAGACGCCGGTCTCCGCGCGTGGTCACGTCCCTGGACGACGACAAGCTGGCCGGCGTGCTGCGCGAGAAGGGCGTCGCCGTCACCGCCGGACCGCAGGGGCTGCACGCCCAGTGCGAGAGCGTCGACGTCGGGCGCGCGGCCGCCGAGCACGGGATCGTGCTGGTCGAGCTGTCCGCCGTCCAGGGCGGACTGGAGGACCTGTTCCTCGAGCTCACCGCCGACGCCCAGCGCGAGGGCGTGGTCGGGGCACCGCCGCAGGGCTACCCGCCGCAGGGCTACCCGCAGCAGGGCCCGCCGCAGGGCTTCCCGCCCGGCCCGCCGCACGGGTCCGCCGCCGCCCGCGGGTCCGCCGCCGCCCGCGGGTCCGCCGCCGCCCGGCTATCCGCTCCCGCAGCCGCCCGCTCCGCACCCAGGAGGTCCCCGATGACCACGTCGCCGTCCGGCTACGCCCCGATGGACGTCTCGGGCACCGCGGCCATCCCGATGCACCGGCTGGTGCTGGTCGAGCTGCGCAAGTCGATCGACACCCTGGCCAGCTTCTGGCTGCTGATGTCGATCCTCATCCTGGTCGTGCTGGTCGAGGGCTTCGTGCTCGTCATCACCCTCGTCTACTCCGAGTCGGTGAGCTTCGACGACTTCACCGCCATCGCCGCCGGGGTCACCTCGCTGCTGCTGCCGGTGCTCGGGATCATGCTCGTCACCAGCGAGTGGAGCCAGCGCACCGCGATGGTCACCTTCTCGATCGAGCCGCGCCGGCTGCGCGTCGTGCTGGCGAAGCTGCTGGTGGGCCTCGTGCTCACGGTGGCCACGGTGGTGGCCGCGTTCGCCGTCGGGTTCGTGTGCACGCTGATCTGCGAGATCGCCCAGGGCGACCAGACCGACTGGGAGATCGACGCCGCGGCCACGGTCGGCTTCCTGCTCTCGCAGTGGATCGCCATGGCCGGCGGCTTCGCCCTCGCCACGCTGCTGCTCAACACTCCGGCGGCGATCGTGCTGTTCTTCGTCTACCGGTGGGTCATCCCGATCGTGCTGTTCACCGTGAGCGGGCTGTGGGAGGCGTTCCAGGACGTCTCGCCGTACCTGAACTTCCTCGAGGCCCAGGACCCGCTGTCGGACCTGTCCGTGAACACGGGTGAGGAGTGGGCCCACCTGCTCGTCTCCGCCGCGATCTGGCTCGCCCTCCCGCTCGGACTGGGCATCTGGCGCATCCTCCGCGCCGAGGTCAAGTAGGTCAGTCGGAGTCCAACCCGGCGTCGTGCACGCAGATCGCGATCTGCACCCGGTTGGTGACGCCGAGCTTGTCGAAGACCCGTGACACGTGGGCCTTCACGGTCGGCACCGAGAGGTGCAGGGCGCGGCCGATCTCGGCGTTGCTGAGCCCGCGGCCGACGGCGAGCGCGACGTCGTGCTCCCGCTCGGTGAGGGTGGCGAGCCGGCGGACCGCCTCGCGGCCGCGCTCGTCGCCGGTCTGGCGCACCTGGGCGATGAGGGTGCGCACCACCGACGGCGACAGCATCGGGTCGCCCGCGGCGACCTTGCGGATCGCGGCCACGATGTCGGGCGGCGCGGTGTCCTTCAGCAGGAAGCCGTCGGCCCCGGCCGCGAGCGCGCGCACGATGTTCTCGTCGGCGTCGAAGGTGGTCAGCACGATCACCCGCGGCGGGTCGGGCGCAGCGAGCAGCTCGCGGGTCGCGTCGAGGCCGTTGAGGCGCGGCATGCGGATGTCCATGAGCACGACGTCGGGCCGCAGCTCGCGCGCCTGCCCGAGCCCGTCCTGACCGTCGACTGCCTCGCCCACGACGTCGAGGTCGTCCTGACCGCCGAGCATCAGCCGCAGCGCCGAGCGCACCAGCGGGTCGTCGTCGACGAGCAGCACCCGGATCGGCGACCCCGTCACGCCGGCCACGGTAGCCACCCCCGCAGCACGAACTCGCGCCCCTCGATCCCGTGCTCGAGCCTGCCGCCGGCGAGCCCGGCCCGCTCGGCGAGCCCGATCAGGCCGAGCCCGGCGCCGGGGGTGCGGGAGGGGCCGAAGCCCAGCGGGTTGGTGAGCACGACGTCGAGACCCGCCTCGGGTGCGCCGCGCACCTCGAGCCGCACGTCGGCGTCGCGCGCGTGCTTGCCCGCGTTGGTCAGGCCCTCCTGGACGATCCGGTAGAGCGTGCGCCCGACGGCGTCAGGCACCGGCTGGTCGGCCGACACCTCGTCGACGTAGGTGACGCGTATCCCCGACTCCCGGGCGTCGGCCACCAGGGCGGACAGGTCGGCATAGGTGGGCTGCGGCGCGTCGAGCGGCTCGCCGGCCTCGTCGCGCAGCACTCCGAGCACGGCGCGCAGGTCGGCGAGGGCCTGGTGGGCGGTCTCGCGGATGACGGCGGCGTCGGCGCGCATCTCCTCGGCGGTGAGGTCGTCGCGGTAGCCGAGCGCCCCCGCGCGCATCGAGATCTGCGAGATCCGGTGGGCCAGGACGTCGTGCATCTCGCGCGCGATCCGGCCCCGCTCGGAGAGCCGCGACTGCGCCGCCCGGAGCTCCTGCTCGGCCTCGGCGCGCTCGGCGCGGGCCCGCAGCGTCCACAGCAGCTCGCGGCGCGAGCCGATGTACATGCCCCACGCCATCACTGCCGAGACCACGACGGCGTTGAGGATCACCGTGAGCCAGAGGGGCTCGGGCTGGTTGGTCGGGTTCACCTCGGCGAACACCAAGGCGGAGGCGAAGCCCAGGACCCCGACCCCGACCACCTGCGGCCAGGACCGGCGGGTGGCCAGCGACACCGAGGCCAGCGTCGAGGGACCGGCGGCGATCGACGAGAACGCCGCGAAGACGTTGGTGGCCACGGCCACCGTGACGGGGAAACGGCGCCGGAGGAAGACCAGCCCGAAGGCCACCGCGCCGAGCACCAGGTCGATCGCGAAGCGCAGCTCGGTCTGCTGCTCGATGATCGTCAGCCACACGACTCCGCTGACGGCGAGCATCCCCAAGGTGCGCAACACCTGGCCGTACCACTGCAGCGGCGGCTGGTACGCCTCCGGCTCCGGCCGGCCCACCTCGGTCACCGCGCCAGCCTAGGGACGCCGGCCGGCGCGAGCATCGGACCGCGGTCGCGGGCACCCCCTACCAAGGTCGCGTAGCCCGATGCCGGCGTCCGATGTGCCGGACCGGGTGGCGGTGGTGGTGTGGACCCATGATCGAAGTCACCGGACTCACCAGGACCTACGGCTCCTTCACCGCCGTCGACGACGTCTCGTTCACCGCCGAGCCGGGCCGTGTCACCGGCTTCCTCGGCCCGAACGGCGCCGGGCAAGACCACCACGATGCGCGTGATGGTGGGGCTCACCCCGCCCACCCGCGGCACCGCCACCATCGGTGGCCACCTCTACCGCGACCTGCCGAACCCGGGTCGCCACGTCGGCGTCCTGCTCGACGCCTCCGCCCAGCACGCCGGCCGCACCGGCCGCGAGATCCTCACCCTCGGCGCGCGCTCGATGCGGCTGCCGAGGTCGCGGGTCGACGAGATGCTCGACCTGGTCTCGCTCGACGACACCGAGGCCAAGCGCCGGCTGCGCAACTACTCGCTCGGCATGAAGCAGCGGCTCGGCATCGCCCACGCGCTGCTCGGCGACCCCGAGGTGCTGATCCTCGACGAGCCCGCCAACGGACTCGACCCGGCCGGCATCCGCTGGATGCGCGACCTGCTGAAGGGCTACGCCCGCCGCGGCGGCACCGTGCTGCTGTCGAGCCACCTGCTCAACGAGGTGGAGCTGATCGCCGACGAGATGATCCTCATCGGTCGCGGCCGGATCGTCGCCCAGGGCGACAAGAAGACCCTGCTCGACACCGGCGCCGACGTCAGCGCCCTCGTCACCTCCGAGGACGACGCCGCCCTCGCGGCCGCGCTGCGCGAGCAGGGCCACACCGTGACCGCCGACCAGGACCTGCTGCGCGTCGACGCCAGCACCGCCGACGTCGGCCGGGTCGCCATCGACCGCCGCATCGTGCTCACCGAGCTGCGCAGCGGCGCCGCCGGGCTCGAGGACCTGTTCCTCCAGCTCACCTCCGACACCCAGCGCGACGCCCTCGCGCCCACCTCCGACCAGGGAGCAGCCGCATGAGCACCACGACCACCGAGCCCGTCCGTCACACCCTCGACCTCAGCGGCACCGAGCGCGTGCCGATGAGCACCCTCGTCGGCGTCGAGCTGCGCAAGACCTTCGACACCCGCGCCGGCCGGTGGTTCACGGTCTCGATCGTCGGCCTCATGCTCGTCGGAGCGGTGCTGGCGGCCACCGCCTTCCCGGAGGAGTCGCAGACCTACATCGAGATCCTCAGCCTGTGCGGCGGGATCCTCGGCTACTTCCTCCCGATCCTCGTGATCCTGCTGGTCACCAGCGAGTGGACCCAGCGCACCGGGCTCACCACCTTCGCGCTCGAGCCGCGGCGTCCGCGGATCGTGGGGGCCAAGCTGCTGGCCGGTCTCGTCCTGGCCGTCAGCGCCTTCGCCATCGCCGCCGTGGTGGCCGCCGTCGGCACCCTCGCGTCACCCGTCAACGGCGGGGAGGTGAACTGGGACGCGAGCTGGGGTCAGCTGCAGAGCTTCCTCGTCACCGGGCTCATCGGCGTCCTCATCGGGTTCATGCTCGCCACCCTGCTGCGCAACTCGGCGGCCGCGAT
Organism: uncultured Actinomycetota bacterium; assembly: GCA_963845795.1. GTDB lineage: Bacteria > Actinomycetota > Actinomycetes > Propionibacteriales > Nocardioidaceae > Nocardioides. Next base: position 152,438 of record CAWJTG010000013.1, on the reverse strand, counting down.
CGTGGCGTACTTCGTCTACACCTTCGCGCTGCCGACCGTCGTCGGCATCCTCGCCTTCTTCATCGACTGGTTCGAGCCGATCGCGCCGTGGGTGGAGTTCAACACCGCCCAGACGCCGCTCATCACCGGCAACTACCAGGCGACCGGCGAGGAGTGGGCCCAGATCGCGGTCTCGGGCACCCTCTGGCTGATCATTCCGATGGCGTTCGGCATCTGGCGGATCATGCGCGCCGAGGTCAAGTAGCGCCGGGGATCTCGACACCCGCTCGCTGGCGCTCGCGGGGCTCGATCACCGGCGGACCCGGTGGTCGAGCCGGGTCGAGGCTCCCGGGGCTACACGGCTTCGCGGTGATCCGGCAGGCGGTCGGTCACGTGGGCGACGGCCTGCAGGAACACCGGGAGCCAGCGCCCGGAGTCGGCGAAGAGCGAGGTGTGGCCACCGGGGGCCTCGAACACCGCGGAGCCCGCGGATGGCCTCGGCCAGGGCGCGCTGCCGGTCCGGGGGGACGGCGGCGTCCTTGCCGGTGACCACCACGGCCGTCGGTACGTCGACACCGCCGATCCACGGCGAGGAGTCGTAGCGCCCGAGCTCGGCCAGCACCGCCGGCATCGACCAGGCGCTGGTGCTGCGCCACTCGGCGAAGCCCCAGCGGGTGAGGTCGGCACTGTCGATCGACGGCACCTCCGGCAGCGCCTCGGCGCGGCGGTTGACGCCGGCCAGCGCGGTGCGTGAGAGCGGCGCCATCGCGACGCCGAGCACGGGGAAGAAGAACTGCTCGCCGCGGTGCACCTTCCACCGGCGGGAGGTCGAGCAGAGCACGAGGCCGGCGACCCGCTCGGGGTGCCGGTTCCAGAGCTCCTGGGCGACGGCCCCGCCCAGCGAGTAGCCGACGACCACCGCGGTGTCGATGCCGAGCTCGTCGAGGACCGCCGCGGCGTCGTCGGCGCAGTCGGCGATGCGGAACCGGTCCGAGCGGATGCCGCGGCCGTGCCAGCGCTGGTCGAGCGTGACGACGCGGTAGTGACGCGACAGCTCGCCGAGCGCGGTGAACCAGGTGAGGTAGGCGGTGGTGCCGAGCGCGTGCAGCAGCAGCACGGTGGGAGCGTCGCGGTAAGGACCGGGGACGTCGACGACGAAGGTACGGCCGCGTCCGGGCAGGTCGACCATGCGACCCTCGGGCACCGAGGCGACCGGCGCCGGCATCGGCACCACGCGCTTGAGTCCGTAGCCGACGCCGTACCGCACCGCCCGCCGGGGCGCCCAGGTCGCGACGCAGGCGACCCGCTTGGCACGGCGGAGGTGACGTCGGTCCATGGGCGGATTCTCCCGGTATGTCGGCCGTCGAGATCCTCACCCGGACGAGCGTGGCGTGTCGAGGAGCTCGTCGAGGGCGGGGCGCAGCTCGGCGGTGAGCGCGTCGAGGTCGGGGAGCAGGTCGGGGCAGGTGAGCAGCGAGAAGTTCATCCGGTCGACGTAGGACCACACCGTCACGTTGAGCCCGATGCCCTCGAGGATCGGGCCGACGCTGAAGAGGTCGGCGAGGGTCGCGCCGGCGATGGTGGCGGTCGTCCGCGGCCCCGGCACGTTCGAGACGACGACGTTGAACGGCGCCGGGTGCCAGCCCGCGGCCCGCGCCTGCGAGTAGAGCCGCATCACCGCGCTGAACGGCGCCGGCGGCGTGAACTGCACCCAGCTCGTGAGCATCTCCGGGCCGAGGTGCCGCTGGATCTCCTTGGAGTGGCCGCGTCACCTCCGAGATCGCCCGCAGCCGCGCATGCGGGTCGTCGACGTCGGTGGCCAGCGAGGTGAACAGGTTGGAGACCCGGTTGCCGCCCAGCCGCGGCTCGGCGCCCGGGGCGTCGGTGGCGGTGGGCACCCCGGCCATGAGCGAGCGGGACGGGTGCTCGCCGCGGGCGTCCATCCAGCGCCGCAGCGCCCCGCCCACCACGGCGAGCACGACGTCGTTGAGCGTGACGCCGGGGTGGGCCACCCGCACCTGCTTCAGCTCGGCGAGCGGCAGCGAGCAGGTGGCGTAGGTGCGCCGCGGCGTCAGCGGCCCGTTGAACGACGTCCGCGGCGCGTGCAGCACCGGCACCGGCACGTCGGGCCGCTCGGCCCGCCGGTAGCGCACCATCGCCGCGATCCCGGCGACCGTGCGCCACACCAGCCGCGGGATCAGGGCGATCTGGAGGGTCGCGTCGACCAGAGCCGACCAGACCAGCGTCGTCCTGGGCGGCACGTCACCGGCGGCCGGGCCCGGGGACGCCGCGTGCTCGAGCGTGTCCTCGACCTCGGGGTCGCCGTGGGCGTCGACGACGTTGCCGAGCAGCGCGTTGGCGGCCACGCCGTCGGCCAGCGCGTGGTGCATCTTGCCGACGATCGCCGCACGGCCGCCCTCGAGCCCGCGGCACAGGTGCAGCTCCCACAGCGGGTGGTCGCGGTCGAGCGGGGTGCTGGCGATCTCGCCGATCAGCCGCTCCAGGTCGGCCATCGAGCCGGTGCCCCCGACCTCGTGGTCGCGGAAGTGGTGGTCGCGGTCGATCGAGCGCTGGGTCACCCAGACCGGGTGGTTGAGCCGCAACGGCACCGGCACCACGCGTCGCCGCAGCGGCGGCAGCTTGCCGAGCCGGGCGTCGACGCCGTCGCGGAACCGGTCGAAGGTGAGCCCCGGGTCGGCCTCGAGCACCGCGATCTTCAGGGTGTGCATGTGCATGGAGGGCGTCTCCATGTAGAGGAAGCCGGCGTCGGCGCCGTCCATCCGCTCCACGCCGCTCACCGGTGGCCTACCCGAGCACCGGGAAGCGACGCTTCCGGGCCAGCTCGTCCAGGGCGGCCTGCATCCGGCGCCGCACCTCGGCGTCCACCTCGGCGACGTCGGGGTCGGGCCCGAACTCGTCCTCGACGTCGATCGGCTCGAGCACCCGGGTGCTGATCTTGGTGGGCAGCGGCAGGTTGGGCGGCAGGCCCGGCGTGAGGCCGAACGGGAAGCCGAACGAGATCGGCACGTAGGGGAAGCGGAACCGCTCGTCGAGCTTGAGCAGCTTGGCGAGCCAGGCGCCGCGCGACAGGTGCAGCTGCGCCTCCTGGCCGCCGATGCTCACCGTCGGCACGATCGGCACGCCGGTCGTCGAGCGCGGTGCGCACGTAGCCGGTGCGTCCGCCGAAGTCGACGACGTTGCGCTTGCTCCACGGCCGGGCGATGTCGTAGTCGCCGCCGGGGAACACGATGGTGACCGCACCGGACCGCAGGACCGCCTCGGCGTTCTCGCGGGTGGCGGTCACGAACCCGCAGCGCCGCATGAACGGGCCGGCCTGGCCGGTGAAGAGGACGTCGTGGGCCAGGCAGTAGAACGGCCGGTCCGGCCCGAAGTGGTCGACGAACGCGACGGCGAAGATCGGCACGTCCATCGCCAGCATCCCGCCGGAGTGGTTCGACACCACGAGCGCGCCGCCCTCGGCCGGCACGTTCTCGATGCCATGCACCTCGGAGCGGAAGTAGCCCTTCATCGCCAGCCGCAGCAGCGGGACGAGCTTGGCGACGTACGCACCGTCGCGCTCGGCGAGGTCGGCCCTGCACGAGCTCGCAGCTTCAGGGCCTCGTCCACGGCCGCACGCGTAGCTGCCTCCTAGGGTCGGGCACATGACAACGCGTGAGGACGGACGGGCCGACGACGAGCTGCGGCCGGTGACCATCACCCGCAACTGGCTCGACCACGCCGCGGGGTCGGTGCTGGTGGAGTTCGGGAAGACCCGGGTGCTGTGCGCCGCGTCGGCCTCCGAGGGCGTGCCGCGCTGGCGCAAGGGCTCGGGGCTGGGCTGGGTCACCGCCGAGTACGCGATGCTCCCGGCGTCGACCCACACCCGCTCGGACCGCGAGTCGGTCAAGGGCCGCATCGGCGGCCGCACCCACGAGATCAGCCGCCTGATCGGGCGCTCGCTGCGCGCCGTCATCGACTACAAGGCGATGGGCGAGAACACCATCCAGCTCGACTGCGACGTGCTGCAGGCCGACGGCGGCACCCGCACCGCCGCCATCACCGGCGCCTACGTCGCCCTCGCCGACGCCTGCGCCTCGCTCGGCGTCACCCAGGCGCTCACCGGCTCGGTGGCCGCGGTCTCGGTCGGCATCATCGACGGCGTCCCGCGGCTCGACCTGCCCTACGTCGAGGACGTGCGCGCCGAGACCGACATGAACGTCGTGATGACCGGCGCCGGCACCTACGTCGAGGTGCAGGGCACCGCCGAGGGCGCCGCCTTCACCCGCGCCGAGCTCGACGCGCTGCTCGGCCTGGCCGAGAAGGGCTGCGCCGACCTCACCGGCTCCAGCAGCGGGCGGCGCCTCGGCGCGTGAAGGTCCACCTGGCCTCCCGCAACGCCAAGAAGCTGGCGGAGATGGAGCGGATCCTCGCCGAGCACCTGCCCGGCGCCGCCGTCGTCGGCCTCGACGACGTGGCCGCACTACGACGAGCCGGTCGAGGACGAGCCCACCTTCGAGGGCAACGCGCTGCTCAAGGCGCGCGCCGGAGCTGGCCGCCACCGGGCTGCCCGACGGTCGCCGACGACAGCGGCCTGTGCGTCGACGCCCTCAACGGCATGCCCGGCGTGCTCTCGGCGCGGTGGTCGGGACCGCCCGCCGCAAGGAGCCGACGACCGCAACAACCGGCTGCTGCTCGACCAGCTGGCCGACGTGCCCGACGAGCGCCGCGGCGCCCACTTCGCGTGCGCCGTCGCGTGCTGCCTGCCCGACGGCCGCGAGCTCGTCGTCGAGGGCCGGATGGACGGCCGCGTGGTGCGCGCCCCCCGCGGCGTCCGGCGGGTTCGGCTACGACGTGCGTCTTCGAGGCCGACGACGAGCCCGGCCGCACCACCGCCGAGCTCGACGCGCGCCGCCAAGGACGCGATCTCGCACCGCGGCCGGGCGCTGCGCGAGCTCGCGCCGCGGCTCGCCGAGCTGCTGGGCTGACGCCGGGCTAGGCACTCCCCAGCGCCAGCTGTCGAGCACCTTCTGGAAGTCGTTCGACCGACACGTCGTCGCCCGCGGCCGGGTAGGTGAGGTAGATGCCGACCTGCAGGTCGTCGTGCAGCGTCAGGTAGGCGCGCTGCTTGATCGCGACGCCGGCGTTGTTCTTGCGGTTCGCGACGTCGACGCCGACCGCGGGCTCGCCGTCGACCGTGACCGGGTCGATCGTCGCGGTGGTGGCGCCGTCGTTGGACTTCACGTTGCGGGCCCAGGCGTCGCGGATGTCGGCGACGTCGTCGACGCCCGGGTTGGGCAGCACCTCGACGAAGATGGCGGACTGGCTGAGCTCGACCGAGGGGCCGAGCACGATCACGGTGTCGATGGTGGCGCCGAGGGTCGACGCCTGGTCGCTGCGGTTGCGCCACTCGCCGGTGGGCAGGGCGTACCGGTAGCCGTCGCCGGCGCACGGCGTCGCCGGCCTCGCCGGACTCCGTGGGGCTCGCTGCGGCTCGGTGGCTGGTCCCGGTCTCGCCGAGGTCGCGTCTCGGACGTCGGCTCGGAGGTCGGGTCGGCCTGCCGTCGCCGTCGCCGTCACCGCCCGGCCACGAGCACGACGGTGACGACCGCGCCCACGACGAGCACGACGACCAGCGCCACGAGCGCGACGACCAGGCCGGTGTTGCGGCGCGGTGGGCCGGCGTGGCCGCCCGGCCCGCGCGGACCGGTGGGTCCAGCGGGACCGCCGTAGTAGCCCCCGGGCGGGGCCGGCGGAGGCGGCGGTGGCGCCGGCGGCGGGCCCCACGGGGACGAGGGCGGGGGAGTGCCCCAGGGACTCTGCTCGCTCACGGCGTCAGTATGACCGCGTGCCGGAGAGGGGACTCGAACCCCTACGCCCAGAGGGCACAGGCACCTAAAGCCTGCGTGTCTGCCAGTTCCACCACTCCGGCTGGCCCCGGCAGTCTGCCAGCCCCCGGGCCAGCGGTGAGTCGCTGAGGTTCCTGGCCCGGGAAACCCTCACTGGCTCACCGCCGACTCGGGTTGCCTCGGGGCAGCGGTGAGTCGCTGAGGTTCCTGGCCCGGGAAACCCTCACTGGCTCACCGCCGACCCGGGTTGCCTCGGGGCAGCGGTGAGTCGCTGAGGTTCCTGGCCCGGGAAACCCTCACTGGCTCACCGCCGACCCGCGTCGGCCCCGGCCAGCGGTGAGTTGCTCAGGTTCTCGGACCCGGAAAACCTCACCCACTCACCGCCCACCCGGGGCTCGCGGGGTGTGGGGGGAGTGGACGGCGGGGCGTAGCGTCGCCGGATGAGGACCGGAGCGCTCGTCGTCCTGCTCGCCGTGGCCGCGACCGGCTGCACCACCGGCACCGACGACGACCGCGACGACAGTGGTCCGACGCCGCCGGCGTCGTCGCCGTCCGTGCGGCTGCTGAGCGGGACCGAGGCGTGCGCCGAGGTGCGGGCGGGGATCGACGCGTTCAACGAGGGCGACCTGGACGAGACGGTCCGGCACTTCGAGAAGGCGGTGCCGCTGGCCGAGGACCTGGTGGCCGACGGCGAGGACGCCGACACCCTGCTGGGGCCATCGAGTACTACGCGGCGCTACCGCCCGAGGAGTTCCAGCAGGCCTCGCCGTCGCCGGACTTCCAGCGCAACAAGTCGATCACCCTCACGCTGTGTGCCTACGGCGAGGGCCAAGAGGACGAGCCGAGCGACGACTCGGTGCCGGCGTAGCCGGGGCGGGGTCAGTCGAGACCGAGGTCGCGGCGCAGCTTGGCCACGTGGCCGGTGGCCTTCACGTTGTACTGCGCGACCTCGACGGCGCCGTCGGCGTCGACCACGAAGGTCGAGCGGATGACGCCCTCGACGACCTTGCCGTAGAGCTTCTTCTCGCCGAACGCGCCGTACTGCTGCAGCACCTCGCGGGCCGGGTCGGAGAGCAGGGTGAGCGTGAGGCCCTCCTTCTCGCGGAACTTCGCGAGCTTCTCCGGCTGGTCGGGGGAGATGCCGACGACGCGGTAGCCCGCGCCCTGGAGCGAGTCGAGGCTGTCGCTGAAGTCGCAGGCCTGCGTGGTGCAGCCGGGCGTCATCGCCGCGGGGTAGAAGTAGACGACGACCTTCGAGCCGCCGTCGGCGGTGCGGAGGTCGGTGAGCGAGACCTCCACCCCGGTGTCGTCGGTGAGCGTGAAGTCGGGGGCGGTGTCGCCGGGGGCGAGGCGGTTCGTGGGCACGGGGCTCCTTGTCTGCAAATGAGTTGCATCAGCGTAGGGTGGGTTCGACGGCAGATTAATCAGGTCAGGAGCCGATGCATGCACGTCCCCGACGGATTCCTCGACGCGCCGACGTCGGTGACCACTGGTGTGGTCGCCGCGCTCGCGGTCGGGGTCTCGCTGCGCAAGGCGCGCCACGAGCTCGACGACCGCACCGCCCCGCTCGCCGGCCTGGTGGCGGCGTTCGTCTTCGCGGTGCAGATGCTCAACTTCCCGGTCGGCGCCGGCACGAGCGGCCACCTCATGGGCGGCGCGATCGCTGCCGTGCTGGTGGGGCCGTGGACCGGCGTGCTGGCCACGAGCGTCGTCTTCCTCGTGCAGTGCCTGCTGTTCGCCGACGGCGGCGTCACCGCGCTCGGCACCAACATCCTGCTGATGGGGGTGGTCACCTGCGGCGTCGGCTGGCTGGTGTTCCGCGGGCTCCAGATCGTGCTGCCGAAGACGGATCTCGATGGTGCCGGTCGCTGCCGGCATCGGGGCGTTCGTCAGCGTGCCGGTCGCGGCCCTGGCGTTCGTCGCCCTCTACGCGGTCGGCGGCAACGTCGACCTCTCGCTCGGCAGGCCTCACCACGGCGATGGTCGGGGTGCACACCCTGATCGGCATCGGTGAGGGCATCATCACGTTCCTCGCGGTCGGCGGCCTGATCGCGGTGCGGCCCGACCTCGTGCACGGCGCCCGGTCGGTGCTGGCGACGCGCGAGCTCGAGATCCGCACCACCAGGGCGGCGGCATGAGGCGGCCGAGCAACCGGGCCACCGCGCTCGGCATCCTGCTCGTCGCGCTGGTGCTCGCCGGCGTCGTCAGCTTCTACGCCGCCGCCTCGCCCGGACGGCCTCACGAAGGTCAGCCGAGGACGAGGGCTTCGCCTCCGCCGAGAACGAGCACGCGGCCGGTGACGGACCGTTCGCCGGCTACGGCAGCAGCTTCATCGACGACGACCGGCTGAGCGGCGGCGTCGCCGGCGTGGTCGGTGTCGTCGTCGTGCTGCTCCTCGGCACCGGCCTCGCCCACGTCGTCCGCGCGACGCCAGCGAGCTCGACGACGCCCGGACTGAGCGTGGGCGCCGCCCACGGGCACCCGCTCCACTTCCACGGCCACTCGCCGCTCCACCGGGCCCCGGCCCACCTGAAGATCCTCGGCGCTGCTCGCGCTTCGTGCTGACGGTCGTGGCGACCCCGCGCGAGTGGTACCCGGTCGTTCGGCGGCTACCTGGCGTCGTCGCTGGTCGGCGTCGCCGTCTCGCGGGTGCCGCCGACTCTACCTGCTGCGGCGGATGGTGGTCGAGGTGCCGTTCGTGGTGTTCGCGCTGCTGCTGCCGTTCGTGGCCCAGGGTCCGCGCACCGAGGTGCTCGGCCTCAGCGTGAGCGAGAGCGGGCCTGCTCGGCGCCTGGGGTCTGCTGCGCCAAGGGCACCCTCGGCGTGATGGCCAGCCTGACGCTGGCCGCCACCACCGAGCCGCAGGCGCTGCTCGCCGGCCTCCAGCGGCTGCGGATGCCCGCGCTGCTGGTGCAGATCATGGGCTTCATGATCCGCTACCTCGAGGTCGTCACCGACGAGCTGCGGCGGATGCGGATCGCGCGCGAGTCGCGCGGCTTCACCGCCCGCGGCCCGCGGGCACTGGCCGGTGCTCGCCAAGACCGCTCGGGGCGCTGTTCATCCGCTCCTTCGAGCGCGGCGAGCGGGTGCACCTCGCGATGCTGTCGCGCGGCTACACCGGCAAGCTGCCCCAGTGAGCCCCGTGAGACCCAGTGAGACCCGTGAGCACCCCCGTCCTCGACGTCCGCGGCCTCGCCTACGCCTACCCCGACGGCCACCAGGCGCTGTTCGGGGTCGACCTGCACGTGCACCGCGGCGAGCGGGTCGCGCTGCTCGGCCCCAACGGCGCCGGCAAGACCACCCTGGTGCTCCACCTCAACGGCATCCTGACGGCGGGCGCCGGCTCGGTCGCCGTCAGCGGGCTGCTCGGTGGAGAAGCAGCACCTGCAGGAGATCCGGCGCCGCGTCGGCATCGTCTTCCAGGACCCCGACGACCAGCTCTTCATGGGCACGGTGCGCGCCGACGTCGGCTTCGGTCCGGCCAACCTCGGGCTGCGCGGCGCCGAGCTCGACGACCGGGTCGACGACCGCGCTCGACCTCGGTCGGGCATGGCCGACGTTCGCCGACCGCCCGCCGCACCACCTCTCCTTCGGCCAGCGCCGGCGGGTGGCGGTCGCCACCGTGCTGGCGATGGAGCCGGAGATCCTGGTGCTCGACGAGCCGTCGTCGAACCTCGACCCCGCCTCGCGCCGCGAGCTCGCCGACATCCTGCGCGCGCTCGACGTCACCGTGCTGATGGTCACCCACGACCTGCCCTACGCCCTCGAGCTGTGTCCGCGCGCGGTGGTGCTCAGCGACGGGCACGTGGTGGCCGACGGCGCGACCTACGACGTGCTCACCGACGACGCCCTGATGCGCTCCCACCGTCTCGAGCTCCCGTTCGGGTTCGACCCACGGGCCACCCGGTAGCCTCACCCTCCGTGAGCAACACGCCGTCCGACCTCGAGCGCGAGATCGAGGAGACCCGGGAGCGCCTGGCCGGCACGATCGACCAGCTGCTGCACCGCTCGAGCCCCAAGACGATCGTCAGCCGCCAGGTCGCCGACGTCAAGGCCTTCTACGTCGACGCCGCCACCGGGCAGCCCCGCACCGACAACATCCTCAAGACCGTCGGGGCGCTCGTCGGCACGGTCGTGGTCGTCCTCGCCCTACGACGCGCCACCCGCTGACGCCGGAGCCGCCCATGGCCGACAAGCAGCCCATCAAGATGCTGCACGACCGGATCCTGGTCGAGCTGGACGTCGAGGCCGGCGAGCGCCGCTCCTCCGGCGGCATCGTGATCCCGGCCACCGCCGCGATGGGCGCCCGCCGGCTCGCCTGGGCGCGGGTCGCCGCCGTCGGCCCGCACGCCCGCGCCGTCGAGGTCGGCGACCGGGTGCTGTTCGACCCGGTCGACAAGGCCGAGGTCGAGGTGTCGGGCGAGACCTACGTGGTGATGCGTGAGCGCGACGTGCACGCGGTGGCCGCCGACCGGCTCGGCGACGAGACCGCCGGCCTCTACTTGTGACTCGTCAGTAACCGCAGCGTCCCCCGGGCGTTGTGCGGGTATGCCCCTGCCCCGCCGTCTGGTCGCCCTGCTCGCTGCCGCCACCTTGACCCCGCTGGTCGCCGTCGCCTCGTCGGGGGCCCCGGCCACCGGCGACGCCGCGAGCGCGCGGGCCGAGCGGTCCGCGACCGTCGCCCGCGACGACCGCTACCAGGCGACGATCCGCTGGACGCAGCACGGCATCCCGCACGTCGTCGCCCGCGACTGGGGCTCGCTCGGGTTCGGCAGCGGCTACGCCGCCGCCGACTCCTCGATCTGCACCCTGGCCGACACCGTGCTCACCGCCCGCGGGCAGCGCTCCCGCTACCTCGGCCCGAACGGCCGCTACGACGACCAGGTGACCCTGGACGCCTCCAACCTCCAGGTCGACGCGTTCGTGACCGACCTGCGCAACCGCCGCGTCGTCGAGCGCCTGCTCGCCTCGAAGGCGGGCCCGGAGCGGCAGTCCCGGCTCATGGTCAACGGCTACGTGGCCGGCATCAACCGCTGGCTGCGCACCCACGAGGTCACCGACCCGGCGTGCAGGAACGCGGCGTACCTCCAGCCGGACGCCACCTCGATCGACCTCTGGTACGGCGTCTACCTGGCGAACCTGCTCGCCTCGGCGGGCGTGTTCGTGAAGGAGATCGTCGACGCCGCCCCGCCCGTCCCCGGCGCCCCCGGCGTCGCTGAGGTGCCCGCCGTCGGCGACGTCGACCGCGACGCCCTGCTGAAGGCGCTCGGCCGCGATCCCGAGCGCGGGTTCGGCTCCAACGCCACCGCGATCGGCGGCGACGACACGACCACCCGCCGCGGCATGCTGCTCGGCAACCCGCACTTCCCGTGGCGGGGCCGCTACCACTTCACCCAGCAGCACCTCACGATCCCCGGCTCCTACAACGTGGCCGGTGCGTCGCTGATCGGATCGCCCGTGGTCAACATCGGCTGGAACCGCAACGTGGCGTGGAGCCACACGGTGTCGACGGCGTACCGGTTCACCCCCTACGAGTACCGGCTCACCGGTCCCACCACCTATCTCACCGACGAGGGGCCGCGGGAGCTCGAGCGCCGCACGGTGAAGGTGCGGGTGAAGCGCGGTGGCCGGGTCAGCACCGTGACCGAGGACCTCTACCGCACCCCGCAGGGCTACGTGGTCGACTCGCTCCCGACGCTGATGCCGTGGACGCCGAAGAGCGTGTGGGCGATCCGCGACGCCAACGCCGAGCACCTGCGCACGGTCGACACGTTCCTCGACATGGGCAAGGCCACCGGAGTGCGCGACCTGCTGCGCCGCCAGGACGCCGCCGGCGGCATGCCGTGGGTGAACACCACCGCGGCCGACCGCGGCGGCAACGTGCTGTACGCCGACCACTCGGTGGTGCCGAACGTGCCGGACGAGATGAAGAACCAGTGCCTCACCGAGACGGGCGCAGTGCTCGACCAGGCCGCCGGCCTGCCCGGCCTCGACGGCACCCGCGCGGAGTCGGGGTGCGCGTGGCGGACCGACGCCGACGCGCAGCGGCCCGGCATCTTCGGACCGGGCAACCTGCCGTCGACGGTGCGCCGCGACTGGGTCTTCAACGCCAACGACTCCTACTGGACGCCGACCACCGCCGAACGGCTCGAGGGCTTTGCGTCGATCATCGGCTGCGAGCAGTGCGAGCGCACCATGCGGAGCCGGATGGTGGCGCGCTACGTCACCGACCGGCTCGCCGGCCGCGGCCGGGAGTCGATCGACAGCCTGGCGTCGCACCAGTACGCGAACCGGGTGCGCGCCGCCGAGGTGATGCGTGCCGGCGGCGATCTCGATGCCGTCTGCGACGCCACCGGCGAGACCGAGGCCTGCGCCGTCCTGCAGGAGTGGGACGGCCGCTCCGATCGTGACTCCGTCGGCGTCCACATCTTCGAGGAGTTCGTGAAGCGGGTCTCGGAAGAGCCCGCGCTGTGGGAGGTGCCCTTCGATCCGGACGCGCCGTTCGACACTCCTCGCAACCTGAACGAGAGCAATCCCCAGGTGCAGCAGGCGATGGCCGACGCCATCGACTACCTGCGCGCAGAGGAGGTTCCGTTCGACGCTCCCTGGGGCCGGCTCCAGGTCGCCGGCGACCGCGGCGCCCCGGCGCTACCGCTCGGCGGCGGCCTCGGCGACATCGCCGGCAACGCGAACGCGCTCTCGTCCTACAAGCCGTTCCAGAACCGCGGACGGTTCCGCCCGATCACCTTCGGGTCCTCGCACATCCAGGCCATCGCCTTCCTCGACGGCGGCCGGGTGGTGCCGCGCACGATCCTCACCTACAGCCAGTACGAGAACCCGCGCTCGCGGTTCAGCTCCGACCAGACCCGGCTGTTCTCGCAGGAGAAGTGGGTGCGCTTCGCGTGGACCGGCCCCGAGATCCGACGGCAGCTGCTGCGGGTCGAGCGGATCGCCGGCTGACGGTAGACGCGTCCGGGGGTCTCGACACCCGCTCGCTGGCGCTCGCGGGGCTCGACCACCGGCCGTGGGGCTCGACCACCGGCCGTGGGGCTCGACCACCGGCCGTGGGGCTCGACCATCGGCCGTGGGGCTTGACCACCGGCCGGTGGTCGAGCCGGCTGAGCGCCAGCGAGGCCGTGTCGAGACCCCCGGCCCTCCACGCCTGCGCTACCGCGTCGGTGCCGGTGCCCCGGCGACGTAGCCCAGATCGCCGTCCGCGGCGTCGGTGAGGTGGGAGCCGGAGGCGCCGCGGACGTCCGGGATGCGGAAGGCCACGACGGCGGCCACCACCATCGCGACGGCGAGGAGCAGGAAGCCGATCGTGTAGCCGCGCTCGACGGGGAGACCGGTGTCGCCGAGCCGGGCGGTGACGACGCCGGCCATCACGGCTGAGCCCACCGACCCGCCGATGGTGCGGATGTTGGCGTTCATGCCGCTGGCCACGCCGGTCTGGTGCGGCGGCACGCTGGCGATCACCACGCCGGCCAGGCTGGAGAAGATGAGCCCGGCGCCGACCCCCTGCACGGTGGTGCTGAGGTAGATCTGCCACACCGCCTCGTGCCACAGCGCGAGCATGGCGAAGGCGATCGCCGTCAGCAGCGAGCCGGTCACGATCACCACGCGAGCGCCGAAGCGGCGGATCCAGTAGGCCGTGGTGAACCCGACCACGAAGCTCGCCGCGGCGCTGGGCAGCAGCAGCCGGCCGGACTCGCTGATCGTGGCATCGAACCCGTAGCCGGCCGTGGACGGCGTCTGGAGGAACTGGGGCAGGAAGCCGAACGAGGCGAAGATTCCGAACCCGACGCACCCGGCGACGACGTTGGTGGTCCAGATGCCGCGCAGTCGCATCATCTGCATGTCGATCATCGGCACCGGAGCCCTGGTCTCGGACCAGACCCAGCCCGCGAGCAGCACCGCGGAGGCGGCGAGCAGGCCGATCGTGCGCACCGACGCCCACCCCCAGACGTTGCCCTGGCTCACCGGCAGCAGCAGCGCGACGAGCCACCCGGCGAGCAGCACCGCGGGCAGCACCGGCAGCCGGCCCGGCGTGCGCACGGGGGAGGGCGGCACGAGGAGCAGTGCGGCAACCGCGACGACGGCGGTCACGACCATCGGCAGCCAGAACAGCCAGTGGTAGCCGAGCCCGTCGACGATCGGCCCCGCGACGACGATCCCGACGCCGAACCCCACCGCCGTCAGGGAGGCGAGCACGCTGAGGGCGCCGGTGACGCGTCCGCCGAGCTCGTCGCGGGCGATGCCGAACGACAGCGGCAGCACGCCGCCGCCCAGGCCCTGCACGACCCGCGCGGCGATCAGCCACCCGATCGACGGCGCCAGGGCCGCGGCCAGCGACCCGACCGCGAGCGCGACCAGGGTGGCGACCAGGACCCGTTGCTTGCCCACGACGTCGCCCACCCGGCCCAGCAGCGGCGTGGCGATGGAGGCCGACAGCAGGTATCCGGTGAGCACCCAGGTGGCCGTTGTCTGGGTGGTGTCGTACTCCGCCTGGATGGTGGCGAGCACCGGCACGACCAGCGACTGCAGCAGAGCGAACGACGACACCGCGATCGCCAGCACCAGGAAGGTGATCACTTCGCTCCGCCGGAGCGGAGGGAGGGGAGTGGCGGTTGTCATCGGCAACCATCCTAGGACCCGTTCCAGGCACCTCACCCACCGGCGTGAGCCTCGGCGCACCAGGAGGGGGTAGGAAGGGACGATGAAGAAGACCCCGCTGCTCCTCGCCTTCGGTGCCGGTTACGTCGTCGGTGCCCGTGCCGGCCGGGAGCGCTACGAGCAGATCAAGTCCGGCGCTCAGAAGGTCGCCGACAGTCCGCGCGTCCAGTCCGCCACCGACTCGGTGAAGTCCAAGGCCGGCGACGTCGCCTCGTCCGCGGCCGACACCGCCAAGGAGAAGGTCGAGGACGCCGTCGAGGCCGCCAAGCACAAGGCCCAGCGCGAGACCTCGATCCAGCCCGCGCCGTAGCACTCAGTGGCGGTCAGTGGCCGGCGGCGCCGAGCTCGATCATCAGCACGCCGGCCACGATCAGCCCGATGCCGGCCAGCATCACCGGCGTCAGCGGCTCGCCGAAGAGCCAGCGCGATGCCAGCGCGGTGAGCGCGACGCCGGCCGCGGCCCAGATGCCGTACGCGACGCCGAGGCCGAGCCCGGCGTCGAGGGCCAGCGTGAGCAGGCCGAAGGCCAGCAGGTAGCCGACGCCGACGACGGCGTACCAGGCGCGTCGGCCGTCGGAGGCGGCTCGGAGCGACAGCGTTCCGGTGACCTCCGAGAGGATCGCACCGATCAGCAGCACCCAGGTCACGGGTGCGGCGTCCCGAGCTCGACGGCGAGCACCCCGGCGATCACGAGCGCGATGCCGGCGCCGGTGACCACGCCGAGGGACTCGTCGAAGACCACCGCGGCGAGCACCGCGGTGAGCGCCACGCCGAGTGCGGCCCAGATGCCGTAGGCGACTCCGAGTGCCATCCCCTGCCGCAGCACGAGCGCGAGGAGCGTGAAGGCCGCGCCGTAGCCGACGGCCACCACGACGTAGAACGCCGGGGTGTCGAGCGCCGCCTTGAGCGACAGCGTCGCGGTGACCTCGCTGGCGATGGCGCCGGCGAGGAGCCACCACCGCGTCATCGGCCGCCGTTCCGCCGTCGTGAACCTGCTGGTACGCCATCGCGGACTCGAACCGCGAACCCGCTGATTAAGAGTCAGCTGCTCTGCCAATTGAGCTAATGGCGCATGCGGCGGGACGAGCCCGACGCGAGGTTGGAGATTACCAGCGAGCGGGCGGGCGTCCGAATTCAGAGCGAGGCCAGGACGGCCTGGGCGGCGTTGTGGCCGCCGAGGCCGGAGACGGCGCCGCCGCGGCGGGCGCCCGAGCCGCACAGGAGCACGGAGTCGAGCTCGGTGCCGACGCCCCACTGCTGGGCCGGCGTGTCGAGGCGGGCCCGGGCCGGAGCCCACGGCCAAGCGAGATCGCCGTGGAAGATGTGGCCGCCCGGCATGGCGAGCTCGTGTTCGACGTCCTGCGGGATCTTGGCCTCCAGGCAGGGGTTGCCGTCGCCGTCGCGGGCCAGGCAGTCGACCAGCGGCTCGGCCAGGTGCTGGTCGATGGTCGCGATCGCGCGCTCGACCGCGAGCGCCTTGGCGGCCTCCCGGTCGTGCTCGAACAGCGTCGCCGGGGTGTGGAGCCCGAAGTAGGTGAGGGTGTGGGTGCCCTCGGGAACGTCGCCCAGGATCGACGGGTCGGTGAGCGAGTGGCAGTAGACCTCGCCCGGGATCGAGCCGGGCACCGCCCCGGCCGCGGCCTCGCCGTAGGCGACCTCGAGATCGCGGTAGTCCTCACCGAGGTGCAAGGTGCCGGCGAAGGCGACGGCGGGGTCGACGCCGGAGCGCAGCCGCGGCAGCCGGGAGAGCAGCATGTTGAGCTTGAGCTGGGCGCCGACCGGCTTCGTCGCCGGGTCGCGCGACTCGCCGAGCAGGATCCCCAGCACCCACGGCGCGACGCCGGAGAGCACGTAGCGGGCGCCGACGGTGTGCGAGCCGGTCCCGTCGTCCCACGACACCTCGGCGCCGCCGTCCCCGGCCCGGATCGCGCTGACGCCGGCCCCGGTGAGCACCTCGGCGCCGGCGGCGTCGGTCGCCCGGCGCAAGGCGTCGGTGACCGCGCCCATGCCGCCGACCGGCACCCGCCACTCGCCGGTGCCGTTGCCGACGAGGTGGTAGAGGAAGCAGCGGTTCTGGATCAGCGAGGGGTCGTGGAGCGAGGCGAACGTGCCGATGAGGCCGTCGGTGGCCACCACGCCGCGCACGGTGTCGTCGGCGAAGCGGCGCTCGACGGCCTCGCCGAGCGGCGAGGTGACGAGGTCGGCCCAGACGCCGGGGTCGACCAGGCCGCGGAGGTCGGCCTCGCGCGGCAGCGGCTCGGTGAGGGTCGGGGCGATGGCCTGGGCCAGGGTGCCGACGTCGGCGTAGAACGTGCGCCAGGCCTCGTACTCCTGCTCCGAGCCGGTGAGGTCGAGGAAGGACTGCCGGGTCGCGGGCCCCTCGTCGCGCTCGACCAGCAGCCCGCCCGGCTTCCCGTCCCGCAGCGTCGGCGTGTAGGACGCCGTCGGGCGGGAGGCGAGGTGGAGGTCGAGGCCGAGGTCGTCGACGATCCGCGTCGGCAGCAGCGAGACCAGGTAGGAGAACCGCGACAGCCGGGTGGGGAGCCCGGGGAACGCGGGGGCGGACACCGCGGCGCCGCCGGTGTGGCCGAGTCGCTCCAGCACCAGCACCGAGACACCGGCCCGCGCCAGGTAGGCGGCCGCGACGAGGCCGTTGTGGCCACCGCCCACGACGACCACGTCGTACTGGCTCCCGGACTTGGTCATCCCGACACGGTAGGGCGTGCCGCGGGACCCCGCCGCCCGCGGGTCGCGCGGCGCGCCGCGGCCGAACCGGCCAACCTCCGGACGCGGGAGGGGGTACGGGGCGATCATGGGGCGTGCCTCTCCCCCCGCGTTCGGTCGAGCTCCTCGCGGCCACCCTGCTGGTCGGTGGTCTGGCGGGCACGTCCGACGTCCAGCTGGCTGCCGCGGTGCCCTGGCCGATCGGCATCGTCACGGGCTGCGTGCTCTGGCAACGGCGGCCTGCGCACGGCTTCGCCGTGCTCGCGGTAGCGCTGCTGGGGATGACGGCAGGGCTGGCGCTGACCGGCTGGGGCCGCGACGGCGTCGGCGTGGCGCTGGCACACATCGGCGGCGCCACCGTGGTGGTCGCGATGCTCACCTCGGCCGGACGTCGACGTGCCGCTCTGCTGACCGAGTCCGACATCGGCCGTTACGTCGGAGCGTGCCTGGTCGGCGCCGCGGCGTCGGCCGGGGGCATCGCTCTGTGGTACGGCCTGGTGGAGCAACGCGTGGCCATCGACGAGATGGCCGCGATGGTCACCACCCACGTCGCCTCCCAGCTCGTGGTGGTGCCGTTCTTCCTGCGCCGGCACGCCCACATGCCGCTGGCGGGTCCGGTTGAGCGGATCGCCTGCTGGGTGGTGGCGGCGTTGACCACGATGTTCGTGTTCATCGCGGTCCAGCCCCCGGCGGTGTCGTTCGCCGTGATCGCGGCCCTGTCGTGGGGGGCCCGTCGGCTCGGCGCCTGGGGCGGCCTGATCCAGATGACCGCGGTCGCCGTCTTCGCCACGATGCTGACCCTGGAGGGCCTCGGCCCGTTCGACCCGGCGCCGGCCCGGCTGGACTGGACGCCCGACGGCCCGATGCTGCTGGTCCAGTTCTTCATCTTCTGCTGCGCCCTCGTGGTGGTGCCCACCCTGCTCACCGTGGGCCTGGAGCAGGTGAGCCTGCGGGAGGCCTCGCAGGAGCGGGCGCGGATCGAGCGCATCGTCTCCAGCGCCGATCGCGTGGCGATCATCGGCACCGACGCCCGCGGCCGGATCACCCTGTTCAACCCCGGAGCCGAGCGGCTCCTCGGATACCGCGCCGAGGAGGTGCTCAGCCGGTCCGGGGTGATGTTCCACAGCGAGGACGAGATCGCCCGGCAGACCTCCGAGCTCGGCGCCCCTGACGACTACGACGCCCTGGTCCTGGCGCTGGCGCAGCCCGAGATCGCGGGCCGCGAGGTCCGCTACCTGCGCAAGGACGGCGTCGTGCGGACGTTCCTGGTGAACCTCAGCCAGGTGCGCGACCACGAGGGACACATCACCGGCTTCGTGTGCATCGCCGATGACATCAGCGACCGGGTGAGGGAGCAGGCCGCGTTGGAGGAGGCCGTGACCCGGCTCCGCGAGCTCGACGCGAGCAAGGACACCTTCGTCTCGAGCGTCAGCCACGAGCTGCGCACGCCGCTCACGAGCATCGTCGGCTATCTCGAGCTGCTCGCGGACCGCGAGTACGGCGACCTCACCGGGCCGCAGCGGATGGCGCTGGAGCGCATCTCGGACAACAGCGACCGGCTGCTCTCCCTCATCGAGGACCTGCTGACCTTCTCGAGGGTCGGCGAGGAGGTCCAGGTCGAGCAGGTCGACCTCGACCTCGCCGAGGCCGTCCGCTCGGGGTGCGACGTGGTGGAGCCGTTGTGGCGAGCCCGCCGTACTCACGTCACGGTGCGGACGCCGGAGCTCCCGGTGTGCGTCACGGGTGACCGCGCGCTGCTCGAGCGGCTCGTGGTGAACCTGGTCGGCAACGCGGTGAAGTTCTCGCCCGAGGAGGGGCACGTCGACCTCACGCTGCGGGCCGACGACGGCTGGGCCGAGCTCCTCGTGGTCGACGACGGCATCGGGATCCCGCTCGACGAGCAGCCCATGCTGTTCACCCGCTTCTTCCGCTCCCGGGTGGCGATGCGCGGCGCCGTGCAGGGCACCGGCATCGGCCTGTCGATCGTCAAGGCGGCCGTCGACGCACATCAGGGCACCGTCGAGGTCGAGTCGCAGGAACGGGCCGGCACCACGGTGCGGGTCCGGCTGCCGCTGACCGGGACCGTGACGCACCCCGTCGTAGCCCGACGGCGGGGCCCGTCGGGCGGGCGGGTGCGATGTGATGGAGTGCGCCCATGTCGACGCGGCATCGCTGGCTCATCGCGTTGCTCGTCGCGGTGGCCGCCGGCGGGCTGGCGGCGGTGCTGGCCGCCCCCGAGGGCGGCCGCTCGATCGGCATCTGGCCGGTCGGCCTGGCCGCGATCGCCGTGCTGGCGGCCGGACGCCGGCTGCGGCCGTTCGTCGTCGTCCTCATCTTCGCCCTCGGCGTCCTCACCATCTGGGGCGGCGGTCGACCGGTCGACGTGGGAGTCGGCTACGCCCTGGGCATCGCCGTCGAGTCGTGGCTCGTGTGGCGGATCCTCGCCGACGGCGGCGACGAGCGACCGCGGCTCCGGGAGGATGCCGACCTGCGCCGGTTCGTCGCGGCCTCGTTCGCGGGCGGCGCGGTCGGGGCGGTCGCCGGCGCGCTGACGTCGGTGGTGACCGGGTGGGGCACCCCCGGGCTGGTGGCGCTGGCGCTGGGCACGGCGCACCTCGCCGCGCACCTGACCGTCCTCCCGTTCGCGTGCCTGCTGCCCGACCACCCCTCCGTCGCCACCCGGGCGGAGCGGGTGGTGGTGTGGTCGCTGCTGGTCGTGGCGACTCCTCTGGTCTTCTGGCCCGAGCGCCTGCCGTCGCTGCCGTTCCTCCTGGTCCCGCTGCTGGCCTGGGGCGCGCTTCGGGTGCGGGCACTCGAGGCGCTCGGGCAGCTGGTGCTCGTGCTCGGCACCACCATCGTCCTCACCTCCTTCGACCGCGGTCCGTTCGCCTCGGTGCCGCAGGCGCTCGGGCTCAGCGTGGACGTGCGCGGCGTGCTGCTGGCGGCGTTCGCCGCCACCTGCGGGCTGATCGTGCTGCCGCTCACGCTGCGCGTCGGCGAGCAGGTGGCGACGGCCCGCGAGGCCCGCGCCGAGCGCAACCGGCTGCGCAACGTCGTCGACGGCACCCCGGGCGTCGCCATCATCGGCACCGACGCCCAGGGCCTGGTCACCCTGTTCAACCCCGGCGCCGAGCGGCTGCTCGGCTACGACCGCGAGGAGATGCTCGGACGGCCCACCCGGCACCTGCACCCCGCCTCGGCGATCACCGAGAAGGCCGTCGAGCTCGGTGTCGCCGACGACTTCGGCATCGTGGCGCGGCGGCTCGCCGCCCGCGGGGGCGGGCCCGCCGAGATCGGGTTCCTGCGCAAGGACGGCGTCGAGCGCCGTCACTCGATGACGCTCAGCCAGATCGCCGACGATCGCGGCGAGATCGTCGGGTTCGTGAGCACGTCGGAGGACATCACCGACCGGGTCCGCGAGCAGGCGGCGCTCGAGGAGGCGCTGCGGGCCGAGCGGGAGGCGACCGAGCGGCTGCGGGAGGTCGACGCCGTCAAGGACGCCTTCGTCTCCAGCGTCAGCCACGAGCTGCGCACGCCGATCACGAGCATCCTCGGCTACCTCGAGCTGCTCGACGACGGCGCGATGGGCGACCTCACCCCGGAGCAGGCGCGGGCGATCGGGCGGGTGTCGAGCAACAGCCTGCGCCTGTTGCGGCTCATCGACGACCTGCTGGTGCTCTCCCGCATGCAGGACGGTGCCCTCGACCCCGAGCTCGTGGCCCTCGACCTGCGCGACGCCGTCCGCTCCGGCTTCGACGTGGTCGCCCCGGGCTGGGAGCGGCGCGACCTGCGACCGACCCTGGAGCTGCCCGAGCGGCCCGTGTCCGTGCTCGGTGACCGCGACATGCTCGAGCGGGTGGTGGTGAACCTGGTGGGCAACGCCGTGAAGTTCACCCCCGACGGCGGGCTGGTCGCCGTCCGGCTCGACGTCGATGGCGAGCACACCTCGTTGCTGGTCTCCGACACCGGCCTCGGGATCCCGCCGGAGGAGCAGGATCGCCTGTTCACGCGCTTCTTCCGGTCCTCGCTGGCGATCAAGGCGGAGGTGCCGGGCAGCGGTCTCGGCCTGGCGATCTGCCAGGCGATCGTCGAGGCGCACGGCGGCAGCGCGGGCGTCGAGTCGACACCCGGGCGCGGCTCGACCTTCCGGGTGACGCTCCCGCTCGCGACGGGGCCCTCCCCGGGAATGTAGAACGTTCAACGAACGTTCCGTCGTCACACCAGCCGAGGAGACCCCGATGCCTGCCGTGACCGTTGACGACCTGACCGTGCTCGACCGCCTGCCCGTGCCGGGCCTGGGCGACCAGCCGCGCCCGGTGTGGCAGGTCACTACTGCGCCGACGGGCTACGAGGGCGAGGGCTTCCCGGTCCGCCGCGCGTTCGCGGGCCTCGACCTGGCCCTGCTCGACCCGTTCATCATGATGGACCAGATGGGCGAGGTGGAGTACGCGCCCGGCGAGCCCAAGGGCACGCCGTGGCACCCCCACCGTGGCTTCGAGACCGTCACCTACATCATCGACGGCACCTTCGACCACCAGGACTCCCACGGCGGCGGCGGCACCATCACCAACGGCGACACCCAGTGGATGACGGCGGGCTCCGGCCTGCTGCACATCGAGGCGCCGCCGGAGTGGCTGGTGCAGCAGGGCGGGCTGTTCCACGGCATCCAGCTGTGGGTGAACCTGCCGCGCGACGCGAAGATGAAGGCCCCGCGCTACCAGGACATCCGGGGCGGCACGGTCGCGACGCTCACCTCGCCGGACGCGGGCGCGCTGGTGCGGGTCATCGCCGGCTCGGTGGCCGGCCACGACGGCCCCGGCCACACCTTCACGCCGATGTCGCTGGTGCACGCCACGATCGAGCCCGGCGCCCGCCTCGACCTGCCCTGGGACGTCGACTTCAACGCCCTCGTCTACGTGCTCAACGGCGCCGGCACGGTGGGCGTCGACGGCAGTCCGATCCACACCGGCCAGTCCGCCGTCCTCGGCGCCGGCGACTACCTCACGATCACCGCCGACCGCGCCCAGGAGAGCCGCTCCCCGAAGCTCGACGTCATCGTCGTCGGCGGCCGTCCGATCCGCGAGCCCCTCGCCTGGGCCGGCCCGTTCGTGATGAACACCAAGGCCGAGGTCATGCAGGCCTACGAGGACTTCCAGCGCGGCGCGTTCGGCCACGTCCCGGCGTAACGGCTCTTCTGGGTCCGGGGTCTCGACACGGGCTCGCTGGCGCTCACCCGGCTCGACCACCGGCCCGGTGGTCGAGCCGCCGCGAGGTCACGAGCGGCGTGTCGAGACCCCCGGTGCCGGTCGCTCAGCCACGGGTTAGGTTTCTCGGTGTCCTGATCTGAGGAGGGTGCCGTGCCGGAGCGATCCGGGATCGTCGAGCGTCTCGACGGTGCCCACGTCGTCCTGACCGGGGTCACCGGGTTCGTGGGCGAGGCGCTGCTGCAGCGGCTGCTCGCCGACGTGCCGGGCTGCCGGATGACGGTGGTGGTGCGCCCGCGCGGCGCCACCAGTGCGGTCGACCGGATCGCCTCCCTGCTGGCCAAGCCGATCTTCGCCGAGATCGCCGACGTCGAGACGCTCTCGCAGCGGGTGCACGTGCTCGAGGGCGACATGGCCGACGTGCCGGCACTGCCCGCCGACACCGACGCCGTCGTGCACTGCGCGGGCGACGTGTCGTTCAACCCGCCGGTCAACCAGGCCTTCGTCACCAACGTGGTCGGCGCCCGCGGGCTGCTCTCCCGGATCGAGGAGATCCGCGACGAGCACGACCGCGAGGTGCACTACGTGCACGTCTCCACGGCCTACGTCGCCGGCCGGCGGCGGGGCGTGATCCCCGAGGGCTCGGTGCCGCACGACGTCGACGTCGAGGCCGAGCTGTCGTGGGGTCTCGCGCAGCGCGAGCGCGTCGAGCACGAGTCGCGCAGCCGGGAGGGCCTGGCCGAGGCCCGCGCCAAGGCCGAGAAGGAGCACGGCCGTGCCGGCCTGCTGACGGCGGCCACGGCCACCGAGGAGCAGCGCAAGGAGTGGGTGAAGGAGGAGCTGGTGCGGCTCGGCACCGAGCGCGCCCGCAGCCTCGGCTGGACCGACTGCTACACCTTCACCAAGGCCCTGGGCGAGCGGGTCGTCGAGGCCCACGCCCGGCTGGGCCGCCGGGTGACGATCGTGCGGCCGAGCATCATCGAGTCGGCGCTCGAGAAGCCCCACCCGGGCTGGATCGAGGGCTTCAAGATGGCCGAGCCGCTGATCTTGGCCTACGGCCGTGGCGAGCTCCCCGAGTTCCCGGGCGCCGCCGACAACGTCGCCGACATCGTGCCGGTCGACCACGTCGTGGCGGCCATCATCGCCGTGATGGCCTCGCCGCCCGAGCCGGGCGCGACGGCGTACTTCCACGTCACCTCCGGCGACCGCAACCCGTTCACGTTCCGCGCGCTCTACGACTACACGCGCGAGTACTTCGACCACCACCCGTTCGAGACCGGCGACCGCGGTGCGGTGCGGCTGCCCGACTGGCGGTTCCCCGGTGCCCGTTCGGCCGAGCGGCTGCTCGCCACCAGCGAGCGCGCGCACCAGGTGGCCGACTACGTGATCGGCCACGCGCCGCGCAGCGACCGCGCCCGCGACCTGGCCCGCAAGCTCGACGTGCAGGGACGCCGGCTGGAGTTCCTGCGCCGCTACCTCGACCTGTACCAGGAGTACCTCTCCGCCGACCTGCGGTTCTCCGACGCGAACACCCAGGCGCTCTTCGCGAGCCTGTCGGAGGCGGACCGCGAGGCGTTCTGGTTCGACACCGCGATCGTCGACTGGAAGTACTACTTCCAGGAGGTGCACTGCCCCGCGGTCACCGAGCCGGTGCGCAAGATGGACGAGATCCGGCGCAAGCGGAAGCGTCCCGACCCCGGCAAGCTCTCGCCGGTGAGCGGCGAGAAGGTGGCGGCGTTCTTCGACATGGACGGCACGCTGCTGTCGTCGAACGTGATCGAGACCTACCTCTGGCTGCGCCTCCAGGAGCTCTCGCCGGCCGAGCAGGCCGCGCGACTCGGCCACGTGGGCGCCCGGCTGCCGGGGCTGCTGCGGGCCGAGCGCAACGATCGCAGCGACTTCCTGCGCGCGATGTACCGCGACTACCGCGGCGCCCGGCTCGACGCGCTCGACGACATCGTCGACGAGGTGCTCACCGGGCACGTGCTGGGCCGGCTCTCGCCGGCTGCGATCACGGCGGGTGCGCGAGCACCGGGCCGCCGGGCATCCCACGGTGCTCATCACCGGCGCCATCCGGCCGCTCACCCGGCCGCTGGCGCCGCTCTTCGACCACGTCGAGTCCGCCGACCTCGCCGTCGACGCCGCCGGCGTCTGCACCGGCGAGCTCGCGTCGGCCCCGCTCACCGGCGAGTCCCGCGCGGCGTGGATGCTGCGGTGGGCCGAGCAGCACGACGTCGACCTCTCGAAGTCCTACGCCTACGCCGACAGCCACTCCGACCTCCCGCTGCTCGCGGCGGTGGGACGCCCGGTCGCCGTCCGCCCCGACGTGCCGCTCTACCGGCACGCGCGCCGGCACCGGTGGCAGATCGTCGACTGGCCGAGCCCCGACGCCGTCGCGCGGGCCCTGAACCCCGCGGGAGCCGCGCGATGATGCTGGCGCTGGAGATGTACCGCTCGATCCCGCGGCACGTGGCCGGACGCGCGATGGGCGGCCGGATGCCCGGCATCCTGTCGGGCTACGCGGCGCCGCTGCGGCTCACCACCCGCGACGAGCCGGCGGTCGCGCGGGCGGGCTGGGCGCGGCTGCGCACCCGGCTGTCCGGGGTCTGCGGCTCCGACCTCGGTGCGCTGTCGGGCCGCACCAGCTACTACTTCTCCGGTCTCGTGTCGCTGCCGTTCGTGCCCGGCCACGAGGTGGTGGCCGACCTGCTCGACGACTGCGACGACCTGCCCGCGGGCACCCGCGTGGTGATCGACCCGGTGCTCACCTGCTTCGCCCGCGGCGTCGAGCCGTGCCCCGACTGCGCCGCGGGCCGTACCAACCGGTGCGCCCGGATCACCGTCGGCTCGCTCTCGCCCGGTCTGCAGACCGGCTTCTGCAAGGACACCGGCGGCGGCTGGGGCGAGGTGCTCACGGCGCACCGCAGCCAGCTGCACCCGGTGCCCGAGGGCTACTCCGACGAGCAGGCCGTGATCGTCGAGCCGATGGCCTGCGCGGTGCACACCGCGCTGCGGGCCGGCGTCCGCGCGGGCGACCGGGTGCTCGTCGGCGGTGCGGGCATCGTGGGCCTGCTCGCCACCCACGCGCTCCGCACGCTCACCGACGCCGGCGAGATCACCGTCGTCGCCAAGCACCCGCACCAGCGCGAGCACGCGCTCGCGATGGGCGCCACCGAGGTGGTGTCGCCGAGCGAGACGCTGCGGCGGCTGCGCCGGGTCACCGGCGCGTTCCAGGTGGAGCCCGAGCTCGGGTCGCCGTACCTGCTGGGCGGGGTCGACGTCGCCGTCGACGCCGTGGGCAGCAAGAGCTCGCTCGAGACCGTCCTGGGTGCCACCCGGGCCGGCGGCCGCGTCGTGCTGTCGGGCATGCCCGACCCCGCCGACCTCTCGGCCGCCTGGTTCCGCGAGCTCGAGGTCGTGGGTACCTACTCCTCGGCCCGCACGGAGCCCGACCTCGGCGGGCGCAGCGCCTTCGAGGTGGCCACCGAGATGGTGGCCGCCGACCCGGTCGCCGCCCTCGCCAAGACCATCGCCGCCTACCCGCTGCACCGCTGGCGGGAGGCGCTCGACCACGCCCACGGGGCGGGCCGGCTGGGCACCGTCAAGGTCGCCTTCCGCCGCGTCGATCGTGAGGAACGAACGGTCGACGTGGCCCGGGAAGGGCGTCGACGCCACCGCGCAGCTAGAGAGAGATCTGATGTCACGCCCAGGATTCGTGCTCGAGGTCGACGACCGCACGCCACCGATGATCGTCCACGAGGGCGAGGGGTTCCGGCTGGAGAAGTTCCCGCTCGGCACCCGCGTGGTCTACCCGCCGGAGGCGCTGAAGGCGATCGACGACGTCGACTCCGCCATCCGCGAGGCGCTGCTCCACCCGGTCGACGCCGACCCGCTGCCCACCAAGCTGCGCGCGGGCATGCGCCTCACCATCGCCTTCGACGACCTGTCGCTGCCGCTGCCGACCATGCGCGCGCCCGACATCCGGCAGCGCATCATCGAGCAGGTGCTCACGATGGCGGCCGAGGCCGGCGTCGACGACGTGCAGCTCATCGCCGCCAACGCCCTGCACCGTCGGATGACGCCGGCCGAGCTGCGGCACATCGTGGGCGAGCGGGTGTGGCGCTCCTTCGGGCCGTCGGGACTGCTCTACAACCACGACGCCGAGGACCGCGACAACCTGCTGCACGTCGGCCTGACCGACCGCGGCGAGGACGTCGAGATCAACAAGCGGGCGGCGGAGTCCGACCTCCTGGTCTACGTGAACGTGAACCTCGTGGCGATGGACGGCGGCCACAAGTCGGTGCCGATCGGGTTGGCGTCGTACAAGTCGCTGCGGCACCACCACAACGCCAAGACCATGACGGCGTCGCACTCGTTCATGGACCACAAGAAGAGCCACCTGCACCACTCCGCCTGGCGGATGGGGCGGCTCCTGCGCGAGCACCTCGACGTCTTCCAGATCGAGACCACGCTCAACAACGACGTCTTCCCCTCGCCGTACAAGTTCTTCCAGAAGCGGGAGTGGGAGTGGTCGGTGCGCGACCAGGCCACGATGCTGGCGATGAAGCGCGGCATCTCCGCGGCGCCGGCGCGGGTCCGGCACAAGCTGTTCCACGACCTCCGCTCGGACTACGGGCTCACCGGGATCAACGCCGGTGAGGTCGAGGCCGTGCACGAGCGCACCATCGAGGCAGTGCACCGCCAGCAGCTCGTGGAGGTGCAGGGGCAGAGCGACGTGCTGGTGATGGGCGTGCCGTACATCGGCCCCTACAACGTCAACAGCTCGATGAACCCGATCCTCGCCACCTGCGTGGGGCTCGGCTACCTCTTCAACTCCTACCGCGGGGCGCCGGTGGTGCGCAGCGGCGGCGCGGTGATCCTGTACCACCCGCTCAACGAGGGCTTCAACACGCTGCACCACCCGTCGTACGTGGACTTCTACGAGGAGATCCTCGCCGAGTCCACCGACCCGGCGGTGATCGAGGCGAAGTACGAGGAGCAGTTCGCCACCGACCCCTGGTACATCCACCTCTACCGCACCTCCCACGCCTACCACGGCGTCCACCCCTTCTACATGTGGTACTGGGCGGCGCACGCGATGGACCACGTGGGCGACGTGATCTGGGTGGGCGGCGACCGCAAGGTGGCCGCGCGGCTGGGGTTCCGGGCCGCCACCACGCTGCACGACGCGCTGGAGATGGCGTCGGACTCCGTGGGTGCGAGCCCCTCGATCACCTACATGCACTACCCGCCGCACCTGATCGCCGACGTGAAGGTCTGAGCCGATGGGGTTCGTCAAGGAGTCGGTCGACGACGTCCGCACCGTCGCCCGCGGCTGGCGCTGGGGCCGGCGTTCGCTCGTGCCGCGCTCGGCCGAGGAGTTCGTGCTCCCGCAGCGGTCGACCGTGTTCGGCACCGACTGGGCGCGCCGTCGCACCGGCCGCTACGTGCGCGAGGTGGCGCAGAAGGGCGTGCTCGACCCGCTGATGAGCTCGCAGGTGAGGCGGCACGTCGAGGGGCTCGACGTGCTGGAGAAGGTGGAGGGGCCGGTCATCTTCGTGGCCAACCACGCCTCCCACCTCGACACCCCGCTGATCCTGCTCGCGCTGCCCGACGAGTGGCGCCGCCGGACCGCGGTCGCGGCCGCGGCCGACTACTTCTTCGACACCTGGTGGCGCGCCGTCGGCTCGGCCGTGGTGTTCAACACCTTCCCGATCGACCGCCGCGGCGGCACCATGGCCACCACTCCCGGCGAGGTTCTCGACCAGGGCTGGAGCCTCGTGATCTACCCCGAGGGCACCCGCTCGAAGGACGGCTGGGTCGGCCGGTTCCAGCTCGGCGCCGCCTACCTCGCCACGATGTACAACGTGCCGGTGGTGCCGATCGCGCACCGCGGCACCTTCGGTGCCATGCCCCGCGGGCAGGGCTGGCCCTCCGGCGGCCGACCACGGCTCACGATCCGCTTCGGCGACCCGCTCCACCCGAACGAGGGCGAGTCGGCCCGCGACTTCGCGCCGCGCATCCGCGCCGCCGTCGGCGCCCTGCTCGACGAGGACCGCACCACCTGGTGGGAGGCCCAGCGCCGCGCGGCGTCCGGCGCCACCCCCGACCCCTCCGGCCCCGACGTCGCCGGGTGGCGACGGCTGTGGGAGCAGACCGAGCCGATTGCCGCCCCCGCCCCCGTCACCTCGCCGTCCGGGCGGCGGTTGCTCGCCTGGCGTCGGTGACTGTTGCTCGGGCGCGTCGGGCCAGCGGTGAGTTAGTGAGGTTCTGGGGCGTTCGGATCCTCTGTAGCTCACCGCTCCTCGGGGGTGCCTCGGGTCGGCGGTGAGTTGGTGAGGTTCTGGGGCGCTCGGATCCTCTGTAGCTCACCGCTCCACCGCCGCGACGGCCTGGGCCAGCACCGTCTTCTCCGGCACGCCCCGCTCCCGGGCCACCCGCGCGACGTCGTCGAACTCAGGCGTCGCGCTGACGACGCGGCCGTGGAGCCGGGCGAGCTTGACCCGCACCGGGCCGCCCTCGACGTCGATGCTGACGATCTCGCGGTCGAGCACCAGCTTGTCGATGCGCAGCCGGCGCAGGCCGATGGCCGTGGTGCAGGTGAGCACGATCTCGGCGAGCGGGTCGGCGAGAGGAGGCGGGCAGAGCACCGAGAGCGTGTGCGCCGGGCGGCCCTTCTTCATGAGGATCGGTGTCAACCACGCGTCGGAGGCGCCGGCGTCCATCAGTGTGGCGAGCACACCGGGCCAGAGCCGCGGGTCGAGGTCGTCGACGTTGGTCTCGAGCACGACGGCGGCCTCCACCGGCACGCGGGAGTCGGCGGCGCCGACGACCAGGCGCAGCACGTTGGCGTGGCCCTCCGGGTCACGGCCGCCGGCGCCGACCCCGACCGCGGAGGGGGTCAACGGCGGCATCGGGCCGAACGAGTCGGCCAGCGTGGCCACGACGGCGACGCCGGTGGGGGTGGCGAGCTCGACGTCGAGCGGGCCGCCGTGCCCCGGGACGCCGTGCGCGCGCAGCAGCTCGACGACGGCGGGCGGCGGCACCGGGATCGAGCCGTGGGCCGAGCGGGTGCGCCCGCCGCCGAGGGCCACCGGGCTCGCGACCAGCCGGTCGAGACCGAGGTGGTGCAGCCCGGCGACCGCGCCGACGACATCGGCGATGCTGTCGAGCGCGCCGACCTCGTGGAAGTGCACCTCGTCGACGCTGGTGCCGTGCACCTGCGCCTCCGCCTCGGCCAGAGTGCGGAACACCGCGGCGGCGCGCTCGCGGACCGGTGCGTCGAGCCGGTCGACCAGCGCCAGCACGTCGGCCAGGCGCCGGTGGTGGTGCGACTCCTCGACGTCGACGACGGCGCGGGTGGCACGCAGGTCGGAGCGCAGGACCGGCTCGGGGGCCACGGTCACCCGCTCCGGCAGGCCGAGCCGGTCGATCGCGCCCTGGACGACGTCGAGCGGCACACCGGCGTCGAGGCACGCGCCGAGCAGCATGTCGCCGCTGACACCGCTGGAGAGGTCCAGCCATCCGACCCTCATCGGCGGGGCTTCACGTACCGGTGCGCAGGACGTCGTTCATCGAGCCCGACCGGAAGCCCCGCGGGTCGACCTCCACGGCGGCGAACCCGGCGACGGCGTCGAGCAGCTCGGGGCGGCGAGCGAGCTCGTCGACGAGGGCGGCGTCGACCTCGACCCGCGCGGTGTCGCCGAGGTCGCGCACCCGCAGGTCGCGCACCGGCAGGCCGGCATCGGCGAGGGCGCGTCGCAGGTCGCGCTCGGCCACCTCGACCCGCCCGAGCCGGGCCGGGGTGATCGAGAGGCCGTAGGCGACCCGGCTCGACAGGCAGGCGGCGGCCGGCTTGTCGGCGGTCTCGAGGCCCCACGACCGCGACGCCGCCCGCACCTGCTCCTTGGTGAGCCCGGCGTCCAGCAGAGGGGTGACGGCGCCGGCCAGCGCGGCGGCGCGGATGCCGGGCCGGAACCCCGCGCGGGCGTCGTCGGCGTTGGTGCCGGTGGCGACGGCGGCGAGGCCGAGCTCGGCGGCGTGCGGCACGAGCACGTCGAGCAGCTCGGACTTGCAGTGGAAGCAGCGGTCGGCCCCGTTGGCGACGTAGCCGGGCCGGCTGAGCTCGTCGGTGCGCGGGGTCAGGTGGCGGACGCCGCGCCCGGCGGCGTAGGCGCGGGCGGCGTCGAGCTCGGAGGACGGCAGCGAGGGGCTCACGGCCGTGCCCGCGACCACGGCGTCCGTGCCGAGCGCGCGCACCGCGGCGGCCAGGAGGAAGGCGGAGTCGGCGCCCCCGGAGAACGCGACCAGCACCGAGCCGAGGCCGCGCAGCTGCGCGTCGAGCACGTCGAGCCGGCCCTGCAGGTCGGGGTCGAGCTCGCTCACGGGCGCGCGCCGAGGATGCGGACGGCAGCGCAGGCCGCGCCGAAGCCGTTGTCGATGCCGACGACGACGATGCCGGGGCTGCAGGAGGCCATCATCCCGAGCAGCGCGGTGACGCCCTCGAGCCCGGCGCCGTAGCCGACGCTGGTGGGCACCGCCACCACCGGGGCGCGGGTGAGGCCGGCGACCACGCTGGCCAGCGCACCCTCCATGCCCGCGACGACGAGCACGACGTCGGCATCCTCGATCTCGGAGCGCCGCGCCAGCACCCGGTCGAGACCGGCCACCCCGACGTCGGGCACCACCGGCGCGGTGACGCCGTAGGCGGTGAGCGCGGCCGCCGCCTCGCGTGCCACCGGCAGGTCGCCGGTGCCAGCGGTGAGCACGAGCACGGTGGCGGTCCGCGGCTCGGCGGAGCGCCAGGTGACCGTGTGCAGCTCGCGGCCGGTGGCCGTGACCGTGCCGCCGGGCACCGCCGTGCTGACGGCGGCCGTCTGCTCGCCGTCGGCGCGGGTCAGCAGGACGGGTCCGTCGCCCGGGCCGTCGAGCAGACCGGCCACGGCGGCCACGCACTGCGCCGGTGTCTTGCCGGGTGCGTAGACCGCCTCGGCGAGCCCGGTGCGGGCGCGGCGGTGGTGGTCGAGCTGGAGGTCGGACACGCCCCCGATCCTGCCACCGGCGGGGATGTCGCTGACCGTTGGACCTCCCGGCCGACCGCTGCAGGAGTCCGGTCGTCGACACACGGTCGGCACCATCGCCGCCGCGGCGACCGCCGTCGGCCAGGGTCAGCCGAGCAGGTTGCCGAGGACGCCGCCCTGCTGCTGGGCCGCCCCGGTGGCCTGGTGGCCGCCGGAGACGACGCCCTCGGAGGGCTGCACGAGCACGTGGCCCTGCCCGCCGAAGGCCATCTGCACGAGCTCGCCGGTGCCGCCGCGCAGCATCGACTTGAGGCCGCCGGAGTCGACGCGGATGTCCATGTGCACGCCGGAGGTCCACATCACGACCGCCTGGGCGTCGGCGAAGGTGGGAGCGCCGCCGACGTCGAGGGCAACGGGCTCGCCGTCGGTGGTGACGGCGACGTAGCCGGTGCCGCGCAGCGCGACGTTGAAGAGCCCGCCGGCCATCATGCCGCCGCGGGCCTGCACCCGGTGGATGTCCCACTCGATCGAGCTGCTGAAGGCGAGCACGTTGTTGCCGTTGACCGACACCATGTCGTTCTCGAGGTAGAAGATCTGGATGTCGCGGGCCTGGTGGGCGACGAACAGCTCGCCCTGGCCGGTGCACTCCATCATGTCGACGCCCTCGCCGGTGAGCTTGGACTTGAGCAGCTTGTCGAGGCCACCGGATCCCTTGTTCACGAACCGGACGTCGCCCTGGTAGGCCACCATCGACCCGGTCAGCGCCCAGACCGGTCCGTAGTTCATCGAGATCTTGAGCAGCTTCTTGTTCTGGGGGACGAACGGGTCCTGCGAGGGGTCTTCCTGGTACTCGTTGAAGAGCGATCCGTGGATGGGCATGGTGTCTACCTCTCACGACTTTGCCGAAGGACGAACGGCGGGATCGCGGCTGAGTATGCTCGCGATCCGAGTGCATCGAAGGGGTTTTCCATGGGTTTCCTCGACAAGGCCAAGGCGGCGGCCAACGACCTCGCGTCACAGGCGCAGAGCGCCATGAACAGCAGCGGCACCACCGGGGGAGTGAACCCCGACAAGCTCTACCGCGATCTCGGTCAGATCGTGTTCAACGAGCACGCCGGCAAGCCGACGCCGCCGGGTGCGAAGCAGCAGATCCTCGACCAGCTGAACCAGCTCGACCAGCAGGGACGGCTCGCCCAGGCCCCCACCGGACCGCCGCCGCCCCCGGGCGCCGCCGCGGCCGGAACGCCCCCGCCCCCGCCCGCACCGAGCTACGGTGCCCCGCCGCCCCCGGCGCCGGACACCTCGTCGGAGCCGCCGGAGTCCGGGCCGCCTCCGCCGCCGCCCCCGCCCCCCGCACCGACCGGAGGCGTCCCGCCGCCCCCGCCGCCGCCCGGCTGGCCGACCAGCTGACGGCCCGGGTCTTCCGGGACGCCGCCGGCGTCCCGCACGTGCGCGCCTGCGATGTCACAACGCTGGCGCACGCCCAGGGCCGGGTCACCGCGGGTGACCGCGCCTGGCAGCTGGAGTGGTTGCGACGTCGCGCCGCGGGCACCACGGCGGAGGTGGTCGGTGCGCCGGCACTGCCGTGGGACGAGTTCGCCCGCCGCACGTTCCTCGCCGACACCGGGGCCCGTGCCTTCGCCTCGCTCACCGAGGAGAGCCGGGCGTTCGTGTCGGCGTTCGTGGCGGGGCTCAACGAGGGCCTCGCCGAGGCGGCGGCGCCCGAGCTGGACGAGCTCGGCCTCACCGCCGAGCCCTGGCCGGAGTGGATGCCGCTGGCGGTCTTCCACGCTCAGCAGATCCTCTTCGCCAACCTGGGCGGTGTGCTCTGGGAGCGGTTGACCCGCAGCGTGCTCGGCGACGACGCCCGGTTGCTGAGTGTCGAGGGTCTCGAGCTCAGCGGCAGCAACGCCTGGGCGGTCGGCGGCGCGCGGACGGCGTCCGGTCGTCCGCTGGTGGCCGGTGACCCGCACCGGGTGATCGAGCAGCCCGGCATC
Organism: uncultured Actinomycetota bacterium; assembly: GCA_963845795.1. Taxonomy (GTDB): domain Bacteria; phylum Actinomycetota; class Actinomycetes; order Propionibacteriales; family Nocardioidaceae; genus Nocardioides. The sequence goes on along the minus strand of CAWJTG010000013.1, from coordinate 118,995 downwards.
TACCAGCAGGTGCGGCTGGCCTGCGAGGACCCCGACGACCGGTTCGACGTCGTCGGCTTCACCTTCGTCGGCGTGCCCGGGGTGCAGCACTTCGCGCACGCCGGACCGGTGGCGTGGGCGATCACCAACGGCATGGCCGACTACCAGGACGTCCACGACGAGACGGTGCCGCCGGCCGACGTCGTCGAGCAGCGGGTCGAGACGATCGCGGTGCGCGGTGCCGAGTCAGTGACGGTGGAGGTGGCGCGCACGACACGCGGCGTCGTGTTCGCCGACGGGCTGAGCCTCCGCGACCCCGCCACCGTGCAGGGCGACCTGGGGTTCGAGGCGCTCCTACCGCTGCTGCGAGCCCGCACCGTCGACGACGTCGACCATGCCCTCGACCACTGGGTGGTGCCGGTCAACAACGTGGTCGTGGCCGACGACACCGGCGCGGTCCGCTACCGGCTGGCGGGCCTGGTGCCGACCAGGAGTGCCGACGGCGCCTGGACCGGCTGGCTGGACGCCGACGCCACCGGCCGCCACGACGTCCCGGACGACGGTCAGGTGGTCACCGCCAACGAGCGCCGCGGCCCCGAGAGCGACCTGGTCGGCGCCGAGTTCGCGGCCCCGCACCGGGCCCGTCGCATCCGCCGGCTGTTGGACGGCCGGACCGGGCTGACCGCGGCCGACATGGCGACGATCCACGGCGATGACCTCCTCGGGACCGTGTCCGCGCTCGTCTCGCTCGTGCCCGGGGCGTTCGACGACTTCGACGGCCGGATGACGGCGGGGTCGCCGGCCGCCGGCCGGTTCGCCGCCTGGCGCTCGGCGCTGGTGCGGCTGGTGGTGGCCCAGCCGGTCTTCGCCGCGATCCGCGAGCCGGCCCCGGAACACCGGCACTCGCCGGTGTTCGCGCCGTGGCTCGACCTCACCGTCACGGTCGCACAGAGCCTGCCGACCCTGGTCGACGCGGGCACGCCGTTCGGGATCGACCTGGCCGGCCTGGCGCGCGAGGCGCTGGCCGAGGTCGACGCCGCCGGGCCGCCGCTCACGTGGGGCGACACCCATGTGGCCGCACCGGTGCACGCCTTCGCCACCGTGGGCCGCACCCCGCCCGACCTGCCCGCGCCGCCGGTCTCCGGCGACTCCGGCTGCGTGTGCGCGACGGCGTCCTACCCCGGGCTCACCGACGCCTGCTCCCGCGGCCCGGTGGCCCGTTACGTGTGGGACCTGGCCGACCGGCAGGCCGGCGGCTGGGTCGTGCCCACCGGCGCGGACGGGCGGCCCGGCACGCCCCACCACCACGACCAGCTCGCTCCCTGGGCGGCGGCCGAGCTGCTGGCCGTCGTCACCGACTGGGACCGGCTCACCCCGGACCCGACGGAGCCGTGAGCTCCTTCTCGTACCAGGCCTCCGCGTACGGGTTGTCGTTGTAGCGCTCGATCCGGCGGTACCCGGCCCGCTCGTACATCGCCATCGCCTCGGTGAGCACGCCGTTGGTGTCGAGGCGGACGACGTCGTGGCCGCGCTCGCGGGCGAGCTGCTCGAGATGCCGCAGCAGTCGGCCGGCGAGACCGGCTCCGCGCCACTCCGGGTGCACCCACATCCGCTTGACCTCGTCGACGCCGGGCGCGATGCGCTGCAGCCCACCGCAGGCAGCGGTGGTGCCCGCGGCGTCGGCCACCACGAACCGGTCGAGCGGGTGCGGGTCGCCGGGGTCGAAGCCGCCGGGGAAGCGGGCGTCGATCTCGGCGTAGTACGCCGCCATCGCCGCCCGGGCGACCGACCCGCCGGGGTCGACCTCGCAGAGCGCGAGCACCGCCGCCCGCTCCCGCCGCCCCTCGGTCATGACGGCACGTTACGACGGCGGGTGTGGGCAGGGTCTCCCCGCAGACGTGACCGCGGTCATGCAGGGTGAGTGCGACACCGTGTCACGGTAGCCGCATGATGCGCTCCCGCACCGCCCTTCTTGCCGTCACCGGTCTGGTCCTGGGCCTCCTGCTCGGTCTCGCGCCGGCTCCCGCCGGGGCCTGGCCGCTCGGCCCGAGCGAGCCCGACAACGGCTCGGACCCCGCCCGTCCGGCCACGTGGGGTAAGACCGCCTCGACCGACCACGTGCTGCAGCACGGGTGCCGCCGGTACCGGTACCGCTACCGGGTCACCGCCCCCGGCGAGGAGTGGATGGCCGAGGTGTTCCTCGTCAGCCCGAACGGCCGCGGCGTCGGCAGCACGTCGTTCCACACGCCGGAGGACCCCGCCCGCGACGCGCGCACCTGGAAGCTCTGCCGGGCCGCGGCCGGGTACGGCCGCTACACCATCAAGATGAAGGTCACCTGGAGCGACGGCGGCGAGCAGCACAGCGGCTGGGTGCGTCCCTCCTACTTCCGCATGGTCCGCCGCTGAGCGGCCGGTTCGGGTAACCCGGACGGCGGGGGCTCGTTGGACCTGTAACTGACCCCAGCGAAAGGCTCTCCGTGCGTCCGATCACTCGCACCCTCGCCCGCCTCACCGCCGCGACACTCTTGGTCGCCGGCGGCGCGCTCGCTGCCTCACCGGCTGACGCCATCGTCGGCGGCTCGCAGGCCGCCGAGGGCGAGTTCCCCTTCATGGCCTCCATCCAGACCAAGGGTCACAACGGCACCGACGGCCACTTCTGCGGCGGCTCGGTCGTCAGCAACCAGTGGGTGCTGACCGCCGCGCACTGCATGGTCGACACCAAGCCCGGCGACATCCAGGTCGCCGTCGGCCGCACCAACATCGACGACCTGTCGCAGGGCCAGACCCTCGCCGTCGACCGGATCGTCGTGCACCCCGACTACGAGGACACCGGCACCTTCGACGCCGCCCTCATCCACGTCACCGGCACCATCGCCTCGCCGAGCATCCCGCTGACCGCCGTCGGCGACAACAGCCTCGAGGCCGACGGCGCCCCGCTGACCGTCGCCGGCTGGGGCACCGAGTTCTTCGGCTCGCCGTTCATCCCGGCCGACCTCAAGTCGGTCGACCTCGAGGCAGTCGCCGATGACGCCTGCACGACCAACGGCCTGATGGGCTTCCAGCCGGACTCCGAGATCTGCGCCGAGGCGCTCGGTGGTGACTCCTGCCAGGGCGACTCCGGCGGCCCGCTGTTCGGCACGGTCGACGGTCGCGTCACCCAGGTCGGGATCGTGAGCTACGGCCTCGGCTGCGCCACGCCTCAGTTCCCGGGCGTCTACGGCGAGGTCAACAACGCCTCGATCCGCGGCTTCATCTCCTCGACGGCGGGGGTCTAGGCGCACGCCGGCGTGATCAGGGTCTGACGACCCGCACCCTCCCGATACCCGACGAAGCGGGCTTCACCTTGGTCGACCCGCCGTATCGGAGCTGCAGCGTGTGCTGACCCGCCCGGAGCGTGGGCAACCGGAACGAGAACCGGTTGCCCATGGCGGCGGTGAGGGTGGCCGACCGCACCTGCCGACCGTCGACGAGCAGTCGGATGGGCCCGGTCGCCGCCTGCGCCGGGACGACGGTGAGGATCCCCGTCACGATCGGTCGCTGACTCGTCCGCCAGGTCGCGGAGGCGAGTCGGCCCTTCAGTGTGGCGCTCGCGCGTGGTGTGGTCGCGCCCCAGCTCGCACACGTCCCGGTGGGGCACGGTTGCCAGTCTCTGAAGTTCTCGGTGGACTCGAACGTGGTCAGCACCGCGCCCGTCGTCGCCGAGATGACGGTGGGCGTGGTGTCGCCGTGCTGCACCTGCCGTTGCCCGTACAGGATCCTGCTGCCGTCCGTCGACCACTGGACCGGGCCGGAGCCGAGGTGGCTCCACGACGACGGATTCACGTAGATGGAGGTCCGACGGACAGATTCGGGATGCATGGCGCCTGCAGTGAGCGTGCCCACGAACTGCTCGTAGGTGGAGATGTCCTCCTCGTACTGCTCCACGTCCTTCTCGACCATCACGGCCAACGTCGATCCGTTCGGCGACCACGCCGGGTCGGAGAACCGGTAGGACGTGCACGTGGGCGAGCACTCGCTCTCGACCGGGGTGTTGAACCGCGCAGGGGCGCCGCCGGAGGCGGCGACGGTGTGCACCTGGTGGGGATGGACCGCGACGCTCGGATCGTCGTCGTGGAGCTCGGAGGCGATGAAAGCGATGCGGTCGTCGACCGGGTTCCAGGAGAGATCGGTGCGGCCCAGGGGGATCGCGAGCTCCGCATTGTCCTGGAACAGCAAGGTGGTCGCGCCAGTCGCGACCATGACCCGGTGGATGCGGTGCTGGTAGTCGCTGCCGTCCCATTGCTCGGTGAGGACGGCGAGGCGAGTCTGGTCGGCGGACCAGGAGATGTCCTCCACCTGGCCCGGAAGCGTGACGAGCTGTCGCTCGACCCCGTCGTTGCTCCACACCGTCAGCGTCGAGCGCAGGTCGACGGCGCCCGCGATCATCGCGCCGTCGGGCGAGAACTCCATCGAGTTGCCCCCCGTGCCCCCGAAGGAGCTCTGGAGGTCGGTCTCGTTGCCGTCGGGGGTGACGAAGCTCCAGGAGTCGTCCACCAGCGGGCCGTCCGTGGGCGCGGCCTGCACGGCGTCGGCGCCGCTTCCATGAGCGGAGACGAGACCGAGCGCCAAGGCGAGCGCAGCGAGGGTCCGGGCGACGCAGTTGGTCCGCAGCATCATGGGCCTAGAACTCGTAACACCGTTCGGTGAACTGGCGCTTCTCGAAGAAGAGGTCGAGCTCGTCGACCTTCTTGTCACGCGGGCCCGGTCTGTTCTTCAGGAGCTGGATCGTCACGTGGGCCCGCCACCGCTCCGCGTACAGGGTGGGCCCCCAGGTGGTCCTGTCGGCGGCGGTGGAGACGAAGTCCCAGTTCGGGTTCGTCGCGTGGACCCAGCCCCTCTCGGAGTAGTGCCGGTCGCGCTGCCGCCACTGCCCGCCGACCTTGAGGGCGTCCCACTTGACCCACTTCTTGACCATGTACTTGCCCTCGCCGTAGTGGCGGACCGGGTCCCGGAAGGTGGCGCGGATGGATATCGCCGCCTGGTAGGTGTCGCAGTTGCGCCATCGTGCGATCACGTCGAACGTGCCGGCTTGCGCGGCGGGAACGGCGGCTCCCCAGGCGCACAAGGCACCGACCAGCACTAATGCGACTCGGGCAGCTAGCTTGTGGCTCATCAGGTGCCTCCCCCAAGGCCCCGAGCTCCAGCGTGACGTGCTTCTCGGTGAGGATACGAGCGAACGATCCGGCGACCCATAGGCAATCATGACCATTTTGGCCGGTCATCCCAGGGTCCCCGAAGTGGATGGCCGAGGTGTTCCTCGTCAGCCCGAACGGCCGCGGCGTCGGCAGCACGTCGTTCCACACGCCGGAGGACCCCGCCCGCGACGCGCGCACCTGGAAGCTCTGCCGGGCCGCGGCCGGGTACGGCCGCTACACCATCAAGATGAAGGTCACCTGGAGCGACGGCGGCGAGCAGCACAGCGGCTGGGTGCGTCCCTCCTACTTCCGCATGGTCCGCCGCTGACGTCCGAGCTAGGGAACCTGGCCGGCCAGCGGCTGACGCAGCAGTAGGTCGACCTCAGGCACCGAGAGGTTCATCTCCGCCGCCGTCTCGGTGTGGGTGCGCCCCTCGTAGTAGGTGAGGCTCATCGCCGAGCGATGGGCGGAGCCCTCGGGGTGCGCCGGCCGGACAGGTGCGGCTGCGCGACCGGACCCGGCCGCCCCGCCTTCCTGCCGCAGGCGAGCCACGGCCCTGGTGTGCAGGGCGGCGGTCATCCAGGCCAGTGCGCTGCCGCGCGCCGGGTCGAAGTGCCGGGCCTCGCGCCAGATGTCCACGTAGGACGACGTGACGACGTCCATGGCGTCGGACGGCTCGGGCAGCAGGCGCAGCGCCAGCCCGAAGAGGCGTGGCGCCGTGGCGTCGTACAGCTCGGCGAACGCCTTGCGGTCGCGGGTACCCGACCTTCGGACGAGCTGCTCGAGGGCTGCCGTCGTCATCAGAGCCATCCCTCCCAGCCACTGCCATTCGTGCACGAACGCTGCCGAGGTCCGGGGCTGCGGTGCGCGTCGTCGCGCGGCCTCAATGAACCACGCGTGGATGGCGTGCGCCATCGCCGAAAGGGTGGGGACTGGTCCACGCCGGCATCGCGGCGTGACGCGACCGCCCCGCCCGATCGGGGGGGGGATCGGACGGGGCGGTCGCTCGCGGTGCGGCTCAGCAGGTGAGCTGGGCGACCAGGCTGCGCGCGAAGGTCGCGACCTGGCGGCGCTCCCGGGTGGTGTCCACCCGGCCGATGATGGCGCGGCGGAGCGCCACGACGTCGGCCTCGATGGCCTCGACATCCTCCGCGGAGACCCGGTCCTGCCGCTTCTGCTCCTGCAGGGCGTGGATCTCGGCGACCAGGGCCTTGCGCTCGACCCGGCCCTCGGCGTCGTGGAGTTGGCGGGCCAGCGCGGAGATCTCGCGTCCGAGAGCGCGCCGCTCCTCCGCCGTCCCGGCCTTGGCGCCCCGAGCGGTGCGCACCGACTCCACGAACGCGCGTCGCACCGCGGCGCGGGACCGGGCGGACGGGACGTCGTCTCGAAGACTGTGGACGAAGGTCGCCACCTGCTGGCGTACTTCCGACCCGGACGCGCACGACGCCGCCTGCGCCGGCGCGGCCATGGCCACGGGCGCGGTGGTGAGGGCGGCTGCGGCGAGGGCGCCTGCGACCAGGGATCGAACCGACATGTGGAACCTCCGGGAACGTGGTGATGGGGGGCGGAGAGGATCCGTGCGCCACACCCGCCGTCATCTGTCGCAGGCGGCGGAGTGGTGCCACGGACCGACGGCGGGCAGCGTGCACCACACCCGTCCGGAGAACATCGGCAGACCCGACGACCGACTTGAGGCCCGGTGCCGGAGAGCCCGCCTCGGATGCCCGCCGCGAGGGATACCCACCGCCGGGGAGACCGTCCGCGTCAGCATCGTGAGCACAGAACCGCCCCCGACCCTTCGCAGGTCGGGGGCGGTACCGGTCGGGGTGAGTAACGGGACTTGAACCCGCGACATCCGCCACCACAAGGCGGCGCTCTACCAGCTGAGCTATACCCACCAGGTCCCGGACTCGTCCGGGCGATGAGGATTCTAGACGGAGGGTGGCTCGGGTCCGGAATCGGCGTCCGGGACCTCCGCCGGCTCCGCCGCGGCACCCGTGAGGGCGCCGCCGTGGCGAGCGGCGATGGCCCGGGCGGTGTCGGTGTCGGGGCCGGGGGGCGGGACGAAGATCGCCTCCCGGTAGTAGCGCAGCTCCTCGATGCTCTCCTGGATGTCGGCGAGCGCGCGGTGATTGCCCTGCTTGGACGGCGAGGCGAAGTAGGCGCGCGGGTACCAGCGGCGGGCCAGCTCCTTGATCGAGGAGACGTCGACGATCCGGTAGTGGAGGAACTCGTCGAGCTCGTGCATGTCGCGGGCGATGAACGAGCGGTCGGTGGCGACCGTGTTGCCCGCCAGCGGCGGCCGGCTGTCGGGCGGGCAGTGCTGCCGGATGTAGGCGAGCACCTCGCGCTGCGCCTCCTCGAGGGTGACGCCGTTCTCGAGCTCGTGGATCAGCCCGGAGCTCTCGTGCATGCTGCGCACGAAGTCGATCATCTGCTCCAGCGCCTCCGGCGGCGGCTTGACGATGACGTCGACACCCTCGCCGAGCACGTTGAGCTCGGTGTCGGTCACGAGCGCGGCCACCTCGACGAGCGCGTCGGCCTCGAGGTCGAGGCCGGTCATCTCGCAGTCGATCCACACCAGGCGTTCGTTCACAGGCGCACCCTACGGCGCGGCCGCTGCCGGAGGGCCGGGTACCGTCGAGCGACGTGAAGGAGTGGCTGGGTCTCGTCGCACGTCTCGTCGTCGGCGCGGTGTGGGTGTGGGCGGGTGCCGCGAAGGTGCTCGACCCGCTCGGAAGCATCGAGGCGGTCCGGGCCTACCAACTGCTGCCGGCGTCGCTGGTCGAGCCGGTCGGCTACGGGCTCCCGGCGCTGGAGCTGGTGCTCGGGCTGGCGCTTGTCGTGGGCGCGATGACCCGGGGGGCGGCGCTGCTGTCGGCGGTGCTGCTGGTCGGGTTCGTCGTCGGCATCGCCTCGGCCTGGACGCGAGGCCTGGAGATCGACTGCGGCTGCTTCGGCGGCGGCGGGGTCGAGCCCGGCGCGTCGTCGAAGTACCCGCTCGAGATCGCCCGCGACGCCGGCCTCCTGGCGCTGTCGGTGCTGCTGGTGTGGTTGCGCTCCACCAGGCTCGCGCTCGACGCGCTGCTCTTCCGCCGCACCCCCGCATCCGAGCCGCACCTTGAGCCCGCCCACGAGGACGCCCCCGAAGGAGTCGCATGACCGACCAGCCCGCACGACAGACCAAGGGCGAGAAGGCCCGGCAGCGGGCCGATCGCGCCGCCGCCGCCGTCGCCGAGGCCCGCCGCCGCGAGCGTCGGCGCAACCTCGTGGTGGGCGGGGTGGTGGTGCTCGTGATGGTGCTGGTCGTGGGCGGCGGTGTGCTCATCGGCCTCTCCCGCGACGACTCCGACGAGGTGGCCGACCGCGCCGCGGCCGACCCCGACGGCGACTACGGACTGGTGGTCGGTCCCGACGACGCTCCGCACGAGGTCGTGATCTACGAGGACTTCCTCTGTCCGATCTGCGGCATCCTCGAGACCACGGCGGGGGAGCGGCTGGGCCGACTCGCCGAGCAGGGCCAGGTGCAGATCGACTACCGGCCGGTGGCGTTCCTCAGCCGGTTCGGCCCCTACTCCGAGGACGCGCTCAACGCGTTCTACGTGGTCCGCGAGGAGTCCGGCGACGACGTCGCCCACGAGTTCCACGACCTGCTCTTCGCCAGCCAGCCCCCGGAGTCGGGGCCGTTCCCCAGCACCGGGGACCTGGTCGACCTCGCGGTGCGGGCGGGTGCCGACGAGGACGACGTGCGCGACGGGATCGAGAACGGCGACCGGGCCGACCTGGTGTCGGAGGCCACCGAGGCCGCGGCCGGCATCGGCGTCACCGGCACCCCCACGATCGTGCTCGACGGCCGTGCCTTCGCCGACGGCGCCGACTGGGAGGAGATCGCGAACAACCTGGTGGCCGCCGTCGAGGAGTGATCAGCCGGCGTCGCTCACCAGGTAGTGCTCGTGCTCCCCGGTGAAGTGCGCGAGGACCCGTCCGGGGAGCGGCGCCTGCCCGCCCGCGTGCGCGCCCGCCGAACGGACCTGGCTCACGTGCGCCCGGATCGCGGCCTCCTTGCGCTCGCGCAGGCTCACGGGCAGCGGCAGGCACAGGGTCTGCTGCCACGGCATCTCCTCCGGCGCCAGCCGGTTCCAGGCGATCAGGGGAAACTCGACCAGGCGGGCGCCGCTCTCGCGGGCCGCCGCGGCGGCGGCCCGGCCTGCGGCGTCGTGGTCCGGGTGGCCGTCGCCCTGCCACGGCGCGGCCAGCAGGGTGCGCTCGCCGGTGCCGACCAGCTCGGTGAGGCTGCGTGTCACCTGCGCCTCGTTGGCCGCGACCTCCCCGTCCGGGGCGCCGAGGAAGACCAGTGTGTTCTCCGGTGCGAGCCGCGCGAGCGCGTTCTCCATCTCGGCCAGCCGCAGCGTGGCGAGGGCGTGCCGGGTCGAGGCCGGGGCGGCGAACGGCGAGGCCTCCCCGGCGGTCAGCAGCACGACGTAGACCGAGAGACCGTGGTCGGAGGCGGTGGCGATGAGCCCGCCCGCTCCCAGCGACTCGTCGTCGGGGTGCGCCGCGACGACGACCAGGCGGCTGCACGCCGTCTCGCCGTTCACCAGGGTGAGGGGAGGCCGCCGTCCGTAGCTCGGGTGCGACCGCCACACGTCGGCAGGCGTCGACGCGACGGTCACGCTTGCATGCTAAGCACGGCGCGTCGGACGCCGTTCCTCCTGTCGGGTGACCGTCCGGCTCCGGCCCGGTATCCTCCGGAGGTGTCATCGGACGTCGCACCCATCCGGGTCGCCATCGTGAACGACTACGAGATCGTGGTGGCGGGTGTCGCCGCGGTGTTGAAGCGATTCAAGGACCGGGTCGAGGTCGTCGAGATCAACGCCGACACCGCCGTCGTCAGCGACGTCGACGTCATCTTGTACGACACCTTCGGGCAGGCCCAGGGCGATGGCGTCGACCTCCGCGACCTGGTGCGCAGCACCGACGCTCGGGTCGTCGTCTTCAGCTGGAACGTCCAGCCCCAGCTGGTGGAGGAGACGATGGTGCGCGGCGCCGCCGGGTACCTCGCGAAGTCGCTGTCGGGGGAGGACCTCGTGGCCGGCATCGAGCGGGTCCATCACGGCGGCACCGTGGTGCCCTCGTCGGTGGAGGCGCAGGACGAGGCGCAGGGCTCCTGGCCGGGACGCAAGTACGGCCTCACCCCGCGGGAGTCGGAGGTGATCGCACTCATCACCCAGGGGCTGTCGAACCGCGAGATCGCGGACCGCACCTACCTGTCGGTGAACTCGGTGAAGACCCACGTGCGCACCGCCTACCGCAAGATCGGCGTCGACCGCCGCTCGAAGGCGGTCATGTGGGGCGTGCGCCACGGCTTCACGCCCGACCGGATGCGCGTCGTCAACCCCGACACCGGCGAGCTGACGGTCAGCACCTGAGGCACGCCCGGACGTGGCGCGAACACGGTGCCGGCGTGGTGCGGACGTGGTGCGGGCATAGTGAGGCCCCGCGACACTCATACTCTCGCGGGGCCGAGTCCTTTCTAGAACCTCAGCGCCGCGGGACCGGGGAGGCGCGCCGCGTGTCGGCCGACCTCACAGGTCGAAGGTGACCTCGGTGGCGTCGTCGAAGTCCTGGTTGACCTTCATGGTGGCGTTCTCGATCGAGGCGACCGGGACGTCGAAGCAGGTGTCGAAGACGTGCGAGTCGCCTCGTCTCAACGGCGGGGCGCTGATCGAGCTGCGGGGCTCGACGGCGCCGCAGTCGTAGTCCTCGTGCTCGTCGCCGTTCGGCCCCGTGAAGGTCATGTGGAGCCCGAAGCTGACGTTGCCCTCGCCGCGGCCCTGGTAGGTGGCGGAGATGGTGGCGATCACGTAGCGGCCCGTGGACGGCGGCTCGTTGAACTGGTTGGCCGCCTTGATCTCCGCGTCGGCGTCGTCGTCGAACCCGGTGACCTCGATCGACCAGTCGCCGACGGTGGCTGCCGTGCCGACCGGCACCGCGCCGTCCGGTGGCGGGTCGGCCGTGGGGGTCGGGTCGTCGGGGGGCTCGGAGGTCGTCGGGTCGTCGGGGGTCTCGGCGGTCGTGGGCTCGTCGGTCTGCGACGTCTCGCTGCCGCCACCGGCCGTGGGCTCGTCGTCACCGTGGGTGAGCACGATGATCATCGTCGTGATCGCGGCGATCACCGCGACGGCGCCGACCACGATGGTGGTGATCAGCAGCCCGTTGCCGCCGCCGCCGTTGCCGTCGCCCGACGGTGGGTAGCCCTGGTACGGGCCGGTCGGGCCGCCGGGCCCGCCGGGCCCGGTGGGCCCGGTGGGCCCGGTGGGGCCGCCGCCGTAGCCGGGGTACTGCGGCGGGTAGCCCTGGGTCGGCTGGTACGTCGGGGGCGGCGCGGCGCCCCACGGCGGCTGGCCGGGCTGGTTCGGCGGCTGGCCGGGCTGACCGGACTGCTGCGGCGGCTGGTTCGGCGGCTGGTTCGGCGGGGGAGGGGGGTAGTGACCGGACACCCCGGCATTGTGGGGCACGCGCGTACCGGCTGCGAAGAGGACGGCTCCCCGGCAGGGGTGTCGGCTGATGTGGGAGTGGCGCCGCCAGGGTGGCAGCATCGCGACCCGTGACCCTCGAGGCCTTCATCCGTGACCTGCCCAAGGCCGAGCTGCACGTGCACCACGTCGGCTCGGCCTCGCTGCCGATCGTGGCCGAGCTCGCCGCCCGCCACCCCGGCACGGTCCCGGCCGACCCGGAGGCGCTGCGGGCGTTCTACGAGTTCCGCGACTTCGCGCACTTCATCGAGGTCTACCTCGCCGTCGTCGACCTGGTCCGCACCCCGGACGACGTCCGCTACCTCACCTACGAGGTCGCGCGCGAGCTGGCCGAGGGACAGTCGGTGCGGTACGCCGAGCTGACCTGCACGCCCTACACCTCGGTGCAGGCCGGCGTCCCGATCGAGGGCTACACCGAGGCCATCGAGGACGCGCGGGTGGCCGCCGAGCGCGACTTCGGCATCGTGCTGCGCTGGATCTACGACGTCCCGGGCGAGTCCGGCGTGCCGGCCGCCGACGTGACCTTGGGCTACGCCCTCGACCACGCGCCGGACGGGCTGGTCGGCTTCGGGCTCGGCGGGCCGGAGGTCGGGGTGCCCCGCGCGCAGTTCCAGCCCCACTTCGACGCCGCCCGGGCCGCCGGACTGCGCTCGGTGCCCCACGCCGGCGAGACGACCGGCCCCGAGACCGTGTGGGACGCGCTGCGCCTGCTCGGCGCCGAGCGGATCGGCCACGGCACCTCCGCCGCCACCGACCCCACCCTGCTCACCCACCTCGCCGAGCGCCGGATCCCGCTCGAGGTGTGCCCGACGTCCAACATCGCCACCCGCGCGGTCGCCTCCCTCGACGAGCACCCGCTGCGGGTCTTCGCCGACGCCGGCGTCGTGGTGACCGTCAACTCCGACGACCCGCCGATGTTCGGCACCACGCTCAACGAGGAGTACGCGGTGGCGGCGCGCCTGCTCGACCTCGACGAGGCCGGCCTCGCCGCCCTCGCCGCGGTGGCGGTCGACTGTTCGTTCGCCCCGGACGACGTCCGCGCGCGGGTGCGGCACGAGATCGCCGACTACGCGGCGCGCTGACGCACCCGGTGGCGTCGGGATAGCCTGCGCAGCACCAGGAGGTGAGCCCCGTGCCGAACCCGCTCCTCCGCGTCGTGTCGAGCGGGGTGCCGAAGCTCGCGAAGCACCTGCCGAAGCTGTGGCCGCTGCTCCTGGAGTCGAAGAACCGCGACCGCGTCGCCGACGCCGCACGCCAGCTGTCGAACGCCTCGCCGACCAAGAGGCTGCAAGGCCAGATCGACCTCACCGCGGTCATGGCCGACGCCGCACGCCACCAGGCCGAGGACGCCGGCGAGGCGCAGCGCGCCTCCGAGTGGGTGACCCGGGCCCGGAAGCTGCGGCTGCGCGTCGACGTCCCCCAGGTGGATCGGGCGAGCCGCAAGCAGCAGCGTGCCTCGGTGAGGGCGCAGCTGGCGCGACTGCAGCAGGAGATCGACGACCACCTGAGCGGCTAGGTGGTTCGACCGGAAGGCTCCGAGGTCGCCGCTGTCCCGCGCGAGGTGCCTCCCACACGGACATCGGCGCGGGAAGGGCGTGGATCCTCAGCCTGGTTAAGGTTCCGCTGTCGAGCCCCCGTAGCTCAGCTGGATAGAGCAGGTCACTTCTAATGTCCTGGTCGCAGGTTCGAGTCCTGCCGGGGGCGCCGGGCGCTGCTCACTCCCCGAGCACGTCAGCCTCGCCCGACCGGGCGACGAGGGGCCTAGCGCAGCCCGGCCCACCACGCCTCGACGTCGGCGGCGGAGCGGGGGAGGGAGCCGGAGAGGTTGCGGGTGCCGTCGGCGGTGACGAGGACGTCGTCCTCGATGCGGATGCCGGTGCCGCGGAGCTCCTCGGGGGCGAGCAGGTCGTCGGCCTGGAAGTAGAGGCCGGGCTCGACGGTGAGCACCATGCCCTCGGCGTAGCTGCCCTTGGCGTAGGACTCCGGCGCCGACCTGCCGCAGTCGTGCACGTCGAGTCCGAGCATGTGGCTGGTGCCGTGGAGGGTCCAGCGGGCATAGACCTTCGACTCCGGGTCGAGGGCCTCCTCGGCCGGGACCGGGAGCAGCCCCAGGTCGGCGAGGCCGTGGGCGAGCACCTGCATCGCGGCCTCGTGGGATGCCGAGAACGGCTGCCCGGGCCGGACGGCGGCGATGCCGGCGTCCTGGGCGGCGAAGACCAGGTCGTAGAGGTCGCGCTGGATCGGGGTGAAGGTGCCGTCGACGGGGAGCGTGCGGGTGACGTCGGCGGTGTAGAGGTGGTTGCCCTCGACCCCCATGTCGAGCAGCAGCAGGGTGCCGGGCTCGACGGGGCCGGAGTTGTCGGTCCAGTGGAGGGTCGTGGCGTGCGAGCCGCCGCCGACGATCGACTCGTAACCCGGGCCGTTGCCCATCGCCCGGGCCCGCCGGTGGAAGGTGCCCTCGATCCAACGCTCGCCGTGCTCCAGCACCCGGTCCCACTCGCGGACGACGTCCTCGAAGCCGAGGGTGGTGATGTCGCAGGCCTCCTGGAGCTGGCCGATCTCCCAGTCGTCCTTGACGAGCCGGAGCTCCGAGAGCACGCGGGCGAGGTCGACGTCGAGCGACTCGTCCGGCGCGACCAGCGCGTCGACGGCGGGGGAGACGTCGCGGTGCACGCGGGTCTTGCCGCCGGGGCCGCCGGACCCGAGGGCGTCGGGGAGCGCGTCGATGTGGCGCACCTCGAGGCCCAGCTCCGCCGACAGCTCCTCGAGCGAGGGCCGGGCACCGACCCACAGCGCGCCGTACTGCCGGTCGCGGAAGAACTCGTCGCTCTCGCGGCCCGCGCGCGGGCGCGCGTAGAGGACGGCCTCGCCGTCGTCGACGACGAGCACGGCGTCACTGGTGTGGTTGCCGGTGAGGTAGGTGTGCGCGGAGTCCGGCCGGAACCGGTAGTCGCAGTCGTAGTTGCGCACCTTGAAGCCGCCGGCCGGCAGCACCAGGCGCTCGCCGGGGAAGGTGGCCGCGAGCCGGGCGCGACGCTCGGCCGCGAGGTCGGCGATCTCGCTGCGCGGCGGGGTGCTGGAGAGGTCGGCCCAACCCTCGCGCATGAAGGCCTTGTAGGCCTCGGGCGCGGCGGGGTCGTGCGACTCGATCTTGGGGGTGGCGGTCTCGGGGGTCGTCTGCTCACTCACACGGGTGATGCTACGCGTCGACGGGCACGCCGCCGAGGGGTCGGAGGGGCTGCTGCCGATACGCTGGAGCCATGCGTGGACGCCGTGCCGAGGGCATCTCCTTCACGGTCGTCGTGACCGTGCTGGTGTCCGTCGGCGCGCTCCTCATGCTGGCGATCCTGGCGCTGTCGAACGCGCCCGGCGTCGTGCTCGCCGCCACGGCGCTCGCGGCGATCCCGGTGGCGCCGCTGGTGGCCTGCTACGTCTGGCTCGACCGCTACGAGCCGGAGCCTCGCCGGCTGCTCGCCGCGGGCCTGCTGTGGGGCGCGTTCGTCGCCACCGCCGCCGCGATCGTGGTGGGCGGCGTCGGCGGCTACGTCGTGCCGATCACCGACGAGGTGTCGTTGGCCGTCGTCGCACCGGTCACCGAGGAGGCGTTCAAGGGCGCCTTCCTGCTCCTGCTGCTGTGGTGGCGCCGGGCCGAGCTCGACGGCGTCCTCGACGGCCTGGTGTACGCCGGCATGGTGGGCATCGGCTTCGCCTTCACCGAGAACATCCTGTACCTGAGCGCGGCGTGGGACGGCACCGATGCGATGTCGCCCGGTGGCATCGAGGGCGTCACCACGACCTTCGTGCTGCGGTGCGTCGTCAGCCCGTTCGCCCACCCGCTCTTCACCGCCTTCACCGGCATCGGCATCGGCCTGGCGGTCACCTCCCGCAGCGGGAGCCTGCGGGTGCTGGCCCCGGTCGCCGGCTACCTCGTGGCCGTGCTCGCCCACGGCCTGTGGAACGGCTCGACGATCTTCGGCATCGCCGGGTTCGCGGGCGTCTACGTCGTCCTCATGCTCCCCGCGCTCGTCGGTCTGGCCGGCCTCGCCGTCTGGGCACGCGGACGTGAGGCGCAGATGCTCACCGCCTCCCTGGGCGACGCCGCGCAGCGCGGGCTGATCCCCGCCACCGACATCGGGTGGATGGTCGACCTGCGCGCCCGCCGCGCGGCCCGGGTCCACGCGGCGGAGCTGGGCGGACCGGAGTCCGCGCGAGCGATGGCCGACTACCAGCAGGCCGTCATCGAGCTCGGGTTCCTGCACCACCGGATGCTGCGCGGTACCGCACCTGCCGACTGGCAGGCCCGCGGCGCCGACCACGTGGCGCGCATCAACGCGCTGCGCCCGCGGCTCGCCTTCCCCGGTCAGGTGGTCCCAGCCCGATGACTCACCCCACGACGTTCGTCGTCCCCCCGCTCCGCTCCTCCGCCGAACAACTCCGCGGGGGCCCCGATGAATAGGCGCAGGTCGGAGCCGACCGCCGACACCCGGATGATCACCGCGCTCGTGCAGCTGCGTGCCTCGCTGCAGGACGCCCTGCTCCCGCTCGACCTGGCCGGCGCCGACGAGCTCCGCACCTCCCGCCGTGAGGCGCTCGATCAGCTCGACGACTACGTCATCCCGCGGCTCACCACGCTGGAGGCGCCGCTCCTCACCGTGGTGGGCGGCTCCACCGGCGCCGGCAAGTCCACGCTGGTGAACTCGATCGTGGGCAGCCCGGTCACCGCCTCCGGGCTGCTGCGGCCCACCACCCGCTCCCCGGTCCTCGCCCACCACCCCGACGACGGCCACTGGTTCCTCCAGAACCGGGTGCTGCCCGAGCTGCGGCGCGTCGATCACGCCACCGACGACCCCGACTCGATCCAGCTGGTGGCCACCACTGGCGTCCCGAAGGGGCTCGCGATCCTCGACGCCCCCGACGTCGACTCGGTCGAGGAGCGCAACCGGCAGCTCGCGGCCCAGCTGCTCGCCGCCGCCGACCTGTGGCTCTTCGTCACCTCGGCCGCCCGCTACGCCGACCAGGTGCCGTGGCAGTACCTGCAGGACGCCGCCACCCGCTCCGCCGCCGTCGCGATCGTGCTCGACCGCACGCCTGACGAGGCCGTCCTCACGGTCACCACGCACCTGGCGCGGATGCTGGCCAGCCGCGGCCTCAAGGACAGCCCGCTGTTCACCGTCGCCGAGGGCAAGGTCGACGAGGATGGTCTGCTGCCGCAGCACCACGTCGAGCAGGTCCGGTCCTGGCTGGAGATGCTGGCCGACGACGCCGAGGCGCGCACCGCCGTCGTCCGGCAGACCCTCGAGGGCGCGATCCGCGACCTCACCCACCAGGTGCACCCGGTGGCCGACGGCGTGGTCGCGCAGGAGGAGGCCGCCGCCACGCTGCGGAAGGCCGTCGGCCAGGTCTACGACGCGGTCGCCTCCGAGCTCGGCGTCGCCGCCACCGACGGCACGCTGCAGCGCGGCGAGCTGGCGGCGCGATGGCGGGAGTTCGTCGGAACCGGTGAGCTGGCCAGGTCCCTCGACACCCGGGTGAGCGGCATCCGCGACCGGCTCGTGAACGCCATCAAGGGGAAGCCGCAGCAGGCGGAACGGGTCTCCGACGCGGTCGGCGCGGCGCTCGGCACGCTGGTGCTCGAGCACGCCGAGGCCGCCACCGGCCGGGCCCGCGCCTCCTGGCACGACCTGCCGGGCGGGCGCTCGCTGCTCGCCACCCCCGGCGAGGACCTGTCACGTCCCTCGCGTGACCTGCGCCGGCGCGCGGAGGGCGCTGCGCGGCTGTGGCAGGAGGACGTCGTCGAGCTGGTGCGCAGCGCGAGCGCCGACAAGCGCACCACCGCCCGGTTCCTCGCGCTCGGCGTGAACGGGCTCGCGGTCGCGCTGATGGTCCACGTCTTCGCCGCCCGCGCCGCCGATCCCGGCACCGCGGCGCTCGGCCACCGGCTGCTCGAGGCGGTCTTCGGCGAGCAGGAGGTGCGCACGCTCGTGCAGCGGTCGCTGCGGGCGCTCGACCGGCGGGTGGCCGAGCTGCTCCGCGCCGAGCGGCAGCGCTACCTCGACGCGCTCGAGGCGGTCGACGGCACGCTCGGCACCGGCACCGCGGTCGAGCTGGCCGAACGGTTGCGCGCCGACGTCCGCCGGGTCGACGACCTGCGCTACGAGGCATCGGGCCGTTCGGTCAGTGTCGACCTCGAGACCCTCGACACCGTCGAGGAACCCGACCACGGAGGCACCACCCCTTGACCAGCTCCCCCGAGAGTGCCCGCCGGATCGACACGCGGGGCACCGACCTCGGCGCGCGCGTCGAGAGCCTCGCTGCTGCCGTCGCGGCCGCGCGGGGCCGGCTCGACGACGCCATGCTCGACGAGGTCGAGGTGCTCGCCGACCGCTCGGTCGCGCGGCTCCGGCTCTCCGCCGAGCACACGGTGGTCGCCATCGCGGGCGCCACCGGGTCGGGCAAGTCCACCACCTTCAACGCCCTGGCCGGTCTCGAGCTGTCCTCGACCGGGGTGCGACGGCCCACCACCTCCTGGGCCACGGCGTGCGTGTGGGGCGCCACCGGCGCCGTCGAGCTCCTGGAGTGGCTCGGCATCCCCGAGCGGCACCAGACGATGCGCGACTCGATGCTCGACACGCAGCGCCAGGAGCGCGACCTCGAGGGCGTCGTCCTGCTCGACCTGCCCGACCACGACTCCACCGAGGTGTCCCACCACCTCGAGGTCGACCGGCTCGTACAGCTCGCCGACCTGATGGTGTGGGTGCTCGACCCGCAGAAGTACGCCGACGCCGCCATCCACGACCGCTACCTGGCGCCGCTCGCCTCTCACACCGGCGTGATGGTGGTCGTGCTCAACCACATCGACACCGTGCCGGAGGACCGGCGCGCCTCGATGCTCGCCGACGTCCGCCGACTGCTCGACGCCGACGGCCTGCACGACGTGCCGGTCTACGCGGTCAGCGCCCGGCACGGGCTCGGCGTCGACGAGCTCCGCGACGAGATCGCCGACCGGGTGCGCACCAAACAGCTCACCCGGTCGCGGATCGAGTCCGACCTGCGCGCCGCTGCCGGGCGGGTGGCCGAGGCCACCGGCACCGGCAAGCCGCGCGTCATCTCCGACCGCCAGGTCGCCGACCTCGACGACGCGCTGGCCGCGGCGGTCGGGGTCCCCGCCGTGGTCGACGCCGTCGAGCGGTCGGTGCGGGTGCGCGCCGAGCTCGCCACCACCTGGCCCCCGCTCGCCCTCGCCTCACGGTTCCAGCCCGACCCGCTGGCCCGAGCCGGCGTCGACGTCGGCGACGCGGCCGGTGCGCTGCGTGGCCGGTCGAGCGCCCCCGCGGTCGACCCCGTCGACCGGGCGCAGATCGACACCGAGGTGCGACGGCTCGCCGACGACGCCTCGGCCGGGCTCGCGCCGCCGTGGGTGGGAGCCGTGCACTCCGTGGCCACCGCCCGGCTCGACGAGGTGGGTGACCGGATCGACGACACCCTCGCCCGCACCGACCTGGGCGCCGCCCGGCTGCCCGGGTGGACCGGCGTCGTGCGGGTGCTGCAGGCGCTCCTCCTGCTGGCCGCGTCGGTCGGCGGCGTGTGGACGGTGGTCGCGGCGCTCGGCGGTGGCCTCGGCGACACCCCCCGGGTGGCGGGGGTGGCGCTGCCTCCGGTGCTGCTCGTGGCCGGTCTCGTGCTGGGGCTGCTGCTCGCCCTCGGAAGCCGGGCGCTGGTGCGGCGGGCGGCCGCGCGCCGGTCCGCCGCCGCGGACGCACGGCTGCGGGCTGCCGTGCACGACGTCGCCCACGAGCTGGTGGTGGCGCCGGTCGCGGCTGAGCTGGACGCCTACGCCACCGTCCGCCGGTCCCTGGAGCCCGCGCTCGCGGAGTAGCCGCACCACCGACCGGCGACCGCCGCGACCGGCGCCGACCGCCGACCGGTCGCCACCGGGCACGCCCTAGGCTCCGTACCCATGGCTGAGTACGTCTTCACACTGCGCAACGTGCGCAAGGCCCACGGTGACAAGGTCGTCCTCGACAACGTCACGCTCTCGTTCCTCCACGGCGCCAAGATCGGCGTCGTCGGACCCAACGGCACGGGCAAGTCCTCGCTGCTCAAGATCATGGCCGGGCTCGACCACGCCAACAACGGCGACGCGATCCTCGACCCCGAGGCCACCGTCGGGATGCTCCAGCAGGAGC
This sequence comes from uncultured Actinomycetota bacterium, assembly GCA_963845795.1. GTDB lineage: Bacteria > Actinomycetota > Actinomycetes > Propionibacteriales > Nocardioidaceae > Nocardioides. Next base: position 99,120 of record CAWJTG010000013.1, on the reverse strand, counting down.
CGCCGCTGAGCGAGGGCAAGACCGTCCTGGAGAACGTCCAGGAGGCGGTCGGCGAGATCCTGGCCAAGAAGCAGCGCTTCGACGAGGTCAGCGAGGCGATGGGCGAACCCGACGCCGACTTCGACGCCCTGCTCAAGGAGATGGGCGACCTCCAGGAGGACCTCGACAACGCCAACGCGTGGGACCTCGACAGCCGCCTCGAGCAGGCCATGGACGCGCTGCGCTGCCCGCCGTCCGACGTGGTCGTCGACCACCTCTCCGGAGGCGAGCGGCGCCGGGTCGCGCTGTGCAAGCTGCTGCTCCAGCAGCCGTCGCTGCTCCTGCTCGACGAGCCCACCAACCACCTCGACGCCGAGTCGGTGCAGTGGCTGGAGGGACACCTGGCCTCCTACCCGGGCGCCGTCCTGGCCGTCACCCACGACCGTTACTTCCTCGACAACGTCGCCCAGTGGATCCTCGAGCTCGACCGGGGCAAGGCCCACCCCTACGAGGGCAACTACTCCACCTACCTCGAGACCAAGAAGGACCGGCTCAAGATCGAGGGCGCCAAGGACGTCAAGCGCGCCCGGATGCTCGAGAAGGAGCTGGAGTGGGTCCGGTCCAACCCGAAGGCCCGGCAGGCCAAGAGCAAGTCCCGCCTGGCCCGCTACGAGGAGATGGCTGCCGAGGCCGACCGCGCCCGCAAGATCGACACCTCCGAGATCAACATCCCGGCCGGGCCGCGGCTCGGCGACGTCGTGCTCGAGTCGAAGGGGCTCGCGAAGGGCTATGACGGCCGCCTGCTCATGCACGACCTGTCGTTCTCGCTCCCGCGCGCCGGCATCGTCGGAGTCATCGGCCCCAACGGCGTCGGCAAGACCACGCTGTTCCGCATGATCACCGACCAGGAGCAGCCCGACGACGGCGACCTCGTCGTCGGCCAGACGGTGAAGATCAGCTACGTCGACCAGAGCCGCGGCGGGCTCGACCCGAGCAAGAACGTGTGGGAGGTGGTCTCCGACGGGCTCGACTTCATCAAGGTCGCGAACTTCGAGATGAACTCCCGGGCCTACGTCGCCTCGTTCGGCTTCAAGGGCCCCGACCAGCAGAAGAAGGCCGGCGTGCTGTCCGGTGGCGAACGCAACCGGCTCAACCTCGCGCTCACGCTGAAGATGGGCGGCAACATGCTGCTCCTCGACGAGCCCACCAACGACCTCGACGTCGAGACCCTGTCCTCACTCGAGGACGCGCTGCTCGACTTCCCCGGCTGTGCCGTGGTCACCTCCCACGACCGGTGGTTCCTCGACCGGGTCGCCACCCACATCCTGGCCTGGGAGGGCGACGACCAGGACCCCGCGCAGTGGTTCTGGTTCGAGGGCAACTTCGCCTCCTACGAGGAGAACAAGATCGAGCGCCTCGGTGCCGAGGCCGCCCGTCCGCACCGGGTGACCCATCGGCGGCTGACCCGGGACTGACGCGGCGCTCGTCGGGCTGGGCCCGGGCATGGGCATGGCCGTTGACCCCCCACCGGTCGTCCTTCGCTCGTGGCGTTGCCCAGCGTGGCCGTTGACCTCCCGGGTGTTTCGACGCGCGGTTGCGACCTCGTGCCTCGGTCGCACGCTTGCTCAACCCGATGACCCCCACGTCGACCGCTCGTTCCTCGCGGTCGACTGGGTCATCGTGGCCGTTGACCTCCCGGGTGTTTCGACGCGCGGTTGCGACCTCGTGCCTCGGTCGCACGCTTGCTCAACCAGGAAGGCCTACGCCGCGGGCTCGTTCCTCGCCCACGGCGTGCCCTACCTCATCTCTCGGTCGGGGTCGGTGGCGATGAGGTCGTCGGCGACGGCGTCGAAGACCCGTCCGACGGCGGCGAGGTCGTCGGGGTCGGCGAGGTGGACGAAGTGGCTCCGCACGCCGTCCACGTGGGTGGGCGAGACGGTGTCGAGCACCTCTCGGCCGCGGTCGGTGATGACGGCGAGCACGCCCCGGCGGTCCTCGGTGGAATCCTCCCGGGTGACGAGGCCGGCGGCCTCCATCCGCTTGACGGTGTGGGTGACCCGGCTGCGGCTGTGGGCCAGCGCGAGGGCGAGCTTGGCCATCCGCACCCGGCCGTCGCTCTCCGAGAGCCGTACCAGGATCTCGAGCTCGACGAGCGAGATGCCGTGGGCGGCGCGCAGCTCGTCGTCGAGTCGGTCGAAGAGCAGGGTCGAGCCGAGCACGAACGCGCGCCAGGCGCGCTCCTGGTCGGCGTCGAGCCAGTGGGGGTCAGGCTTCGTGGGGAACGACGGCACCTTCTCACCCTAAGGGGGCGTGGTTTGCTGTGTGAACCTTTGGGCTGCTCGGTCGGATCCAGGGATGGTGCCGGACGGCGACTCAGAGGCGCTCGAGGATCAGCGCCATGCCCTGGCCCCCGCCGACGCACATGGTGATGAGGCCGGTGGTCTTGTCGTGCCAGTCCAGCGAGTTGAGCATCGTGTTCTGGAGCCGGGCCCCGGTCATGCCGAAGGGGTGGCCGACGGCGATCGCGCCGCCGTTGACGTTCAGCTTGTCGAGATCGATGCCGAGGTCCTGGTAGGACGGCACCACCTGGGCGGCGAAGGCCTCGTTGATCTCGACGAGGTCGATGTCGTCGATGCTCATGCCGGCGAGGGCGAGCGCACGCTGGGTCGCCTCGACCGGGCCGAGCCCCATGATCTCGGGCGAGAGACCGGACACGCCGGTGGCGAGGATCCGGGCCAGCGGGGTGACGCCGAGCTCGGCGGCCTTGGTGTCGGACATGACGATGACGGCGGCGGCGCCGTCGTTGAGCGCGCAGCAGTTGCCGGCCGTGACGACGCCGTCGGGGCGGAAGACGGGGTCGAGCTGTGAGATCGCCTCGTAGGTGACGCCGGCCCTTGGGCCGTCGTCCGCGCTGACCACAGTGCCGTCGGGAGTGGTGATCGGAGTGATCTCGCGAGCCCAGAAGCCGTCGGCGATCGCCTTCTCGGCGAGGTTCTGCGACCGCACGGCGAACTCGTCGAGCTCCTTGCGGTCGAGCCCGCGCAGGGTGGCGACATTCTCGGCGGTCTGGCCCATCGCGACGTAGACGTCGGGCAGCTGGCCGTCGTCACGCGGGTCGTGCCAGGCGACGCCGCCCTTCGCGGACTCCGCGGTGCGGGCCTCCGCGTCGGCGAACCGGGGGTTCTTGGTGTCGGGCCAGTGGTCGGAGGTGCCCTTCGCGAACCGCGAGACCGTCTCGACACCGGCCGAGATGAACACGTCGCCCTCGCCTGCCCGGATCGCGTGGTACGCCATCCGGGTGGTCTGCACGGAGGAGGCGCAGTAGCGGGTGACCGTGGTGCCGGGCACGGAGTCGAGCCCGAGCAGCACCGAGACGGTGCGCCCCATGTTGTTGCCGGACTCACCGCCCGGCAGACCGCAGCCGAGGATGAGATCGTCGATCGTGGTGGGGTCGAGGCCCGAGACCTTCTCCAGCGCCGCCTCGACGACGGTGGCGGTGAGGTCGTCCGGCCGGATGTCCTTGAGCGAGCCCTTGTTGGCGCGGCCGATGGGGGAGCGGGTGGCGGCGACGATGACGGCGTCGGGCATGGAGTTCTCCGATCTCGGGGTGACTGCCGCATCACACTAGAACAGGTGGCGGACGGCGGCTCTGGCAGAGTCGCGTGCCGTGCGCCACGTCTTCGAGTGCCCGACGCGCTGGGCCGACCTCGACCTGCTCGGTCACGTGAACAACGTGGTCTACGCCGACTACCTCCAGGAGGCACGGGTCGACCTGATGCGCGACCTGGTGCACCGCGAGCACGGCGAGGCGCTGGTGGTGGTGCGGCACTCCCTCGCCTACCGCGAGCCGCTCGGGTTCCGCTTCCGCCCGGTGCAGGTCGAGACCTGGGTCACCGAGGTCCGCGCGGCGTCGTTCACCCTCGCCTACGAGGTCTTCCACGACGACGAGGGCGCTGACGACGGCCGCCGCGTCTACGCGCGGGCGAGCAGCGTGCTGGCGCCGTTCGTGACGGAGACGGGACGGCCGCGCCGGATCACCGCCGAGGAGCGCGAGCGGCTCGGTCGGCTGGCCGACGACGGACCCGAGCCCGACACCGGACCGGTGCCGTCGCGCCCCACCGCCCCGGACCGCGCGCGCGCCAGTCGGGCCCGGGTGGCGGTGCGGTTCTCCGACCTCGACGTCTACCGCCACGTCAACAACGTGACCTATCTCGAGTACTTCCAGGAGTCGCGGCTGCGCCTGCTGGCCGGCCTGTCCCGCGACGCCGGCACCGACCTGCCGCAGGTGGTGGTCGCCCAGGCCGACGTCGAGTACGTGCGGCCGATGCTGCTGCGCGCCGAGCCCTACACCTGCTGGTCCGACGTCGTCGCCACCGGACGGACGTCGATGACCGTGGACTCCGAGATCGTCGACGGCGACGCCGTGCTGGCCCGCTGCCGGGTGGTGGTGGTGTTCGTCGACCCCGCGACCCAGCGCCCCACGGCACCACCGGATGGCCTCTTCGACCACATCGGAGGCCGCTGAGTCCTAAGGTCGACGCCGTGCTGGTGAGCGTGCTCGGCGCGACGGAGGTGTGGCGCGGTGACGACCGGGTCGACCTCGGGACGCCCAAGCGACGCGCCCTGCTGGCGGCGCTCGCACTCTCCGGCGGGCGGCCGGTCTCGGTCGACGGCCTCGTCGACCTGATCTGGGGCGACCAGCCGCCGGACGGCGTCGCCGGCACCCTCCAGGTCTACGTCTCGGGCCTGCGCCGGGCGCTCGAGCCCGACCGGGCGCCGCGCACCCCGGCCACCGTGCTGGTCACCGTCGCGCCCGGGTACGCCCTGCACCTCCCCGAAGGTGCTCTCGACGCCTCCCGCTTCGAGCGGGCGGTCACCGACGCCCATCGCCGGCTGGCCGGCTCCCGGCAGCCCTGGGCGGCGCCCGGGCTGGACGGCGGTCAGGTCGGTGCCGCGCTGGCCGAGCTGGACACCGCGCTCGCGCTGTGGCGCGGGGTGCCCTACGTCGAGCTCGGGGAGGCGGCCTCGGTGGTCGCCGAGCGGGCCCGGCTCGAGGAGCTGCGGTCGGTGGCGCGGGAGGACCGTGCGGTGCTGGCGCTGGCCGCCGGCGACCACGCCACCGTGGCCGCGGAGGCCGAGGCGCTCACCGCGCAGCACCCGCTGCGGGAGCGGCTGTGGGCGATCCGCGCCGTCGCGCTGGTGCGCTCGGGCCGTCAGGCCGACGCCCTCGACGTGCTGCGCCAGGTGCGCGAGGTGCTCGACGCCGAGCTCGGCCTCGAGCCGAGCCAGGAGCTGCGCCAGCTCCAGACCCTCGTCCTGCGGCAGGACGACGCCCTGTCGTGGTCGCCGCCCGCGGGCGGCGTGGCCCCGCCGCCGCCGGCCGCCACGGCCGCGTCCGCTCCCGAGGTCGTCGCGGCCGCGCCGGCCGTCGCACTGCCGCCGCTGCCGCCGTGGCCGCTGGCCGGCCGACAGGACGTGCTCGACCGGTTGCTCGCCTGCTACGACGACGTCGAGCAGGGCGAGGCGCGGATCGCCTCGATCACCGGGGAGCCCGGCATCGGCAAGTCCCGGCTGGTCACCGAGGTCGCCCACCGCGCCCGCGACCGCGGCGCCACCGTGCTGCTCGGCCGGTGCTCCCAGGACGACGGCGCCCCGCCGCTGTGGCCGTGGCAGCAGGTGCTGCGCGGCCTGGACGCCGACCTCCCGGTCACCGACAGCGACGACGAGGGCGCCCAGTTCCGCACCTTCGAGGCGCTCCTCGACCGGGTGCTCGGCGCGGCGCGGGCAACCCCGACGCTGCTCGTCGTCGACGACCTGCACTGGGCCGACGAGCCCACGTTGCGGGTGCTGCGCCTGCTCGCGAGCCGCGAGGTCGGCGGCGCCCGGCTGCTCGTGCTGCTCACGTGGCGCACCCACCCCGAGCCGACGGGCGCACTCGCCGACCTGGTCGAGGCGCTCGCCCGGGCCGGTCACGGCCCCCGGTTCACGCTGGGCGGGCTGTCGGCCGCCGACGCCGCCGCGGTGGTCGAGGCGGTCGCCGAGGTCGCGCCGTCGGCGCCCGAGGCCGACGAGCTCGCCGGCCGCACCGACGGCAACCCGTTCTTCCTGGTCGAGTACGCGCGGCTGGCCCGCGAGCGCGGAGGCCTCGCCGCCCTCGTCGCCGAGGCCGACCCACCGGCGGCGGTCAGCGACGTGCTCGTCCGCCGGCTCGACCGGCTGCCCGAGCCCACCCGCACCGTGCTCAGCTGGGCGGCCGTCGTCGGTCGCGAGTTCGACCTGCCCGTGCTGGCGGAGGTGTCGTCGGTGCCCGAGGACGACGTCCTGGACCGGCTCGACCCCGCGCTGGACGCCGGCCTGCTGCGGGAGGAGGGCATCGGACGCTATGCCTTCGGCCACGCCCTGGTGCGCGACACCGTCTACGCGGGCTGGTCGGCCACCCGCCGCGCCCGTGCCCACGCGCGGGCTGCCGCCGTGCTCGACGAGTACGACGACCGGGGCACCGAGGCGGCCCGCCACTGGCTCGCGGCCGGCCCGCCCAGCGCAGCACGCGCCTGGCGGGCCGCGTCGGAGGCCGCGGCCGAGGTGGTCCGCACCCGACACGCCTACGGCACGGCCACCGAGCTGCTCACCGCTGCCCTGGACCGGCTCGGCCAGGACCCGGCGGCCGGCCCGCGCGACCGCTGCCGCCTGCTCCTGGAGCGCATCGAGACCCACCGGTGGCAGGGCGAGTGGAGCCTGCTGGTCGACGACGCCACGGCCGTCGTCCGCGAGGCCGAGCGGCTCGACGACGTCCTGCTGCTCGCCGATGCGGCCTCGTCGACGAGCGAGGGAGCGCTCTGGCAGTCGCCGGCCCACGGCGACGACCACCCCGTCATCCTGCACGCGCTGCGCCGGGCACTCGAGGAGCTGCCGTCCGGAGAGCAGGTTCGCCGGTGCCGGGTGATGTTGGCGCTCGCCTCCGAGAGCTACTACGTGAGCCCGCCGGCCGAGCGCGACGCGCTCGTCGACGAGGCCCTGAGCCTCGCCCGCTCGCTGGACGACGAGCGGCTGCTCCTCCATGCGTGTCTCATCGGCTTCGTGTCGATCTGGCGCCCGGCCACGTGCGAGCCCCGACTCCGGCTGGCCCAGGAGGCGACCGCGCTGGCCGTGCGGGTCGGCGACGAGCGGGGGCGGACCGTGGCGCGCGCCCTCACCGCCGTCGCGCTCGGTGAGCTCGGCCGGCCCGCTGAGATGTGGCCGCTCGCCGACGAGACCGCCGCCGACGCCGAGCGGCTGCACCTGCCGTACCCGCGACTGGTGCTCGACTCGATGCGGGTCGCCTGGCACGCCGAGTCCGGCCGGCTCGACCGTGCCCGGGCCCTCGCCGGCGAGCTGGTGCTGATCAGCCGCGACCTCCGCATGCCGCAGGCCGCGCTCGCCGAGGCGGGCGTCACCGTCGCGATCCAGATCTGGGACGGCCGCCAGAGCGATGCAGCGGCCATCACCGGGATGCTCGAGGACGAGTACCTGCCCACCGCCGCGACCACGATCTCGCTGCTGGACCGCGCCGGACGGACCGAGGAGGCACGAAGCTTCGCCGCCGAGCACGACGTCGAGCTCGACCAGGACAACTGGTTCTCGGTGCTGAACTGGGCCTTCGCGGCCCAGGCTGCCGCGGTCACCGACGACCGCGCGCTGGCCACCGCCGCCTACGACCGGCTGGCGCCGCTCGCGACCTTCCACGCGGCCGCGGGCGCCGGACCCGGGCTGGGGCCGGTCGACTCGTTCCTGGCCCTCGCCGCGAACGTCGTCGGTGACGCCGAGCTGGCGACCCGGCACGCCGACGACGCCGCTCGGCTGTGCGAGGAGTGGGGGGTGACGCTGGCTGCGCGGTGGCTGCGCAGCCAGCGCGAGCGCTACGGGTTCTGAGTTCCCCGGCGCTCAGGCGAGGCGGTGGAACGCCGCCCGCTCCCGGCGGGCGAACCCGCGACGGGTCAGGAGCCACACCGCGCGGTAGGCGCCGCCCTTCGGCTGGGAGAACAGGTGGTCCCGCACGTCGCCGGGCAGCTCGTGCAGCACCCAGGGCACCATCTCGAGGATCTGCCGCACCGAGGCGCTGCCCTTGAGCTGCTCCTCCTCCAGGGCGGCCCAGTCCTCGGCGCTGAAGAGCCGCTGGACGAGGGCGATGGCGTCGGTCTCCTCGTGTCGCAGGTGCTCGGCCAGCCGTTCGCGGGTCGCGACCAACCGCACTGCGAGCGCCGCGCGGGCGTCCTCGTCGGGGCGGGAGGACAGCCGGGCGAACCCGGCGGCGCAGGCCTCGAGGGCGGGGTCGATCTCGGCGTGCTCGTCCTCCATCGCCCGGAGGACGTCGCGGCCGGCGTCGTCGGCCCGCTCGGTCAGAGCCGGCCAGACGAACCGGTCCTCGGTGCCGTGGTGCTCGTGGAGCGAGCGTGAGAACACGCCCCACCGGCGCTCCAGCGCCGCCCAGGTGCGGCGGTCCGCCGCGGGGGTGGCTCGCGCGGCCGCCGCGAACGCCGCCAGGTCCCGGCGGAAGGCGTGGTGGATGGCGTACATCAGGGTCATGTCCACCGGCCCCGGCGGGGCGGCGGCCTGGCCGGGCAGCACGAACTGGGGCGTGGACGGGTCGGTCCTGGTCATGGGGGCTCCTCGGTCTGGGATCGGTGGGAGCACCGTGGACCCCCGCACTTCACGCGCGGTTGCAGCCCGCTTGGGGTGCGGCTACTCGAGGGTGTTGACCATGAACTGCGCCGCGTGGGTGACGTAGGCCCAGAACTTCTCGTCCTGCTCCGGGGTCAAGCCGGCCTCGTCGAGGCCGGCGCGGAAGTGCGTCAGCCAGTGGTCCTTGGCCTCCGGCGTGACGGCGAACGGCGCGTGCCGCATCCGCAGCCGCGGATGGCCGCGGGTGTCGGAGTACGTCGTCGGCCCGCCCCAGTACTGCACGAGGAACAGCCGGAACCGCTCCTCGGCGGGGCCGAGGTCCTCCTCGGGGTACAACGGCCGGAGCACGGCGTCGTCGCGGACGCCGGCGTAGAAGCGGGCGACGATCGTGCGGATCGTCTCCTCCCCGCCGATCTCGTCGTAGAAGCTCTGCTCGCTCGGTCGCCCCGGCTCGATACGGATCGTCACGATGTCGCCGGCTCCCGGCCCTCGGCGGCCTGCTCGGCCGCCGTCCGCTGCCACACCACACGCTGCGGGAACGGGATCTCGATGCCCTCGTGGTCGAAGCGGGCCTTGATCCGCTGGCGCATCTCGCGGGCCACGGCCCACTGCTCGCCGGGCGTGGTCTTGAGCACGACCCGCATGGTCACCGAGTCGGGGCCGAGGTCCTGCACGCCCCAGACCGAGGGCTCCTCGATCACCTGGCCGCGGAAGTCCTCGTCCTCCCACATGTCGTGGGCGACCTCCTCCAGCACGCGCCGGACCCGGGTGAGGTCCTCGTGGTAGGCGACGCCGATGTCGAGCACGGTCTGCGACCAGTTCTGGCTCTGGTTGCCGACCCGCAGGATCGCGCCGTTCGGCACGTACCAGACGGTGCCGTTGATGTCGCGGACCCGCGTGACGCGCAAGGTGACCGCCTCGACGGTGCCGGTGGCCTCGCCGAGGTCGACGATGTCGCCGACGCCGAACTGGTCCTCGAGGATCATGAACACGCCCGAGAGGTAGTCGCGCACCAGTGACTGCGCACCGAAGCCGAGCGCGATGCCGATGATGCCGGCGCTGGCGATGATCGGCGCGATGTCGACGCCCAGCTCGCTCAGCATCATCGTGCCGAAGACGGCGACGAGCAGCCCGGTGATCACGCTCTGCAGCAGGCTGCCGATGGTCTCGGCCCGCTGCGCCCGCCGGGCGGTGGTGGCGACGTTCATCCGGTCGGGCAGCGTGCTGTGCGCGGCCCGGCGCACCACGCGGTTCACGAGCCGGAGCACGACCCAGCGGAGTGCCAACGCCAGGAGGAGCAGCCCGAGCAGCACGAGCGGCTTGCCGATCACGATGTCGGAGTAGCGCGCGAAGGTCGCGTTCTCGGTCCAGTCGAAGATCTGGTTGCAGATCGTCTCGCCGTCGGTGCACGGGTTCGTCGCGAGCGGGGCCATGCGCCCATGCATAGCACCCGGGAGGCCAGGCGCCCGATACGCTGGGCACCGTGAACCGGACCGTCCGCCGCCGTCTCGTGACCCTCGCCTCGGCCGCCCTCGTGTGGGGTGTGACCTCGGTCTCGCTCGCGACCCCCGCTGGAGCCGACGTGCCCGAGGGGTGGCCCGAGGCCGACAACGGCAGCACCCTGCACAACCTGATGCTGATCGCCGGTGTCCCGCTCCTGCTCGCCCTGCTCATCGCGCTGGCGATCTACGTGCCGGCGCTGGTGCGCGGCGAGCGGATCACACCGGGCGCCACCAGCCCGGAGAACGAGTGGTTGGGAGGGCCGCGACGCTCGTCCGCCGAGCTCGCGGGCCCCGACACCGACCACTCCGAGGCCGGGGGTGCCAGTGGTCGCTGGTGACTGGTTCAGCAGCGCCGAGCGCGCCTCCCTCGACGACGCCATCCGGCGCGCCGAGCAGCTGAGTCGCGCGGAGTTCTCGGTCTTCGTCGGCCGCGCCGACGGCGACCCGCACGACTTCGCCACCAGCCTGCACAACACGCTGGTCGCGCCGGCTCGCAGCGTCCTGGTGATGGTCGACCCCGTGGCGCACGCCGTCGAGGTCGTCGTCGGCGGCTACGTCCGCCGCACCCTCACCGACCCCAGCGTCGAGCTCGCCGTCGCTGCCATGGCTGCCTCCTTCCGCGAGGACGACCTCGTCGGCGGCCTGCGCCGCGGCATCCAGCACCTCGCCGAGCACGCCAAGCCCCGCAACACCCTCCACACCCACTGACCCGTCACCAATGCGCTGACCCGTCGCAAATGCGCTGACCCGTCACTTGTACAAGTGACGGGTCAGCGCATATGTGACGGGTCGGCGCTCAGCCGGCGGCGTCCTTGCTCTGGGCGGCGAGGGCGCGGGCGACGTCGGCGCGGCCCTCGCGGACGAAGCGGAGCGCCCCGGGGTTGGCGGTGGCGGTCTCGAGCCAGGCGTCGATGGTCGCGAGCAGCTCCTCGGAGGCGAGCGGCTTCGGGAAGATGTACTCGAGGGCGACGGCGGCCTTGTGGGGGCCGAGCGTCTCCCAGCTGGTCTCGACGGCGTCGAGGTAGCGCTGGACGTACGGCGCCAGCACCTCCTGCTGGTCGGGCCGCATGAAGCTGTAGGTGATCTGCCGGGCGGTCTCGTTCGGGGTGGTGGGATCGAGCACCGCGCGCCGCCAGGCCTCCTCCTTGGCGGCCGCGCTGGGCATCGCGGCCCGCGTGGCGGCCGCGTGCTCCTGGCCGGAGATGGTGCTGTCGACGGCGAGCTCGGCGTCGATGCGGGCGTCGTCGGCGCGACCGGCGGCGGCGAGCCCGCGGAGGAGCACCCAGCGCAGGTCGGTGTCGATGTCGAGCCCCTCGATCACCCGGGTGCCGTCGAGGAGCGCCTCGAGGTCGGCCAGGGCCTCCTCGGAGCGGGCGGCGACGGCGTACTGGCGGACGAAGGTGAGCTGCTGGTCGCTGCCCGGCTCGGCCTCGTCGAGCAGCCGGCGCAGGCCGCGCTCCCAGGTGAGCTTCAGCTCGTCGCGGTGCTCGGGCGCGGAGAAGGAGTGCACCGCCTGGGAGGCGAACACCGGGATCCGGGTGATGCCCCACGCGTCGGTCTCCGAGCCGATGTTGCCGAGCACGAGGTCGACGAAGGCGTGCGCCGACAGCTCGGCGTCGCGGCACATGTCCCAGCAGGCACCCCACACCAGCGCGCGCGCCAGCGAGTCCTGGAGCCGCGAGAGGTCGTGGACGGCGGTGGCGAGCGAGCGCTCGTCGAGCCGGATCTTGGCGTAGGCGAGGTCCTGCTCGTTGAGCAGCAGCAGGTCGGGCTGCTTCTGGCCGACCGCCTCCTTGATCTCGGTGGTCTCGCCCTCGACGTCGACCTCGATGTAGTCGCGGCGCACGAGGACCTGCTCGCCGTCGGGACCGGCGAGGTCGTAGAGGCCGATGCCGAGCCGGTGCCGCCGCAGCGTCGGGTGGTCGGGGTGGGCGGTCTGGCGCACCGTGAGGGTGCGGTAGGCGCCGTCGTCGTCGAGCTCGAACTCCGGCGTGAGCGTGTTGACGCCCGCCGTCTGCAGCCACTCCTCGGCCCAGCTGCGCAGCTCGCGACCCGAGGACCGCTCGAGGGCGGTGAGGAGGTCGTCGAACTCGGAGTTGCCGTAGGCGTGGTCGCGGAAGTACTGCCGCAGCCCCTCGACGAACGGCTCGAGTCCCACCCACGCGACCAGCTGCTTGAGCACCGAGGCGCCCTTGGCGTAGGTGATCATGTCGAAGTTGACCTCGACCGCCTCGAGATCGTGGTTGTCGGCGGCGATCGGGTGGGTGCTCGGCAGCTGGTCGGCGCGGTAGCCGGTCTGCTTGCGGGCGTTGGCGAAGCCGGTCCAGGCGTCGGTGAACTCGGTGGCCTCGGCCTCGGCCCAGTAGCAGGCCCACTCGGCGAACGACTCGTTCAGCCAGAGGTCGTCCCACCAGCGCATCGTCACGAGGTTGCCGAACCACATGTGGGCCATCTCGTGGGTGATCACCGAGCAGCGGAACTCGTAGAACGAGCGGGGCTGGCGCGAGCGCGGGAGGTACTCGTCGCGCAGGGTCACGCACCCGGCGTTCTCCATCGCGCCCATGTTGTACTCCGGCACGTAGAGCTGGTCGTACTTCTCGAAGGGGTACGGCGAGTCGAACTGCTCCTCGAAGAACGCGAAGCTCGACCGCGTCAGGTCGACCAGCACCTCGCGGTCGAGGTGGTCGACCAGCGACTGCCGGCAGTAGTGGCCGAGCGGGATGGTGCCGAACCGGCCCTCGTAGGTGTCGAAGACGCCGTGGTACTCACCGGCCACCACGGCGGTGATGTAGGTCGACATCGGCTTGGTGGGCGGGAACGCCCAGTGCGCCTTGCCGTCGCCGAGCGGCGTCGGCTCGGGGGTGGGGGCGCTGGAGACGACGACCCAGTGGTCGGGCGCGGTGACGCGGAAGGTGAACACGCTCTTGAGGTCGGGCTGCTCGAAGGTGGTGAACACCCGGCGGGCGTCGGGCACCTCGAACTGGGAGTAGAGGTAGACCCGGTCGTCGACCGGGTCGACGAAGCGGTGCAGCCCCTCGCCGGAGTTCGAGTAGCGGCAGTCGGCGCGGACGACGAGCAGGTTGTCGGCCTCGAGGTCGTCGAGGGCGATCCGGCTGTCGGCGTAGACGGCGGCCGGATCGAGCGCGCGACCGTTGAGAGTGATCTCGTGCACGGTCGCGCCGACGAGGTCGGCGAACGTGGCGGCGCCGGGCTCGCGGCAGGTGAACGCGAGCGTGGTGGTGGAGGCGAAGGTCTCCGAGCCGGTGGTGAGGTCGAGGTCGATGGTGTACGACGTGACGTCGAGGAGGGCGGCGCGGGTAGCCGCCTCCTCACGCGACAGGTTGGTTCCAGGCATGGCTCGCATCATGTCAGGCACGTCGCCGCAGACCCTCAAGCACGCCGTGACGAGTGCCGATCTATCCCTCAAGTCAAGGCGACACGCGGTCGAGGTACTGGTGTGACTTCTGAGGAAATTGTTGCGAAACGCGCAGGATGTGCTTGACAGTGAACCCCGTGCGTCTCTCCCCAGCCTCACGGCGCCGCCGTTCCCGCACGGCGTCCGCTGCTGTCATCGGCCTGCTCGCCGGCCTCCTCGCAGCGCTGGCGCCCGCCGTGCCGGTGGTCTCCGCGCCCGCCGCCTCCGCTTCGTCGGCCTACCTCTGCATGGGCTACACCCGCTGCGCCGACAACGGCTACTCCCACGCCGGCTACGCGAGCCGCAGCGGCACCATGTACTGGCGCATGTACTCGGGCCACAACTGCACCAACTACGTCGCCTACCGCATGATCCAGGCGGGAATGTCGCCCGAGCGGCCCTTCTCCGGTTCCGGCAACGCCTACAACTGGGGCTTGGCGATGCGCGGCATCACCGACCAGCGGCCCGCCGTCGGCGCCGTGGCCTGGTGGAACCGCAACGTGCCGGGCGCCGGGTCCGTGGGCCACGTGGCCTACGTCGAGAAGGTGGTCTCGCCGACCGTCATCATCGTGTCGCAGGACAGCTGGGGCGGTGACTTCAGCTGGAAGCGCATCGACAAGAACGACACCGGCTGGCCGAGCGGCTTCATCCACTTCCGCGACCGCAACGAGCTCCAGAACGTGGCGCGCCCGGAGCTGCCGGCCACCCCGCGCGTGGGCGTGCCGATCCGGCTCAAGGTCGGCACCTGGAAGCCGGGCCGCAACCAGTACACCTACCAGTGGCTGGCGAACGGCAACCCGATCCGCAACGCCACGTCGCACACCTTCACCCCGTACCCGAACCAGCTCGGCAAGCGGCTCGCGGTGCGTGTCACCGCGGCCCGCTCCGGCTTCACCGCCGTCCAGGCGATCTCCAACGCCACCACGCCCGTGGCGGCCGGCACCCTCGGCAACACCGGGCTTCCCGTGATCGCCGGCGATCCGATGGTCGACGAGACCCTCAGCGTCAGCCGCGGCACCTACCGCCAGCGGGTCAGCGTGACCCGGGCGTGGTTCGCCGACGGCGTCGCGATCCGGAACGCGACGGGGCCGACGCTGGTCCTCACCCCGCGCCTGGTCGGCAAGACGATCACCGTGCGGGAGACCGCCACCGCCCGCGGGTACGGGACCAGCACCGTCACCTCCACTGGTGCCGGCCCGGTGCTCCAGGGAACCATCGAGACCGATGACCCGCCGTCCGGCAGCGGCGACCTCCAACGCGGCGCGACGCTCACCGTCGATCCCGGCACCAGCCGGCCCGCCGACGCCACGGTGGCCTACCGCTGGCTGCGCGACGGCGCCGTCATCCCCGGCGCCACGGCCTCCACCTACCAGCTCACCGTCGACGACGTCGGTCACCAGGTGAGCGCCCGGATCGACCGCACCCGCCGCAACTACGCGGCCAGCGCGTCCGACGTCGTGTTCGAGGGCGTGGTCCGCACGTCCTCGGCGCTGCGGGTCGGTGCCACCGGCTACGCGCGGGCCGCCGCCGTCCGGGTGGGGCTCGCCGCGCCCGGCGTCGACGCGCCCGACGGCCGGGTGGTCGTCACCGTCGCGGGCCGCAACACCCTGGCCATGCTCTACGACGGCTACGTGCGGGTCTGGGCGAACAAGCTCGAGCCGGGACTGCGCCGCGTCACCGTGCGCTACCAGGGCACGGACGTGATCGACAAGGCATCGTGGACCGGGACGGTGCGGGTCACCCGCTGAGCCCGGTTCGGGTCGGTGGTTCACTCGCCGCATGACCGACGCCGACTTCTGGTTCGACCCGCTCTGCCCGTTCGCCTGGATCACCTCGCGCTGGATCCTCGAGGTCGAGCGGGTGCGTGACATCAGCGTCACCTGGCACGTGATGAGCCTCGCCTACCTCAACCGCGACAAGGACGTCTCCGAGGCCTACCGCCGCAACCTCGAGCCGGCGTGGGGCCCGGTCCGGGTGTGCATCGCCGCCGAGCACAAGCACGGGCGGGAGGTGCTGCTCCCGCTCTACACCGCCCTCGGCACCCGCATCCACCGCGAGGGCCGCGCGCTCGACCAGCAGGACGACGCCGGTCGCGCCCTCATCTCCGAGGCACTGGCCGAGGCCGGGCTCGAGCCCGAGCTGGTCGACGCGATGGACGACACCTCGCTCGACGACGCCGTCGCGAGAAGCCACCACGAGGGCATGGACCAGGTCGGTGACGACGTCGGCACCCCCACGATCTCCTTCCAGGGGTCCGCCTTCTTCGGCCCCGTGCTCTCCTCCATCCCCCGGGGCGAGGAGGCCGGCCTGCTCTGGGACGGCTGCGTGGCGGTCGCGCGGTTCCCGCACTTCTACGAGCTCAAGCGCACCCGCACCAGCGACCTCGACTTCGAGTGAGCGGCCGGCCCACTCCTCCCCGCCACGAGCGCCCGGCGGCGGCGCGCCGACGACGGGGTGACGGCGCTCTGGCGCTACCCGGTGAAGTCGATGCGCGGCAACCGGCTCGACGTGGCCGAGGTGGAGCCGTGGGGGCTGGCGGGCGATCGCCGCTGGATGGTGGTGGGCGTCGACGGCGAGGCGGTGACCGCGCGCGAGGTCAACGCGATGCTGCTGGTGCGGCCCGAGCCGACGGCGTCCGGGCTGCGGCTGGAGACCGACGGCGCCGAGCCCCTCGAGGTCGACGTGCCGGACCCGGCCGACCAGGTGCCGGTGACGATCTTCGGCTCGCCGCTCAGCGGCGCTGCGGCGAGCCCCGCTGCTGACGCCTGGCTGAGCGAGGTGCTCGGCCGGACGGTGCGACTCGTGCACCTCGACGACCCGACCCGCCGACCCAGCGACCCGGCCTTCTCGCGGGCCGAGGACCGGGTGTCGTTCGCCGACGCCTACCCGCTGCTCCTGGCCACCGAGGAGTCGCTGGCCGCGCTGAACGACGACATCGGCGCTCCGATGCCGATGACCCGGTTCCGGCCGAACGTGGTGGTGTCCGGCGCCTCGGCCTGGGCGGAGGACGACTGGCGGGCGCTCCGGATCGGCGGCCCGGACGGCCCGACGTTCCGGGTGGTCACGGGGTGCGACCGCTGCGTCATCACGACGGTCGACCCGCTGACCGCCGCACGCGGCGCGGAGCCCATCGCCACCCTGGCCCGGACCCGCCGCTACGACGGGAAGACCTGGTTCGCGGTGAACCTGGTGCCCGACCTGCCGCCCGACGGCGTCGGGCCCTGGCCGCAGGTCCGCGAGGGCGACGCGGTGGAGGTACTGGACGCCGTCCCGAGCGGCGGCGGCCCGCTGCGGTAGAACCGCGTCGCAGGTCCGACGACCCCGCTCCTAGGCTCCCCCCATGACGCACGTGCTCTCCTGCCCCGCCTGGCCCTACGCCAACGGGCCGCGCCACATCGGCCACGTGGCCGGGATCGGCGTCCCCTCGGACGTGTTCAGCCGCTACCAGCGAATGGCGGGCAACGACGTGCTGATGGTCTCGGGCTCCGACGAGCACGGCACCCCGATCCTCATCGCTGCCGACGAGGCCGGGGTGACCCCGCAGGAGCTGGCCGACGTCAACCACCGGTCGATCTGCGAGGACTTCGTCGCCCTGGGGCTCACCTACGACCTCTACACGCGGACGACGACACGCAACCACCACGCCGTGGTGCAGCAGCTGTTCCTCGGCGTCCACGAGAACGGCTACTTCGTCGAGCAGACGACGTTCGGGGCGATCTCGCCGTCCACCGGACGCACCCTCCCGGACCGCTACATCGAGGGCACCTGCCCGATCTGTGGCTACGACGGTGCCCGCGGCGACCAGTGCGACAACTGCGGCAACCAGCTCGACCCGCAGGACCTGAAGGAGCCGCGCTCCAAGATCAACGGCGAGACGCCCGAGTTCGTGGAGACCCAGCACTTCTTCCTCGACCTGCCCGCCCTCGCCGAGGCACTGGGGGAGTGGCTGGACGAGCGGGAGGGGACCGGCCTGTGGCGGCCGAACGTCATCCGCTTCAGCCAGAACATCCTCAAGGAGATCCGGCCCCGCGCGATGACCCGCGACATCGACTGGGGCATCGCCGTCCCCCTCGACGGGTGGCGCGAGAACCCCACGAAGAAGCTCTACGTCTGGTTCGACGCCGTGATCGGCTACCTGTCGGCCTCGATCGAGTGGGCTCGGCGCTCCGGCGACCCGGACGCCTGGCGGCAGTGGTGGAACGACACGGACGCCCTGTCGTACTACTTCATGGGCAAGGACAACATCACCTTCCACAGCCAGATCTGGCCCGCCGAGCTGCTCGCCTACAACGGCGAGGGCAGCACCGGGGGCGAGCGGCACGAGCTCGGGCGGCTGAACCTGCCCACCGAGGTGGTGAGCTGGAGTTCCTCACGATGGAGGGGCGCAAGTTCTCCTCCTCGCGCCGGGTCGTGATCTACGTGCGCGACCTGCTCAGCCGCTACCAGCCGGACGCGTTCCGCTACTTCATCGCTGCCGCCGGCCCGGAGAACCAGGACGCCGACTTCACCTGGGCGGAGTTCGTGCGCCGCACCAACGACGAGCTGGTCGCCGGCTGGGGCAACCTGGTCAACCGCACCGCGACCATGATCCACAAGAGCTTCGGCGAGATCCCGCCCGCCGGCGTGCTCACCGAGGCCGACGAGACGCTGCTCGCGGCCACCGAGCAGGCGTTCGTCGTCGTCGGCGACCTCATCGGGCGCAACCGGATGCGACAGGCGGTCAACGAGGCCATGCGGGCCGTGTCCGAGGTCAACAAGTACGTCTCCGACTCGGCGCCGTGGACGTTGAAGGGTGACGACGAGCGCGATCGGCTGGGCACCATCCTGCACGTCACCGCGCAGTGCGTGAGCGACCTCAACCTGGTGCTCGCGCCGTTCCTGCCGTTCTCGGCGAACCTCGTCGACGCCGCCCTCGGCGGCTCCGGGGACATCGCGCCGATGCCGCGCATCGACGAGGTCGACGACCTCGACGGCGGCGCGCCCTACCCGGTCATCACCGGCGACTACACCGCGGTGCCGGCCTGGGGGCGGCGTCAGGTCGAGGTCGGTGCACCGGTGGTCAAGCCGACGCCGGTCTTCACCAAGCTCGACCCCACGGTCGTCGACGAGGAGCTGGCGCGCCTCGCCGGATGACCTGATTCTCAAGCGGGGCCTGCGGGAAGCCGATAACTCCTGTTCCAGGTATTCCTCCCCGGATGGTGCGCATGTCTTCTCGAGTCTCTTCGCTGACCCTTGCCCTCGCGGCAGCTCTCCTCCTCACGCCCCTGCTCGTCACCTCGGCGAGCGGGCCGGCGCTCGGCCAGGCCACGGGTGAGGCCGCCCCGGAGTCGGCCCGCCGGCTGGCCGACGACCAGTGGCCGCAGGACCCGTACCCGCTCGGGAAGGTCGACGCCGACCACCCTTACAGCGAGCCGGCCTACTACCCGCTGCGGCAGTACATGCGCATGGACTGCTACAAGGCCAACCCGGGTGCGATGTGCGCCGGCCGCGACTACCACAAGGAGTGGACGCTGACGCTGTCGATCGCGGCACAGACCGGGCCCGGTGCCAACGCCATCATGGCCATGGGTGCGGGCGTGTACCGCTTCGTGCGTCGCGGCAACGAGTGCGGTACCGCCAGCGTCACCAACTTCGGCACCACCGTCGAGATCGACCACGGCGGCGGCGTGATCTCGCGGTACGGGCACCTCTCCAACGCCGATCTCGCCAAGTACCAGGCGATGGACGGCCAGCTCGTCGCCGCGGGCGACCGCATCGGCACGATGGGGCTCACCGGGGCCGTGCGGTGCGGTGAGCCGTACCTGAACGTGCAGGTCGAGCGCAACGGCGTCCTGTACGAGCTCCACGACATGACCGCCTGCCTCCAGGGCACCGCCGAGAGCTGGCCGCAGGACCAGTTCCCGGCCTACTCGCGGTGGAACGAGGTGCCCGAGGACGACGGCCTCCCCGACACCCCGTACACGAACCGGTCCTTCTTCCCGCGGATGACGGACAACGACCGCCCTGGCACGCTCAACCCCGCCAACGCCCCCGACCAGACCTGCCTGCCCACCACGCCGCCGACCACCCCGCCCCGCCCGGTGGCGCCGAAGGTCGACCGGGCGGGCTCGGGCCGGATCCTGGTGCGGTGGAGCGGGATGCCGGCGCGCACGGTGCCGCTGGTGCGGGTGCTCTACCTGCGCCGCTCCGACAACACCTGGCAGCTTGCGAGGACGGCGACCCCGGCGAAGGCGGGCGGCGAGGCCGTCTACGTGAGCGGCCTCCAGAACGGCGCCAAGCACCGGGTCGTGCTCAGCTATCGCTACGCCGGCACCATGGACTGGAGCGCCACCAGCCCCGTGGTGGAGCGCGTCGTGGGCGACGTGCCGGTGGCGCCGGCCTACCGCGGCGTCCGGGTCAGCGGGGGCGGCACCGCCCTGCGCCTGCTGTGGACGCTCAGCAAGCAGCGCGGGTTCGCGGTCAGTGGCTACGAGGTCGCGATCCGGCTGCGCTCCGCGACCCGGTGGAGCAGCCGGAGGCTCACCGCGCGCAACTCCAGCTACCTGTTCCAGAACCTGCGCAGGAACACCGGTTACACGGTGCGGGTGCGGGCGCTGAGCGCTGCCGGACCGAGTGCCTGGACCATCAGGAACGTCGTCACGAGGTACTGACGACCGCCCTGGCACCACCCGCCGTGCGCGGCGCCCTAGGGTTTCGGCCATGCCAGCCGAGATGTACGTGCCCGCGTTCTTCGTGAAGCAGAAGTTCTCCGTCACGACCAACCGCTACGAGCTGTATGTCGCCAACCCCGACGGCTCCTTCGGGCAGCCGATGGGACTGGCGCAGCAGAAGCGGCTGGCGTTCAAGGAGCAGGTGACGTTCTACACCGACGAGAGCAAGAGCCGGGCGGTGTTCAGCTTCAAGGCCCGCAAGCGGATCGACCTCAACTCCGGCTACGACGTCACCGACGAGACCGGCCGACAGCTCGGCTTCTTCCGCAAGGACTTCAAGTCCAGCCTGTTCCGCTCGACCTTCCACCTCGAGGGCCCCGGCTACGCCGGCGTCGGGCAGGAGCGCAGCGCGTTCGTGGCTGTCGTGCGCCGGCTCGCCGACATCCCGTTCCTGCCTATCCACTTCGACTTCACCAGCCCCGACGGCCAGCCGCTGATGCAGGTCGAGCGGCAGGCCTCGGTGCGCGACAAGTACACCGTGCAGGTGCACCACCAGGACATCGACTTCCGGGTGGCCGCGGCGGTCGCCGTCGGCCTCGACGCGCTCATGCAGCGCTGACGACGGCCGAGGTTCCACCATGCGCGTCCACCTCGGCACCGACCACGCCGGCCTCGAGCTCAAGGACCACCTGATCCGCTGGCTGGAGTCGCAGGGTCACGAGCCCGTCGACCACGGGGCCCACGTGTTCGACCCGCTCGACGACTACCCGGTGTTCTGCCTGCGCGCGGCCGAGGCGGTCGCCCGCGAGCGGGGCGCGGGCGACGACAGCCTCGGGGTGGTGATCGGCGGGTCCGGCAACGGCGAGCAGATCGCGGCCAACAAGGTGGTCGGGGTCCGCTCGGCCCTGGCGTGGTCGGAGGAGACGGCCCGGCTGGCCCGCGAGCACAACGACGCCACCGTGCTCGCGGTCGGCGGGCGCATGCACACCGTCGACGAGCTCACGCGGTTCGTCGAGGTCTTCCTCGCGACGTCGTTCCCGGGGGAGGAGCGGCACGTCCGGCGGATCAGCCAGCTCAGCACCTACGAGACCGGCGGGGGGCTCCCGCCGCTGCCCGACGCCGAGTCCGGGCTCGCCCCGGATGCCTGAGGGCCACACCCTCCACCGGCTCGCCCGCGACCTCGACGCGGCCTTCGGCGGCCGGCGGGTGCGGGTGAGCAGCCCCCAGGGCCGGTTCGCCGAGAGCGCTGCCCTGCTCGACGGCGCCGTCCTGGTCGGCGCCGAGGCCTGGGGCAAGCAGCTGTTCGTCGAGCTCGACGGCGAGCGGTTCGTGCACGTGCACCTGGGTCTCATCGGCACCTTCGGCGTGCACGACTCCGTCGACGAGGTGCCCGACCCGGTCGGCCAGGTACGGCTCCGGCTTGCCACCGACACCGCCTACGCCGACCTGCGCGGCGCGATCACCTGCGCGCTGGTGACCCCGGCCGAGCGCGAGGCCGTCGTCGCCCGCTCCGGCCCCGACCCGCTGCGCGAGGACGCCGACCCCGACCGCGCGTGGCAGCGGATCCGCCGCAGCGACGCGCCGATCGGCGCACTGCTGATGGACCAGAAGGTGCTGGCCGGCGTCGGCAACGTCTACCGCGCCGAGCTGCTGTTCCGGCACCGGATGCACCCGCTGCGGCCCGGCCGCACGCTCCGCGCCGGACAGTGGCGGGCGATGTGGGACGACCTGGCGTCGTTGATGCGCGAGGGGGTGCGCACCGGGCGCATCGACACGGTGCGCCCCGAGCACACGCCGGAGGCGATGGGCCGGCCGCCGCGCGCCGACGACCACGGCGGCGAGGTGTACGTCTACCGCCGGACCGGCCAGCCGTGCCTCGTCTGCGAGCGGCGGGTCGCCGCCGGCACCCTGCTCGGGCGCAACCTCTTCTGGTGCTCGCGTTGTCAGCCCGCGTTCCGCTCGCGGGCTCTACGCTGACCCCGCTCTCCACGACCCGACCGACACCCGCACGAAGGCGACCGTCCCGCCCATGAACAGCGCCACGCAGGCGACGACGAGCGCGCGAGCGACGCAGCGTGCCCGCCGTCGGCGCCGACCGCTGTCGGTGGAGGCGATGGTCACCACCGCGATGTGCCTGTTCTCCGTCACCGTCGGTGTCCTGGTCTACCTCGCGCCGACGGTCGTGCCCTTCACGAGCCTCACGCTGCCGATCGTCGTCGGCAGCATCCTGCTGAGCCCGCGCACGCTGCCGTGGTTCGTGGTGTTCGACGTGAGCGTGCTGGCGTTCTGCATCACGCAGCAGGACGAGATCACCGGTCGCACCGTCGGAGCCGTCACCGTTCAGCTCACCATCGCCGCCGTCGTGCTGGCCTCCAGCTTCCGCCGCACCCGGCTCGGCGTCGCCGGCTTGCGCGGCGAGTCGATGTTCGTCGACCTGCGCGACCGGATCGAGAGCCAGGGCGCGATCCCGGACCTGCCTCCGGGGTGGGCCGTCGACGCCGCGCAGGAGTCGGCGGGCGGCTCGAGCTTCGCCGGCGACTTCGTGGTAGCCGGTCGGTCGGCCGACGGCCGTCGCGTCGATCTCGTGCTGGTCGACGTGTCCGGGAAGGGCGAGGGCGCCGGCACCCGCGCCCTGCTGCTGTCGGGCGCCTTCCACGGCATCCTCGGCGCGCTGCCGCACGACCGCTTCCTCTCCGCGGCCAACGACTACCTGCTCCGGCAGGGCTGGGAGGAGGGGTTCGCCACCGCCGTGCACCTCTCGGTCGATCTCGAGTCGGGCGAGTTCGAGGTCCGCAACGCCGGCCACCCGCCCGCCGGCTACCGCGACTCCTCGCGGTGGCACGCGGTCCAGGCCGAGGGCCCGCTGCTGGGCGTCGTGGAGGACGCCGAGTACCCGCCGGTCACCGGCCGCCTCCAGCCCGGCGAGAGCGTGCTGCTCTACACCGACGGCATGGTCGAGGAGCCGCTGCGCGACATCGACCAGGGCGTCGCCCGCCTGTTCGAGGAGACCGAGCGGCTGGTTCCGTCGCAGGTCGCCGGCGCCGCCGGGCGGCTGATCGAGCGCCTGGGATCGCGTGACGACGACCGCGCCGTCGTGCTGCTGCACCGCGACCTGTGACGGCCGGCCGGCCGCGACGACGGAGCGGGCGGCCTGGGGCGGCCGGGTCCAGCGTGTCGGGACCACCCGAGTCGACGCCGACCGGCCCACCTCCCGGTGACCCCGCGGGTTCGGCATCGCGCCCAGCCGTGTGGGACGATCTGAGGCGGTTCGGGACCGCGGTTCCGGCCGCTGCGGATGTAGCTCAATGGTAGAGCCCCAGTCTTCCAAACTGGCTACGCGGGTTCGATTCCCGTCATCCGCTCCAAGGGGTGGTCCGGGGTCCTTCGCGGGGCCGTGGAGTGCCGCTTGGCGGGGCGTAGCGTAGTGGCTAGCGCGCCTGCTTTGGGAGCAGGAGACCGCAGGTTCGAGTCCTGTCGCCCCGACTCACCGAACGCACCACGACCAAGTGACGAGCCCGGGATGCCCGGGCCCAGAGGAGATGACCTGTGAAGAGCGCTGTCGAGACCTTGAGCCCGACCCGGGCCAAGCTGACCGTCGAGGTGCCGTTCGAGGAGCTCGAGCCGAGCCTCACGGAGGCCTACAAGGCGATCGCCGCACAGATCAACGTCCCCGGCTTCCGGCGCGGCAAGGTCCCGCCGATGGTGATCGACCGGCAGGTCGGCCGCGGTGCCGTGCTCGACCAGGCGATCAACGACGTGCTGCCCAAGAAGTACGTCGAGGCCCTCGAGGCCGGCGGGCTGACCCCGCTGGCGCAGCCCGACATCGAGGTCACCAGGTTCGAGGACAACGAGACCCTGGAGTTCACCGCCGAGGTCGACATCCGCCCCGACATCGCACTGCCCGACTACCAGGGCGTCGAGGCGCAGGTCGAGGACCTCGAGGTCAGCGACGACGACGTCGACGAGCAGGTGCAGGCGCTGCGCGAGCGGTTCGCCACCCTGAGCGACGTCGAGCGCGAGGCGCAGGACGGCGACTTCGTCGTCATGGACCTCAGGGCCACCCAGGACGGGGAGGCCGTCGAGGGCGCGGAGCTCTCCGGCATGTCCTACCAGGTCGGCCGCGGCGGCATGATCGACGGACTCGACGAGGCGCTCACCGGCCTTGCCGTCGGCGAGGAGACCACGTTCACCAGCCAGCTGGTCGGCGGCGACCTCGTCGGCGCCGCGGTCGAGGTCACCGTGTCGATCTCGCAGGTGCAGGAGCAGGAGCTCCCCGAGCTCGACGACGAGTTCGCCCAGCAGGCCTCCGAGTTCGACACCGTCGCCGAGCTGATCGACGACGTCCGCGAGCGGCTCACCCGCGGCAAGCGGCTCGAGCAGGCGGCCGCCGCGCGCGACGCCGTCCTCGAGGCGCTGCTCGACAAGGTCGAGATCCCGCTGCCCGAGTCGCTCGTCACCGACGAGCTGAACGCCCGTCGTCAGAGCGTCGAGCAGCAGCTCACCTACGCCGGGCTCACGATGGAGAAGTACCTCGAGGACGAGGGCCAGACCATCGAGGAGTTCGAGGCCGACCTCGAGCGCCGGGTCCGCGACGCCGTCGCCGCGCAGTTCCTGCTCGATGAGATCGCCGAGAAGGAGGAGCTCGGCATCGACCAGAGCGAGCTCTCCGAGCACCTCGTGCGCCGCGCCCAGCAGTCCGGGCAGGACCCGCAGGAGTTCGCCAACCACATGTTCGAGCACAACCACATCCCCGACCTGGTGCAGGAGATCCGCCGCGGCAAGGCGCTCGCCACGATCGTCGAGCAGGCGAAGGTCACCGACGGCTCCGGCAACGTCGTCGAGCTCGCCACCCTGCGGCCGGACGGCACCATCGGCGAGCCCGAGCCCGAAGCGGTCGAGGACGGCGCCGAGGGCGAGGCCCCGGCCGAGCAGGTCGAGGTCGAGGACTCCGGGACCGACCAGGACTGACCCGGCGCCGCGCCGCGCCGCACGGCGCCGCGCCGCACGGCGCGGGGGCGACCGCGACACACCCGGGCGAATGGGTGCACGACCGTTCACCGACGACCTAGAGTCCCGGGCATGAGTGAGCCGGGTCCCACCGTCCTGGACGCGCTGTCACTCCTGGCCGAGGTGGCCGACGAGCTCGTGGTGGGCACCGCACGCGACACCCACCTCGCGATCGCCGGCCGGGCGCACGGGCTGGTCGACCGGGCCACCGGCGGCACCTCGACCGTGCCGGGCGTGCTGCACCGCGGCATCGCCGGCGCGGTCTACGGCGGCCTCGGGCTGGGGCTGCGCGCGGCGTCGACGGGCCTCGACAAGGTCGCCGCCACCGGCGTCGGCCCCCGCCTCGAGGCCACACCGCGGGGACGGTTCGTCAGCTCGGCCGTCAACGGCCTCATCGGCGACTCGTTGCTGCGGGAGCGACCCCAGCTCGCCATCCCCACCGCCGTCCGGCTGCACGGTCGTGACGTCGAGCCCGACGCCGCCGGCCTGGCCGCGGCCTTCCCCGACGCCACCGGCCGGCTGGTCGTGTTCCTCCACGGCCTCTGCGAGAACGAGTCCTACTGGAACCTGCACCGCGAGCGCACCGGCACCACCTACGGCGAGGCGCTGGCCGGGCAGGGGTGGACGCCGGTCTACCTGCGCGCGAACACCGGGCTGTCGCTGCGCGAGAACGGCGTGGCCGTCGCCGCCCTGATGCAGCGCGTGGTCGACGACTGGCCGGTGCCGGTGGAGCGGATCGCCCTGGTGGGTCACAGCATGGGCGGTCTGGTGATGCGCGCGGCCGGCGCCGTCGCCGCGCCCGACCCCGAGCGCGACTGGAACCTGTCGGTCTCCGACGTCGTCACGCTCGGCTGCCCGCACCTCGGCGCGCCGATCGCCTGGGGCATCGGCCACGGCAGCCGTGGGCTGGGCCGGCTGCGCACCACGGCGCCGTTCGGCCGGATCCTCGACAAGCGCTCGATCGGCGTCCACGACCTCGTGGTGGGTCTCGCCGAGGACGTGCCGCCGCTGCCGCACGCCCGCTACCGGCTGGTCTCGGCCACCGTCACGGCCTCGCCGCGACACCCCGTCGGCCACGTGGTCGGCGACCTGCTCGTGCGCCAGCGCTCGGCCTACGGCCGCGACCGGCGTGGCCGCGACCTCTTCCCCGGTGCCGACCACCTCCACGTCGGCAGCACCGACCACTTCGGCATCCTCAACCACCCGCGGGTGCACGACGCCCTGCGCGAGTGGCTGTCCTGACATCATCTGCCCATGAGCGCCCCCGACCGCGAGCTGCGGGCCGAGACGACCGTGCGAGCCGACCCCGAACGGGTGTGGGCGCTGCTCGCCGACACCCGCCGGATGGGGGAGTGGAGTCCCGAGCTGGTCGGCATGTGGCCGGTGCTGCGCGGCGGGCTGCGCCCCGGGCAGCAGTACGTCGGGCTCAACCGTCGCGGCGTCGTCGTGTGGCCGACCCGCTCGGTGGTGGCCGTGCTCGAGTCCGGGCGCCGGCTGGCCTGGGACACCCGCTCCAGCGGGGCTCGCTGGATCTGGGAGCTGGAGCCGGCCGGGCCGGGGGAGACCCGCGTGGTGCACCGCCGTCCGGTGCCGCGCCGGCTCACCGTGCTCAGCAAGCTGTTCGCCGGGGCGCTGCTCGGGGGAGCGGGCGGGCACGCCGACGAGCTCGAGCAGCACATGGCCACGACCGTGGCGCGGCTGAAGAGCGCAGCCGAGCGCTGACCGCGCCCTGGGCGGCCCCGGCCGGGCAGGCGGGGGAAGCGGAGGCGACAGCCCCCTTCTGCTGTCGGCGAACACCGGCCGACAACCCGTGGCTGGGCCGCCCGTGCGGGCTAGTGTCGACCGCGTGACCCAGAACCACGACCAGCCGACGGACGCCGGGCGCGACGCCCCGCGCATGGGCGCGGGCCCCGCGCTCAACGTGCTCGACGACCACATCTACCAACGGCTCCTGCGCGAGCGGATCGTCTTCCTCGGCTCCGAGGTGCGCGACCAGAACGCCAACGCGATCTGCGCCCAGCTGCTCCTGCTGTCCGCCGAGGACCCCGAGGCCGACATCTTCCTGCACATCAACAGCCCGGGTGGCTCGGTCGACGCCGGCATGGCGATCTACGACACGATGAACTACATCCCGAACGACGTCGCCACGGTCGGCATGGGCCTGGCCGCGTCGATGGGGCAGTTCCTGCTGTGCGCCGGCACCAAGGGCAAGCGCTACGCCCTGCCGCACGCGCGGATCATGATGCACCAGCCGTCCTCCGGCATGGGCGGCTCGGCGTCCGACATCAAGATCCAGGCCCAGCAGTCGCTCCACATCAAGCAGGTGCTGCTGCAGCTCATCGCCGAGCACACCGGCCAGGACGTCGAGCAGGTCACCACCGATGCCGACCGCGACCGCTGGTTCACCGCCCAGCAGGCGCTCGAGTACGGCCTGGTCGACCAGGTCATCACCAGCGCCCGCGAGGCGGCCGACGACGGGCGACCCGCCCGCAAGAAGGACTGACTGAGATGTCTGAGATGAACTACTACATCCCCCAGTGGGAGGAGCGGACGTCCTACGGCTTCCGCCGCATCGACCCGTACGCGAAGCTGTTCGAGGAGCGCATCATCTACCTCGGCACGCCGATCTCCGACGACGTCGCGAACGCCGTCATCGCGCAGCTGCTCTGCCTGCAGTCGATGAACCCCGACCAGGACATCAGCATCTACATCAACAGCCCCGGTGGCTCGTTCACGGCGCTGACCGCCATCTACGACACGATGCGGTTCATCAAGCCCGACATCCAGACGGTGTGCCTGGGCCAGGCGGCCTCCGCGGCCGCGATCCTGCTCGCCGCCGGCACCCACGGCAAGCGGTTCGCGCTGCCGAACAGCCGGATCCTCATCCACCAGCCCTACACCGAGGGCACCTTCGGCCAGACCTCCGACATCGAGATCCAGGCCAACGAGATCCTGCGGATGCGCGACCTGCTCGAGAAGATGATCGCCGAGCACAGCGGCAAGGCCCTCGAGGACGTCAGCCGCGACATCGAGCGCGACAAGATCCTCACCGCGCACCAGGCCGTCGAGTACGGACTCATCGACCAGGTGTTCGACTCGCTGAAGACCCCCGCGCTCGCCTGACGCCATCTCGTGTCGGCCCCCCGGTGGGGGGTTGCTCGGGGTACCGTCGGGGAGCTACCCGGCAGCACGACCCGCCCGCCCTGGAAAGGACCACCCGTGGCACGCATCGGTGACGGAGGCGACCTCCTCAAGTGCTCGTTCTGCGGGAAGAGCCAGAAGCAGGTCAAGAAGCTCATCGCCGGCCCCGGCGTCTACATCTGCGACGAGTGCATCGACCTCTGCAACGAGATCATCGAGGAGGAGCTCAGCGAGGGCTCCGAGGTCAGCCTCGACGAGCTGCCCAAGCCGCGGGAGATCTTCGAGTTCCTCAACTCCTACGTGATCGGCCAGGAGCAGGCGAAGAAGTCGCTCGCCGTCGCCGTCTACAACCACTACAAGCGGGTCCAGGCGGGGCTCCAGCCCAACACCGGCTCGGCGGGGAGCGGCAAGCACGCCAAGGAGGAGGCCGTCGAGGTCGCGAAGTCGAACATCCTCGTCATCGGCCCCACCGGCTGCGGCAAGACCTACCTGGCCCAGACCCTGGCCCGCATGCTCAACGTGCCGTTCGCCATCGCCGACGCCACCGCCCTCACCGAGGCCGGCTACGTCGGTGAGGACGTCGAGAACATCCTGCTCAAGCTGATCCAGGCCGCCGACTACGACGTCAAGAAGGCCGAGACCGGGATCATCTACATCGACGAGATCGACAAGGTGGCCCGCAAGGCGGAGAACCCCTCGATCACCCGCGACGTCTCGGGCGAGGGCGTGCAGCAGGCGCTGCTGAAGATCATCGAGGGCACCACCGCCTCGGTGCCGCCGCAGGGGGGCGCAAGCACCCGCACCAGGAGTTCATCCAGATCGACACCACCAACATCCTGTTCGTGGTGGGCGGGGCGTTCGCCGGCCTCGAGCACATCATCGAGCAGCGGGTCGGCAAGAAGACCCTCGGCTTCACAGCAGACGTGCGCGGGGTCGAGGAGCGCGCCGCCGAGGACCTCCTGGCGCTGGTACGTCCCGAGGACCTCACGAAGTTCGGGCTGATCCCCGAGTTCATCGGGCGGCTGCCGCTGATCGCGAGCGTCAACAAGCTCGACCGGGAGGCGCTGGTGCAGATCCTCACCGAGCCCCGCAACGCGCTGGTGAAGCAGTACCACAAGCTCTTCGAGCTCGACGGCGTCGAGCTCGAGTTCACCGACGACGCCATCGGTGCCATCGCCGACCGTGCCCTGGAGCGCGGCACCGGCGCCCGCGGCCTGCGCTCCATCATCGAGGAGGTCCTCCTCCTCGTGATGTACGACGTGCCGTCCCGCGGCGACGTCGCGAAGGTCATCGTCACCGAGGACGTCGTCCTCCACGACGTGGCGCCCGAGCTGGTGCTGCGCGAGTCCGAGACCAAGAAGAAGAAGTCGGCCTAGCCCAGGAGTTCCTCACGGAGCGCCGTCGCCACCAGCTCCGAGCGTCGCTCGGCCCCGAGCTTGGCGAGAAGGTTCGACACGTGGCGCTCGACGGTCCGGTGGCTGATGAACAGCCTGGTGCCGACCTGACGGTCGGTGAGGCCCTCGACCACCGCCGCCAGTACCTCCCGCTCCCGCCCGGTGAGCCGGTACGGGTTGTCGGCGGTCGGCTCGGCGATCATCAGCCGTGAGCGTCGGCCGAGGTCCTCGGCCCGGCCGAGGAGGTGGATCGCCTCGACCTCGCGGGCGAGGGTGAGCGACGTGCGCAGATACGACGCGGCCTCGGACCGGTCCGCACCCGTCGTCAGGGCGGTCTCGGTGGCGCGGAGCCACGCCTCGGCGGCACGATAGCGGTCGCCGAGTCCCGTCCAGAGCTCCGCGGCCGCCGTCCAGGCGACGGGACCGCCATCCAGCTCCGCTGCGGCGGTGGCGATGTCGGCCTCGGACCTCGGCGCTGCGAGCCGGGAGGCCCGGTGTGCCCGACATGCCCGGTCGTACCAGCCCCGCGCGGTGACGGTGTCGCTGCCGACGGTCGCCCGCACCCCTGCCGCGAGCAGCTCTGTCTCGAAGATCGCGTGGTGGCCCGGGGACGCGTCGAGCCGGCCCACACCCTCGTCGTGCAGCGGCGCGGCCGCGTCGTCGTCCTGCCAGATCGCGACCTCCACGAGGGTCGCGTACAGCGGGCCGAGCAGCTGCGGGTCCAGCAACCGGGTGCTGGCGGCCCTCGCCCGTTCGAGCAGAGCGCGGGCCTCGTTCAGCCTGCCCTGCCGCAGCCGCAGGTGCCCCTCCTCGAGGTCGGTGCGGAAGCCGTCGACGCCCTGCGGGTCGAGTCCGCGGGCTTCCTCGAGCAGCTGGGCGGCTCGGGGCAGCCGGCCGAGGAGGGCGAGCAGGTGAGCAGCGTCGCACCGGCACCAGACGCCCTTGCGCCGCTGCAGCCCGAGCTCGTCGCTGACGCGCACCGCCCTCTCGGCAACGATGGCGGCCTCCTCCCACCGCCCAGCGGCGAGGAGCGCGCTGGACAGGTTGACGAGGGCACGGGCGTTCTCGTCGGGGTCGTCGAGCTCCTCGTCGGCGATCCTGGACGCGGTTCGGAGCTCCTCGAGGCCCTCCTCGACGCTGCCGTTGAACGTCAGGTCGACGCCGAGGTTGCACCGGGCGTGGCCCTCCACCGACCGGCCGTCGGGAACGGAGGTTGCGACAGCGATCGCCTCGCGGGCGAATCGCTCGGACTCCTCGTACCGGTCGGCGAGCATGAGGATCTGGGACAGGCCGCTCAAGACGGCCGCTCGCGAGCGGGTCGGAGGCTCGGGGGGGACCAGGGCGACGGCTTCCTGGTAGGCCACGAGGGCGCCCTGTCCGTCGCCGGCCATCCACAAGTAACGGCCGAGTCGCTCGTGCAGCCAGCCGCGGAGGTGGGCGTCGTCCACGTCAACGCACCGCAGGGCCTCACGCACGTACGTGAGGGCGCGATCGGGGTGGGCGCACAGGTGGGCCACCTCGGCTACCGACCGCAGCAGCCTGGCCCGCGGTACGGCGATCAGGGTCTCGGCGTCCGGCACGACCGCGAGGAGCTGGAGAGCGCGTTCGTAGTGCGCCAGCGCCTCGGTGAAGGCGAAGGCGTCCGAGGACTCCCGTCCGGCGGCGATCGATGCGAGCAGCGCCCGGGGGAGCTCGCCCGCGGCGTCCCAGTGGCGAGCGACCCGGCCCGCGACGCGGTGTCCGGAACCGGCGAGCTCTGGCCGCTCCGTCAGGCTGGTGGCGAGCCGACGGTGGACACGGGCAGACTCGCCGGGCAGGAGGCTTGCAGCGACGGCCTCCTGCAGCAGGGCGTGTCTGAACATCAGATCGCCGTCGCGGACCTCGAGCACCTGCGCCGCCACGGCCTCATGGAGCGCCGCCTCGAGCCGGTCGCCGGTGACGTCGGCGACTGCTTCGAGCAGCCGGTGGGGCACCTCGCGGCCGACGAGGCTGGCGGTCCGGAGCAGCTGGCGGGTGGCCGGGGGCAGCGCCTCGAGCCGGGCCAGCAGCAGGTCGCGGACCGACACCGGGAGGCGGTCGCGGTGGTCGTCTTCGAGCGCCAGCAGCTCTTCGGCGAAGAACGGATTGCCTTCCGCGCGTCGGTAGATCTCGTCGAGGAGGGCCGGGTGGGGCGGGATGCCGCGGATCGCGGCGATCTGGTGGGCCTGCTGTTCGCGGGTGAGCGGAGCCAGCATCACCCGGTGGTCGCCGTGCCGTACCAGCTCAGCGAGGTACCTGGTCAGCCCAGCGGGAGCCGATGACTCGTCGGTACGCAGCGTGAAAAGCACGAGCACCGGCTTGCGCAGCTGACGCGCCAGGAGGTCGAGCAGCTCGCGGGTGGAGGTGTCGATCCAGTGCACGTCCTCGATCACGAGGAGCAGCGGGGATCGGTCGGCGA
This sequence comes from uncultured Actinomycetota bacterium, assembly GCA_963845795.1. Taxonomy (GTDB): domain Bacteria; phylum Actinomycetota; class Actinomycetes; order Propionibacteriales; family Nocardioidaceae; genus Nocardioides. The sequence goes on along the minus strand of CAWJTG010000013.1, from coordinate 66,937 downwards.
GGTGGTGCAGCAGGGCGGCCAGTGATTGGAAGAGCCGCCCGGTTCCGGCACTCCGTGACGCGCTGGCCTCTCCGTCGGGGTCCAGGGCGGGCACCAGGCGGCCGAGCTCGGCGCCCGCCGGACCGGACCACCGGCGCACGGTCTCGACGCCCTCGCGGTGCACCAGGTCGGCGAGCAGGTCGACGAGCGGCGCGAACGGCAGCGTCCGCGCTCCCTGGGCGACGCAGTGTCCGACGAGCACGGCGAACCCCTCGTCCTCGGCGAGCGCGCGCGCCACCTCGTGGACCACCCGGGTCTTCCCGATGCCCGCCGGCCCTTCCACCAGGGCCACCGTGACCCGGTCCACGTCGCCGGCGGCTCGAGCCAGGCGGCACAGGTGGTCCAGCACCGGCTGGCGGGCGATCAGGCGCCGGTTCGACCTCCGGCTGCTACCGGCCTCGGCCGTGGGCGTCACGAACGACGATTATGGCCGAGGCCGGAGCGTGACGACAGCCCGTGGGCGACGGCGTCAGCTGCCCTCGCGCACCGGCACCACCTGGTCGGCGACCAGACCGTGCGCCTCGCGGTGCACCGCTGCGGCGGTCTCGGCGTCCGGCGCCTCGACCAGGCAGAACACCTTGCCGGAGCTCTCGTCGAACCAGTACTGCTGGTAGTCGACCCCGTAGGCGCCCTGCACCTCCAGGTCACGCTGGTGGGCGCCGGCCACCGCCTCCGCGGTGAGACCCTCGACCTTCTCGTGGACATCCATGAACAACGGCATGTCGGTTACTCCTCGTGTAGTAGCGGTGGACCACACCCTGGGCGAGGAGCGGAACGCCGACGTAGGGGTGACCACGTAGATCTCGTCAGCAGTGTCCGGCAGTCCCGGATCGAAGACCCCGGCCGCATAGTCCGAGCGACGTGACCTCACCCGAGGGGAGCCAGCTGGACCTCGACCCGCAACGACTGGGATCCCTCGTCGGCGGTGAGCACCAGCTCGCCGGTGATCTTGCCGGCGGCCCGTAGGTCGTCGGTGGCCGCCTCGACCGCTGCCAGCAGCGCCGGGGGACCGGTGACCTCGGCGCGTGCCACCTCGGCGCGCATCGAGACCTTGGCCTGCGACTTCGCGCCGCGGATGGCGGCGAGCGTGGTGGCGACGGCGGCGACCCCGGTGGGGTCGGAGGCCGCCGCGGAGCCCAGCTCGGTGACGGTCGGCCAGGCGGCGAGGTGCACCGAGCCCGGGCGCCACCACGACCAGACCTCCTCGGTGACGTAGGGCAGGAACGGCGCGAGCAGCCGCAGCTGGGTCTCCAGCGCGATCGCGAGGGTCGCGCGCGCCGACTCGGTGGTCACGCCGACGTCGCCGTCGTCGCTGCCGTAGGCACGCTCCTTGACCAGCTCGAGGTAGTCGTCGCAGAACTCCCAGAAGAAGGTCTCGGTGACCTCGAGGGCGGTGGTGTAGTCGTAGGCCTCGAACGCCTCGGTGGCGCGGTGGACGACGTTCGCCAGGCGGCCGAGGAGCGCGGTGTCGAGCGGCTGGGTGACGCGCACCGGGTCGATCGTGGTGGCGCCGACGCTGCCGAGCACGAACTTGGAGGCGTTGAGCACCTTCATCGCCAGCCGGCGGCCGACCTTCATCTGGGTCTCGTCGAACGGCGAGTCCATCCCGGCCCGCACCGTGGCCGCGCGCCAGCGGACGGCGTCGGCGCCGAACTTCTCGAGGATCTCGGTGGGAACCACGACGTTGCCCTTGGACTTCGACATCTTCTTGCGGTCGGGGTCGAGGATCCAGCCGGACATCATCGCGTGCGACCACGGGGTGACGTGGTGCTCGAGGTGCGCCCGCACGACGCGGGAGAACAGCCAGGTGCGGATGATCTCGTGCGCCTGCGTGCACAGGTCCATCGGGAAGACCCGGTCGAACAGGTCGTCGTCGACGCTCCAGCCGCCCGCGATCTGCGGGGTCAGCGACGACGTCGCCCAGGTGTCCATCACGTCGGGGTCGCCGACGAAGCCACCCGGCTCGCCGCGCTGGTCCTCGGTGTAGCCGCGCGGGGCGTCGGTGGAGGGGTCGACGGGCAGCTCCGCCTCCGAGGGCAGGAGCGGGTGGTCGTGGTCGGGCTCGCCGTCGTCGTCGAGCGGGTACCAGACCGGGAACGGGATCCCGAAGAAGCGCTGGCGCGAGATCAGCCAGTCGCCGGTGAGGCCGCTGACCCAGTTGTCGTAGCGGACCTTCATGTGGGCCGGCAGCCAGGTGATGTCGGAGCCGTGCTCGAGCATCTCCCCGCGCAGGTCGGCGTCGCGACCGCCGTTGCGGATGTACCACTGCCGGGTGGCGACGATCTCGAGCGGCTTGTCGCCGCGCTCGTAGAAGTTGGCCATCCGGGTGGTCGGCTTCGGCTCGCCGTCGAGGTCTCCGCTCTCGCGGAGCAGGGTGACCATCTCCTCGCGGGCGGAGAAGATCGTCTTGCCGGCGAGGCGCTCGTAGGCCGCGGCGGCATCGGGGGCGGCGAGCCACGCCGGCGTCTCGCGGGCGAGCCGGCCGTCGCGGCCGATCACGGTGCGCACCGGGAGCGACAGCTCGCGCCACCACTGCACGTCGGTGAGGTCGCCGAAGGTGCAGCACATGACCAGGCCGGAGCCCTTGTCCATCTCTGCGGCGGGGTGCGCCACGACCGGGATCTCGACGCCGAAGACGGGCGAGGAGGCCGTGGTGCCGACGAGCTGCTGGTAGCGCTCGTCGTCGGGGTGCGCGATGAGCGCCACGGCCGAGGCGATCAGCTCGGGCCGGGTGGTCTCGACGTACAGCGGGGAGCCGTCGGGGGCGTGGTAGGCCACCCGGTGGTAGGCGCCGGGGTACTCGCGCGCCTCGATCTCGGCCTGCGCGACGGCGGTGCGGTCGGTGACGTCCCAGACCGTCGGCGCCTCGGCGAGGTAGGCCTCACCGCGGGCGAGGTTGCGCAGGAACGCGCGCTGGCTGATCTCCCGGGCCCGGCTGCCCGCCGTCGTGTAGGTCTGCGTCCAGTCCACCGACAGGCCGAGCGTGCGCCAGAGGTCCTCGAAGACCTTCTCGTCCTCCTCGACCAGCTCCTCGCAGAGCTCGATGAAGTTCGGCCGGCTGACCGGCACCTGCTTCTTCGGGTCCGGCTTCTCCGGCGGCGCGAAGTCGTCGGCGTCGTAGGGGAGCGACGGGTCGCACCGGACGCCGTAGTAGTTCTGCACCCGACGCTCGGTGGGGAGCCCGTTGTCGTCCCAGCCCATCGGGTAGAAGACCGTCTTGCCGGTCATCCGCTGGTAGCGCGCGATCAGGTCGGGGTGGGTGTAGGAGAAGACGTGGCCCACGTGCAGGCTGCCGCTCACCGTGGGCGGCGGGGTGTCGATGGAGTAGACGTTCTCGCGCGGCTGGGTGCGGTCGAAGGCGTAGGTCTGGTTCTCGCGCCAGACCGCCGCCCACTTCTCCTCGAGCCCCTCGAGGGCGGGCTTCTCGGGTACGGCGAGCGCGACCGCGTCGTCGCCCGTCGTCTCCTGGCCCTGGCTCTCGATGCTCTCGGTCATGTGCAGAGGCTAGAAGCAGGGCCGCCCCGACGCCGAGTCGGCGTGCGATCCGGCGCCGACGCGGGCCGTCACCACACGAGGACCGGCTTGACCACCTTCCCGGCGAGCACGTCCTCGACGGCGGCACCGATCTCGGCGAAGGGGTAGGTCGTCACCAGACCGTCGACGTCGAAGTCGCCCTCGGCTCGCATCCGCAGCAGCCGGGGGACCATCTCCTGCGGGTCGGAGTCGCCCTCGATGGAGGAGCGGATGGTCTTGCCGTTCTGGAGCAGGTCGATGGCGTCGATCGCGTACTCCTCGTCGCCGAGTCCCAGCGCCACCAGCGTGCCGCCGGGGGCGAGGGACCGCTGGGCCTGGGTCACCACGGCCGACCTCGCGGTCGTGTCGATGCCGTGGGTGGCGCCGCGGCCACCGGTGAGCTCCTTGACCCGCTCCGGCACGCCCTCCTCCCCGGTGGGCTTGACCGGCACCGCGCCGTAGCGCTCGGCGACGCCGAGCCGGGCGTCGAGCAGGTCGACGGCGATCACGGTGCCCACGCCGGCCGCCCGGGCGGCCACCACGGCGGCCAGGCCGACGGCCCCGACGCCGAACACCACCAGGCTGTCGTCAGGTCCGGGCTGCAGCACGTTGAGCACGGTGCCCGCGCCGGTCTGGAAGCCGCAGCCGTACGGCGCCAGCAGGGTGAGGTCGAGGTCGCGGTCGACGACGACGCAGTTGTCGGCGTAGGCGATCGCGTGCCGGGCGAGGCTCGACTGCCCGAAGAACGAGCCGTACACCGGCTCGCCGTCGCGGGTGTGCGTGGTGGAGCCGTCCATCCGGAACCCCATGTAGTTGAGCACCAGCGCGTTGTCGCACAGCCCGATGGCGCCCGCCTCGCAGCGCGGGCAGGCGCGGCACGAGCGGTAGCTCATCAGCACGTGGTCGCCGACGGCGATGCCCGTCACGTCCGGGCCCACCTGCTCGACGACGCCGGCGCCCTCGTGGCCGAAGACCCGGGGGAAGAACTCCGGAGGCAGCGAGTCGCGCAGCGAGAGGTCGGTGTGACACAGGCCGGTGGCGACGATCCGCACCAGCACCTCGTCGGCACGGGGCTCGTCGAGGTCCATCTCCTCGAGCACGAAGTCGCTGCCCTGCTGGTTGACGACGGCCACGGTGGTCTTCACCTCCGTACTAGAACGTGTTCTCGTCTGGGTGGTCAAGAGAGCGGTCAATAGACTCCGAGCACGATGAGCGACACCCCCGAGGCCCCGCGTCTGGCCGAGACCTTCGCGGAGGTCCAGGACGCCCTCCTCTCCCGCTGGCCCGAGACCCGGCTCGAGCCGACGCTGGACCGGATCCGCGCCTTCTGCGAGCTGCTGGGCGACCCCCAGCGCACCTACCCGGTGGTGCAGCTCACCGGCACCAACGGCAAGACCTCGACGGCGCGGATGGTCGACTCCCTGCTGCGCGCGATCGAGCTGCGCACGGGCCGGTTCACCTCACCGCACGTGGAGCGGATCAACGAGCGCATCAGCATCGACGGCGAGCCGCTCGACGACGACGCCTTCGTGCGCGCCTTCAACGACGTCGCGCCCTACACGCACCTCGTCGACTCCGCCGAGGCCCACCCGCTGTCGTTCTTCGAGACGGTGGTGGGGATGGCCTACGCCGCCTTCGCCGACGCCCCCGTCGACGTCGCCGTGGTCGAGGTCGGCATGGGCGGCTCGTGGGACGCCACCTCCGTGGCCGACGCCGCGGTGGCGGTGGTGACGCCGGTCGGCGTCGACCACGCCGCCTACCTCGGGTCCACGCCCGCGGTGATCGCGGTCGAGAAGGCCGGCATCATCAAGCCGGGGTCCGTCGCCGTCCTCGCCGAGCAGGAGCAGGCCGTCCTCGACGTGCTCCGCGCCCGGATCGCCGAGACCGGTGCGACCGCGGTGCTCGAGGGCGTCGACTTCGGGGTCGTCGACCGCGTCCCCGCCGTCGGGGGTCAGCTGGTCACGTTGCAGGGGGTGCACGGCCGCTACGACGAGCTGTTCCTGCCCCTCTACGGCGCCCACCAGGCGCAGAACGCCGCCGTCGCGCTGGCCGCCGTCGAGGCGTTCGGCGACCGTGGCCTCGGCGACGAGGTGGTGCGGGCCGCGTTCGCCGAGATGACGTCGCCGGCCCGCCTCGAGATCGTGCGGCGTAGCCCGACGGTCGTGCTCGACGCCGCGCACAACCCGCACGGCGCCCACGCCCTCGGTGCGGCGCTCGAGGACTCGTTCACCTTCGACCCGCTGATCGGCGTGGTGGGCGTCATGGGCGACAAGGACCACGAGGGGCTGCTCGCCGAGCTCGAGCCGCACCTCGCGCACGTCGTGTGCACGCGCAACTCCTCCGAGCGGTCGCTGCCGGCCGAGCAGCTGGCCGAGGTGGCGACCGAGATCTTCGGCGAGGACCGGGTCACCGTGGCCCCGCAGCTGCGCGACGCGATCGACCAGGCCGCCGCGCTCGCCGAGGCGGGCAGCGCCACCAGCTCCTCGATCGGCGCGGGCGGCGTGCTGGTCACCGGCTCGGTGGTCACCGCCGGGGAGGCACGGGCGCTGCTGCGGGGTGACCGCCATGAGTGACGCCGGGTCCGACCCCACGGTCCCCGCCGGTGAGCGGCCGTCCCCGCGCCGCGGGATGTGCGCCGCGGTGCTGTCGCTGGAGGCGATCACGGTCGCGCTCGCGACGCCGGTGATGATCGCCGTCGAGGACGTCGACACCGGCGTGGCGCTGGCCGCGGGCCTCGGACTCGCCGCCGCGTGCCTGCTCGTGGCCGGCCTGCTGCGCGCCGAGTGGGGCTACCTCCTCGGGTTCGCGGTGCAGGTGGCGGCGCTCGCACTCGGGTTCCTCGTCACCACCATGTTCGTCCTCGGGGGGATCTTCGCGCTGCTGTGGACCACGGCGTACTGGCTGGGCCGCAAGATCGAGCGGGAGCGGGCGCTCGTCCGTGCCGCCGTGCGGGAGGAGGGCGGCGCGGCGTGACCGACGCGCCCCTCTCGCCCACCGACCGGACCCGGGTGCGCCGCGGCCGGGAGCGCGCCCTGACCGAGCGCGAGGAGCTGCTCGACTTCCTCGCGGCCGGCTTGGTGGCACACCTCGGGGTGGTCGTCGGCGACCACCCGGTGGTGCTGCCGGTGGCCTACGCCGTCGACCCCGAGGGGCCCGACCACGAGGGCACGCTCTACGTGCACGGCTCGGTGGCCGCACGGTGGCTCACCCGGGCCGAGCACGCCACGGTGTGCGTCACGGTCACCGAGGTCGACGGTCTGGTGGCCGCCCGGTCCGGCTTCCACCACTCGATGAACTACCGCTCGGCCGTCGTCATCGGCCCGGCCCGCGTCGTCGACGACCCCGACGAGAAGGCGCGCGCCCTCTCGCTCACCGTCGACCACGTCGTGCCCGGCCGGTCGGCCACGCTGCGCGCCCACACCCGCAAGGAGCTCGCCGCCACGGCGCTGCTCGCGATCCCGCTCCACGAGGCGTCGATGAAGCGACGCACCGGCGACCCGGTCGACGAGCCGGACGATGTCGAGGCCGGTGTCTGGGCCGGCGTGATCCCGCTGCGCCGGGTCGCCTCGGCGGTGGTCTCGTCCGCTGACTCGCACGCAGAGGTGCCGCCGGACGTCCTCCGGCGGGCGGGCGACTTCGCCTGACCCCGTGTGCCCTAGATTGCGCGCCATGAGCGAGCGGACCCTGGTGATCCTCAAGCCCGACACCGTGCGGCGCGGGCTGGTGGGGGAGGTGCTGTCGCGGTTCGAGGCCAAGGGGCTCTCGATCGTGGCGCTGGAGCAGCGCACCATCGACGGCAGCGCCGCCGACCAGCACTACGCCGAGCACGTCGAGCGCGACTTCTACCCGCCGCTGCGCGACTTCGTGACGAGCGGGCCGCTCGTCGTCCTCGTGCTCGAGGGCGACCAGGCGATCGAGGTCGTGCGCACCCTCAACGGCGCCACCGACGGACGCAAGGCCGCGCCCGGCACCATCCGCGGTGACCTGTCGATGAGCAACCGCGAGAACCTCGTGCACGGCTCGGACTCGGCCGAGTCCGCCGCTCGCGAGATCGCGCTGTGGTTCCCCGGCCTGGCCTGAGATATCCCCACGCCGGGCACCCGGCGGTTTGACGCACCCCCGGTCGCGGGCATGGTCACCCCATGCCCGGCATGCAGAGCGAGCCCCCCGGCCCGGTCGACGACCCGTTCTTCGACGAGGTCCGTCGCCGCCACCCCGACGTCGACATCGTCCTGCTCCCGCCCGGCGACGGTGAGCAGGCCGCCGCCGACGCCCCGGTCGCCGCCGACGACGCCGTTGCCGCGGCCAGGGCCGGCGTGGACACCGCGGCCCAGCAGCTGTGGGCCGTCGCCGCCCCCGGCAGTGACGAGGAGCCCGAGGAGCGGCTCGGCTACGGCGCCCACGAGGGGTGGGTGCGCTCGGCCGCCCGGGTCGCCGAGGTGCGCGAGGACGGCCCCGACGCCCTCGACCGGCTCGAGCGCGAGCTGCGCCGTCGCGGCGCCGACGTCCGGCGCGAGCCGGGGGCACTGCCGCGGGTCCTCGGGGCTGTCGACCACCTGACCGTCACCGCCTCCGCCGCCGCCACCGGCGCCGTCCTGCTCGCGGTGGAGTCCGAGCCGCTGCACGTCGGCGAGCACCGGGCCTCCGAGCTCGTGCGGGGTGCGCGATGACGATGGACATGATCCCCGCCTCCGTCGGGCGGGCCGCGCAGGCGTGGGACGAGCAGAGCCTCGATGTCGGCGCCGCCGCCGACCAGATCGCCGGCGCCGGCACCGGCGGGTTCACCGCTCCCGTGAGCGGTGCGGCGAGCCGGTTCCTGCGGGCCTGGGAGCGCCATGCCGACGTCCTGGCCGAGGCCTGCGAGGGCCAGGCCGACGGGTTGCGCACCACCATGACCGACTGGATCAGCACCGACGACGCGGCGGGCAACGGGTACTTCCACCTGCTGCCGTACCTGCGGGAGTCGCGCTGATGACCGCGACCCTCCCCGCCCGGCCGCGCACGGTCCCCGCCCTCACCGCCGACCCCGGCAGCATCCGCGACACCGGCCGCCGGCTGGTCGCCGCGTCGGCCGAGCTCGACGACGCCGGCAGCTTCGTCGCCGGCGACGCTCGCGCCGTCGACTGGCACGGCGATGCCGCCACCACGTACCGCGACGAGCTGCGACCGCTCGGGCGACGGGCCGACGCGATGTCGCTGGCGCTGCGGTCGGTGGGTCAGCGCGTCGACGCCCACGCCGAGGAGATGCAACGGCTCGACACCGAGCGCGACGACCTCGAGACGCGGCGCGGCGAGCTGGTCGCGGCCATCGACGACCTGGAGCGACGAGCCGGCGTCGCCGGACCGGTCACCGAGGCGATGGTCGACGACTTCGAGGCCGACTGCCGCCGCGTACAAGGCCAGGTGGAGGCCTTCGACGGCGACGTCGGGCGCTGGGAGCAGGACATCGCCGACGAGGAGGAGGCGATGGTGCGCGCCTTCGAGCGCGTGCTCGACCTCGACGCCGTCGACCGCATCTACGGCGGCCTGCCCGACCCCGCTGACGACGCCCTCGACCGCAAGCCCCCCGCCGGCGCCTCCCCGGAGGAGGTCAACCAGTGGTGGGACTCGCTCACCGACGCGGAACGACAGGCGATCATCGCCGCCGCCCCCGGCGCGATCGGCAACCTCGACGGCATCCCGGCGAGCGCTCGCGACGCCGCCAACACCACCGCCCTGCTGCGCGACCTCGCCGACCTCGACCACACCGACGACGCTGGCGTGCTCACCGACACCGAGCGGAACCGGCTCGAGAACGCCCGGGCCGCCCAGGAGGCCCGCGAGGAGATCGAGGGGCGCTACGACCCCGTCACCGGCGAGCCGATCACCACCCAGATCTACCTCTACGACCCCGACGCCTTCGACGGCGACGGCCGGATCGCCATCTCCGCGGGCGACGTCGACACCGCCGACAACGTGGCGGTGGTGACGCCGGGCTTCGGCACCGACGCCGGGTCGGCGCAGTACCAGGCCGACCGGGTGGCCACGCTCTACGAGTCGACGCGGCACCTCGCCCCGGGCGAGACCAACGCCACGATGTTCTGGATCGGCTACGACGCCCCCGACAACATCCCGATCAAGGACGGCTGGGGTGGCGACGCCGCGGGCGTGCTGGCCGAGGGTGCCGCCGAGGAGGGTGGCGCCCGACTGGCCGACACCATCGACGGGTTGCGCGCCAGCCGCGACGGCGCACCGGCCCACCTCACCGCGATCGGCCACAGCTACGGCTCGACCACGACAGGCATCGCGGCCCACGAGCACGGACTGCCGGTCGACGACCTCGTGTTCGTGGGAAGCCCCGGTGTCGGCGGCGACACCAACAGCGCCGCCGACACCGGCGTCGACCCCGAGCACGTGTGGGCGGGCGCCAACAGCCGCGACCCCGTCACCTACTTCGGCAACCACGGCATGTTCCACGGGGAGACCTTCGGCGGCGCCGGCCTCGGCGACGACCCCGCCGAGGACGACTTCGGGGCGAACCGGTTCCGGGCCGAGGACGTCTCGAGGCCGGGCCACCCCGAGTTCGGCCAGCACTCGCTCTACTTCGAGCACGACACCGAGGCGCTCCACAACATCAGCCAGGTCGTCAACGGCAACTACGACGACGTCCAGCAGGCCGAGCACAACTACGACCCTTGGTACGCCGGCGTCCAGGACCCCGAGCTCGACCGCGACCCCGAGCACGCGGAGACCCGGTGAGGCACGCGCTCGTGCTCGCCCTGACCGTCCTCGCCCTCACCGGCTGCCAGGACGACGCGGCCGACGACGGCGGCGCCGACGCGGGGGAGCGGCTCCTCGAGCAGCGCGACGGCGCCCGGGAGGCGATGCGCGTCCTGCTGCGCGAGCTCGGCGCCGACCTCGGCGGCACGGTCGGCGACGCCACCGGAAACTTCGAGGGCTGCGCCAGCGACTTCACCGACGACACCACCAGCTTCCGCTACCTGGCCCGGGCCCGGGTCGACGCCGGCGCCGGCGCCCCCGACCCCCTGGTCGACGCCGCCCCCGCCGCCCTGCAGTCGGCGGGCTTCGGCTCGGTGTCGCCGGGCGAGGTCCCGGAGGGCACCGCCGTCACCGGCACCGACGGCCCGCTCGAGGGCAGCGTCACCGAGCGCCCCGGCATCGGCGCCTGGGTGATCGTCGACGTCGCCGGCGAGTGCCTCGAGGTGCCGAAGGCCGACCGCGCCGACTGGCTGGCCCGCGACCCCGACACCATCCCCGCCCCTGGGTGAGGGACCTCAAGGACGTCGGGCGCACCAGTTGCGGGGGTTTCGAGGCTCCTGCGCTCGTTCTTCGCTCCGGAGCACCTCGAGCCCCGTCCGGCGCGCCTCCTGCGTCACACCCGTCACTCTTCTTACGCTCAGCGACGGGTGACGCCGGACCGTGCGCCCGGTGCCGCCCCCTTCCCCGAGCATGCGCACGACGAGGTTTCCGATGGCGAACAGCTTCATCGGCCGCGACATGGCGGTCGACCTCGGTACGGCGAACACGCTCGTCTACGTGCGCCGCAAGGGCGTGCTGCTCGACGAGCCGAGCGTGGTGGCGCTCAACGACACCACCGGCGAGGTGCTCGCCGTCGGGCACGACGCGAAGCGGATGGTGGGGCGCACGCCCGACAACATCACCGCGCTGCGTCCGCTGAAGGACGGCGTCATCGCCGACTTCGAGGCCACCGAGCAGATGCTGCGGTGGTTCATCGCGCGGGTGCACCGTCGCCGCTACTTCGCCAAGCCCCGCATGGTCATCTGCGTGCCGAGCGGCATCACCGCCGTCGAGCAGCGCGCGGTGAAGGAGGCCGGCTACCAGGCCGGCGCCCGCCGGGTCTACGTCGTCGAGGAGCCCATGGCGGCCGCCATCGGCGCCGGGCTCCCCGTGCACCAGCCCACCGGCAACATGGTGGTCGACGTCGGCGGCGGCACCACCGAGGTCGCCGTCATCTCCCTCGGCGGCATCGTCACCTCCCTCAGCATCCGCATCGCCGGCGACGAGCTCGACCAGGCGATCGTCTCCTGGATGAAGAAGGAGCACTCGCTGATGCTCGGCGAGCGCACCGCCGAGGAGGTCAAGGTCACCCTCGGCTCGGCCTTCCCCTCCACCGACGAGCCCTCCGCCGAGATCCGCGGCCGCGACCTGGTGAGCGGGCTGCCGCGCACGGTCACGGTCGCCAGCTCGCGAGATCCGCAAGGCCATGGAGGAGCCGCTGCACGCCATCGTGGACGCCGTCCGGGTGACCCTCGACCAGACGCCGCCCGAGCTGGCCGGCGACATCATGGACCGCGGCATCGTGCTCACCGGCGGGGGCGCCCTGCTGCGCGGCCTCGACGAGCGGCTGCGCCACGAGACCGGGATGCCGGTGCACGTCGCCGAGAACCCGCTCACCTCCGTCGCGCTCGGCGCCGGCCGCTGCGTCGAGGAGTTCGAGGCCCTCCAGCAGGTGCTCGTGGCAGACCGGAAGCGGGTCTCGTGAACCCTCGTCGCGGCCGCCGCTGGGGACTCGATCCGGGTGCCGACCAGCGCTCCGGCACGCCGCGCCGCTCGCTCGTGGTGGCGCTGGTGCTCGCCTCCGTCAGCCTCATGGTGCTCGACCAGGGGGCCGGCGGCACCGCCGTCGACCCCGTTCGCCAGGCGGTCGGCGAGGTGCTCGGCCCGGCCGAGTCGGGGGCCGCGGCCGCCGCCCGACCGCTGGTGCGGCTGCCGCAGGTCTTCGACACCCGCGGCGACCTGCGCGAGGAGGTCGCGACCCTCCAGGCCGAGAACGCCGAGCTGCGCCGCGACGTGCACCGCTCCGGCTACGACCGCAACCGCCTCGCCGAGCTCGAGGGCCTCACCGCGGCGGCCCGCGACCTGGGGATGGCGTTGGTGCCGGCCCGGGTGGTCGGCCTCGGCTCGTCGCAGTCGTTCTCGCAGCACCGTCACGATCGACGCCGGATCGGACGCCGGCGTCGCTCCCGACCTCACCGTGGTCAACAACGACGGGCTGGTGGGCCGCGTCCTGCGGGTGACCCGCTCGACCGCGACGGTGCTGCTGGTCGTCGATCCCGACTCCACCGTCGGCGGCCGGGTGGGCACGAGCATGGAGCTCGGCTTCCTGCACGGCCGCGGCGGTCTCGGCCACGACGCCCGGCTCGACCTCGAGCTCGTCGACCAGACAGTGGTGCCGGCCCGCGACGACGCCGTGGTCACCTGGGGCAGCGAGGGCGCCGGACCCTACGTGCCCGGGGTGCCGGTCGGACGGGTCACGACGGTGTGGTCGAGCCTGCGCGACAGCTCGCAGCGGGTCGAGATCGCCCCCTTCGTCGACTTCAGCGCCCTCGACGTCGTGGGCGTGGTGGTGCCGTCGGGTGCCACGAGCGACCGCGCCGTCATCGAGGCCGACGGGAGCCTGCGGTGAACCCCCGCCTCGGCACCGTGCGCAGCGTGCTGCTGGCCGCAGCGCTCGTCGTCGCCGTCGTGCTTCAGGTGAGCGTGTTCTCCCAGCTGGCCTGGCGCGGCGTCGTGCCCGACCTCGTGCTGCTCGTGGTGGTGGCCGCCGGACTCGCCCACGGCTCGCGGACCGGGCTCGTCTCCGGCTTCGCCGGCGGCGTCCTGCTCGACCTCACCCCGCCTGCCGACCACGTGGCCGGCCGGTGGGCGCTCGCTCTGCTCGTCGTCGGGTACGTCGCGGGCCGGGTGCGCCCCGAGCCCGGTGACGGTCGGCCCCACGGTGCCCCTGTCCCTGGCCACGGTGGTCGCCTGCTCGTTCCTCGGCGCCTCGCTCTTCGCCCTCTCCGGCCTGGTGCTCCGGGACCCGGTGCTCGACGTCGCCGACCTGCTGCCGGTGGTCCTCACCGCCGTGGCGTGGGACCTCGTGCTCGCGCCGTTCGTGCTGCCGCCGGTGCTGCGGCTGCTCCGCGAGCCCGACGCCGAGACCGGATCCGAGCGCCGCCGGGTCCCCGTATGAGCTCGCCGTCCACCCGCAGCCGGCTGCGACTGGTCGTGCTCCAGGCGCTGGTGTTCTCGCTCTTCGCCACGCTGCTCGTGCGCCTCTACTACCTCCAGGTCGTCGACGGCGAGGCCTACCAGGGGAAGGCCGCCGCCCAGTCGGTGCGCGAGATCGTCGTGCAGCCGCAGCGCGGCCTCATCGTCGACGACCAGGGCCGGCCGCTGGTCACCAACCGGCTCTCCTGGGTCGTCTCCCTCGACCGCACCCTGCTCGGCAAGATGACCGCGGACGAGCGGCACACGCTCGTCGCGCGCGTGTCGAAGGCGATCGACGTGCCGGTGCGACGCATCGACCGCAAGCTCATGCTCTGCGGTGACGACGGCGCGGTCCCCGGCCTGTGCTGGAACGGCTCGCCGTACCAGCCGGTGCCGGTGGCCCAGGACCTGCCGCGGGCGGTCGCGCTGCGCATCCTCGAGCAGCCCGAGGACCACCCCGGCGTCGTCGTCGAGCAGCAGAGCGTGCGCGCCTACCCCCGGCCCTTCGGCATCAACGCCGCGCACCTGCTCGGCTATCTCAGCCCGGTCACCGAGGGCGAGCTCGACCGAGGCGGAGGACGACGGCGACCGCTCGGTCAACGGCGCCTCGGTGGTCGGGCGCGCCGGCGTCGAGCAGGAGTACGACGACTGGCTGCGCGGGATGCCGGGCTACCGTCAGGTGCAGGTCGACTCCATGGGCCGGGTGCTCGGTGACGACAGCGAGGTCGCGAGCCAGCCCGGCGACACCCTCGTCACCTCGATCGACGCCCGGGTGCAGGGCGTGGTCGAGCGCCAGCTCGCAGAAGATGATGACCATCGCCCGCAGCACCCACGACGACGTCTCCGGCAAGAACTACGTGGCCGACTCCGGTGCCGCCGTGGTGCTCGAGGCCGACACCGGCCGGGTGGTGGCGATGGCCGGGGTGCCCACCTACGACCCCGAGGTGTGGGTCAACGGCATCTCGGCGCGCAAGCTGCAAGCGTCTCTACTCCCAGCGCGCCGGCACCCCGCTGCTCGGCCGCGCCACCCAGGGCCAGTTCGCGCCGGGCTCGACGTGGAAGCCGTTCATGACGGCGGCCGCCCTCACCCACGGCTACGACTACGACACCCGGCTGAACTGCTCCTCGGCGTTCCAGGTGGGCAACCGGGCCTTCAAGAACTACGAGTCCGGCGCCCACGGCTACATCGACTTCGCCAAGGCCCTCGAGGTCTCGTGCAACACGTTCTTCTACCGGATCGGCTACGACTACTGGCGCCGGCTCGGCTCCGACGTCGCCGACGTCGACGCCCGCGACCCGCTGGTGGCCGGCGCCAAGCGGTTCGGCTTCGGCAGCGAGACCGGCATCGACATGCCGGGCGAGGCGCCCGGCCGGATCGCCGACCGCCGGTGGAAGCGCGCCTACTACAAGTCGCAGAAGGACTACTACTGCGACCTCGCGGGCAAGCCGCAGACCGAGGACACCTCCGACTTCGTCTACAAGTTCGCGCGCGAGTTCTGCATCGAGGGCTTCGCCTACCGCGCCGGCGACGCCGTCAACTTCGCCATCGGCCAGGGCGACACGATCGTCACCCCGCTCCAGCTGGCCCGCGCCTACGGCGCGATCGCCAACGGCGGCACGCTCTACGAGCCGCGGATCGGCCGGGCCGTGGTGGCCCCGGACGGCACCGTCGTCCGGCGGATCGAGCCCGAGGTCCAGTCCCGGGTCAAGCTGCCCCGAGCGGGTGCTGCGCTACATCGACGAGGCGCTCGTCCGGCGTCACCCGCCAGGGCACCATGGCCTGGCGGATGGGCGGCTTCCCGCTCGACCAGGTCAACATCCGTTCCAAGACGGGCTCGGCCGAGGTCTACGGCAAGCAGTCGACGTCGTGGGTCGCGTCGTACTCCGACGACTACGTCGTGGTCATGATGATCAGCCAGGGCGGCACCGGCTCCGGCACCTCGGGCCCCGGCGTCCGGGCGATCTGGGAGTCGATCTACGGCATCCATGGCGAGCGGGTCGCCCCCGGCGACGCCGCCATCCCCGGCACGGTCCTGCCCGAGCGGCTGCCGCAGTTCCGTGGCAACGGCACCGATCCTGCCGCCGGCGGTGCCGGACCGGCGCAAGGGGCAGCGATGAACGCGGTGCGGCAGGGCTTCGACTGGGTGCTGCTGGGCGCCGTGGCTGCGCTCTGTCTGCTGGGCACCCTGCTCGTCTGGTCGTCGACCAGCGCGCGGGCCGACCTCACCGGCGGCGACCCGCGGGCCTTCCTCCTCAAGCAGGTCGTCAACGTCGCCATCGGCGCTCGCCCTCCTGGCGCTGGTCGTGTTCACCGACCACCGCTGGCTGCGGATCGTCGCCCCGATCGTCTACCTCGCCTCGGTCGACCGGGCTGGTGCTGGTGCTCACGATGGGCACGACCGTCAACGGCTCCCGGTCCTGGCTGATGCTGGGCGGGCTCTCGATCCAGCCCTCGGAGTTCGCCAAGCTCGCGGTGGTGATCGGCATGGCCCTGGTGGTGGCCGAGAGGTCCGAGGGCCGGTGGCGCGCCCGGGTCGGGCTGGTCGACGTCGTCGGCATGCTCGCCGTGGCCGCGGTGCCCGCCGTCCTCATCATCCTCCAGCCCGACCTCGGCACGATGCTCGTGCTCTCCGCCGTCGTGTTCGGCGTGCTCGCGGCCTCCGGGGCGCCGCGGCGCTGGCTCGCACTGCTCGCCGGCTCCGGGGCCGTCGCGGCCGTGGCCGCGGTGAGCGCCGGGATGCTCGCGGACTACCAGGTCGACCGGTTCCTCGCCTTCACCGATCCCTCGCTCGACCCGCGCGGCGCGGGCTACAACGTCGAGCAGGCGCGGATCGCCGTCGGCAACGGCGGGCTGTTCGGCCAGGGCCTCTTCGACGGCTCGCAGACCCGCTCCGGCTTCGTGCCCGAGCAGCACACCGACTTCGTGTTCACCGTCGCCGGTGAGGAGCTCGGCCTGGTGGGCGCCGGCCTGATCGTGCTGCTGCTCGGCGTGGTGCTGTGGCGAGCGCTGGCCATCGCCGCGCAGACCGACGACCTGTTCGGCCGGGTCGCCGCCGCCGGCATCGCGTGCTGGTTCGGGTTCCAGGCCTTCCAGAACATCGGGATGTGCCTCGGGATCATGCCGGTCACCGGCGTCCCGCTGCCGTTCCTGTCCTACGGCGGCAGCTCGATGTTCGCCTCGATGCTCGCCATCGGGCTGCTGCAGAACATCGCGCGCCGCGCCGCCGACTCCCCGGCCGCCCGGATCGCAGCCCACCCGGCGGGTGCTGGTGCGGGCCTGAGCGGCACGGCGGACCCGCACGACAGGCCCGGATCGCCGATGTCGCCCTCGCCGTGATCGGTCGTTGGGCATCATGTCGGCCATGGCGACCGTCCCGCGAGGTGTGGCAGCGCGCTGCCGCGCTCGCCTCCGCGGAGGTCACCACCACCCTCGTCGTCGCCCACGCGGCCGCCGGCGGCGCGCTGCCGTCGGCGGGCTGGGTGGTCGCGATGGCGGCCGCGGTGCTTCGGCGCCGGTCTGCTGGTGCTGCGCGGCTCGGTGCGCGCCGTCGTGGCGCTGCCGGCCCTGCTCGTCGCCCAGGTCGGTGCTGCACCTGTGGCTGAGCGCGCTCGCCCCCGCCCGACACGCGGGCACGGGCACAGCGTCATCGCCGGCGCCGAGGCCGCGCCCGACGCTGCACCTCGGCTGGCCGATGCTGGTCGCCCACCTCGCTGGGCGCCGTCGTCACGGCCCTCGCCTGGCACGTCCGGCAGCGCGCCGTCAGCGCCGTCGCTCGCCTGGGGCGCGGCGGCCGTCGTGCCGCTCACCCCCGTCCCGCTCGCTCCCGGCGTCGGTCCGCTCCGCGCGACCGGTCGCGCGGCACCTGATCTCGCTCGCCCCTCGTCGGGGTCCCCCGGTGGCGCTCGCCGCCTGACCGTCCGTCGCGTCCGGCGTCGGTGGTCCGGTGGCACGCGCCGTCCACCGGCACCACCCGACGAAGGGAACACCCATGCACGTCCGACCCACCGCGCGCCCGGCACGCCTCGCCGCGGCCGCCACCGGCACCACCCTGCTCGCCCTCGGCCTGGCCCTCGGCCCGACCGGGCCGGCCTCCGCCCACGTCACCGTCACGCCCAGCGACACCGCCGCCGGCGCCTACACCGTCCTCACGTTCAGCGTCCGGCCACGGCTGCGAGGGCTCGCCCACCACCGGGGTCCAGATCCAGATCCCCGAGGGCATCAACGCCGTGACGCCGACCCGCAACGACCTCTACGACGTCACCAAGGAGGCCGAGAAGCTCGACCCGCCGGTCACCGACGCCCACGGCAACGAGCTCACCGAGCGGGTCGCCACGGTCACCTACACCGCCCGCACCCCGCTGCCCGACGGCTACCGCGACGCCTTCGAGCTCTCGCTCCAGCTGCCCGAGGACGCCGCCGGCGAGACCCTCGCGTTCCCGGTGATCCAGACCTGCGAGCAGGGCGAGACCGGCTGGACCGAGATCCCGCCGAGGGCCAGGACGTGGAGGAGCTGGAGCGCCCGGCGCCGGCCGTCGAGGTCACCGAGGCCGGCGAGGAGGGCCACCACGGCGGTGGCGAGGAGGCCGAGGCCGGAGGACGACGCCGCGGCCGAGTCCGACCTCGGCCGAGAGCGGCGGCGATGCCGCCTCCGCCGTCGTCCGCCGAGGCCGACAACACCTGGGGCTACGTGGGTGCCGGGCTCGGTGCCCTCGGGCCTGGTCGTGGGGGGCGTCGCCCTCGCTCCAGGGTCGCCGTCGCGCCTGACACATGCGTCCACTCCGGGTCTGCGTGCGCGCTCGCGCTGCTGGCCCTGCTGGTGCTCCTGCCAGCAGGGCCCGGCGGCGGCGCACGCGACCCTCGTCTCCTCCGACCCCGCCGAGGGGGAGGTGCTCGAGGACGACCCCGGACGTCGTCACCTTCACCTTCGACGAGCCGGTGTCGCTGACCGCCGGCTCGGTCCAGGTCTTCGACGCCGCGGGCGAGCCGGTCGAGTCCGACTCGAGCAGCCGCGACACCGTCGTCACCACCGACCTGCCCGACGAGCTCGCCGACGGCAGCTACGTCGTGGTGTGGCGGGTGATCTCGGCCGACGGCCACCCGATCGCCGGGTCGCTCACCTTCGCGATCGGCGAGCCGAGCGCGGAGGTGGCGGCACCGCAGCTGCCCGACGCCGACCCGGACGACGTCCGGCGGGTGCTGAGCGTCCTCCAGGGGCTCGCCTACCTCGGACTGTTCCTGGCCGCCGGCGTCGTGCTCTGCCGCACCTGGGTGCTGCGCGGGCTGCGGCTCGACGACGTCGTGCGTCGACCGGCTCAGCCGGGTCGCGTGGTCGGGCTACGCGGCTGCTCGTGGTGGCGGGCGGCTTCGCGATCCCGGTCTCCGGCGCCTACCAGCAGGGCCTCGGGCTCGGCGCGCCTCGGCGAGGCAGGACGCCGTCGCGCTCGCGCTGGTGGGCGACGACCTGGTGGTGCTCGGCCTGCAGGTGGTGGGCCTGCTGGTGGCGATGACGGCGACCCGCGCGCGCCGTCGCGACCGCTGGCGCGGCGTCGTCGCGGTGGCCGCCGCTGCGGCGGTCGGCCACACCCGCGCCTACGAGCCGGTGCCGCTGCTCGTGGTCACCGACGTGCTGCACCTCGCCGCCGGCGCCACGTGGTTCGGCGGCCTCGTGGGCCTGGCGCTCGCGCTGCGCGCGCTGAGCGGGCGCGAGCGCGACGCCGCCCTCGCGCTGAGCCGGTTCTCCACCCTCGCCGGCCGCCGTGCTCGCGCTGCTGGTGGTCACCGGGTCGCTGATGAGCTGGCGGATCCTCGGCTCGTGGAGCGGGTTCGTCGACACCACCTACGGCCGGCTGCTGCTGGTGAAGATCGGCGTGGTGGCGCTGGTGGCGCTCGCTCGCGGCATGGAACCGGTTCCGGCTGCTGCCGCGGGTCTCCGGCGGCCTCGGTCACGACGCGGTGCGCAGCGGGGCGCTCGCCGTCCGCGACGGCCGTGCGGGTCGAGGCGGCGCTGCATCGTCGTGCGTGCTCGGGCTCACCGGGTTCCTGGTCAACCAGTCGCCGCGCGAGGACCCGGCGGCCGCCCGCCGTCCGGTCGCCTCGCGGGTCAGCGTGGGCGTGGTCCCCGACGCCAAGGTGCTCGCCACCATCGCGCCCGGGCGCCGCGGGCCCAACACCGTCACCGTGCAGGTGCAGGACGACGCCGGCGAGCCGCTCGACGGGTTCGCGGCGCCGACCCTGTCGGTGCGCGGCGGCGACGTCGACCTCGGCGCCGTGCCCGTCGTGCCGGTGGCGGCCGGCACCTACCAGGCCGAGGTCGTCTTCCCGGCCGCGGGCACCTGGGAGCTCCAGGTCAGCCTGAAGGAGTCGGAGTTCGACAACCCGGTGACGACCGTGGAGGTGGAGGTCTCGTGAGGAGGACGATGGCGGTGCTGACCGGTCTGGCCCTGGCGCTGCGCCGTCGCGGGCTGCGGGGGCGACGAGCCGGGAGCCGGCCGACCCCGACCGGATCGTGCTGCAGCCCGCCGACGGGCACCCCGCGGCACACCCACACCACCTACCTCGGCGACGGCACCACCAGCTCCGCCGGCGGCTACTCGATGACCGACCTGCGGTTCCCGACAGCGCGCCGACGGCCCGGCCGACCTGAGCTTCGTCCTGCGCGACCCGCAGGGCGAGCCCGTCACCGACTACGTCGAGGAGCAGACCAAGCTGCTGCACCTCTACGTCGTCCGCGACGACTCGCCGACTTCCGCCACCTCCACCCGGTGCTCGCCGACGACGGCACCTGGACCGCGCGCGTCGACCTCGGCGCGGCCCGGCCGCTACCGGGTGGTCGCGGAGTTCCGCCCCGCGGCCGAGGAGGACGGTGACCACGTGATCCTCGGCGAGGAGACCCTGGTGCCGGGGGAGTGGGAGCCGGAGACCGGTCGAGGCCGCCACCACCGCGTCGGACGGCCTGGTCACCGTCACCGCCCCCGACGCAGCTCGCGGCCGGCGCGGACGAGGGCTTCACGCTCACCGTCAGCGACGGCGAGCGCGGCGTGCTCAACCTCGGCACCTACCTCGGCTCCTACGCCCACCTCACCGGGTTCGACGTCGACACCGGCGCCTTCGTGCACGCCCACCCGCTCGGCGCCCCCGAGGTCACCGCCGACGGCAGCGACCTCCAGTTCCACACCGTGATCGAGCAGCCCGGCGAGTACCGGTTCTTCGTGCAGGTGCGGGTCGACGGCTTCGTGCACACGGTGCCGGTCACCGTCACGGTCGCCTGACCCGGCACCGCTACGGGTTGGCGGCGAGGAAGAGGTACGACGCGAGCAGCACCAGGTGGACGCCGCCCGCGAGCGGCTTCGCGCGTCCGGGCACCACGGTGAGCACGCCGACGATCATCGACACCGTGAGCAGCACGATCTGCATCGGCTCCAGGCCGAGGTCGAGCGGGCCGTCGAGCCAGATCGAGGCGATCGCGATGGCCGGGATGGTGAGGCCGATCGAGGCCATGGCCGAGCCGTAGGCGAGGTTGAGGCTGATCTGGGCCCGGTCGCGCGCGGCGGCGCGGGTGGCGGCGATGGTCTCGGGGAGCAGCACGAGCAGGGCGATCACGACGCCGACGAACGCGTGCGGGAAGCCGACGGCGCGCGACGCCGTCCTCGATCGACGGGGGAGGCGACCTTGGCCAGGCCGACCACCGCCGACCAGGGCGACCAGCAGCAGTCCGAGGCTCGTCGAGCGCCGTCGCGGGTCGTCGGCGGGTCGGCGTGGCCGTCGCCGTCGTCGTCGTGCGGGTCCGGGCTGGTCCGGACGGTCCACCGGCAGGAAGAAGTCGCGGTGCCGCACGGTCTGGGTGAAGACGAACATGCCGTAGAGCGCGAGCGAGGCGACCGCCGCGAAGGCGAGCTGGCGGGCGGAGAACTCCGGCCCGGGCTCGCTGGTGGTGAACCGCGGCAGCACCAGCGTCGACGCCGGCGAGCGCGACGACGGTGGCCAGCGCCGAGCCCGTGCCCTCGGGGTTGAAGTGGGCGAGGTGGTGCTTGAGCGCGCCGACCACCAGCGCGAGGCCCGACGATGCCGTTGACGGTGATCATCACCGCCGCGAAGACCGTGTCGCGGGCCAGCGTCGCAGTGCCCTCGCCGCCGCTGATCATCAGCGTCACGATGAGCGCGACCTCGATCACGGTGACCGCGACGGCGAGCACCAGCGACCCGAACGGCTCGCCGACCCGGTGGGCGACCACCTCGGCGTGGTGCACGGCGGCCAGCACGGCGCCGACGAGGAGCGACCGCCGACGACGACGGACGACCACGGTCGGCAGGTCGTCGGCCCCAGGTGGCGCGCGAGCACGCACGAGAGCGCCAGCACCGGTGCGACCGTCGTCCAGGACATCGGCCCGCGATCGCACGGCTCATGTGGAACCCTATGGAGCGGCTCCAGCCGACCGACCTAGACTCGTTGCCGATGGCAACCACGACGACCGCCGATCCACCGGCAGAGACCGGCGAGTACACGCACGCCCAGATCCTGACGATCCTGTCCGGGCTGATGCTCGGGCATGTTCCTCGGCGCCCTCGACCAGACGATCGTCAGCACCTCGATCCGCACCATCGCCGACGACCTGCAGGGCCTGTCGATCCAGGCCTGGGTCACCACCGCCTACCTGATCACCGCGACCATCACGACGCCGATCTACGGCAAGCTCGGCGACCTCTACGGCCGCAAGAAGCTCTTCATGTTCGCCATCTCGGTCTTCATCGTCGGCTCGGCGCTGTGCTCGTTCGCCGGCTCGATGTACGCAGCTCGCGGCCTTCCGTGCCGTTCCAGGGCCTCGGCGCCGGTGGGCTGTTCACCCTGGTGCTGGCGATCATCGGCGACATCGTGTCGCCGCGCGAGCGCGCCCGCTACACCGGCTACTTCATGGCGATGTTCGGCACCTCGAGCGTGCTCGGCCCGCTGGTCGGCGGCTTCTTCGCCGGCCGCGAGCGAGCTGCTCGGCGTCACCGGCTGGCGCTGGGTCTTCCTGGTCAACGTGCCGATCGGCATCGCCGCGCTGGTCGTCGTCTTCCGCACGCTGCACGTGCGCCACGACCGCGCCGCGCAGGTCCGCATCGACTGGTGGGGGGCGGTCGCGCTGGTCGTCGCACTGGTGCCGCTGCTCACCGTGGCCGAGCAGGGCCGCGACTGGGGCTGGGGGTCGGCCGCGCTCGCTCACGGCGTACGTCGTCGGCGCGGTCGGGCCTCGTCGCGTTCGTCCTCGGCCGAGCGGGCGATGGGCGACGCCGCGCTGATCCCGCCGCGGCTGTTCCGGATCCGCGCCGCCGCCGTCACCGTCGCCGCCAGCGTGCGTCGTCGGTGTGGCGATGTTCGGCGGCATCATGCTGCTGCCGCTCTACATGCAGATCGTGCACGGCGCGTCGCCCACCGAGTCCGGCTTCCTGATGCTGCCGATGGTGGTCGGCATGATGACCGCCTCGATCGGCTCGGGCCGGGTCATCTCCCGCACCGGGCACGTCCGGCTCTTCCCGATCGTCGGCTCGGCGGTCATCGTCGTCGCGCTGCTGCTGCTCTCGTTCACCACCGCCGACACCGCGCTGCCGCTGGTGATGCGTGTCGATGTTCGTGCTCGGCCTCGGCCTGGGCAGCTGCATGCAGCCGCTGCTGCTGACCATGCAGAGCGCGGTGCCGCCCACCGACATCGGCGTCGCCACCGTCTCGGCGACGTTCTTCCGCCAGATCGGCGGCACCCTCGGCGTCGCGGTCTTCCTCTCGGTGCTGTTCGGCACCGTCGGCGGCAACATCGCCGACGGCGTTCGCCGCACGAAGCGCGGCGACCCCGCCGTCGCCGACCGCCGCTCGCAGGAGCCCGGCGCTGCGCGAGCAGATCGTCGGCGTCCAGGACGACTCCTCGGTCATCGAGCAGCTCGACCCGGTGGTCGCCCACCCGTTCAAGGTCGGGTTCGCCGAGTCGATGGACACCGTCTTCCTGCTCGGCGCCGGTGCCGGCGTGCTCGCCTTCCTGATCCTGCTGCTGATGCCGGCCGTCGAGCTGCGGGCGACGTCGGCGCAGGCCGCGGCCGCGCGCCCAGCGGGAGCCCAGCCGCCCCTGAGTAGGCCGGCCGTCGCCCGGGGATCGGCGACAGTTTCGGGCGGGTCGGCCAGCGCTCCTGACAGTGGAGCCATGTCCGACCACCCCTGGCGTCAGCGTCTTCCCCCGGCTCGAGCCGCGCCTCCCGCGGGTCTCCAAGCCGATCCAGTACGTCGGCGGCGAGCTGAACTCCACCGTCAAGGAGTGGGACTGCGCGCCGAGGTCCGACCGTCCGCTGGGCGCTGATGTATCCCGACGCCTACGAGGTCGGGCTGCCCAACCAGGGCGTGCAGATCCTCTACGAGGTGCTCAACGAGCGCGACTGGATCCTCGCCGAGCGCACCTACGTCGTGTGGCCCGACATGGAGGCGGTGATGCGCGCCGGCGACGGACGGCCCGATCCCGCAGTTCACCGTCGACGCCCACCGCCCGGTCCGCGACTTCGACGTCTTCGGCCTGAGCTTCTCCACCGAGCTCGGCTACACCAACATGCTCAACGCGCTCGACCTGGCCGGGATCCCGCTGCACGCCGCGACCGCACCGACGACCGACCCGATCGTGCTCGCCGGCGGCCACGCGGCGTTCAACCCCGAGCCGATCGCCGACTTCCTCGACGCCGCCGTGCTCGGCGACGGCGAGGAGGTCGTGCTCGCGATCTCCGAGGTCGTCCGCGAGTGGAAGCAGCGAGGGCTCGCCCGGTGGTCGCGACGAGCTGCTGCGCCGGCTCGCGGTCACCGGCAACGTCTACGTCCCGCGTTCTACGACGTCACCTACGGCGAGGACGGCGCGATCGCGTCGGTCGCGCCCAACCGCCCCGGCATCCCGGCACCGCGTCCGCAAGCACACGCTGATGGACCTCGACGCCTGGCCCTACCCGGCCAAGCCGCTGGTGCCGCTGGCCGAGACCGTGCACGAGCGGTTCAGCGTCGAGATCTTCCGCGGCTGCACCCGCGGCTGCCGGTTCTGCCAGGCCGGGCATGATCACCCGGCCGGTGCGCGAGCGCTCGATCGAGACCATCGGCGACATGGTCGAGAACGGCATCCGCAAGAGCGGCTTCGAGGAGGTCGGCCTGCTCTCGCTCTCCAGCGCCGACCACACCGAGATCGGCGAGGTCGCCAAGGGCCTCGCCGACCGCTACGAGGGCCCGAACGTCTCGCTCAGCCTGCCGAGCACCCGGGTCGACGCCTTCAACATCACGCTCGCCAACGAGTTCTCCCGCAACGGCCGGCGCTCCGGTCTCACGTTCGCCCCCGAGGGCGGCAGCGAGCGGATGCGCAAGGTGATCAACAAGATGGTCACCGAGGACGACCTGATCCAGACGGTCGCCGCGGCGTACTCCCACGGCTGGCGGCAGGTGAAGCTCTACTTCATGTGCGGCCTCCCCACCGAGACCGACGACGACGTGCTCCAGATCGCCGAGCTCGCCAAGCGCGTGATCGCCACGGGCCGCGAGGTGTCCGGCCGCAACGACATCCGCTGCACCGTCTCGATCGGCGGGTTCGTGCCCAAGCCGCACACCCCGTTCCAGTGGGCCGCGCAGCTCGACCACGAGACCACCGACGACCGCCTCACGAAGCTGCGCGACGCCGTCCGTTCGGACCGCCGGTACGGCCGCGCCATCGGCTTCCGCTACCACGACGGCAAGCCCGGCATCGTCGAGGGACTGCTCTCCCGCGGTGACCGGCGGGTGGGCAAGGTCATCGAGCAGGTCTGGCGCGACGGCGGCCGGTTCGACGGCTGGAGCGAGTACTTCTCCTACGAGCGCTGGGAGGCCGCGGCCGAGACCGCGCTGGCCGGCACCGGGGTCGACCTCACCTGGTTCACCACCCGCGAGCGCGGCTACGACGAGATCCTGCCCTGGGACCACCTCGACTCCGGCCTCGACAAGGACTGGCTCTGGGCCGACTGGGAGGACGCCCTCGCCGTCGCCGACGGCTCCTCCGACGTCGAGGTCGACGACTGCCGGTGGACCCCCTGCTACGACTGCGGCGTCTGCCCCGAGATGGGCACCGACATCCAGATCGGCCCCACCGGCCGGCAGCTGCTCCCGCTCAGCGTCGTCTGAGCCGCCGACCGAGGCGGCGGCGAAAGATTCACCGCCTCGGCGGTGAATCTTTCGCTCCTGCCACGAAGGTTCGTGGGGTAGGCGAGAGTTTTGTGCCGTGCGGGTGGCGGCGCCGTCGACGTGCGACCCGGTGCCGACCCGGTGCCGACCCGCTGCCGACCCGGCGCCTAGAGGACGCCCTCGGTGAGCTTGCCTCCGTCGACCCGCTCGGCGTAGCAGACGACCGAGTCGTCGTCCTTGACGTTGTCCGGGTCCTCGGCGATGACGCTCAGCTCGAGCTCCTCGGAATAGTTGAGCACCTTGTCGAAGTCGCCCTCGGCGGCCAGCTGCTCGCACACGGCAGCGGGGAGGAAGGTGCCCTCGAGGTCGGCGTCCTCGACGTCGCCGGCCTTGCCGGTGGCGACGATCTCGGCGTCGTGGCTCTCGCTGCAGTCCTTCTTGCTGAGGGTGAGGTTGTCGTCGGGTCCTTCGACGTCGACGCACTGGCCGGGCTCAGCGTTGTCGACGGTGACGACGGTGCCGGCCACGAACACGACGGCGATGATGATGCCGGCGGCGGCGAGGGTGCCGATGATGCCGATGATGATCGCGGAGATGGCGGCCCAGCGGCCCTTCTTCTTGCCGTTCTTGGTGCGGCCGAGGCCGATGAAGCCCATGATCGCGCCGACGATCGACAGGCAGCAGGTGAGGCTGAGGATGAACCCGATGATCGAGACGGTGTCGGTGCCCTTCGGCTGCTCGCCACCGGCGCCGTAGGGGTTCGCCGGATAGCTGCCGCTCCCGAAACCGCCGCCGCCCGGCGCTCCGTAACCGCCACCCGCACCGGGGTTCTGGTTCGCGTTGGGGTCGTACGGGTTGCTCATGTCTGGCCCTTCGGGTCGGCACTGGCGGATCGCGGGCGACAGTCTGACAGCAAGTGACCCGGGCCGTGGGGGAACCCGGCGGGAGTCCGGCAGGATGGCGCGGGTGCGTCGGGTGTCGGTCGGGGAGCGCCGCGCCCGCCTCGCGATCCGCCACGCGCTCGCTCCTGCGGCCCAGGCGGCGGACGTCGAGTCCGCCACCCGCGCGGTGACCGTGCTGCACAGCACCGAGCCCGCCACGGTCCACCTGTCGCTGTGGGCGCGCGTGCCCGGCCTCACCACGGCTGACGCCGAGGACGCGCTCTACGGCCGCCGCTCCCTGGTCAAGCAGCTCGCGATGCGCCGGACCCTGTTCGTGTTCCCGCGTGACCTCCTCCCGGCCGCCTGGGGGAGCGCCTCGGCGCGGGTGGCCCGGACGCTACGGGCGCGGGTCGTCAAGGAGGTCGAGGAGGGTGGCCTGGCTGCCGACGGCGCGGCGTGGCTCGACGCCGCGGCCGCCGCCACGATGCGCCACCTCGACGCCGGGGCCGAGCTCTCGGCGAAGCAGCTGCGCGAGCAGGTCGCCGAGCTCGCCGGGTCGATCGACGTCGGCCGCGGCAAGTACGCCGGCACCGTGCCCGTCGCACCCCGGGTGCTCACCCAGCTCGCCGTCGAGGCTCGCCTCGTGCGGGGGCGCAACGACGGCCACTGGCGGGTCTCGCGCCCGCTGTGGACCGCGATGGAGACCTGGCTCGGCGACGTCCCCGACCCCGCCCCGGAGCGCGAGGGCTACGCCGAGCTGGTGCGCCGGTGGCTCTACTCCTTCGGCCCCGGAACCGAGACCGACCTCGTGTGGTGGCTCGGTGCCACCAAGACCGCCGTGCGCACCGCGCTCGCCGACGTCGACGCCGTCGCGGTGCTGCTCGACGGGGACGACACCGGCTGGCTCCTGCCCGACGACGTCGAGGAGGTCGCCACCCCCGAGCCGTGGGTGGCGCTGCTGCCGGTGCTCGACCCCACGGTGATGGGCTGGAAGCAGCGCGACTTCTACCTCGCTCCCGACGGGGGCCCGAGCGGGCACGGCCTCGGCCCCCAGCTCTTCGACCGCAACGGCAACGCCGGCACCACCGCCTGGGTCGACGGTCGCGTCGTGGGCTGCTGGACCCAGGACGAGGACGCGGTGGTGCGGGTGCACCCGCTCGCCGACGTCGACCGCGGCGCCCGCCGGGCGCTCGAGGCGGAGGCGCGGAGGCTCACCGACTGGCTCGACGGCGTGAAGATCGGCACGGTGTACCCCTCACCCGCGATGAAGGAGACCAGGTCATGACAGGGGAGGGAGCGTCGTGAGCCGGCAGCCGCCCGAGCAGCAGGCCCCACCCGCCCAGCGGGTGCGTGTCCGCTACGCCAAGCGCGGCCGGCTCCGTTTCACCAGCCATCGCGACTTCAGCCGCGCCTTCGAGCGCGCCGTGTTCCGGGCCCGGTTGCCGATGGCCTACTCCTCCGGCTTCAACCCGCACCCCCGGATCTCCTACGCCGGCGCCGCCCCGACGGGCGCGGCCAGCGAGGCCGAGTACCTCGAGCTCGCGCTGGCCGAGGTGGTCGACCCCGGGGCCCTGCTCGCCGCGCTCGACGCCGTCATGCCCGACGGTCTCGACGTGCTGGTGGCGGTGGACGCGGCCGACGCGCCGGGCAGCAGCCTCGCCGAGCGGCTCGAGAGCAGCCACTGGTGGGTCGACCTGCCGGCCGACCCGGAGCCGTACGCGGCGGGGGTGGCGGCGTTCCTTGCCGCGGACGAGGTGCTCGTGCAGCGCATGACCAAGAAGGGACTGCGGGAGTTCGACTGCCGCGTGGCCGTGGTGGCCCTGTCGGTCGAGCCGCGCGACGCCGGCACCCGGCTCTCGCTGGTGCTGCGGCACGTCGTCCCCGCCGTGCGTCCCGACGACGTCGTGAGCGGCATCGAGCGGGTCGGCGGCACGTCGGCGGGCGGCACCCCGCTGCTCACCCGGACCGCCCAGGGACCCCTCGACGAGGCCACCGCGACGGTCGGCGACCCGCTGACCTGACCGCAGGGAGCGCGGTGGCCGGGTCGCGGTGTGCGATACTCGGCCTTGGTCGACCCCAGGTCGGCCCGACGACGTTCTCGCTGGCTCGTGAACCCACGGGCGGCACGGTGGGAGCCGGTTCGTCACCAGACCGCGACGCGATACCGCTCGGTGACAGCGAGCAGCGCTCGGCGACCGCGGCAGGTGGTTCACCGGCACCCGGCGACGCTCACGCGGAGGGGGTCGCCGCCAGCAGACTTCGCGTCGTCCGCCCCCGAACCCGTGCTCCCCTCGGGAAGGTCGGCGCCAGACCCGCCCGGTACGCCGGGCCAGGAGCACCTTCCATGGCTGACGAGACCACCGGCGACACCACCGCCGAGAGCACCACCGAGGGCCCGAGCACCGACGCGTCGGAGGCCTCGACGCCGCCTGCCAAGAAGGCCGCGGCGAAGAAGGCCGCCACCAAGAAGACCGCAGCCAAGAAGACCGCGGCGAAGAAGACGGCCACGAAGAAGACCGCCGCCGCCGAACCGGGCGCCGACCCGGCGCCCGACCCGGCGGACGGCCCGTCGGACGGCCCGTCGGACGGCCCGTCGGACGGCCCCGGGGCCGAGCGTCCGGCGAAGAAGACCACGGCCAAGAAGACGGCGAAGAAGACCACGAAGAAGGCCGCCTCCGCGACCTCCGGAGAGCCGGGCGACGCGCTCGGCGGCGCCGGCACCGAGGCGGGCGCCAGCAGTGAGGGCGGCGACGGCGGCCCCGGCCCCGGCCCCGCCGTGCTCTTCCAGGTGCCGGACGCCGCGCCGGCGAAGAAGACGGCCAAGAAGACCGCCAAGAAGACGGCGCCGAAGAAGGACGACGGCGAGCCGGGCGACCAGCCCGACGAGGCCGAGGCGACCTCGGGCCGATCGCGCGCCGGCGAGCAGCAGCGCGACCGTCCCGCCCGTTCCGAGGGCTCCGAGGGCTCCGACGACTCCGACGGCTCCGATGACGGGGACGACGACGACGACGCGGGGGAGGGCGGCTCCGGCCGCCGCCGCCGTCGCCGCGGCGGGCGCCGTCGGCGCAAGTCGGGCTCCGGGTCCGGCGACTCCTCCGAGGAGCAGGACAAGAACGACACCGGCGGCTCGGGCGGCTCGGGCGGCTCCGGCGGCTCTGGCGGCTCGGGCGGCTCCGGCGGCTCGGGCGGCTCGGGCGGCTCGGGCGGCTCGGGCGGCTCGGGCGGCTCTGGCGGCTCGGGCGACTCCGGCGAGGATGACGAGGGCGGCACCCGCCGCCGCCGTCGTCGGCGCCGCGAGGGTGACCCCGAGTCGGGTTCCGAGGACGACGCGCGCAAGACCAGCACCCGGGTGCGCAAGCCGCGCAACGCCGAGGACGAGATCACCGCCGTCAGCGGCTCGACCCGCCTCGAGGCCAAGAAGCAGCGCCGTCGCGAGGGCCGCGAGGCCGGCCGCCGCCGCGCCCCGATCGTGAGCGAGGCCGAGTTCCTGGCCCGCCGCGAGTCGGTCGACCGCACGATGGTCATCCGGCAGCGTGACGAGCTCACCCAGATCGGGGTCATCGAGGACAAGGTCCTCGTCGAGCACTACGTCGCCCGGGAGTCGCAGACCTCCCTCATCGGCAACATCTACCTCGGCCGGGTCCAGAACGTGCTGCCCTCGATGGAGGCGGCGTTCGTCGACATCGGCAAGGGCCGTAACGCGGTGCTGTACGCCGGCGAGGTCAACTGGTCCTCGCTCGGCCACAAGGACGGCAACCCGCGCAAGATCGAGTCGGTGCTGTCGTCGGGACAGACGATCCTGGTGCAGGTCACCAAGGACCCGATGGGGCACAAGGGCGCACGCCTCACCAGCCAGATCAGCCTGGCCGGCCGGTTCCTGGTCTACGTGCCCGACGGCACGACGTCCGGCATCTCCCGCAAGCTGCCCGACACCGAGCGCAACCGGCTCAAGACGCTGCTGAAGGAGGTCGTGCCCTCCTCGGCCGGCGTCATCGTCCGCACCGCCGCCGAAGGTGCCAGCGAGGAGGAGCTGACCCGCGACGTCGAGCGGCTCAAGGCGCGCTGGGAGGACATCGAGGCCAAGCGGAAGGGCAGCGCCCCGCAGCTGCTGTACGGCGAGCCCGACCTGACCCTCAAGGTGGTCCGCGACCTCTTCACCGAGGACTTCGCCAAGCTCGTCATCCAGGGCCAGGACGCCTGGGACACCGTGCAGCCCTACGTGGTGCAGGTGGCACCCGACCTCGAGGAGCGGCTCGAGCGCTACGAGCCTGCCGACCACAACGACGTCGACCTGTTCACCACCTACCGCGTCGACGAGCAGATCGCGAAGGCTCTCGACCGCAAGGTGTTCCTGCCCTCGGGCGGCTCGCTGATCATCGACCGCACCGAGGCGATGACGGTCATCGACGTCAACACCGGCAAGTTCACCGGCTCCGGGGGCAACCTCGAGGAGACGGTCACCAAGAACAACCTGGAGGCGGCCGAGGAGGTCGTGCGCCAGCTCCGGCTGCGCGACATCGGCGGCATCATCGTCGTCGACTTCATCGACATGGTGCTCGAGTCGAACCGCGACCTCGTGCTGCGCCGCGTCGTCGAGTGCCTGGGCCGCGACCGCACCCGCCACCAGGTCGCCGAGGTCACCTCGCTCGGTCTGATCCAGATGACGCGCAAGCGGATCGGCACCGGTCTGCTGGAGGCGTTCAGCGAGACCTGCGAGCACTGCAACGGACGCGGGCTGGTCGTGCACGACATGCCGGTCGAGAAGCGCTCCGGCGACTCCGAGCCCAAGCGCGGTTCCGGCCGACGGCGTGGTGGCCGCGGCAAGGGCGACGACGACGGCAACGGGTCGTCCTCCAACGGCAACGGCAACGAGGACGGGAGCGGCGGCAACGGGAGCGGCAGCCTCAGCAAGCCGTCGCCGGCCGAGTTCGCCGCGATGGCCAAGCATCTGGCGGCCGAGGAGGAGGCCGAGGCGCAGGCACGCGAGTCCACCGACGCCGACGCCGACGCAGCGGTCGCCGAGCCTGACAGCCAGACCTCCCAGTCCTCCAGGTCCTCCAGGTCCTCCAGGTCCTCCAGGTCCTCCAGTACCGGGCAGCGCTCCGCCGACCCGGTGGCCGACGTCGTCGAGGAGACCTCCGCCGAGGAGCCGGCCGACCGGGAGGCGCCCGCGGAGGAGCCGCCGGCCGCGGAGCCGTCGGCCGCGGAGCTGTCGAGCCAGGCAGCCGCAGCCGAGGAGCCGGACGAGCCCGCGCCGCCCGCGCCGCCCGCCCCGCCCGTGGGTCCTCAGATCGTGACCCGGACCCGGCGCGGGGTGAGCCGCACCGTGACGCCGACGGCGTCCACCCCGGTCGAGGTGACACCGGCTCCTGAACCGGCGACGCCGGTCGCGCCGACGGCACCGACGGCGCCGCCGGCCCCGCCCAAGGTCACCACCCGCAGCCGCGGTCGTGGCCGCGCGACGCCGGCCCAGGAGGCGCCCGCCGCCGAGCCGGCGCCGGTCGAGCACGTGCCGGTGAAGAAGAAGGGCGCGCGCAAGCGCTGAGCGGCAGGTCCCGGGTTTTGGCGCGGACGCACGCCGTTCCGTAGTCTTGACCCTTGGCTCGCTCCGGCGTGCCCGCTGTCCTGCGCCACCTGCGCGGCAGCCCCCGACGAGACGGACAGATCAAGGAGACCGCGGTGTACGCGATCGTGCGCGCTGGCGCCAAGCAGCAGAAGGTCGCTGTCGGCGACGTCATCGAGATCGACCGGATCTCGAAGCGGGTCGGCGACACCCTGACCCTGCCGGTCGTGATGGCGGTCGACGGCGACACCGTCACCACCTCGGGCCTCGACAAGGCCGCCGTGACCGTCGAGGTCATGGGTGACACCAAGGGTCCGAAGATCGTGATCCAGAAGTTCAAGAACAAGACCGGCTACAAGAAGCGCCAGGGGCACCGCCAGAAGTACACGGCGGTCAAGGTCACCAAGATCGACGTCTGAGGCTCAGCCTCCCACCCACGAAGGAACTGAGATGGCACACAAGAAGGGCGCCGCGTCCACCAAGAACGGCCGCGACTCGAACTCCCAGCGCCTCGGCGTCAAGCGCTTCGGCGGCCAGGCCGTCAACGCGGGCGAGATCATCGTCCGCCAGCGCGGCACCCACTTCCACCCGGGCAGCGGCGTCGGCCGCGGCGGCGACGACACCCTGTTCGCGCTGGTCGCGGGCTCGGTCGAGTTCGGCCGCAAGCGCGGCCGCAAGGTCGTGAACATCGTCCCGGGTGAGTGACTGACGCTCGCCCGCCTGCCTCATCTGCCACGAGCGTCCCGGATCCGGGGCGCTCGTCGCGGTTTTCCGGCGGGTCGGTGGTGCAGGAATCCCCGGTCGACCGGGGATTCCGTCACTTGTCGGCCGATATTTCGCCCGTCAGGTGCAGGAGTCCCCGGCTGACCGGGGATTCCGTCGCTTGTTGGCCGATACTTCGGCCGTCAGGTGCAGGATTCCCCGGCTGACCGGGGATTCCTGCAGCAGGCCCCCCGCCCCACCCCGAACCCAGGAGCACCCCATGGCCGTCCCGTCCTTCGTCGACCGGGTGACGTTGCACGTCAGCGCCGGCCGCGGCGGTCACGGTGTCGCCTCGGTGCACCGCGAGAAGTTCAAGCCCCTCGGCGGTCCGGACGGCGGCAACGGCGGCCCGGGTGGGTCGGTGATCCTGCGGGTGGAGTCCGACGTCACCACCCTCGTCGACTACCACCACAGCCCGAAGCGGCGCGCCGAGAACGGCGGCCAGGGGGCAGGCGGTCACAAGAACGGCGGCCACGGCGCCGACATCGTGCTCCCGGTGCCCGACGGCACGGTCGTCAGCTGCGGGGGCGAGGTGCTGGCCGACCTGGTCGGTCCCGGCACCGAGCTGGTCGTGGCGCAGGGCGGCCGCGGCGGTCTGGGCAACGCGGCCCTCGCCAGCTCCAAGCGCAAGGCCCCGGGCTTCGCGCTGCTCGGCGAGCCCGGCGACGAGCTCGAGATCCAGCTCGAGCTCAAGGTCGTGGCCGACATCGGCCTGGTCGGGTTCCCGAGCGCCGGCAAGTCCAGTCTGATCGCCTCGATCAGCCGGGCCCGCCCGAAGATCGCCGACTACCCGTTCACCACCCTGGTGCCGAACCTCGGCGTCGTGTCCGCGGGCGACGTCACCTACACCGTGGCCGACGTGCCGGGGCTCATCGAGGGCGCCAGCGACGGACGCGGCCTCGGCCACGACTTCCTGCGCCACGTCGAGCGCTGCGCCGCGCTGGTGCACGTGCTCGACACCGCCACCATGGAGCCGGGCCGCAACCCGGTCGACGACCTCGACGTCATCGAGCGTGAGCTGCAGCGCTACGGCGGCCTGGAGGACCGGCCCCGGCTGGTCGCCCTCAACAAGGTCGACGTCCCCGACGGTCGCGACATCGCCGACATGGTGGTCGACGACCTGCGCGCCCGCGGGCTGCGGGTCTTCCCGGTCTCCGCCGCCTCGGGCGAGGGCACCCGGCAGCTGGTGTTCGCGATGTCCGAGATCGTGCAGGCCGCCCGCGCCGAGCGCGAGGTGGCCGTGGCGCAGCGGATCGTGCTGCGACCGCCCAGCGCCGACGGGGCCGGCGAGTTCTCGGTCGAGCGCACCGGCGAGGGCTGGCGGGTGCGCGGCACCAAGCCCGAGCGCTGGGTGCGGCAGACCGACTTCAGCAACGACGAGGCCGTCGGCTTCCTCGCCGACCGGCTCGACCGGCTCGGCGTCGAGGCGCGACTGCTCCAGCTGGGCGCCCAGGAGGGCGACGCCGTCCTCATCGGGCACCCCGACGACGCCGTCGTCTTCGACTTCCGGCCGAACCTGGACGCCGGCGCCGAGAACCTCGCCCGCCGCGGCGAGGACGTCCGGTTCCACGAGGAGCGCCCGGCCGCACGCCGTCGTCGCGAGATCGACGAGAGCATGGACGAGCGCCGCGAGGGGGAGACCCGCGCCGACGTCGCCCGCCGGCTCGACAAGGCGGCGCGCGGCGACCGGGTGGGCCCGACGTCGTATGAGATCGGGTCGTCCGACGACCCCGACTGGGCCGAGGACGACCCCGGTGCACGATGAGGTGCGGAGTGAGGTCGCCGGGGCGAAGCGGGTCGTCGTCAAGGTCGGCTCCTCCTCGCTGACCACGGCGGCCGGGGGCATCGACCCCGGCCGGTTGCGCGACCTGGTCGACGTCCTGGCCCGCGTCCGGCAGCGCGGTGCCGAGGTGGTGCTGGTGTCCTCCGGTGCGATCGCCGCGGGGCTCGCGCCGCTCGGGCTGCCGCGCCGTCCCTCTGCCCTGGCCGCTCAGCAGGCGGCGGCGTCGGTGGGTCAGGGCCTGCTGGTGCACCGCTACACCGAGGAGCTCGCCCGGCACGGGCTGGTGGCCGGTCAGGTGCTGCTCACCGCCGACGACGTCACCCGTCGCGTCCACTACCGCAACGCCTACCGCACCTTCGCCCAGCTCCTCGAGCTCGGCGTCCTCCCGATCGTCAACGAGAACGACACCGTGGCCACCACGGAGATCCGGTTCGGCGACAACGACCGGCTGGCCGCACTGGTCGCCCACCTCGTGCACGCCGACCTGCTCGTCCTCCTCTCCGACGTCGACGGCCTCTACGACGGCGCGCCGGACCGCGCCGGCAGCACGCTCGTGCCGCTGGTGCGCTCCGAGGCCGACCTGGCCGGCGTGCGCGTCGGCCGCGCGGGCTCTGCGGGGTCGGCACCGGAGGCATGCAGACCAAGCTGGAGGCCGCCCGGATCGCCACGGGCGCCGGCATCCGGGTCGTGCTCACCTCCGCGCCACTGGCCGGGGCGGCGCTGGCGGGTGACGACGTCGGCACGCTCTTCCTCCCCACCGGACGGCGCCGTCCGACCCGGCTGCTCTGGCTGGCGCACGCCACCGAGCCGCGCGGCACCGTGGTCCTCGACGACGGCGCGGTGCGAGCCGTGGTGGAGCGGCGGGCGTCGCTGCTCGCCGCGGGCATCACCGGCGCCACCGGCCGGTTCGTCGCCGGCGACCCCGTCGACCTCGTCGGGCCCGACGGCGTCCCGGTGGCGCGCGGGCTGGTGAACTTCGACGCCGACGAGATCCCGTCCCTGGTCGGCAGCTCCACCGCCGACCTCAAGCGCCGGCTCGGGGCAGGCTACGAGCGCGAGGTCGTGCACCGCGACGACCTGGTGCTCCTGTGACGAGGCGCCTGGTCGTCGTCCGGGTGGTGCTGGGGCTGCTGCTCCTGCCGGCCCTCGTGCTCACCGTGCTGCGGCTGGCCCAGCCGTCGTGGGGTCCGGCGGTGCGGGCGGTGGCGTTCACGCCGTACGCGCTGCCGGCCTACGCGTTCGCCGCGGTCGCGGCCGCGGTGCTGCTCGTGGCGGGAGGGCGCGCCGTCGTCGACCTCGTGGTCACGGCGGTGGTGGTGGCGGGTCTCGTGCTCCACACCGCCTGGGTGTGGCCGCTGTTCACCGGGAGCGCACCGGACCCGGACGGCGACGAGCGGGTCGTGGCGATGACGGTGAACGCCAGCTTCGGCGACGCCGACGCGGGGGCCGTCGTGGCCGCGGTGCGGGAGAGCGGGGTGGAGGTGCTCGCCGTCAGCGAGATCGACGCGGGGTTCCTCGACGCGCTCGAGCGGGCCGGGCTCGACGAGGTGCTGCCGCAGCGCGCGGGCGAGCCGGGGTCGAGCGTCGAGGGCACGATGGTGTTCGCGCGCGACCCGATCGACGTCGTGGCCGAGGTCGACACCACCTTCGACGGGCTCGTGGTGCGCACCCTCGGTCTGACGTTCGTGGCAGTCCACCCGCAGCCGCCCACGCACCCGGCCGACTGGCGGCGGGACCACGCGGCCGTCCTCGAGGCCGCCCGGGACGCCGACGCCGACGTGGTGCTCGGCGACCTCAACGCCACCCTCGACCACGCACCGGTTCGGCGGCTGGTCGACGCGGGCTGGCGCGACGCCGTCGAGCTGGCCGACGGGGGGTTCGCGCCGACCTGGCCCTCCCACGGCGAGTTCGCGCCGTTCCCCGGCCCCGTCGTCGCCATCGACCACGTGATGCTCCGCGACACCCTGACCGTCACCGAGGTCAGCACCGTCGACATCCCCGACACCGACCACCGCAGCGTGGTCGCCGTCCTCGCCCCGGCGGGGTGACGCCACCGGCGGTGGGCCGCCGTACGCTGAGGGGGCGATGAGCGAGACCGTCCACTACCTCGACCACGCCGCCACCACCCCGATGGTGCCCGCGGCGATCGAGGCCATGACGCGGCACCTGCGCGACGTCGGCAACCCCAGCTCGCTGCACGCCTCCGGCCGCCGCGCCCGGCGGGTCGTCGAGGAGAGCCGGGAGACCATCGCCCAGGCCCTCAACTGCCGCCCCGGCGAGGTCGTCTTCACCTCCGGTGGCACCGAGTCCGACAACCTCGCCCTCAAGGGCCTGCACTGGGCGCGGCGCGCCGTGCTCGACCCGGCGCCCCAGCTGGTGTCGACCGCGGTCGAGCACCACGCGGTCCTCGACCCGTTGCAGTGGCTGGCCGACGCCGAGGGCGCACCGGTGCGGCTGCTGGGCGTCGACCAGCGCGGCCGGGTCGACCTCGCCGAGCTCGAGACGGTCCTCGCCGAGCGACCCACCTCGGTGGTGTCGGTGATGTGGGCCAACAACGAGGTCGGCACGATCCAGCCGATCCCCGAGGTCGTGGCGCTCGCGGCCGAGCACGGCGTGCCCGTGCACACCGACGCGGTGCAGGCGGTCGGCGCGGTGCCGGTCGACTTCGCGGCCTCGGGCGTCGACGCGCTCACCCTCACCGGCCACAAGCTCGGCGGCCCGTACGGCGTCGGCGCGCTCGTCGTCCGCCGGGAGACCACCGTGACACCGCTGTCGCACGGCGGCGGCCAGGAGCGCGACATCCGCAGCGGCACCCTCGACACACCGGCCATCGCCGGGTTCGCCGCCGCCGTCGAGCTCGCCGTCAAGCACCAGACCGAGCACGCCACCCGCATGGCGGCCCTGCGCGACGACCTGGTGCGGCGCGTGGTGGCGGCGGTGCCGGGCGCGCACCTGCACGGCCCCCAGGTCGACGAGACCGCCGGGCGGCTGCCGGGCAACGCCCACCTCGGTTTCCCCGGGTGCGAGGGCGACTCGATCCTCATGCTGCTCGACGCCCGCGGCATCGAGTGCTCCACCGGCTCGGCCTGCTCCGCCGGCGTCGCCCAGCCCTCCCACGTGCTGCTCGCCATGGGCTGCAGCGAGAAGGAGGCCCGGCACTCGCTGCGGTTCTCCCTCGGCCACACCTCGACGCAGGCCGACGTCGACGCCGTCGTCGAGGCGATCGTGCCGGTCGTCGAGCGGGCCCGGGCGGCGGCCCAGCGGTCATGAGGGCGGTCCCTGAGGAGCTCGCGCAGCGAGCGTCTCGAAGGGTCATCGCCGCCATGTCCGGCGGCGTCGACTCGGCGGTCGCCGCCGCCCGCGCGGTCGACGCGGGCCACGACGTCACCGGGGTGCACCTCGCGCTGTCGCGCAACCCGGCGTCCTACCGGTCCGGGGCGCGCGGCTGCTGCACGATCGAGGACAGCAACGACGCCCGGCGGGCGGCCGACGTCATCGGCATCCCGTTCTACGTCTGGGACCTCTCCGAGCGCTTCCACGACGACGTCGTCGAGGACTTCATCGACGAGTACGCCGCCGGCCGCACCCCCAACCCGTGCCTGCGGTGCAACGAGAAGATCAAGTTCGCGGCGGTGCTGGAGCGCGCCCTCGCCCTCGGCTTCGACGCCGTCGCCACCGGCCACTACGCCCGGCTGCTCCAGGCCGCCGACGGCACCGTCGAGATGCACCGCGCCGCGGACCCCGGCAAGGACCAGAGCTACGTGCTCGGCGTCCTCGACCAGCACCAGCTCGCCCACTCGCTGTTCCCGCTCGGTGACTCCACCAAGACCGAGGTCCGCGCCGAGGCGGCCGAGCGCGGGCTGCTCGTCGCCGAGAAGCCCGACAGCCACGACATCTGCTTCGTTGCCGACGGCGACACCTCCGGCTGGCTGAGCGAGAAGCTCGGCGACCGCGCCCCCAACCGGGGCGGCCCCGTCGTCGACGAGTCCGGCGCCGAGCTGGCCCGGCACGAGGGCAGCTGGGGGTTCACCATCGGGCAGCGCAAGGGGCTGCGGCTCGGTCGCCCCGCGCCCGACGGCAGGCCGCGCTACGTGCTCGACATCGAGCCGGTCTCCGGCACCGTGACCGTCGGGCCGCGTGACCGGCTCGCCGTCCGCCGGATCACCGCCACCGCGCCGCGCTGGTGCGGCACCGCCCCGGCCTCGCTCACCGGCACCGTGCAGCTGCGCGCGCACGGCGACCCGGTGCCCGCCCGGGTGACTGTGGGGAAGACCCTCGAGATCGGCCTCGAGGAGCCGGCGTACGGCGTCGCGCCCGGGCAGGCCGCCGTCCTCTACGACGGCACCCGGGTGGTCGGGTCGGCCACCATCGCGAGCACCGCCCCGTGACCGCCCGCGGCACCGGGGTCGGGTCGATGCCCGGCGACGACCAGGGTGACTTCGACGAGGCGGTGCGCGTCGTCCTCGGCGAGCTCACGCCGCCCGCCGGGCTGCCCTTCCTGCCCGAGGTGCCCGGACGCGGCGCGGCCGCCGCGATGACCGGCCGGGCGCTGGCGCTGGTCACCGAGATCGGCGTCGACCTCCAGCCCGCGGGCTGGCGGATCACCGGTGCGCCGACGACGTCCGGCGTCGACCACCGCCGCGCCCGCAGCCTGCTGGCCCAGGACCTCGACACCCTGGAGGAGCGCACCCAGGGCTACGTCGGCGGGTTCAAGGTGCAGGTGGCCGGACCCTGGACGCTCGCCGCCACCGTCGAGAAGCCCCGCGGTGACAAGGTGCTCGCCGACCACGGCGCCCGCCGCGACCTCGCGGCCGCCCTGGCCGAGGGGGTCCGCGACCACGTGGCCGACCTGCGACGCCGACTGCCCGGCGCCGACCCGCTCGTCGTGCAGGTCGACGAGCCCGCGCTGGCCGCGGTGCTCGCCGCGCGGGTGCCGACCGCGTCCGGGTTCGGGCGGCACCGCTCCGTGGAGCCGCCCGAGGCCAGCCATCTGCTCGGCCTGGTGCTCGACGCCGTCAGCGAGGCGGGGGCCGAGCCGTGGGTGCACTCCTGCGCCGACGACACCCCGTGGGCGCTCGTCCACGGCGCCGGCGCCCGCGGGCTCGTCGCCGACCCGGCACGCGTCGACGGCGCCGGGCACGAGGCGCTCGCCGCCGCGCTCGAGGCCGGGGCCGCCGTCGCTCTCGGCGTGCTCCCCGCCACCGACCCGACCAGCGAGCCCACCGACGCCGAGACCACCGAGCGGGTGCTGCGCTGGCTCGACATGCTCGGTCTCGACCCCGCCGAGGTCGGCGACCGGCTCGTCGTCACCACGGCCTGCGGCTCGGCCGGCGCCGGTCCGTCCTGGGCCCGTCGCGCGCTCACCCTCGCGGCGGCCTCCGCCCGCCACCTGGGGTAGGGAGCGGTGGGCGGACCCGGGGGAGCGGTGAGCCAGTGAGGTTCGGGCGGGCGAAGAACCTCAGCAGGTCACCGCCCACCCCGGGGCGTCACGCGACGGGCACGGCCTCGGGGCCGTCGGTGGCGAGCTCGGTGTGCTTCACGTCGAGGAAGGTCCAGATCACGATCGAGGCGGCCAGCATCATCACCGAGCCGATGAGGAAGGCGTGGGTGGCGCCCTCGGTGAAGGTGGCCTGGAACCCGGCGTAGCTCAGGAACTCCTCGAACTTGCCGGCCGACATCGACTGGTCGAGCCCGGCGCCCTGGGCGGCCGTCGCGATGTCGCCGCCCACCGCGTCGCCGCGGCTCTGGGAGTAGTGGAGCGCGACGGTGCTCAAGGTGGCGAGACCGAGGGCGCCGCCCACCTGCTGCATCGTGTTGAGGACGCCCGAGCCGATGCCCGAGTCCTCGGAGCGCACGTGGTGCACCGCGGTCAGGGTCAGCGGGACGAACGTGAGGCCCATGCCGATCGACATGGTGACGATCCACGGGAAGATCGCCGTCCAGTAGCTCACGTCGGCGCCGGCCGTGGAGCCGCTGGCCAGGGCCTGCACCACCGCGCCGGCGGAGTCGGCGACGTCGATCCGCGAGAACATGAAGAGCGAGAACGCGGCGAGCAGCGTGCCGGTGCCGGCGAGGTAGCGGGCGTCGATGCGGTTGATCAGGTGGGAGGCCAGCCCCGCGCCGATCACGATCCCGAACGAGAACGGGAGGAAGGCGAACCCCGCCCGCAGCGGGCTGTAGCCGATGATCTGCTGGATCAGCAGGCTGAGGAAGTAGAACATCGCGAACATGGCGGCCGGCGCCAGCATCATGGCGAGGAAGCTCGTGGCCCGGGTGCGGTTGCGCAGGATCCGCAGCGGCAGCAGCGGGTGCTCGGCCCGCAGCTCGATGGCGATGAAGACGGCGAGCAGCACGACACCGGTCGCGAGGCTGGCGATGGACCAGGTGTTGCCCCAGCCGTAGCGCTCGTCCCCGGAGCGGGTGAGGCCGTAGACGATGCCCATGAGCCCGGCGGTGCCGGCGAGCGCGCCCGGGACGTCCATCTGGCCGGGGTGCGGCTTGGACTCGGGGAGGAAACGCGGCGCGAGCAGGGCGGCGCCGATGCCGATCGGCACGTTGATGAGGAAGGTCAGGCGCCAGCCGCTGACGTCGACCCCGACGACGGAGTCGAGGCCGGTGAGCCAGCCGCCGAGGATGAGGCCGACCGCGGCGCCGGCACCGGACATGGCGGCGTAGACGGCGAACGCCCGGTTGCGAGCGGGGCCCGCCGGGAACGCCGTGGTGATCAGCGCCAGCGCCGCCGGCGAGGACAGCGCGGCACCGAAGCCCTGCAGGCCACGTGAGCCGAGCAGCATGGGCTCGCTGGTGGCGAACCCGCCGACCAGCGAGGCGACCGCGAAGATGACGAGGCCGAGTATGAAGATGCGACGGCGGCCGTAGAGGTCGGCGAGGCGTCCGCCCAGGAGCAGCAGGCCACCGAACGCCAGCGCGTAGCCGGTGACGATCCACGACAGGTTGGCCTGGTTGATGTCGAGGTCCCGGCCGATGTACGGGAGGGCGATGTTGGCGATGCTGGCGTCGAGCACCACCATCAGCTGGGCCACCGAGATGAGCACGAGGGCCCATCCGAGGTGGCGGGTCTGGGAGGGCGCGGCGGGGCTCTCCTCGGTGCGGTCGGTCATGAGGTCCGGTCCTGCGCTTCCTGTGTGGTGGTGGTCTGGGGGCCGTGGGTGACGGCCGGGAGGATGATCTGGTCGACCACGCGGGTGATGAGGTCGGCGTCGGGGTGCTCACCGAGGAGGAACGCTCGGTGCAGCACGATGCCGGGCAGGGCGCCGACGACGAGGTCGAGATCGAGGTCGGGGCTGATCTCGCCGCGGGCGCTCGCCCGCTCGAAGATCACGCGGCCGGCGGCGGCCTTGGGGCCGATGAAGTCGCGGCGGAACAGCTCCGCGAACGCCTGGTCGCGCCCGATCGCGGTGACCACGGCGCCGAGGATCGCCATCTCGGCGCGATCGGTGAGCCCGCCCATGCCGCAGAACGCCTCGAGCAGGTCGCCGCGCAGCGACCCGGTGTCGGGGGGCGGGGGCGTCTCGCCCTTGTGGCAGAGCAGTGCCTCGACCACGAGCGTGGCCTTGTCCTGCCAGCGGCGGTAGAGGGTGGCCTTGGAGGCGCGGGCCCGGGTGGCGACGGCGTCCATCGTGAGCCGGTCGTAGCCGACGTCGGAGAGCACGGTCAGCACCGCCTCGAGGATCTGCTGCTCCCGGTCACCCTCGACGCGGGGTCGCGCGGACCCGTCGGTGTCGACGCGGGGGGAGGGTGCCATGGAGATCCTCGTCATGGATGGAACGGAACAGTTTCGTTTCATCCAGTGAAGCACCGGCGTCCACCGTGGTCAATCCGGGCGACGGCGACCTCGAGTGAGATGGGTCACGAGGGGAGCAGGTCGAGGCAGCGGGTACGGGCGAACTCGTTCCAGACCGCCACCTTGCGCAGCATGTAGTGCCCGGCCCGGCCCATGTCGTGGAACTCGGTGCCGGCGGCCTCGCGGGCGGCGCGGTCGAGGAAGGCCCGGGTCATCCGGGCCGAGGTGATCTTGTCGGAGCGGCCGTGGGCGGCGGCGACCCGACGCCCGGCGAGCGCGGCCACCGGGTCGTCCGGCTGCCACCACGGCGCGAGCCCGACCACGCCCACCACCGCGGGGTCGTCGGCCACGTAGGCCGCCGTGCGGGCCCCCATCGAGTGCCCGAGCAGGACGACGGGCACGTCGCCGAGCTCGCCCCGGACCTGGTCGAGCGCGTGGCGGGCGTCGGTCACCGGCGCGCGGTCGTTCCAGCCGCGGTGGCGGTAGCGCAGCAGCCACGACGACACGCCGGCCTCCTCGAACGCGGGGGTCACGGCACGGTGCAGCGCGGCCATCCGGCGCCACGAGGCGCTGCGGCCGTCGACGGGCTGCTGGCTGCGCTGCTTGCCACCGTGCAGCACGAGCACCAGGGCGCGCGGGTCGGGCACGTCGTGGCGGGTCAGGCTGGGCACAGTCGTCATTCGTAGTCGGCGCCCGGTCGGGTTGGCTCACCCGGGTGTCGGTGGGGGACGGCAGGATGTCCCCGTGACCGACGCGCCCGACGTCCCCCCCGACGACGCCCGCGAGGAGCACCGCCTGCTGGCCGAGGAGATCGAGGAGGCGCGGTGGCGCTACTTCGTCCTCGACACCCCGACGCTCGACGACGCCGACTACGACCGGCGGATGCGGCGGCTCCAGGACCTCGAGGAGCAGTTCCCCGAGCTCCGCACGCCCGACTCACCCACCCAGCGGGTCGGGGGAGCGGTCTCCACCGAGTTCACCGCGGTCGACCACCTTCGGCCCATGGAGAGCCTCGACAACGCGTTCTCCACCGACGAGCTCGACCGGTGGTTCGCCCGCCTCGCCCGCGACGGCGTCGAGTCGCCCGACCTGCTGTGCGAGCTCAAGGTCGACGGGCTCGCGATCAACCTGCTTTACGAGCGCGGTCGGCTGGTCCGCGCGCTCACCCGCGGCGACGGCGCCACCGGCGAGGACGTCACGCCCAACGTCAAGACCATCGACGTCGTCCCGCACCGGCTCACCGGCACCGACGAGTTCCCGGTGCCCGCGCTGGTCGAGGTGCGCGGCGAGGTGTTCCTGCCCAAGGCGGCCTTCGAGCGGCTCAACGAGCAGATGACCGACGCCGGCAAGCCGGTCTTCGCCAACCCGCGCAACGCCGCCGCCGGGTCGCTGCGCCAGAAGGACCCGCGGGTCACCGCGACCCGCGCCCTCGGCATGGTCTGCCACGGCATCGGCGCGCGGGAGGGGTTCGAGCCGAAGGCCCAGTCGCACGCCTACGAGGCCCTGCGCACCTGGGGGCTGCCGATCTCCGACCAGGTCGAGGTGCTGGGCACGCTCCAGGAGGTCGAGCGCTACGTCGCCCACGCCGGCGAGCACCGGCACACCATCGTCCCCTACGAGATCGACGGCGTCGTGGTGAAGGTCGACGACGTCGCGCTGCAGCGCCGCCTCGGCTCCACCAGCCGGGCGCCGCGGTGGGCGATCGCCTTCAAGTACCCGCCCGAGGAGGTCAACGCCAAGCTGCTCGAGATCCGCGTCAACGTCGGGCGCACCGGCCGGGCCACCCCCTACGGCGTCATGGAGCCCACCCGCGTCGCCGGCTCCACCGTCGAGAACGCCACGCTGCACAACGCCCACGAGGTGAAGCGCAAGGACGTGCGCCCCGGCGACACCGTGGTGCTGCGCAAGGCCGGCGACGTCATCCCCGAGATCCTCGGGCCGGTGCTGCCGCTGCGGCCGAAGGGGCTGCGCCCGTGGCGGATGCCGACCAGGTGCCCGGCCTGCCGCACGCCGCTGGCGCAGCAGAAGGAGGGCGACAAGGACCTCCGCTGCCCCAACCACGAGCACTGCCCCGCGCAGGTGCGGGAGCGGGTCTTCCACGTCGCCGGCCGCGGTGCCTTCGACATCGAGGGGCTCGGCTACGAGGCCGCCGTCGCCCTCCTCGACGCGGGCGTCATCGCCAACGAGGGCGACGTGTTCGACCTCGACGAGGCGAAGCTGCGCCGGGCCCCGCTCTTCACCCGCGCCCCCAAGAAGAGCGAGGGCGACGAGCCCGTCCTGAGCGCCAACGGCCAGCGCCTGCTCGCCCATCTCGA
Organism: uncultured Actinomycetota bacterium; assembly: GCA_963845795.1. Classification (GTDB taxonomy): domain Bacteria; phylum Actinomycetota; class Actinomycetes; order Propionibacteriales; family Nocardioidaceae; genus Nocardioides. The sequence goes on along the minus strand of CAWJTG010000013.1, from coordinate 22,141 downwards.
GCAGCGCAAGCAGGTGCCGCTCTGGCGGGTGCTGGTGGCGCTGTCGATCCGCCACGTCGGGCCCACCGCGGCCCGGGCGCTGGCCCAGGAGTTCGGGTCGATGGACGCGATCCGCGCCGCCACCCGCGAGCAGCTGGCCGACGCCGAGGGAGTGGGCCCCACCATCGCCGACGCCGTCATCGAGTGGTTCGACGTGCCCTGGCACGTGCGCATCGTCGAGGGGTGGGCGGCGGCCGGGGTGTCGATGGCCGACGAGCGCGACGCGTCGGTGCCCCGCACCCTCGAGGGCCTCACCGTGGTCGTCACCGGGTCGCTCGACGACTTCAGCCGCGACTCCGCCAAGGAGGCGATCCTGGCCCGCGGCGGCAAGGCGGCCGGGTCGGTGTCGAAGAAGACCGACTTCGTGGTGGTGGGCGAGAACGCCGGCTCGAAGGCCGACAAGGCCGAGCAGCTCGGCGTCCCGGTGCTCGACGAGGCCGGGTTCAAGGCGCTGCTGGAGTCCGGCCCGACGGCGAAGTTCTGACCGGTCGCGCCGAACGCCTGTGGCACGCCGTCGGAGCATCTACGGTGAGCGCGTGCCTCCGCGCTTCCGGAGGACTCGGGGCCTCGTCGCCATCCTGATCGCTGCGCTGACCGTCTGCGCACTGGCTGCGCTCGCGCCCGCCCACGCCGCGGTCGCGGCCCCGGTGGTCACACCGTCCGCGCCCATGGCGAACGAGACCGTGCGCTTCACCGGCGCCACCCCCACCCGGGTCCGGCGACCAGTCACGCTCCAGCGCCGTGCCGGCACGCGGTGGGTGGTCGTGACGAGCGGCCGCACCAACCGGCAGGGTCGCTACTCGCTGCTCGGACGTCTCCCGGCCCGTGCCCCGGTCCGTGCCGTCGCGCGTCGCATCACCTTGAACGGCCGGACCTACGCCGCCTGGACGAGCGCCGCCCGCGTGATCGGGGTCGTCGGGCAGGCCGTGACGCTGACGGTGCCTGCGACAGGCGTGACCGGCGAGCCGGTCGCGGCCTCGGCCGTCTCCCGCCCGATCCGGCCCGGGCGGACCGTGCGCCTCCAGTCGTCGGTGGGAGGCACCTGGACCACCGTCGCCACCGACACCCAGGACGCCACCGGGCGGACGACCTGGACGACGACGCCGGCGAGCGCCGCGGACGTGTCGTACCGCGCGGTCGCCGTTGCCTGGAAGGGGGCCGCGGCGAAGGCGTCCGCGGTGCGCACCGTCACCGTGACCGACCCTCCGGTTCCCGGTGGCGGCGTCCAGCGCGTGAGCGTCGCCCTCGACGGCGGCTCGGCCAACAATTACAGCGGAGCGGCTCGGGTGTCCGGCGACGGCCGGTGGGTGGCGTTCGCCTCCCACGCCAGCAACCTCGTGGCCGGTGACACCGAGGGCAAGGCCGACGTCTTCCTGCGCGATCTGCAGTCCGGCACGACGGTGCGGGTGAGCCAGACCCCGTCCGGCGTCGGCGGCGACCAGTCCAGCTGGAACCCCGACGTCTCCGACGACGGTCGCTACGTGACCTACCGCAGCAGCGCGAGCAACCTTGGCTTCAACGGCGGCAACAGGAACGACGTTCTCGTCTGGGACCGGACCACCGGCCAGACGGTGGCGGCCAGTCTGCCTTTCGGCGCCGGGGACGAGTCGCTCGGAGGGGCGTACGACGGGCCGTTCATCTCCGGCGACGGGAGCACCGTGGTCTGGGTGTCGGACGACCCCGACCTCGCGGTCGACGACGACGACCTGCTGCGGGACGCCTACGCCTGGGACCGCGAGACCGGCACCCGGACGTGGGTGTCGCACGGCCAGGAGGCGTCGCCGGGCACCTACAGCGCCTCGAACCGCCACGTCAACGAGGTGGGCACTCCCTCCGACGACGGTACGAAGGTCCCGTTCGTCACCGCCGCGACCCTGGTGCCCGGGGTGGACCCCGGCCCCGGCTGCTGCACGACCCAGCCGGACGTCTACGTGTGGAACGACTTCGGCGACGAGAACGTCGTCGAGCTCGCCACGATCAACTCCGAGGGCGAGATGCACAGCGACAGCGACCAGGCCGCGATGTCGGGCGACGGCGAACGGGTCGTCTTCGTGTCCGGTGAGGGCTTCACCGGCGCCCCCAGCGACTCAACGGAGGACGTGTTCGTGTCGGGCGTGGGGGACAGCTACCTCCAGGTCTCCACCCCGGCGTTCGCGGAGACCGCCCGCGGTACCAGCTATGCCCCGGAGACCAGCGACGACGGCGGCACGGTCGTGTTCTCCTCCCGCGACGAGTTCCTGGTCGTCGGCCAGCCGGCGAACAACGCGATCGACGTCTTTCGGTGGGTCGACGGCACGATCGAGGTCGTCTCGCAGGACGTCGACGGCGGCGCACCGAACGCGCCGTGCGGCTCCCCGGACGTCTCGGGCGACGGCTCCACCGTCGTCTTCGACTCCTCGGCGAGCGACCTGGTGGCCGGCGACGCGAACGGGGTCAGCGACGTCTTCGTCGTCGCCGGCCTGGACTGAGCCCCGCACCAGGACCAGCACGTGGGCGAGACGTGGAAGAGCCATGCCACTCGCGGCGCTGCCGGACAACGGCCGGCCCGACGCCGGGTGAGCAGAACCCGCGTTCGGCCACGGGGTGACCGCGCGGCTGCCACGCTGCGCGCATGACGCTCCCCGTCCGCGCCCTCGGCGCCGCCCTCGTGACGGCGCTCGCCGCCGCTCTGCTGTCCCTCGTCGCCACCGCACCGTCGTCCCTGGCCGCGGAGCCGCGCGCCTACGGCACGATCTCGCGGGTCAACGACTCGTTGCTGCGCGCCTGCAAGGAGCCGGCGAGCGCCACCGCGTGGCGGGTGCTGGTGCGCGTCGACAACCGGCAGAGCGCCGACGAGGCCATCGGCCGGATGTGGGTGCTGAGGAACGGCGTCCGGACCGACCGCCGCTGGTCGTCGGGCTGGGTGCCCGGCCGCCGGCTCGGCGCGCCCGGGGCGCTGATCGTGCCGCGCAGCGCCGGTTGGACCCTCGAGGCCACGATCTCCCTGCGCAACGCCGGCAGCGGCGGCCGGTTCGCGCTGAGCCGCATCCGCGCCTGCTGAGCCCGGGCCGGGAGGCCACGAGCCCACCCGGCCGGTCAGGACTCCCGGCGCACCCCGCCGAGCACGAGGTCGTCACCGAAGTTCTCGATCGGCTCGGTGGTGCATATCGTGCCGGCCCGGACCTTCTCGCACCGCGCGACGGGCTCGCCCTCGAGCGCGTCCGGGAGCACGTCGAGCTCGGGCGTGGTGCTCGTGCAGTCGCCGGTGACGGCGTCGCAGGTGGTCACCTCGCCGCTGCCGTCGACGCTCACCAGGTCGCCGACCGAGGTCCAGCCCCAGTCGTAGCCGGCGCCCGGCACCTCGACGCGCGCCCCGGTCTCGATGTCGTAGACCGTGGTGACGGCGTCGGCCGGGTCGACGTCGTCCTCGACGAAGACCTTGGCGAACCGCCCGTCCGGGGAGAGCTGCAGCCAGCTGTAGCCGCCGTGCGGCTCGACGTCGAGCAGCACCTCGCCGGTCGCGACGTCGACCACCGTGCTGCGGTCCTCCGTGGTGACCGCTGCGTGCCCGCCCGCGACGTCGCCGAGGTCCAAACCGGCATCGGCCGGATGCACCTTCCCGGTGCGCCAGTCGACGACGAAGCCCTGCTCGCCCGCCTGGAGCCACACCCGGTCGCCGCTGACGGAGAGCGGAAGGAAGTCCGACCGCGCCCCGGGCACGGGAGTCCGCGACACCTCGCGGTCGCGCACCAGGTCCCAGACGACGACCTGCACCTCGCCCTGCACCGTCTCCGCCCACACCAGGATCGGCTGGGTCGGGTCGGTGGAGTGGTAGGCCTCCTCGGTGTCCACCGACACCGGCCGCACCGAGCCGTTGGGTGTGACCAGTGAGAACCGCTGCCTCCCGCCGCCGTCGCTGTAGGGGTTGTCGCCGTGCCGGACCAGCACGCCGGCGGAGGTGTAGAAGAGCGACTTCACCGCGTCGTCGTCGATCGAGGCGTGGACGGCGCCGCCGTCGAGGTACACCTCGCTGCCGATCGAGAACACGGCTCCGAGGTCGGGGCCGGAGCGCGGAGGAGCGACGGGATCGACACCGCGGTCGCCGTCGCCGCCGGTCACGATCGCGACGCCGGTGCCGACCAGGGCGAGCACGGCGAGCGCGGCCGCGCCGGTCGCGATGCGGTGACGGGTGCGCAGGCCGCGACCGCGGGTGAGCACGTCGTGGGCCGGTGCGGGCGGGACGAGGAGGTCGTCGGCCTCGTCGTGGAGGAGCTGGGAGAGTCGGTCGGTCACGGGGTGCCTCCCTGGGCGAGGGTCTGCGGGACGACGGCGTCGCCGAGCACGGCGCGCAGCCGGACGAGGGCGTCGGAGGTCTGGCTCTTGACCGTGCCGGGGGAGCACCCGAGCGCGGCGGCGGTGGTGGCGACGTCGAGGTCCTCGTAGTAGCGCAGGACGATCACGGCGCGCTGCCGCGGCGGCAGCTGGGCGAGCGCGGCCACCAGGGTGGGGCGGTCGGTCTCGTCGGGCCAGGAGTGGGCGCCGCCGGCCGGGACGTCCGGCAGCACCTCGGTCGGGCGCTCGTTGCGCCACGACCGGCGCCGGAACCACGAGGAGGCGGTGTTGACGAGCGTGGTGCGGGCGTAGCCGTGGGCGGCGCCGAGGTCACGCACCTTGCCCCAGCTGGCGTAGGTCTTGGCGAGGGCCGTCTGCACCAGGTCCTCCGCCTCGGCCGCATCGCCGAGCATCAGGTAGGCGGTGCGGTAGAGCGACGGCCACGCGGCGTGGACGAGCTCGGTGAACTGCTCGTCGGTCGGTGGACGGGGGGATCGCGGCACGGGCTGCTCCTCAGGTCGGTCACCCTGTCAGATGCCGCGGAGGCGGCTCCCGGTTGGGAGAGGGGTTCCGGCCGCTGACCGGGCAGGCCGGTCGACGTGCGGTGGGGGCTCAACCCGGGGTCCGCGGATGCCGATAACACCGACGTGCGATCCCTCAGCTCCCTCCGACCGCCGGCGCGACCGGCCGCGGTCGCGGTGCTGGTCGTGCTGGTGCTGGTGCTGGTCGCGCTGGCACGGACCGACGCCGGCTCGTCACCGACCGCGCCGGACGCGCCGATGGACCGCGTCCTCACCCGACCCGCCGTCGCCGGCCCGGTCGTCGCGCGCAACGTCGCACCCGCGGCGACGATGCGACGCTCGCACTCGGCCTACGACACCTCCTCCCGCGCCGCCGTCCGGGACGCCTACCGCCGTCACCTCCTGCCCCAGCTCCGCAGCGAGCCGTCGGTCCGCCCCGACGGCTGCGCCGTCGAGGCCACCCCCCTCGGGACCCGACGCCGGATCATCGCCGCCGTCAACTACGCGCGGCGCATGGCCGGGCTCGACCCCGTCGCCCTCGATGCCGGCCTGTCCCGCCGGGCGCAGCGCGCGGCGCTGATCCAGCACCACCTCGGATACCTCACCCACACCCCCGCCCGGTCGGCGGCCTGCTTCTCCGAGGCCGGCTCCCAGGCGGCCGGCTCCTCCAACCTGGCGCTCGGGTACACCGGCGCCGCCACCGTGCTCGCCTACCTCGCCGACCGCGGTCCGAGCAACCGGGCCGCCGGTCACCGACGTTGGCTCCTGAACCCGACCACCGATGCCATGGGCACGGGCCAGGTCGGCGCGGCCAACGCCACCTTCGTCGTCCCGCCTGCTCGGCTGCGCTCGGCGCGCAACGCCGCGCCGGCCTGGATCCGCTGGCCCTCGGCCGGCTGGTTCCCCGCCGAGGTGAGCCCGGGCCGTCGCTGGTCGTTCGGCACCTCGCGGCCGGGCTTCGACCTGAGCCGCGCCACCGTCCGGGTCTCCGTCGGCGGTGAGGCGGTCAGGGTGCGCCGCTACCGGCCGCAGCCCGGGTTCGGCGGCCAGTCCGCCCTGGTGTGGGACCTGCTCGAGCCGATCCGCGTCCCGCGCGACGGCGTGCGCACCGCTACCGTCACAGTGCGCGGCATGATCCTGCGGGGCCGGCGGCTGCCGGCCGAGCGCTACGTCGTGCGGCTGTTCCACGCCGGTTGATCCCCTCGGTGGCGGCCGGTCACCGACGTCCTAGGGTTCAGGCATGCCCGAGAACCCCGGGATCACCCGTGACGAGGTCGCCCACCTCGCGAACCTGGCCCGCATCGACCTCAGCGACGACGAGCTCGACCACCTGGCCCCGCAGCTGTCGGTGATCCTCGAGTCGGTGGCCTCGATCCAGGACGTCGCCGGCGACGACGTGCCGCCGACCTCGCACCCGCTGCCGCTCACCAACGTGTTCCGCGACGACGTCGTGGTGCCCGGCCTCACCGCCGAGCAGGCCCTGTCGGGCGCGCCCGCGTCCGAGGGGCAGCGGTTCGCCGTCCCGCGGATCCTCGGGGACGAGCAGTGACCGCCCCGATCGGTGACACCGCGGCCGCGATGGCCGAGGCCCTCGCGGCGGGGGAGACGACCTCGGTCGCGCTCACGCAGGCCCACCTCGACCGCATCGGCGCGGTCGACGGCGCCGTGCACGCCTTCCTGCACGTCGATGCCGAGGGGGCGCTCGCCGCGGCCGAGGCCTCCGACGCCCGCCGCGCCGCCGGCGCCCCGGCGTCCACGCTCGACGGCGTGCCGATCGCGGTGAAGGACGTGCTGGCCACCGAGGGCCTGCCCACCACCTGCGGCTCCAAGATCCTCGAGGGCTGGGTGCCGCCGTACGACGCCACCGTGGTCGCGCGGGTCAGGGCGGCGGGGCTGCCCGTGCTCGGCAAGACCAACATGGACGAGTTCGCGATGGGCTCGTCCACCGAGCACTCCGCCTACGGCCCCACCCACAACCCGTGGGACCTCGACCGCATCCCCGGCGGCTCCGGCGGCGGTTCGTCGGCCGCGGTCGCCTCCCACCAGGCGCCGCTGGCGCTCGGCACCGACACCGGCGGCTCGATCCGCCAGCCCGGCGCCGTCACCGGCACCGTCGGCATGAAGCCCACCTACGGCTCGGTCTCGCGCTACGGGCTGGTGGCGCTGGCCAACTCCCTCGACCAGGTCGGCCCGGTCACGCGCACCGTGCTCGATGCCGCACTGCTGCACGAGCTGATCGCCGGGCACGACCCGCTCGACTCCACCTCCGCGCGCGTCGACGTGCCCGACCTCGTCGGCGCCGCGCGGCACGGTGCCGACGGCGACCTCACCGGCGTGCGCGTCGGCGTGGTGAAGGAGCTCGGCGGCGAGGGCTACCAGGACGGCGTCCTGGCCCGGTTCCACGAGGCGGTCGAGCTGATGGTGCAGGCCGGGGCCGAGGTGGTGGAGGTGTCGTGCCCGACCTTCGTGCACGCGCTCGCCACCTACTACCTGATCCTGCCGGCGGAGGCGTCGAGCAACCTCGCCAAGTTCGACGCGATGCGCTACGGCCTGCGGGTGCTGCCCGAGGGCGTCGTGGCGCCGTCCGCCGAGGAGGTCATGCGTGCCACCCGCGACGCCGGGTTCGGCGACGAGGTCAAGCGGCGCATCATCCTCGGCACCTACGCGCTCTCCAGCGGCTACTTCGACGCCTACTACGGCCAGGCGCAGAAGGTGCGCACGCTGGTGATCCGCGACTTCCTGGCCGCGTTCGAGCAGGCCGACGTGCTGGTGTCGCCGACCGCGCCCACCACGGCCTTCAAGATCGGCGAGAAGATCGACGACCCGCTCGCGATGTACCTCAACGACCTCGCCACCATCCCGGCCAACCTGGCGGGCAACCCCGGCATCTCGGTGCCGAGCGGGCTCGCCGACGAGGACGGCCTCCCGGCCGGCCTCCAGGTGCTGGCGCCGGTGCTCGCCGACGAGCGGGTCTACCGCGTCGGCGCCGCCGTCGAGGCGCTGCTGGCCGACAAGTGGGGCGGGCCGCTGCTCGCCCAGGCACCGGCCCTCCAGGAGGTGGCCCGATGACCGAGACCCTGGTCCCCTTCGACGACGTGCTGGCCTCCTACGACCCGGCGCTCGGCCTCGAGGTGCACGTCGAGCTCGGCACCGCGTCGAAGATGTTCTGCGGCTGCTCGACCACCTTCGGCGCCGAGCCGAACACCCAGGTGTGCCCGACCTGCCTGGGCCTGCCGGGCGCGATGCCGGTGGTGAACCGCGTCGCCGTCGAGTCGGCCATCCGGATCGGGCTGGCGCTCAACTGCTCGATCGCCGAGTGGTGCCGGTTCGCGCGGAAGAACTACTTCTACCCGGACATGCCGAAGAACTTCCAGACCTCCCAGTACGACGAGCCGATCTGCTTCGACGGCTACATGGACGTCGACGTTGACGGCGAGACCTTCCGCGTCGAGATCGAGCGCGCCCACATGGAGGAGGACACCGGGAAGTCGCTGCACGTGGGCGGCGCCACCGGTCGTATCCAGGGCGCCGACTACTCGCTGGTCGACTACAACCGCGCCGGCATCCCCCTCATCGAGATCGTCACCCGCCCGGTGCTCGGCGCGGGTGCGCGGGCGCCCGAGGTGGCGCGGGCCTACGTGACGCAGCTGCGCGACCTCATCGTCGCCCTCGGCGTCTCCGAGGCCCGGATGGACCAGGGCAACCTGCGCGCCGACGTGAACCTCTCGCTCGCACCGAAGGGCTCGGGCGCCCTCGGCACCCGCACCGAGACCAAGAACGTCAACTCGTTCCGGTCGGTCGAGCGGGCGGTCCGCTACGAGATGCAGCGTCACGCCGGCGTGCTCGACGGCGGCGGCTCGATCCTCCAGGAGACCCGCCACTGGCACGAGGACACCGGCCGCACCACCTCGGGCCGGGAGAAGTCCGACGCCGAGGACTACCGGTACTTCCCCGAGCCCGACCTGGTGCCGGTGGCCCCCACGCGGGAGTGGGTCGACGAGCTGCGCGGCACGCTGCCCGAGAATCCGGCGGCGAAGCGGTCGCGGTTGCAGGTCGAGTGGGGCTTCTCCGACCTCGAGATGCGTGACACGGTCGGCGCCGGGGCGATGCTGCTGGTCGAGGACACGATCGCCGCTGGCGCCGCTCCGCAGGCTGCTCGCAAGTGGTGGCTCGGCGAGCTCGCCCGCCGCGCCAAGGACGACGGCGTCGAGCTGGCGGACCTTGCCGAGCGCGGCGTCGGACCGGCCGAGGTGGCCGCCGTCCAGGCGCTCGTCGACGCCGGCACGGTCAACGACAAGCTCGCCCGGCAGGTCTTCGACGGTCTGCTCGCCGGCGAGGGCACGCCCGCCGAGATCGTCGAGCGACGCGGCCTGGCCGTGGTGTCGGACGAGGGTGCGCTCTCCTCCGCCGTCGACGAGGCCATCGCCGCGAACCCCGACGTCGCGCAGAAGATCCGCGACGGCAAGCATGCTGCGGCCGGCGCCCTCATCGGCGCGGTGATGAAGCAGATGCGCGGCCAGGCCGACGCCGGGCGGGTGCGTGAGCTGATCCTCGAGAAGCTCACCTGAGACCGACCTCACCGACCCTTGCCCGGGCGGCTCGCCCGCTCCAGACTGCGCAGACCAACTGAACACCTCCAGCGGTCGACCACAGCCGGTCCGAACCCGGCGCTGACCCGCAACCGTAGGTCGCTCGCCCTCGGGGTGGGCGACGAGCCGGACTGGCCCGCTGGAGCGCATCACAGCCGTCGTGGACTACGGGTGGGTCGCCCGCCCGGTCCCCCGGCTCGCCTCCCTCCCGACTGAGGAGGGTGCAGCAGCCGATGTCCGACCCGCCGACACCGCCGACACCGCCGACACGCCCGCCGGCCGGAGCGATCGGCTCGGCCTCGGCACCCGGGAGCGAGCGCACGAGCGACTGGTCGCCTTCCTCGTCGACCGGCTCGGCGAGGAGCTCGCGCAGCTGTGGGAGCGCGACGCCGCGCGGGGTGCGGACCGGACCACCCCCGGCCTCGCCGCGCAGGTCGCCGTGGTCGACGAGCTGCTGACCACGGTGCAGGCGGGTGCGCTGCCGGGTCGGCACGACCTGCGCATGCTCCTGTTCGGGTACGGCCGCCACCCCGACTACGACCCGGCCTGGGTGCGGCACGTCCTGGAGTGAGCCACCCCACCTCGGGCACTTCCCGGGATCGAATGGGAGCCTCGGCCGTCGGGGGCTACGCTGCCGCCACAACATCAACTGCAACGCCCGTGGTGGGGGAAGCCGGTCCGAGTCCGGCGCTGACCCGCAACCGTAGGCAGACCCTGTACCAGGGTCCGCGAGCCGGAGCACCTGTCACGACGCGTCCTGACCCATCGCTGTCGCGGAAAGCAGCGGGTCGACCTTCGTGGGTCGCCCGCTGTGTGCAGCGGAGAGGAACCCATGAAGTCCCTGCTCGTGCGCGGTGTCGCCACCGCTCTCACCGTCACCGGAGTCCTGGTGGCCGGTCCGGCCGGCGCGGCCCCACCGGCCGACGCCGACCACGGCCCCGTCACCAAGGGTGCGACCTGGCTGTCCGGCCAGGTGCCTGCGTCCGGGGTGTTCCACATCTACTCCGAGTACCTGGGCGACGTGTACGAATCCGACGACGTCGGCCTCACCATCGACGGTGCCTGGTCGCTCGTCGAGACCGGTGGCCAGGCCGCGACGGTGACCGCGATGACCGAGGGCGTCGAGGCAGGTATGCCCGACTATTACTCGAGCTACGGCACCACCTACGCCAACTCGGCCGCGAAGGGTGCGGCGTTCCTCCTGGAGCGGGGCCGCACCGGCCCGGCCACCGACGCCGCCCGTGCGGCGCTTCTGAGCACCGTCAGCGACACCGCGCCGATCGCCGGCCGGATCGAGGACCAGAACGGCTACCAGGGCGCCGACTACGCCACCCCGCTCGGACAGGCCTACGCCGTGCAGGCGCTGGCCGAGGCCGACGAGCCTGAGCTCGAGGACGCCCGCTCCTACCTGCTCGACCAGCAGTGCGCGGCGGGCTTCTTCCGCGGCGGCTTCGCCTCCGACAAGGAGGCCGTCGACCAGACCTGCGACGGCGCGGCCACCGGCGAGGGCGGGTCGAGCGTCGACACCACCGCGTTCACGATCCTGGCACTGCAGGACCTCGCCGCCACCGACACCGGGGTCGCCTCGGCCCTCGACGACGCGGCGGCGTGGCTCGCCGACGTGCAGGGTGACGACGGGTCGTTCAGCACCGGTGGCACCACCGGCCCGGTGAACGCCAACAGCACCGGCCTCGCCGGCCGTGCCCTCGGCGCCGAGGGCCGTACCGCCGACGCCAGTGAGGCGGCGCTCTGGCTGCGTGCCCACCAGCTCAACAACGCCGGCGCCTGCCGGCCGTTCGCGAAGGCCGACGACGGTGCGATCGTGGTCGACGACCTCGGCGTCGCCAACGCCCGCGCCGGCGCCTTCGACGACATCGACCGCAGCGTCGCGCTGCGCTCGACCGCCCAGGCGCTGCCCGCCCTCGCCTACGCGCCCGGCGGTCTCGAGGGCGCCGGTGAGACCCGGCTCGTCGCGGCCACCCAGCCGGTCCGCGCCGGCACCCGGCGCACCGTGGTGCTCCGCGGAGCGCCCGGCAACACGCTCTGCCTGCGCATCGGCAAGGCGTCGCCCCGCACGGTCGTGCTGCCGGCCGGCGGGCGCAGCGAGCAGTCGTTCCTGCTGCCGAGGCGCACCCAGGTGCTGCCCATCACCACCTACGACGCCCACCGCCGCTCCGAGCGCACCAGCATCACGGCACTGTGGACGGAGCAGTTCGACGTGACCGCCACCAGCCCCGTCACCCGCGGCCGCCGCGCCGTGGTCCGGGCGAGCGGCCTCGCACCCGACGAGCGCTTCGTCGTCCGGTTCCGCGGCCGCGACGTCGCCACCGGCAACGCCGGCGGGGGCGGCCGCGTCGTCGAGTCGTTCGTGGCCACCGGCCCCGTCGGCCGGGCCGCGGTCGTCGTGGTCGGTCAGTTCTCCGACCGGCGCGGCAGCGCCGTCGTCACCGTCCGGCGCTGACCGTGCGCCGTCGTCTCTGGCGTCTCGTCGCCGCGGTCGCCCTGACCGCGGCGGCGGGCGCGGCCGTCCCGGTCGCCGGCCCGGCGGCTCCCGCCGCGGCCGCCACCTGCGGCAGCGGCGGCGGCGTCACGGTCATCGTGGACTTCCGCGAGCTCGGCGGTGGGGTGCAGGGCCAGTGCGTGCGCGACGGCGGCGGACAGCGTGCCTCGTCGCTGTTCCCCGCCGCGGGGTTCCCCCTGGAGGACGTCCGGACCGAGAACGGCTTCTTCGTGTGCCGCGTCTCGGGAGCACCCGACTCCTCGCGGGAGGACTGCGTCGACACCCCGCCCGCGGACGCCTACTGGGGGCTGTGGTGGTCCACCGGCGACGGCAGGTGGTCCTACTCCAACTACGGCGCCAACGGCCTCAAGGTGCCCGACGGCGCCTGGGTCGGCTTCTCCTGGAAGCAGGGTGCGGGCGAGGCCCAGGCGCCCCGCGTGACGCCCCGGACCCCGGCCCCGCAGCCGTCGCCGTCCCCGCAGCCGAGCCCCACGCCTGCCCCCCAGCAGCCGCCGTCGGCGCAGCCGTCGACACCGTCGGGCGGCGCCGGTGGGCAGCAGGGTCGCGGTGGATCGGCGCCCGCCGGGCCTGGTGCCTCGTCCCCGGCGTCCCCGGCGTCCACCGGGCTCACCGGGGTCCCCGGACTCGCCGGGTCCGTCCGGCCCGCCCACCTCGTCCGCGGCTCCCGGTCACGCAGGAGAGCGTCGCACCCGGCACGCCGTCCGGCACGTCGACCGCCGCTCCGGGTGCGTCGTCGACGTCACCCGAGAGCACCGAGGCGCCCGACAGCGACCCGTCGGTCGCCGACCCCGCCCCGCCCCGGGCCGTCGCCGACGGCGGCGCCGAGGGACTCCCCGGGTGGGTCCCGCCGCTCGCCGTCGGCGGCGTGCTCGTCGGCGCCGGTGGTGCGCTGCTGGTGCGTCGACGGCTCGGGCCCGGCACGGGTTCGTGAGGTGAGGACGCCGCTGCCGCGCGACCTGCACCCGGTCGCCTGGTGGTGCTGGGCGATCGGGCTCGCGGCGTCGGCGTCCCTCACGACCAACCCCTACCTGCTCGTGCTCGTGGTGGGGGTGGCGGGCCTGGTGGTGGCCGCGCGCCGCTCCGACCACGTGTGGAGCCGCTCGTTCCGCTTCTACCTGTGGCTCGGCGCGATCACCGTGGTGCTGCGGGTGCTGTGGCGGGTGCTGCTCGGCGGCTACCCGGGCGAGGTGGTGCTCGACCTGCCCGAGGTGCCGCTGCCGGACTTCGTGCTCGGCGTCACGATCCTCGGCCCGGTGACCCGCGAGGCGCTGCTCTCGGGGCTCTACGACGGGCTGCGGCTCGGCGCCGTCGTGATGTGCGTGGGCGCGGCCAACGCGCTCGCCAACCCGCAAGCGGCTGCTGCGGTCGCTCCCGCCCGCGCTGTACGAGATCGGGACCGCGATGGTGGTGGCCGTGACCGTGCTGCCGCAGCTCACCGCAGAGCGTCCGCCGGGTGCGGGCCGCGCAGACGTTGCGGGCGGGGGAGGCCGGCCGGGTGCGTCGGCCTGCGGCGCACGCTGGTTCCCGTGCTCGAGGACACCTTCGAGCGGTCGCTCGCGCTGGCGGCCGGGATGGACACCCGCGGCTACGGCCGCAGCGGCACCGCGACGGCCGCCGAGCGCCGCACCACCGGCGCGCTCATGCTGGCCGGCCTGGTCGGCGTCTGCGTCGGCGTCTACGCCGTGCTCGACCAGACGGCGCCGCGGGTGCTGGCCGCGCCGATGCTCGTGGCGGGCGTCGTCGTCGCCGGGGGAGGATTCGTGCTCGCCGGGCGCCGCGTCGAGCGCACCCGCTACCGCGCCGACCGGTGGCGCCCCGCCGAGGTCGCGGTGGCGGTGAGCGGCCTGGTCGTCGCCACGTCTGCGTGGTGGGTCGACCGCTACCAGTTCCCGATCGCCTACCCCGACCCTCGACGGCTGGCCGGAGGTGAGCCTCGTCGCGCTCGTCGGCGTCCTGGTCGGCGCGGTGGCCGCGGTGGTGGCGCCGCCGCCGGCCAGCGCGCTGCGGCCGCACCGGAACTGGAGGTGGCGGCATGATCGAGCTCGCCGGCGTGACCTTCGGCTACGACGACGCCGCCCCCGTGCTGCGCGACGCCGACCTCGTCGTCGACGAGGGCGAGCTGGTGCTGGTGAGTGGCCCGACCGGCTCCGGCAAGTCGACGCTGCTGGGCGTGGTCACCGGACTGGTGCCGCGGTTCACCGGCGGGGTGCTACGCGGCGACGTCCGGCTCGACGGGTGTCGGTCACCGGCACGCCGCCGCGGGAGCGGGCGCACGCGATCGGCTACGTCGGGCAGGCCCGCTCGCCGGCTTCGTCACCGACACCGTCGAGGAGGAGCTCGCCTACGGCATGGAGCAGCTCGGGCTCGCGCCGGCCACGATGCGGCGCCGGGTCGAGGAGACGCTCGACCTGCTCGGCGTCGCTCGACCTGCGCAGCCGCGAGCTGCGGACGCTCTCGGGCGGCGAGCAGCAGCGGGTGGCGATCGGGTCGGTGCTCACGATGCACCCGCGGCTGCTGGTGCTCGACGAGCCGACGTCGGCCCTCGACCCGACCGCCGCCGAGGAGGTGCTGGCCACCCTCACCCGGCTCGTGCACGACCTCGGCGTCTCGGTGCTGCTCGCCGAGCACCGGCTCGAGCGGGTCGTGCCGTTCGCCGACCGGATGGTGCTGCTCGACGGCGCCGGCGGGGTGCGCGTCGGCGAGCCGGCCGAGCTGCTGGCCGTCTCGCCCGTGGTGCCGCCGATCGTCGAGCTCGGCCGCGCGCTGCGGGTGGTCGCCGCTGCCGCTCTCGGTGCGGGAGGCGCGCCGGGCCGCCCGCGGGCACGAGCTTCCGAGCCCGCCGCCGCCCGACCCGGTGGCCACCGGACCGGTCGCCGTCGCGGCGCACGCGCTCACCGTCGTCCACGGCCGCACACCCGCGCTCCGCGAGGTCGACCTCGAGCTGCCCGCCGGCCGGGTCACCGCCCTCATGGGCCGCAACGGCGCCGGCAAGTCGACGCTGCTGTGGACGCTCCAGGGCTCGCGGTCGCGGCGTTCGGGCACCGTGAGCGTCAGCGGCCCCGGGGGCACCGACCCGGGCGGCGCTCGACCCGGCCGGACGCCGCGGCGTCGGTCGGGCTGCTGCCGCAGACGGCGTCCGACCTGCTCTACCTGGAGACCGTGGCCGACGAGTGCGCCGCCGCCGGGCCCGGTGCGCGTGAGCTGCTGGAGCGGTTCGTGCCCGGCATCCCCGACGACCAGCACCCGCGCGACCTCTCCGAGGGGCAGCGGCTCGCGCTCGCGCTCGCCGTGGTGCTGGCGGGCCGGCCGCAGCTGGTGCTGCTCGACGAGCCGACGCGCGGCCTCGACTACGTGGCCAAGGCCGCGCTGGCCGGCACGCTGCGCGGGCTGGCCGCCGAGGGGCATGCGGTGCTCGTGGCCACCCACGACGTCGAGTTCGTGGCCACGGTCGGCCGACGACGTGGTGGTGCTCGCCGAGGGCGAGGTGGTCTCCCAGGGGCCGGTGCGCGCCGTGGTGGCCGAGTCGCCCGCGTTCGCCCCGCAGGTCACCAAGGTCCTCGGAGCGCCGTGGCTGCGGGTCGCCGAGGTCGGTCGGGTGACCACCGCCGTCCCGCTCTCGCCCCGGTCGGGCGCCGTGCTCGGGGTGGCGTCGCTGGCGGGGCTGATGATGTTCTGCTGGCCGTTGCTCGTCGAGGTGCCCCCCGGCACCCGGGTCGACCCGCCGTTCCTCTTCCTCGCGCTGCTGCCCGTGGTGCTGGTCGTCGTGCTGGCCGAGATGAGTGAGGGCGGCATCGACTCGCGGGTGCTCGCGCTGCTCGGCGTCCTGTCGGCGGCCAACGCCCTGCTGCGGGTGCTCTCGGCCGGCACCGGCGGCGTCGAGCTGGTCTTCTTCCTGCTGATCCTCGCCGGGCGCGTGTTCGGGCCGGGGTTCGGCTTCGCGCTCGGCTGCACCTCGCTGCTCGCCTCCGCGCTGATGACGGCCGGCGTCGGGCCGTGGCTGCCGTTCCAGATGCTGTGCGCCGCCTGGGTGGGCATGGGGGCGGGGCTGCTGCCGCGCCGGGTCTCCGGCCGGTGGGAGGTGGCGCTGCTCGCCGGGTACGGCGTCGTCGCGGCCTACCTCTACGGCCTGTTGATGAACCTCCAGGGCTGGCCGTTCAACCTCGGCACGGTGGAGGTGCCGGGCCACGACGGCTCGCTGGCCTTCGACCCCTCGGCCTCCCTCGGCGAGAACCTCCACACCTTCGCCGCCTACACGTTGCTGACCTCCACCGGCTCCTTCGACACCGGCCGCGCGATCACCACCGCGCTCTGCGTCGCCCTCCTCGGCCCCGCGATCCTCACCACCCTGCGCCGCGCCTCCCGCCGCGCCGTCATCGAGCCGTCACAATGCGCTGACCCGTCACAGATGCGCTGACCCGTCACTTGTACAACTGACGGGTCAGCGCATTTCTGACGGTCGAGCGTCAAGGACGCGCTCGAGCCTCTCCACCTCTCGGCCCCGCGACACTCGCCCGATATCTCGGTCGAACACGTATCGCCGAGGGTGCGCCGCGCCATACGATCCGCCGGGCGAGACCACGCGGCTGGAATCTGCCGTTCCGCACGCAGGAGAACCCGCATCAGCGCTCTCGAAGCACGCGCCGCCTATCGTTCCGCCGCGCACTCCTCGCAGTCGGCCTCGCGCTGGCGCCGAACAGCGGGCCTCGCGCACATGACCGCCGCCAAGGCCGGGGCCCGCGGCGGCCGCTCCGGAGCGCTGCCACCGGCCGACCGGCCCGACGTACTACGCGCCGGGAGCGGCCGGACGGTCGCGCTGACCTTCTGACGACTGCCCCTCGAGGTATCACCCTCCAGGTGCTCGCGCCATCCTGCGCCGTCACGGCGTTCGCGACCATCTTCTTCATAACCGTACGGCACGCGGCGACCCGCCCTCGGTTGCTGCGGCAGGTCGTCGCGGAGGGGCACCTGACATCGCCGGGCACTCCTACGATCACGATCTACCTGCAGCTCAGGTTCGAGGTGGGCGTACCCGTCGCTGTATCGGCGGCAGACGGACCGGACCGACCGGGTGCTCTCCGGAGCGACCGCAAGCCGGTCTGCTTCTTCCGTCCGCCCGCGGCAATCGTACTTCCGGCACGTACGGCGCCGCTCGCGCGCGCGGCGTCGAAGTCGTCGCCGGTGGAGCGTCAGCAGCGGTAGACTCAGGGCAACCGGCGATGACGTCGGCGGCTGCGACCCGACGTCTCGTGGCCAACGCCATCGCCGTCGGGTCGCAGAGCCATCCCGCTCGTGCTCGTTGCACGACGGCAAGGCGAGCGACGAGCCGGAGAGGCAGATCTCCTTCACCCGCGGTACACGGTCTCCGCCGCGCCGCCCTCGGATCGATCCGGTCTCTATCCGCGCCCGTGGCCTCGCGACGTTCGTCGACGTCGCCGCAGGCTCCGGCCTGCCGCCGGAGTCCACCTCTTCTCCGCGTCATAGCCGCGCCTGTACGGGTGCCGGCTGCGACCGAGAAGCATCCTGAAACGCGCGTTGTCGGCAACGATCGCCCGATGCCCTCCCGAGACGCTCAGGTGGTCGTCCCGCCGATCGGGGCCTCGGCGCTGGACCTTCGGCGGCATCGTCTCGGTCTCGTCCGTCCGGCGTGATTCCGATCTGCAGGTCGCAACCGAGGTTCGACACCGACTACCGCTTCGCGATCCCGGCGACGCAACCGCTGACCGCCGGGCCGCCACCGCGGTCACCGTCACGACGTACACGATCGCGACGAACCTCCGACATCACCGGTGAGGACGCCGTCGTGGCTGGTGACCAGGCCGCGCTCCGGACGTTCGTGGGGAGCGAGTCGCAGCCGCGGTCCGGGGTGGCAGTCTTCGATCAGCCGCAGGGTCGACGGTGTGGTCGTGACGGACCGGGTACGGACCGACGCGGAGGGTCGCGCGACCTTCATCGACCGACCGGAAGCCAGCACCCACTACACGCTGCGGAGGTGCGCGAGCGGCTGCCATTCCGGTCCGCGTCGGCCACCCACGACGTGACGGTCCACCCCGGCGCTGACCCGTCACAAATGCGCTGACCCGTCACTTGTACAACTGACGGGTCCAGCGCATTTCTGACGGGTCGGCGTCAGGGGTCGACGCGGGCGAGCAGGTCGAGCAGCAGCTGCGTGCACCCGCTCGGGCTGCTCGAGCTGGATGAAGTGGGAGCCGCGCAGCTCGACGAACTCGGCGTCGGTCATCCGCTCGGCCGCGGTGCGCATGTCGCGCGAGCCGGTGAGCAGGTCGAAGCTGGCGGCCACGAAGACCGCCGGCACGTCGACCCGGCTCAGCGAGACCCGCGCGTGCCGGGAGGTGCTGAGGGCGAGGTGGGCGTACCAGTCGACCGGCGTGGTGAGGAACTCGGCGATGCCGACGGCGGCGAGCTCGGGGTCGCGGACCGGGAACATGAAGCCGCTGTGGGTGACCAGGTGCACCGCGCGCGGCCCGATCGGCAGTCGCCGGGTGACCGGTGTGAGCGCCTTGCCGGCCACGGTGAGCACCCGGGAGAGGTTGACGGTGAGGGCGCGGGCCACGACGTGCGGTACGCGGAACGGCGCCAGCATGGTGGCGAACGTGTCGCCCGGCACCCCGGCGACGGCGAACAGGCCCGCCACCCGCTCGGGGTGCCGCACGGTCATCTCGAACATCGTGTTGACGCCCATCGACCAGCCCATGAGCACCGCCCGGTCGAGGCCGAAGTGGTCCATCACCGAGAGCCCGTCCTCGACGAAGTGCTCGATCTCCACGTGGCTCGGGTCGGCGGGCCGGTCGGAGCCGCCGACGCCGCGGTGGTTCCACGACACCACCCGGACGCCGCAGTCCGGCCGCAGCAGGGCGGGCCACAGCCGACGGGTTGCAGCCGAGGCCGTTGCAGAGGACGACGGTGGGGCCGTCGATCCGGCCGGTCGGGTCGTTGGTCCAGGCGCGCAGCATGGTGCCGTCGTCGGAGCGGACGTCGTGGAACGAGAGGGCACCGGCGGTGGCGGCACGGGCCGCAGAGGTCGGCATGGTGCCGATTCTGCCGTAGCGGCGGCGCGGTGCTCCGGACCGTTCAGCCGCGAGCGGCGCGGCGGCGTGGGAGCGGGCGCGGCTCCGGCGCTGCGGGCCGAGCGAGTGCGGCCAGGTAGTCAGCGACGTCCTGGCGCTCGGCGCGGCGGGCGGCGCACGCCGTGGCGGCGAGCATGGCGTTGCGCCGCGCCCGCTGCTGCGAGGCGACCGGCCAGGCGCGGACCCGGTGGACCAGGAGGTCGAGGGGTCGGAGCGGGGAGGTCACACCGTGAGCACCGAGATCACCGAGTCCGCCGAGCATGGTGGCGACGCTACGCCGGTTTCCCCGCCCCGTCTGGGGATCTGCGGTCATCATCGTGTGACGTCTGGGTGAACGGGACGCGCCGCCGTCGTGCCTCAGTCCGGCACCGGGTCGGCGATGGTGCCGCGGGAGCGGGTGGCGCCGATGCTGGCGGCGACGACGCAACCGACGGCGAGCCACTGCGCCGGACCGAGCACCTCGTGCAGCACGAGCACGCCCGCGAGCGCCGCCGCGCCGGGCTCCAGGCTCATGAGCACGCTGAAGGTCGCCGGCGACAACGACCTCAGCGCCACCAGCTCGCAGCTGTAGGGCACCACCGAGCTGAGCAGGCCGACGGCGGCGCCGAGCAGCAGGATCCGCGGGTCGCCGAACCCCGCCGTGCCCTCGCCGAAAAGCAGGAGCGGCGTGACGGCGAGACCCGCGACCACGCTGGCGAGGGCGAGTCCGTCGATCCCGTCCCACCGCTGTCCGGTCTGGGCGCTGAGCAGGATGTAGCACGCCCAGGTGGCCGCGGCGAGCAGCGCGAACGCCACGCCGGCGGGGTCGAGGTCGGCGCGCTCGGTGCCGAGCAGCACCACTCCGACGCCGGCCAGCCCGACCCACAGCAGGTCGCGGGGCCGGCGCGAGCCGAGCACGGCCAGGGTGAGCGGGCCCGCGAACTCGATGGTGACGGCGAGCCCGAGCGGGATGCGGGCGAACGACTGGTAGATCGACCAGTTCATCAGGCCGAGGGTGAGACCGAAGGCGAGCACCACCCCCCAGTCCGCCCGCGAGCGTCCGCGCAGCGCCGGCCGCGCGATCGCCCCCAGGACGACGGCGCTCGCCGCCAGCCGCAGCCAGACGATGCCCGTGGGCGAGGCGTCGTCGAAGATCGACTTCGCGACCCCCGCGCCGAACTGGACCGAGAGGATGCCCACGAGCACCAGCAGCACCGGGGACCGACCGACGCACCGCGTCACCGTAGCCACGGGTCTCCTTCGACCCGGCAGTCGCCCGGACGTGTGTGCCACGATGCCCGTTCATGAGCAGCTACCGGATCAGCCGGAGCACCTCGATCGCCGCGGACCCGGCGCTGGTGCACCGGCTCGTCAACGACTTCCACGAGTGGCCCCAGTGGTCGCCGTGGGAGGGCCTCGACCCCGAGATGGAGCGCCACCACACCGGCGCCGCCTCGGGCGTGGGGGCGCACTACGCCTGGACGGGCAACCGCAAGGCCGGCGCCGGCTCGATGGAGATCACCCACTCCGGACCCGAGCGCATCGACATCAGCCTCGCCTTCGACCGGCCGTTCCGGTCGACGAGCGAGATCGCCTTCCTCCTGGTGCCGGCGGGCGGTGACACCGAGGTCACCTGGGAGATGGCCGGTGAGCAGCGCGGCCTGGCCGCCCTGTTCGGCCGGGTCGTGAGCATGGACCGCCTCGTCGGCAAGGACTTCGAGCGGGGCCTGGCCCAGCTGAAGGCGGTCGCAGAGTCCGAGCGATGAGTCTGGCGCCCTCGTCGGGTCGCAAGGGACAGTGATCACGACCGAAGGAGTCAACGTGGCTGTCGACGCGCGCACCGTGCTGCTGCTGGGAACGAGGAAGGGCCTGTGGGTCGGAACCTCCGACGCCGCCCGCGAGGAGTGGGACTTCACCGGTCCCCACCACGACATGGAGGAGGTCTACTCCTGCCTGGTCGACACCCGGGGTGCGCGGCCACGGCTGTTCGCCGGGGGCGTCGTCGAGCTGGCTGGGCCCTCAGGTGCGCTGGTCCGACGACCTCGGCGCCACCTGGCAGGAGACCCCCGGCGGCGCCGTCCGGTTCGCCGAGGGGTCCGGTGAGTCGGTCGAGCGGGTGTGGCAGCTCGTGCCCGGCGCCGAGCCCGACGTGATGTACGCCGGCACCGAGCCGGGGGCGGTGTGGCGCTCCACCGACGGCGGCGCCCACTTCGCGCTCGAGGAAGCGCTCTGGAACCACCCGCAGAAGCCCGAGTGGGGCGCCGGGTTCGGCGGCCAGGCCTTCCACACGATCCTCCCGCACCCGACGGACCCGGCCTCGGTCACGGTCGCGATCTCGACGGGCGGCGTCTACCAGACGCGGGACGGCGGCGGCTCCTGGGAGCCGCGCAACCGGGGCATCCGTGCCGAGTTCCTGCCCGAGGGCTCGCAGTACCCCGAGTTCGGGCAGTGCGTGCACAAGGTCGCGCGCCACCCCTCGCGCCCCGAGCGGCTGTACCTCCAGAACCACGGCGGGGTCTACCGCTCCGACGACGAGGGCGGCTCCTGGACCTACATCGGCGATGGACTGCCCTCCGACTTCGGCTTCCCGATCGTCGTGCACCCCCACGAGCCCGACACCGTCTTCGTGTTCCCGATCGGTAGTGGCGAGGGTCGCTACCCGCCCGGCGCCGAGGCGCGGGTGTGGCGCTCGCGGGACGCCGGGGAGTCGTGGGTCGAGCTCGGCGACGGCCTGCCCGACGACTTCTTCGTGGGCGTGATGCGCGACGCCATGTGCGCCGACGGCCACGAGCAGACCGGGCTCTACTTCGGGGCCCGCAACGGCGCCGTGTGGGGCTCCACGGACGGCGGCGAGCACTGGCGACCGGTGGTGGCGAACCTGCCGGACGTCCTGGTCGTGAGAGCCGCCGCGATCTGACGGTCCCGCCCACCTACGCTGACGGGGTGAGCGACCAGCCCGACCAGCCCGACATCAAGCCCCGTTCCCGCGACGTCACCGACGGACTCGAGAAGGCCGCCGCCCGCGGCATGCTCCGCGCCGTCGGCATGGGCGACGACGACTGGGTCAAGCCGCAGGTGGGCGTGGCGTCGTCGTGG